>NC_008709.1:1200000-2400000 GCF_000015285.1 Psychromonas ingrahamii 37
ATTTATGTTGATGTAGATTATGCAGATAATTTCACAGGGTTAAGTTATTCAGAGTTTAATAAATTAGCGCCCATTAGTGGAAGAAGCATTATATTGGAAAAAGAGTTACAAGAATTAGCTAAACAAATTGATTATCCTATCACTAATACTTTATTTGTAAGCGGTGATTTAAATAAAAATCTGCAGGTAACCGTTAAGGAGATAGGTGCTGACTTATTAGTGTGCGGACACCATCACGACTTTTGGAGCCGTTTACTCTCTTCGGTACGCAAGTTGGTGAACTCATCATTAATAGATATGTTAATTGTCCAATTGTAGTTTGAGTTTAAATTTACAATCTCCTGCTTATGGTTAGCTCAGAATATGGCTTGACAGCTTAATATTAATTGCTATGCCAATGGTGTTTTTGGAAATGTGACTTCAGGTGTGCTGGCTGTATTGCAAGCAGACCTGAAAATATAAACAGATCAATTAATTAACTATATTGTCATTATTTAGCACATGCCTCGTTAAGTTTATTTTGTAAAAAACATCTTGTGGACCTTGAAATCTTATCCTATGACCCCATTTTATTTTCATCGTTTATACCAAAGTCTTGTTTAGGCTAAATCTGAGAGAAATAGATATTATGGAACATCAACAAAATCATACTTTTAGCGCGGATACCGGCAAACTTCTTAAGTTAATGATTCATTCTTTATATTCCAATAAAGAAATATTCTTACGTGAACTTGTCTCTAATGCAGCAGATGCTGCCGATAAGTTACGTTTTAAAGCACTTTCTGACGGTTCTTTATTTGAAAATGATGGTGACTTACGTGTTCGTTTGAGCTTTGATGCAGATCTTAAAACTATTACTATTAGTGATAATGGTATCGGTATGAGCCGAGATGAAGTTATCGAACACTTAGGTACTATTGCAAAATCAGGTACCAGTGATTTCTTTGAGCAACTTTCTGGTGATCAAGTTAAAGATTCGCAACTTATAGGTCAGTTTGGTGTTGGTTTTTATTCTTCATTTATTGTTGCAGACAAAGTCACTGTTAATACGCGTAAAGCGGGCGAGCCAGCTTCTCAAGGTACCTGCTGGATTTCTACTGGCGAGTCAGATTACACCGTTGCTGATATAGAAAAAGCGGGTCGTGGTACTGAAATAACGCTTCACCTTCGAGATGATGAAACTGAATTTTTAAATGACTACAAATTACGTGGTATTGTTTCTAAATATTCTGATCACATCAGTATTCCTGTTGAAATGTTCAAAGAAGCAACTGAAGAGTCTGAAGGTTCTGATGGCGAAAAAGTTCCTGCGACAGAAGCAACTTGGGAAGCCGTCAATAAAGCGACAGCACTTTGGAGTTGCTCTAAGAGCGAACTTAAAGATGAAGAATATAAAGAGTTTTATAAACATATTGCTAATGACTTTGAAGATCCTCTAACATGGAGCCACAACAAAGTTGAAGGTGAGCAAGCCTATACAAGCTTACTTTATATCCCTAAACGTGCTCCTTATGATCTTTGGAACCGTGAAAAAGCGCATGGTCTAAAACTGTATGTTCAACGTGTCTTTGTTATGGATGATGCAGAGCAGTTCATGCCAACTTACTTACGTTTTGTAAAAGGTGTGCTTGACTCAAACGACCTACCATTAAATGTTTCTCGTGAAATCTTACAAGATACACGTGTTACCGCCAAGTTACGCAGCGGATGTACTAAACGTGTTCTTGATTTGCTTACCAAGCTTGCTAAAAAAGATGATGACGCATACAACCTGTTCTGGAAAGAGTTTGGTCAAGTATTAAAAGAAGGTCCTGCTGAAGATTCATCAAACAAAGAAAAAATCGGCAAGCTATTCCGTTTCTCTTCGACTGAAACTGATTCAACTGAACAAACTGTTTCTTTAGATGCGTATATCAGCCGTATGACTGAAGGACAAGATAAGATTTATTACATTACTGCTGATAGTTTTAATGCGGCAAAAAATAGTCCTCACTTAGAAGTGTTACGTGAAAAAGGTATCGAAGTATTATTACTTTCAGATCGTATTGATGAATGGTTATTAAGCCATTTACCTGAATATGATGGCAAAACTTTTACTTCTGTTACCCAGGGAGATCTTGATTTAGGTAAGCTTGACAGTGAAGAAAAGAAAAAAGAACAAGAAAAACAAGAAACTGAATTTGCCAGCTTTGTTGAGCGTGTAAAAGCTGTCTTAGGTGATAAAGTTAAAGATGTACGTTTAACGCATCGCCTAACATCAACGCCTTCTTGTATCGTAGCTGACAACGATGATATGAGCACACAAATGGCTAAATTAATGGCTCAAATGGGACAACCAGTACCAGAGAGCAAACCCGTCTTTGAACTGAATCCTGAACATGTAATGATTGTTAAATTAGCTGATATGGCTGATGAAGACTTATTTGCCCAGTGGTCAGAACTATTACTTGAACAAGCAATTTTATCTGAGAAAGGCAGTTTAGATGATCCTTCTGAATTTGTTGGCCGCATCAACAAGCTGCTACTCGCTTAATCCTGCTCGTTAGTTTATTTAAAAGGCCAACTTATGTTGGTCTTTTTTTTATCTAATCGAATGCTAAAGTCAAAGAATCCTATTTTGTATATTGAACTTAGATCTAATATTCTTTGTATCGCCCTGCAAGTTTGGGCATATCACCTTGAGAAATTTACCTAAAAAGTGTAAATTTCGCTTTCAATTTATTTATTACAAAGGATGTAAGATGCGCATTATCTTGTTAGGTGCTCCAGGTGCCGGAAAAGGTACACAGGCTCAATTTATGATGGACAAATATGGCATTCCGCAAATCTCTACGGGTGACATGTTACGTGCAGCAGCAAAAGCAGGCACAGAACTTGGTTTAAAAGCAAAAGAGCTAATGGACGCAGGGCAACTTGTTTCTGATGAATTAATTATTGATTTAGTAAAAGAGCGTATTAGCGCAGAAGACTGTGCTAAAGGTTTCCTACTTGATGGATTCCCTCGTACTATCCCACAGGCTGATGCAATGAAAACAGCTGGTGTTGCGGTTGATTTCGTACTTGAATTTGATGTGCCAGATGAAGAGATAGTTAAACGTATGGCGGGTCGTCGTGTCCATGCGGGTTCTGGTCGTACTTACCACATTGTTTACAACCCGCCAAAAGTAGCGGATAAAGATGATGTAACTGGTGATGACCTGTCGATTCGTCCTGATGATGAAGAGTCAACCGTGCGTAAACGTCTTGATATTTACCATACTCAGACGGAGCCGCTTGTTGCTTATTATAAAAATGAAGCTGGGCAGGGTAATGGCGAATATCATAAATTTGATGGCACTAAAACTGTTGACGTTATCAGTGCTGAGTTAGCAACTGTTCTTGGTTAATGGATTTTATGACATAAAATAAGGGGCATTTAGCCCCTTTTTTATTGTGCCGTAAGAAATAGACAAAAAATGGGTAAAAAAACCGCCGTTCTACTGGTTAACTTAGGGGTACCAAACTCTTCATTGAAAAAGAGTGTTCACCAATTTCATGTTATTTTATTCGATCAACCTTGTTGATTTTTGCTAGCCTTATTAAACGTTGTTATTTTACCGCTATTAATTTTGTCCATGATTACCATGATCATCCCCTGTATATTTAAGCCTTAGAAAATTTTATTTAAGATCATTGTCGATCGAAAATAAAGCATTATTTTTAGACCGTAGTGGTGAAAAATACGACTATATTCGATGCTTGAATGATAACGATCAGCATATACAAATGATGGAAGCTTTAGTAAAAAATAACTAGGATTTAGTAACTACATTAAGGTGAATTGCATTGATGGTAAATAAGTTAAAGGTGAGCTGCTGCTCTATTATTTTATTAATCATGCTGAGTGCATGTTCGAGTTCTTCCCCTGTTGCGGGGCAATCAGAATCTTTTAAAAAAATAACAGATGGAACATTGATGGAAGAGGTCGCCAGTGTTTTATTACGTAATGAATTTGATATTTGGGAAGGTACTCCCTATCGCTTTGGCGGAACGAATAAGCAGGGTATAGATTGTTCAGCCTTGATACAAAAAATCTACTTAAGCAGTTTCAATCTAAAATTGCCGCGCACCACTAAAAGACAATCTCGGCAAGGTTATCTTATTAATAAAAGTAAATTACAGGTGGGTGACTTGGTGTTTTTCAAAACAAGTTTAACTGATAATCATGTTGGTATTTTTATTGGTAATGGTCTATTTTTACACGCTTCCAGCAGCCAGGGGGTGATGATCTCCGTATTAAATAATAGCTATTGGCGTTCCAAATATTGGCAGTCCCGACGCATCCTCAACTGACTAAAACATTACTGCCTCTCGGCATAACAGATAATATACATACTGCTTTATTTTAGTTACACCTTCAGGCAATTGCAGCTTATCATTCATCTTATTATTGTTTTAACACAGGATTTAAAAACAGGATTTCAATACTGTTTTTTGCTTGCCTCCTAGAGCCAGTACATAAGGTTATTAGTCCTTTTAAGCGTTGTAACGCCCTGATAGATATTGCTAAAACCGTGTGGGGTTGCTGATAAAAAGGGATTCTGGTCGTTAGCAGAGGTCAATTTAGCGTTATAAGCTCAATAACCTGCTGTCAAAAATCTGATTTTACTGATTCCTGTACGGCAAAAAAAATATAAAAATTTCAATCAAAAATAGCTATCCACACAAAGTTGGCTAAGAACTCAAGGTTTTTTTGGGGCATTTTAAAAGAGTATTGTAATGAATTAATTGGCATTGGTGCTAATCTTAAGAGAGAAAGCTGAAGGTGGAGAAAATGATGAACTATGAGCATATTTTAGTTACTGTTAATTTAACTAAAATCAACCAACAAGTCATTGATCGAGCGTTATCATTAGCAAAAGCGACGGGCGCTAAAGTTTCATTCATTCATGTGGATCTCAGTTGTACAGAGAACTTTTCTATTTTAAGGGAGTGTGATGAAACGCCTGCTGAAGAGATATCTAATTCGAAGAGTGCATCGAAAGAGGAATTACAACGGCAGTTGCAGGCATTAGCTGATCGGGCTGATTACCCTATTACAAATACATTGGTCGTAAGCGGTGGATTGCGTTATAAATTGGAACAAACTATTCGAAAAATGGATGTTGACCTGCTCGTTTGTGGACACCATCATAATTTTTGGAGCCGTGTTGTCTCTTCAGTGCGTGAGCTAGTGGACACTTCTCCTATAGATTTACTTATTGTTCATCTAGATGACTGATCATTAATTTCGCTCACTCGTTATATTATCTGTGGCTTTATTTTTTTAACTGATAATGATCAGATTAAAAGCTGTTTTATCGCTTTGCACAGAGTGTATAAATAGGGGCTGTTTATATTTGAATTGAATCTATTAATAAGCAGGGGATAGCCCTGCTTATTAATATATATTGATTTTAAAAATATTGTAAATTATTCAAAGCTAAGTGTACTTAAGCTGCATACCAGTAACCCTGATTCACTAAATCAGTAAATAGTATTAGCGCATTTTTATTTTCAATTAACAGATCATATAATTCACCACCGACCTCATCTTGATCGCAAAGATGATGCCCTAACTCGGTAAAACCTTCACAATTAAATTGCTCTCCATTAATAAACAGTAATTCCGGGGCTTGTTCAAAGTAGACCGCGTGTAATCCACCTAACCTTACAAATTGTGCTCCCTCTTCCAGCTGCTCTAATATAGATTGTGCCGTATGAGGTTGCTCGGGTTCGGCTATATCAAGATCATGTTTAGCTTCGCTAATCATACGGCCAAACCAAGGCATAAGCATTTCTGGCGTTGCACAATTGGCTAACATGATACGGTGTAATTCGTTAAGCTCGGGAGTTTCAATTTGCCCCGGCTTTTCACGTAATAACATTTCCTTGTCTGCATAACGTTCTGGTGCTGGATTCGTATCGATACAGTAATCGGTAAAACTGCTTAATAGATCATTTTGATCAGGGGCACGAAATCCGATGCTGTAATTAAGTGATGTTTCAATCGAATAACCTTCATGTGGATAACCGGCGGGAATGTACAGAATATCACCCGGTTCAAGTTCGACATCAATAATGGCATCAAAGGACTCACAATGTTTAAGTGCATCATGGGCAGCAAATTCTGGTAATGCTCCTTTATCACCAACCCGCCAATGGCGTTTTCCAAGGCCTTGAATAATAAATACATCATAATTATCAATATGTGGGCCTACTCCACCTTTTGGCGTGGAGTAGCTGATCATTAGATCATCAATCCGCCAGTTAGGTAAAAAGCGGAAAGGTCGTATTAACTCCTGTGCATCGGGATGCCAGTGATCCACTGCTTGTACTAATAATGTTGCACCATCATTTTCCAATCTTTCAAAGCTTGTAAAAGGACCGCTCAGTGCTTGCCATTCACCATCCTCTTGATAAATAAGGCGGCTCTCAAGCTCTTCTTCCATTGCTAATCCGGCCATTTCATCGGGCATAATCGGATCTTCAAAATCAACAAAACCTTGTTTGATAACGGTTGGTTTTTTCTGCCAGTAGGTGTCAAGAAAATCGTTAATATCTAAATTAAGTTCGAACATATTACCTCGTTAAAAAATTTGCAGCTCACCGGGATGATGCTTTGGGGATAGTAGATAATAAACAAAAAAGGCAACCTCAGGCTGCCTTATCATTTAATCACAATATTAAGAGCAAATTGCTCTTCAATTACTTTTAGTCAGTTAATTTATCGACTAAGTTTATTGCCTGACCGATGTAATTAGCGGGTGTCATCGCCTTAAGCTCTGCTTTAACCGCATCAGTGAGATCAAGTGTATCGATAAACTGCGCCATACCAGGACCATCAACACGTTTGCCACGGGTTAATTCTTTCAATTTTTCATAGGGTTTTTCAATACCGTAACGACGCATTACTGTTTGGATTGGCTCTGCTAATACTTCCCAGTTTGAATCCAGATCTTTTAGCATGTTTGCTTCGTTTGCTTCTAACTTGCTGATACCTTTTAAACTTGCTTCATAGGCAATAACAGAGTAACCGATTGCAACACCTAAGTTACGTAATACTGTTGAATCCGTCAAATCACGCTGCCAGCGAGAAACGGGCAGTTTTGCCGCTAAGTGATCAAAGAGCGCGTTTGCTAGGCCTAAGTTACCTTCAGAATTTTCAAAATCAATCGGGTTAACTTTATGCGGCATGGTTGAAGAGCCAATTTCACCGGCAATGGTTTTTTGTTTGAAGTGGCCAAGGCAGATATAACCCCATACGTCACGGTCAAAGTCTAAAAGAATAGTATTAAAACGTGCAATCGCATCAAACAGCTCGGCGATGTAGTCATGTGGTTCAATTTGCGTCGTATAAGGATTGAATGTCACCCCTAAGCTGGTCACAAACTGTTCAGCAAACTCTTCCCAGTTCACTTCTGGGTAAGCGCTCAGGTGAGCGTTGTAGTTACCCACCGCGCCATTCGTTTTACCTAACATTTCTGTTGCTTCAATTTGTTTTACTTGACGTCGTAACCGTGCAACAACGTTAGCCATTTCTTTACCCATTGTTGTTGGAGAAGCTGGCTGACCATGGGTACGGGACATCATTGGCATTGCTTTATATTCATGTGCTTTAGCCGCGATCGCCGCAATAATTTTATTGCAGTAAGGAAGAATAACGTCTTTTTTAGCGGTAGTAAGCATTAATGCATGAGATAGATTGTTAATATCTTCAGAAGTACAGGCAAAGTGGATAAATTCCGAAATAGCATTCAATTCAGCAACATTTGCAACTTTCTCTTTTAAGAAGTACTCAACCGCTTTAACATCATGGTTCGTTGTCGCTTCAATGGCTTTAATGCGGGCAGCATCCGCCTCACTGAACTCAGATACAATAGCATCAAGATGTGCATTAGCATCCGCTGAGAAAGCAGGAACTTCTGCGATATCAGCAGTTTCAGCCAGCTTTTGTAACCAGCGAACCTCAACTTGCACGCGGAATTTGATTAAACCAAATTCGCTGAAAATGGTGCGTAAAAGTTGGGTTTTGCTACCGTAACGGCCATCAACTGGTGATACAGCTGTTAGTCCTGAAAGTTCCATTTGTTGCTCCTGATATTATGTAGTGCAGGTTGAGGTATAGTTATATAAATATGTTCAAACACGGTGTAAATTTTGTTTTGTTTGGTGGATCATCGCCTTACGGGAAAAAATTAGTTGACGACGTTTACCGCCCAGTTGACGCCATAATACCGCGGCACGTACACCGGCTAATAATAATGCGCGGATTTTGTGCTGAGTATGTTCTTGTTGCAGGCAGGTAGGACTGCCATTGATTTGAATCTTGGGCCCTAAGGTACTGATAAGATCTTTATAGATAGAATCTAAGTTACTCAGTACACTGCTGTCATTAATATCAAAATGGGCCAGTTGACGTTGAACCTGATTGATACGTTGGCTGAGGAGATTAAGTGTTGAACTGTTATTACTCAGTTTTTTCTCAAGGCTTATCATACCGATAATATATTTAGTGACCTGCATATTGCGGCTATTACTACCGTTATCCAATTGCTCAATCATGCTTTTAAAACCAACTTCAAGTACGTCATAACCACCAAAGATCTCTATTGGAGAGTCACTTTCAACGCGCATAATTGATTGTAAAGAAGCATCAAAAGCAACCGCATCGGGGCATAATCCTTTGGTTGCTATTTTATCAAGAAGATAAGCCGCCTGGCAGATGGCTGCAAAAGCGAGACAACGAGATTCTATATTGTTAAATGACATAAATTTTCTCTATTAATATGTTAATACAGTTAGTTAGGATCTTTTCAAAAATTACTTTTGCAAATGCTCTTCAATGATCGCGCCACCTAAACATACTTCATCGTTATAAAATACTGCTGACTGCCCCGGAGTTACTGCCGCTTGGGCTGTGTCAAAAATAACCTTTAATGTATCATCATCAAGCGGCGTGACAGTGCATGGGATATCTTGTTGGCGGTAACGCGTTTTGACTGTACATCTAAAGGTTGATTTTTTAGGTGTTCTGTCAACCCAATCACACTGTTTGGCAATCAAACCGTAGGAGAACAGTGCAGGATGATCCGCACCCTGGGCAACCAATAAACGGTTGTTGTCCATATCTTTGCCAACAACATACCAGGGATTTTCATTGGAGTTTTGTAAACCGCCAATACCTAAACCTTTACGTTGGCCAAGGGTGTGATACATCAAACCCTGATGCTGACCAATGACTTCGCCGGTCGGTGTCACAATATCACCCGGTTGTGCTGGTAAATATTCCTGTAAAAAATCAGTAAATTTACGTTCTCCAATAAAACAGATACCCGTACTGTCTTTTTTATTATGGGTGATCAAATCTTGTTGTTCTGCTATTCGGCGCACTTCCGGCTTTTCTAATTCACCGACAGGGAACAGACTTTTGGCAATTTGTTTTTCACCAATCGCATAGAGAAAGTAGCTTTGGTCTTTATTATTATCTAAACCGCGTAATAATTGTACGTGACCATCAACTTCACGACGGCGCACGTAATGACCCGTGGCAATATAATCTGCACCGAGATCTTCTGCGGCAAACTCTAAAAATGCTTTAAATTTAATTTCTTTATTACACATAATATCCGGATTTGGCGTACGACCCGCTTTGTATTCGGCAAGAAAATGCTCAAATACATTGTCCCAGTATTCTGCTGCGAAATTAATAGTATGTAGTGGAATGCCTAATTTATCACAGACAGACTGTGCATCTTCAAGGTCTTGGGCTGCGGCGCAATACTGATCGGTATCATCCTCTTCCCAGTTTTTCATAAATAGCCCTTCGACCAGATACCCCTGCTGCTGTAATAAATACGCAGATACTGAGGAATCTACACCGCCGGACATTCCGACGATCACTTTAACTTGGCTATTGTCTGTCATAAATAATTCTCCTACTACTAATTGAAGCGAGATTTTAGCAGAAATAAGACAAGAAAACAGAATGGATTTTATTCTTATTTTTAATAAAAAAGCATTAATATCTTACTGGTGATAGGGGGTTATTAACGATTGCGCTAATGTTTTTTAGTCAATCATGCATTACTTCATAAAGATGGGTTAATGCACACTATTTTCAAGCAAGCTTTTGTCTGTTTTTATGTTATTTATCTTGGCGTTGAGAAGTTGAATGAGGGTTATAGTATTAACTTGTTGCGGATGTTTTTATTTGGCAGACAAGGATACTCAGTAAACCCAAAAGATACGCTGTTTTATAGGTTCAAACTGCACTGTTATGTTGACTGCGTTATGCTTACTGCAAAATTTCGACAATATCCAGTGATTCCTTAATTAGCCTAATAACCCTACCTTCAACTTTTATGGTTATTATCCCCTGGTCGTCAACAGGAAAAACAATATCAGCACTGTCATAGACTTGTCTTTCCAGTTTTTCACCAACGGCAAGCTTTTTTTGCCAACCGGGAGGCAGGCTGCCTCCACGTGCCACTTTCTTTTGCAATCCAGGTGGAAGTGATTTTTCGTGATCGGACTTTGCTTCTACGCTGCTAAAAGCAAAGGTGAGTACTATAGCCAACAGGCTAATCATGACTTTTTTCATTTTCATCAATCTCAACTTAATCTGAAAATATAGTGTTTCTACCAGACTGCTTATTACCAGTCGTTTTCCTGGTATGGGCATAAACTGTTCAGGTAAAATTTATCCATAAGAAAATAACCCTTTAAATAATAATAGATTATTAAACGCTAATTATACTAATATGACAAGCACTTATCCGCCAAGTCTGCTTTGAGAAGATCTCCGATAAATTGGCTTAGTACCTTGTCTTCTCTAGCATGGCGGTAGACGAGCCTAGTGTTAATTATCCATTGGAGCCCCGATATCCTGCTTATAATTATTTGATATTTATAAAATTAATATTGAATTATCTATTATTAGTAGTAGCATTAGTCCTTCCTAACTAGCCGAATATAAGTGAAGGTCAGACCTTGTCCCATCGTGCCCACCTGTTTTCTCTGCGTATCGCTTATGCGATGCGCGAATCTTTTATAAACAATACTTACTCACGGCATGATCTGCTCAAAGATTTATTGTCCGGGATTTCCGTTGGAATTATCGCTATTCCGCTGGCAATGGCACTGGCTATTGCTTCCGGGGTTCCACCGCAGTATGGTCTCTACACCGCAGCCGTAGCGGGTATTTTGATTCCTCTGGTGGGGGGCTCACGCTTTAGCGTTTCAGGGCCGACTGCTGCCTTTGTGGTGATTATTCAACCTATTGTTTTTCAATATGGCTTATCTGGTTTACTGGTTACCACTGTGCTATCGGGTATCCTGCTGCTCGCGATGGCTTTTTTACGGCTGGGGCGATATATTGAATATGTACCGCAAGCCGTTACCTTAGGTTTCACGGGGGGGATTGCCGTGGTCATTGCCATTTTGCAGGTTGATGAATTTATCGGTATAGAAATCACTGAGTTCCCTACCCATTTTTATGAAAAAGTGGGGGTATTAATTGCCGAGATACCTGGATTTGATATTACTTCGTTATTTGTTGGTGCAATCACCCTGTTGGTATTGATTATCTGGCCCTATTTTGTCAAATCAATTCCGCCACATTTACCTGCGCTTGTGGTTGGCGGGGTAGCTGCAGTAGTGCTTGAATCAATACATCTGCCCGTTGCAACCATTGGCTCAACTTATCAATTTTTATTTCCTGATGGCTCAATGGGTCACGGTATTCCTCCTTTTCTGCCCAATTTTGAGCTTCCCTGGCTGCGGCAGTTACCTGGCGACCCTGTCTTAATCTGGAATCTTTCACTCTTTACTGATCTGCTCTCTGCTGCAGTTGCGATCGCTGCGCTCGGGGCAATCGAATCGCTACTTTGTGCCGTCGTCCTTGATGAAATGAGCCAAACGCGCCATAGCGCAAACAGTGAATTATTGGGTCAGGGTATCGGTAATATTGTTACCCCTTTTCTAGGCGGGATCACGGCGACCGGTGCCATTGCCCGATCTGCTACAAATTATAAAAGCGGCGCCAAAAGCCCATTGTCCGGGGTCTTCCATGGGATTTTTATTATATTGGCTATTTTATTCGCGGCCCCTCTTTTATCTTATATTCCAATGCCAAGTATGGCGGCTTTATTGCTTATCGTGGCATGGAAAATGGGCGAATTTCACAAATCACTGAACCTCTTAAAAACAGCCAGTAAAAGTGATATTGCGGTGTTTCTTACCTGTTTTTCACTGACTATTCTGTTTGATATGGTAATTGCTATTATCGCCGGTATTTTGCTCGCTTCATTATTATTTGTGCGCAGCATGTCAGAATTGACTGAGCTTAAAAATACCACTGAAAAATATTATTCAGTGCAACCCGCGGGTCAATTATTTAAAGTTTTTGATATTAATGGTCCGCTGTTTTTTGCTGCTGCTGATAGGATTTTTGGTGAGTTAGGCTTCTTATTAACGCAGGAATGTGATGGGATTTTATTAAATCTAGAAAATGCCTCGATGATTGATTCGGGTGGTATCTCATCATTATTAAAGTTAATCGAGGAATGTAACGCTTCCGGTACTAAAATTCACCTCAGCAATATGAACCGACCGGTTGCACGGGCGCTTATCAAAGCTAGGTTGAAGAGGGATCAGCGGATCGCTTTATTTACTACTGTTCAAGCCGCTCAAGCTGCCTTTTTGAAAAAGTAACATCACAGAAAAGAGCATGCCAAGAAGTAACCGCAGAGTCCACCTGAAATGGACTCTGCGGTTACCTATTTTTATAACGCTGTTAGGTCATCTTTATCTGTTACCTCGGTTTTATACCAAATCCATTAAATTCATGCCTATTTATGCTTGTTAAAACACATGCTAGCTAGACATAAAACTACGTTTTAGTCTTTGTTATTTATTTTATAATTAGAATAACTAGTTACTGCAATCAATGCCTTGCTTTCATGCGTTTTTCCGGCGCCTAAATAGATCATCTAATTAGTGGAATTGGTATTATTTAAAATATCCACAGATTTTTTGTCTGTCAGTCCACCAAAAAACTTAAGCAGCGTATTTTTAAAAATATCAGGACTTTTCTCTGTACTGGCAAACAGAGTCATCGATGAGTGGAATTTTAAATAATCAGGGAAAGAAAATATTTTTTGGGCACTGCTATTTTCAATAGACATCACTAAACGGGTACATTCAATTAATCTTTTCCCCAATATGGGATCTTCTAAATATGCTGTTGCTTCTTCTAAAGACTTTATGGCATATTTTTTTGCTGTTGGGCTGCACCCCAGTCCATCAATTTACGGGAAGATAAACCACATCCAGTGCGAACCCTTTTTCCCCTGTGTGAGTTCTTTTTGAACCCTTGCGTAGCATATATCCTGCGCGTCAATAAACCGCTTGAGGTTAAATCTGTCTTGCCCGTATTGCTGCATATGATCACCCTGTTGCTGTAAAGTTTTATATCTGTAATAACTTTAAGCCCAAACCAGCATAAATGGGCATAAATTTAATGGGTTTGGTATAATATGCAGATTCAGATCATCATCCAGCGGTGGGGCGTATCTCTATTCGACTTTGTTATTTAACGTTGTTATTTGAGACAGAGAGATCTGCATGCCTTAGTTTTTTTACTATTATTACGCGATGATATGCCTGTAAATTAGGGGCTGACCTTTTACTCCTATAATATCTACATGAAGATCAACATAAGCTCCAGTCATCAACAACTAGCAGGCCAATTAATGACAGCCGAACTACTCGAAATTCAAAGTTTTATTGCTCAGTACGCCCCTTTTGATCAGCTTCCTGAACAAGTAATAGTTAAAGTTGCGCAAAGTGTTGAAATCTCTTATTACCGTGCAGATAGCATGATTATTGACTTTAATGACAAAATTCATGAACTGTATATTATCCGCAGTGGGGTAGTAGAGTTATATCGCCGTAAAGGTGAACTTTATAATCGTCTTGATCAAGGGCAGTTATTTGGACAAATGGGGTTGCTAACGAATAATAAAGTACGTTTTCCTGCCAAAGCGGTAAAAGACACACTTTTATACGTTATTCCTGAGTCTGTCTTCAATGAGTTGTGCGAATCTTATGACGATTTCGCTGACTTTGTTGAGGTAGAGGACAGCATGCGTTTAAAACAGGCGGTAAAAGGTAAAAGCGACAGTGATAAAGCGCTGACCACGTCCAAAGTAAAAACATTGCTGACTAGAGCGCCACTGGTGCTTCCCCGCAGCAGCACTATTCAAGCGGTCGCGCAGATAATGGCCAGCGAAAATATTTCTGCAGCATTGATTAATGATCCTGATGCGGAGGATGAGGAGGGTAGCAGTTTCGTGGGTATTATTACGGAACATGATCTCTGCGCTAACGTTATTGCATTGGGATTAAGTGTTGATAATCCTATTTCACAAGTCATGTCGACTGATTTAATTTCACTGGATCATAACGCTTATATTTTTGAGGCGATGCTGCTTATGCTGCGTTATAACATTCATCACCTACCTATTCTAAAAAACAAAAAACCCATTGGTCTGATTGAAGTGGCAGATATTATCCGTTACGAATCGCAAAATAGTTTGTTATTTGTAAGCAGTATCTTCCAGCAAAAAAGTAGCGAGGATTTAGCACATCTTTCTGCGCAGTTAAAAAACTGTTTTGTACGCATGGTTAATGAGGATGCTAATTCTCATATGGTTGGACGTGCAATGTCTGAAATTGGCCGCAGCTTTAAGCAGCGTTTACTGACGCTCGCAGAAGAAAAGTTGGGCCCACCCCCTATACCCTACTGTTTTTTAGCGCTTGGCTCGATGGCTCGAGATGAACAGCTTATGGTCACCGATCAGGATAATGCTCTTATTCTTGATAATAGTTATCAGATCGATCTGCATGGTCCATATTTCGAGCAGTTAGCCGAGTTTGTTTGTGATGGTTTAGCCGCCTGTGGTTACACTTACTGCACGGGTTATATTATGGCAACCAATCCTGAGTACCGTAAAACACAATCCCAGTGGGAAGATTGTTTTGCTGACTGGATAGATAATCCAAACCCGCAAGCTTTATTAAACTGCTCTATTTTCTTTGATTTGACGGGTGTTTATGGCAGGTTAAAATGGGCTGAGCAGTTAAATGCTTTTATCCTGCGTAGAGCCAAGAAAAATAACCGTTTCCTTGCCTGTTTGGCGCAAAATGCGCGTAATCGGACTCCTCCATTGGGTTTCTTTAAAGATTTTGTGATGGAAAAAGACGGCCGCCATAACAATTCAATTAATTTAAAACGTCGTGGCACGGCGCCGCTTGCGGATCTTGTGCGCGTGCATGCACTGGCGATTGGCTCGCCATCGCAAAACTCATTTGAACGCTTAGACGATATTATCGAAGCGGGTATTTTGCCAAAATCAAAGGGCGAAGATCTAAAGCATGCAATGGAGCTTCTCTCTCTGGTACGTTTACGTCATCAGGCAATGGATATAAAGTCGGGGATTGAACCGGATAATAATATTGAACCAGAAAGTATGTCTGATTTTGAAAGGCGTAATCTTAAAGATGCCTTTTTAGTGCTTAGCAATGCGCAAAACTTTTTAAAATATCGTTATAGTGGCAATAAATTTTAAAGGTTAAATAATGAATAATTTCAATGACCATGAGATTTTAAACTGGGCAGCCTTTCTGCAGTTAAAAGAGCAGCTCAGTAAAGATTCACGTTTGAAGAATTTTTATAAGACAGGAACCTATCACGCTGAAACGCCATTAAGTGACATTGATTTTGTCGCACTGGATTTTGAAACGACAGGCTTAGATTCACAGCAAAACGGTATTATTAGCATTGGTCTGGTGCCCTTTAATTTACAGCGTATTTTTTGCCGAAAAGTAAAAGAATGGTACATCAATCCACAGGATAATTTACAAGAAAACTCGATTATTATTCATGGTATTACCCACTCGGATTTACAAGATGCACCTGATATTCTGAGGATTTTGGAGCAGCTTTTAGATGAACTGGCCGGAAAAGTGGTGGTGGTGCATTATCGTCGTATTGAGCGTGATTTTCTTGATCACACTTTACGCATTTTGATTGATGAAGGTATACTATTTCCAGTTATTGATACCATGCAGATTGAGGCCAATTTGCAACGGCGTAAATCGCAGGGGTTGTTTAATTTCTTTAACAAAAAACGACCAGAGTCAATTCGTCTTGCCGATAGTCGTGCTCGTTACAACTTACCCGTTTATCCGCCTCATGATGCCTTAACTGATGCAATTGCTACTGCGGAATTACTGCAGGCTCAAATTAAATATCATTTTAGTCCTGACACTGCGATTAAAAAATTATGGTTATAAAGTCTAAGCTGATTAGCGAAGATTAATAGGTAAAAAAAAAGCCGATGAATAATTCATCGGCTTTTTTTATCGCGAGTAAAAACTAGCTTTTATTTTTTTCTGTGCGCATACCCATCAACAAACTGACACACATTACTAATAGAATAATGGTAAAGGGTAGGCCAGTCGAAATAGCACCCGCTTGTAATGCCTCAATCGCCTCAGTGCCACCAACCCAGAGTAAAACAGCCGCAACTGCACCCTCGATTGTTGCCCAAAAAATACGTTGTGGAATCGGCGCATCAATTTTACCACCCGCAGTAATACTGTCTATAACCAGCGAACCGGAATCGGAAGAGGTAATAAAGAAAACCATTACCAGTAGCACAGCTATCATTGATAAGATGCTACCTAATGGCAAAGCATCAAACATCTGGAACATGGCAAGCGAAACGTCCGTTAAACCTTCACTCCCCAATATGCCGACATTATTGACAATTTGGTCAATAGCGACACCACCAAATACAGACATCCATAAAATAGTGACTGCTGTTGGTATAATCATTACTGCGGTAAGAAATTCACGTACCGTACGGCCGCGCGATATCCGCGCAATAAACATACCCACAAAAGGAGACCATGAAATCCACCATGCCCAATAAAAGACCGTCCAACCTTGCATCCAGGCTTCGTCATCGCGACCCATTGGATTACTCAAGGGGATAATATTCTTAACATAACCCATTATAGTTGTGGGGATAGAGCCGATCGAAACCGCCAGGGTCACGAGTGCAACAAAAACGACTAAAACAACAGCAATTAACATATTGACATTACTGATTAATTTAACACCACCTTCAAGGCCACGTACCACCGAGACAATAGCCAGCATAGTCACCACCACAATAATAGTGATTTGCAGGGTGAGGTCGGCTTCAATGCCAAATACATGCTGGATTCCGCCAGCAGCTTGCTGCGCGCCTAAGCCTAGTGATGTTGCTAGACCAAATAATGTGGCTAATACGGCTAACACATCAATGATATGTCCCGGCCAGCCCCAAGTACGGTCTCCCAATATCGGATAAAAAGCAGATCGTATTGAAAGCGGCAAGCCTTTATTATAAGCAAAGAATGATAAGGATAAGGCCACTACGCCATAAATCGCCCAAGGGTGTAATCCCCAGTGGTACATAGTTGCACCTAATGCAAGCTCTGCTGCAGCCGGTGTATTAGCGACTACATTTAGTGGCGTTTCATACCAGCCTGTGTAATACGCTGCGGGCTCAGCAACACCCCAAAACATCAAACCAATCCCCATCCCTGCAGCAAAAAGCATCGCTATCCAGGAAAGTCTTGAATGATCCGCTTTTGCATCGTCGCCACCTAAGCGAATTTTACCGAAAGGAGAGACAATTAATGCCAAACAGAAGATTACAAAAAAATTGGCCGACCACATAAAGAAGCTATCAAATGTTCCTATAATGTTCCATTTTAAACCATCTAAAAAATCTTTTGATATTGCCGGATCGATAACTAAAATTGTAATTAAAAAGAGTGAGATTAAACCTGCACTAGCACCAAATACAGGGTTATGTATATCAAAACCCCATTTTTGAACGTTATCCTGTCCGACAGTATAATCGGTATTATCTATACTGTATTTATCCTTATTTGTCTTCATACATCCTCGCTTAGAGCGACATGGCTCTGTTAATGTAACAGTCGATTGAATTTTCCAAAAATATTTTAACAAAATCAGATGATAATATCAGGCTTATTTCAAAATAAAAAACAAAATAACATATTAATATCATTTAGTTATAATAAAATGGTCAAGTTTTGTAAAGGTAACGACTCAGACATATCCTTTGTAATGATGGTGGATGTTCTGGGGAGTGAATAGCTTTTATCTGAGCGAAGGCTGGCGCTTTAATCTGCTTATTATTTGTGGCTGCTTTGCATTCTATAAATAGCCTTTATCATAGTATAAGTCACTATCGCCAGCAGGATATCGATGAGATTAGAAGCTTGTGAGATAAAATTAAGATTTATTAATTCAGGCAGTTTTTCTGCACTGGCCGATAAGCGGAAAACAGCTTGACCTAAGAGATTAGAGGCAAGCCACAGCGTCCACCAAAGTGGCAGAATGAGACTGCTTTTTGACAAATCTCCATCAACGAGATTTCTACTGGCCAGCCAAATTTCTTTCATTGCCTGATAGGGTTTCCATAGATTAAACACAGGAATAAAGTAATAAGCGATAGACCAAGCCGGTGTATAGTGCATATTCTGCGCATTAAGTCGGCGGGCATTATCATTGGCCCTATAAATCCACTGTAGAATTAACAGTGCCGAAGCAATAAAGGCAATCAAGGACGCAATGCCTATGGTTTGGAGTATCTCAATCGCCAGCTCAGCATCGCCATAAGCATTCGCTAGCGAGGCATAAAGCCCCTGCTGGAAAGCGGATAATAATTGATACTCTATAAACTGAAATATAATGGCTAAAACAGCGAGCAAAATCTGCGCATAAAGCACGTATTTAATCCACTTTGTGAGGTTGTCTAAACGTTTAAATCCGGCTTTGGTCGATGACAATTTATCTTATCCTTATTAGAGGCTTATAAGCCGTGCTTATTGCGACTATTCACCAGCTTAAACCGCTTATGTCTAGAAAGTAAGGTTGGTTTTATCACAAAGTAACTTGCTTAAAAACGGATTACAAATTGGCCACGTATTGTGTCAGTTGATCTTTTAAAGGCAGGGCGGTCATTGCGCCTTTTTGGGTCGTGGCTAAAGCACCACAGCCATTTGCCCATTGTACTGCATGGCGAATGTGCTCAATATCACGCCAGTTGCTGCTTTGCGCAAGATAAGTGATTAATCCACCCACAAAAGCATCTCCTGCGCCGGTCGTATCTATTGGTTTAACCGCTTTACCTGCAATGAGCTCTTGGTTGCCCTGAGTAATAACTAATGCGCCTTTTGCACCTTGCGTAATAAGCACCAGGGGATTTTGAAATTTTTTGATTGCCTCCAAGCCTGCGTCGATTGACTTTGTATCGGTTAAAAACAGCAGTTCATCATCTGAAAATTTAACCACATCAGCCATGGCTACCGCTTTTAATACTACTGATTTTATTTCGCTTGGATCAGCCCATACTTCATCACGCAGGTTGGGATCAAAACTGATAAATCCGCCTGCAGATTTAATTTTCTGGGCAGCTAAAAAAGTGCTGCTGCGACTCGGTTCGTTAGCCAGTGCAATGGAGCAAAGATGTAACCACTGATTTTTTGAAAAATCAGGGATATCTGTTGGCAGTAAAAATTGATCCGCACTTGGCTTAACCATAAAGGTGAAACTACGCTCACCCGATGCACTTAGGCCAACAACCACAGTAGAGGTGCGTTGCGCTTGGTCAAGGATCATAAAATCAGTATTGACGCCCTCGTTATTGAGCGTTTCTTTCATAAATTGACCGAATGGATCTTGACCGGCACGGCCAAAAAAGGCGCTATCCCCGCCTAATCTTGAGACCGCAACCGCCACATTAGCCGGCGCACCACCGGGGCATTTTAGATAGCTTTTTTCATTCTCTGGAATTAAATCTACAACGGCATCGCCGGTAACCCAAACTTTATTCATAACCACTCCTTTATTATCGTAAAAAACCAGTATTTTATTGAGAATACTGTTTTTGATACAGAAAAACCAGTATCTGATAAGCACTACTGGTTTTTCAAATAATATCTAACCAATGACTATTATGCCGTCGCTTGTTGGATTACTTCAGCTTGTTTTTTATTTTTCGCGTCAGCACGTTTACCGAGTATTACTGTTAGCACAAATGCGCTTGCAAATGAAATCGCCATGCCCATAACATAAGGTGTCACATCGCCTTGACGAATAGAGATAATGCCCGGTAGACCGGCTGCGCCTAGCGCACTGGCTTTCACATTAAAGAGTGTAATAAATGCACTTGCAGCGGCTGCTGCACAAATTGCCGCAATAAACGGATAGCGAAGTTTCAAGTTAACACCAAACAGAGCCGGCTCGGTAATACCCAGCAGCGCCGTCACACCGGATGGCATTGCAATACCTTTCATTTTGATATCTTTGGTTGTAAATCCGACGGCTAATGCAGCACCGCCTTGGGCAATATTTGACATTGCTGCAATAGGGAAGATAAAGGTACCGCCCGTCACTGCAATATCAGCAAGCAGTTGAATTTCAATCGCGATAAAGCTGTGATGCATACCTGTTATGACAAAGGGAGCGTAGATGAAGCCAAAGAGGGCGCCACCGATGAAACCTGCAGAATCGTATAACCAGTTCAGACCGTCACCCAGCAGGAAGCCAAGATCACGGGTGAAGGGACCGACAATGGTAAAGGTAAGCACACCGGTGATAAAGAGAGCAAGCAGGGGAGTTAGAAGGTTATCTAACACCGATGGGATAAATCTGCGCAGGCCATTTTCAATTTTGGCTAGAATAAAGGCTGCGACTAATACCGGTAATACAGACCCCTGATAACCCACTTTTTGGATTTCAAAACCAAGGATATTCCAAACCGGAATATCACCGGCAACCGCTGCACCACCGAATCCCCAACCATTAAGTAAGTCCGGGTGAACCATCAACATGCCTAGCGCAGCGCCTAAATAGGGGTTGCCACCAAACTTTTTACTGGCAGAAAATGCGATAAGAATAGGAAGGTATACAAAGGGCGCATTAGCAAAGGTATTAATCATTGCAGCAAGATCGGCTAACCCCGGATTCGCTTCAACCAGTGACAGTCCGTCAATAAATAATCCCGGTGCGACTAACAGGTTAAAGATACCCATTAACAGGCCGCCGGCAACGATTGCCGGAATAATAGGGACAAATATATCTGACAAGCCTTTAACCGCTTGTTGGATAATATTTTGTTTCTCGGCACCTGCAGAGGCAACATCCTTGGTGCTCATCTCATCTATACCAGTCAGTTTTGTCATCTGCGTATAAACCTGGTTAACGATGCCGGAACCAAAAATGATTTGGTATTGACCTGCGACCTTAAACTGGCCTTTAACACCTTCAAGTTCGCCAATGCCTTGTTCATTAATCAGGGATTCGTCGTTAATCGCAAGACGTAAACGCGTAGCACAATGCGCCAGTGCTTTAATATTATCTTTACCGCCAAGCATTTCTATTAGCTGGCTTGCAACTTTAGGGTAATTCATCTTTATACTCCGTATGATCATTTCTGTAATAGTCATGCTACTTACAAAAGGTTATTAATTGTTTTTTGGGAACGTTTGCTAAACGCATATTCAGGCAGCCATACGCTTTATTCAAGTGATACAGCTTGTAAGTGTGATGAATGTCATTATTTTTGCTTAAAAAGCAATCAAAAAAGCTACTTGTTACGCTTAACTTCTTATTTTTTGTTAACATACCTGCAAACGATCCCAAATTATAGGAAACAAGCCATGACAGGCCTGCATGACGTAGCAAAATTATCCGGGGTATCAAAATCGACCGTTTCTCGCGTGATTAATAATGAGTCCGGTGTGAAAGCGAGCACCAAAGAAAAGGTTCAGAAAGCAATCGACGCGTGCGGTTATATCGCAAATCAAGTTGCCAGGGATCTGCAATCTCAGAAAACCAATCTTATTGGCGTGATAGTCCCGCGTATGTATTCAAATGCGACTGCGAAAGGCCTTGATGGTCTAAGTTCGATTATTGATCAAGCGGGTAAGTACGTTTTATTGGCAAACAGTCAGCAAAATCACGCACAAGAGATTGAATATATAAAGCGTTTTAATCAAAAACGTGTTGAAGGAATATTACTTTACGCAACCCATTTAGATTCGGCATTGGTTGATGCGATCAAACAATCTAAAGCCCCCGTGGTATTAATCGGGCAGGACGGATCTCTGTTTAATATTCCCAGTGTCATTTACGATGATCTGAGTGTTGGTTTCAGCGCAGGGCAGAGACTGTTTGGCGCGGGCGCATCAAATATTGGTTTTATTGGGGTCAACAGTCAGGATATTGCTGTGGACCAGTGCCGTTTTGAAGGATTGAGACAAGCATTGCAGCATACAAAGCAGATCTCGCCACTTTTTCACAGCCGTGGCGCGTTTTCAATTGAATCTGGTTACCAGCAGACTAAACAGCTATTAATTGATTGGCCACAATTAGACGGTTTGTTTTGTGCGACAGACAGAATCGCAATAGGGGCAATGAAGGCAATCTCTGAATCGGGTAAAGTGCCGGGGAAAGAGATTAAAGTACTGGGAGTGGGTAATGACGAGTTAAGTCAAGTATCTACCCCAAGCTTATCAACATTTTCTTATGCATTTGATTTAACAGGAGAAAAGTCAGCTAATATGTTGTTGGATTTAATTGAAAATAAACAGTCAAGCGTCAGTAAACTGGTGATGAGCTTTGAAATTATCGATCGGGAAAGTTGTTACTTGTCAGAAAATAAAACGTCTTAGTTCGTTTATTGCGGGTTTGTATAAACAGCAATCAAAGATTTTTTTGTTTAAATAAAAAATCATCTTATTGCAAATATGCCTTTATTTTTATATTCTGCAAACGTTCCCATTTATATTTATACTTTTTATGAATTAATACAGGTGTTATATGTCGTTATTCTCAATTATTAAAGACTGTGGTGGTATTCATAATATCCAGCGTGTTCTTATCCCTGATTCGCGTATTATTATTGAGATTCATGAGTTTGAATTGTTATCTGCAGAGGCAAAACAACAAGCTTATAATTTAACTCTAAAGCAGGTGACTTATCAGCAAACTGTTATTGAAAATAAAGATGAATTTGGGGCGCAACTATTAGAGATTGGCCAGCTAATCAGTGATCAACAGCGGCAGGACATTACGCCTTATACAGCGCCCGTTGAATGTGAGTTTCGTCCCGACTGGCATATCTCGCCCCCACAAGGTTTGTTAAACGATCCGAATGGTTTTATTTATCACCAAGGACAATATCACCTTTTTTATCAGTGGTACCCCTATACTTGTGTACACAAAGATAAGTATTGGGCGCATTTAACCAGCAAAGATTTAGTGAACTGGCAGTGGCAACCAGTTGCTTTAACGCCCTCGGACTGGTTTGACAGCTACGGTGTTTTTTCAGGTCACGCGATTAGTCAGGATGATCTGTTAATGTTGTTTTATACCGGCAATGTGCGTATTGGTGAGCAGCGAGACAGACACACCACCCAATGTTTGGCCACTTCAACGGATGGTATTCACTTTACTAAACAGGGCCCGGTTGTGCCTGAATTGCCACCGGGGGTGACACCGCATTGCCGCGATCCCAAAGTTATCCGTCATAATGACCGTTGGTTAATGTTGCTGGGTGTACAGCGTGAAGATGAAATTGGCCGTTTAGCGATTTACCACTCGGAGGATCTCAAAACCTGGACATTTATTGCCCTGTGTGGTGACGAGTTGGGTGATTTTGGTTATATGTGGGAATGCCCTGATTTTTTCACCTTAAACCAGCAAGACTTTATTGTTATTGGCCCGCAGGGCATTAGATCGCCTGATAAGAGCCATACCGCCCCGCATCACAACGGTATTGTCAAAGCGCAACTGGAGACAAGCGGCAAAGCCCTGTTATCTGATTTTCAACCTTTAGATTATGGTTTTGATTTTTATGCCCCGCAATCATTAGAGACCCCCGACGGGCGAAGAATTATGTGTGCCTGGATGGGGTTGCCCGATGAAATCGATCATCCGAGCGCCGACAATGGTTGGGTACATCAATTAACCACAATGCGGGAATTATCCTATGACAATGGTGCGTTAATCCAAAAACCCATTAAAGAGTTGGCAACGCTTCGTCATACGCCGATTGTGCTATCGAAAGATGAAACTTCTTTTGATTTGCACAGTAAAGCATTTGAGCTGCAAGTTTCAATGCAGTGGGGCAGTGTTTTACGTTTACACCAGTCTGAGTCCGGTTATTGTGAAATTCGTCTAGATTCAGCATCGCGTCGATTATATATTGATCGCAGTAATACCCTGATACGCGAAGGAGATACCGTGCGTGAAATGTCTTTGGCCGAATCTGATTCGGTTCAGCTGCACATATTCTCTGATACTTCGTCATTAGAGGTTTTTATTAATGAGGGGGAAGCGGTAATGTCAGCGCGTGTGTTTACCGATAAGAATTCCACACAGTTGAGCTTCGATGGAGATGTGCAGATACAGGCCTGCTGGTTATTAAATAAAGCAAGCGCTCCCTTCATATCTTAAAACACTTAATTTAAATGAGAATTAAAACGAGGATTTAATCATTCACTAAAAGGATTAAATTCTCGTTAAAATGCACCTGGAAAAGTTATTTTAATTTTTTTTTTGCGCGGCTGATAACAAGTAGATTCTAGTGAGGCCAGGCCTTTACTCAGTATTATTGTTATTATATCTTAAAATATTAATTTTCTAAGTGAGTGCTCCTAAAATCTGCCGGGTTCAAATTAGTACTTGGCATATTTTTCAATTTGTTCCTCTAATAGGGCGCGATCTTCATAAAATTCAGCAACCATTTCAGCAATTTCATGCAGTGCATCTTTATCTTCACTGCTAATACAAAACATATCCCTCTCTTTGCCAAATTTTATTTTTTTTAATATTTCTGGATTTTTTTCTAATAACATATTTTCTATCACTAATGCCCAGTCTTCTCCATCACCTAAAAAATCATGTGCTTCAAATGCCGTCCATTTCAGATCATTTAAAGTAAGGGTATGGACTCTTTGAAGGCTGGACAGAAAAAAAGGTTGGTAAGCGTTTGCGTGTTTCATAATATCTCTCTTAAATAACAAAAACTAGAAAACAGTAAAAACTCCTTTTATTTAAGGAATTTGGTCATTGGCTATCCTACATAATAGCTGATATTTTTAATGATGCTTACATCAAGATTTTGAATTTAAAAAGTAAGGACACCCGATTAAAGGGGAGCTTTTCTCTTTTTTGTGAAGATAAAAACAGGGGATATTTTATAAGGAGAAAATATCCGAATCTTAGCTAATTAATTTTCTTATTTTCAGGCGCTGGTGGTCATATTTTCCTTGGGTGTGGTGCGTCCATAGTTGTCCAGTCTTCCTCAATCAAATAGTTTGATATAAGATACCAAAGAAAACAAATAACCCCCTTTAAAAGAAACTGAATACGCTATGATAAATATTGTAAATTTTGAGCATAACAAGTTAACCATCAAAAACTGGCAACTACGTGAAAATGAAAATTGGTGTGTATTAGGCCGTAATGGCTCTGGAAAGCAGTATCTGAATCAGCTTTTAACCGGCGCGCTAGAGCCAACGAGTTTTGAACAATTACAATCACCTGATAAAGAGAAAGTAGGGATCATTTCATTTGAAATGCAGCAAGATACCTATGAGCAGACGCTTAAACTAGAAGCACCAGATGATATCGATGCAGACGATGTGGGCACTAAAGCAAAAAACTTTCTCCCAAAAGATAGATTGAATGATCCACTTATTAATGAATTTGGTTTAAGCCACCGACTTGAAACAAGGTATATTCAATTAAGCACAGGTGAAAGTAGAAAGCTTTTAATTCTACAAGCCATCTTTAGCGGCATTGAGCTTTTAGTCTGCGATAATCCTTTTGACAGCTTAGATAGCGAATCATGTGAAGCATTGTCCATTGCCTTAGAGCGCTTATCTAAGACAGGTGTGACTGTATTGCTGATGTTAAGTAACCGACAAGATATCCCTGTTTGGTGTCACAATATTGCCTTTATTGAACGAGGTCGATTTGATGTGATTGGTAAATTGGACAATATTGACACTAAAAATCAATTGGATGCTTTATTAAGTCCTGCAACTGATAAAACCAGTTGGCCAGAAAATATGCAAGAATTATCAGATTATAAGCATCCATATTTAGTTAAGCTTTCTAAAGGCACTGTTCATTATAATGGTGTCAATGTTTTTGAAAACTTAGATGTTGAAATAAAACCCTTGCAGCATACTTTGATAACTGGTGCTAACGGCAGTGGAAAATCAACCCTAATGCAGTTAATTACAGGGGATTGCCCACAATGTTATAGCAACGATATTCATGTACTTGGATATAAACGCGGTTCCGGTGAGGCTATTTGGGAAATTAAAAAACAGATGGGTATTGTGAGCTCAGAACTCCATCGACAATACAGAGTAAATGGTGACCTATTAACGGTTGTTCTTTCAGGGTTTTATGACTCTATTGGTGTTTACCAACAAACAACACCATACCAGATAAATATTGCTCGCCAGTGGTTAGATAAAATAGGGTTATTAACACACCAAAAGAGTTTATTTCAAAGCTTAAGCTATGGTGAACAACGGCTCGCATTAATTGCGCGAGCGTTAGTTAAATCGCCTTATTTATTAATTTTAGATGAGCCAACCCAAGGTTTAGATGAACTTAATAGGCATAGAGTACTTAACTTTTTAGAGCATTTAGCAACACAAAAACACAGTACAATGTTATTAGTAAGCCATCGTAAGGATGAGTTTTTATCCATATTTAAGCAACATATTAAGCTTTAAGGCGTGCATTACTATCGAACATACTTATGCAAAGGGTATAAGTATGTGGCCTTTGGCTATTCTATTTTTCGTTATTTTATTTGTTATGTTTCACTAATTCCGCTTTTGCTGCTGACGCTGGTTGGTAGGCTTTCGCTTGCTAGCTGATGGTTTTTATTCTTCGAGGGAGTTCCGCCCTTGACGGCGTGTTACTTTTCTTTCAACAGCAAAAGAAAAGTAACCAAAAGAATGCCGTTCCGACACGTTTTTTATTCTTGCACTGCCCAACCACTTTTTTACGCACCACCTCAGACATTACATCCCTGTACTGGCTGAGGTTAGAGAAAACATCCATGTTTTCTCTTGCTAAAGTGTTTGTTCAGCACAAGAAAAACGTACGGAAATTGCCTAGCCGCTACAGTCGGGTTATATGCTTGAAGAGGTGTGGGCTTTAGCTTTCAATTAAAAAAGTTTGCTGTCCAGTCTTTAGCTCTTATATGCGTGAGTTTGGACTCTCAATTAAAAAAGATTTGGATGTCCCATCTTTTGTTGTTTAATAATTCTTCAGCTTGTTCTAACTCACTTTCAAAAAATTCGGCCTGAACTAGTTGTTTCAATGAGACTAAATAACCGCCTTCAAAATCTTCTTTTGCAGCTTCGAAAATAGCTCCTAAGCGTTTTTTGATACTATATTCTGATTCCATTGAACTGGGTTTTTCACCTTCTATAAATGCCTTGAAGTGCTGTGAATTTTCACCGCATGCTATAACAAGAAGGTTTTTGACTTTTACTTTCCAACTAGTAAACATACCAGTATCGATAACCTCTCTTTGCCCAAGAGATCCAGTGACGATCTTCTTAGTTGATTCTAGGGTATCTAACTGTGCCCAGAGTTCTTTGAATCGTTGCTTTAATTTTTTGATGGGATTTAGCGATTGTGGAAAGGCGGGAAAGCTTGGACACTCACTTTTTTGTTGTGAATTCAAAATACTAGGTTCACCGAACCAATGCGGCTACGGAAATTTCCGTACGTTTTTCTTGCTCAATCAATTTCTTTAGCAAGTGGAAACATGGATGTTTCCACTAATTTCGGCTCTGCACATGGATGTGCTGTCCGGACTGGTACGTTAAGAAGAGATTTATTTAGTAAGATAAAAAAATGTCCCGGACGGCACTTTTTGGTTACTTTTTCTTGCTGTTGAGAAAAAGTAACACGCCGTCAAGGGCGGAAGACCAACGATAAAGACTACAACAAATGCTTAGAGCGAAAGCCTGCAAACCAATCAAATCGGCTATGTATATTCTACATTTCCAAGCAGCGCATGGGAACGAGTGAAAGTGTCACGCCGTCACAGGCGGAATACCAACAACTACAAGCGAAAGCCTGAAAACCAATCACATCAGCTAGGTTACAAACTCATTAAAGATTCTCGACTAAAGATCTCGAGAATGACGATGAGTAGTAGTTTATTTGTCGATTAAAACAACAAGTGAAAGCTAAAATACAGATGGGACAACCAAAGCTTTTTGTTTCTAAAGCACTAAACTAATGCGGCTAGGCAATTTCCGTACGTTTTTCTTGCTCAATCAATCTCTTTAGCAAGTGGAAACATGGATGTTTCCACTAAGTTCGGCTCTGCACATGGATGCTGTCCGGACTGGTGCGTTAAAAAGAAATTTATTTAGTAAGATAAAAAAACGTCCCGGACGGCACTCTTTTGGTTACTTTTCTCTTGCTGTTGAGAGAAAAGTAACACGCCGTCAAGGGCGGAAGACCAACGACGAAAGCTAAAATATCAGCTTGCAAGCGAAAGCCTGCAAACCAATCAAATCGGCTAGGTTACAAACTCATTAAAGATTCTCGACTAAAGATATCGAGAATGACGCTGAGGAGTAGTTTATTTGTCGATGAAAACAACAAGCGAAAGCTTACAGATAACCAGTACGGTATTCAAAAAAAGGTTTGGGGGTCCCATCTTTTGTTGTTCTCTAACCAAAATTCCAGTAAATCAACAGACTCATTTATCTCGTCTGTTTAAAAAAAAGCTACTCCCTGGCATTGATTTCGCTATTTTTTTGGTGGTCGCACAGACATCATTCACTTCCATGTACTCCTTGTAGATGCCATGTGCCAAATCAACACCTGCCAAACTGATTGACATTATCGGGAAGATCTGGCTTTCACCTTGGCGGTCAACAGACTGGATACACTTGATTTCTGCATCTTTGCTGGAATAAAACTTAATAACACCATGATCGAACCGTTGAATGATTTTTTCAGCAACTGTTTGAGTCAGGTCAGACGGCACAATCAGAACAAAGTCGTCCCCCCCAATATGACCGATAAATGCATCCTTGATATTTAGCTCACCGATAACATCTTGAAATACCTGGCAGGTAAACTTGATAACTTCATCCCCCAAAGCAAAGCCATATTTATCATTGAATGCTTTAAAATTGTCCAAATCAGAATAAATAACGCACAAATTTTCTTGGGTATCCAATGCACTTTTAATCTGTTTTGCAACACTGTTATTACCAGGAAGACCGGTATTGGGATTGGAATCAAGTGCTGTGTTGTATAGTCGTTTCAGTTCCTGCATGGCTTCCTGAAGTTTTAAATGATTTTTCACCCTGGCTTTAACGATCGCCGGACTAATTGGCTTGGTAATGTAATCCACCGCACCGACTTCTAAGCCCTTTGTTTCATCCCCAATATCGCTCATTGCCGATATGAAGATAACAGGAATATCGCAGGTGATGGGGTTAGATTTCAATTTCTGGCATACTTCAAAGCCATCCATTTCTGGCATTACAATATCCAGTAAGATAATATCAGGGGACATATTTTGAGCTAATTCAAGGGCTTTTTCACCATTAGTCGCAAAAAATGTTTTATATTCTGGTTTCAGCAGATCGATTAATACCTTAATATTATCTTTGATATCATCGACAATTAATACTTTTTGTTTTACTTTCTCAGGCATAATTACACCTTAAGTCGAAAGAGCAAGTGCACTGCACAGCTCTTTCAATTTTAGGGCTGCTTCTTCAAATTGTAAATCATTTACCAGATCCTCAATTTCTTCCAAGCTCTGTTGATGGTCAGCACCTATTATAGTCGCTAATTTTTTAACATTATCGATGGCATCAAGATCATTGTCCCGCAGGCAGGATGCCAATGAATCCAGGACAACTGGAAGAAGAGAACTATCAACAGGCGATGACGTCACGTTATAGTCCGGCCCTCTATTTCCAACCTTTTTCTCGCGCCCAAGCAATAGGGCAATGGAATGGGTCATGATGTTAGTTTCTTCCTCAAGCTTGTTCAGCAATCCATTGATTTCAGATTGCCAGTCCTGCTTAATGACTTGTTCTAATTCGCTTGTTAATGAAAATAGTGCTGTCGCCCCGATATTGCCACTGACCCCTTTATATGTATGGGCAAGATCCGCTGCTTTTTTGATTTCATTGCTCTCTAAGGCACTTCTTATCTGTTGAACTGTTTGAGAATGTATATCAACAAAAGCCAATAACAATGATTTATAAAGCTTTTTGTTTCCTCCTACCCGCTGAAGTCCTGTCACAATATCAATTCCACTGATCTCTTTCGGGATGTGAGTCTCATCTTTTTCAGGGGCGGCTGTAATGTTAGCTTTTTTCCTATCGCCAGGCTTAATCCACCTGCTGAGAGCCTCAAACAATTGTCTTGTATCAATGGGTTTGGTGACATAATCATTCATTCCTGCGGCAAGACATCTTTCTTTATCGCCTTCCATAGCATGGGCTGTCATGGCGATGATGGGTAAAACGGGAGAGCCATCGGTAGGCTGTAGATCAACCCGCGTTTTTTCCCATCTTCGAATTTTTTGAGTGGCTTCATAGCCATCTATTTCAGGCATTTGAACATCCATAAGCACTGCGTCGAATACGTGGCTTTTCACTGAGTTCACCGCTTCTCTCCCATTGGTCGCTGTTGTGACTAACAATCCCGCATTCTCCAGAAATTCTCTGGCCACCTGCCGGTTAATTTCATTGTCATCAACAAGCAATATTTTTGCACCCCCGATTGCATCCAACCTTGCCGAGTCTACTTTAATTTTTCTCTTCAGATTTTTATTGATATCATCCCTGTAACCAAAGACAGTCAGTATCGTCTCAACCAAAATTGAGCGGTTAACTGGTTTTAACACAAAAGAATCAAAGCCAACCTGTTTCGATTTTTGGCCAAGCAAACCATCCCTATCAGAGCCAGACATTAAAACCATTGGCATTTTGGGAATCGACGGATTTTCTTTTATCTTTTTAGCTGTTTCAATGCCATCTATTCCACCCATCTGCCAGTCAATGATAGCCAGGTCGACAGTGTTATTTCCAAGCGCATTTTCCAGTACCGATAGCGCTTTTTCTCCAGACTCTGTCGTAGTAACATTGAATTTTAGATGAATCAGCATCTTTTCTATTACCTTTAGCGTAACGGGATTATCGTCAACCACTAGGGCATGCAGGCCTCTCAGCGCAGGAGGTAGCAGTAATTTGTTATCTTCATTACTTTGACTGACGCCAAACTCAAGCTCAAAAGAAAAAACACTTCCTTTTCCCTGTTCACTTTCAATCCAGATCCTGCCATTCATTTCCTCAACCAATCGTTTGCAAATTGATAGGCCTAAACCTGTTCCGCCATGTTTTCTTGATGTCGAACCATCGGCCTGGGCAAAGGGCTCAAACAGGCTGGCAATCCTGTCTTTTGGAATCCCTAGACCTGTATCAGCGACTGAAAAAAGCAATCTCACCTGTTTGTCATCCTTTTCCAGGCAAGAAGCACAAATCGTAATCTGGCCCTTGTTGGTAAATTTGATGGCATTGTTAATCAAATTGGTGAATATCTGGCCTGTTCGTAGAGGATCACCGACAAGATGCCAGGGCACATCAGGATCAATGGAGGTAATCAACTCAATATTTTTTTCGGCCAGAGTGAAATAAAAGGTATTGGAGATATTATCCAGAACATCAAGCAAAGAAAATTCAATATTTTCCAGATCGAGTTTCCCTGCCTCGATTTTTGAAAAATCGAGAATACCGTTAATTATTCCCAATAAAGAATTGCCAGAAGAATGTATTTTTGAAAGATAATCTCTCAATTGGGGAGTCATATCCTGATTAAGGGATAGCTCAGATAAGCCAATAATGGCATTCATGGGTGTTCGAATCTCATGACTCATATTGGCCAGAAACTCACTTTTGGCCATATTGGCTTTATGGATGGCCCGATTCATCATTGTCAATCTGCGATTCCAATAGAAAATACCCAGCAGAACCGCAAGAAAGATCGCCAATATTTTCCAAAGCAGGGCGTAATCGAAGGTTTTTTCAAAGACGATGGAAACCCACTTATTATAGATATTTTGTCTTTCTGTGTCTGTTAAAGACCCAACCGCTTTCTGCATAATAGAAAATAACATCGTGTCATCATTGCGCACTGCGACAGACAGATCATTATTCAGATCAAACTTACCTGCGATCTTAATGTCAGTTATTCTTGATTGTTGAATTTTATAGCGGATGGCTGCCAGGGAAAATAGAAAGCCATAGGCCTCGCCCGAACGAACTTTTTTAAGACCCTCTTCGACAGAGGAAACTTCATCAATAATGATACCAGGATACTTATTCTTCAGTTTGTTTATATAGGCAAAGTCTTTAATACCCGTAAATCTTCTATTTAAAATTTTATTTATATCATCGATGAATAGCTCATCGTACCGGGTGGCAATAACAATGGGGGTCTGGAGGTAGGGCTCAGTAAAGTTGAGATATTCTTTTCTCTCTGTTGTTTCCTGCAGCAGAGATAGAATGTCACACTGATGCTGTTTCGAAATACTCAAGGTCTCGCTGAAATTTTTTGTTGGCACCAACTTGATATTTTTACCAATTCTCTGACTGATGATACTCATAAATTCAGCCGCCATACCCTCGTGGATGCCAGCCTTGCTGATTGACTCAAATGGCATCCAGTTTGGATTGGCACACATCAGAATCTCATTTCTATTTTCGAGGTAATGCTGTTCAGCTGAGGAGAGTGAAAGTTTATTTTCTTTCGAATCTATTACCTTCAAGTCGGTACTAAGCCAGCGATTTGTTATTATAGCCAACTGCTCCTCACTGATGCTATCCAGCCCTTTTTGCAGGATATTGTATAATATGTTTTTGTCAGTCCTAACACCGAAACGCAAATCTTCTTTTCCTATGCCTTCCAGCTCAAACTCGCCAGCAACTCGGATATTGCTAAGACCATATTTGCGAACTTGATAATTAATAACAGACAGACTTTGAATTAATGCGTCAATTTTTCCATAGGCCAAGGCCTTAGATTGATCTTCATAATTATCAAAACTGACAAGTTCCATTCCACCCATTTCGCGAAGTTCTTTTTCATAAAAGATAGCCTCCTGAATGCCCACTTTTTTCCCTTTGAGACTTTTTAAGCCTTGAAAATTTTTAAAGTCCTCTCTGGTAAATATAACCACGGGGATCTCATAATAAGGTGTGGTAAAAAGGGTAAATGATTCCCGTTCCTTTTTATAAGAAATGTCTGCAATGATATCGACCTCTTTTTTCTTGAATTTATTAAGGTTATTGCCCCAATGATCTACTTTTTGGACAAATTTAAGGCCGGTTTTTTTAGAAATGTGCAGTAGCAGATCGTTGACAAAACCCTTTACTTCACCGTTCTCCTGATATGTGAATGGGGCATAATCACTTATTAAGGCGATTGACGCTGTCGGATGGATTTTAAGATAGCCCTGTTCCTGTTCAGTTAATGTTATACGCGCACTTTCCGTGGTTGATTGCATAGTAAGCCATTTTTTTTTCAGCTGATATTTCTCTTGAAATGTCAGCGACTTCAAAGCCTTATCTAAGGAGCTCGCCAGAAGTGTCCAATCTTTTCGAACGCCGATACGATTATAAAAGTTTTCTCCCCCTAGAATCTTAGTTTCTCCAGAAATCGTGAGGTTGGGGATGTTGTACTCCAGAATGAGATGCTGCATCACGACTCCAATATCTATGGTGGCGTCTGCAGTCCCAAAAGCGACATCTTTTAGCGCATCAACATTGGTATCCACCAGATTAAGCTTTATAGCCGGGAAATTTTTTTCTAATAAATTTTGATACCAAAAACCTTTTACAATAGATACTGTGTGACCCTCCAGTTCTTTGAGATTTCTAAATGGCGTATTGGTTTTGCTGATAATATTAAGGGGATTTTTAATGGTAGGCAGGGTAAAATTCGCAAATTCTTTTCGATCCTCGGTTTCCACCATATTCCCTATGATATCTATCTCTTTGTTCTTCAACATTCCCATAAATTCATCCCAGGTGGGGCCGCTGATATATTCGATTTTGATGCCAAGCTTTTTTGCCAGAATATTCATTAAATCTATGCTGAATCCCTGGGGTTTCCCATCACGATAGAAATTAAACGGAATCCAGTTCTGTTCATTGTGGGCTCGGACAATAGGATGAACAGCAAGGAAGGAACGTTCTTCAACCGTCAATGACAAATTATCTCTGTCAGATTCGGGCACTACCTGACTGCCTGTGATTGGCGATTGTATATTGACTGCCGCAGTAGAAGTTTGCACGGCCTGTGACATTGATGGGTAAAAACAGATGCTAACGAGCAGGAACAAAAATACCACCAACCGATTTACTTTTTCTTTCATTTTTGTCCCTTCTAATTTTTTTCAATAATTCCAAGGCATAGATCAGCAGGAGGCAGTCCGAAAACAACATTCTTCTATTTATCCCCTGAAGAATTCTATTTTGCAGGCTTTTGTTTTCCAACAGAAATACCATAATTTATCATATCAGGGTTTCGAAATGATTTTTGTAAAAGATGTGCTCATAAAGATAACCACCGGTGAGTAAGTTGGTGTTGTTTTTGCTGCCTTTTTTAGCTAAAACCGCGACAAATGCATCGAGTCCGAATGCCGAAATTTGTTGAACGAAGCCACTCTGCGGCAGAAAAAAAACCAGTCTTGCAACTAATCTCTAAGTATGCTTAATAATGAACCATTTAACTCGGAGTCTACTATGAAAGCAAGCAAACAAAGTTATTTTCATACACTCTGTGCGCGTCACCTCAAACTATTGATATTACGAGGATTAAGTAACAGTACTATGGCTGGTTATTAGCGAGAAATACGCTGGATTTCAATTCACCGGCTTGGGATTTTTCGGCTAACGCTGGTGGGTAGGCCTTCGCTTGCTAGCACTTGTTGTAACTTTCATTGTTGGAAAAGGTTTGGCTATCCAGTCTTTCGTTGTGTCTAGTCTTTCGTTCTACAGCCAAAGAAAATACATATTGTCATTCTCGAGATCTTTAGTCGAGAATCTCTAATGAGTGTATAACTTAGCTGATTTGATTGGTTTGTAAGCCTTCGCTTGTGAGCTGATGGTTTTTATTCTTCGAGGGAGTTATGCTCTTTCAACAGCAAAAGAAAACAGGTCACGCAGAGCTTAGCCCGCTCGTGACACTATGCTGTCGCATAACTCACAGTCCGGTATACAGGGACGGCAGAGCCTTTCCCGCTCATAAGACTGAACTGCCGTTCAATTCGCCTAGACGTTTTTATCTTACTAAATAAATCTCTTTTTAACGCACCGGCTTGGACAGCACATCCCTGTGCAGAGCCGTGGGCTTTGGCGCTCAATTAAAAAAGGTTTGTATGTCCCATAATTCGTTATATGTATAGCTCGTACTTAACACTCGTTCTAAATTGCTTGTACTTCTCAAATAAGTCATCAGTTAAATTTATAATTTCAACTGCATGTTCGTTATATTTCCCTAAGGTATCTTCTTCTCCACCACGATCAGGATTAAGTTCAGGGTATAAACAATACCGCTGATTCTCCATAACGAGATGTGAAGGATGATGAAAAAAATGAGTTGCAGTCCAATTCATAACTGTTGATAACGATTGACCAAACTCAGTAAATTTTTTATTAAGATCGGCATTGATAAAGTCATATTCAGTTTCTTCTGAATAATAAACAAAATTTCTTAGCCTACTTTTATCGCTTGTGCTGTATGAGTGGTCATCGTTTAATGAGGATATATATTCAGTTAGAAAGTATTCTTCAAAGCCATCAGTTATTTTTTGAAATAGTTTTAAGTCATGTTCGCGAGCTAGAACTTTCCCCTCAGATTCACTATCAAATTTACCATTTACTTCGATTTTTGTTTTTTCTCTTTGTAAAAGAATATTATGAGTTAACCCCAAAGCTATCAGAACTATACCCACCAACGAGTCATATGCACCTAGGATTTGAAAATCAAACTCCTTTTTAAGCACTTCATTTAGAATGTTTTGAAAAATGGAAGACGAAGTGAGGCCAAGCCCAGTGATAATAACAGCCCAAGTAACTTTGTTAGAAAACTCAGGGAAAAATAATCTGAATACCTTTTCGATTTTTGACCAGTTAATAATAAACACTCCAATCTGATATACATATAACAAGGATGTGGAATTTCTTCATTTTAAGAAAAAGCACACGTTATCGAGATTTAATTTTCATTTAAAAACAATATATTAAAAATTTTCCTGCCTATTCATTTTTATATTAATTTCGGCAAGACGCAACAAAAGACCTTCTACCGCTACAAAGCTCTCATTAACATATTGTTCAGAGATAATTATTGTACTTGAGTATAAACTAAGACCTTTTGTACTCTTTATGGTGTTCAATAAGTTTTTACATGCACTTACAGAACAATGACGATATTGATCTAAATCACCTTCACTGTGAGCAAGGGCATTTCTTAATTTATTCAAAGTACAAATTTTTGACCAATGTTTTTCTATTTTATCCTCAGAAAAGTCTGCTTTGAAATGTTTTTGAAGGTACTCTTTAAATTTCGGGACTCCATAACCATTTATATTGACATATTCTTCAAAGCTTTCAGAAATTTGATATCTTTCAGATTTTTCTTTGCATATTTTTGCCATCAAATTTTCTAGCAATGAATAAGTGATCAGCAGAGTCGAAACACGATGAATTCTGTCAAAGAAATGCTCAAAGAAATGAAGTTCTAATTCAAGTTCTTCTTTCATTTCCTCATGTGGTTCTTGGCTTATCTGATTTAATAATTGATCTCTGTCTTGCTTATGACGTTCCTCAGAAGAATTAAAGTGATTTTTCACAACATTTATTCGATTACTTATAGTTTGAGATGTCGCAGAATGACTAAGAAAGTCATAGGGGTTTTTTGTATTTTTACTGAACATTGAAATAACACCTGATTAATATAATGTCTTATCAGACGTAAAATCCCGTGTTTCCACAAGAAATATAGCCATCAAATATTTGTGAAAAAATAAACATTACATGTTTTGAGGCTACTTATCAAATGGTTACATTTTGTAACAAGATTTAGCTATTGTGGTAAGGGGGATTATTCCGTATTTGCGGTGGAAACATGGAATCGAAATAATACAGCGGGGTGTATTAGTTTTGAAAATAGAGTAGGAGGTTGTGTTTTTTTCATTGGAAAAGGTTGTATACCCATTTTTTGTTATGAATTCAAAATACTAGGTTCACCAAACCAATGCGGTTAGGAAATTTCCGACCGTTTTTATTGCTCAATCAATCTCTTTAGCAAGTGGAAACATGGATGTTTCCACTAAGTTCGGCTCTGCACATGGATGTGCTGTCCGGACTGGTGCGTTAAAAAGAGATTTATTTAGTAAGATAAAAAAACGTCCCGGACGGCATTCTTTTGGTTACTTTTCTTTTGCTGTTGAAAGAGCATGACTCCCTCGAACTGCGAAACTGCGTTTCGGTTTCTCATCGTCTACACGCCATCAAGGGCGGAAGACCAACAAATAATGTTAAACCAAACGCTTACAAGCGAAAGCCTGCAAACCAATCACATCAACTAGGTTACAAACTCATTATAGAATGACGATGAGTAGTCTATTTGTCGACTAAAACAACAAGTGAAAGTCACACGCCGTCAGGGCGGAAGACCAACAAAAAAAGTTAAACCAAACGCTTACAAGCGAAAGCCTACAATCACACCAAATCAGCTAGGTTACAAACTCATTGAGAGAATGACGATGAGGTGTAGTTTATTTGTCGATCAAAACAACAAGTAAAAGCTAAACAGAAAACCTATAGCAATTTATATTGCCCATTATCAATATCATCAATTGTCCAATCACCAATCCGATAACGAATCAACCGTAAGGTTGGAAAACCAATATGCGCCGTCATACGCCGTACCTGACGATTACGGCCTTCACTAATAGTAATGCTTAACCAGGTAGTCGGAATATTGGCTCGTTCGCGAATAGGGGGTACACGCGCCCAAATAGCGGGCTGTTCCATTAACTCAATACCGGCCGGCAGGGTTAAACCATCTTTAAGATTAACGCCATCACGTAATTTTTGCAGATCCGCTTCAGTCGGTCTGCCTTCTACTTGTACCCAATAAGTTTTACTGGTTTTAGCGTTGGGTTCGGTGATCTTGGCTTGTAATTTACCATCATTGGTCAATAATAATAATCCCTCACTATCACGATCTAATCGACCGGCAGCATAGACCTCAGGAATATCAATATAGTCTTTTAATGTTTGACGATTGTCCTGATCAGTAAACTGACTTAATACATTAAAGGGTTTATTAAATAAAAGTATTTTGCGTGTTGCATCGCTTACGGGCGGCAGCTGTTGTGTATTTATTTTGTTTTTGACCGAAGGGTGCTTTGCTGCATTGCCTATTTTAGCTTTCGAAAACCAGATGGATTTTTTATTGGAATTTTTAGTTTTAACCACGAAAACACCTTAAAATAAATAAAAATGAATTGTAACAGAAGAGAGGTTTAATAGACAAAACAAGGGAAGCCATACTGCTTTGTCTATTATATAAAAGGGTCAATAAAGTTAAAATAGCGCGGTGGTTGTTGGATTATTTAACATTTTTCGTTATTATGATGCACGAAAATATCACTAAGTAACAAATCCACAACATTGTCACCCATGCGTTATAACTAATAAATCTGCTCTACGGTCCATTGTTTTAGTAGATAACTAGCCAATAAACATCTTAAAACTTGTTAAAGGAATAAATATGACTGATAAATCTGCAAAGATCATCTACACACAGACGGATGAAGCACCCGCACTTGCAACCTATTCTCTACTTCCCATTGTTAGTGCCTTTACACAGGCCGCAGATATAACAGTTGAAACGCGCGATATCTCTTTAGCTGCCCGTATTCTGGCTACTTTTCCTGATAATTTAAGTGCAGAACAAAAACAGGCCGATGCATTGACCGAATTGGGTGAGCTTGCTCAACAACCGCAGGCCAATATTATTAAATTGCCTAATGTGAGCGCTTCGGTTCCACAGCTTCATGCCGCAATTAAAGAATTACAATCACACGGTTTTGATATTCCAAACTACCCTGAAGACCCAAAAACCGAAGCAGAAAAAGAAGCAAAAGCCCGTTACGCAAAAGTATTAGGCAGTGCTGTAAATCCGGTTTTACGTGAAGGTAACTCAGACCGCCGTGTGGCTGATGCGGTTAAACAGTATGCACAGGATCATCCTCACCGTATGGGAGCTTGGTCTAAAGAGTCAAAATCACATGTTGCGGATATGTCCGAAGGTGATTTTTATGGCAGCGAACAGTCAGTTGTATTAAAGGAAGCTGATGATGTCAAAATTGAATTTACTTCTACTTCCGGTGCAGTCTCAGTATTAAAAGCATCAACACCCGTATTAAAAGATGAAGTCATTGATGCATCGGTAATGAGCTGTTCTGCATTACGTGATTTTTACGAAACACAAATGCAGGATGCCAAAGAGAATAACATTATGCTCTCGTTGCATCTTAAAGCGACCATGATGAAAGTATCCGATCCTGTTATGTTTGGTCATGCAGTGACGGTTTACTTTAAAGACGTGTTTGCTAAACACGCAGTGCTATTTGCCGAGTTAGGTGTTGATCCCCGTAACGGTCTGGGTGATGTTTACAGCAAAATAGCAAATTTACCCGCAGAACAAAAAGAGCAGATAGAAGCGGATATTCAAGAAGCTTATGCAACGGGTCCTGCGCTTGCAATGGTTGATTCAGACAAAGGAATCAGTAATTTACATGTACCAAGTGATGTGATTATTGATGCCTCTATGCCGGCTGCTATCCGTACTTCAGGGTGCATGTGGGGCTTAGACGGAAAACTTCATGATACTAAAGCGATGATTCCAGATCGTTGTTACTCAGGCATTTATCAAGAGACTATCTCTTTCTGTCGTGAACACGGTGCATTTGACCCTGCGACTATGGGTAATGTATCTAACGTAGGTTTAATGGCTCAAAAAGCCGAAGAGTACGGCTCGCACGATAAAACTTTTATTATTAAAGAAGCTGGTAGCGTTAAAGTGATTGATCAAGCGGGCAATACTTTAATGGAACATGCTGTTGAAGAAGGTGATATCTGGCGCATGTGTCAGGCTAAAGATATTCCAATTCAAGATTGGGTGCGTCTTGCGGTCAGCCGTGCCAGAGCAACCGGACAACCCGCTATTTTCTGGTTAGATGAAAAACGTGCTCACGATGGGAATCTCATCACTAAAGTAAATCATTACTTAAAAGATCACGATACAGATGGTTTGGATATTAGCATTTTATCGCCTATCGACGCGATTAAAATTACCCTGCAGCGTGTCTCAGAAGGTAAAAATACAATCTCTGTTACAGGGAATGTATTACGTGATTACCTAACCGATCTGTTCCCAATTCTAGAACTTGGTACCAGTGCGAAAATGCTTTCAATTGTTCCTCTTCTTGCTGGTGGTGGTTTATTTGAAACAGGTGCTGGTGGCAGTGCACCTAAACACGTTCAGCAGTTTATTGAAGAAGGGCATTTACGTTGGGATTCGATCGGTGAATTCTTAGCCATTGCTGTGTCCATTGAAGATATGGCAGAAAAAACAGGCAATAAGAAAGCCCTCGTTCTTGCAGAAACACTGCATGTAGCTAATGGAAAATTCTTAAAAGAAGACAGATCCCCATCACGTAAAGTCAAAGAAATTGATAACCGTGGTAGCCATTTCTATCTTGCAATGTATTGGGCAGAGGCACTTGCAGCACAGTCTAAAGATACTGAACTGCAGGCGAAATTTGCACCCCTTGCCAAAGTACTTACTGACAATGAAGAAAAGATTCTGGCTGAGTTAGCTGCAGCGCAGGGTACTCCAGTTGATTTAGGCGGTTACTTCCACACAGATCCGGTGAAAATGGCAGCAGCAATGCGTCCAAGCACAATATTAAATGCTGCACTGGCAACGCTTTAATTTTAGAATTAGGTTCTGCGAGGGACTTTCTTTAATTAAATGATCAGGGAAATCTGGTTTTGAGGTAAGTTGATATTTTTACCCTTTTAAAACGCTCGATGCACTGCATCGGGCGTTTTTTTTTAATGATCGATAAGGGTATTCAGAGTTTGAGTATGTTCTTTTACAGGGTATTTTAGTGTGGATTGTTCCACGCAGGAACATGCACTCCTTGCTAGATAACAGCGGAATATTCTTGCTACCTTGGAATAGTTTTTAACTTAATGAAGTATCTCTATGCAGTTCTTTTATGATTTCAGTGATGGCCAGAATCAATGACGACTTAATGACCTGTCTATTATGATCCAGTTTCATCTGCACTATAAAATGCGAACTTTCTTCTGGTTGATTATCATCTGCATTAATAGGAATCATTTCAGCCACTGCACTAATCGCATTTATGCGCTCAAATAGCAGAGGTGAAAGAAAATCTATTGATTCACCTTCGGACTGAACAAACGTTTTTAAGGCAATAAACTTCTCAATATCTTGATAGGCGTCCTGAGATAATAACCCTAACCCGTATAACAGTTTGATACGAATAGCTAACTGTGCCAATGGACCATCATTGTTTAATAAGGGCTCCACAGCATATTTCACCGCATAATCATCTTTTCTAAAAACATTTTGAATTAGAATATCAATGGCATCTTCAAACAGATCAAAACTGGCGGTAAAAAAAACATAAGCTGTTTCCGCTTCAGAAAGCGTTTCGACAATATCAATATCAAACTTTAGGCGAGAAAATGTTGGCATTATTTTTCTATCTAATGGTTAAATAAATGTCGTAAAGCAGGACTTCATCGCATGATTATTTAAGCTTTTCCAAGCCTGCTTGGCTTGTTTAACGGTCAGCAGTCGGTTGTAAATAATGCATCAGGGTTACTGCAATACATGCATCCGATAAAACTTACCAATAAAAAATGGCAAAAATGTATCGTTTTTATCATAAATATTTCCCTAAATATAAAAAAGGCTAGAAAATCTAGCCTTTAATATTTAGTCGCCTTGAGTCCCTGAAAGATAGGACCTTCAGGCTTTTTTGCTCAATCTAGCTTTTAGCCGATTTAAGATCTTTAACCAAATTGTCATACATCGCATTATCTAAGAAATTAGTTAATGAAATATGCTGTGCATTGGGCGCATGCTTACGTGCTCTGTCGGTTAAATCTTTATGAGTAACAACAATATCAACATCACCAGGCAAATCATTGATCGCAGTATTAATCACTTCAATATTTAAATTTGCAGCTTGCACTTTTTTGCGTAATAGACTTGCGCCCATTGCACTTGAACCCATACCTGCATCACAAGCAACAATGATTTTTTTAACGGCAGACATATCAACGCGGTCATTTCCTGTTGCTTGACCTTTAGCGCTTTGCTTCATGTCGCGCATTTGGTTTGCAGCTTCTTCTAGTGCAACTTCATCACCGGCAACCGTTTTTTGTGTTTTCATCAGAATAGATGCCACAACAAAAGAAACAGCGGCAGCAGCAGCAACAGATAGAAGAATACCCATATATGCGCCTTTAGGCGTCATGGCTAAAACAGCAAAGATAGAACCAGGAGATGCAGGAGAGATAAGACCGGCATCGAATAGAGTAAGAACGAATACGCCTGTCATACCACCTGCAATAACAGATAGGATAAGACGCGGATTCATCAATACATAAGGGAAGTAAATTTCATGGATACCACCAAAGAAGTGGATAATGACGGCACCAGGAGCTGTTTCTTTTGCAGAACCTTTACCGAACACCATGTAGGCTAAAAGAAGACCTAAACCTGGACCCGGGTTTGCTTCAATTAAGAAGAAAACAGATTGACCAAGAGACTCTGACTGCGCAATACCCAGCGGCGTGAAAATACCATGGTTAATCGCATTATTAAGGAACAAAATCTTTGCCGGTTCAACAAAAATAGAAGTCAAAGGAAGCAGGTTATTGACTACTAAAACATCAACACCAGCAGCAAGGGCTGTCGATAACATTTTAACAGCAGGACCAATCACTACGTAAGCAATAATCGCCAGCACCATACCAATAATACCGGATGAAAAGTTGTTAACCAACATTTCAAAACCACTTTTCACTTTACCGTGAATGGCAGCATCAAATTTCTTAATTGCCAGGCCGCCTAACGGACCAACAATCATCGCACCCATAAACATTGGAATATCTGTACCAACAATCACACCCATTGTCGCTATTGCACCTACAACGGCACCACGCTCTCCGGCTATAATTTTACCACCGGTATAACCAATTAAGAGCGGCAGCATATATTTGATCATCGGCCCAACCATGGTGGCTAATGTTTCGTTAGGTATCCACCCCGTTGGAATGAATAATGCGGTAATTAAACCCCATGCGATAAAGGCGCCAATATTTGGCATAACCATATTTGACAATAAGCGACCAAAGTTTTGTACTTTAATCTTGGATTGTGATGACAGCATAATTTGCTCCGAGTGTCTTCATTCACCCAAAATGGGTGAAATAATTAATGAGGTTGAAATTTCACGAGCAAAAGTACCACATTATTTTAAAAGCGAACGTCGTAAATAGCTATATGTGATATTGCTTACAAAAATACGTCAAAAAGAAAAATAGATGTAGATTCAGATCACAAATGGCATAGTAACTTTAAGACAAAACACATAATAATGGCTGGAGCAAATTAGTTTTTGATAAGTAGGTCACGATATAAGAAAACTATAAGGGCAGGCTGGGTGAGATGTAGATCACTAAAATAAAACAAAACCTTGAAATTACAAACTTTCCACATGGAAAAATGTAATTAAAATGGTTTTAAAACAGGCAGATCTCCCTCGCTTTAAATAAATGTAATTTTATTACACAATTAAAGCGTCGAGTGATTGCTTGATGATTTTGCCGAAGGCTGATTGATAATCAGTTATTACACACTTTCTACTACGTTATCGCCTGCTTAGGTAGAATAACGACACAGGGCAGACTCCACCTTGTATAATGCCCGCACAAATTGCTGCAAAAATGCACAGGAAAGGTCAATAGACGCTAATACGTTTGGTATTAATAAATGTAGCCGCCCGAGGAATATTTTTATCAGTGATCAAGAGAGAATGTAAACACTCTGTTCAATAGATTGAATCAACATGACAAATTAATTAATGGAATGGGTCTTATTTTATCGGTAGTGCGCACCGCAAGCAGTGTAAATACGTGTGCTGAGCGCACCCTACTGGCTTGTTCCATCGCCAATATATTGCACAAGTCAGGCAATTAAATTCGATAATTTAGCCAATTTTGCATTTAAAAATGATGTACATATCGTTGTTAAGGTTAGTCGAGGAGGGAATAACGTTAGGCATCAGATAGAAGAGGTTAAAACACTTTGCCAAAGGGATTGAGCAAATCTGGTCACTTAATTAATGCGTTTGGTATAAGAAAGAAAATGCTTGATTGATACATAGCCTAAGGTCTGTTTTTACAGAGTGGTGAAAACCTATTTTCACCACTTGTTTTTTAAGCAAAGAATACTTTTTTGTTTTTGTCTTTCTATTTTTTGGTTTTTATTCCTTTTATTTTTTGTCACTGCGTTTTATGAAATGGTACTTCATATAACCAGCAAAAACAGCGTTTAGCACTATCATGATCGTAAAAGTGACAACGACTGAGTTATCCATTAACACAGAAAAATAATCCATTTTAACCTCCTGCTTTTTACCTATAAAGTAGATGACGGCAGTCACCCGATTAAGTCCTTGTTGTATTAACTTAAGTCCTTATGAGCTTAAAGTAGTTGAAAAAATAATTAAAAATTTGATCTGACACAAGGTTGCTCTAGAAAGGAAAAAAACTTTCCTGCTAAGAGGAAGAGATCACGATTTATAAAGGCTGGGAATCAGAAAAACTCAGAATACAGGCTGGTGGTCAATAAAAAAATCAATAAATGTAATCGTTTTTGATCTTAAAAATGAATAATTTTGGTCTTATAGAAGCAATTAATGGACCCATTTTTCACTATTTTGTCAGGGTCCATCAGTAAAATATCAAGCTTAATGAAATAAGCGGTAGCTGAACTTCAGAGGCACAGAATACTGCATTAGTTTCTTAAATTCTTCCGGAGAAAGTTGTATTAAAGAAATATGATCACCGGCTTCCAAATATAAATTATCCTGGCGCATTAAAAACTCATCATAGACTCTGTTGATTTCATATGCCTGTGCGAGAGGCGGGACAGCACCATGTTTACAATCTTCAAAAATTTCGTAAATATGCGATTCTTTCATAAGGTGAAACTGGCGATTAAAATGTGTATTTAATGCATTTAAACTGATTTTATGACTAGCCGGTAAAATTGCCATCAACTTACCACCCTGAAGATCTTCAAGCATGATAGCTTTGACAAGTTGTGATGTTTTAATATGGGCTTGAATGGCAGAACTAAGGGAATTTTTGCTTGGTTTGTGTTGCAATAGCTGATACTTGATATGATTTTTATCCAAGTATTCTCTCACTTTGTTTGCAATGCTCATCGGAATATCCCCTCCATGAAAATGATATTAAAAGTATAGCTCAATGCAGACTACTGACGTAATGACATCAACTAAGTTAGCTTTTCAAGATGCTCTATTAACCAACACAGTAGCTAATAATAAAGAATTTACTTACCATAGGTTAAATCTTTTCAATGCCTCAATAAATATTGAGCGGTATAACACGAAGACTATAAATTAATTACTCAGGATAACCTCAATGCGTTTAACCCTTTTCCGTAAGTTATTTATCTCGTTGTTGCTGATTAGCTCTATCATGATGGTCGGCATGGCGCTGCTTATTAATAATAGTTTTCAAACCGGATTACAGAACTACCTTAACCACCGGGAAACAGAAGAAATGCAGGTTATTGCTGAAAAAATCAGCCAATATTACTCGCCTGAAAATGGCTGGAGAATGATTGAAGAACAGCCCTATTTATGGACCAATCTTTTAAGAAAAGTAGGAAATCATCCTGCCAGAGAAAGAGCTAATTCGCATAGAGATCGTCCTCCTCAAGAACAATTTTTAATAAACCCGCGCATTTTTCTATTAAATGTACAGGGGGAAGCGGTGCTGGATCGCGCCAGAAAAATGAAAGAGCGCAATGAAAGAGATCAGTTTATTAAAGTGCCCATTATATTGGATGAACAAAATATTGGCTGGATTGCGATTATACAAAAAGAGATTATCACGGGAAAATTAACCAAAATTTTCTTTAAACAGCAATTAAATAATTTTTACTGGATTGCCGCCTGGGCGGCGCTGTTTTCTTTTGTGGTTGCAGCTTTATTAGTGCGACATTTTCTTCAGCCTTTAAAGAATCTTGGCCTTAGTGTAAAGGCCTTACAAAGGGGGGATTTTAATTATCAAATCCCGGTGAAGGGACAGGATGAGTTAGCTGAATTATCAAAAACTTTTAATCATTTAACCAATACGCTTAAGCTGCAAAAAGTCTCTAGAGAGCAATGGATTGCGGATATCTCCCATGAATTACGCACACCTATTGCCGTTTTAGTCAGTGAAATAGAAGCTATTGAGGATGGTATTCGCAAACCTGAGCCTAAATATATTAAATCATTACATGAGCAGGTAATGAATCTCAGTCGCCTTGTTGATGATCTTTATCAATTATCACTTTCTGATGCAGGTGTGCTGACTAAAAATACAGAGCGGGTAAATTTAACCCGGTTGTTAGATAATATTGCAAATCAGAATGAATTACGATTAGCTGAAAAAAATATCCACCTGCAGCGTTGTTACGATTCCAGTAAAGCCACTCTGTTGCAGGCTGATCCTAACGCACTATCGCAGCTCATTTTAAATCTTTTTGAAAATAGTTATCGTTATACTGACCCGGATGGACAGCTTAAGCTTACTTTGTCGCAGCGCCTCAATAGGGTTGAATTGATTATCGAAGACAGTGCACCCGCCGTGCCCGATGATGCTCTGCCAAAACTCTTCGAGCGTTTATTTCGCGTTGATAAATCACGCAGCAGAGCCAATGGAGGCTCTGGTTTAGGTTTATCTATTTGCCAAAATATTGTTAAAGCACAGGGTGGGGAGATTGGTGCAGATCACTCACCTTTAGGCGGCCTTAAAATCAAAATAACCCTCCCTGCCAAGGATATTTAGAAGATGAATTATCAAGATAAAACGATTCTGATTGTTGAAGATGAACCGGCGCTCGCCAGCGTATTATGTGAGTACTTTATACAATCTGGATTTCAAACGCATATTATTGATAATGGATTGGAAGTCATCGACTGGGTTAAAAATTATCAGCCCGATTTGTTGATTCTGGATTTAATGTTACCTGGGCGTAACGGCCTTGATATTTATCGGGAGTTGCGCACTTTCAGTCAGGTACCCGTGGTGATGGCCACCGCAAGGATTGACGAAATTGATCGCCTTTTAGGATTGGAATTGGGGGCAGACGATTACATCTGCAAACCCTACAGTCCCAGAGAGGTGGTGATTAGAGTTAAAAATATTTTACGTCGTTCCAAGGAAGGAAACGGCACACTGCAGGGATATGCTGGATTGCAGATTGATGAACAAAAAATGATGGCTTCGCTTAATCAGCAGACGATTATTTTGACCCCGGCAGAGTTTCGTTTATTGTCAGTTTTTAATAAACATCCGGAACAGGTTTTTAGTCGCGAGCAATTAATGACCCAAATATACTCCGATGGCCGTATTGTAACTGACCGGACGATTGACAGTCATATCAAAAATTTACGTAAAAAAATGCAGGATGTTGCTCCGGAAAGTGAATGTATTAAATCTATTTACGGTATTGGTTACAAATTAACGCTATAGAAAAGGAGCGTTTATTAAAGTGCCTATTATATCCGATGAGTAATACCAAAAGAATTAATGAAGTGATCAATGATTGCGAAGGAAAAATGAGTACTAACAAGGCGTGAGTTGCATTCGATCGTTATTCTCCTTCACAAAATGGTATGGAACGATTTTGAACAGCTTTAGCTGGCCACAAAGTGGAGAAGAACAGGATGTTCTGAATAAGACTCACAACGCAGTTAGGGATAATTTTAACCAGCAAGGGTGATCATCTTTTTAGTGCTTTTGGTATAACATACTGGCTAATTTGCGATTATATAAAAATAGATGATCACGGGGAAATTAAAAAAAGTTTCTTTAAACCACAATTAAATGATTTTTACTGGGTGATAGCGCCCAATAGTTTGTATTAATGAAGAAAATTAATATACTAAGCGCATTAATTTTTTTACAGCCAAGGGAGTGTTATATGACAAAACAGAAAATAGTGTTAATCACAGGTGCATCCAGCGGTATCGGTAAAGCCACAGCCAAAACGTTAGTCAAAAGTGGACATAAGGTAATACTGACCGCCCGCAGACAAGAAAAATTGGATAAACTGGTAGCAATGCTAGGGGAAGATAACGCTCTGGCTGTTGCCGCCGATGCCACCCAATTTGATGCATTAGAAAAGGTAGTAAAAGCTGGCATCAACAAGTTTGGCAGACTGGATGTGGCCTTCGCTAACGCGGGCACCGGAATATCCATTTCAGGTACAGAACAGGGAGATCCAGATGAGTGGTCAAAACTGATCGATATCAACATCAAAGCCTTGTTATGGACGGCCAAGTTAACTCTACCCAACTTGCGTGAGACCAAGGGGCATTTTATTTTAACCAGCTCAGTGGCCGGGCGTACGGCACATAAAGGTTCCATTTACGGTGCCAGTAAATGGTTTGCTTATGGCTTTGGTCAGAACTTGGCTGAAGAAATGGCTCAATGGGGCGGACGCTGCACCACCATTGCCCCTGGCATGGTCAACACTGCGTTTTTTGATGAGCCTAAACCCGATAAATTAGACCCGGTTGATGTCGCTGAAGCGGTACTATTTGCTATTGAAGCTGAGCAGCGTTGTAATGTGCGTGAAATCTTTCTGATGCCAACCCACTAATAAACGGGCGACGTCCATATATCTGTTACCACAGCCCCGAATGGTCGTTAGAGGCGTAAATAAGCAAAAAACTGTCCAGTAATCTCACCCACTAAAGCGTTAGGTTACTGGCATAATGCCATCAGCCCGATTTACTGATTCTTGATTTAATGTTGCCCCGGCGTAACGGCCTCAATATCGACTGGGAGTTGCGCACTTTCAGTCAGGTACCTGTGGTGATGGCCACTGCAGGGTTGACGAGATTGATCGAATTGAGTGCAGACGATTACATCTGTAAACCCTACAGTCCCAGAGAGCGAGTGATTAGAGTTGAAAATATTTTACATCGTTTTAGGAAGGGATTAGTACACTCCATGGATATCCTAAATAATCGATTGATGATCAAAAATGCAGGATGTTGCTCCGGAAAGTGAATGCATTAAATCCATTTACGGTATTAGTTACAAATTAACGCTTTAAAAATCCTTTTTTTCTCCATATTTCCTGCACAGTTGCCCTCTATAGTTTATTCATAAAGAAAATCATTACCTACCAAGGGGGATGATTTTCTAAATAGAATACTTAATTCTCCAACAACAATAAAAGAGGCAACATTATGAAAAAATTACTGTTGATTACCGGCGCTTTATTAATGGCAACAACCCATTCAACCTTTGCCGCGGAGCAAAATCAGAATGCTGCAACCTCGAGAGTCAATAAACATCACATGACATTTGCCCAATTGGATGCAAATGCCGATGGTGTTTTATCTAAAGATGAGGTGCGTGGACGCTTATTAGCAAACTTCGATAGCGTTGACAGTGATGCCAGCGGCACACTGTCAACCGATGAGTTTAATGCCCGTGTAGAGATGGGTAAACAAGGGCATCACAAAGATCATCACCAAAAAAATGGTTATAATCATCCGACCTTTGCGCAGCTGGATATTAATAATGACAGTTTTTTAGCTAAAGATGAAGTGCGCGGCCGTTTATTGGCTCATTTTGATAATTTAGACAGCGATGCCAGCGGCACACTGTCGGCCGATGAGTTTAATGCCCGTTTCGATATGGGTAAACAGGGCAGACAAGGACATCACAAAGGAAATCGTGATTATCGCCCTAATTTTGAGCAGTTAGATCTTGATGGTGATGGGGTGCTTTCGGCTGAAGAGTTTAATGCCGTTGTTAATCACAGTTAAAAATAATCACAGTTAAAAAATGGCTAATTAATATTGCACTGGCTTATTCTTAATCTGAAAACCATACGCTGATAAAGTCAAATTGAGCGTATGGTTTTTTTTTATACGAACAGGATTTTTTATTTTTCGCTATTAATAATATTTTTGAAATGTTTTTTCTTGGTCAGCAAGTAATCAATATCAGGCGGAAAATCTTTGTTTGTTTTGGCATGTTTCATCATATCGAAGATTTTAAACTCAGTTAATACAGCAAACTGATAGGGGATAAATTCACTATTCGCCTGTTGTGTCGGATCAAAGTAGCGATCCCCAATTTTAATGATGGCATGTTCAAGCAAAGGGTCTTCACAACGGTAACCAAGTACATACCTTTCACCGCGGCGATAAATGACATTCATATAACTGTTGTAAAAACTCTCATTTTCTTTACTGGTACAGTTGTTTAAAGCGGCCTCATCCATTGCACTGACGGTTATAATTTTGATTTTATCCGCATTGAAATTTAATGCAGTCAATTGCTTGCTAATAGCTGTAAGGGTTAATTCTGTCACTTGGAATACCATCTGGTTAATAAAAATCGCCGATATTATACTTTAATATTTCTCTGAACGCACTTAAACGCGCGAGTCCTTTACCAAGACAAATCAAGCCCTTTACTAAGAAAAACACCCCCTTTTGAACCTAAAGAGGATTCGAATAGGTTTTATAAAAGGCTCATTTTGATTAACAATGTTTGGTTTTTAACCAAAATTGATTGTAATGACGAGTTGGCCATTTTTTCTTGTGTCTTTTGATCATTAAATAGGTAGAACGGAGAAAACTGCACTGCCTTTTCTAAGCTTAATTGCGCAATTTTTTTTATTTCTGGCATTAAATCCGGTGGTATATTTTCTATTTCTAAAGAGATAATATTTGGATTAATAAGGTAAAAAGCCTTTTTTTCTGCATTGTAAGTGATGACCCCTTTTGCATACGCCCAGCCAGATCCTTTTATATTTCCAAGTACAGTGATATCGATACGGGTAAATACTCCAATTTGATCGCTTCCTTCAATTAAATCGACGCGAGAATCGTATATTTTAGCTGAAATATAAGCGGCTTCTTTTTTTATTGGCAGCTCTTTAGTGAGTTTCTCCTGCAGCTCCTGCTCGGTGATTTTCAAGGTATAGGGAAGGGCGGTTGCAAACGAAGGTAATGTAGACAATGAGGACAATGTTAATAAGCAGATAAAAAATATTCTATGAAGCATTGTTTTTCCTTATAGCGCGGTGAAAATAACTTTATAGCAGTTAATAACGATTAAAGATAATAGCAATTAAAAAATTATTTATTCAATCGCTTAAATATTTCTAACCCTTTGGATTTTCCCATACCCCTATTTTTCTTCACCCTATTTTCTTCACAATAAAAAAATTAATGCTTATTCCTATCAATAGAGGGACATAAAGGGTTATTTTGTTTTAGTTACGTGTTTTTATAACCTATTTCGCCATTGAAAGAGATCAAATTGAACGGCTCTCTCGTATCCTTAGGAATATCAAGGAGAATTATATGAGATTAGCTTTATTTCCACTGCCTGTTTTTTTACTGCCCGAAGGGTTAACAAGGTTACGTATTTTTGAACCACGTTATAAGAGGCTAGTAGCAGAGGCTATGTCAACGGGGCAAGGTTTTGGATTATGCCTGCCGAAGGAAGGGCATAATCTCTATGATATAGGCATTCGCGTTGAAATATATAATTTTGATCAGGACGAAAATGGTTTTTTAATTATTGATATCAAAGGCACTGATAGATTTACATTTGACGATGTAAGCTCAGATTCTGACGGTTTAAGGCATGCTGATGTAACTCTGATAGATGGATGGGAAAGCATTCAAATGACGCCTCAATATGAGTTTATGCTGGCCCCCTTAAAAGCCGTTTTAACGTCTATACCTTTACATGTGGAACAAGTTAATCAACAAGGCTTTAATAATTTGAGCTGGATTTGTCAGCGTTGGTTAGAAATATTACCTGTGCCTGCCGATAAAAAATACTGGCTTGCTCGGCAAAGCGGCCCAGAGCCTACTGTTGAGTTTATCCGTGAAGTAATTCAGTAGCTGTTTGTGAATAAAAATTATTATTTAATGATCTAATCTCAAATTTTGACCGTATAGAGTGTCTCATACAGATAAGTTGTTCTTATAATGTTGGAAGGGTAATATAAACTATGATAGCCAGAATAGCTCATAACTCGACGGACATTACATTGAATAATACAAAACTTAATTCACTAGATAGTGAACAATTAAAAATAAATTTGTGGTTAAAATTGGTTGCAACCAAGCAGGATAAAGAAGCCTTTTCTGAGCTGTTCAAATGGTTTGCACCGAGAATTCGTGCGCACGGTATGCAGCGTTTTAAACAAGAAGCACTGGCAATGGATTTGGTACAAGAGACGATGTTATTAGTGTGGCGAAAAGCCGTTTTGTTTAATGTGGATAAAGGTAAAGCCAGCACTTGGATTTACACCATAATGCGTAATTACTGTTTCGATATGCTGCGTAAAAAACAAACTCAGAAAGAAGATACGATCAGTGATGATCTTTGGCCGGTTATTGAGCAGCAAGTACCGGATGATAAAGATGATCATTTACAGAATCGCTTATTATTAAGCCATCTGGGAAGTTTACCCTTAGAGCAAAAACAAGTCGTTGAAGCTATTTATTTGCAAGAAATGACTCAACAGGAATTAGCCACTCATCTTGATCTCCCCTTAGGTACGGTTAAATCCCGGCTTAGATTGGCGATATCAAAATTAAAATCAAAATTGGAGGCAGATCTTGATTAAACATCATCCAACATCCGCATTATTAGCCAGCCATAGCGCTGCACAACTCCCTCTGTCTTTATCAATTGCGGTGAGTGCCCATCTTGAAATGTGCCCTAAATGCGTCACTGTTACCAGACAAATAACGGAACAACAATCAGATCTTTTTGAAGCACAGGATGTCACAAAGAATATCAATTTTTCTAATATATTAGATAAAATTTTTGAGCATCAACCCGAGCGGCAGGTAGAGCCTAAAAAAGTAGTGATGAATAGCATTTCTGTTGCCGGGACTGAGTACCAATTACCGCGTGCATTTACCCATTTTACGGATCTTAAATGGTCTTCTTTTGGTGCAATAAGCCGTGCGCGCGTGGTTAAGGATACAGATAATATTCGTGCTAGTTTATTACATATCGACAAAAATAGCATTATTCCCAGCCATACCCATAAAGGTTATGAGCTTACGCTATTATTAGAGGGGGCTTTTAGCGACGAAAGTGGTGTTTATAACAAAGGTGATTTCATCTGGCTGAATAACGACCTTGAACATACCCCCTTTACTAAAGAGGGGTGTCTTTGTTATGCGGTTCAAGATGCGCCACTGCGTTTTGTCTCGGGTATCAGCCAGGCACTTAATCCGCTTGGTCAATTAATTTATTAAAGATAAATAGGCCTCAATAACCTATATTTTAAATAAAAAAGGTAAAAATATGGTTGAGTTTTCAGATGAAAAAATTCAAGTTGGCATAAGCAGTTGCTTAATTGGCAACAAAGTCCGTTTTGATGGCGGGCATAAGCAGAGTTCATATTGCACTAAAGTCTTATCCGATTATTTTGATTTTCAGCCTATCTGTCCGGAAATGGCCATTGGATTAGGGACACCTCGAAAAGCGATTCGCTTGGTTAAAGATGAAGACAGGATCCGTGTTATGGCTAGTGATGGTAGTTTTGAAGTCACTGAACAATTAACTGAATTCGGCGAAAAAACCAGCCCTTTATTAACCTCATTGAGCGGTTATATATTCTGTGCTAAATCGCCCACTTGCGGTATGGAACGGGTAACTCTTTATAATGAGGGCACTAATCAGGGTAATCGTGACGGAGTCGGCGTGTTTGCTGCAAAGGTGATGGCGGATCATCCTCTGCTGCCAGTAGAAGAACAGGGTCGTTTAAATGATCTGTTATTAAGGGAAAATTTTATCACTCGCGTTTTTGCTTACCATAGGTGGCAATCATTAGTCGCAGGCGGTTTAAGTATTCGCAAACTTATTCAGTTTCATGCCGAGCATAAATACTTATTAATGTCCCATAATGTCAAACTTTATTATAAATTAGGCCCACTATTAAGTGGTAGCAAAGAAGCCATTGAGGTGGTTGCTAAGCAGTACATTGAGGGGTTTATGGCGACCCTTAAAACCTTACCTAATCGTAAAAGTCACACTAATACGCTATCGCATCTGCAAGGCTATTTTAAGCGTTCACTCAGCAGTGCCGAGCGTGTGGATTTGGCAAATGACATTGATAAATACCGCAAAGGTTTGTTACCGCTAATGGTCCCGATAACGTTAATTACGCATTATCTTACTTTATATCCCGATCCTTATTTAAAGCAGCAGGTCTATCTGCACCCTCATCCGGAAGAACTAAAACTACGCTATTCGCATTAACAAAATACTCACTTTTTATGGTAAAGGATCACAAAGATGCACTTGGTTTGGTTTCGTAACGATTTACGTACGTCAGATAATTCAGCTTTATATTATGCTTGTTTAAAAGGCCCGGTAACAGGCATTTATTTTGTTACCCCCGGGCAGTGGAAAAATCACCAATTAGCGCCTATTCAAGCTGATTTTATTGAGCAAAATTTAAAAGTTTTAGCTGAAGAGTTAGCGGCATTAGGTATTCCCTTGTTAATCGAAGAAGTCGCTGACTTTTCTCATATCCCGGCACGCCTTAAGCAGATCCAAAAAGATCACCATATTAATACTATTCATGCCAATGATGAGCCCGAAATTAATGAAAAAGAGCGCGATCAAGCGGTCAAAAAAGCCGGGCTGCCTTTAGTACTTTATCAGTGTGACTGTATTTTACAGGCGGGCAGCGTACTTACGAAGCAAGGTGGAATGTATAAAGTATTCACCGCTTTTAGAAATGCCTGGATGAAAGAAGTAAAACAGACAGATCTCACGCCATTACCCAAACCTGCTGATCAGATGCCCTCCTTAAATGTGAGTTGGTCGAAAAATATAAGTGTTAATTATGACAAAAAATCCAGCCAAGCCTGGCCTGCGGGAGAGACTGCCGCGTTGCGGCGTTTACGGCATTTTTTATTACAGGATATAGAAGATTATCATCACAACAGAGATATTCCCTCTCTCGATGGCACATCCGGGTTATCTGCTTATTTAAAATTCGGCGTTATCAGTGCCAAACGTTGTGTTTATGAGGTACTGGCGGCTTTTCCCGATGCCTTAGATGCTCAGGACTCAAGTGTCTTTAGTTGGATAAATGAAATTGTTTGGCGTGAATTTTATCGCCATCTAATGATCTTTAATCCGCAATTATGTAAAGGGAAAAATTTCAATAAACTGGCAGATAATATCACTTGGAGCAATAACCCCGATGACTTTAAAGCCTGGTGTGAAGGGCGGACAGGGTATGGATTGGTAGATGCTGCGATGCGTCAGTTAAATCAAACTGGCTGGATGCATAACCGCTTAAGAATGGTAACTGCCAGTTTTTTAACTAAGCATTTACTGATCGATTGGCGTTGGGGTGAGGCTTATTTCAGGGAGCATTTAATAGACGGTGATTTGGCATCCAATAACGGTGGCTGGCAGTGGGCTGCCAGTACAGGTTGTGATGCACAACCCTATTTTAGAATTTTTAACCCTATTATTCAGAGTCAAAAGTTTGATCCAAAGGGACTTTTCATCCGTAAATACGTCAAAGAACTAAATGGATTCGATAATAAAAAAATTCATTTTCCGGTAAACGCAATAGTTGAACATAAACAAGCAAGATTAAATGCGTTAGATAGATATTCAGTATTAAAAAAGGGTTAATAATGACAAGTGCACTGATTGATGATTTTTGTCGTGTATATCAGGGATTAGATAAGAATAATCTAAGCCAGCTGGGGCTCGTTTACAGTGATAATATAAATTTCATTGATGCGCTGCATAACCTTAAAGGGTTAGATCAATTAAGCGAGTATTTTAGCCATCTTTACGGGCATCTTCTTTACTGCAATTTTAATATTGAAGAGGTGATTGAGGAGGAAGGCAAAGCCTCTATTATATGGACGATGCAATATGCGCATCCAAAAATCAATAAGGGTAATACTATCTCTGTAAATGGCAGTTCTCACCTTAAATTTAATGAAAAAATTTATTACCACCGAGATTTTCTTGATATGGGGCAAATGTTGTATGAGCATCTGCCCTTGCTCGGTGGCGTTATTCGAATGGTTAAAAACCGGGTTGCTTCATGAAACGTATCTTAATTACAGGCGCCACCTCCGGCATTGGTAAAGCCTTGTGTTTGCTTTATCAGAAGCAAGGTTATGCCGTTATTGCCTGTGGTCGTAATCAACAAGCCTTAGATGAACTGCGTAGTTTAAAAAATGTGTCAACATTAAGCTTTGATATCAGTGACAAAGAGCAAGTCGAAGAGGCTCTGAGAACACTGCCTGAGTTAGACATGGTTATTTTAAATGCGGGTAGTTGCGAATATATCGATAATGCCAAAAATTTTGACGGGGATCTCTTTGCACGCGTTATTACCACCAATTTAATCGCTTTGGGCTATTGCTTACAGAGTGTGTTACCGAAAATAAAAAAAGGCGGACAACTCGCTTTAATGGGCTCAAGCGCAATTTATTTACCTTTTTCTCGGGCAGAAGCCTACGGGGCGAGTAAAGCGGGGGTTGCTTATTTAGCTAAAACCTTGGCGATCGACCTTATTGATGATCAGATCAGTGTTTGTTTGATTAATCCCGGTTTTGTGAAAACGCCTTTAACGGATAAAAATGCTTTTTCTATGCCTATGCTGATAACAGCTGATAAGGCTGCTGACTATATTTTTAAAGGGTTGCTTAAAGGTAAAAAAGAAATACATTTTCCTGCTTTTTTTACCTTTACGCTGAAAATATTAGCCTTCTTTCCGGACGCCGTTTGGTTTTTTATTGCGACAAGGATGATTAATAAATGAAAAAAATAGCCATTGTAGGAAGTGGTATTTCGGGACTTACTTGTGCGCATCTGTTAAATGAAAAACACGATATCTCTGTTTTTGAAGCAGGGAATTATATCGGTGGGCATACGGCAACTCAGGATATCCTCTATCAGGGAAAAAAGTGGCGACTTGATACTGGTTTTATTGTTTTTAATGATCGAACCTATCCAAATTTCGAAAAATTAATGGCCAAGATTGGTATCGATAGACTGGCCACTGAAATGAGTTTTAGTGTCAGAAATGAGGATACCGGGCTTGAATATAGCGGCAGTAATTTAAACGGTTTATTCGCTCAACGTACTAACCTTTTCAATCTGAAATTTCTTAAACTGATTAAAGAGATCCTGCGTTTTAATAAATTATGTCAGTCAGCCTGGGAATCTAAAAAACTAGACGATAAGATAAGCTTAGGGTCTTTTTTGGATCAGCAAGGGTTTAGTGAATATTTTCGTTCACATTATATATTACCCATGGGCGCGGCTATTTGGTCTGCCAGTCTGCATGATATGGAAGCTTTTCCTCTGTATTTTTTTGTGCGTTTTTTTTATAACCACGGATTATTAACTATTAATAATCGTCCGCAATGGTATGTGGTTCCTAACGGTTCTGATTCTTATGTGGAACCGTTAATTAAAGGTTTTGAAGATAAGGTCCATCTTAATGCGCCAGTCTCTGAAATTTTCCGTGAGAATGGCCATATTAAATTAAAAACAGCAGAGGGTGATTGGCAGATATTCGATGAAGTGATTCTGGCATGTCACAGCGATCAAGCGATGTCGATACTCAAAGACTTAAGTCAGGATGAACAGGATATCCTAGGTAAAATGGCTTATCAAAAAAATGAGGTCGTTCTGCATACCGATATAAGTATGTTGCCTAAAAAGAAACTTGCTTGGGCGGCATGGAATTATCACTTAAACAGTGATAATGAGCGGCCTGTTGCGGTGACTTATAATATGAATATATTGCAAAATCTACCTGCCGATGCACCCATTTTTTGCGTTACTTTAAATCACACTCAGTCGATAGATGCGAATAAAATTTTAGGGCGGTTTAACTATTCACATCCGGTTTTTAATCAAGCTTCTATCGATGCACAAAAAAACAGGTTGGCTATTTGCGGGAAAAATAATACCCATTTTGCGGGGGCATATTGGTATAACGGTTTCCATGAAGATGGTGTGGAGAGTGCACTTGATGTGTGCCGCCGTTTTGGTGTTTCTCTTTAAGCTGCCGAATAAGAGGAGTGTTTAATGGAAAAGCTTAACTCTTGTATTTATGTTGGTGAAGTCGGTCATAAACGTTTTACGCCGCGTGAACATCATTTTTCCTACAAGATATTTTTTTTGGCGATTGATCTTGATGAGATAGAAAAACTCAGTGAACTTGGTCGGTGGTTTAAGTGGGATAAATTTGCGCCTTTAAGTTTTCGTTCGAGAGATTATTTAGAGCACAAAAAAACCATTAATAAACAACTTGTTTGGCAAAAAGTAGCGCAGTTAGGCGGAGAGAATTTAGCGGGTCGGGTTATGTTTATTGGACAGATGCGCTGTTTTGGGCTGTATTTTAGTCCGATAAATTTATATTATTGCTACCAGAAAGATAACCAATTAAGTTATTTACTCGCGGAAGTCAGTAATACTCCCTGGAATGAACGACACTACTACCTTATTGATATAAATAAGGATTTAATCTGTGATAAAGCATTCCCTGTGTCACCTTTTATGGATTTAGAGATGCAGTATCATTGGCACATTAAAGCGCCCGGAGAACAGTTGAGTTTGCATATTGAGAACCACACGGATAAAAAAATATTTACAGCCAGCTTGAATATGAAAAGTATCGAATTTTGTAACAAAAATTTACGACAATGTTTGCTTAACATCCCCGTGATGACCCTAAAAACCTTGGCCGGTATTTATTGGCAAGCTTTAAAACTGTTTATTAAAGGTGTGCCTTTTATTGGTCACGCTGTAAAAAAGGAAATTGATAATGGCCGTTAATACAACAAAACTAAATACAGATATTGAAGCAATGGCTTATATAGATCAGTTTGCTAAAAAGGTATTGGTATCGATATTAGGAAAAATGCAGCAGGCCTGTTTGATTTTAGTCGATCAGCAACAGGAAATTATTTTAGGGGATCCTAACGCAAGCTTAAAAGGCAAAATTGTTATAAAAAACAGTAAAACCTATCGGAAAATTTTGTTGGGCGGAAGCGTTGCTGCAGGGGAGTCTTATATTCAAGGCTGGTGGAGCAGCCCGGACTTGACTAAGGTTATTCAAGTATTAGGACGTGAACAGGGGGTACAGGACGAAATTGAAAAACGTCTTGCAAAAGTGATGGCGATTCCCACTTGGATTTATCATAAGGCCCGCAAAAATACCCGTAGCGGCTCAAAAAAGAATATTCTTGCACATTATGACCTTGGCAATGATCTTTATGAGCAATTTTTAGATAAAGAGATGCTTTACTCAAGCGCAATTTATCCAACCTCAGATGCCAGTTTAGAAGAAGCCCAGCTGCATAAATTAAAAACTATTTGTGACAGACTTGCGTTAAAAAAAGGCGAAACATTACTGGAAATAGGAACCGGCTGGGGTGCCCTGGCCATTTATGCAGCACAGCATTATGGCGTAAAAGTCACTACTACTACTATTTCAGAAGAACAGTTTTTATACACACAAGCACGTGTCAAAAGCTTGGGATTAGAAGGCAGTATTACATTATTAAAATCCGATTATCGAGATCTGACCGGACAGTACGATAAGTTAGTGTCAATCGAAATGATTGAAGCTGTTGGCCATGAATACCTGGCGAGTTTTTTCGAAATCTGTAATAACCACCTGAAACCGCATGGAAAAATGTTGATTCAAGCTATTACTATTGCGGATCAGCGTTATGACCAATACCGCTCTAGTGTGGACTTTATTCAGCGTTATATTTTTCCTGGTGGCTGCTTGCCCTCGATCAGTGTAATGGCCAATAATATCAACAATAAAACCGATATGGTAATCACTTCATTGCATGACATTGGCATGGATTATGCCCAAACATTAAACCACTGGCGTGAGCAGTTTGAGATTTCTCTCCTTGAAATAAAAAAATTGGGATATAACGATGATTTTATTCGTTTATGGCGTTTTTATTTCTGTTATTGCGAAGGTGCCTTCCTGGAAAGAAATATCAGTGCGGTGCATCTGATTGCCGCTAAACCCGCTTTTAGAGCCTGAGGTTTTTAATATGCGGTGCTTTATTAGAAAACACTTTTACTGGTTTAATTTTATTTGGTTCCAGTTAATGTGGTTTATTGCTGTTTTTTTTACGGTCAGCGGGGAGATTTTTTTAATATTTTCCTTACTGCTGCATTTTTATTTGTCGCCTGATCGTAAATTTGATTTAGCCAGTTTAATCACTATCTCGGCAATTGGGGGAACGGTCGATCTGTTATTATCCTGGCTTGGAATAATGATTTTTCCCGAAGCGGCTCTTTTACCGCTCTGGTTAGTTTTATTATGGGCTCACTTTGCTGTGGCACTCAATCATGGCATGTCTTGGTTGAATAAAATTCCGCTCTATTTTCAAGTTGTTTTTGGCGGATTATTCGGACCGCTCAGCTATTACGCCGGGTACAAATTCGGGGCGGTTGATTTTCCACTTCCCCCTTTACAGACAGTATTTATATTTATAGTGATCTGGGCAATACTTCTACCGGTATACCTGTCCATATCGCGAAGTTACGGTGATCGTTATGACAAATCTAAACCAAAATATAGCTAAGAAACGACTTTTATTAGTATTCAGTTTTGCGGCTGTCCTGCTTTTTTCTAACCTGGCATATTCAAATGTGACGGCGCAGCTTAAAACCGTCGGTAAGGGAGAAATGTCATGGTTATTTATGGACGTTTATCAGGTTTCATTACACAGTGCCGATGGCCGTTACGTCCACCAAGAATACCCTCAAGCCTTAAAAATTCGCTACCAGCGCTCTTTTAAGAAAGAGGGGTTGATCAAAGCAACGGCTGACGAATGGCAAAAAATGAATATTGCCACTCCATTATATAAACCCTGGCTAGCACAACTTTTTTCTTTATGGCCGAATGTAGACAGTGGCGATACGCTCACCTTTTTGGTGGCGAGAAATGGTCAGGGCACTTTTTATCATAATGATCGTTTATTAGGTGATATTGAAAACCCTAATTTTAGCAGTGCTTTTCTGGATATATGGTTATCAAAAAAAACCAGTGAACCTGATTTACGCAGACAATTAATAGGTGAAATAAAATGAAAATATTGATAAGTTTAATTTTCAGTTTGATGATTTTAGGATGCAGCTCGCAAAACCTGGATGACTATGCGAATAGCTCCCCAAAGTTTGATGTTGAGAATTATTTCAAGGGGCCATTACAAGCACAGGGTATTGTTCTGGATCGCGGTGGCAAGGTAACACGGCGCTTTACGGTTGAGATGCTTGGCACCTGGAAAGATGGTCAAGGAAAATTAGAGGAGTGGTTTGTATTTGATGACGGCGAAAAAACCACACGTACCTGGCAAATCACTAAATTAAAAGAGGGCCATTATATTGGTACTGCGGGTGATGTGGTTGGCGAAGCCATTGGAGAAAGTAACGGTTTTGCATTGCATTGGGATTATCAATTGGATTTGCCTGTTGACGGTAAAGAGATACAAGTAACCTTTGATGATTGGTTATACCAGGTGGATAACAAGGTCGTCATAAATCGCAGTTTTATCACTAAATGGGGATTTAGAGTGGGTGAAGTGATTTTGGTGATCACTAAAAAATAACGTTGTTATTTGTTTATTTAATCACTCAGATCCATCAAGCGGACCGATAGGGTTAAAAACCATCAAAACAGTTTTCAACCCTATTTATAATGTGAATCTAAGACTAATACACAAAGGTTAAAATAGACTTACTCCAAACTACCCCAAGACACTTTCTTAAGGTAAGCTGCAAATGCATAATACCGACTCGAAGAGATTCAACTGTACGGATTGAGAATTAATGAGACTAAACTTTTTTATCATTAATGTTAAATTATGCTGGTAAATGAATTTTTAATCGTTTATTTTACATAACTACCGTTTTTTTTGAGATTTTAACTGTCTTTTGTCTTACTTTCCCCCAAATAAAGTCAAATCAATGCCAAAATAAAATGGTTTTTGTAAGTGAAAATGTAGATTTTTTATGTTAAAACCTTATTTAACAAGATGTTAACATCAAAGAGTTGTTAGATTAACAAAGTTGGATTTTATATTATTGAGACGGTAGAATAAGGAAATTATTTTCCATGTCATTAGATTGATTAAAGAGCAATATTTACATGAGCTTTCGCTTGTGTGGGGACGCTATTAGCGTTATTTTTTGAATCAGGAAGTTTTTTTAAAAGTGCAAATTTGCCCCTACTAACCAGTAGTTTCCTTTCTATAAAATAATATTGATTGCTTATTTTTGTGTTTACCTACAAATTAAGCCTTAACTAGCACTTTGAAAACAAGAGATGTAAAACAGTATCGTTTTCGTTACCGTTTTATCTTCAAGGACGTATTTATGACTGATATAGAGCAAAACGCTCAAGGCCTTTATGTGCCAGAGATGGAACATGATGCCTGTGGTATAGGCTTTGTTGCACACTTGAAAAACAGCAAGTCACATGCAATTGTTACCCAAGCTTTAGACATGCTTGCACGTATGGAGCACCGGGGTGGACAAGGGTGTGATCCCTGCAGTGGTGATGGTGCCGGTATTCTTTTACAAAAACCGCATGAGTTTTTAGTAACTGAAGCGTTAAAAATGGGTATTACTTTACCAAAATTCGACCAATATGGCGTGGGTACAATCCTCTTTCCAAAAGAGATTAACCAACGTAAAGAATGTCGTGAAATATTAGAACGAAATGTGCAGCGTTTAGGTCTTGAACTTATCGGCTACCGTGTCCTTCCGACCGATAATTCAATGATTGGTGAAGATCCATTAAGCACGGAACCACAGTTCGAACATATGTTTGTAACGGGGGGACCTGATATGGACCCCGCTGTATTGGAACGTAAATTATTTATCCTGCGTAATTATTCAACACGCATCTGTTTGCAGTCAGTTGATGAGATCGGTGATAATTTTTACATTAATACATTCTCTTACAAAACAATTGTTTACAAAGGTCAGTTAACCACCGAGCAAGTACCTCAGTATTTCCTTGATTTGCAAAACCCAAGCATGGTGACCGCGCTTGCACTTGTACATTCTCGTTTCTCAACTAATACCTTCCCGCGCTGGCGTTTAGCGCAGCCTTTCCGTTATATTGCGCATAATGGTGAAATTAATACCGTACGCGGTAATATTAACTGGATGAAAGCCCGTGAAGCTTTGCTGCAAGCAGAGTTTTTTACACGTTCAGAACTAGATATGTTAATGCCAATCTGTACCGATGGCATGTCTGACTCTGCAAGTTTTGATATGGCCTTAGAATTATTAGTGCTTTCCGGTCGTAGCCTGCCACACGCATTAATGATGATGATCCCTGAAGCTTGGCAAGAAAATAAGACGATGGATCCTTCTCGTCGTGCATTCTACCAATATCATGCAAACTTAATGGAACCTTGGGATGGCCCAGCTTCTGTTTGTTTTACCGATGGTGTGCAAGTGGGTGCGACGCTGGATCGAAACGGTCTACGCCCTTCACGTTATTGTGTGACTAAAGATGATTTCTTAATCATGGCATCGGAAACCGGTGTGGTTGATATTCCACCTGAAAATATTAAACTTCGTGGTCGTCTGCAACCAGGCCGTATTTTTGTAGCGGATCTTAAACAGGGCCGAATCATCTCCGATGATGAAATAAAAGACAGTATCGCAGCAAGACAGCCCTATGAAACCTGGTTAGCGGATAACCTGGTTAAGTTGGAAAACCAGCCGGCAGCATTAGAGCGTAATCTTCAGCCTGAAGATGGTCACTTATTGCGCCGTCTACAAGGTTTTGGTGTGACCTCGGAAGAGATGAATGAGATTGTATTGCCGATGATGCGTGATGGTAAAGAGCCATTGGGCGCTATGGGTGTCGATTGGCCACTGGCTGTCCTTTCCCATCAAGCTCAGCATTTATCTCATTACTTTAAGCAGTTGTTCGCACAGGTAACCAACCCGCCAATCGATCCGATTCGTGAGCGTATGGTTATGTCGCTAAAAACTTACTTAGGTAAAGATCAAAATTTATTATCGGAAACACCTGAGCATTGTCATAAAGTCGAGCTTGAGTCTCCGGTATTAAGTAATGCCGAACTGCAAAAAATCAATGCGTTAGATGATAAAAACCTGCAGGCTAAAACATTAGATACATTATTTAGAGCAACGGGTGAGCCGGGCAAGTTAGCCAGATCATTAGATCGTATTTGCCGCTATGCGGAAGATGCGATTCATGATGGTTATTCGATCATTATTCTGTCAGATCGCAGTGCGACCTCTGACCACGCTCCTATTCCTGCGATGTTAGTAACGGCTGCGGTACATCATTATCTGATTAAACGCGGCCTGCGTGCGCTTTGTGATATCGTCGTTGAAACCGGCGATGTACGTGAAACTCATCATTTTGCAACTGTGATAGGTTACGGAGCATCAGCGGTTAACGCTTACTTAATTGAAGAAATGATTGTTGACCTGCAGGTGAAAAAACGATTACCTGCAGATAAAAAGGTCTCAGAACTTTTTGCTTCATATAAAGAGGCAATTGACTCCGGCCTGCTGAAAATATTTTCTAAAATGGGTATTTCAACCATTCAATCCTACCAAGGTGCGCAAATATTTGAAGCACTGGGTATCAGTAAATCGGTTGTTGAAAGTTACTTCAAAGGCACTGTGACACGTATTCAAGGTTTATCAATTGATGATATTGCAACTGAAATTCTAGTGCGTCATCGTTTTGCTTACCCGCTACGTGAAGTACCCGTCAACCGTTTAGATGTAGGTGGTATTTACCAATGGAAACAGCGTGGTGAAAAACATTTATTTAACCCGACGACTATCCCTTTATTACAAAATTCAACGCGTAACAAAAATTATGCGGAGTTTAAAGAATATTGTGCCGCTGTTGACGCGCAGGGTGATAATGCAGCAACATTACGCAGTCAGTTTGAATTTGTACCTAATGCAACGGGGCCTATCGCGCTCGATCAGGTTCAATCATCTGAAAGTATTCTAAAACGTTTTGCAACCGGCGCGATGAGCTTTGGTTCTATTTCTCATGAAGCCCACTCAACGCTGGCGATTGCAATGAACCGAATTGGGGCAAAATCCAACACCGGTGAAGGTGGTGAAGATCCAATGCGTTTTCTACCAAAAGAAAATGGGGATTGGGAACGTTCTGCGATTAAACAGGTGGCATCGGGTCGTTTTGGTGTGACCTCATACTATCTGACTAATGCCGATGAAATTCAGATTAAGATGGCACAGGGAGCTAAACCAGGTGAAGGTGGTCAATTGCCGGGCCATAAAGTGGATGACTGGATTGGTCGTACCCGTCACTCGACACCGGGTGTTGGTTTGATTTCTCCTCCACCGCATCACGATATCTATTCAATCGAAGATTTAGCACAGCTTATTTTCGATTTGAAAAATGCTAACCGTAAAGCGCGTGTGAATGTCAAACTGGTATCAGAAGCGGGTGTGGGCACCATTGCCTCAGGTGTTTGTAAAGCGAAAGCAGACGTTGTTTTAATCGCTGGTTTTGACGGTGGTACAGGCGCATCGCCACTATCATCTATCCGCCATACGGGTTTACCATGGGAGCTTGGTCTAGCTGAAACGCACCAAACCCTGCTTAAAAATGGTTTGCGTAACCGTATTGTAGTGCAGGCCGATGGGCAGATGAAAACGCCTCGTGACTTAACTATTGCTACATTACTCGGCGCGGAAGAATGGGGCGTTGCAACCGCAGCACTGGTTGTTGAAGGTTGTATTATGATGCGTAAGTGTCATTTAAATACTTGTCCTGTAGGTATCGCGACACAAAATAAAACACTGCGAGAGCGTTTTGACGGTCGTGTTGAAGATGTTGTTACTTTCTTCCAATATCTGGTCGAGGGAATGCGTGAAAATATGGCGATGTTGGGTTATGCGACTATCAATGAGATGGTTGGACAAACACAAAACCTGAAAGTGCGTGACAATATTAAACATTGGAAATACAAAAATTTAGATTTAAGCACTATTTTATTTAAAGAACCTGCTCAGGAAGCTGATGGTCTGTTTAATCAGACGGGTCAAATGCATAATCTTGAAAATGTGTTAGATAGAGAGTTAATTAAGCTTGCCAAACCTGCGCTTGAAAAAGGTGAAGCCGTTAGTGCTGAGTTTATTCTCAAAAACACGGATCGCAGTTGCGGTACGATGCTTTCTAACGAAATATCAAAAGTGTACGGCGAACAGGGTTTACCAAAACCTATGCAGGTTAAATTTACCGGTTCTGCCGGACAATCTTTTGGTTGTTTTCTGGCAAAAGGTGTTGAGTTTACCGTTGAGGGTGATGCAAATGATTACTGGGGCAAAGGTTTGTCCGGTGGTCAAATTGTCGTTTATCCATTCCGTAACTCAACGATTGTTGCTAAAGATAATATTATCATCGGTAACGTTTGTTTCTATGGTGCGACCTCTGGCGAGTCATACATTAATGGCATGGCAGGTGAACGTTTCTGTGTGCGTAACTCCGGTGCACAAGTAGTTGTTGAAGGTATTGGTGATCACGGTTGTGAATATATGACTGGCGGTATCGCTATTGTTCTGGGTGTCACTGGACGTAACTTCGCCGCAGGTATGAGTGGTGGTGTGGCTTATGTTTGGGATCGTGAGCAGTGCTTTGAAAGCAATTGTAATATGGAACTGGTGGATATTGATCCGCTCGAGGAAGAAGATAAAGCGCTGATACTTGCTAAAGTGACTAAACATTTAGAATTAACTGAATCAAACGTTGCTCAAGAATTTTTAGCTGATCCTGAAGCAAGCCTGAGTCAAATCAAAAAAGTGATGCCGCGTGATTACAAAGCGGTTTTGCTGGCGAAAAAAAATAAAGGCCTTCAGCTTGCAAAAGAGAGCATCTCGAACAGCGAGAAACAAGCGGCTAAAGCAACAACTCTTGATGCATGCAAGATAGGAGACGTATAAAATGGGTAAGCCAACTGGATTTTTAGAATTAGGTCGTGAACTACCTGGTAGAGTACCAGTAATAGAACGGATCAAAAATAATAAAGAGTTTGTAAAAAACGATGAGTTTGGCGACAAAGTCAGTGACCAAGCTTCTCGTTGTATGGATTGTGGTGTACCTTTCTGTCACGATGGTTGTCCGATTGGTAACATTATTCCTGAGTTCAATGATGCGGTTTACCGTGAAAGTTGGGTAGAAGCTTGGGATATATTAAGTGCAACGAATAACTTTCCTGAAGTCACCGGGCGTGTCTGCCCGGCGCCTTGTGAGACCTCCTGTGTTCTTGGTATTAACCAGGATCCTGTTACGATTTGCAGCATAGAAAAAACCATTGCCGACAAAGCTTATGAAAATGGTTATGCTAAGCCTAAAATTCCAACATCACGCACTGGCAAAACGGTTGCAATCGTGGGCAGTGGACCTGCTGGTTTAACTGCCGCTGAGCAGCTAAACGGTGCCGGTCATACGGTGACTGTTTATGAACGTGACGAAAAAGTTGGCGGTTTAATGCGTTTTGGTATCCCAGACTTTAAGTTGGGTATGGATGTTATTGATCGTAAAATTGATGTGTTGGAAGCTGCTGGTATTAAGATGGTGGTGAATGCACACATTGGCGTTGATTTTGATGCTAAAGAGTTGCGTAAGCAGTTTGATGTGGTGTTATTGACAGGTGGTTCAACGGTGCCTCGTGATTTACCTATTCCAGGCCGAGATCTGAAAGGTGTCCATTTTGCGATGGAATTCCTTTCTCAAAATAACCGTCGTGCTAACGGTATGGAGATTAAAGGCGAAGAGATTCACGCCAAAGACGATCATGTTGTTGTTATTGGCGGCGGCGATACAGGTTCTGACTGTGTTGGTACTTCTAATCGTCATCAAGCGGCAAGCATTACGCAAGTGGAAATTATGCCGGTTCCGCCTGAAAAACGTACGGTTAATATGCCTTGGCCTTCCTACCCAATGATCTTAAAAACAACGAGTTCACATCAGGAAGGTGCCGATCGTCATTGGTCTATTCTTACCAAAAAATTTATTGGTGATGAAAACGGCAACGTTAAAGAGTTAGTTGTTGCTGATATCGAGTGGGAAAAAGCGGAACCCGGTAAACGTCCTAATTTCACCGAGATTGAAGGGACTGTTCGCAGCATTCCTTGTACTAAAGCCTTTTTAGCAATGGGGTTCTTACACCCGGAGCCGACGGGTATTTTAGCGCAGCTTAATATCGCCTTGGATGAGCGTGGCAATGTTCAAACAACTGATTATGCCACTAGCCAACAAGGTGTTTTTGCTTCTGGGGATATGCGTACAGGGCAATCATTAGTTGTTCGCTGTATTAACGAAGGTCGTGAAGCTTCCCGTGCAATTGATGCTTATTTGATGGGCACATCGAACCTTGAAGCAATGGCCGACTCCTTAATGTTATCTCATTAAGATCATGTGAATGTTATCTAAGTAAGAACATTTGAAAAATGGACCTGTGATTTATCGGTTCATTAAAAAAGCAGCCTCCTCTCTTTTTAAGAGCAGGGGGCTTTTCCATTTTTAAATACAAATAAAATTTAAAGGTAAATTAATGATTTTAACGGATTTTGCAACCTCACCCCTGTCGGTTATGCCGGCAGTGGTCGCATTAGGTTTGGCAATTATTACCCGTCGTGTTTTGCTCTCTTTAGGATTAGGTATCGTTTTTGGTGCGTTATTATTGGTGGATTTCTCATTTTCGAAGGGTACGATTTATATTCTGACCACGGTTAAAAGTGTCTTGATCGATGAGGGCGGAATCAATACTTGGAATATGAGTATAGTGGGCTTTTTGTTACTGCTGGGAATGATGACAGCACTGTTAACGCTTTCGGGTGGCACGCGTGCCTTTTCTTTATGGGCACTCAATCATATTAAAGATAAACGCGGCGCATCACTGTTAGCTGCATTTTTAGGTGTGTTCATTTTTATTGATGATTACTTTAATAGCTTGGCAGTCGGTTCAATTGCTCGGCCAGTGACGGACAGGTTCAATGTTTCTCGTTCAAAATTAGCTTATATACTGGATTCGACCGCAGCGCCCATGTGCATTCTCATGCCACTTTCGAGCTGGGGGGCTTATATTATGACTATTATTGGCGGTATTTTATTAAGTCACGGTATTACTGAATACTCAGCATTAGGTGCTTACGTCAGACTGATACCAATGAACTTTTATGCCGTCTTTACCCTGTTAATGGTGTTTGCGGTTATTTGGTTTAAGCTTGATATTGGTTTAATGAAAAACCATGAAATTGAAGCAGAAAAAAATGGCGCACAAACAAAAGGTGATCATCAAGCCGTCGATCTGCATGATGAATTTGGCATAAACGAAAGTGAACAAGGGAAAGTCTCAGATCTTGTTTTACCTATTTTTGCGCTAATTGCAGGCACCCTGTTTTTTATGCAGTACACAGGAAATCTCGCCCTGGCGGCCAGTGGAAAACCGTTTTCAGTGTTAGGTGCCTTTGAGAATACCGATGTGGGTATGTCTCTTTGTTACGGTGCGCTGGTCGGATTAGCATTTACCTTATTCACTGTACTAAAACAAAAAATAGCCTTTAAGTTAATTTTTCACGCCGCCTGGATTGGTGGCCGATCTATGTTTGGTGCTATTATTATCCTGTTTTTTGCCTGGGCAATCGGCACTGTGATAGGCGATATGAAAACTGGGGCTTACTTATCTTCATTGGTACAAGGTAATATCGGGGTGCAGTGGTTACCAGTTATTATGTTTGTATTATCCGGGGCAATGGCTTTTTCTACCGGTACCTCATGGGGTACCTTTGGCATTATGCTGCCGATTGCCGGTGATATGTCAGGTGCGACAGAGCTCAGCTTAATGTTGCCTATGTTAAGCGCGGTACTGGCGGGCTCTGTCTTTGGCGATCACTGTTCACCTATCTCCGATACAACTATACTCTCTTCAACGGGCGCACGTTGCAGGCATATCGATCATGTAGCAACCCAATTACCCTATGCATTATCCGTTGCCGGCGTTTCTGCCGTTGGTTTTGTGGTGATTGGCTTTACCAATTCCCTGAGCCTCTCTTTGGTCGCTTCGTTTATCGCTTTTAGCGCGCTTATTTTTGTGATGAAATTCTTGTCTAAGAGGTAATGGTACAAGCGGTAATAGTCTCTTAGCTTTTATTCAATATGTGAACGCCCTGTATTTAAAGGGCGTTTTATAAAGTAATCATTGCTCAAAAAATGCGATTTTTTTTAAGATATAACCCTTTTTTAAGGCCTAAAAGCGCAGAGTGAAGTCCTTTTTCTCAAAAATCAATAAATTTATTATTAAGCGCAGATAACTGTTAGTATGACCACTCTGCTCATTCTTTTTACTTTCCCGGAAAACTTTATGCCTCATTCTGCACTCAATTCTTTTGATGATTTTTACCGACTATTGGCCGAAAGCCTTGAAAATAACAGTCTCACAAAACTGTTATTAAGCAAATATAGAGGTAATGATAAGAGCTTACAACGTATTACTGTTCGCCCTGTTATATTACAAAACGCGCCTGTCCTGTCTTTTGTGTACCGTCATCAAACCAATGATATTACTAAAAATTATTCCTATGAGGAAGGCATCGCTGCTATTAAATTGTTATTAAACGATGATTTTAAAAGTGCCTACTTATCGGCAGAATCCGTTGAAACGCAATTGGAAATCAGCAAAAAAGGTAAAATCAATATAACTACTCATAAAGTCAAGGAAGCGAGTGGTAAAGTTAAAGAAACGGCTAGCAGTCCGTTACAGCATGATCGTGAAAAAAAACGTTTTGTGGATATTAATCGCCCATTTTTAGAGAGGCTCGGGGTAACAGACAAGCAGCATCATCTTATTCCTGCCATGTCGCGGAAATGGAAACAGATCAATAAATTTATCGAGGTATTTAGCCAGGCTTTAGACGTTTCACCACAAACAGATCAAAAGCCCATTAAGGTGGTTGATTTTGGCTCAGGTAAGGGATATTTAACCTTTGCCATTCATGACTATTTACGCCATAGCCTGCATAATAATGCCCAGGTAATCGGGGTTGAATTACGTCAGGGCTTAGCCGATTTATGTAATGAAACCGCATCTACACTGGATCATCAAGGGTTATCCTTTGTTTGCGGAGATGTCAAAACCCATGCGCCCAAACAAACCGATGTGATGATTGCGCTGCATGCCTGTGATATTGCTACAGATTATGCCATTCATTATGGTATCCGCGCCAATGCCAGCATTATTATGTGTTCCCCATGTTGTCATAAACAGATCCGCCCGCAAATGCACAGCCCTGAATTATTCAAACCTATGCTGCAGTATGGCGTGCACATGGGGCTACAAGCTGAAATGGTGACCGACTCATTACGCGCGCTATTTTTAGAAGCACATGGTTATACAACTAAAGTGTTTGAATTTATCAGCCTTGAGCATACCAATAAAAATAAAATGATTTTGGCCGTTAAAAAGAGTCAACACAATGCCCGGGACAAAACCAAATTACTTAAACAGATTGCGGAAATCAAAGCATTTTACGGTATTAAAGAGCATTGCCTTGAAACCTTATTAGATGAAAGCAGCTGCAATTAATACCCCACAGCTAATCACCCGCAGCGTTGTTATTTTGCTAACCAAGTGGTCAATAATGACCAGGCAATTGAAAACATAATAACCGCAACAGTGATATCAATGGCACCTTTGATACGGGGTTTGCTCAGTTGTTTCGACAACCTGGCAGCCCCGATTGCTAAGGTGAAAAACCAAAAAACCGATGCAGACATAAGCCCAAGCATAAAGTATATTTTATTGCTGCCTTGATATTGCCCGCCAACACTGCCGATAATCATAAGCATATCAATGTACACATGCGGGTTTAAAAAGGTGACTAAGAAACTGCTGATTAAAACTATTTTTAACGACTTTTTTGCCGAACTGCTTGTGCTACTATCCACTGTTCGGCTAAAAGCAGCTTTGACTGACATCGCAGCGTAACTGCATAAAAAAATAATGCCACCCCAGGTTAACAAATCAAAGATTATTTCATTACTGGCTAACAGAAAGCTGCCACCCATTACACCAAAGGTAATTAATAAAATATCAGACAACGCAAAAAATAATGCGGTTAATAAATGATAATTGCGGTTAATTCCCTGATTTAGCATCATTGCATTTTGACTTCCGAGTGGAAGAATCATGCTGATCCCAAGGGCAAATCCTTTTGCTAACAATATTAAACTCATTTTATTTAAAACCTTTATGGTTAACCTCAGCCCGGGATAAGCAAAACGATACAATACCGTTATTTTCGCGTATTTCTGTGTTAAATCATCTAACAATAGCCCGCTATTGCGTTGATAATTTGCCTTGAACTACACAACACTAAGGGCACTGTATAATATAAAAGTGTAACAATATGAGATTAAGTAATATTACGCTTTCATTATTCCGAGTTGAGGTTATTTAAGTGAGGCAGGATTTTGCACGTTTTAGCCACATAAGTATAATGAATAATATTTATGGTATATAAATTTGGCTTATGATTAATTTAGATTACAAACTATTATCTGCATTAAATGAAATTGTTGAACAGCAAGGTTTTGAACTTGCTGCTAAAAAATTATTTATCAGCCAACCTGCGATTTCATTGCGCCTGAAAAATTTGGAAGAGAAGGTCGGTCAACCGCTCGTCATTCGTGGACATCCCATTAGGGTTACCCCCGCCGGTGAAAAACTCTTAAGTCATTTTAAAATGGTGCAGCAGTTAGAGAATGATTTAATGACAAATTTATTTCCCACTATATCGAGTCACCCGGTAAAAATATCTTTAGCGGTGAATGCAGACAGTATTGCAACTTGGTTTCTTGATGCGATGGCACCGATTTTAAAAAAATATCTTATTGAAATGAATTTAATCATTGCTAATGGGGTAGAAACCCTGAATAAGTTACGCTCTGGGCAAGCGGTTGGTGCCGTGATGAATATTGAATCGCCTCTGCCCGGTTATCGCTCTTTTAAACTCGGGGGAATGAATTATATATTAGTTGCCTCAAAGGATTTCCAAAAAAAATATTTTAGTCAGGGGGTGAATAAGGAAAGCTTAAAAATGGCCCCGAGTATTAACTATGATTCTAAAGATAATATGCACCAGAATTTTATTAGCAAACACTTTGACTTGAATGCCAGCGAATACTCCAGTCATACAATAAGCTCCTCAGAAGCCTTTGTCGATTTGGCAAAACGCAGTTTAGTTTGCTGTTTAATTCCGCAATTGCAGATAGAAAGGGAGCTGGCCGAGGGGGAACTGATTAATCTCTGTCCGAATTATCGGTTAAGCGAAACACTTTACTGGCACAGTTGGGTATTAGTGAAAGGGTTAAATAAACAAATCTCGCAGGAAATCGTGGCTTACGGGCGACAAGTTTTAGAAAACTAATACTAGGCTGCAGAGGGTTATTTGAAGTAGATCGTAGGGTGCGCAGCGATTGCGGTGCACAGCTACCGGTAACATAATACCGATTCCATTAATTAACTCCTTTGCTATAAACAAAAAAGCACAGTCAGAAAAACTGACTGTGCTTTTTAATTTTATTTAAAGGATGCTTTATTAAGCAAAACGTTGATTAGCAACATACTCATTATAAGTACCCTGGAAGTTAACCAATTTTTTATCTTTAATATCAATAATGCGCGTCGCTAACGATGAAACAAATTTGCGGTCATGACTGACAAAAATCAAGGTACCCTGATAAACTTTCAGGGCATCATTTAAGGCATCAATCGCTTCGATATCCATGTGGTTAGTCGGCTCATCCATGACTAATACATTAATATCCTGCATCATTAACTTACCAAATAGCAGGCGATTTTTTTCACCACCGGAGCAATTTCTGGCTTTTTTATTAGCATCATCGGCGGTAAATAATAAACGGCCCAACATACCCCGTACGATAAGGTCATCGTGTTTAATGGTGCGCCACTGTGAGATCCAATCAAACAGATTTAAGTCATTATCAAAGTCAGCAGTACTATCCTGCGGGCAATAACCAACAGATGCATTTTCAGACCACTTAACCACACCTTCTTTGTTTTGCAGTTCATTCACTAAACAACGCAGAAAAGTGGATTTACCCACACCGTTTTCACCGATCACGGCTAATTTTGCGCCGGCTTCTAAAATCAGTTCACCACCTTCAAATAACATCTGATCATCAAAACCGTGGCCAATATCTTCCAGTATTAATGCCTGGCGGTGCATTTTTTTACCCTCTGGAAAACTCAATGAAGGTGACATACGACTTGATGGTTTAACTTCATCAAGTTTAATTTTATCCATCTTTTTAGCGCGCGAACTCGCCTGTTTTGCTTTAGAGGCATTGGCGCCAAAGCGGTTAACAAAGTCTTGTAATTCGTTAATTTCAGCACTTTTCTTGGAATTTTCGGCCAATAATTGTTCACGAATCAAACCTGCTGCGGCCATAAAGTATTCATAATTACCGGGGTAAATACGTAATTCACCGTAATCAATATCAGCCATATGTGTACAGACTGAGTTTAAAAAATGTCGGTCATGAGAAATAATGATCATGGTACATTTACGCTGGTTAAGCTCGCCCGATAACCAGTCAATAGTATTAATGTCCAGGTTATTGGTAGGCTCATCAAGCAGCAGAAGGTCGGGATTAGCAAACAATGCTTGTGCAAGCAGTACACGTAATTTCCAACCCGGTGCAACCTGCTGCATCAAGCCAAAATGAAATTCTTCTTCAATACCCGCGGATAACAAAATTTCACCGGCACGACTTTCTGCGGTGTAACCATCCATTTCAGCAAATTCACTTTCCAATTCGCCAACAGCCATCCCATCGGCTTCAGTCATTTCAGCTTTTGCGTAGATACGATCACGTTCTTGTTTAACTTTCCATAATGCAAGATCGCCCATTATGACAACATCAATAACATTATATTGCTCAAACGCAAATTGATCCTGGCTTAGAATACCTACTTTAAGCCCCACTGACTGAGACACATTACCTGAGCTTGGTGCCTGCTCACCACTGAGGATTTTCATAAAAGTAGATTTGCCGCAACCATTCGCGCCAATTAGACCATAGCGGTTGCCCTTACTAAATTTAGCTGAAATATTTTCAAACAAAGGCTCAGCGCCAAACTGCATAGTGATGTTAGCTGTACTAATGATAATTTGTTCACTCCACGTTAAAATTCTTAAAATTCTTTAAATTCAAAGGTAAGGTTATATAAAAAAAATTACCTTATAATATTTGGTGGCAGAGTATACCAGTGAAAAGTGTTAACCGCATTACACTTCGTCTTTAAAAACGAATAATAAATAAACAAAATAATAAAACGAGTTAAATTTCAATAATTAAATTATTCTTGCCGAATAATAAGTCATCGAGTTTTTTTGTTGTATCTTTCAACGAAAACACTTATTTTGGGATTTATTATCATTGAACTGTTATTTGTTATGGGTATTGCCGGTTTTTACCGGCTAGCAAAAGGAGCGTTTAAGGTTATTTACCTAAGATCCTTACGCAGTATCTTGCCGACATTACTTTTAGGCAGTGCATCTCTTTGTTCAAATAAGCGCGGAATCTTATAACCGGTCAGATATTTTTTACAGTGAGATCGGATTTCTTTATTGCTTAAAGGAATATCGCTAACATAGAATAATTTTATTTTTTCGCCGATTATTTCATCAGGGATACCAATAGCCGCTGCTTCAATAATGTTTGGATGCAGTACTGCCACCTCTTCAATTTCAGAAGGATAAACATTAAACCCGGAGACTAACATCATATCTTTTTGGCGATCCACAAGGGTGAAAAAGCCGCGATCATCCATTTGCCCAATATCACCTGTTTTAAAAAAACCATCCTGGGTAAAAGCATTCTCGCTTTCTTGCGGCTGCTGCCAGTAACCGGGCATCACCTGCGGGCCTTTAATTTGTATTTCACCAATTTCACCGACCGTAAGCGGGTTATCGTTAACATCGGCAATACGCATATCCGTACTCGGAAGTGGTACACCAATATTTGCCTGAAAACGTTGCTGCGTATGGAGACCGCCCGCTACAACGGGTGAGCATTCGGTTAGCCCGTAACCTTCAATAATAGTCATGCCGGTCAATGCTTCCCATTCGGCCGCTATCTTTTTTTGGGTTGCCATCCCGCCGGCAATAACAATGCGCGCCTGGCTAAAGTCGAGTGCTCTAAAGGAAGGGGTTTTTAATAGCGCATTTAACAGTGTATTTAAGCCAAATAACATAGTAAAAGGGTACTTTTGTAAATCTTTTACAAAACTTTTGATATCTCTTGGATTCGTTATTAATAGATTTTGTCCGCCCATAAACATCAGCATCATCATACTGACGGTATTGGCGAAAATATGGTAAAGGGGTAAAGGGGTGACCGCTTTTTCTTTATCCAATAATGTTCTTGGACCAAAATGGGCGAAAACCTGAAGTACATTGCTTATAATATTTTGATGGGTCAATACGGCCCCTTTAGCAATACCGGTTGTGCCGCCTGTGTATTGTAAAAAGGCAATATCAGACGGTAAAACAGTCGGTCTACTATAAGATTGCAATGCTCCCTGGGTTAATACTCTGCGCATTGAAATAGCCGATGGCAGATAATATTTAGGCACCATTCTTTTAATATATTTAATGACAAAATTAACCAGAGTGCGTTTGTGAGCGGCTAATTGATCACCAATGCGGGTTAAAATAATATGTTTAATAGCGGTATCTGCCAGCACCTGCTGCAGACTGTTACCAAAATTGGTAACCGCCACAATAGCCGTTGCACCCGAATCTTTTAAGGGGTGAAGCAGCTCTCTTGGGGTATACAGCGGATTAATATTAACCACCACCAGTCCTGCCCGTAATGCACCAAATAATGCAATTGGATACTGCAGCAGATTGGGCATCATCAATGCAATCCTTTCCCCCGGTTGCATCAAAAGTGTGTTTTGGCAATAGGACGCAAAGGCTTTGCTCTTTAAATCTAACTCCTGATAAGTGAGTGAATGGCCCATATTGATAAAGGCAATATTATCCGCGTATTTTTTGCAGCAATGTTCAAACAAAGATAATAAATTATCGAACTCAGTCATATTAATATCGTGAGGCACATCACTGGGATAGCTTTTATACCAAGCTTTATCGGTTAGCGTCATAGGGTAGCCTTATTCGAGTGGTAGATTTTTATTATTATTATAACTGACGACAGACAAGATGCAGGTTTAAAATAATTATTTACTCTGGGAATAACATAACTTCCATTAGATCATTCACTGTTATCAAGTCAGTTATTCGAGTTGGCAAGCTGCTTGCTATTCAACTATAGTTTTATCTAGTTTTGTATAGTTTTGTCTAGTTTTGGCAATGAGTTATTAAGATACCGGAGGTTAATATGTCTAAACACCGTATTTACAAAAAAATTGAAATGGTGGGTTCATCTAAAATTAGTATTGAAGATGCGATCAGCAATGCTATTACAGAATGCGATAAGACGATTAAAAACATGGATTGGTTTGAAGTTGTAGACACGCGCGGTCATATCGTTGATGGCAAAGTGGGTCACTTTCAGGTAACCATTAAAATAGGTTTTAGAATAGAACATAGCTAATTAATGTGAAAGGGCGTTAAGGTTATAAACACGTTATATTCTAATACTATCTCCCCTGACTATCTCACTTAGCCATGTAACCTGATTATCTAACCTCAAGATGTAACTTAACCATATAACTTGGACATGTAATTTGGTCATGTCATTTAGCTAGCTAATCTGGCGATGCCGGGTTAGTTTTAATCGAGACTGAACTGTTATTTACGATACAGTGGCAATTTTTTTTAATACTCGCGTTTTTGCCAGTCCTCAAGTTCGATTAAGACGAGTAAAGCCCCGTGTCCGCCAAACTCAAGCGGTGCCTGATGGAAAGCTAAAATACCCGGGTGTTGGGCTAACCATAATGGCACCTTTTTTTTCAAAATATTTTTACCAACACCGTGCATCACACTGCAGCAATATAATCCCTCTTTTTTACAGCAAGTAATCAGGGCACCTAATTCACGTTTAGCTTCGTCTTGGGTTAAGCCGTGTAAATCTAAAATAATTTCAGGTGCAAAATCACCGCGTCGTAATTGCTTAAACAAATACTTTTCAGCATTCTCGCGTTTATAACGCACTGGCCCCTCTTCTGCCAGAAGAGGTTCAAAACCATCGGAAAAATGGCTTGTTTCAAATGATTCTTCACGGATTTTTTTAAGGATCTGCCTTTTCTTCATATTTTTAGTCGGCAGTATTATGGTATCCTGTGGTAATTTTTTAATACCTGAAAACTCTGCACTAAACAGTGAAAAATCATCATTTTTATTATTATTAGTCATGGTCTTTCCTGCGCTGTTTTGTATGCCGAACAAGTTTACCTTAATTGGAGCATAAATTGGACACGATTTTTAAAGAAGAAGCAATAAATGAACTGCTAACAGTCCAGGATCTATTGCGCTGGGCAGCGACAGAATTTAATCGCGCAGAGCTTTTTTACGGGCATGGTACCGATAATGCCTGGGATGAAGCCATACAGCTTATTTTACCTTCGTTGTATTTACCCTTAGACAGTAAACCTACGATTCTTGATGCGCGTTTAACACGTCGAGAGCGTGAAATGCTGGTGGACAGGATTATTGTACGTATTGAAAAGCGTATTCCGGTTGCCTACTTAACCAATAAAGCCTGGTTTGCCGGATTGGAGTTTTATGTTGATGAACGTACGCTGGTTCCCCGTTCACCGATTGCTGAATTAATTGAAGCGCATTTTGCACCTTGGGTGGATAAAGCGCCTAAACGTATCTTAGATTTATGTACCGGCAGCGGCTGTATTGCCATCGCTTGTGCCTATGCATTTCCGGAAGCCGAAGTGGATGCCGTTGATATTTCAGAAGACGCATTGGACGTCGCTGAAATTAATATTCAAGGTCACGGGCTGGAGCAACAGGTTTTCCCTATTCAATCAGATCTTTTTTCAGGTATTGAAAATGAAAAATATGATCTTATTGTGTCTAATCCTCCCTATGTTGATGCACAGGATATGGACAATTTACCGGGAGAATATAAACACGAACCCGAATTAGGCTTAGCTTGCGGCGCTGATGGTTTAGATTTGGTACGTAAGATGTTGTCTCAGGCAAGTTCAAAATTAAATGAAGAGGGTGTGTTATTTGTAGAAGTCGGTAATTCTCAAGTCCATCTTCAAGAAGCTTACCCTGACATTCCCTTTACCTGGATTGAGTTTGAAGCGGGTGGGCATGGTGTCTTTGTCTTAACCAAAGCACAACTTGATACTATCAAGATTTAAAAAATTAAAATTAAAAATATTAAAATTTAATTTTTTTAAGCAATATTTCAGATTAACTGCTGCAAATTTTAATGGTCTGCAGTTTTGTACAATTTAAAAACGGGAAATAATTATGGCGGGCAGCAGTATTGGTCAACTCTTTAAAGTCACCACCTTTGGCGAAAGTCACGGTGCAGCAATAGGTTGTATTGTGGATGGTATTCCACCAAATTTAGAAATTTGTGAAGCTGATCTGCAGCATGATTTAGACCGGCGTCGCCCCGGGCAGTCACGTTATACAACAATGCGCCAGGAAAAGGATCAAGTTAAGATTCTTTCCGGCGTTTTTGAAGGTAAAACAACCGGCAGCAGTATCGGTTTAATGATTGAAAATACTGATCAGCGTTCCAAGGATTATTCTGAAATTAAGGATTTGTTCCGTCCGGGACATGCCGATTACACTTACCATCAAAAATTTGGACACCGCGATTATCGGGGTGGGGGTCGTTCTTCTGCGCGCGAAACAGCGATGCGTGTTGCCGCCGGTGCGATTGCTAAAAAATATTTAAATGAACAGTTTGGTATTGTTATTCGTGGTTATTTAAGTCAGTTAGGTGATATTAAAGCCGATTCAATTGACTTGGATGAAGTTGAAAACAATCCCTTTTTCTTCCCTGATCTGTCTAAAATCACGCAGCTTGAAGATTATATGAAAGCCCTGATTAAAGAGGGTAACTCAGTAGGGGCGAAAGTCACCGTAGTTGCATCGAGTGTGCCCGTTGGTCTGGGCGAGCCGGTCTTTGATCGTTTAGATGCAGAGCTTGCGCATTCATTAATGAGTATTAATGCGGTTAAAGGGGTTGAAATTGGTGACGGTTTTGCAGCTGTTAGTCAAAAGGGAACTGAGCATCGTGATGAAATGACCCCGGGCGGTTTTTTATCAAACCATGCGGGCGGCATATTAGGCGGAATTTCAACGGGTCAGGACATTATCGCCCATATCGCTCTAAAACCCACCTCAAGTTTAACTATTCCCGGTCGCACTATTACCACCAATGGCGAAGCGACTACCATGATAACCAAAGGGCGTCACGATCCCTGTGTCGGTATTCGCGCAGTGCCCATTGCAGAAGCACAAATGGCCATTACCTTGCTTGACCATCTATTGCGTCATCGCGCACAGAACTTACATGTAACGACCAATACACCCTTTATTAAATAAGTTGGCTGACAAGCCACTAATTGAATGATGGGTATTATATAAACAAACCACTTGTGGATGCCTCTTCAAGTGGTTTTTTTATTAGTTGATATTTTCCCGGATTACGATCGAGTCCAGATTAGAAAATCATCCCGCTACTTTCTTTTTTATGTGGCCTAAAAAGAAAGCACCGAGCGTTTCCACGTTCAGTGCTTTATACACCATCAATATATCCGCTGAGATATAAGTCTAAAATGCTTAACCAAACAGATTTTTGAGTTTATCTCCTAATTTATCTTTTACTTTATCTTCCAGCTTATTTTTTTGCTCTTCTATTCTTTGTTGAGATTCTTTTTTAAGTTTCTCCTCTAGACGTTTTTTCTCCAGAGTAAGCCGCTCTTTGATAGCGCCTTCGGTGTCTAAAGTAAATTTAGGATCAGAAAAAGGCCCTTTAATAAGCAGTGGAATAACTAAACCACTGAGATCGCCCAGTTCGGTTTTTTCGGTGCTTTTTGATAAAGGAGTGACACTTAAACGATAGTCCAATGTCTCTTTTAAAATGTCAGCCAGTCCACTACCATCAAGACGCATCACAGGTGAAAGCATTAATAATTTTTGGTTATCGACAATGCCATTATCGATAGTGAAATTTCCAGTTAATGATGCAAAATCGGTTTTTTTAATATTAGCTTCAGTGGGTTGCGGGGCCGCGGTCAGTTTCGCTTTTAGGATACGCACTTCCTGAGAAAGGTTAATACCGTATAACTCACCATCTAATAATTTAAAATCTCCCTTTCCCGTTAACCCTTTTTTTATTTTAGAGGCGGTTAAACCTTGTCCTTTACCTGCAAAGTTAAAGTCAGTTGTGCCGCTAATAAAATCAATTTCAGCTGCATCAATCAGCAGAGGACGTATTTGTACGTTGTTTAGATTGCTTGAAATCTGGTAACTGTTTAATCCTTTACGCTCTTCAATGGATGCCTCCATAGTTAATAGACCCTGATAAAGCTCGGCGGTTAATGGCGTTAGTTGTGCTTTGCCTTTATTGACAATAATTTTTGAATTAATTTTGCCAATGGTTAAACCCGATGCTTTGACGCCCTCGATAGACAATGTGCCGTTGATATCCAGACTGTTTAATATGCTAAGATCCGGCTCCTGTTCACTTTTTTTAGCATTGGTTGTTTCGATGCTGGTTTTTTCAGTACTTGCTGCTTCAGTGGAAGCTGCTGCAGGCTCAGGTAAATAGGGCGCGAAATCCCATTGATTTCCTTTCAGTGCGAAACGTACTGTGGTTAACTGCTTGGTTTGTACCGAAAGCTGTCCAGATAACTGGATTTTATCAAGCTTAATAATTAAATCAGTTAATTCCGCTTTTGCATTGTTAAGATCATATTTGATATCGGTATTAATCGAGCCGTCTACTTTCCCGTTGGGTAAGGTTTCTCCGGTCAATAATGTTGTAAGAGAAAATTGCTTAAGCTCAACCGCTGAAAAGTCCGAAGCGACCAGTAATTTCGATTGCAAATCTAATTGCGCCTGCAGATTATCGAGGATCAGATCGGCCTGCACGGATAAATCCGTTTCCTGTCCGGGTGAAAATTTACCGAGTTGAATTTTTTTGATATTGGCTTTATGGGTGGTAGCGGCTTTAAGATCCTGAATCTCTATTTGCGCATCATTGATATTAATACCGGCTAACTGCAAATTTTCCAGCGCAAAAAAGCCTTTTTCAGTCTCGCTGCTTATGTCTTTCTCGGGTGCTTTTTCTTTCGGATCGGGCGCGCCACTGGCCTGCATATTATCCAGATTTGAACGGCCATTTTTATTGGTAATAAGGTTAACAACCAAACCATTGACAGTTAATTCACCAATTTTAATTTGACCTTTTAACAGAGGTACAAGATCTATACCAAGGGAAGCCTGATCAATTTTAAGTAAATTTTGACGATTAAATCCATCAAGGTTACGCAGTTCAATTTCGCCACTGCTAAAACCTAACTGCGGATAAAACGCCCAGCTAATATCGCCATTAATAGCCAAGTCTCTGTTAATGGACTTTTTAACTTGAGTTTGAATTTGCTGTTTATAATCATTGGGATCGATTGTGGTTATTAACAGTACAACGGCGACTATCAATAGCACCACCAATCCCGCAAATAATTTAAGAAATAGTTTCATTGAATTTTCCTTATCGGTGTTATTTAAATTTAACCCCTTTATAACAATTTGATAAAGGAGTTAAATTGAGATTAAGCTCTTAGCGTCAGTTTTATAACATTTAATGATTGTTGATGAGATTATTTTTTCATATATTTTTCAGTGCCTTCAAAAAAAAGCAATAAATCGTCTATTTATTGATACTAATACTATAGGCAATGCTTTGACAATATTAATGGGGAGATTAAGTCTATTCGATATTCCGCTCTGCTTTTAATCATAAATTTGCAGCCTTTGAAAGCATTGAAATACTGTGGGTTATTGGCTTAGTTTCTTTATATAATGATGGATTCAGATTATGGGCGAATAGAAGCGCGTGAAGTGACCTGTGATGCTTTCCTTTTTAAGCAAAGCTGAATTTTTTAAAAGTAATAATATAAATCCCGCCACCTATTATTATTGCTTTAATACAATTAATACTTGGGCAAAACCAACATGCAATCAAATACTGCCCATTGAGAAAGGTAAAAATAATCAAGCTTCTCCACAAGCCGAGCTGATTTCCGTTATACTGGCAGCCTAAACACTACAGAGAAAATAATTTGTCATTTAATCATTCCCCTGAAATAACATCCGTTAACAATGCTGCTGCATCTATTCCTCATTCCCGTCTTAAAATAGCGACTTTTAATCTGTTTAATTATCTTGAACCGCCTTTTGCCTATTATGATTTTGAACGGATTTACAGCGCCGAACAATGGGCTAAAAAACAAAAGTGGATAACGGATTATGTTAATGAGTTTCAACCTGATGTGATTGGATTTCAGGAGGTCTTCAGTCCTGAAGCACTGGCTGAATTATTAAGAGAGCAAGGTTATGAATTTTTTCAGGTGGTTGATCAGCCAGAAGTTATTGATGATTTTATCTGTCGTAGCCCGGTGGTCGCTATTGCCTCAAAATATCCGATTGTTGATATTGAGGCGGTGCAGGCAGATACAACCCTAGCGCTTGCAATGGGGCTGAAAGAGGATTTTTCCTTTAGCCGGCAGGTATTACGCGCAACCATTAATTTACCCCATATTGGCGATTGCGATTGTTATGTAGTGCATTTTAAATCGAAACGTCCGATGCTTGAGCATGAAGAGAGTAAAAGCTTGTCGGGTGAAAAAAACATTATCGAAAAACTAAAGGCACAAGTCGCCGGTGGTTGGGGCTCCACTATTCAGCGCGGCAGCGAAGCCGCACTGTTATTGGTTAATATGATAGCGCGCCGCGAAGAAACCGGATTACCCATGATTTTGATGGGGGATTTTAATAATATTCTGGCAGACGGGGTATTAGACCATCTGGTCACTGATACGCTGCGTTTTGTGTCAAAATTGGACAGTGATGCTTATCTTGAAAAATACTGCTTAAAAGATTCATGGGATTTATTTCAGGGGACAGAAAATAATACTGAGCATATTTTGCGTAAACCGACACACTATTTTGGTGCATCGAGTTCAGTCTTAGATTATATTTTATTATCCTGTGAATTTGATGCTAACTATCATTCAAGCTTATTTGAGGTCAGTGAATATAATACCTACGACAGGCATTTGATTAATCCTATTTTTGATCGTGACGGCGAAAGTACCGACCACGGTGTTGTTCTGGTGACTCTGCAGTTACGCTCTTAAAACAGTCGTGATGATTGAATAATAAATCGGATTATTTTATTGATGCGTTTGGTCTTATGTTAGCGGTAGGGTGCATTCTATGCACCGCAAACAGTGTTAATCGGTGCGCGGAGCGCACCCTACGAGTGATGTGATTGTCGCTCATTTCTACGGCGTTATCGCTTTTTTATGTAGGATAATAATACTGCATAAGCTCTGCCTTGTAGAAAGAATCTACAAGTTGCTGCAATAACAATCCCGAAATATAAACAGGCGCTAAAGCTTAATCTCCCAGAAGTAAGGTTAATTCTATTAAGGCAGTAAAAAATAAAAGGGTGCTTAAAATCTGCCAGAACTTGACCGGGTTACGCTCTAATAAGGGGGCATGCTCGCGGCTCCTGAGCATTTTAGTATTAGGCGTATAGAGATCTTGAGTAAATTCACTCATGGCATTATAACGCTGCGCCAACACAGGATGTGCGGCTGTTTGCAGGGTTAAATCAATCCAATCGGGGATATCAGCTCTAAACTGTTTAATCGGGCGATATTTCCATTGTGCCTTTCTTGCCCGGCTTAAGGATTGAGAATTAAGTGATTTATAGGGTAAGTGCCCGGTTAATAACTCATAGGCAATAACCGCAATAGAAAACAGATCCGATGCTGAACTGGCGAACCCTTCATTCAAATACTCGGGCGCGATATAATCCGTGGCACCTAAAGGTTGTTCGCTGGTGGGAGCCATTGATATTTCATTCAAACTGTCTATTTTTATGGTGCCAAAATCGATAATGGTTATTTTTTTATCGTTGGAGATCATAATATTCTCCGGCTTTAAATCCCGATGCACCATACCGGAACGTTGTAATACTCTTACCGCCGCAACGATATTATTGATAATCTCTCGCGCTATTTCTAAGGGAGGATTGGGATTATCATAGATCCACTGCCTGAGGGTAATACCTTTAATATATTCACAGATATGGTATAAGAAAGGCGATCCATCTACTTTTGGCATGATGGACATAATGCTTGGATGCGATAATTTCCGGCCTACCCACTGCTCTTTTGAAAAACCATCGAGATAAACCAAATCATCACTGAAATTTAATGACGGCATCTTTAAAATAAAAAAAAGTTTAGACCATTTATCCATGGCCAGATAAACATGGCTGCGCGGGCCTTCATGAATCACTTTTTTTATTTGGAAGTGATCAATTTCATTGCCTTCATGCAGTGCCGGTGGAATGGTTAATTGGGTTAATCTTTTTTGCAGTTCATCAACTGCGACGACCGGTAAGCTTTTAACCTTTAGCAGTAAACAAGTCAGGTTATCGGTACTGCCGTTATCAAGGGCGTTTTGAGCTATTGTTTTAGCCAATGTTTCAAAGTGCGCAGCATTTGATTTTTCCGGTGCTAGGCTGGCAAGATGTTTTGCCAGTTCAGTTTTGCTTAGCCAGTCATGAATACCATCGGATGATAAAAAAAACAGATCATTCTGCTGCAGATCGGTTGTTTGAAAGTCGACCTCTAAATGGGAATCCATACCAAGCGCACGAGTTAACACGGTGTTGTTACCGTATTGAGTGCGGCTATGATCTTTACTGAGCTGGGTTAATTGTGAGTTGCGGTAGCGGTATATACGGGTATCGCCAACGTGAAAAAGATAAGCGCTGGTGGATTTGAAAATGACCGAGCTGAAGGTGGTTATTAGCCCGTCGTGGCGTATCTGGTCATTATTACCGTGTTGATATAACCAGGTATTAAGTGAATTTAATACTTTGCCGGCGGATAATTTGGTTCCCCAATGATCTGGCGTGCAGTAATAATCATTGATAAATTGTGTGACGCTGGTGTGGCTTGCCTGCTGACTTTTAGTGCTGCAACTAACACCGTCTGCAATACTCGCCACAATCCCTTTATGCTTTTTTTCTGTATAGGAGGTGGGTATTTTGACCGCAAAAGCATCTTGATTAATTTCCCTTTTACCGGTTTCAGAATATCCCCCGACAATCAGTTCAAGTGCATTATTAGGTTGCTTGGCTGGGATATTCAAATTAATGCTTTCCTTTTTAGACAATAGAGAAAAAAATGGCGGGTGTTAATATAATCAACACCCGCCGTTTTAGTTCTTTTGGTTCTTTTAGTATTAGTTTAGTGGCTAACATCAATCATAGTGACACTGCCATCGGGATTAAGCTCGGCCATTTGTCCCTTGGGCTCAGCCATCAGAGATAAAGTCACCAAACCACAAAACGCAGTCACGGCAATCACGTAGAAGAACGTTTGGTAATCAACAAAGGACAGTATCGTTAAGTAGACCACTGCTCCAACGTTACCGTAAGCCCCGGTCATACCGGCAATCTGTCCGGTCATTCTGCGTTTAATCAGCGGTACGGTGGCAAATACGGCACCTTCACCGGCCTGCACAAAGAAAGAACATAACATCGCCGCTGCAACTGCAATCCACAGCGTCCAGCCGCTGGTAATTTGTGCCATTAACAGATAACCCAAGGCCAGTCCCGCGGTAAGAATCACCAGAGTGATTTTACGCCCGCATTTATCGGAAATCCAGCCGCCACCAGGGCGGGACACTAAGTTCATAAAGGCATAAGCTGATGCCACCATACCCGCCATTACCGGGGTTAATTCAAAGGTTTCAGAAAAGAACAAGGGTAACATTGAAATCACGGCAAGCTCAGATCCAAAGGTTGCAAAATAAAGGACATTTAGCACAGCAACTTGTTTGAATTTATACTGATGAATTTCAGGGACTGGTGTCGTGAAAATTGATTTATTGACCTTCCAAACCTGTGATAATTCATAAATATAAAGCGCAATCAGTGTGGCGTAAATAAGATAAGTCACTTCAGCTGAAATCATCGCAATATTGCTTGGAGAGACTTTCCATGCAAGTAACGCCAGAGCTGCGTACATCGGAATTTTCATTAATAATAATAGGAAAAAATCGCCCTTAGAGGTCACTTCCATGGCCGTTAAATTGGCCGGTTTAAAATAGGTCGAGCCTTTTGGGGTATCGCTAACCTTAGCATAAAATACAAAAGCAAAAACTAAACTCATAAGACCTGTGATGGCCGTTGCATAGCGCCATCCGTCTTCACCGCCAAACAGTAATGCCAGAGTTGGTAAACTAAAGGCTGCCGCGGCACTGCCGAAGTTACCCCAACCGCCGTAGATCCCCTCAGCGGTGCCAAGTTCGTTATGTGGAAACCATTCAGACACCAGGCGGATACCAATGACAAAACCTGCACCGATAAAACCCAGCAGAAAACGGGCGATCGCCGCTTCTAAAAATGTATCTGAAAAAGCAAACATAAAACAAGGAATAGAACAAACCGCCAGCAGTGCAGAGTACACCACTCTTGGCCCGTATTTGTCGGTTAATGAACCGACAATCACTCGGGCCGGGATAGTTAAGGCGACGTTAAGAATTAAGAGGGTTTTTATCTCTTCGGTGCTTAAACCCAAGGATTCTTTTACCGCAAGCAGCAGGGGGGCGAAGTTAAACCAGACAACAAAAGTAATAAAAAAAGCCATCCAGCTTAAATGCAGAATTTTCATCTTTCCAGTAAAAGATAATATATTAAATGAAGTTCTATCCATGATTCTTTCCTTTAATTTTTTGTGCCCTATTTGCTTAGCAGATAGGGCTCCTTTAATAGCTTCAACTTAATAATTAAGCTGTCGCTTGCAGTTGTACGTGATCGGCTTCAATGCGCACTGCATAGGTTTTTAAGATATGCTCAGGTAAATCTAAGCAGACGCCGGTTTTTAAATTAAAACGCTGTTTATACAAAGGTGATGCAACATAGGTTTCTCCCTGCGTTGACCCTATTATTCCGCGCGAAATAACATTCGCCTGTGATATTGGATCAAAGTTTGAAACTGCATATAAATCCTGGTTACGTTGACAGAAAAAAATCGCGACTTGCTGACTTTCAAACTGGGCACAAATGCCGCTGTTAGGAGCAAGATCTTCATACTTACAAATATTAAACCACTGGCTCATGAGTTTTTCCTTATGCCGTTAATTCTAGGACTTTGATTGTTTGCTGGGCGGGTATACGCTGCTCGCGCTCGAGTTCAAATGCCAACTGATTATCGGTGTCATCACTGTTGATAAAGTGTTTAAAGCGTTTTAGTTTTTCTGGATTTTGCAGCGTGGTTTTCCATTCACATTGATAGTTTTTAATGTTATTTTCCATCTCCTGCTCAAGTTCATCGGCCAGATTAAGCTTATCCTCAATCACCACTTCCCTTAGGTAATCTAATCCGCCTTCCATATTTTCCATCCAAACTGACGTACGCTGCAGGCGATCTGCGGTGCGGACATAGAACATTAAAAAGCGGTCTATATATTTTATAAGGGTTTGCTCATCAAGGCCTGAGGCAAATAAATCGCCGTGACGGGGGCGCATACCCCCATTACCGCAGACATACATATTCCAGCCATTTTCGGTGGAAATAAGGCCAATATCTTTGCTCTGGGCTTCGGCACATTCGCGGGTACAACCGGATACGGCAAATTTTATTTTATGCGGGGAACGCAAACCTTTATAACGATTTTCAAGATTGAGGGCTAAGGTCATGCTGTCATCAACCCCAAAACGGCACCAGGTATTACCGACACAGGATTTCACTGTGCGTAAGGATTTACCGTAAGCGTGACCGGTTTCAAAACCGGCATCGATCAGTTCCTGCCAAATAACCGGTAATTCATGTAACTGCGCGCCAAATAAATCTATCCGCTGACCACCGGTTATTTTGGTATAAAGATCAAATTTCTTGGCAACTTCACCGAGCACAATCAATTTATCCGGGGTGATTTCACCACCTGCTATCCGTGGTACGACGGAATAAGTACCGTTTTTTTGAATATTACCAAGATAGAGATCGTTACTGTCCTGTAATTCAAGATGGGTATCTTCTAATACATATTCATTCCAGTAGGAGGCTAAAATAGAGCCGGCGGTGGGTTTACAAATTTCACAGCCTAAACCGCTGCCGTAATTTTCCAGTAATTGATCAAAGGTGGTGATTTTTTTAACCCGAATAATGTCCGTAAGTTCTTGTCTTGAGTAGGCAAAATGTTCGCAAAGATCGTTATTGACTTCAAAACCTAAGCTCGCTAATTCACTGTCTAATACTTGTTTAGTCAGTGCACTGCAGCCACCACAGCCTGTTGATGCTTTGGTTTGCGTTTTGAGATCGCCCATAGTGCAGCAACCTGCGATCACCGCGCTTTTAAGATCGCCTTTAGAGACATCAAAACATGAGCAGATAGTCGCTGTTTCGGGCAGGGCTTCGACTCCGAATCCAGCGGCTTGTTCTTCACCGGTACTGGGTAGAATCAATACCGCTGGGTTTTCCGGCAGGGTCATATCATTGAGTAACAGTTGTAATAATGTGCCGTAAGCCTCTGCATCTCCGACTAACACTGCGCCGACAATTTTTTTGCCGTCTTCCGAGACAATTAAACGTTTATAAACCTGTTCAATTTCATCGTGGTAGGTATAAGACTGTGCGCCGGGTGTCTGACCGTGTACTTCGCCAATACTGGCAACATCAATGCCTAATAATTTAAGTTTGGTGCTCATATCAGCCCCCGTAAAGGCAAGTGATTCACCTTTAATATGGGCTGCGGCAACTTTTGCCATTTGGTAACCGGGGGCCACTAAACCAAAAATTCTGTTATCCCATAACGCGCATTCACCAATCGCATAAATATTTGCAACATTAGTCTGGCACTGGTTATTGATAGCAATGCCGCCACGCTCGCCAATCGTTAAATTAAACTGCCTGGCCAGTTCATCCTGAGGGCGAATACCCGCAGAGAAAACAATCGTATCGGTTTCTAAGAAACTGCCATCGGCAAAGTTCATCCGGTAGCGGCAGTTATCACCATCGACAATTTCCGTGGTCGCTTTTTCGGTGTGTACTTGTACGCCTAATGCTTCAATTTTACGGCGCAGTAATTGACCACCCCCGTCATCTAACTGCACAGCCATTAATCGTGGTGCAAATTCCACCACATGGGTTTCCAAACCAAGATTAACCAGTGCATTGGCAGCTTCAAGACCTAACAGACCGCCACCAACAACAACCCCTACTTTACTGCTTTTTCCAGAGGCCGTTATGTCCTCTAAATCATCAATAGTACGGTAGACATGACAATGTTCTTTATCATTGCCTGAAATGGGGGGCACAAAAGGAAATGAACCCGTTGCCAGCACTAATTTATCGTAGGATTCAATCCGGCCACTGCTGGTGACCACCTGATTATTTTTGGTATCAAGTTTGACAACTTTATCGTTGAGCACAAAGTTAATACCGTTTTCTTGATAGTAAGTTGCATCGGTCAGGGCTAAATCATCGGCTGTTTTACCCGAGAAAAAGCCACTGAGTTGCACGCGATCATAGGCAAGGCGAGATTCTTCTGAAAAGGTAATGATATCGTAGTCAACACTTTCGTCTGTAATCAGAGTATCGATAAACTTGTGGCCGACCATGCCGTTACCGACCACCACAATGCGTTGTTTGTTCATAATGTCAAAATCCTTTTAAATTTTTAAGCTGATAATTGTGTTAACTCATTAATCGCACTATCGATTGATGGTTTTTCGTTGAACCACTGTAATTGCTCAGCTAAGGCGATAACCTTGCCAATCATGATCAGAGCGGGTGATTTTATTTGTCGCGTTTGTACTAATGAAGAAAGTTGATTGAGATGACCGGTAATCACTCTTTGCTGCGGACAGCAGCCGTTTTCAATCAAAGCCACGGGTGTGTTTTTATCCAAGCCTGCTTTTATTAGCTGCGTTTCAATTAATTCTGCTTTGCTTAACCCCATATAAAAGACCAGGGTATGATCCAGTTTAGCCAGGGCCTGCCATTTTATATCCAGGGTTTTTTCTGCATGTGCGGTCACAAAAGTACAACCTTGAGAAAGACCACGATGTGTAAGGGGAATGCCTGCGTAACTGCCACAACCTGCCGCAGCGGTTATGCCCGGCACGATTTCGGCTTTAATATTATGTTCTTTCAGGGCCAGCATCTCTTCGCTGCCACGGCCAAAAACAAAAGCGTCACCGCCTTTTAAACGGCAAACACTTAAACCTTGTTGGGCTTTATTGATTAATAGCTGATTGATTTCGGACTGGCTAATACTGTGATTATTCTTGGCTTTACCCACATATAAGAGTTCAGCCTGCGCAGAAAACAGCTCTCTAATTTGTTTACTCACCAGGTTATCAAAAATAATAACATCACATTTTTGGATCAAACGCAGTGCTTTCACCGTAAGCAAATCCGGATCACCCGGGCCGGCACCCACTAAAAAAACCCTACCGGAAGGTGTTGTTTTTTTGTCCTTTAGTGATATCCAATCAGCACCTTTTTTTTCATGTAAAACAAAAGTGGTAACCACATTGTTACTTTTTTGTATGTTCATATTGCCACCTGTTTGCAAGTTTGGTCATCAGCTATCGTTAGGTTTTGGTTAAGCTGGTGTTATAAATTTGTTAGTTATTTATGATTTATTTAATCTAAGCAAATACAGTGCCAATAAATAAATGATCTGCTAAATTAAAAATTTAAAGCTTTTTAAATCAGTTTGTTAGTCGTTATTTTTTTGATTTTTAAAAACAATCGGATAAATGTGGGGAACATTATTGATATATAAAAAAGGTCATTAATAGGGCGGTCAGCACCAAAATGATCCGTATTGAAGCTTGAAACGCTATTTTTATGGCTGACTGTTTAAGGATAATGCTGCTGAACTGATTGCTGTTTTTTGTTAACTGTTTGTTTGTAGGGTCTTAATTGCTTGTTTATGCGCTGTTAACTGTGGCGTTTTTTAAAACTTTTATTATGCGCATGATTTGGCGCGTAAATTGCTTAATTAAATAGAACAGATAAGTTAAATAGATAAACTTGATAAATAAGTTAAATAAGTTAAATAAGTTAAATAGATAAATTTGATAGATAAAACCTAATCAGGCATAAAACAGCCGATAAAAGCTGAAACCAAGAGAGGTCACATGACAGCAGAAAAAAGCCTATGGACAAAAACCACTTGTGCATATTGTGGCGTTGGTTGCGGCGTGGAAGCAAAACCCAATAAACTTGGTTTATTAGATATTAGAGGCGATCAGGATCACCCTGCAAATTATGGGCGCTTGTGCTCTAAAGGGTTGGCACTTGGTGAGACCGTTGTCCATGACGGGCGATTATTAACCCCGGAAATTAATGGGGCTCCGTCAAATTGGGAGGATGCTCTAACGCTTGTGGCCGATAAATTTTCCGACACCATAAAGCAATACGGACCTGATTCCGTTGCATTTTATGTATCAGGGCAGCTATTGACTGAAGATTATTATGCGGCTAATAAGCTGATGAAAGGCTTTATCGGCAGCGGCAATATTGATACCAACTCGCGTCTGTGTATGTCTTCATCGGTCGCCGGGCACAAACGTGCCTTTGGCTCCGATACTGTCCCGATTTGTTATCAGGACCTTGAAAAAACCGATATGGTGGTCATTACCGGCTCCAATTTAGCCTGGTGTCATCCGGTTTTATTTCAGCGCTTAAAAGCGGCTAAAGCCTTACGTCCGGAACTTTTTATCGTGGTGATTGATCCGCGAAAAACCGCGACCTGTGAAATTGCAGATTGTCATTTGGCCATTCAGCCGGGCAGTGATGTTGCTCTGTTTAACGGTTTATTAGCTTATCTTGCCGAAAATAAAACTATAGACAGGGATTATATCGACCAATATACCCAGGGGTTTGAAGCGAGTTTAGCCAGTGCTATTGACGAATGTCAGGATCGGCAAGCATTTTTAAAACGTCTGGGTATTGAGGAAAGTCAGCTGGAATTGTTTTATAAGCATTTTTCTCAGACCGAAAAAGTGCTTACCATTTATTCCCAGGGAGTAAACCAATCATCTCAAGGGACTGATAAAGTAAACAGTATTTTGAACTGTTTTCTGGCAACGGGACGTATTGGCAAAGAGGGCACGGGGCCCTTTTCGGTGACCGGTCAGCCCAATGCCATGGGCGGCAGAGAGGTGGGTGGTCTGGCGAACACTTTAGCTGCCCATATGGAATTTGGCAATGCGCAGGATCATCAAAGGATCAGTGAATTTTGGCAAACTGAGCAGTTAGCGAGCAAACCGGGCTTAAAAGCTGTTGAACTCTTTGATGCGATTGATGACGGTACTATTAAAGCCGTTTGGATAATGGCAACAAACCCGGTGGTAAGCTTGCCCGACAGTGATAAAATTAAGGCGGCATTAAAAAAATGCCCGTTAGTGGTGGTCTCGGACTGTATCAAAGAGACGGCGACCAGCACTTTTGCGGATGTGTTATTACCAGCCCAGGGCTGGAGTGAAAAGTCCGGAACGATCACTAATTCAGAACGTCGAATCTCCCGTCAACGGCGAATTTTACCTACCCCGGGTTTAGGTAAACCGGACTGGTGGATAATCAGTGAAGTGGCAAAAAAAATGGGCTTTGCAAAGGCTTTTGATTATGACCATGAAGGGCAGGTTTTTGATGAATATGTAAAAATGACTGCATTGGGCAACCGCGACGGAAAATTACGTGCGCTAAATTTGATTGGTCTGGCGAATCTTGGTACTGATGCCTACAATCACCTTACCCCGCAGCAATGGCCGGTGCCTGAATATCAAAAAGAGGTGGTTAATCAGCGCATGTTTGCCGATAATATTTTTTTTACGGAAAACAAAAAAGCGCGCTTAATCCCTATTTCACAAAAGCAGCCTCTTAGCCGCTGCACTGCAGATTACCCTTTTGTGCTTAATAATGGCCGCATTCGCGATCAGTGGCATACGATGAGCCGAACGGGGCTTTCCAGCCGCTTAAGCGCATATCAACCCGAACCTTTTGTTTCAATCAACCCTATTGACGCAGTAAAGCAACAACTTGAGCAAGGTCAGTTAGTGACTATCAGCAGTGCCAGCGGTTCGGTATTAGTGCGTTTAGCGGTTTCTGACGATATTGAACCCGGGCAGTTGTTTATGCCAATACACTGGAGTCAGACAACAGCAAGTAAAGCTGCTATCTGCGCCCTAATCAAAGCCAATGTGGACCCAAATTCAGGGCAACCGGAATTTAAATTTACCCCAGTAAAGCTTGTTAAATGGGCATACAAAAGTGAAGCCTGGTTACTCAGCCGGACGGAGATGGACTTGTCTGATTTTGATTATTGGGTAAAACAAAAAGTGGCCGCGGGTTATCTGTACCGTCTTGCCGCAGAGTTTAATCCTCTTGAGATGACCATTAAACTGTCCAATTTAATGGACCATAATGGCGGCAAAACGCTGACTAATTCTCCTGGTGCTAAAAGCACAGCACCGATTTACCGTTACGCTAATATTACCGATCAAAAAATGCAGCAGGCCTATATTGTCGGCAAAAATCTGCAGGAGCAAGATCTAGACTGGTTGCAAAACCTGCTGGATGAAACAATTGACAGCAGTATTGAACGCACACTTATTTCAGGGGAGGTAGAAGGCAAACTTGCCTGTGGGAAACTGATTTGCGCCTGCAAACAAGTCGGTGAAAAAACCATTAAAAATGCGATAGTCGAGCAGCAGCTGGGTAATCTGGAAGCCATCAGTGAGCATACCGGCGCCGGTACGGGATGCGGTTCCTGCTTAGGGGAAGTGGAGGCGATTTTAGTAGACTGCACGATGATTGTTTAAAGTCCGTACAAGGCTTATTTAAAGACTACACCAGGCTTGTTTAAAGACTGCCTGATGCCGAGCCTAATTGTTAATTAAATGATCGAGCCAACTTTTTTAAGCTGTTAAATCTGTTATAAAGTGCTACTCAACTAAACTCTGACTAAAAAATACTTTTAGTCTCTGCGAATACTTGGAGTCGCCATGTCACTTTCAACATCTGTGCAGGAACAAGTTTCAGATACACAGATTATCACCGCAAGCTGTCCCGGCGGTCTGGGGACGGTCGATGCTGTCACTGCTTACCTGTATCAACAGGGCTGTTATATTAATGAAATCAACTCATTTGATGATATCGATACGCAACGTTTTTTTATCCGCATAGAATTCAGGCCGGATCGGCAAAGCGCATTTAACCGCGAAAATTTTATCAGTGGCTTTAAAACTAAGGCAGCAAGCTTTGATATGGATTGGACGCTGACCAGAAAAGACGATAAGGCAAAAGTGGTGATCATGGTTTCCAAGCATGATCATTGTTTAAATGATTTACTCTACCGTTATCGCACGGGCGATTTAAAAATAGAAATCCCCGCTATTATCTCCAACCATCCGGACCTTGAAGAACTGGCTAAATGGCATGGTATTCCCTATTTTCATCTACCGGTTAATAAAGACATAAAACCACAACAGGAAGCGATGATCTGGAAAATCATTCAGGACTGTGATGCCGATTTAGTGGTGCTTGCCCGTTATATGCAGGTCTTATCCAGTGAGATGTGTCAACGACTGGCGGGTTGGGCGATTAATATTCATCACTCACTACTGCCGGGATTCAAAGGTGCTAAACCCTATTATCAGGCCTATCATAAAGGGGTTAAATTAGTCGGAGCCACAGCCCATTATATCAGTGATGATCTGGATGAAGGGCCTATTATCACTCAAGGGGTTGAAACTGTTGACCACAGTCACTATCCAGCGGATTTAGCGGCTAAGGGGCAAGCTATTGAATGCCAGACATTATCACGGGCGGTGCGCTGGCATATTGAACAGCGTGTTTTTTTACATGGTGAAAAGTCGGTAGTTTTCGCAAAATAAATGCTGAATAAATTTTCAGTCATCTTTCGAGTGCCTGCTTATTTGCTCTTTGGCTTTATACTAAGTGTGTTCAGATGTGATCTTGCATTGCGGAGGAAAAATTAACACGAGCAAGGCTGATCATCTATTTGATGCGTTTCGTATTATCATTAAGCTAAGCAACTGCTTGGCTTTTTTAAACGCAATTTTTTACCAAGGAATAAGCTTAATGAAATCTAAATTGATACTCTTTATTTTAAGCAGTTGTCTGTTGTACAGTGCCAATGCACTGGCAGATAAAGCTGTCCTGGCCGGAGGATGTTTTTGGTGCATGGAAGCAGACTTTGAAAAACTTGAAGGGGTGAATGATGTCGTCTCAGGTTTTACCGGCGGGAAATTAAAAAACCCAACCTATAACGGTAATCACCAGGGGCACTATGAAGCAGTGGAAATCACCTATGATGCGGATAAAATAAGTTACCAGGCACTGCTGGATCATTATTGGGTCAATATCGACCCCTTTGACGAGCGAGGGCAGTTTTGCGATAAAGGGCCAAGTTACCTCAGTGCTATTTTTGTTGCCAATGAACAGCAAAGGAAAACAGCAGAACAATCTAAAGCGTTGATAGCAGAGCAGTTTCTCGATCAAACCATTGTTACGCCCATTTTACCGGCAGCGGTTTTTTATCCGATTAAAGGTAACGAGAGTTATCATCAGAACTATGCTGAAAACAACCCGATTCGTTATAAGGCTTATCGTTGGAATTGCGGGCGGGATAAACGTCTCAAGGAAATTTGGGGCGAGAAGGTGACTCACTGATTAGTGCGTGACTGACAGCTAGCTGACTAATATAAAAAACGCTGATAATTCAGCGTTTTTTTATGCATTATATTCGCAAGTTTTACTGATTTCTGTTTTTAAAGGCTCGGCAGTAAACCTTCCGGGATCAGTTTGTTATGCATGGCTTCAATTAACAACTGATTTGCCTGTTTAATATCGGGTGCGAAATATCTGTCTTTATCATAAAAATCAACCCGCTCCCGTAATTCAGCCTTGGCTGTTTCTATTAATTCAGAGGATTTTAACGGGGATCTAAAATCCAGCCCCTGGGCTGCGGCCAATAACTCCACCGCTAAAATACCGCGGGTGTTTTCCGCCATCTCTTTTAAGCGCCGACCGGCAAAGGTTGCCATTGAAACGTGATCTTCCTGATTGGCCGATGTTGGCAGGCTGTCCACACAGGCCGGGTGAGCGAGGGATTTATTTTCGCTGGCAAGCGCCGCTGCCGTTACCTGAGCAATCATAAAGCCGGAGTTAACGCCGCCGTTATTGACCAAAAAGGGCGGTAATTTACTTAAACTGTTGTCAATTAACAATGCCATACGGCGTTCAGATAAACTGCCAATTTCAGCAATGGCTAAGGCTAAATTATCACTGGCCATAGCAATAGGTTCAGCATGGAAATTACCGGCAGAAATAATATCACCATCCTCGGCAAAGACCAGCGGATTATCCGAGACAGAATTTGCTTCAATTTCATAAATAGCGGCAGAATTACGAATTTGCTGTAAACAGGCCCCCATTACCTGGGGCTGACAGCGAAGAGAGTAGGGATCCTGCACTTTTTCACAGGCTGTATGTGAATGACTTACTTCACTGTGTGTATCGAGTATATGACGATAGATTAAAGCTGAATCTATTTGTGATTGATGACCGCGTACTTGATGTACCCGGTCATCAAAGGGACGACGGCTGCCTAATGCGGCATCGACCGTCATTGCGCCGCATAAAGTGGCAGAAGCGAACAGATCCTCAGCGGCAAATAGCCCTTCCAGGCCAAAAGCACAGGATGCCTGAGTACCGTTTAATAATGCGAGTCCTTCTTTAGGAGCCAAAGTAATAGGCTGCATGCCGGCAATTTCTAACGCTTTTGCACCTGAAATTATGTTTCCCTGATAACGCGCTTCACCTTCACCTAGTAACACCGTACTCATGTGTGCTAATGGTGCTAAATCACCCGATGCACCCACTGACCCTTTTTTGGGCACACAAGGGTAAATCTGTGCATTTACCAGTGTCATTAATGCTTCAATAACAGATAAACGAATCCCTGAAAAACCCCGCGCCAGACTGTTGATTTTTAATACCATCATCATCCGCACGGTTTCATCATTCATCAATTCGCCGATACCCGCCGCATGGGAAAGGACAATACTGCGCTGCAGTGTTTCCAAGTCTTCCGGGGCGATTCGAGTATTAGCCAGCAAACCAAAACCGGTATTAATACCATAAGCAACCCTATTTTCTGCAATCACTTGATTGACAACTTGTGTACTGGCATGAATGGCCTCAATACAACTTGATTCTAAGCTGACTTTAAGCGCATGACGGCTGATTTTACGCAGTTGAGAAAGTGTTAATTGTCCCGGTTTAATATGTAATTCGTACATCTTTTTCTCCACAGTCATGACAGCTTGGATTACCTATCATGACAATAATATTTAGTTGAATGCGGTTTGCTATGCGATATCTGTTATTCAATATTTTTACTATTCGATATCTATTATTTAATATTTTTACTGTTCGGTATCGAGCATAGGCAAATCAAGGTGCTGCTCGCGAGCACATTTTTTAGCGATCTCGTAACCCGCATCGGCATGACGCATTACACCTGTGGCCGGATCGTTTCTTAATACCCGGCTAATACGCTGGTGGGCATCATCTGTCCCATCACAGACCACGACCATGCCCGAATGTTGTGAAAACCCCATACCGACACCACCACCATGATGCAGTGATACCCATGTTGCACCACTGGCGGTGTTTAATAACGCGTTTAATAATGGCCAGTCTGACACCGCATCGGAACCATCCAGCATGTCTTCAGTCTCGCGGTTTGGGCTTGCGACCGAGCCTGAATCAAGGTGATCACGGCCAATAACAAGAGGGGCTTTCAGTTCGCCATTTTTAACCATTTCATTAAATGCCAGTCCCAGACGCTGACGATCTTTTAAACCAACCCAGCAAATACGTGCCGGCAGACCTTGGAATTGGATGTGTTCCCGCGCCATATCCAGCCAGTTGTGCAGATCTGGATTATTGGGAATAAGCTCTTTTACTTTCTGATCTGTTTTGTAAATATCTTCTGGATCGCCAGACAGCGCAACCCAGCGAAAAGGACCAATACCTTCACAAAATAGCGGACGGATATAAGCCGGTACAAATCCCGGGAAATCAAAGGCATTTTTAACTCCTTCCTCAAGGGCCATTTGCCGAATATTATTCCCATAATCAACGGTTGCAGCGCCCGCAGACTGGAGATCCAGCATCGCCTTAACTTGTACTGCCATGGATTTTTTAGCGGCTTTAATAACAGCAGCTTCATCGGTTTTACGCATTTCTGCCACGTATTCCATAGTCCAGTTCTGAGGCAGGTAACCGTTTAAGGGATCGTGTGCCGAGGTCTGGTCAGTGACCACATCGGGGGTTATTTGACGTTTAACCAGCTCGGTAAAAATATCCGCGGTATTGGCAAGCAGCGCAATTGAAGTGGTTTTATTATCCGCTTTTGCCTGTTCAAGCAGTCTTAATGCCTGATTCAAAGAAGTGGCTTTTTGATCCACATAACCTGTCCGTAAACGGTAATCAATACGCGATTCATCACATTCTACGGCCACCATTGAAAAGCCTGCCATCGTGGCAGCAAGGGGTTGTGCCCCCCCCATTCCGCCTAAGCCGCCAGTTAATATCCAGCGACCGCTAGCGCTGCCGGAAAAATGTTTTTTCGCCATGGCCACAAAAGTCTCATAAGTACCTTGCACAATTCCCTGAGAGCCAATGTAAATCCAAGAGCCCGCGGTCATTTGTCCGTACATCATCAAACCCTGCTTATCGAGTTTATTGAAGTGTTCCCAGTTTGCCCAATGGGGCACGAGGTTCGAATTGGCAATCAGTACCCGTGGCGCATTTTTATGGGTTTGAAAAACACCGACGGGTTTACCTGACTGGACTAATAAGGTTTCGTCATCTTCTAAACGCTGCAGTACTTCGACAATCTTGTCATAGGACTGCCAATCACGTGCAGCACGGCCGATACCACCATAGACAACTAAGGCATGCGGGTGCTCAGCAACGTCAGGATGAAGATTATTCATTAACATTCTAAGGGGCGCTTCCGTTAGCCAAGATTTAGCATTCAATTTTGTACCTTGTGGTGCAATAATAGTGCGCGAAGTATCTAAACGCTTATCAGTCATTTTTATTTCCTCGTAATAGTAATTTATCCCTTCATAAAACAGACGGGGTTATCATACTTGTTATAAATAGTTATAGCGTTTTGAACATGGCATGGGAGATATCCCAGGCCAGTCTAGCCGCTAATTTGGCGGTTTGTTTGTCGATATCAAATTCCGGGTTGTATTCCGCTAAATCCGCTAACAGCAGCTTTTTTTTACCCTTATTATTGGTGGCCTCAAAAATCGGCTGCAGCAAACGCTCGACCGTCTCATAAGAAAGTCCTCTTGCAGCAGGTGCGCTGACGCCGGGCGCTATGGCCGCAGAAAAAACATCAATATCTATGGTCAGATAAAGGTAATCAACTTGCGCTATAAAGTCGGTTAGTTCAGTGATTCTTTTTTGCATCAGATGGCTTGCAAGCTCGTTATCTTCGCGGTAAAAAACCTTCAGACTGTCGGCACAGGAAAATAATGCCTGAGTATTGCTTGCTCTGGAAACGCCTAAACAGGCGTAGTTAAATGCCCAGCCCTGAGCTGTGCAAAAATCGGCTATCTGGCGAAAAGGGGTGCCGGAACTGCTTGGAAATTGGGGGCTATCTTTTGTGTAGGTGCGCAGATCAAAATGTGCATCAAAGTTGATGATGCCTATTTTAGGGCCTATTTTAGGCGAGTTGATAGGTGCTTCCTGCAGATGCGCGGCGAGTCCCTGAAAAGAACCCCAGGCGATTTCATGACCGCCACCCAATACTATGACTTTATGATCCTGGTTAAGCGCATTTGTTACCTTTTTTGCCAGTGCTTTCTGGCTTTCTTCAAGGTTTTTTTGATGGCAAAAAACATTACCGCCATCATAGAAGGATGCCCCTGAATCCGTTTGATGATGCCATGCGCTATTAGCTAATGCCTGACGAATCAAATCCGGGCCATGGAATGCGCCTATCCGCCCTTTGTTGCGTCTAACGCCTTCATCACAGCAAAAACCCAACAGAGTAATGCCGGAAGAATCTTGCTCGGAGGCCGTAAGACTGACCATATGGTGGAAACGTTTGCCGCTCGAGCCATCTTCTATGTCTGTCCGCCCCTGCCAGATAGCAGCCGCAGTCGGTTGGTAAAGATGATGATTAACTGCATCAGTCATTGTTTAACACTCCATTAATAATGATTCGGGCAGCCGGTAATATCGTCGCTGCCATTTCTTGATGCCGGCGTTGATTATTAACCACATCAGTCATTGCATAACACGCCGTTAATGATCCGGGATATTAGTAAATTGGTGCCTATTTCATAGGCGAGTTGTGCCGGGTGCTGGATATTCCAAAGACACAGATCGGCTTCAAAACCCACTTTGATTTGACCGCGCTGCTGGGCTAAACCTAATGCTTTTGCCGCATGACAAGTAACACCGCGTAACGCCTCTTCCGGTGTTAAACCAAAGAGTGTACAGCCCATATTCATGATCATTAAAAGCGATGCAATAGGGGAGGTGCCGGGATTAAAATCCGTGGCTAATGCGATCGGTACTTTGTATGTGCGCAGTAATTCAACAGGCGGTAATTGTGTTTCTCTTAAAAAATAAAAAGCGCCGGGTAATAAGGTCGCAACCGTACCGTTGTCAGCAAGAGCTTTAACGCCTGTTTCATCCAGATATTCAAGATGATCAACAGAACTTGCGCCCATTTTTGCGGCTAATGCGCTGCCGCCCGAATTACTTAACTGCTCGGTATGTCCCTTGATGCCCAGACCAAAAGATAACGCTGACTTAAAAACCCGTTCTGTTTGCTTAAGGTTAAAACCAATACCCTCACAGAATATATCAACATAATCGACTAGCTGTGCCTTAACAGCTGCCGGAATAATTGTATTGCACACATAATCAATATAACGGTCCGGATTATCTTTAAATTCCAGCGGGACTGCATGCGCTGCGAGAAGTGTGGTGGAAACTTTAATATTTGCCTGTTGCTCAATCTGTTTGGCGACACGCAGTATTTTTAATTCACTTTCAAGGTCGAGGCCATAACCCGATTTTATTTCAACCGTGGTAACGCCATCTTTAATTAACCCCGAAAGGTGCTGCAGGGCTTTTTCTAACAATTGTGCTTCCGTGGCTTTTCTCGTAGCGTTGACCGTCGTCATGATTCCGCCGCCTTGACGGGCAATTTCTTGATAGGGCACACCGGTTAAGCGTTGCTCAAATTCATTGGCACGATTACCGGCAAAAACCAGGTGGGTATGGCAGTCGATAAACCCCGGCGTAAGCAGTTTATGTTCACAGTCGAGTTGTTTACCCGATGATGCAAGCGGGCAGGATGCCATTCCACCTATCTGTGCGATTTTACCGTTAATGATATTAATAAAATGATTATGTTTAATCAGGTAACCCGTGTCGTTTGTTTCCACAGTAACAATACTGGCATTGGTTAAGAGTAAATTCATTTTATTTGCACCTGTTTAAATGTATATACAATTAGATTAGCAGTTAAAAAATAAAGCGCAAGCATTATGTTAACAATTTGTGGTTTTGAGCTGTCTGCTGACGGCTGTCTGTTGATCGCAGATCGCAGACAGCTGATCGCTCGTGACTTAGGGGTTAAAGGTTAGTTTTTAAACTCAATTTATATTTGTCGGCCGGGTGATAAAGCAGGGCGACACTGATCAAATCCTGTTTGCTCCATGTTCTGCGGTTTAAAAGCAGGCAGGGTTGGTTAGTCGATAAGTGCAAATATTCCTGAATGCGTTCATTAACCATCACAGCTTCAACGGTATGCTCTATCGAGCTTAACGGGCAATTTTTTGTTAGATATTCATTGGGGGTCGAATGGCTGAAATCCTGTTTGATATAATCGGGTACAAACGATGGGTTTACCCAGCGCACTTCTAGTTGTAGTGGGCTGTTATCTTCTAAGTGGACAATCTCACTAAAGTAGATGGGTGTATCAATCGGTACCCCTAAACGTATTGCCGTTTGGGGATCGGCATGCAGGGTTAATTGAGTTAGGACTTTACTGCTGTATTGCTTGCCACGCTGGCGGATTTCATCGGCGATATTACGAATATCGATTAATGGGGATTCCATTTTATTCTGGCAAACAAAAGTGCCAACCCGTGCCGTTCGTTTTAATAACCCTGCCGTCACTAAATCTCGAATAGCTTTATTGACTGTCATACGGCTGACCCCAAATTGCTCAGTTAATGCCATTTCAGTTGGGATTTTACTGCCCACCGGCCAGACATTACTGCTAATCTTTGCATTTATAAATTCTCTGATTTGGATATAACGTGGTGATTTACTCATTAAATTACCTTATGTATATTATAATTAATTGACTATACAAATAATCTCTTTTTTATCAAGATAAATCAAGTGATATAGCCGAATTACTTGAAGGAGTAGGCATCAGTAACATGTTTGATTCAGTCATCCGCAAAGGATTAGTTTTTTGCACCATATACTGTTTGACCTAGTCAAGTAGCGTGGTTGGCTAATCGAAGTGAGTCTTTTAAAACCTGCAAGCCTGAGCTGGTATTGATGCGCATTCATATAATACTCGTAGGTATAATGCATATTGATAGGGATCGCGTAGAATAACTATTTGAATTTAAATTGATTTCCGTATTGCTTTTTTTCAAGCAGATAAATAATCATTTCACCTTTGATTCGTAGGATAAAATTATGAAGCACTACAACAAACTTTCTGAGCATTATAAAAAAATTGCCAATTTTGAACACTTGGCCTCGGTCGCCGGCTGGGATCAGGCGGTGATGATGCCTGCGGGGGGCAATGAATCTCGGGCAAAAGCCATGGCTGAACTCTCCGTTCATATACATCAGTTATCAACGTCGGAACATCTTGGAGAATTGTTTGCTGATGCGCAATCGGAAAATATAAGCGCTATTGAGTCCGCGAGTTTACGTGAAATGAAAGCGTCATGGCAAAAAGCGACTGTGCTACCGGCTCGTTTGGTAGAGGCTCAATCATTAGCCGGTTCTAAATGCGGACACGCCTGGCGTACGCAACGCGGCGAAAATGATTGGCAGGGATTTTCTAAAAACTTTGCCGAGGTGGTGTTGTTATCTCAAGAAGAAGCGTCGATTCGAGCAGATGCCGCTAATAAAACCCCCTATGATGCCATGTTAGATCTTTATGAACCTGGCACGACGAGTGAGCAGCTAGATAGTATTTTTGGAAATTTAAAAACCTGGCTGCCTGATTTAACTCAGAAAGTTCAGCTGCGCCAAAGCGGTCAGCAATTTATCAAACCGACGGAAAATTACAGTACTAAGCAGCAGAATGCGCTTGGTCTGGATATTATGAAGCTGCTTGAGTTTGATTTTAATCACGGGCGATTAGATATCAGTGCACACCCCTTCTGTGGTGGCACCAGTCAAGATGTCCGGATCACAACACGTTATGATGAAACGGACTTTATACAATCTATGATGGGCATTGTCCATGAAACCGGGCATGCCCGTTACGAGCAGGGTTTACCCAAATCACTCAAGGGGCTGCCGGTTGGTGAAGCCCGTTCGATGGGTATCCATGAATCTCAAAGTCTCTTTTTTGAAATGCAGTTGGGCCGCAGTAAGGAATTTATTGATCAACTTGTGCCCTTAGTTTTAAAACATTTTCCGGATAATAATCCTGCCGTATTTGAGGCTGATAATCTGCAGAAAATATACACGCGTGTTAATCCCGGATTAATTCGCGTTGATGCCGATGAGGTCACGTATCCAGCTCATATTATGTTACGTTATGAAATAGAACGTGATTTAATGAATGGCAATATCAATTATACGGATATCCCGGAATTATGGGATCTTAAAATGCAGCAATATTTAGGTATTTCAACTGCGGGTAACTACAAAAATGGTTGTATGCAGGATATACACTGGACAGATGGCGCGTTTGGATATTTTCCCAGTTATACCTTGGGCGCTATGTACGCGGCGCAGTTTATGACCGCGATGAAAAAACAGGTGGACGTTAATACCTGTCTGAGCGAACAAAATTTAAAGCCTATTTTCAATTGGTTAAATAAAAATATTTGGAGCAAAGCAAGTTTATTGACAACCGATCAGTTAGTTAAGCAGGCAACAGGTGAAACCCTTAACCCCGCTTTATACGGGAAGCATCTGCAACAAAGATATTTAAGTTAAGATTTTCCAATTTATGCAGTTTATGCATAGATAATATGATTAAGTTTCATTTTTTTCATAAACTATTTTGACCTAAAATATCTATTTTTTAAAGCATCTTTATTATTTACGGAGTCTCTCTATGTTTAAAGCACTTATTCTAAATCAGCAAGACAAAAAAACCATTGCAGAAATTTGCCAAATTGATGAATCTCAGTTACCTGAAGGAGAAGTCTTAATTGATGTTGATTATTCATCATTAAACTATAAAGATGGTTTAGCTATTACTGGTAAAGGGAAAGTTGTTCGTCAATTTCCTATGGTACCGGGTATCGATTTAGCCGGTCAGGTGGTTGAATCTAAGGATGCACGTTATCAGGCAGGCGATAATGTTGTATTAACAGGTTGGGGCGTCGGTGAAGGCCATTGGGGCGGCATGGCAGAAAAAGCGAATTTACAAGCTGATTGGCTGGTGCCTCTTCCACAGGGAATGACCGGTAAACAGGCGATGATGATTGGCACCGCAGGCTTAACGGCTATGTTATGTGTACAAGCCTTAGTAGATGCAGGCATTACACCTGAAAGCGGTGAAATATTAGTGACCGGTGCAAGTGGCGGTGTTGGTTCGGTGGCTGTGACTTTATTGGCACAACTGGGTTATCGGGCTGTTGCTGTGACCGGCAGAGTAGAAGAAAATGGCGAGCTGTTAAAGCAACTGGGTGCCAGCCGAGTTATCCCGCGTTCTGAACTTGAAGAGCCAATCCGCCCATTAGACAAACAGTTATGGGCAGGGGCCGTGGATACAGCCGGCAGTAAAATACTGGCTAAAGTCCTGTCGCAAATCAGTTATGACGGTGCGGTTGCAGCATGTGGTTTGGCCAATGGTTTTGATTTACCAACGACTGTTATGCCGTTTATTTTACGTGGTGTTAAATTATTAGGTGTTGATTCTGTTTCTTGCCCCTATGCGCGCCGTATGGCAGCGTGGAAACGTATCGCTGAAATTTTGCCGGCCAGTTATTACCAGCAAGCCTGCAACGAAATCGAGTTAGAACAAGCAGCAGAATATGCCGAAGCTATCACTAACGGACAAGTGACCGGACGTATAGTCATCAAGCTGTAAATATTATATTGCTTGACCGATAAAATAGTATAATAAGCCTGCTACTGCAGGCTTTTTTTAATTAATTTTTCTCACTAACCCAATCCCATATCATCTATCCGCTGCTCAATTAACTGACTGCATTCCTCTTTTAATACACGACGAAGCCAAATTTGTGCTGGGGAGTATTCATAACGTGGATGCCAGATAAGTGAATATTCAAAAGGTTTAAATTCAAAAGGTAGGGGTTTTACAATCAAGTCATATTTTTCTGCCACTAAATAGGCGAGATCTGCAGGCACGGTAATAAGCAGCGGCATACTGTCAATAATAGCTAAGGCCGTTTTTAAATAAGATGCCCGTAAAACAGTGTTTTGCTTTTTATGCCCACTTAGCGTGGCATCAAGCAGTGCTTTAACGCCATCACTAATAGCAATTAAAGCATGCGGATAAGTAAGATAATTTTCCAGAGTTAATGTTTTATCGGCAAGGGGATGAGACTTTGATAACATACAAAATACGCTGACTAAGCCAAGTTTATCCCGTTGTAACGGGGCAATTGAATAATCCGGACGGCAGATAGCTATATCAACCCCTTCACTGGTTAACTGACTGATCATCTGTTTATGTTTCAGTGGCACAAATTCAAGCGATATATTGGGTGCCTCTTTGTAAATACGGGGCAGTGCATAGGGCATAATTGTCTGCAGTGCATAATCAGTCGCGGCGATATTAAAATGTTGCGTGCAATTTATTGCTTCAAAATCATTGGGTGATAACAAGGTCCGTAATGATTGCAGAGGATCATTAAGTGCAAGGTTTAACTCGATAGCGCGTTGTGTCGGCTGCAGATGTTGGCCATGACGAATAAAAAGCGGATCGCCAAGCAGGTCTCTTAACCTCCCCAATATACGACTCAATGCTGATTGACTTAAATTAAGCCTGACAGCAGCATGACTGACACTGCCTTCTTCAACTAATACCTTTAATGCAATTAAGAGATTTAAGTCTTTGCGGTAAACATCTTCCAGTTCCATATTTTGATCCACGCTTTCAATAACAGTGGGTTATTATGGATAAGATTAAACACAACCGCTATTCCTTTTATTTATTGATGCCAAGATCTGTCGAGCCGCTAATATGTAAAGTTTGTTTGCTGGTTATAGTTCAGTCTAATATCCAGTTGTGCTCTACTTTTGGCGAAGATAAAAAAGGGGAGGTATTTGAGGAAATTCAGTTTATGCTGCGTGGTAAAATGATTCACCACGCAGCAACAATGTGCATGTTTTTAATTAACGAATGGCAATAAATAAAGACATTCCATTGCGGTTGACCTGTAATAAGATGCTGTTCTTAGCAAGTCCCAGCGCTTTTTTAAAGGATAATAAATCATCAACGCTATGTTTATTCGTGGCGATAATCAGATCACCTTCCTCTAACCCGCTGTAGGCGGCCGGAGAATTTGCCTGTACTTCGGTGACCTTTACACCTTGTCCCTTGTTATTATTGGCAAATGAAACGCCCTCAAGTAAAGGGTGCAATTCTCCGGATGAATCTGCAGTACTCAAGGTTTGTGGTTTGCCAATGCCAACATCCACTGTTTTTTTAATGCCATTATGCAATAATGTAACCTTGACCGTATCACCGATACTTTTCAAGCCTATTTGGCTACGTAACTGTCCGGTAGATTTGGTTAGTTGACCATCAACACCGGTGATAATATCGCCCGGGATTAACCCCGCTTTTTCAGCGGGAGAGCCTTTTGTTACACCCGCAACAAGTACACCCAGTTGACCATTTTCAAGGCCCAGTGCCTCGCTTAAATCTCGCGTAATATCCTGAATAGAAACACCAATCTGACCGCGTTTAACCTCACCGTATTTTATGATTTTCTGCATGCTTGCTTCAGCCATATTGATTGGAATGGCAAATCCTATTCCTATATTCCCGCCTGCCGGCGCAATAATAGCCGTATTGATACCGACCAATTCACCATTCAAATTAACCAGTGCTCCCCCGGAATTACCCGGATTAATAGAGGCATCGGTTTGGATAAAGTTTTCATAACCTTCTATCCCTAAACCACTGCGTCCGAGCGCACTGACAATACCCGTAGTCACTGTTTGACCTAAACCAAAGGGATTGCCAATGGCAACGACAAAATCACCAACTTCTAAAAGAATCGACTCGGATATTGTTACCTGCGTCAATTTTTTAGCTTTTATTGACAGTATAGCAATATCCAATTCTGGGTCTGAACCTATTATTTTCGCTTTATAACTGCGTCCGTCGATCAATGAAACCTGCACTTCATCAGCGTCTTTTATTACATGGTAATTGGTCATGACGATGCCATCTTGAGCATTGATTATCACCCCGGAACCGGCACTTTTCTGGCGCTTTTGAGGTGCTTTCTGTTGTAAATTTCCCTGCTCTGGGATATCAAAGAAGTGCCTGAAAAAAGGGTCATTTAATAAGGGATTGACTAACGCCTGTTTGGTTGAATAGGTGGCGATATTAACCACTGCGGAATTCACTTTTTTCAACATTGGTGCAAGAGATGGAAAAGGTTTTCCCTGGGCCGTAACATTAGGTATTGCTGAATTTACGCTGTAACTTAAACTCAGGCAAAGCATCATCACTAATAACCGAGCTGATTTTATCTTCATGTTTTTTCCTTAACGTTAATTAAACAATTGATGAGAAATAGTATAAATTGAGCACTTAGTTAACTTACAAAAGGGCGTTTCACCGGTTAAATTTTTTGGCCGCTAATTGTACTCTTTAAGTCTATAAAAGAGCTGTTTAATGCTCCAATAATGCAATTTTATTTCTGAGTGTTTCGACTTCTTCCAGTAATTCTAACGCGAGTGCGGCCCCAGCAAGATTAACCCCGAGATCCGATTCGAGTCGTTGTACAATAAGCACACGACGCAGGCAGTGTCCGCTGAATTGCCAGTGCTTTTGATCGTTTTTCACCGGCTCAATAACACCTTCTTCTACTAATTTTAAAATCCACTCGGTAGGCTTACCACAGGCATGGCTAAGTTCCTCCAGAGTGAAAATGGTCGCTTTCTCAACAATCAACCCTGATAATACGGTTTGCTTGATCATGTTTTATACCCCCATTTTAACCCTTGGGTTAAATGCCATTGTCTTTGCCATCTCTTTATAAAGTTTTCTGGCTGCCTCACTCGTCCCTGGTGGTGTGACAACACTGAGTATGACATAAATATCCCCAGCAGGATTACTAGGGATACCTCGCCCTTTTAAGCGCAGCTTGCTGCCACTGTTTGATCCGGGTGAAATTTTAAGGTCCACCACGCCAGCGGGAGTGGGAAGTTTTACCGTTGCGCCCAGCGCCGCTTCCCAGGGAGTCACTGGCAGTTGCATATGCAGATCTTGTTGCTCGAGTCGGTAAAGGGGGTGAGGGTTAAAATGAACCTCCAGATAAAGATCTCCTTTTGCTCCCTGCCCCATACCGTTCGAGCCTTGTCCGGAAAGGCGAATCTGTTGCCCATCTTTGATGCCCTTGGGAATTTTAATATTAAGCGTACGATTAACTGCCTGTATTACTCCAAGACTATCTGCTTCCTGTTTTTGCAGATCAATGCTACGTGTAGCACCGTAAAAGGCATCTTCTAAGTCAATCCGAACGCTGGCATGGTGGTCAGATCCACGTGCATTAAACTGTGCACTAGGATTAAAATCAGTGTATTGATCTTTATGACCAAAAAAGGCTTCAAAAAAATCGCTAAAGGTACCACCATGGAGATCGTCAAATCCCCCTTTGTTAAAATCAAAACTTGAATCTCTATCTGCTTGCCTGTCGAACTGCTGCCAGGATTTTAAATTTGGATCTAAACGGTCGTAGGTTGCACGTTTTTTGGGATCCCTAAGTACTTCATAGGCCTCGGACAACTCTTTAAAGTTAGCTTCAGCTTCGGGCTCTTTGCTGATGTCAGGATGATATTTACGCGCTAACTTGCGGTATGCGCGTTTGATTTCATCCTTTGAAGCATTGCGCTGTAGACCCATTATTTTGTAATAATCTTTATATTCCATGATCGATCTACCTTATTGAAATTTCAACGATAAAATCATTAAAAAAATGGCGTAAAAAATCGCCCCTAGATTGGAGAAGCTTAATTAGAGATTAGTCTGCATAATTTTATAATCCAGTACTGGTTATGCCGCTTTTACTTGGAGATGGAGGATCTGCCAGTCTTTTGAATCTATAGATTATGATGTTGCGAACTTTATGACGATTATTCTTGATCAGGTACGCAATATGTTGGCATTTAAAAAAATAACAGTGCAGGGCGAATTAAGGATACTAGAATTATATGTAATATGTTTTTGGAGGATTAACCCATTCAAGTTCATGAAATTATAACGTAAGGAGTTTTATTATGTCCGATTGGAATAACCCGGCGGCCAAAGGAGCCATGTTACATAATTATGTTCAGAAGAGTACCCAAAAGGTGATTGGCTGTTTGGAGATTGCTTTTGCCGAGTTAGGAAGCTTACGGCTGAATATATTGACGTCCGATTTTTTGCTGGTTGCGTTACTTTCTCAACCGGACAGCGAAGCGCACAAAATTTTGCAGGAGTTATTGCCAAATGAAGATGATGCTCCATTGCGTATCGTTGGTCAGATAAGGCAAAAATACCCCCCCGCAAGTAACGTCCAGGCAAGGCAAATTTTGGCTTCTCAAGAGATAGTCGAAGTATTTCGAGTTGCCTACGACGAGGCTAAAGACTTTGGCGATGACTATATTGGTACAGGCACTTTATTTCTTGCTTTTTTTCATAAGGATGCGGGGCATGTTGCTGATATTTTGAATAATGAAGGTATTCGCGTTGACCAGGCGCGTCAAGCATTAAAGCATATTCGACGGGGGCATCAGCTTAATAGTCAAGATGCGGAAGGAAAACCAGATATATTGGATATCTATACTAAAGATCTCACCGAGATGGCGCGCAAAGGGGAGTTAGATCCTGTTATTGGTCGGGAGGAGGAGATCGAATTGATTATTCAAACCTTGTCCCGGCGTAAGAAAAATAACCCTGCCCTGATTGGTGAACCCGGGGTAGGTAAAACGGTTATTGTCGAAGGTTTGGCACAACGGATTGTGGCTGCTGATGTGCCCGATAGTCAGCTAAATAAGCGTTTACTTGCGCTGGATATGGGAGAGCTGGTGGCCGGGGCTTCAATGCGCGGTGAATTTGAAGAGCGCTTAAAATCTGTGCGTGATGCCGTTATTGAGGCGGGAGGCAAGGTTATTCTGTTTATTGATGAATTGCATACCGTGGTTGGCGCTAATGCCGGATCCGGTGGTATTGATGCTCCGAGTCTGTTGAAAACCGCGCTGGCTCAGGGAACCCTGCAGGTTATAGGGGCTGATACTTTGGATGAATATCAAAAATATATAGAAACAGATAAAGCCCTTGAGCGGCGCTTTCATCCTATTTTAGTACGGGAGCCGAGTATTGAGGAAACCATTGCTATTTTGCAGGGCGCGGCTCCCCGTTATGAAAAGCACCATGATATTCATTATGCGTTACCAGCATTCGAAGCTGCAGCACGACTTTCTGAGCGTTATATTGCGGATCGCTGTTTACCCGATAAGGCGGTTGACTTGATTGATGAAGCAGGCGCGCGGAAACATCTTCGTCTTACCGCTATTCCTCAAAATTTGCGGGATCTTGAACGTAAGCATCAAGGGTTATTACGCGATAAGACCGGCGCTTTTAATGCGCAAAATTTTGAGCAGGTAGCAGCAACGCAGATGGAGATTTTAAAGAGCGATCAAAAGCTTAAAGAGGCACGCAGTGATTGGCAACAGGGGCGGGCCAAGGAAGATGCGATGGTGACATCGGATGATATTGCCGAAGTAGTAGCACGCTGGACAGGTATTCCCGTTGCGAGAATGGTTGAATCGGAGTCTGAAAAACTGGCCCGAATGGAAGAAAAATTGCATCAGCGGATCGTTGGCCAGGAAGATGCTGTCCGCGCTGTTGCAGATGCCATTCGTCGCAATCGGGCCGGTATTACAAACAGCCGACGTCCTATTGGCTCATTTCTTTTTCTGGGCCCTACTGGTGTCGGGAAAACTGAACTCGCCCGTGCCTTGGCTGCCTTTTTGTTAGATGATGAAACAAGAATAATTCGTCTTGATATGTCGGAGTATATGGAGAGACATGAAGTCTCTAAAATGATTGGCGCACCACCAGGGTATATCGGTTATGGTGAAGGAGGGCAATTAACAGAACGTGTACGTCATAACCCCTATACAGTGGTATTGCTGGATGAGATGGAGAAAGCTCACCCGGATGTGTTTAATATGTTACTGCAAATTCTTGAAGATGGGCAACTAACGGATGCTAAAGGGCGTAAAGTTTCCTTTCGCAATACCGTTATTATAGGAACTTCTAATCTGGGCACCGGGTCACTCTCCCCTGACAAGCGTCCGATCGGATTTATTCATTCTGATTCGCTAAACTATAAGGAAACACAAGATTTGGTGATGCACGAAGTTAAGAAGTTCTTTAAACCAGAGTTTCTTAACCGGCTTGATGACATCATCGTCTTTCATTATTTAGAAAAAGAACATGTCCGTCAGATAGCACAGATGTTTGTCGCTGAATTAGTCGAACGAATGAAACTGAGGGGCATTGTGCTTGAAGTCGATAATGCTGTGATTGATAAACTCTCGGCAGACGGTTTTGATCCTATTTATGGTGCGCGACCCTTAAGACGTGAAGTGGAGCGTCAAATAGAAAATGTATTAGCAATGAAAGTTGTGCGGAATGAATTCTCAGATAACAGTGTGGTTCAAGTTAAGATGCAGGATAAGGAGATTGTTTTTCTCACCGAGCAGAAGATGACTAAATAGCGTTTTATTTTTGTAGTAAATAAAATGACAAACCTTTACGGGTTTGCCATTTTTAAAATATTAAATTTACTGACGCACACCTTCAACGTTTAATTCCATGTCCACATAACTTGCAGGACCCATTACCTGAATACCAAAGTCAACTAGCTGTAAACGTGTTGTGCCTTGAAAACCTGCGCGGTATCCGCCCCAAGGATCTTCACCTGCACCAACCAAGTTAGCATCAATAGTAATAGGTTTAGTGATGCCATGCAGTGTTAAACTGCCGTTAATCACTAAACTGCCATCTGCTTTTTCAGTGAATTTTTGGCTGACAAATTTTGCCTCTGAAAATTTACCGGCATTAATAAAGTCGTCACTTTTAATATGTTTATCACGTTCTGCATGGTTTGAATCCAGGCTGCTGGTATCCACGTTGACGGTTATTTTAGAGGCTGCAATATTAGTTTCATCGAAACTAAATTGACCGTCAAATTTGTTAAAACGACCTTGAATAAAGCTGTAACCTAAGTGGCTTACTTTAAAATTGATTGAAGCGTGTGCGCCATCGGTATCTATTTTATAATCAGCGGCGTTGGCAAAGGTTGGCATAAACAGCGCTGTGCTGAGTGCGGCTGCGATAAGTGATTTTTTCATTATTTAATTCCTATTCGAGTTTAAGTTAGAGCATTTTCTTGAGTGTATTATCTTTATTAATAAAGTGATGTTTTAGGGCAGCTAAGGCGTGCAAAGCGGCTAAGCCAATCAATGTAAATGCCAGATAATAATGAATAATACCAGCAATATCTTCCTGGTTTTCAATAAACGAGCCAAAACCGGGCACGGAAAACCAATTAAACACTGCTATCGCACGACCGTCGGCTGTTGAAATCAGGTATCCCGCAATAAAAAGACTGAATAATAAAAGGTAAAGAGCGAAATGGGCTGTTTTAGCCGCTTTAATTTCCCATTTTTGACCTTCAATGTCAGGATGGGCGGTGAACAGTTTCCAGACAACCCGCATCAGGGTCAGTGCAAATAAACACAAGCCAACGGATTTATGTATATAGGGTGCTGTATTATACCAGTCATTGTAATAGGTTAGATCAACCATCCACAGCCCTAAACTAAATAAGCCAATAACTAACAGAGCTGAAACCCAATGCAGGAGTTTAGCGGTGATATTATATTTTGTGACTGCTTGTGACATTTAATGCCCTTTTTAAATGTGAACTTAACAAAATTTTAATTAAGTTCATTGTAGATTAACTATTTGATAAGCAAAGATAGAAAAGTAGAATAGTTTATTCAAATATTTTGATGCTTTACTCTATTAATGCTTTAATTCTATTGATAATTTAAAGGTATTAACCGCATTTATTCACCCTAAGAGTCTACCGTTTATATCATCAAATCTGACAAATCACTGTATTTCTGGGAAGATGCTTTGTTGTTCGGATTCAAGCCAGATTGGGTATTTTTTCATTACCGATGTAAATAATTGAGAGTTGATAAAGTTGGCTAACCAGACCTTTAGGAACGGGTAGGCACTTTGCTCAAACCAGTCTTTATCAACACCGGAAAATTGCCGTATAAAAGGTAATATTGCCATATCGGCCAGGCTGATTTTTTGGCCGAAAAGATAAGGGGTATAACTGAGACGATTTTCTAGTTGCATTAAAAAATCTTCCGCATGCTCCCGGTAATAAAGCGTGGAGTGTTCTGGAAAGCGATCCGCATATTTGTATTTATCGAGCCAGCCTTTAAATTCAAAATCATTTTCATCAATTAAACTTAACATCTCAGTAAAACTGCCCTGTAACCAGTTATTTGGATCGCGGCGTGCGAGCGCCCAAACCATAATATCTAAGCTTTCATCGACGACAGTTCCATCGCTCAATTGTAAAACAGGCACCGTCCCTTTACTGGAAAGTGCTAACATTTCAGCCGGTTTATTTTTAAGTATTATTTCACGTAAAAAAACAGACTGTGAACTGACCGCTAAGGCTAAACGGGCACGTATTGCATAAGGGCAACGACGGAATGAATATAAAGTATTGGTCATAAATACCTCGTTATAAAAAGTAAGGAAGGTCTATTGTGACCATGTTACGATCAATTTATTTTTAAAAATAGGTGTTTAACTTACCATCACAAAAGAATTAATGAACTTTTCAAGCCTTATCCAAGATTTGAACCAATGGAGATATCTTATTGATATGAAAAGTCTGAAAATTTCATGTCATCTTCAACATTAAAAACTGTAGAATCGAGTCACAGGATCCAGATTGTAGGGGGATTTTTATCACTTTAAAAGATACTATGGAGCAATTTTTAGCTATCTGATAGCAAAAAATAAAATGATGATTTGAATTAAAAGATGGGAAACTCTATTTAAATTAAACATTGAGCTATTTATGTCTGTTTGACAATGTAATCACTTAATTATTTTTTGCTGTCAACAACTCGAGGACATTTACCGCCAAAACGGCTATACCCAAATCAACTGAAGGCCGATCGCTGTCGTATTGCGACCGCGCGTTTAACCTTGCTCTAATAAACGACGCAGATCGATTAAGGCAACGTTGGCACGCGATACATAACTTGCCATCACCGATGAATGGTTTGCCAATAGACCAAACCCACTGCCATTTAAAATAACCGGACTCCAAACAACAGCTTGCGTTGATTCTAAGTCTTTAATTATTTTATTTAAACTGACTTGTGCATTTTTCTTTTCTAAGACATCAGTGAAATCAACCTCGATGGCTTTCAAAAAATGCAAAATAGCCCAGGTTGCACCGCGACTTTCATAAAACACGTCATCAATTTGAAACCAAGGGGTTTTTATTTGCATCTGCTGTGCTGTTTCGGTTGATTGCTTGGTACTGGAATCACCGGCTAATACGATGTTATAACTGTCTTGCCCAACACTTGAGCTTAAGCGTTGTGAGAGAGAGCCTAAACGCTTTTCCACGGCACTTAACCAAGCACTTAAATTATCTGCTCTGGTGTAAAATTGTGCCTCATTTTGACTGTTTTTAACTAAACGTGTGCGATAACGCACCAGAGAGGCAATAGCTTGTCGGTACTCTTTTTCAGCACTTGGCAGCGCCCAATTTTTGTGCGAAGTGTTAATTTTTTCCTGTGCTTTTTCTAAATCATTATCACCCGTTGTCTGGGATGGTGAGCGGCTAAAATTTAAACGCATGGCTAATGATAAATCTCTTATCTGTTTGAGGGCGCCATATTCAAAAGCCGGCACATTATCCATGAATAATCCTGGTGGTGTGACATCATTTGAGAAAAATCCGCCAGGTTTTTCAATTAACCAGCTTGTGACATCTATTAAGGTTGTCGTTATTGTATAACCAGGCACTATTTTATGGTTATTTATTTTAGCTGTTTCTAGCGCTTTCGTTTTTACATCATAGGCTGCGGGGGGGAATCCCCACCAAATTGATACTATCCACAGTATCAATACAATGAGCGCAAGGCTGGTGAAAATTCCTTTTTTTACTGAAGTCATTTTAGTCCCTAATCTTGATATTCGGAAAAATATTTTAAAGAGTTAATTAATCAATAACAAGCGTTTAAGATTTTAGTGTCTGCTTTAGACAAAGATTAATAATAGCACTTCCATTGATCAGAGAGTCCCTTTCGGCGCAGGGAAACGGATCAATGCAAGATATTAATTAGTGTAAGTTGTTCTAATGATACAAAATCGTACCTAACTATTCTAAAGTACTTCAGCGCCTCACAACATGTTATGCATCAAATTAATAACAAAGCCTGAAAAATAGTGTTATGCCCAAAGAATTAATCAAGTGAGCAATAATTGCAAAGGAAAAATTAGCACTAATACTAAACGCATCAAATAAATGCAGGGAATATTTCTGAAATAGATTAACAACCCTAACAGAATAGAGCAAAAATTGTAGAGGTCTTATAGCAATTTCACTCATTAGGTCATCTATTGAGGCGTCGAAAAAATGCATGAAAGCAAGGCATTGATGTTAGTGACTCGTGGTTCTCATTATACTAAATAGTAAGGAACGGCTTTAGTGGGTCACGAACATGAGGCTACGAATCAAATTAATAGTAAAGATTAAAATGCAGTTTTATCAGATAGTATCAGCATAAGTAAAGAGAAAATAAGTGGATTTGGTATTCTATGGTAATCTTCCTGCAAAATAGTTGAACAGGGTGAGTTATGAAAATTTCAATGATTGTTGCGATGTCGGAGAATAGGGTAATTGGTTTGGATAATAAAATGCCATGGCATTTACCTGCCGATTTAATGTTTTTTAAACGAGTCACATTAGGTAAACCCATTATTATGGGGCGGAAAACCTTCGAGTCAATCGGGCGGCCGTTACCTGGAAGAAAAAACATAGTACTAAGCCGTGATAAAAATCTTCACATAGAGGGGGTTTGCTGCGTGCAAACTGTTGAGCAGGCACTCGCACTGGTGGAAGATTGTGATGAAGTCATGGTGATCGGTGGAGCGACGATTTATGAGCAGTTTTTACCACAAGCAAGCCGTTTATATATTACTTTTATCGATTTAAAAACAGCGGGTGACACACACTTTCCCGATTATAAAATGATTGCCGATTGGCGAGAAGTACAGAAAGAAGCGCATCAGAGCGATGCGCAAAACAGTTATAATTATCAATTTATAACATTGGACCGAGTAAGCTGATTTATTTACTGTGAACTCTCTGGCGTTGGCAAGCAAAAGAAAACATTTTTTTATCTTGCCAACGTAACATACTCAGGCTATTTCCCCAGACGCATCCGGTATCTAAAGCATAAATTCCCTGTTTAGTCCCCGTGCCTAATAACGCCGCCCAATGGCCAAAGATGATGTCACTACTCTGATCCAACGTGTTAATTTCAAACCAGGGTTTAATGATAGTGCTATCGGTTTGCTCAGGGGCAAGTTTGCTATAAAATTCTAATGACCCGTCTAACAGGCAATAACGCATTCTGGTTAATGCGTTAATAATAAAACGTAACCGCTTAATACCCTGTGAACTATCATTCCATGAGGCAGGGTGGTTGCCATACATGTTTTTAAGCAGTTTTTTAAATTCATTACCCTGCAAAATGTTTTGTACTTCTTGAGCATAACCTTGCGCTTGTTGGATAGTCCACTGTGGGGATATGCCCGCATGAACCATCACAAAGTTAAATTCAGGATGGCGTCTAAAAAGCGGTTGAAAACGCAACCAAGTCAGTAATTCATCACAGTCTGGCGCATTTAATAATGCGCTTAATTTATCACTTTCTTTATCACTGTGGATACCTTGATGAATGGCCAAAAGATGCAGATCATGATTACCCAGTACAATCTTCGCACTGTCACCTAAGCTTTTAACAAAACGTAATGTTTCCAGCGATTTTGGACCCCGTCCGACAAGATCGCCGGTTATCCAAAGCTGATCTTTATTTTTTTTAAATTGCGCGAGTTCAAGCAAAGCTTGAAGTTCATCGAAGCAGCCGTGGACATCACCCACTATATAGGTAGCCACCTTTATTTATTTTCTTTTAAATCAAACACATAATTGGCAATATTAACGTACTCTTCAACGCTGATATTTTCTGCCCGTTTGGTTGTATCAATGCCAATTTCTTGTAATTGTTCAATACTTAACAAATCACGCAAACCATTACGAATTGTTTTACGGCGTTGATTAAAGGCCATGGAACACACTTGGGTAAGGCATTTTAAGCTTTTAGCGATAAAGGGTGGGGTGTCATAGGGCTCTAAACGTACAACAGCTGAATCAACCTTAGGAGCCGGTTTAAAAGCCGTCGGTGGTACTTCTAATACAGGAATAATGCGGCAATAATATTGGGCCATAACGGTTAAGCGTCCGTAGGCTTTACAGTTCGGACCTGCACAGAGACGATTAACCACTTCTTTTTGGAGCATAAAATGCATATCAGAAATTTTGTCTGCATATTCGAACAAATGAAACATCAGCGGTGTTGAAATATTATAGGGCAAGTTACCAAAAACGCGCAGTGGTCTTTCTGTACTGGCTAACTTTCCAAAATCAAATTGTAGCGCATCGGCTTGGGTAATATTTAATTTATCACCTAATACGGGATGCTCTGCTAAACGGGCAGCCAAATCTCTATCGAGCTCAATGACATTTAAGCACTTCACTTTACTTGCAACCGGCTCTGTTAGTGCGCCTAAGCCCGGGCCTATTTCAACGATGTTGTCTTCCCATTGAGGTGCGATCGCCCCAACAATAGAATCAATAATATAATCATCGTGTAAGAAGTTTTGTCCAAAACGTTTACGCGCGGTATGACCTAAGTGTGTTTTATCATTCATATTGATTTTGCCTTGTTGCTTATACCAAAATATTAATTATCTGTTCTGCTCAGGGTTAGCTCGGAAAGTTAACCCGCAAAATAAAACAGTTATTTAACTATTTTGGTTTATTATTTATTGGTGCTCTGAATCATCGTAATGGCTTCATTGACTGCGCATAACAAGCTGCCTGGATCGGCGTTACCCGTGCCGGCTAAGTCTAACGCAGTACCATGATCCACAGAGGTGCGGATAAAGGGTAGACCTAAAGTGATATTGACTGATTTGCCAAATCCTTTATATTTTAAAACAGGCAAGCCCTGATCATGATACATGGCTAAAACAGCATCTGCATCTGCTAAATATTTTTCCTGAAAGAGTGTATCCGCCGGCAGGGGGCCGATTAAGTTGATCCCTTCTGTACGTAACCGCTCTAATGTCGGCTCGATGGTATCAATCTCTTCCCGGCCCATATGGCCACCTTCACCTGCATGAGGGTTCAAACCGCAAACATAAATACGGGGTTGCTTGATGGCGTATTTTGTTTGTAATTCCTGATCCAGTATGTGGATTATTTTAGTCAGACGCGACTCGGTAATGGCGGCAGATACATCGGCTAAAGGCAGATGCGTTGTGACTAATGCCACACGCAGTCCGGTTGTCGCTAACATCATAACGACCAGATCAACACCCGCCTGTTCAGCAAAAAACTCGGTATGACCGCTAAAGGTGATCCCCGCATCATTAATAACCGCTTTATGCACAGGTGCTGTGACCACCGCTGAAAATTCGCCAGACAGGCAACCGCGGCTTGCAAAACTCAGGGTATCTAATACAAATTGCGCATTTAGCGTGTTTAATTTTCCCGCTTCAACGGGTGCCCGCAAGTTAATATTAGCTACTTTTAAGGAGCCAATTTGATTGGCTTTAGCTGCTATTTTCGGATCATAATCAAGCAAGGTTACTTGTTCATTAAGTTGTAAGGCACGTTCAGCCAATAACCTTTTGTCTGTACAAATAATTAATTCCACAGGCCAGACTTGTTTAGCAAGTTGTAGAATTAAGTCTGGGCCAATACCGCCCGGTTCTCCGGCAGTGATAATTAAACGCTTTACCATTATTTTTTCTCAATCATATAATTCGGATTATGTATTTTAATATAGGCTTCCTGACGTATTTCATTCATCCAGGCGTAAACTTCTGCGGGAAAACGCTGTTGAAATAACAGGCTGTAAGCTTTTTGTTTAGTCGCCTGTTCTGTGGTGTCTGATTCGCGTTTATTTATGACCTCGAGGATGTGCCAACCATGCATAGTACGAAACGGCTGGCTGATTTCTCCAACGGGCAGAGAGAGCGCTAATTCTTTAAACTCAGGCACATACATACTGGGATCTGCCCAACCTAAATCTCCTCCTTTAACGGCTGAACCTGGATCCTGAGAATATTCGCGGGCAAGTGCTGCAAAGGATTTTTTGCCGTTGATAATATCCTGACGGTAACCCGTCAATAATTTTTGTGCTTTTTGATCGCTCAGAATGATATTAGATTTAATCAATATATGTCGTGCATTGACTTCAACCGTCATCACATTTTGAGCTCCTTTTTTATCCATTATCTTTATAATATGAAGGCCAAGGTCTGACTTAAAGGGACCTATTACATCCCCTTTATTAGTTTGCTGCTCATTAAATATGCCTGCAAATAAAGTGGGCATTTCATTGATCGTCCGCCATCCCCAGTCACCTCCTTCAGACGCTTTTGGCCCTTCCGAGTTAAGCAGTGCTAACTGTGAAGCATTGGCCCCGAGTTTGATTTTTTTAACCAGATCCTGTGCCTTTTTTTCAATACGTTGTTGCTCTGCCGCTGAACTCTCTTTGTCTAACTTAAAAAGAAGATGTACAAAACTAAATTGGGTGTTTTTTTGTCCCTCAGCATTGATCCGTTTTACCATCTGTTCAACGTCTTGATCCGAAATCGTTATACGGCGGCGAACCTCAATTTGACGAATTTCATTGATGGTCAATTCGTCACGAATAGTATCAACAAAGGCAGCGTAATTTTTGCCCTGTTTTTCAAGTTTTGCTTGTAGCTGTTCACTGGTAAGCCCCTCTTTTTGAGCTATTTGCTGTACCGTTTGTTGCAGTTGCGCATCGTTTATTCGTAATCCGATGCGTTGTGCAATTTGCAGCTGTAAACGGTCAGTGATTAATTTATCAAGAATCTGCTTGGTTAATTTATCGCCACTGGGTAATGTTTGATCGCTATTTTTATAACGCTCTTGAATGTCAAGTTGTGCGCGCTGCAAATCACTGCTTAGAATAATTTCTTGATTAACAACTGCTTCTATTTTGTCTAACGGTATCTTTTCCGCAAACACCTGCGTTGCGGCCAAAGACGCAAAAAGTAAAGGCAGGAGAATATTCTTGATAACTTTCATTTTTTTTCCATTATTGTAAGTAAAAAGGACGACCGTAATCAAATAAACTTTGATTACCAGAGCTAAATCCAACACCACCTAATCCGGTCAGTTCAAAATTTAGTTTGAAATTGTTCTCGGTTTCATAACTTTCTTTTATTGAATCCTCTGAACCATAATATGCTTGCATATAGCTATCGTAGGATAAGTTGATTGCCCAGCAGCATGATTGATATTTTAAGCCAACAATACTCTCGTAGGCGTGTTTGTAATCCACGTCATAATAGTAACTGAGATAAGAGGTCCATTGTGAATTCATTGCCCAATTGACTTTAGTCCCCAGCTGATTAATTTTTATGTCCCAGGCTTCATCTTCCGGATTTGCATAATAACGATAATTTAACTGCGCAAAGGTATTATTGGCCCAACGTTTCTCCAGAGTAAAATTGGAGCTTTTAAGTTTTCCTTTATTTGAATCCACTGCTAATCCCGCATGGAAAAAATAATCATTTTCAAAATTAATATCTAACGCACTAATAAGTGAAGAGCGACTCGCGGTATTACTCTTGTTATTATCCTCGCTGTAATCTGGTACATAGATTTGCGAAGGAGAAAAATAATAATTCTGTCCAATCGCTAAACGTACTTTCTTTTGCCCCTGCGGGTTAATCAAGCTACTGGAAACACCAAAGGTTATCTGATTAGCATCTGCAATTCTGTCATATCCTGAAAATCGATTATCACGGAATAAACCGTAATAATCGACCTGCATCGCGGTACTATCATAAATACCGATGGCCGATTGATCCTGATAAGGAACGTATAAATATTGAATTTGCGGTACCAGCGTTTGCCGATACTTGTTATTCAATATTGATAATGTACGTTCAAAATTAACCCCGGAATGTATTTTAAAAGAGGGCAGGTAACGGGTTGCCGTTTTGCTTAATTCATCATACCTCGAATATTTAGTCGCATTGCTTAAATCTTGCTGATAAAAGCTAAGCATATATTTAAATTCAGTATTAACAAACAGAGAGTTGTAATACAAGGGTAGCGACAGTTTAGGTTCTAAATGGAGTCGGGTACCGGTATAAACGTCAGTATCGCTGTGGTTAAATTTTGAAATTTCTGAGTGCCAGTCTAATTGTAAACTATGAAAGTTAAGGGGTTGATAAGCATTGAATGAAAGTTTTGGCACCACTTCGTAGGGTGTGTCCCCGTTACCCAATATTTGGAAACTTCTGACCTCTAATTCACTGCTCCAATTATTTTGATTATATTTTAAACTGGCCGTCTGTAATAACTGGTTAGCACTACGCGAACCATACTCTGTCGCAATATCCGTAAAGTAATAATCATCACTGACATGATTATAATTTAGATTAAACTGCCAGTTACTAGCAAAGCTCAGCGCATGATCCCAATGGTATAGATAACGGCTTTCGTTGTAAATTTTATCATCGGCTAAATATTCGCCTTGTATTTTACCGCTGCCGGCATCGAGCAGATAACGATATTGACCCGCAACTTGAGTGCCTCGATTCTGCATATAGGTCGGCGTAATGGTGGCGTCCATATTTTCTGAAATATTGAGGTACAAGGGTTGGCTAAGGGTGAAACCGTTGGAACTTGCAAATTCAAAACTTGGAAATAAAAGACCTGTTTTACGTTTATCCGAAATAGGGTAAGTAATATAAGGCAAGTAAAAAACCGGGATGTCTTTTATTTTGAGTATCGCGTTATAAGCACTGGCAGTGTCTGCCTTATTGTCGATATAAAGTGTCGTTGAATCAATCGACCAGGTATTATCTCCAGGGGGGCAGGCGCTATAGGAGGAGTTCTTCAGCTCATACAGATTGTCACCGTTATCATAAATTTTATCTGCATCCCCACGCCCTCCCCGACCGTGAAACTGATAATCTGCCTGATATAAAGATGTTTTATTACTGGTTAATTGCCTGTCGATAACGTCTGCAAATAAGGTCACTTGGCCATCATTAAAATTCACATTACCTTCTGCAATGATCTTTTCCTGTTCAGGATAATAGGTTAATTTATCAGCGCTTAGATTTTTATTCCCCTGGGTGAGATTAACATCCTCCTCATAAACCAACTTACTTGGAATCGCATATAATTTCTGCGCATCAATATTAATAGGTTGTTGTTCAACAGGCAGAGTATTAGGATCATCTACTCTAGGTGGAACATGTATATAACACTGACGGAAAAAATGTTTCGTATCACGTTCTTGACCTGCAGGTAGTTCTTCAGTAGTTGACGTATTATTGGTAACAGCATATTGTTGTGTGCTTTCTTTTTCAGGCACAGATTCTGCAGGTTCTTCCGCTCCATTTGCAAATAAAGGTAAGAAAAAGAGTAATGAAGGTAGTATTTTTAACATGAGTAACTCACAAATATGCTTAGAAATTGAAAACGCTAAGCTAAAATAAAATAAAATAAAATAGATCTGGTTATAATAGAACAAACTTATCAGAGCTCCAATCTTTGTTACTTATAAATATGTTAAAGTTCTGTATTTTAGGTGAAAAAGAGGCAAAATGAGCAATAGTTAAGCAAATTAAAATAATATTGATTCTTTCTCTTTCTAATAAACAAGGTATTTTAACGTTATGCGCATTTGGGGAAAACTACTCGGCGGCTTTTTTGGTTTTATGTTTGGTAATATTTTTGGCATGTTGCTGGGCGTCTGGTTAGGGCATCGTTTTGATCGTGCACGGGCTAATAATTTCAGTGCGAAAAATAGTTTATTTGGTAATGCTGCCAATAGCCAGGAACGGCAAAAAATATTTTTTAACGCTACGTTTTCTGTCATGGGATATGTTGCTAAAGCAAAAGGGCAGGTAACACAAACTGATATACAAATTGCTAACGCTTATATGGATCAAATGCGTCTACAGGGTGCGGCTCGAGAGCGGGCACAGACTTCGTTTTCACAGGGTAAGGCGGGGGAGTTCTCACTTAAAGAGACACTTTCTGAGTTTACCCAGATGGTGCGGGGGGAACGCAACCTTCTGCAAATGTTTTTGGGTATTCAGGTGCAGGTTGCTTATTCTGACGGTGTACTAGACGAAAATGAAAAAAAGATTTTATATAATATTGCCCAGCAGCTAGGTTTTTCAAGGTTTGAACTGGAACGTTTATTACAGATGATGGAAGGTCAGCAACATTTCCATCAAGGTCAGCAACAGCAAACCCAAGCGGCTAATAAAGAAGACGCTTATAAAGTACTTGGTGTTGAAGAGGTTGCAACTGATAAAGAGATTAAGCGCGCCTATCGCAAACTGATGAGCCAACATCATCCTGATAAATTGGTATCCAAAGGGTTGCCCGATGAAATGATGAATTTAGCCAAAGAAAAAGCACAGGATATCCAACGTGCCTATGAGACACTGCGTACCTCTCGGGGATTTAAATAAGTGTTGATAGCATTTTTACAGCATTAGGGTTTAAAACGTCTCTGTACAGATTACCTCTGCATGGGTAATCGGCAAATCTATTGGTTTTAATTAGCTGTAAGCATAAAAAACGATTAAATACGTCGCTCGTCGAACCTTTATGGTGTTTAGCTGGGCAGTTAAATACCTCTCTCTTACTGAAACGCAAACAGTTACAACATTGATCGTTTCTCTGTTATTAGAATTGCCACTTTTATATCAGCTCTGTTCGCCAGGAAAGTTTTCTTTTTGCATTCTAAAATTACACCACGCCGTTAAGTGGCGGACTAAAATTATCATTTTTTTTACGTTTTTGGATAGTCCCAAACCGCTTGCTGATTCCTGCATATTCAAGTGAGTTGGGGATAAATCTGTAATCCGCATCTTGATTATGATTTAATAAAACACTATATTGAATTTTTAAAACGGAGTTATATTAATGTCAACTTTTGCACTTGCTTTTGGTACTGCCACAAAAAACCGCGATCAAAAAATTATTGAAGCTTTCTTTCCTAATCCTATCTTGAATCCAAGTGATGATCTGGTTTCTGTTATCGGTGCTATTACAGGCTATGAACAGGGTAATCAAGTTATTGAAATAAAAGCTGAAATGTCCGAATATTTAGCGGCTGCTTTCAACGGCGCTAATGACAGCGCAAATGCGGATTTTGCAACGGCCGCGGCAAAATCAAGCCAACCTTTAGTCTTAGTTATTCTGGCAACAGATGATGCGCCGCAAAGTGTCGCTGAAGGTTACCTGAAGCTGCAGCTTATCTCGCATCGTTTAGTTAAACCCCATGGTTTAATTTTAGACGGTATTTTTGGCCTACTGCATAATATTGCCTGGACCAACAAAGGCGCAATCGATCTTCCTGAATTATCTGACCGCCAGATAGAGGCGCGTTTAAAGGGTGAAACTATCACCGTTGATTGCGTTGATAAGTTTCCTAAAATGGTTGACTACATTGTACCAAGCGGTGTACGCATTGCTGATACCTCTCGCGTACGTTTGGGCGCGCATGTGGGGCAAGGCACTACTGTGATGCATGAAGGTTTTATCAATTTCAATGCCGGCACAGCTGGCGTCAGCATGATTGAAGGACGAATTTCTGCCGGTGTAATGGTGGGTGAAGGTACTGATATTGGTGGTGGTGCATCGACCATGGGGACCTTAAGTGGTGGTGGCAAGATGGTCATCACTATTGGTGAAAACAGTTTATTAGGCGCTAATGCAGGTTTAGGGATTCCACTTGGTAATCGCTGCACTATCGAGGCCGGATTATACATAACAGCGGGTTCAAAAGTGAAAATGCTTGATAATGAAGGTAAAGAAGCAGGTTATGCTAAGGCGCGTGAACTTGCAAATAAAGATGATTTGCTTTTCCGCCGTAATTCAATGACGGGACAGATTGAATGCTTAGTGAATAAAAGCGCGGTTGAATTGAACAGTATGCTGCATTCAAACTAAATTTTTATATACAGTAAAACAAGCAAGGGACTCAATCGAGTCCCTTTTTTTATAAGCTAGGGTAATACTTTTTTAAAGGGTTTTACGATGACCTTTTTATAGACGCCGGCGTCCATATAAGGATCCGCATTTGCCCAATTTTGTGCTGCTGCTAAACTGTCAAACTCGGCGATAATGGTCGAGCCGGTAAAGCCTGCATCAGCCGGATCTTCACTGTCAATCGCTGGCATCGGACCTGCCACAATTAACCGCCCCTGCTCATTTAATTGTTGTAAACGTGCAAGATGTGCTGGGCGTGCTTGTTGGCGCAAACTTAAACTGTTTTCCACATCTTGTGAAAAAATAACATATAACATCTCTATTCCTCTGGATTTTTATTGGCAGAGATCTTTTTTTCTGCCGTTGCAGGTAAGTATTTATAAATATAAAGGCCACTTAAAAGCGTAAATGCAAGGGTGATTGCCAATAAGCCAAACACTTTGAAATTAACCCAAGTCTCCTGCGACAAACTGAATGCAACATAAACATTGACCGCTGATAATACCGCAAACAACAATGCCCAGGCCATGTTTAGATTATTCCAGATATTGGCAGGCAGGTTGATTTCTTTACTCAGCATCTGTTTGATAATCGGCTTTTTATAGAAAAACTGGCTGACCAGTAAAGCTAAACTAAACAAGGCATATACCACAGTGACTTTCCATTTAATGAATACGTCATCGTGCAAAACAATAGTTAAAGTGCCAAATACCAGCACCATGCCAAAGGTAATAACCTGCATTTTCTCAACTTTACCATCTTTGTAATAGTTAAAAGCGAGCATTAACCCCATGCTGACTATTAATGCGCCCGTTGCGATATAAATATCGGTCGTCTTAAAGACCACAAAAAAGATAATTAGTGGAATAAATTCAAAAAATTGTTTCATTCTTTTTCCTATTAGAAAAAGTGCAAAGTTACTTTAAAGTAAGCATTGCACTTTTATTAATTTATTTTTTATCGGTGGCAGCTTTCATTTTACTGATAAATTTATGCATTTCAGAAAGCAGTTTATCCGGGTTATCTAAGTGTTTTTCAATAATTTTAACCACAGCGGAACCTGAAATTGCGCCAGCAGCTCCCAATTTTATTGCTTCACGTACCTGCTCAGGTGTGGAAATACCAAAACCCAGTAATGACGGCGGCGCATGATATTTATTTAATGTCGTCAACATATTTCCAATAGGCATACCTGCCTTGGCATGTCCACCGGTCACCCCCGCGCGGCTTAACAAGTAGGTATAACCCTGTCCATATTCAGCCACTTTTTGTAATGTTTCCTGATCGCCATTAGGGGGCGCTATAAATATTTGGTTAATGGCAAATTTTCCAGCCGCAGCGCGGTAAGGCGCACTTTCTTCAAGTGGTGCATCTGCTATTAATATAGAATCGACACCCGCTTTAGAACAACGTTCATAAAAATTTTCAATACCATTACGATAAACAAGGTTTACATACAATAATAGACCAATGGGAATGGTCGGATGTTTATGACGAATTTCCGCAATGATTTCCAGGCAGCTGTCTGGTGTTCCACCGGCATTCAAAGCGCGAATAGAGGCATCTTGAATAACAATACCATCGGCGACAGGATCTGAAAAGGGGATCCCTAACTCCAAAGCATCTGCACCGGCATCAATTAAAGTATCAATTATTTTCAAGGAGAGGGCGCGATTGGGATCACTAAGCATCACAAAAGGAACAAAGGCTCCCTGGTTTTCAGTTTTAAGACGGGCAAATAAAGCCTGATAACGTTTGCTCATTAGAGAATTCCTCTTTCTTCAAAAATTTCAGCGACGGTAAAGATATCTTTATCACCACGGCCGGATAAATTAACAATAATGATTTGCTCCTTATCATCATGTTTAATTAGTTTTAAGGCATGTGCTAATGCGTGTGCGGACTCAAGAGCCGGAATAATACCTTCTTTTAAAGAGAGTTCATGGAAAGCATCTAGCGCTTCGTCATCGGTAGCGTAAACATATTGGGCGCGTCCCGTTTCTGCAAGGTGAGCATGTTGCGGACCAACGGACGGGAAATCAAGTCCGGCAGAGATCGAATAAGACTCTTTAACCTGACCATGTTTATCCTGCATCATTAAGGAATGCATACCAAAGAAGATACCTTTTGAACCATAGGTGATAGGGCAACCGTGTTTACCGGTTTCAATACCGCGTCCTCCTGGCTCAACACCAATCAGTTCAACGCTTGGATCGTCTATAAAATCATTGAATATACCGATGGCGTTAGAGCCCCCGCCGACACAGGCAATCACTTTATCAGGTAGCACACCTTCTTTTTTTAATACCTGCTGCTTCGCTTCTTCACCAATTATTTTCTGGAATTCACGTACAATCGTTGGAAAAGGGTGTGGGCCGGCCACTGTCCCTAATAAATAGTGCGCAGTATCATAACTGCCAGCCCAATCACGCAATGCTTCATTACAGGCATCTTTTAATGTTGATGAACCGGAATGAACGGGAATCACTTCCGCGCCCATTAAACGCATACGGAAGACATTGGGTTTTTGACGTTCACAATCCACAGCACCCATATAAACACGACATTTAAGTCCAAGTAATGCACAAGCTAATGCCGCTGCAACACCGTGTTGGCCGGCACCCGTTTCTGCAATAATTTCTTTTTTACCCATGCGTTTAGCGAGTAATGCCTGCCCTAAAACTTGGTTGGTTTTATGTGCACCTCCGTGGAGCAGATCTTCGCGTTTAAGGTAAAGTTTGGTTTTTTTACCTTTAGTCAGGTTGCGACATAATGTTAAGGGCGTCGGGCGACCTGCATATTCGGTTAATAATTCAGATAACTCTGCTAAAAATTCAGGATCTGTTTGCGCTCTTACAAATTCAGCTTCTAACTGTTTTAATGCGGGGACCAGAATTTGGGGTACAAACATACCACCAAATTGACCAAAGTAAGGATTTAGTTTTTCCATTTTTAATAACCTTTTATTTTATACAAGGTGATGCCACCTTAGAATAAATGAATAATATTTTATCGCTGCAGGTAATGTTTTATTGCTGAAAATGCGGCGTTTAATTTTAGCGGATCTTTTTTGCCGGGTGCAGATTCAACACCTGAATTGAAATCTAACCCTGCGCAGCCTATCAAACAGGCTTGCTGTGCATTTTCAGGGGTTAAACCACCGGCCAGTATTATCTTGCTTTTAATCTCACTGCTTAAACTGTCCAGCAAAGTCCAGTCAAAGGCTCTACCTGTTCCCCCTGTTTGCTCACCGACCCGGGTATCTAATAGGTGCTTTTGAACATTAAATTTTTCAAAATCAGGCAAACTATCCACCACACCATGGGCTTTCCATATTTCACATTTTTCCGGCAACAAAGCGCGTAACACTTTAATATATTTTGGATTTTCATCACCGTGTAACTGTACAGCCGTTAATCCTAAGTGTTTAACGGTATAGCTGATTAATTCAGGCTCTTCATTTTGAAAAACACCTACATATAATAGTGGTGCACCGAGCATCACTAAACGCGCTTCCTCCATATCCACAAAACGTTTTGACTTTTCAACAAAGATTAAACCGCCATAAACTGCGCCCGCTTTATAAACATCCGCAGCAGCGCTAGGATGGGTTAAACCGCAAACTTTGTTACTGCCTAAAATCAATTTTCTACAAGCGCTATCAATATTGGGTTGGCCCATAATTGCGCTACCAACTAAAAAACCGTTTGCATATTTACTCAGCTGTTTAATCTGACTATGGTTGTAAATACCCGATTCAGAAATAACAATACGGTCTGCCGGTATTTTAGCTGCCAGCTCTTTGGTACGATTTAAATCAATACTTAGATCACGTAAGTCACGATTATTTATGCCAATAATTTTTGCATTTAATGCAATGGCACGTACCAGCTCATGCTCATTACTGACTTCTGTTAAGACCCCCATATTAAGACTATGTGCAGTGTTGCGATAAGCCTGATAAGCATCATCATCTAAAACAGACAGCATTAATAATATCGCATCGGCTTTATAATAGCGTGCCAGATAAATTTGGTAGGGATCAATAATAAAATCTTTACAAATGACCGGTTGGGATACTTGCTCCCGAACTTTACGGATATATTCAAAATCACCTTGGAAGTATTTTTCATCCGTCAGTACCGATATTGCATTGGCATAATTTTTATAAGTCCCGGCAATCAGATCCAAATCAAAATTTTCCCGAATTAACCCTTTCGACGGGGAGGCTTTTTTACACTCTAAAATAAAGACAGTGTCAGGTTTATCTAATGCTTCATAAAAATAGCGATCGCTCTCTGTTATTTTATCTTTGAAGCTTATCAGGGGTTGTTTTTGCTGACGCGCTTTTACCCACTCGACCTTATCCGCTATAATTTTTCCCAGAATAGTATTCTCTAGGCTTTTATCATTTAACATTGGCTTCGCTCCGCAAGTGTTTTTAATAGTTGTAATGGTTTACCGGTTAACATCATTGCCAGCGCTTGTTTTGTGCCCTCTTTAAAGTTATCGGCTTTACCGTTTAAGACCAGTAAAGCGGAAACATTAACGGCCACAGCTGCCTGCTGCGCATCGCTGCCTTTACCCTGTAATATTTGTTCAATGATTATTTTATTTTCGGAGGGATCCCCACCAATAATCGCCTCAACAGGGTAATGTTGAACGCCAAAATCTTCCGGTGTTAAGGTATATTCTATAATTTTACCATCAATCAGTTCTGCCACTTGGGTTTCACCATGTAATGCTATTTCATCCAGACCGCTGCCGTAAACCACCATAACACGCTTCATTCCTAACTCTTTATGGACTTCTGCAATTGGTTTTAACAGTTCAGGGGCATAGACACCCATTAGTTCAAATTGCGGACGAGCAGGGTTGATTAAGGGGCCAAGGACATTAAAGATCGAGCGGGTTTTTAATGCAGCACGTACCGGGGCGGCAAAACGCATGCCCGCATGATATTGCGGGGCAAATAAAAAACAGATATTTAAATCATCTAAACACTGACGCGCCTGTTGTGCGCTCATATCCAAGTTAAGACCAAAAGCTGCCAGCAAATCCGATGAGCCGGATTTACTCGATACGCTACGGCTGCCATGCTTGCATACTTTTAGGCCACAAGCGGCGGCTACAAAGGCACTGGCAGTGGAAATATTAATCGTCCCTAAACCGTCCCCTCCGGTGCCAACGATATCGGTAAAGTCATAATCAGGACGCGGGAAAGGTGTTGCCTGTGCAAGCAGCGCATTAGCGGCGCCGGTGATTTCCTGCGCTGTTTCACCCTTTATTTTTAATGCCGTTAGCACCGAAGACAAAATAATAGGATCAACTTGTCCCTGAACAACCCGTTCAAAGAATGCCTGGCTTTGCTCACTGGTCAGTGATTTAGCGGCGTATAACTGCTCTAAAATTTCATGTATGTTGAATGAACTCATTTAACTGTTCCCCGTGACTAAATTTAAACTGCTCTCTAATAATTTTGCACCTTCGCAGGTTAAAATAGATTCAGGATGAAATTGAACACCTATCACTTTATCTGCTTCATTATAAACGGCCATGCACATGCCATTAAAATGTGCTACTACTTCGAGCGATGCCGGTACAAAGGTACCGATTAATGAATGATAGCGGGCAACGGAAAGCGGCTGGCTTAAACCGCTGAACATTCGGTCACCGCAATGTTCTATTAACGATGATTTACCATGCATAATTTGATCCGCTTGACCGACAGTGCCACCATACTGCTCGATAATCGCCTGGTGGCCTAAGCACACCCCAATCATCGGAATTTGCCCTCTGCATAAACCGATCAATTCAATCAGGCAACCTGCCGCACTTGGCGTGCCGGGCCCAGGTGAAAGAATTAAAACCACATCATTTTCACAAGCATCAATATGCGCTTTAACCTGCGTGGCGGGTATATTATTACGGTAAATTCTTACCGGATAACCCAATGCCTTAAATTGATCAACCAGGTTATAAGTAAAAGAGTCAAAGTTATCCAGGAAAAAGAGTGTTTGTTTTTTAGTTATCTCCATCTTTTTACTCTCCATTAGCTAAGGTTGAGGAAGCGCCTGTTGAGGGCGTTTCAGGTAAAGAGGTATCAGGTAAAGACACATCAGGTCGAGATACTTCCGCAAGTGTTGTGCCATGGGCTAATGCAATCGCATTTAATACCGCCGCGGCTTTAGTACGGGTTTCATCAGCCTCTGCCTGTGGTATTGAATCAAATACAACCCCTGCACCTGCTTGCGCTTGTGCGATACCATTTTTTACAAATGCCGAGCGGATAACAATACAGCTATCCATATCACCACAGCCGTTGATATAACCGACTGCACCACCGTAACTGCCACGGCGTTTTTTTTCTACTTGACGGACCAGATTCGATGCACTGATTTTAGGCGCACCTACGAGAGTGCCCATATTCATACATGCCTGGTAGGCGTGCAGTGCATCTAAATCCGTGCGTAATTTGCCGATAACGCGAGAAACTAAGTGCATAACGTGACTGTAACGGTCTACTTTTAATAGGTCTGCCACATGCCTGGTACCTGGTTCGCTAATGCGCGCCACGTCATTACGGGCTAAATCAACCAGCATTAAATGCTCAGATGTTTCTTTTTGGTCTAAACGTAATTCCAACTCTAAACGACTGTCTAAATCTTTGTTAATGCTGCCATCGGGATTAAATCCTCGTCTGCGAGTCCCTGCAATGGGATAAATCTCAACATCATTTGAGGCTTGGGTGTATTTAAGTGCACTTTCCGGAGATGCGCCAAACAGAGTGAAATCACTGTCTTTTAAATAAAACATATAAGGACTTGGATTTGTTTGTTTAAGTTTTGCATAAGCGGCAATCGGATTAGGGCAAGAAAGCGAAAAACTACGTGAAGGCACTACCTGAAAAATATCTCCTTTTACGATGTATTTTTTAAGCTCTTCAACAATAGCGCAATATTCTTGATCTGAAACATCCGTACTGACTTTTCCGGTTAAGGGAGTAACAGGGTTTTCGGTTGTTTCAAAATTAATACATTGTTGTTGTATTTCTGCTAAACGCGCATTCAGGCGCTGCTCATTCTCATCGGAGTATAATCCGCCAAATACCGAAGCGATTAATTCCCCTTTCTGAGTTTGATGATTTTGAATCATTAATGTTTCAGCGACATAAAACATAAAATCAGGACAGATGTTATCACTCTCAGGCACTGCCATTAAATCTTCAAAGGTAGCGATAAAGTCATAGGCAAAGATACCGCCCAAAAACAATGCCTGCTGATGAGATGATGGCGTTTTAATACCTTTAACAATAAAACGCAAAGCATCTACTGGTGATAATGATTTTAAACGCTGATCTTCATCGCCAGTGGCGTCTGATGCTGGGAAAACAAGCTGTAGTTGATGGGCGGAATGTTGGCTGATTATTTGTGTGGAAAATTGCGGTGTAATAAAAGTAAGCAGGTCTTTACCGTTATCAGTTAAGGCATCGAGTGTGACGGTTAGACCATGACAGGTGATTTTCATACAGGCATCAATCAGCATTAAGCTTTTAAGATGGTTTTTACTTTCAATTTCGGCAGAATCAAATAATAGATGATTGTCTGTATTGGCACTAAAAGTTTGAAATAAACCAAGCGAGTCACTGATATATTGACAGTCTGCTGAAAGGCTTTTTAATACGCCGATGGGATGATTAGTATTCATTTTTATCCTTTAAAATTATATCTGTTAATGGGTTATGGATTGTGTTCACCACCATCGCCAAGATTGTTTAAGGATTTTATTGGTATTATTCATGTTTTTTCTCAAATATGTGATTAAAAAGCTAATGCCCAAATACAAAAAAAGCCCGCATATTGCGAGCTTAAAATTTAGTTTTTTGGAAAATATACGAATATAAAAAAACCTCATTGCTCGCTTAGGAGAATGAGTGCCACCAATAATCATTAAGAGAAATTGTTGTTAAAATCATATATCATGTGTTCCATAAAGTTATAACAACCATCTTTTGCGATTATGCTATTAATGTCAAGGTGATTTTTAGGATATTATCGTTATTTGGATTTGATTCACATGCGAATTTTTAGGATGTTATCGTTATTTGGATTTGATTCACATGCGAATTTTTAGGATATTATCGTTATTTATATTCAATTTAGATGCGAATTTTTAGGATATTATCGTTATTTAGATTTGTTTCAGATGCGAATTTTTAGAATATTATCTTTATTTAGATTTGTTTCAGATGCGAATTTTTAGGATATCATCGTTATTTGGATTTAATTCACATGTGAATTTTTAGGATATTACCGTTATTTGGATTTGATTCACCTGCGCATTTTTTAGAGATTGATATTAGTGGTTGTTTATTCACGTTCACTCCTTTGGGATATTCATGTTAATTGATCTTCATTCACATACAAAAGCTTCCGATGGGCAGTTAACGCCTACAGAATTGGTTGTACGAGCCGCAAATCGTCAAGTTAACATATTAGCCATTACCGATCACGATACCGTTGATGGGTTAGCTGAGGCGAAGCAAACCATTATTGATAATAAACTTAAGCTCACGCTTATTAATGGTATTGAGCTAACCAGTAACTGGTTAAACCATGAGATACATGTGGTCGGTGTTAATATCGATCCGGCGCATTCAGGGTTAAGCGACCTCATCAAACTGCAAAAAGAAAAACGTGAAGCGCGGGCTGTTGAGATGGGAGCGCGCTTAGCAAAAGCGAAAATACCTGATGTTTACGAAGGCGCAAAGGCATTGGCTGGTGAGGGAGCCATTACGCGGGCACATTTTGCGCGTTATTTAGTTGAGATAGGTGTCGCACCGACCTTCCAAAAGGTATTTGATAAATATTTAAGTCGTGGAAATACCGGTTATGTACCCCATGATTGGGTGGATTTGGAGTGCGCCATAAAGGCTATCCATCAAGCCGGTGGGCAGGCAATCTTAGCACACCCTAATCAATACGGTTTATCAAACAAATGGATACGTCGTTTATTGACTGAATTTAAGCAGTTTAACGGCGATGCAATGGAAGTGGCAATGGGGCAACAATCACCACAAATACGTTTACAGCTTGCAATTTGGAGCAATGAGTATAAGTTGCTCGCTTCACAGGGCAGTGACTTCCATTTTGTTGGTCGTTGGCGGGATCTCGGTAAAGCGCTACATTTACCGGAGACAGCAAACCCCGTTTGGGCTGATTGGCCAAGTTATTTGTCAGCAATGTTAGTATCGAAAGAAGAAAAAATACAATGAGTCAATTTTTTTATGTACACCCTGAAAATCCTCAAGTTCGCATGATTAAGCAAGCGGTAGAGATATTAAAAAAGGGTGGGGTGATTATTTATCCAACGGATTCCGGTTATGCATTAGGTTGCACAATGGACAATAAACACGGTTTGGACAAAATCTGTCAAATTCGGGATTTAAATAAAAAACACAACTTCACTTTGGTGTGCCGCGATCTATCTGAAATAGCGACCTATGCACGTGTGGATAATCATGCCTTCCGTGCGCTTAAAAATAACACACCAGGTGCCTATACTTTTATTTTCAAATCCACTAAAGATTTGCCCAAACGTTTAATGAATCCGACTAAACGCACGATCGGTATTCGTATTCCCAATAATGTAATTGCACTGGCATTATTGGCTGAGTTAGGTGAGCCTTTAATGACCACAAGTTTGATTCTGCCTGGCAATACCAGCACTGAATTTGATCCTGAAGATATTAAAGACAAATTATCCAATCAAGTAGATTTAATTATGACGGGTGGGTATTTAGGTGAATCGCCAACCACTGTGATTGATTTTTCCGATGATGATGTGGTTATCACGCGGATAGGTGCCGGGGATATAACACCCTTTCAATAAAAGTATTATCTCTAAATCACTTAAAGGTGCAGAAGTCTGCATCTTTAAGTCGTTTGGGAATTAAAAACCATAAGTTGTTGCTCAGAAATTATCCCGCAATAACTTATTAAAAAGTAAAAAGTAAAATAGTTTGCCGGCAGCGGGGAATTTTATTGTTTATCTGATAAAAAAACCGCTACTGGTATTGGCATAATGAGAATTACCCAAGGAATATAAAATGAGTGAAAAATTACAAAAAGTATTAGCACGAGCAGGGTTAGGATCTCGTCGTAAAATGGAAGTTGTTATACAGGAAGGGCGTGTCAGTGTAGATGGCAAAGTGGTGGGTTTAGGTGAGCGTGTTACCGACGTACAGGTTATTCGTGTTGATGGGCATATCGTCAAGAATCTAACCCCTGAAAATACAATGTGTCGAATTCTTGCCTATAACAAACCTGAGGGTGAAATTTGTACCCGCAGTGATGAAGAAGGGCGCACAACGGTATTTGAACGCTTACCGAGCTTGAAAGGTGCTCGTTGGATTTCTATCGGACGCTTAGATATTAATACCTCGGGTTTACTGCTGTTTACTACCGACGGTGAATTTGCCAATAAAATGATGCATCCAAGCCAACAAATTGAGCGCGAGTATGCAGTCCGTATATTTGGTGATGTGACCGAGGCGATACTTAATCGCTTACGCATGGGCGTTCAATTAGAGGATGGTGAAGCGAAATTTTTAGACATTAAAGAATCTGGCGGTGAGGGAATTAACCGCTGGTTCCACGTTGTTTTAACCGAAGGTCGTACACGTGAAGTACGCCGTTTATGGGAAAGCCAAGGGCTGCAGGTTAGTCGTTTAATGCGGGTGCGTTACGGTAATATCACCTTAAGTAAGCAATTACCACAGGGTGGTTGGCATGAGCTTAATCTTAAAGAAGTTAACTATTTACGTAAATTAGTCGATATGCCTAAAGAGACTGAGTCAAAAGTAAAGGTAGATGTGACTGAGTCTAAATTTACAAATCCGCAGGCACGTATCCGTCGAGCGGTAAAAAAACATGCTCAGCACCGTAAGGCAGGCGAACGTCGTCGTACTAAGACACGTACGCGCAGTTAATTTTAAACCCAATACTATTTTTAGAAAAAGCAGACTGAGGTCTGCTTTTTTTGTTTGTAATAAATATGTTAATTTGATTATTTATGTTTTTATATTCTAATATTAATGGTAAATTATTTTCACGCACCATCAACTATATTAACTCATTGTATTAAATAGGAATCTCATGATTAAAAAATGTTTATTTCCCGCAGCGGGTTATGGTACCCGTTTTTTACCGGCCACCAAATCAATGCCAAAAGAGATGATGCCGATTGTTAACAAACCGCTTATTGAGTTTGGTGTTGATGAAGCCTTAGAAGCCGGCATGACTAATATGTGTATCGTTACCGGGCGTGGTAAACACTCTTTAATGGATCATTTTGATCTTAATTATGAATTAGAGCATCAAATCAACGGCACACCGAAAGAAGATAAATTAAAAGATATTCGATTAATAATGGATCGGGCAAATTTCACTTATATTCGTCAACGCGAAATGAAAGGTCTGGGCCATGCTATTTTAGTTGGTAAAGAGTTGATTGGTGATGAACCTTTTGCTGTGGTACTTGCTGATGATCTGTGTATCAATCATGCTAATGGTGTTTTAAAACAGATGGTTGATTTGTACAAACAATTCCGTTGCTCAATCGTGGCCGTTGAAGAGGTGCCTGAAGATCAGATACACAAATACGGGGTAATCAAAGGGGAGATGATCAAAGATAATATTTACCGTGTTGATGATATGGTCGAAAAGCCTGCACCCGGCACAGCCCCGAGTAATTTAGCTATTATTGGTCGTTATATATTAACGCCTGATATTTTTGATATTATTGAGGAGACAACTCCCGGTAAAGGTGGCGAAATACAAATTACCGATGCGCTACTGACACAGGCTAAAAGAGGATGCGTGCTGGCTTATAAATTTAAAGGTAAGCGTTTTGATTGTGGTAGTGTACCGGGATATATTGAAGCTACAAATTATGTTTATGATAATATTTACGAAGATAAATAAGCCCTTCAATTCAAGATATACTAATCCTTTGATAGTGGGGGTTAAAACCCCTTTATTTAACGATCGATTGACGGATATAACCGTTATTTTTAGCTAATAATGATTTAGCCTGAGCGGTATTTGTATTGGTTAAGATCATTACAATGGCTGTTTTACAGTGGCCATTACATTGCAGCAAGGCCTTTTCAGCTTCCTCCCGCAGGCAATCGGTTGCTGCAATCACGATCATTTTTTGCCGTTCGACAAGCTTAGCGTTTGTCGCTTGAACATCCACCATTAAATTACCAAAGACTTTACCGGTACGGATCATCGCACCGGTGGTAAGCATGTTTAAAATTAATTTTTGAGCTGTACCGGCTTTTAAACGTGATGAACCCGTCAGCACTTCAGGGCCGACTACGGCACAGATATTAACATCACACTCCTTGGACATCAGACTGTTGGGGTTACAGTTAATAGCGATTACCTGGGCATTAATCGATTTTGCATAGCGCATCGCGCCGATAACATAGGGGGTAGAGCCACTGGCTGCTATGCCCACTAAAATATCGTTTTCATTAAAGTTGATATTTTGTAAATCAGACTGACCCGCTTGCAGATTATCTTCTGCGTTTTCTACAGCTTTTAATATCGCCCGATGACCGCCCGCAATTAAAGCCATTACCTGCTTCGCCGGTGTTCCAAAAGTTGGTGGGCATTCACTGGCATCTAGTATACCCAAACGGCCCGAGGTGCCCGCACCACAATAAATTAGTCGTCCCTTTTTATGAAAAGCTGCACTAATTAAATCAACCGCTTGGGTAATCGAAGGAAGCGCCAATTCCACCGCCAATGCAACTTTTTTGTCTTCTGCATTCATCACTTTAAGCATTTCAAGGGTCGATAGCGTATCAATGTGACTGCTTGCGGGATTGCGGCTCTCGGTCATTAAATTTTCTGGAGGTGCTGACATTTTTATGCTCTTTAATTAATAAGTAGGTGAATTTTTTGATTCAGATAAACAAAGTTATTATCCTTCAATTCAGTCTTTCGATATAATATACAAATCTTCTAAAAATTAATAGATTCAATATAATATGATGAACTTTAACAATCTCTTTTTACAATTAAAAAACGTTAACATATTTGGGAAAATTGTTGATTTTTCAAGAGGTTTTTTGATAATTTTATTATTTTTAAGTGTTGGTAAAATAATCAGTAGTTATCTGCCCTTTGCCTTTCCAGGCAGTATTATCGGGTTGATTTTGCTGTTTTCGGCATTGAATTTGCGACTTATCAAAGTTGAATGGATAATGATGTCTGGCTCCCTGCTGCTAAAGTATATGGCCCTCTTATTTGTCCCTATCGGTGTCGGGTTAATCAATCATTTAGCGCTTATTTTTGACAATTGGTTTGTGATTACATTTTCATTTTTCTTTACAACCTTATTAATTCTTTTATCCGTGGGGCATTTGTACCAGTTTTTAAATAAAAAAGAGGATCTTTAATATGCTGTTCTATCTGGCCCTGCCCTGCACCTTAGTAATATTTTTTGCCAGTAAAGCGTTATACGCAATTAAACCCTGGGCAATATTCCATCCCTTTGTATTATCTGTTTTATCCTTGTTATTACTTCATTATTTTCTTAAATTAGATTATTCACAATATGAGGAGGGGACATCTCTGCTCGTCGCTTTATTAGAGCCGGCCGTTGTGGTTCTTGCATTACCGCTTTATCTACAACTGCACCTTATTAAAGAAAAATTTAATATTATTTTAAGCGCTTGTTTGTTAGCCGTGTTGATAGCTTTTAGTTGTGCGTTATTTCTTATGCCGCTTTTAGGCGCCGATTTGGTGACTGCTGCTTCCTTGGCCGGACAGCATGTTACTACGCCAATCGCGATGGAGATAAGTCGTAGTTTAAATGGGATCCCTTCATTAACGGCTGCGATGGTTGTTTGTGTTGGTATTTTCGGTGGAAGTGTTGGGCTGGCTTTTTATAAATTATGTGGGATTAAAGATAATCAGGCTCAGGGTGTCGCAATGGGGTGTGCAGCACACGCGCTTGGCACAGCTAAAATAATGGAAACAGATAAAGTGGCTGGCGCTTTTGCGTCTATTTCACTTATTATCTGCGCTATTTTATCCGCCATTTTGATGCCTCTGTTATATGCTGTGCTTTTTTAACGAAAAAAAAACCGAAGATTAACTTCGGTTTTCTGAGCTTGTATTATACCCAACTACTTTAAGGTGCAGGAGTCCGGATCTTCAAGTAGTTTGCTTATATATAAAATTAATCAGCAGCATAACCATTAGCAGGCAAGATCAAACCATCTAATAGTGCATGACTATTTACCATACTTAAACGACCGGATAAAAACCATTGTATGGCTAAAGGGTAGATTAAGTGTTCTTGAGTTAATACTCGCTCGGCCAGCTTTTCAGCGCTATCTTCACTGAAAATAGGCACTTTAGCTTGTATCACCGTTGCGCCAGAATCTAATTCTTCTGTCACAAAATGAACGCTTACTCCATGCTCTGAGTCACCTGCATCTATCGCTCTTTGATGCGTATTTGTACCCTGATACTTAGGTAATAAAGAGGGGTGAATATTGAGCATCTTGCCTGGATATTTATCAATAAATTGCGCTGACAATATGCGCATAAAACCCGCCATAACAATCAAGTCGGGTTGATATTGATCAATTTCTTGGCTTAATAAAGCATCATATTGCTCGCGTGAACTAATCCCCTTACTGATAATCGCCTTATGCTTAATACCCGCATTCTGAGCGCGCTGTAAACCATAGGCATCGGCTTTGTTGCTTAACACAGCAACAATTTCGATATGTTGATTGTTAAGCGTTGTATTATGAAGCTTGTCAATAATATTTTGCAGGTTACTACCGTTACCAGAGAGCAGAACGACAATTTTTTTAGTTGCTACAGTTGCCATAATTGTTTAGTTAATCTCGACTTGTGCTTCATCTGCTGCGGCGTCTTCGATATGACCAAGTACCCAGGCATTTTCACCTTGAGCAGTTAATATTTCAACTGCTCTGTCTTTTTCAGCGCTAGGCACAACAATCACTAAACCAACACCACAGTTAAAGGTACGGTACATTTCTTCTGTTTTGACATTGCCATTCTCTTGTAACCAGTTGAAAATCTCAGGCCATACCCAGCTCTTACCATCAACAACCGCTTTGCTTCCGGCGGGTAATGCGCGTGGAATATTTTCCCAGAAACCACCGCCTGTGATATGAGAAATTGCATGCACAGGGCAGTTTTTGATTAATTCAAGCGTTGATTTTACGTAAATTTTAGTGGGTGTTAATAATGTTTCACCCAATGTTGAGTCACCAAAGGGGGCACTGGTATCGGCTTTTGATACTTCTAAAATTTTACGCACTAGAGAGTAACCGTTGGAATGCGGGCCACTTGAACCGACTGCAATAAGCGCATCACCCGCGGCTACTTTCGTTCCGTCAATAACATCTGCTTTTTCAACAACACCCACACAGAATCCAGCGATATCGTAATCGTCACCTTCATACATACCTGGCATTTCGGCAGTTTCACCACCAATAAGCGAACAGTTTGCAAGCTCGCAACCCGCGCCGATACCGGTTACAACGGCAGCAGCAACATCAATATCCAGTTTTCCTGTTGCATAATAATCCAGGAAAAATAACGGTTCAGCACCTTGAACGATAAGATCGTTTACACACATTGCCACTAAATCGATACCGACTGTGTCATGTTTTTTCAGGTCAATTGCCAAACGCAGTTTTGTACCGACACCGTCAGTCCCTGCAACTAATAAAGGCTCTTTATACCCTGTTGGCAGTTGGCATAATGCGCCAAAACCACCCAATCCACCCATTACTTCCGGGCGTTTAGTACGTTTTGCTACACTTTTAATGCGTTCAACTAATGCAGTACCAGCGTCAATATTAACACCCGCGTCTTTATAGCTTAAAGAGGTTTTTTCGTTGCTCACTTGCATTCCTCGCAGAATTAAATTTAAAAGCTATTTCGCTTTTATAGAATTTGATGGATTTAAACAGCAGCATTTTAGCATTTATATGACAAGGATCTAATTATTTATGCATTGAATGGCTTGTTTAAGTCAGTTTTCACGTTTTTTTTAAATCAGGTCCCTCTTTATTAGGATATGACTTAAGATTTAATCACTATTTAATCCATATAGTATCTTATTTTTGTTTCTGTTACTTTCTTTGCCTAATATTTTCAAGATAATTTCTATCATAGCTGGTACTTATCTGTGTAATTGCTATTAAATCTAATTATCAACTTGCAATAGAATTATATCTGCTTATGATCACGTTATTGTTGCTTGAATGGTAGTTATATTAATGAAACCAATATTTGTTGTGCGTAATTTTATTGTCCTATTTATTTCGTTCATCTCTTTCACGTCTTGCGTGTTAGCCAACCAGTTTGAAAACCTTTATCAGGGAAATATTATTGTAGAGAACCAGAGTGAACAGCAGTTAAAGGAGCTGGCATTACAGCAAGTATTAATTAAAGTGTCAGGCAACTCGCAGGTCAATATACTGGATGAAAGCCAACAATTATTGACAAAAACACAAAGTCTATTATCTCAATTTGGTTATCGTAATATTGAAGATAATCGCTATTTTATGGCGGTGTTTGATCCCAGTAAAATAAATCAGGCATTAAAAGAGATGCGCCAGCCTGTTTGGGGTGAAACTCGGCCCCGGACATTAGTTTGGTTAATTGTCGATAGTGACAGTGAACGTAAACTTATTTCAGATACTATGATTAACAGTGATCAGGATGATGTGCTTTCTTTCGTACTTAAAAGTACACAGCAGGAGCGCGGTATTAGCTTACACTTTCCGCTAATGGATCTTGATGATAATTTGGCGGTCTCTCTCTTCGATATTTCTGGGCGGTTTTTTGATCAGATAGCAAAGGCTTCTGAGCGTTATGATGCCAGCCTGTTTATTGTTGCTAATTTAAAACAAAAAGATGAAAAAACATGGGATTTGCAGTGGGAATTAGTTTATAACACCCCACAATCAAAGAAAAATGAAATAGTTGCATCGGAGCAATTACATGGTGAAAAAAGTGTTATTTTAACCAGTATGACCAACAAGATTGCTGATTATTATGCTGACCAATATGCAATATTAGCAACGGATACTGAGAAATTTTCGCAAAGTATTTACATCAGCGGGATCAGTTCATTGCAACAGCATGAAAAATTAAATCAAGTACTATCAGGTATTCTGGCAATTGCATCCTATGAAGTCGTCAGCGTTGATGTGAAGCAGGTAAAGGTCAATGTGAAGGTCAATGGTGGCATTAATAGTTTTGAAAATGCACTTAATATACAAACTAACTTACAATTAGATGCTTCTCAAAGTGAACGTTTTCACTTTAACTGGCGTTAATTAGGGAACTTCATGCCGCAGGATGAATTACGTTTTCAATATCCTTTATTAGCACTTAAATTTCCTGATGATGAAACCTTTGCAAGTTTTTATCCTGGTCAAAATTACAGTGTATTAACACAATTAAAAAATAGTGTTGTGGGTCTGGGTGAGCCGGTCTTATATATGTGGGGAGAATCTGGTAGCGGTCGTTCTCATTTATTACATGCTTTATGTTCAGAAGTCGATGAGCGTGGCGACAGTGTTGCCTATATTCCACTGCGACATTACCAGAGTATGACGTTAGATATTTTTGAAAATATGGAACAGGTAACGCTTGTCTGCATCGATGATATTGAGGAAATCGCCGGTGATGAAAAATGGGAAAAAGCACTTTTTGATTTTTATAATCGCTGGTCCGATAATAAAGAAAATCGTTCATCGGGTGCCAGTTTAGTGTTTTGCGCAAATCATTTACCTAAGCAACTTGGTCTAAAACTTAATGATCTTGTTTCACGACTTGAATGGGGGGCTTGTTACCATTTAACCCCGCTTAATGAAGAAGACAAGCTAGGTGCTCTGCAATTACGTGCTCAATTAAAGGGCATGAAGTTGCCTGTAGATGTTGGGCGTTTTTTATTAAATCGTCTATCACGGGATATGAATACGTTATTGGACACGCTTGATCAATTAGATAATGCATCGCTAGAAGCTAAGCGTAAATTAACGATTCCCTTTGTCAAAGAGGTATTAGTCTTATAAAGCTTGGGGATAAAGCACTTCAAGATGCAGCATCTTGAAGTGAGGGAAGTTGACTCTTTTCTAGTGACTCTTTTTCTTACGAATGCTTAAGCCTAATTCACGACCCCTGTATTTTGCAAAATAGATATTTCCCGTTAAGAAAAACCCAGCTAGCAATAATTCTATACTCGCCAATATTAATTCACCTGGTTCATTCATTAAGATAACAATGCTGTGCATTAAATATAATAATGCCAGAAAACCAGACCATGCATAGGTATAAGGGTTATTCTGTAAAATACCCATTAAGGGAAATAACAGGGGAATAAACCAGATACAGGTAACTAGCCAGGGGTTTATATTTAACGAAGGTGGAGATAACCACAAATGCCAAACAGGAATGAGCAATAGTAATCCAAAATATCCAGTTTTGGCAAGCAATTGATAGTGTCGGGTTTGCATAAAATTCAACTTATTAAAAGAGTTTTATATGATAACGCTTAGTTAATCGCACCATGTAAAACAGCCAAAGCAGTGTCGGTTTTGACCGTATAAGACACAACTTATTAAAAATGATAACGCTTAGTTAATCGAGCGATGTAAAACAGCCAAAGCAGTTTTGGCTTTGACCGCATAAGGCACAACTTATTAAAAATGATAATCCTTGTTGATACCTTTATAGCCAAAGCCGTGCGGGTTTGACGTTAAGCGAGCGATTAAAGGATTGTTAATACCGACTCGGGAGGGCGACCAATGATCGCTTTTCCATTCGCTAATACAATCGGGCGTTCAATTAATTTAGGATTTTCCACCATCGCTTGTAATAACAATTGCTCATTGTTTTGATCTTTGAGCTTTAAGGTTTTATACAAATCTTCATTGCAGCGCATCAGTTGACGAGCAGAGTCAAAATCTAATCGATTAATGATGTCTTGCAGTTGTTCAACCGTTGGCGGTGTTTCAAGGTACTTTATTACCTTTATGTTATCGTTATCGCTATGCTCTTTCAGTAGTGCCAGCGTTGTGCGACTTTTAGAGCAAATTGGGTTGTGATAAATAATAATGCCAGTCATCTTTTTCCCTTACGAATTAGTTTGTTATATTTTTTACAAGAGATAATTATTCGGCGGGCCAAATAGCAATATAATCTCCCAGTTTGTCAGGGTCGATGGTTTTTTCTGATATGATTTTTCCCCGCACTGAAAAACCTCCTTTATGCATCGCTGATTTACTGCCTGTAATTAACGGATGCCATTCTGGTATCGGCTTTCCTTCCGCTAAGCGTCGGTATGCGCAGCTTGATGGTAACCAATGAAACTGCTGAATGTCATCCAGCGATACTTTTACACAATCGTTGACCAGTTTAAAGCGCTGATCGTATTTGCGACATTGACATGATTTTGTATGTAATAGGTGACAAGAAACATTAGTAAAATGTAACTCTTCTGTTTCATCATCTATTAATTTGTTTAAGCAGCATTTACCACAACCATCACACAGAGACTCCCATTCTGTGTCTGACATTCTCGATAGTGTTTTATATTCCCAGAATTTATTCATATTTCTCTTATTTATTAAATTGGATCTGCACTCTATTATTGGATCATTTTTGTTCACCAAATAGTGATCACTTCTCTGTTACAACGATACGCGGCTCATTAATACGCTCGGACAGATAACTCACTGCCGTGGCAAAATAGTATGAACGATTCCAGTGCATTAAAACATGGTAGTTATTGTATGCAAGATAGATTCGGCCATCTTTGTCATCGGGGATAACGATAGAAGCATTAATATCAACTTTGGGTAAAGCACTTCCGTCATAACGTCGGACACCTAAATCTTGCCATTCCTGAAGTGATTTCTTCTGCTTGCTTTCGGACAATTGAAGATCAAAATTATCGGGTAATAAGACTTGTCGTCCCCAAGTCTCATTGTTATTCCAACCCTCTGTTTTCAGGTAATTTGCAGCAGAAGCAAAGATATCGGCATTAGTATTCCAAATGTCTTTTTTACCATCACCGTCATAATCAACCGCATAGTTTAGATAAGAAGTGGGCATAAATTGTACTTGCCCCATTGCACCAGCCCATGAACCGATAAAATCTTCAGGGTCTACGTGTCCTTGCTGCAAGATAATTAATGCTGCGAATAACTGCTTTTTGAATAATGCCTCACGGCGACCTTCGTAGGCCATGGTTGTTAAAGAGGAGATAATATAATGGTTGCCGGTAAAACGGCCAAAATTTGTTTCAATACCCCATAATGCGACAATAAATCGCGGCTGAACACCGTATGCATTGCCTATTTCATGCAGCAGCTGGTAATGTTCTTGATAAGCTTTCCGTGCTTGTTTTACTTTCCACTCGGGCACGGCTCTTGGTATATAAGTATCAAGCGTTAATTTAAATTCGGGTTGTTCTTTATCGGATTTAACACTGCGCTGTAAAAACTCAACGTTAGCAAATGCATTTTCGATAACATCGGGATCAATTCCATTTTCTTTGGCTTCAATTTTGATCTGTTCTACATACTCAGCAAATGGTATTTTTTGCAGGGTTTCATTATCATTAACTTTACCTGCATTAGCCAGCTGGCTAAATAGTAAGCTGCTGAAAAAAGTCATAAAAAGCATTTTCATTGGTGATGATAAAGTGAAATTTTTATCAGATTTCATTTTTATTCTCCTGCCGTTTTTTTTTCCAGTCTTTGTGTTCTTGCAGATGATTAACCGGGGGAGGAGGAAGTTGCAGATAATAACCATTATTTTTCACTGCAGAGAGTACTTTCTCAGCCTCTGCCATAGCAAATTTTGTCTGCAAAGTAATATTTAATAAAGAGACCAACTGCGGCGGACCAAATTGTGCCAGTAGTGGTTCCGGTACTGAAGAGAAATCATCACGTTTTGCAATAAACAGATAAGTCTGCGATTTTCGAATACTTTTATATACAGCACATAACATACTAATGTAGTCCTTGACTTGCCTATTTAATTGGCAAACTATAACATGCATCAGTATATTTTTTTAAAAAATATACTGTATTTTAAGTCAAATAATAATGATAATCATGGATAGGATGAGTATGACCTTAAAATCATCAAATTTTACTCTTCTAGTAGTGAATCTTGAAAGAGAAAACCTGACTACTTTGACGGAAGAACTTCACAAAAAAAGTATTACAGCACCGGATTTTTTTAAAAATGCACCAGTGGTGGTCAATATCGAAGATACAGAACTTAAAATAGACTATGCTAATCTGAAACACAGCATAAATGAAGAAGGTTTTATTTTAGTCGGTATTTCAGGTGACTTATCTGGTGAGCAAAAAGAGCTGATCAGCGCGCAGCATATCGCCATATTGAGAAGTTCTCTGCGCCAATCTAAAAAAATGACAAGTGCTATATCGGCAGCGGTCAAGCCGAGTGATGTACCGCATTCGGAAAATGCGCTTAAAACAAAAATTTATACTGGACGAGTTCGCTCTGGACAACAGATTTATGCTAAAAAAACCGATCTTGTGATCAATGGTGATGTTGGCGCCGGAGCTGAAGTTATCGCCGATGGTAATATTCATATTTATGGTAGATTAAGTGGTAAAGCGTTAGCCGGTGCAAGGGGTGATAAAAGTGCCTGTATTTTTTGTCAAGCACTAAAACCAGAGTTGCTTTCGATCGCTGGAATTTACAAATTAAGCGATGATTTAGCAAATGATTATGTCACTAAAAGTTGTATGGTCTCATTACACAATGAACAAATTGTATTGAGCAAATTAGATCAGGTTTAAGGAATAATAATGACGAAAGTAATTGTCGTAACATCAGGAAAAGGTGGTGTCGGTAAAACAACAAGCAGTGCTGCAATTGGTAGCGGGCTTGCAATGACGGGAGCAAAAACCGTTATTATTGATTTCGATATTGGGCTGCGTAATCTGGATTTGATTATGGGCTGCGAACGTCGAGTTGTTTACGATTTTATTAATGTGATAAACGGAGAAGCAAACCTTCAGCAGGCATTAGTTAAAGATAAACGAATTCATGATCTTTATATCTTACCCGCTTCGCAAACCCGCAATAAAGATGCATTAACCAAAGAGGGAGTTGCGAATGTCATCAATACACTAAAAGCGGACGGATTTGAGTACATTATTTGTGATTCACCTGCAGGGATTGAGCAGGGGGCTATGATGGCACTTTATTTTGCAGATGAAGCTATCGTTACAACCAATCCTGAAGTTTCATCGGTGCGAGACTCAGATCGCATCACTGGAATGTTATCCAGTAAATCTTACCGGTCAGAACAACAACTTGACCCTGTAAAAGTACATCTTTTAGTTACCCGTTATTGCCCAGAACGCGTTCAGCGAGAAGAGATGCTCAGTATCGAAGATATTAATGATTTATTAGGCCTTGAATTATTGGGTGTTATTCCTGAATCCAAAGACGTGTTAAGCGCTTCAAATTTAGGTGAACCTATTATCCTTAATAAAGATAGCGATGCAGGAAAAGCGTACCAAGATGCAGTAGATCGTTTACAAGGGATTGAACGTGAGCTTCGTTTTGTCAACTATGAGAAAAAAAGTTTTTTAAGCCGTATGTTTGGAGGTTAGTGTGGGATTGTTAGGATATTTCAGAAGTGATATACCAAAAAAAAGCAGTGCAAAATTAGCGAAAGATCGTTTGCAAATTATCGTTGCGCACGAGCATTCAAATGCAGTGTGCCCGGCATATTTACCTGAAATGCAAAATGAAATTATTGAGGTGATTCGAAAATTTATGAAGATATCAAATGATGATGTTAAATGTGAATTTTCAGATAATGCCGAAGATGACATGTCTGTATTAGAAGTGAATATCACCTTACCTAAAAACAGATAATTTTTAAATGTCCATTATACTAAACTAGCAGGGAGTTAGTTTGCTAACTCCCTGCTTTGAGTATAAAAAATTTCCAATCAGCACTTACTTAAGTGCTGATTCTTTATACTTATTTTTTACCTGCTGAGATGCGATTAATAATAACAGTCTGAATGGGTTTATCGCCAGCGCCTGTCTTGACCATTGCTATTTTATCGACAACCTCCATCCCTTTAATCACTTTGCCGAATACACTGTAACCCCAGCGTTCATCTTGTGCATCTAAAAAATGATTATCATTGTGATTAATAAAAAATTGGCGAGTGGCAGAATGCGGATTGTTGGTTCTTGCCATGGCAATGGTGCCGCGTTTGTTGCTTAAACCATTGCGGGATTCATTCTCTATTGCTGCAAAAGTGACCGCTTTTTTTCCAGACACCTCAAAACCTCCTCCCTGGATCATAAAATTATTAATAATACGGTGGAAGGTAGTTTGCTTAAAACCATCTGTTTGTACATATTTTAAAAAATTGTCCACTGTTTTGGGGGCTAGTGTTGGATACAATTCAATAATAATGGGGCCTTGGGATGTTTCCATTAAAACAGTTGGATTTTCGTCTGAAAATACAGAGAAGCTAAGAAAGAGCAGAAAAATAGATATTAAGTGTTTCATGGTGTTTCCTTGTATTGATATAAATTAGAATTTTTGCAGCTTGGTATTAAGTTCTGGATCTATCACTATTTCAGTTAACAATAGTGATAACTGCTTATTAAGTTGTGCGCTTATTTTTACACCATCGGCATTAAGGGGAGCTTCTGACACTGTGTGTGAATTAAATGTTTTGCTGAATGTTTTGTTATTCGATTTAAGTTGGATTTTTATAACCACCTCAGAATTTATTTTATGCTTATAGGTGGACTGTTTGACTTTTGCGAGTAATTTAATGAGCTGAACATCTATTTTGTAATCATTGTTAGGAGAAAGGTTTAATCCCTGAGCCACCCATTGTTCATTTAAAGTTTGCTGAATAATCAGACGACTACTGTTTGATTCATTGACCAGTGTTGCAAGGCCGTCACCTGCGCTTATTTCAATTAAATAGTGCGCAATACGTCGATCTTGACTGCTCAGTGACCAAGTGATATTGCTATTAATCGCGGGTATATTTTTTTCAGTGGAAATTTTAGGTTGAATCTGAATGGTATTTGGGACATTGCTGCAAGAAAATAAAAAAAAGGCCGCTGATACTAATGTGAAAAAACGGATTTTTTTAGACCATGTGTGAATCATAACGGATATTCCTACTGGTGAATAAAAGTGAAATAAAGATGATAGCAAATCAGTTTAATTTATGCTGTTTTTAAATAAAAAAGCGAACTGTTTTTTGAATAGTTTGTATCTTAATTGTTAAAATAAGGTGTTTAAAATAAGGTGTTTAAAATATAGATTAAGATCTATTTTATGTCATTAGGTGTTATTTATTAGCCAGCCTTATTGTTATTGAGTATTTTATGTTTTTTTTTAAATACCGCAAAATATTTAAAGATCGTTTATTTGAGATCTTTTTTCTTTACTTGATTTGGTACTACAAGCCTTATGGTCTCTCGCTTTAGAATGGTTATCCACTTTTTCTGTGGATAACTCTGTGGGGAAATTTGTAAAAGCAGCCTGTAGGCCTTATCATTACTTGGTTTTTATTACATTGCAGTAAAAACGAACAAAATAAATTATATAATAAAAACAATGAGTTGAAAATGTCAAATGCATTGTTAGTGGGGCGTTTCGTCATAAGTTAATAAAAATTGAATTGTTATAAAGTCAATATTTAAATGTTAATTATTATTACTTAAAAATAAAAAAATGATTGACATACAAAGAAAGTAATTGATTTTATTCTTGATTATTTAAACGCGATATCTATCCTGTTTACATTAAAAGTTCTCTCAGATAATACTTTTATGGATCTGTTATCTATTTTATTTGCTTATTTAAAATAGCCAAAAATCGCTAAAACAGCCCATATGCCAAACAGATAAGTGACTAAAAAGCAGGGTAGGCAATGTTTTTTTTTGCTAAAGCATCATTTTCACTGTTTTTTTGTTTTAGCCATGCCCCCCTTTTCTACAGGCAACGTAAGCTGGAGTAATCAGTATCTTGGTTGGCATTGATACAGACTGAATTTTTAAACTGTTATTAACTATTTTGCTGTGGTCTATTATGGGGTAATATTAAGATATTTAGGTTAAGTAAGAGGTGATAGATGGATAAACGCTTTCAACTTGTTTCTCAATTCTCACCTGCCGGTGACCAACCCCAAGCCATTGAACAATTAATTAATGGTCTTAAGTCTGGTCTCGCTTTTCAGACATTGCTGGGTGTGACGGGATCGGGTAAAACATTTACCTTAGCGAATGCGATTGCAAAGCTTAACCGTCCGACCTTAATTCTTGCGCCCAATAAAACACTTGCTGCACAGTTATACGGTGAAATGAAAGAATTTTTTCCCAATAACGCCGTCGAATATTTTGTTTCCTATTATGATTATTATCAGCCTGAAGCCTATGTACCCAGTTCAGATTCTTTTATCGAAAAAGATGCGGCTATTAACGCGCATATTGAACAGATGCGCCTTTCTGCGACCAAAGCGCTCTTAGAACGTAAAGATGTCGTCTTAGTGGCTTCCGTCTCAGCAATCTATGGTTTGGGTGATCCAACCGCTTATTTGCAAATGATGCTGCACCTCACTGTCGGGGAGATAATATCAAGCCGTGAGATACTGCAGCGTTTAGTCGATTTACAATATAACCGTAATGAAACCGAGCTAAGTCGCGGTACCTTTCGCGTACGTGGTGAAGTGATTGATATCTTTCCTGCAGATTCGGAAAAAGAAGCCTTACGAATTGAGTTGTTTGATGATGAGGTCGAGCAAATTTCAGTGTTTGATCCGCTTACCGGCCAAGGAATAGATAAGCTTGCGCGTGTGACCGTTTACCCTAAGACCCATTATGTTACTCCGCGAGAGCAAATCCTTAAAGCCGTCGACGCGATTAAAGTAGAGCTTAATGAGCGTAAAAAAGAGTTTCTTGAGCAGAATAAACTGCTTGAAGAGCAGCGCATCTCGCAGCGTACTCTGTACGATATTGAGATGATGAATGAACTTGGGTATTGCTCTGGTATAGAAAACTACTCAAGGTACCTCTCGGGGCGCAGCGAGGGCCAAGCACCTCCTACTTTGTTTGATTATCTGCCTAAAGATGCTTTATTAATTATCGATGAAAGCCATGTCACCGTGCCGCAAATTGGTGCCATGTATAAAGGAGACCGTTCTCGTAAAGAAAACCTGGTTAATTATGGCTTTAGGTTACCTTCTGCCCTGGACAACCGGCCCTTGAAATTTGCAGAGTTTGAAAAAATAGCACCACAAACTATTTATGTTTCAGCCACCCCCAGCGATTATGAAATTAATAAATCTCAAGGTGAGATCATACGTCAGGTTATACGTCCTACCGGTTTACTGGATCCTGTTATAGAAGTTCGCCCGGTGACAACGCAGGTTGATGATCTGCTCTCAGAGATTAATATCCGTTTACCCTTAAAAGAACGTGTCTTAGTGACGACGTTAACCAAGCGAATGGCGGAGGATTTGACTGATTATTTGCACGAGCACGGTATTAAAGCCCGTTATCTTCACTCCGATGTTAATACGGTTGAACGTGTTGAGATAATCAGAGATTTACGCTTAGGTATTTTTGACGTGTTAATTGGCATTAACTTGTTACGCGAAGGCCTGGATATTCCAGAAGTTTCTTTGGTGGCTATTTTAGATGCCGATAAAGAGGGCTTTCTGCGATCCGAACGTTCACTTATTCAAACCATGGGACGTGCCGCCCGTAATTTAAATGGTAAAGCCATTTTATATGCCGCTCGTATTACAGGCTCTATGCAAAAAGCGATCAAAGTAACCGAAGATCGGCGTGAATTACAAAATAAATTTAATATTGAAAATGGCATTATTCCGCAAGGTTTGTCGAAACAAGTTAACGATGTAATGCAGTTGGGGCAAAAAAACCTTAAAAAAGGTAATTTAAAACAGGGTAAGGTTGCTGAATATAAAGCAAATTACCAGATACATAGCGAACAAGATATTCTTAAACAGATAGCATTATCAGAAAAACAGATGTTTGCCTGTGCTAAAAATTTAGAGTTTGAAAAAGCGGCTTTATTTCGAGATGAGGTGACTAAGTTACACGAGCAGTTAGTAAGTATAGGATAATATCCTAAACGTTTAAGGATTAAAAATAGTTAAACGTTTAGGGTAAAAAGGACTTAACCTAGCACGGGAAAATTCTCTTTTTCCAACATGTTAATTAATGATATAAGGGGTAATCCAATCAGGCTGTTTGGATCTTTTCCTTCTAATGATTCAAAAAGAGCAATGCCAAAACCTTCACTTTTAAAGCTGCCGGCACAATTGAAAGGTTGTTCTTTTTCCAGATAATGGTTGATCATTTGATCACTTAATGCTCGGAACTGTACCACATAAGGCTCAACCAGTGATTGCACAGTACCTGTTTGAGTATTAAGCAATGCAAGGCCAGTGTAAAAAGTTATACGCTTCCCACTGGCGGCTTTTAATTGCGCAAAGGCATTAGCGATATTACCGGGTTTACCAAGAATTTGCCCTTGATTCACACAGACTTGATCAGATCCAATGATTAATGCGTCAGTAAATTCAGGCGCAATGGCTTGTGCTTTGGCTATTGCTAAACGTTCAACCAGTGCAGTGGCCGTCTCTTCAGGCAGCGGTGTTTCATCAACATCAGGTTTTGCCGTATCAAATACCAGATTGAGCTTATCTAATAATTCTTTCCGAAAAGGCGAGGTGGAAGCTAAGATCAGTTTCTGAGACATATAATGCTCTCTGTTAAAATTTAAGGTTAACGCATTTTATGGCGAGACAAATAATAAAGCGATAGTTTAGCTTAAAAAATATTTTATATGAATGACGAATTTATTCAGCTGATAAATATTTATAGGTGGAACGGGATAAGTTTTTATCTGCTGCTAACGCTTTATAGAGCACAAATTTCTCGATTCTAAAGCTTAAAAAATATTTAAGCTTTAGAATCGAGAAATTTAAGAAAAAGAGCGCTTTTTCTTTGACTATCTTGACAGCAATCTATAGTATTCGCGGCCATGCAAAACGTTAAATTACCGATAATGGTTGATCCTGTTAGAGCTGCACAAAATCAGTTGGAGTTAGACGCTATAATTCCAAAAGCGCTTTTGAGCAGATTAGCAGAGTCAACAATCAGTATTCAGTCTGATATCAAGACTGCTTTTTCATTTGATATTGATAAGCAAAAGCTAAGAATATTTAATGGTAAAGCCAGTGTTGCAGTAGAGCTTATTTGTCAACGGTGCAATGAGCCTATGATTTATCAGTGTGAAGCTGAATTTAAATACTGTCCTGTTCATAACCAAGAACAGGAAAATAATTTACCTGACGCCTACGAAGCCATTTATTATGATGAAAATGGTGAGGTGAATCTTCATCAAGTTGTAGAAGATGAACTGATAGTGACTCTTCCGCAAATTGCAAAACATGCAATTGAAGAATGTCAGCAAAGTAAGTTTGAACTTACCTTTGGTGAAGTTGATGAAGAGAAACAGCGTCCCAACCCATTTGATGCTCTAGCTCAATTAAAGCACAAGTAACCAGTAGGAATTTTTAACATGGCTGTACAAAAAAGTCGTAAAACTCGTTCAAAACGTGGCATGCGTCGTTCACATGATGCACTCACTGCGCCAGCGCAACTTTCTGTTGATGCAACTTCTGGTGAAACTCACCGTCGTCATCATATGACTGCTGATGGTTTCTATCGTGGCAAAAAAGTGATCGAACTGTAAGCAATTACAAAGTGATCCAACAGTAAGCAATTAGATTGTCTAAACTTACTATTGCTATCGATGCAATGGGGGGCGATGTCGGCCCCCATATTCCTATTTTAGCCGCTTTAAAATCACTTCAGTTACACCCCAATCTACACATTATTATTGTGGGAAACCGCACTCAACTGCTCCCTGTTTTAAAAAAATACCAGCTATCAGAGCATGCTCGCTTAAGTTTAATTCATACTGATAACGAGATATCTATGGAAGTTAATCCTGTTTATGCATTACGTCATAGGTCAGACTCTTCTATGCATATCGCCCTTAAACTTGTGTCACAGGGTAAAGTGGATGCTTGTGTCAGTGCCGGTAATACCGGTGCATTAATGTTGCTCGCCAAGCAAGCTTTAAAAACCCTACCGGGTATCTCTCGTCCTGCACTTATCTCATCTTTACCTAATATGCATTTAGGGCATACTTATATGCTTGATTTAGGGGCTAATTTACAATGTGACAGTCATACTTTATTTAATTTTGCGGTGATGGGCAGTGTGCTTTGCGAAAAGGTTGACCAAATTAATTCTCCCCGTGTCTCTATTTTAAATGTTGGCAAAGAAAAAAATAAAGGTGGGGATGTGCTCCAGCATTGTGCTGAACTATTAAAGCAAACTAAGCATATAAATTATGCCGGGTTTGTTGAAGCTAATGAGTTATTTACGTGCAGGTCTAATATTATTGTGACCGATGGTTTTAGTGGAAATATTGCACTGAAAAGTTGTGAAGGTATGGGGCGAGTCTTCAGCGAACAACTGGATAAAGCGATAAATTCAAGTTTATACAGCAAGTTGCTGGGAAAATTATTAAGACCCATATTAAAAAAGCAATTAAAACATTTGCATCCGGATATGTATAATGGCGCAAGTTTAATTGGATTACGTGGTATTGTTGTAAAAAGTCATGGCAGCGCCAACGAAATTGCATTTACCTGCGCTATTGAGCATGCCATACAAGAGACTCAATGGCAGATTCCTGCAAGTATTTCAAAAAAGTTAGAAACTGTATTATCAGAGCGAGATGATTTATCACATGAATAGCAAAATTATAGGTACTGGTGGCTATTTACCAGTAACAGTGCGTAGCAACGACGACTTAGAAAAAATGGTTGATACCAGTGACGAATGGATCACAACCCGCACAGGTATTAAAGAGCGTCGTATTGCCAATCAACAAGAGACAATTGCCTTTATGGGTAAAGAAGCAGCTTTGCAAGCGTTAGAGGCTGCCAATTTAACCGCTGAAGATTTGGATCTGATTATTGTAGGGACGACAAGTAACCATAATGCATTCCCGTCTGCCGCCTGTGAAATACAAAATTTATTAGGTATATATGATATACCTGCCTTTGATATTTCAGCAGCTTGTGCCGGTTTTACCTATGCATTAAGTGCTGCTGATAACTTTATTAAAGCCGGTAGTGCAAAAAAAGTATTAGTCATAGGGGCTGATACCTTAGCTGCAACTTGTGATTCAACGGATCGTTCGACTATCATTTTATTTGGTGATGGTGCAGGTGCGGTTGTTATTAGTGCCACTGAAGATGAAGGTATTTTATCAACACATATCAATGCCGATGGCCGTTTTGGTGAATTGTTAAAATTACCCAATCCACAGCGTGGTAATGCCCAAACAGTTCATGAAGCTTACCTATCAATGTCGGGTAACGATGTTTTTAAAGTTGCCGTTAAAAAGTTAAGCCAAGTCGTTGTTGATACACTGGCTGCTAATAATATCGAAAAAGAGCAACTGGACTGGTTAGTGCCGCATCAGGCTAATAAGCGTATTATTACTGCTACCGCAAAAAAATTGGGTATGTCCATGGATCAAGTTATTTTAACGCTTGAAAATCAGGGTAATACCTCTGCTGCATCTGTGCCTCTCGCCTTAGATGAGGGAGTACGTTCAGGGAAAATAAAACCCGGCCAGTTAATCTTATTAGAAGCATTTGGCGGCGGATTTACCTGGGGCTCAGCGCTAGTGCGCATGTGAATAAATAAAAATCAATCAATATCTGGAAATATAAAAAATGACAAACTTTACATTTGCTTTCCCCGGTCAAGGCTCTCAACATGTTGGCATGTTGGCCGAGCTTGCACAATCTTGCCCCGTTGTGGTTGAAACGTTTAAACAAGCAAGTGATGTGCTAGGTTACGATCTTTGGGATCTTGTTCAACAAGGCCCTGCGGAAATATTAAACCAAACAGATAAAACACAACCCGCTTTATTAACAGCTTCCGTTGCACTTTGGCGCGTTTGGGCTGAGCAGAAGGGTCCAACACCTTCTGTTATTGCAGGACATAGTTTGGGTGAATACTCAGCATTAGTCTGTGCCGGAGTGATTGAATTTAAAGATGCCGTTAAATTGGTTGAATTACGCGGGCAGCTAATGCAGCAAGCTGTTCCAGCAGGCACTGGGGCAATGTCTGCCATTATTGGTTTAGATAATAATAAAATTGCCGAATGTTGTGTACAAGCTGCCGAGGGACAAATTGTGTCGCCGGTTAACTTTAATTCACCGGGCCAGGTGGTTATTGCGGGTAATAAAGAAGCGGTTGAGCGTGCTGGAATCCTATTAAAAGAAGCCGGTGCAAAACGTGTATTGCCTTTACCCGTGAGTGTGCCATCACATTGTGCCTTGATGAAACCTGCTGCGGAAAAATTGGCCGTTGCATTACAATCGATTCATTTTAATACTCCAAACATTGCTGTGATTAATAATGTTGATGTGGTTGCCGAAAGTGATGTTGAAAAAATTAAAGATGCGCTTGTCCGCCAATTATTTTGTCCGGTGCGTTGGAGTGATATTGTTGAAAAAATGGCATCCGATGGCATTACAATACAAGTTGAAGCTGGCCCTGGTAAAGTATTAAGTGGTTTAGTTCGTCGTATTAATAAAAGTCTAACTGCGCAAGTTATTAACGATAATGCGACGCTTGAAAAAGCATTAGCTGCGGTTAAAGGAGAATAAAGATGAGCATGGAAGATAAAGTTGTATTAGTGACGGGCGCGAGTCGTGGTATTGGCCGCGCAATTGCAGAGCACTTTGCTGCATTAGGTGCGACTGTTTTAGGCACGGCAACCAGTGAAAATGGCGCCAATGCGATCAGCGACTATCTTGCTGAAACAGGCAAAGGTTTTGTTTTAAATGTGACCGATAATGACTCAATTGCTGCACTGTTTAGTGATATTAAAAAACAATATGGCGCGGTGGATGTACTGGTGAATAATGCTGGGATCACGCGTGATAATTTATTAATGCGCATGAAAGATGATGAGTGGGATGACATCATAGGCACTAACTTGACGCCTATTTTTAAAATGAGTAAAGCGGCTATCCGTGCGATGATGAAAAAACGCCAGGGCCGTATTATTAATGTTGGTTCAGTGGTGGGTAGTATGGGCAATGCGGGACAAACTAATTACGCTGCGGCTAAAGCAGGTGTTATTGGTTTTACTAAATCGTTAGCGCGTGAAGTTGCAAGTCGCGGTATTACGGTTAATACTGTTGCACCGGGTTTTATTGAAACGGATATGACTAAAGCATTAACTGATGAGCAACGCGCTGCGACCTTATCTGCAGTGCCTGCTGGCCGTCTCGGAGATCCCAAAGAGATTGCAGCAACAGTTGCATTTTTAGCCTCGGATGGCGCAGCTTATATAAACGGTGAAACCATTCATGTAAACGGTGGCATGTATATGGTCTAATTCCGACTATATATTTAGATTTGGTAGTTAAAAAATGGGCATTTAGACAAATTTTGACTAATATCCTTAAAAATAATTTTTAACTAGTGGTACAATGCTCGAAATTAAACGTAATAGCATATATTGTTGTTATTACCATTGGCGCAACTGCGTAATACACAAAGGAAAATAAACATGAGCAATATCGAAGAACGCGTAAGAAACATCATCGTTGAACAACTTGGTGTTCAACTAGAGGAAGTTAAAAACGAAGCTTCTTTTGTTGACGATCTAGGTGCTGATTCTCTAGATACTGTTGAGCTTGTAATGGCTCTTGAAGAAGAGTTCGATACAGAAATTCCAGATGAAGAAGCTGAGAAAATCACGACTGTTCAATCAGCTATCGATTACGTTGTAAATAACGGTTAATCATTGTTCTTAAATGATAAAGTCTTTCTAAAGGCGGTCTTTTGACCGCCTTTTGTGTATGTATTGCACAGTGTTTAAACAGATAATTATACTAACTAAATTAACACTTAAATTTTATCATTAGATGAGTATTTATTTAGTCTAATTTATACATATTAGGAGAAGTTATAATGTCAAAAAGAAGAGTCGTTATCACAGGCTTAGGAATGATCACACCCGTAGGCAACACGGTCGATAAGTCATGGGAAGCGGTTAAATCAGGGAAAAGTGGTATCTCAAATATTGATTTTTTTGATACAACACTGTTTTCTACGAAATTTGCCGGTTTGATTAAAGACTTCAATGTCGAAGAATATATGCCGCGTAAAGAAGCCCGAAAAATGGATCTCTTTATTCAGTATGGCATTGCTGCTGCCGAGCAGGCATTTCAAGATGCTGGGATTGTTGTAACCGCAGAAAATGAAGATCGCATTGGCGTTGCTATTGGCTCCGGCATTGGCGGCTTGGGGTTAATTGAGAAAAACAAAGAGAGTTTTGATAAAAGTGGCCCTCGTAAGATAAGTCCATTTTTTGTCCCTTCAACCATCATTAATATGATCTCTGGACATGTATCAATCAATAAAGGCCTAAAAGGTCCCAATATTGCGGTAACCACTGCGTGTACAACCGGAACGCACAGTATCGGTCTTGGTGCACGTATGATTCAATATGGTGATGCTGACATAATGATCGTTGGCGGGGCGGAAAAAGCATCAACAGAACTTGGCATGGGCGGTTTTGGTGCTGCACGCGCTTTATCGACACGTAATGATTCTCCTGAAACAGCAAGCCGTCCTTGGGATAAAGATCGTGATGGTTTTGTACTGGGTGATGGTGCAGGCATATTAGTTTTAGAAGAATATGAACATGCAAAAGCGCGGGGTGCAAAAATTTATGCTGAATTCGTTGGTTTTGGTATGAGCGGTGATGCCTACCACATGACTTCACCTCCAGCTGATGGCGCAGGTGCTGCCGCAGCAATGAGAAATGCTATTAAAGATGCTAAAATTAACGCTACAGACATTCAATATATTAATGCCCATGGTACATCTACACCTACAGGTGATCTGGCTGAAAATCAAGCAGTAAAAACTGTTTGGGGTGATGCAGTTAACGATGTGATGATGAGTTCGACAAAATCGATGACCGGGCATTTGTTGGGTGCCGCGGGTGCAATTGAGGCTATCTTTAGTGTACTGGCTTTAAAATATCAGCTTGCTCCACCCACGATCAACTTGGAAAATCCAAGTGAAGGTTGTGATTTAGATTATGTTACTGATGGCAAAGCCCGTCCTGCTGATATTGAATATGCTTTGTCAAACTCATTTGGTTTTGGCGGGACAAACGCTTCGTTGATCTTTAAACGTATCTAGTATTGTCAAATCAAGTTAAAATAATAACCCGATTCTAACATCGGGTTTTTTATAGCTAATAGAACTGAATTTATGTTAATAAACGGCACTGAATCTACAACAATTGCAGCCGATGACCGGGGTTTAGCCTACGGAGATGGTCTATTTTCAACCATAAAAGTTGAACGTGGTATTGTGCAACTGTGGGATTATCACCTGCAAAGGTTGCAATTGGGTGCAAAAAAGCTTTTTTTCCCTGAAGTTGATTGGTTATTATTATCAAGCGAACTGCACTATTTAGCAAAGACGGTTGCTGAGCAGCCTTTTGCTGTGATTAAAGTAATGCTAACACGAGGCTCCGGGGGACGGGGGTATAGTATTCAAGGATGCAGTTCACCACAACGTATCTTATCTGTCCATCCTTACCCGGTCTTTTATCAACAATGGCAAAGGGATGGATTAAAGGTAATCCAATGCAGGCAGAAATTAGCGATTAATAGACAATTAGCGGGTTTAAAAACATTAAATCGTTTAGAGCAAATATTGATAAAACATGAATTAGAAGCGCAAGATGCCTTTGAGGGGATCGTTTGTGATAATGATGGCCACGTTATTGAAGCTTGCAGTGCTAATCTTTTTCTTAAACTAAAAAATCACTGGGTGACACCAAAACTTGATGGCTCTGGTATTGCAGGTGTTAAACGTCGACAAATTATGGAATTATCAGCCAAAGCGGGGCAGCCCATTAGGGAAATGAAGATAACCATTAATGATCTATTAAATGCCCAAGCTGTCTGCTTAAGCAACGCATTAATGGGAATAGTACCTGTTATTCAATACCAATCCCATTGTTACCCTGAATCCAGTCTTTTGCATATACAAAAATTACAGTCACTAGTAGAGAAAGGAGAGGTGTTTAATGCCGACTAAAAAGATTGTCTTGAGCCTGTTTTTTTTGATATTCCTGGTCTTAGGCAGCGTTATTTGGGGTCAGAAAAAATTAAACAGTTATTTAAATACGCCTCTGGTGAACCAACCTACCTTATTCACTATTAATAATGGCAGTAATTTTCACCATTTAGGTAATAACCTGTTAAAGACAGAAATTATCTCTGACCTGACTTGGTGGAAAGTGCTGGGTAAACTACATCCTGAATTAATCAATATAAAATCAGGTACTTACCAGTTTGAGAAGGGCTTTACATTAAATGATATATTAATGACCGTTAATAAAGGTATTGAGCATCAATTCATTATTACTTTTGTTGAAGGCAGTACGTTTAAGGAGTGGTTACCGATATTAAATAACGCTCCCTTTATGAAACCGTTACAGGAAACTGAAGCGCAGATATTAGTGCGCCTGAATAGTTCTTATGAAAAATTGGAAGGTTTGTTATTTCCTGAAACTTATCATTACAGTGCGGGCATGAGTGCCTTTCAGATAATTAAAAAATCCTATGTAAATCAGCAGCAGATATTAGAAAAACTATGGGCTGACAGGGATAAAACACTGCCTTTTAAAACGCCCTATGAGGCACTTATTCTCGCATCAATAATTGAGAAAGAAAGTGGCTTGTCAGCTGATCGCGATAAAATTGCCTCGGTTTTTATTAATCGGATGCGCATTGGTATGCGCTTACAAACCGATCCAACCGTTATTTATGGTATGGGGGATCGTTATGATGGACGAATCCGCAGTAAAGATTTGCGTGAGGAAACGGATTATAACACTTACCGTATTAATGGGTTGCCCCCTACACCCATTGCGATGCCAAGTGAAGCTGCGCTGTATGCCGCGCTGCACCCATCGACAACAAAATACTTGTACTTCGTGAGCAAGGGGGATGGCACCTCTTATTTCTCTAAGAGTCTAAGAGAGCATAATAATGCTGTGCAAAAATATATTTTAGGAAAATAACAACATGCCCGTTTCGAAAAAGTCAGCTGCAGAAATATTAGTGAGTAAATTTATCGTTATAGAAGGCCTTGAGGGAGCTGGCAAAAGTACGGCTGTCTCTTATATAACCAAGTGGTTATTCAAGCAGAATATAGCGACCTGCGATACTGTTTATACGCGTGAGCCGGGTGGCACGGAATTGGCGGAAAAAATGCGCGATATAGTGAAGATCGAAGTCACTGGTGAAAAATTAGATGATAAAGCGGAATTATTACTGATGTATGCAGCCCGTGTGCAACTCGTTGAGCATATAATTAAACCGGCATTAGTTGCGGGAAAAATTGTTGTGGGCGATCGCCATAATATGTCCTCTTTAGCTTATCAAGGTGGTGGGCGAGGCATTGATTTAGCGCTGATTGAAGTGATCAAAAAGTTGGCATTAGGTGACTTTAAAGCAGACTTAACACTTTATCTGGATATTGATCCCGAACTTGGTTTACAACGCGCAAGAGGGCGCGGAGAGTTAGATCGTATTGAGCGGCAAGCGATTGATTTTTTTGATCGTACGCGAGCCGTTTTCCTCTCTTTAGTAGCAAAGGATAAAAATGCAGTCACCATTAATGCTGGTCAGTCCCCAGAGTTAGTTGAAAAAGCTATCTTTGTGGCCTTAGATAAATGGGTAATGAGTCTTGCTTGATATGACCTTGGAAAACAGCAAAAAATCCGTCGTTACTCCCTGGTTAACGCCGGTATTTAAGCAATTAATAAACACTTTTCAGGCGGGTCGATTTGCGCATGCTTTATTATTTACAGGTTGTGCGGGAATTGGTAAGTTTGAACTTGGAAAGCACCTTGCCAAGTACCTTTTATGCTCCAATAAACAAGCTGCGTCCTGTGGACATTGCCATTCCTGTCAGCTTTTTGAGGCGCAAAATCATTTAGACTTTCATCTATTACAAAATGAAACTAATAAATCGATTGGTATTGAACAGGTAAGAAACTTAATTGCTAAGCTTAATGAGCGTCCCCATTTAGGGGATAATAAAGTGGTTATTATTAAAAATGCCAACTTATTAACCACGGCAGCAGCCAATGCATTACTTAAAACTCTGGAAGAGCCACAGGGTAATAGTTACTTGATTCTGCTTACGCGCAGCCATCACCAACTTATGCCGACCTTATTAAGCCGTGTTCAGCATACTCATTTACATACGCCGGAAGATACCGAGTTGTTCGCTTGGCTTGCTTTGCAGGGATTTAATATTCAAGATATAGGTTTATTGCGCCTCTATCAAAATAGTCCTTTTGCTTTATTAAGTCACTTGCAGAGCGTGCGGGCAGAAACAGGGGATGATGAACGCCGAGAGTGTGTCGAGGGGTTGTTTTATTTGCTCAGTCACCCGGAAACTTTATTTACCTTTAGTGTGTTTCTGGCGGAACAGGCGGAACAACGTTTGTTATTACTTTTCTATCTTTTACATGATTTACACAAGCTAAAATTAGCCGAGTGTATTGCCGGCAACGAAATTCAATTAGAAAGCGATGCCGTGTATGGATTTGCTTATCCACAATTACAGATTTGGAAAAATCGAATAAGCTTAAAAAGTTTACGTTTTTTATGCGACGAATTATTGCAAACGCGTAATCTGTTAGTTGAGCATTCGGCATTAAAAAAAGAACTTTTGATTAATGCCCTGTTAATCAAAATAAAAAATGAATTTAAATGATCATTACTGGGTTGTTTAATCAGCAATATTGATAGTGAACAAGCAGCTGCTTTGAGCTTAATCCTCGCGTGAAATTGATAGTGAATAAGCAGGTACTTTGAGTTTAACGCCAGCGTAAATAGGCGTTAACAACTTTTGCAGAATAGGTAAGTTAAGGAATTAAAATGTTAGTAGATTCGCACTGTCATCTGGATCGTTTAGATTACAAAAATAAGCATAAAGATTTATCTGACGTGGTTAATAAAGCCAAAGAACAGGGGATAGACCACCTGTTAAGTGTCTGCGTGACCTTAAAAGATTATCCTGCAATGGCTGAATTAATTGCGCCATTTCAGGAGATATTCAGCTCCTGTGGTGTGCATCCGCTTTATCAGGATGAAGTGCTTAATGAGGACCTTTTACTTGAATATGCACGACAGGAAAAAGTCGTTGCGATAGGTGAGATGGGCCTGGATTTTTTCTATTCGCCAGAAAATAAAGCCGAGCAGGAAGCTTCTTTTAGAAGCCAGATTCGCGTGGCAAAAATAGTTAACAAACCGATAATAGTGCATACCCGTGATGCGCGTGAAGCGACCTTAGAAATTTTGCGTAGCGAGGGCGCTGAGCAGGTTGGCGGTGTTCTGCATTGTTTTACGGAATCCCTAGAAATGGCCCAAGCGGCAATGGAGATGGGCTTTTATATTTCTGTTTCAGGGATTGTTACCTTTAAAAATGCAAAGGAGTTACAAGCTGTGATTAAAGAAATTCCATTGGAGCGATTATTAGTTGAAACTGATTCCCCCTATTTAGCGCCTGTTCCGCATCGGGGGCAGGAAAATGAGCCTGCTTATACGCGCGATGTTGCTAAATTTGTTGCAGCCTTAAAAGGGGTCACATTAGAAGAGTTGGCTGCAGTGACAACGGCTAACTTTTTTAGGTTATTTGCGCATGCGAAAAAATAAAGCCCTGCTTATTAATAAAGTGCTATAACATTGGCTTGATAAACAATAACTTGATAAACAACGGCTTGATAAGTAAATCGTGTTATGTCACCAAGCCGTCCCAGCTGCTCGCGGTCATTATTTGATCTAATCTTCTTAATTTCACGCCGCAACTGATAGCATTGGAAAAATCAAAGGATTTGCCAATTATATTTATGCGCAAACCGCTAAGACTGTTGTGTGGCCTGAAATGTAAAATATTATGAATAGCCGTGCTAACTTTAAGATTAGCCCAGTTTAACTCGGTTTTTTACTGAACAGGTGAAATAAAATTGCTTGACCTGATCATTACCCTCTATCCTCATTTCCCCTAAGAGACAGCATAAAAGTAACTGTTTTTAAACTATTCTTAGTTACCTGGCTAGGGGGCAACTTTATCTTTAAGCTGTTACCTGTTATTCGCTGCAAAATCAATTCCATCTCTATTTTTAAGCGTAATTTTTTAGTGTTTTTTGGCTTATTTTGCTGATGATGAACTACAATTTATTGTGTCAGGTTGAATGATACTGATCTGTATAAATATCTAATCAACTATGCTGGTTAAAGCAGATAATAACAATGTTATTGACAATGTTATTGACAAGGTTATTTCAATTCCAATAGAGCAAAATATTGGTCGATCAAACACTTTGTTATCATCCATTTTGTCAAGCATTTTGGGTTATTTAATGATATAGATTGGTATTGCTGGCAAACATGCAGTCAAATTTGTTGCTATTTAAATAAATACTATATTACTGGCTTTGCCTATGTGAATTTTTATTATGGTAGAAAGGCCGAGGTAAGATATAAAAGAGGATCTACGTTATGAGTATTGGGACAGTTAAGTGGTTTAATGCAGATAAAGGTTTTGGTTTCATTACACCAGAGGAAGGGGGAAACGACTTGTTTGTACACCATTCTCAAATTAAAACGGGAGGGTATGCGACTCTCAACGAAGGCCAGAAAGTTGAATATGAAGTTGGGGAAGGTCAGAAGGGACCCTGTGCCAATAACGTTGTGCCTCTTTAAGAGTAAGTATTTTACGGCAACAGAGTTAGTCTGTGCACAAGGATAGGTATTGATGGCGCATTGTCAATCTGCACAAAAAGATAGGCGCTGTTGCCGTATTGTTAGTTTTGCGCATAAGGACAGGCGCTGTTGCCGCCAGTATTTTTTAATCTGTATCACTTTATGGGCAACGAAGGAGAATAATGATGAAAGTTTCAATCATTGAAAATGATGGTGAGCGCATAGTGGCATCCTACGAAATAAGTTTCGTCGAGCTAGACCATGAACCTTCAGATGAGGAATATTATTCTGAGGCATGGCAACGGGCAATTGAAGAAGACCTTGTGGTAGAGGATGATTTAGAGGATTACCGTTTTAGCTTTTAATTTAAGTCTTAAAGAAACATATTATGTGGACGATAAGCAAACAGTGTCATTACTGCACTGCTCAAAAGATTATCATTATATCAAGGATTTCAGGTTGATTCTGAATAGCTATAAACAGCAAGGTAATTTTAACTATCTGCTTAGTGGTAAATATTTCATCCAGTTTAGACCTCTCAGATTGATAAAAAAGGTTGCTCGTACCACATTTTATTACTCCGACCTTCAGCGTATCTGTGAAAAATAATAATACAGTAAAAACCTTTATTACTCATGCTATTGAATAATAAAATGAACAAAGTGCGGGTTGTAGGCACATTCTGACGTTCATACCGTCTGCTAAGAGTGTTATGGGCGGTTTATATTTTATCGATTACATCCTCAATGGTCGTAATGCCAAACATAATCTTTTTAATGAAAGATTCTGAGCTAGAAACTAAATTGAAATTGGGATGTTGGGACCATATCTGCTGTAGTTTTTGATCCAGAATAATTGCTTTTTGAGCTGATTCATTTCTGACCGGGTTATTACTTTTGATTTCTTGACCTGACTTCGCAGCCGTTTCAAAAAAAATGACCGCATCATAGCGACTTAATTCAAAATTCAATGAAGTATTCATTGTTTTAAAAAAGTCTTCTTCTGAATGTGGCCAATAGGCAAGTCCATCTAAACAACCCCTGTCGCACAGGATAAGGCCATCTGGGGTCGTTTTTCGCTGAATATCTTCTAAGTGCCTTTGTAAATTAAAGATGGCGACTTGCTGTGCGCAGGCTACTTCTGTTACGAAGGAGCGATCAATACCACCACTAAATATCATCGTCGCAGCTTCAGGCACCGAGACGATTTTTCCTTTTAATTCACGTCGAAACAGATCCAGAGCCGTTGTTTTCCCACCTCCGGGGCCACCGGTTAACACAATACGTCTCTTTATATTTAATTTATTCATAGTACTTCCCATATTGATAGATTTAGTAAAAATCTTAACCAATTTCCAACATATTGTTATTTTGGAATTTTTATAGAGTAATAAAAATTATGGCTATTAATTATTATTATTCAATATCTGTACTTAGCTATTCTTTAGGTTAAAAAATATTGGCAAGGCGTTTATTTAAAGCGGCAGGATTGAGCTGATATTTATGTGTCTTGGTATAAAAGTGTTCTGCGCTGCGCTGATCAAAGTTTATATTGAATAATACAGTCTCTTTGCCGGTGCCCAGCGCAGAACGTTTTTAGATTGAGCAACATGTGTAGACGAAAGGTAAACAGACGCTAAATTTTATTCTATGCCCAATTGGGTTGTTAATATGATCACTGCTAAGGCTTTTAAGTGCTGGACAGCACAGGCATATTATTGTGCTTTCATATTTACTGGGATCATTATAATGCCTTTAATTATATTGGCATCAGCGAGGGTGTAATTAAGTGTCTTCATATGCAATGGGATCCTTAAGGCCGTTAGCGGCAAAGGCTTCTAGGCGTTCAACGCAGGATCCGCATTTGCCACAGGCTTTCTCTCTGCCGTTATAACAGGTCCAGGTTTTACTATAATCAAGACCCATTGCCAGTCCATCTTTTAAAATACCGCTTTTGTTATTGTTTAAATAGGGCGAAAAAATTTCTACTTTTTCATAATTAGCCACGGCAGCGACGTCATTCATTTTTTCAACAAAAATTGGCCTGCAATCGGGATAAATTTCATGATCCCCCGAATGTGCACCGTAATAAACCTGTTCGGCACCGAGTGAAACGGCGTAACCAATAGCCAAAGATAATAAAATCATATTACGGTTGGGGACTACCGTGGATTTCATGCTTTCCTGTTGGTAATGGCCCTGCGCAACATCAATGCTGCTGTCGGTTAATGAAGAACCGCCAATTAACTGGTTAATGGCTGAAATATCAATAACTTTGTGGTGGACTCCTAATTCTTCACAGACCTCTCGCGCCACTTCAATCTCTTTAATATGGCGCTGCCCATAATCAAATGTTAAAGCATAAGGGGTTAAACCTTGTTGCATGGCTTTGTGTAATACGGTGAAAGAATCCATGCCTCCAGAGTAAATTACGACAACTTTTTTAGACATAAGGCATTTTTCCCAATTGATTTACATATAAAGCGGATCCTGAGTAATAATACATAAGTTTTTGAACCCTTTGAATTTTATTGTTATCTTTTTGTTCTATATAAAAATTAAGTTTTAAATATGTTCACTTACTTATTGCGTTACACTGACAAGATCCTGCTACCAATCGAGCATAATAAAGCAATGAATCAAAACTATAAAGTAAACGAATTATTTCAAACTATTCAGGGAGAAGGTTTTAATACCGGTGTACCTGCTATTTTTCTACGTTTACAGGGGTGTGATGTAGGTTGTGCCTGGTGCGATACTAAACATACTTGGGAAATAAACCCAGATAAACAGACAGAACTGATTTTATTAACCGGCAGCAGTAATGAATCAACACGTTGGGCAAATGTTAACGCGCGGGAGATAGTTGCTGAAATTAAACGTCTTGGATATAGCGCTAATTTAGTGGTGATCACCGGTGGCGAACCTTGTCTTGCAGACTTGCGAGAGTTAACCACTGTACTGCATGAGTTTGACTTTAAAACTCAGATCGAAACCAGTGGCACTTATCCTGTTTTAGTTGCGCCGCCGACCTGGGTGACTCTCTCTCCAAAGGTTAATATGCGCGCAGGTAAAGTTGTTTTGCAATCGGCTCTTGAACGTGCCGATGAAATTAAACATCCTGTTGGTACTGAAAAAGATATCGAACAGTTAGATGCATTATTGGAAAATCTTAAATCGATAGAAGATAAAGTTATCTGTTTACAGCCAATTTCGCAAAAGGTAAAAGCGACGCTTTTATGCAGTCAGGTCTGTATCGAACGTAACTGGCGTTTATCGGTGCAGATGCATAAGTATCTGGGAATCGATTAGTGATAGTCAATAGACTATTTGATTTTTGAAAAATCGATAATTTTCCTGAAGGGGGACCAAAGTTGCAGTAATAGCGGCCCTCGTGTGTACTTATACCCATGATACTTCAAGATGCAAAGTCAGCAAGGAAAATTGTGCTGAGATGCAAGGCATAAAATTGAAGTATAGTTATTCTACAGAGAGATTTTATAACAACGTAGATTGGTACCATTTTTCTTGCCCTACGGGGCGCAAGTTCGAAAACCAGCGCTGCGTTGCACCAATCGCAAAGGGAATAACCATTACCTCATGTTGCGTCTTGCACTGGTTTCCGATCTCGCGCCTGACAAAGCATTTTGAAGTAACATGGGTATATACCCAAACTATTTGAAGCTGAATTCTTAAATAGTTTGAGTATAAGATAAAGCACTGCTGTCTTTATTGTATGCACCTTGCTAGGATCTGTTTTTTGATTCTTGTTAGGTATTTCTTTTGACCATTTCTGCTGCTACTTTAAAAAAACATCTCTCCCAGGCTTTATACCAAGACCAATTTGCTTTGGCGCGTCGTATTGATGCAGCTAAAAAACAAAAAACAGCTGAAAAAGTAGAGCATGCTCTGGTTAAAGTAGCCTGCGATATTCAGTCATCAATCGATGTACGCGCCTTGCGACTACTCAATTTACCTAAAGTGAGTTACCCGCCAAACTTACCCGTGAGCCAGAAGAAAGATGATATTTTGGCTACTATTCGTGATAACCAAGTGGTTATTATTGCCGGGGAAACTGGATCGGGTAAAACCACTCAGATCCCTAAAATTTGTTTAGAGCTAGGTCGTGGTGTGTCGGGCCTGATCGGCCACACGCAGCCCAGGCGAATTGCGGCACGTACAGTGGCCAACCGTATTGCTGAAGAGCTTGATTCTATTGTGGGTGAAACGGTCGGTTACCGGGTACGTTTTACGGATAAAGTCAGCGAACGGTCTTATATTAAGTTAATGACCGACGGTATTTTATTGGCTGAAATTCAAAACGATCGTTTTTTAAGTAAATATGACACTATTATTATCGATGAAGCCCATGAGCGCAGTCTGAACATCGATTTTTTATTAGGTTATCTGAAACGTTTATTACCGCGCCGTCCGGATCTTAAAGTTATTATCACTTCTGCGACTATTGATCCCGAACGCTTTTCCAACCATTTTATCTCTGCCCGTGGTAAAAAAGCGCCGATCATTGAAGTCTCCGGCCGTACTTTTCCCGTTGAAACCTTATATCGTCCGTTAGAAGATTATGCGGGGGGTGATCAAATTGAAGGTATCTTTAACGCAGTCGATGAGTTACAGCGCTTAGGGCGTGGTGATATTCTGATCTTTATGAATGGTGAACGAGAAATTCGAGATACAAGCGACGCACTAAACCGCCGTAATTTACGTGATACTGAAGTATTACCGCTGTTTGCGCGGTTAAGTGTTGCCGAGCAGAATCGTATTTTCCAACCGCATCAAGGCCAGCGTATTGTGTTAGCAACTAACGTGGCAGAGACCTCCCTTACGATCCCAGGTATTAAATATGTTATTGATACCGGTACAGTGCGTATTAGTCGCTACAGTTACCGTACTAAGGTACAACGTTTACCAATTGAACCTATTTCACAAGCAAGTGCAAATCAGCGTACAGGGCGTTGCGGACGTGTCAGTGAAGGGGTGTGTATTCGCCTTTATAGTGAAGATGATTTCCTTGCCCGTCCGGCGTTTACCGATCCGGAAATTCTACGCACCAATCTTTCATCGGTTATTTTACAGATGCTCTCGTTAGGCCTCGGCGATCTTAATAAATTCCCCTTTGTGCAACCGCCTGAAGATCGTAATATTAAAGATGGTTTAGTCTTATTAGAAGAGTTAGGGGCCGTTGATCTTACCCTTCAGGAAGCGCAGAAAAAACTTACCCCCTTGGGCAGGCAATTAGCTAAACTGCCCGTTGATCCACGTTTGGCACGAATGATTTTAGCGGCGCAAGAGTATGGTTGTGTGCATGAAGTGATGGTGATAAGTGCAGCATTAAGTATTCAGGATCCGCGTGAACGGCCAATGGATAAACAACAAGCCGCCGATGAAAAGCATCGCCGATTTGTTGACAAAAATTCCGATTTTATCGCTTTTGTGAATCTTTGGGATTATATCAAAGAGCAGCGTCATGAGCTTTCTAGCAGTCACTTTCGTAAAATGTGTCAAAAAGAGTTTCTGGCTTACATGCGGGTGCGCGAGTGGCAGGATATCTATACGCAAATTAAACAGGTTATTGATGAGTTAGGCATTAAAATCAATAGCGAAGCGTCAAATTTTGATGCTATTCATCAAGCGTTATTAGGGGGGTTATTATCGCACATAGGTTTTAAAGACAAAGAAGCTGAATACCTCGGTGCGCGTAACAGTAAGTTCTATCTGTTTCCAGGATCTGCTCTGTTTAAAAAACAGCCCAAATGGATAATGGCGGCTGAATTAGTGGAAACAGCGAAACTGTTTGGACGAACGGCTGCACGTATCAAACCTGAATGGATTGAACAGCAGGCACAACACTTAATTAAACGCAGTTACAGTGAGCCGCATTGGCAGAAAAAGCTGGGGGTGGTTGGCGCATTTGAAAGCCAGATCCTATACGGCGTGCCGATTGTTACTAAACGTAAGGTCATTTACACAAAAATAGATCCGCTTTTATGCCGGGAGCTCTTTATTCGTCATGCGCTGGTAGAAGGTGAATTTGTCACTCGTCATCAGTTTTTTAAAGAGAACCAACTGTTACTTGAAGATATTGAGGAATTAGAGCATAAATCCCGTCGCCGCGATATTTTGGTGGATGATGACACTTTATACTATTTTTATGATCAGCATATCCCAACCGATGTAGCCAGTGCTAAACAGTTTGACAGCTGGTGGAATCGCGAAAAGGAAAAACAACCTGATTTATTAAATTACCAACGCAGTTTAGTGATGGCCCACGGCGCAGATCAAGTGACTGAAAATGCATACCCTGATTGTTGGCAGCAGGGAAACTTTAAGCTGCGCTTAAGTTATGCTTTTGAGCCCGGTACTGCTCAGGACGGAGTCTCTGTTGATATCCCGCTGGCATTATTAAATCAACTGCAGCCCAGTGGTTTTGATTGGCAGATACCCGCATTGCGTGAAGAATTATTAATTGCATTGATTAAAACTCTGCCAAAACCAGTACGTCGTAATTTTGTACCCGCGCCAAATTACGCACAGGCCGCATTGGCCGTGATGGAGCCGCTAAAAACACCTCTGCTTGAAGCATTTGAGAAACAACTGCTGCGCATGACCGGGGTACGTATTCCGGAGAATTCATGGGATATAACGGCATTACCAACACATCTTAAAATAAAATTTAATATTATTGATGAGCAGGGAAAAATCATAAATCAAGGGACAGATTTAACACTTTTACAGCATCAGTTAAAAGGAAAAGTAAAAGAGACCTTGTCTAAAGTGTCGAAGCAGGGCATTGAAAAAACAGATTTAGTGACATGGAGTTTTGGCAAATTACCTAAGTCATTTAGTAAAGATCATGGCGGGTATCAAGTTAAAGCTTTCCCGGCACTGGTGGATAAAAAGAAAAGTGTTGCCATTGAACTGTTTGACAGTGAACAAAAAGCCGCTCAAATGAGCCGCGAAGGTCTGCGCCGTTTAGTCTTATTAAATGTGCCGTCACCCATTAAATATCTGCAAAAAAGTTTGCCTAATAAGGCCAAATTAGGCCTCTATTTTAATCCCTTTGGCCAAGTAAAAGAGTTAATTGATGATTGTATTAACTGTGCTATTGATACGATTTTAAAGGATCAAAAAAGCCCCAGTACAGAAGCTGAATTTGAAGTGGAAAAAGAGAAAGTACGTGCAGAATTGGCTGACACAACATTAAAAATCACGCAGTTGGTTGAACAGATATTAACCCTCGCTTATGCGGTGAATAAAAAACTCAAGGGAAAAATTGATTTAACTCTGCTGGTGGCCCAGGGAGATATTAAAGCGCAATTAAATCGTCTTATTTTCCCTGGATTTGCTTGTCAGGTTGGAGAGGCTAAATTAACGGATTTAAAACGTTATTTAATGGCATTGGAAAAACGCTTAGAAAAGCTTCCTGTCAATCCAAACCAGGATCGTCTGCATACTATCGCACTCAATGAGTTAGAAACGCGTTACCATAGTCTTTGTAAAACCCTACTTGCAAGCGAAAATGATAATGAACAATTAGCTGAAATCTATTGGATGATGGAGGAGTTAAGGGTGTCTTTATTTGCGCAGCAGTTAGGCACCGCTTATCCCGTTTCAGAAAAACGTATCAAATTAAAGTTAGCTGAATTAAAGGGATAATATTTCCGATATGCCCTTTTAAAAAGCTCATCATGTTCAGCATGTTGGGCTTTTTTTAGCCTACAAAAAAGATTGATGACTCTTGACTGATAAAATGAACAGAAAAATCTTTTCATTTTATCGTGTTTGTTATTAGAGTGAGATTGATTTTAGAAGGTGTTCACAAACTTAATAGAGAGGATTGAAATGGTGGAGGGGGACGGATTCGAACCATCGAAGCTTTCGCGGCAGATTTACAATCTGCTCCCTTTGGCCGCTCGGGAACCCCTCCTTCATTTCGCGATGGATAATAGCAGAAACTGACCGTTTGTGAAGCCTTGGAAATAGAAAAACAGTAAATAAAATCAGCTTGTTGCATATTTCTCTTGTTTTGTACAATAAGTAACAAAAAGTGTTTAAATTAAAGATAAATGGGAGGAGGGAAAATGCTGTTAAATAACAGCATTGACAGGGGGATTTTCAAGTGTGTGCTACTGAGAAATTTTAACGGATAAATCCTTAGACCAATTTACCAAGGGAAAACATTTGAAAAAGCCGTTATCAGCACAATTTAACCGACCGACTTGCACCGTTGATTGCTGTGAAATACTCATAGCACCCAGAGCGACCAAAGTATGACCTGTCGAATAATTGACCAAACTGACATTGGCTCCTTTTACATTATTGCTCAGGTTTAGCGCTGCTGAGATTGAACGTTTGTTTATTGAAAAACCACGGTGCGATTAGCATAAACAAAAATTTTGTCATCTAATACCTGCTGTAATGCACGGCTTAATACAGATTTTTCTACATCTCGTCCTGCTTTTACTAAATCATCAGCAGTATAAGAATGATCAATGTGGGTTACATCTTGAGTAATAATAGGTCCTTCATCAAGGTCATTATTGACAAAGTGAGCCGTCGCGCCAATAATTTTCACTCCACGATCGAAGGCTTGCTGATAGGGTTTAGCACCAATAAACGCGGGCAGAAATGAGTGATGAATATTAATCAGTTTATTTTGATAAACCTTAACAAATTCAGGCGTTAAAATGCGCATATATTTAGCCAGAATCACATAGTCAGGCGCATAGGGCGAAATAGCCTCTAGCACTTTTTTTTCATGCTCTTCACGATTTAAACCTTCATGACTGACGGTATGATAGGGGATATTAAACTTAGTCACTAACTCTTCGAGTGTATTGTAATTACCAATAACAGCTGCAATTTCAACATCAAGACCACCGTAAGTACTTTTCATTAAAATATCACCAAGACAATGGGCTTCTTTGGTGACCAAAATGACAATACGTTTTTTTTGTGCTGAGATTAATGCCCGATGAGAGCCTTTTGGTAAGCTAAAATCTAAATCGGCTAATAGCGTCTGATCATTGAAATAACCTTCAATTTCAGTACGCATAAAAAAACGCCCATGCTGGTGGTCGACAAATTCATTATTTTTAATAATATTTAACTGATGCTTGTGGCAAATATTGGTGATTTGAGCAATCAGACCTTTGCTGTCAGGGCAATCCGTCAGTAGTGTTTTCTTTTCCATTTTTCATCTCTTCTTTGTTGTGACTAATGCGCTGCGTTATTTAGCACAACACTTTTTGTGTTTTTTACCGCTGCCGCAGGGACAGGGGTCATTGCGTGGTATCTTACCTGATTTTTGCTCAGGATAAATAAGTCCATCACAATAAAGCCAACCATTATTTTCTTTCACAAAATTAGAACGTTCATGGTGACAGAAGAGTTTACCCTGATCTAAGTACCAGGCTTTAAATTCCACGTAACCTGAATCGGAAAAACTTGCCGTGCTTAAAATTTGTAAGTTTTTCCAATCAACCGTTTGTTCGGTTAAGACTTCAACACTCAAATCCCCCCGGTAGTCAGGATGATAAGTATTATATAAATAATCACCTAGTTGATACACAAAGGCACTAAAACGGGAGCGCATCAGTTGCTCGCAGGTAACAGGTTTAACGGTTTTTATATGAAATGGAAAACAACATTGTTGATATGTTTTTTCACTTTGACAAGGGCAGGTTTGCTGATTTAATTTAGACATTTTATATTCGGCTGCGTATAAAAAAAGCGTTCCGCGGAACGCTTTATAAAGTTAACTAAGCATTTACATTTAGTTAGGCAAGATTGTATGCATCATTATGAATGCCTGCTGCACGACCAGAAGGATCTGCATTATTTTGGAAACTCTCATCCCAGGCTAATGCTTCAACGGTTGAACAGGCAACTGATTTACCGTGCGGTACACATTCTGCAGCACTGTCCAGCGGGAAGTGCTCGGCAAAGATAGTACGGTAGAAGTAAGCTTCTTTGGTATCGGGGGTATTAATTGGAAACTTGAACTGCGCAGTTTCTAATTGTTGATCTGTTACTTGCGTTTCAATATGCGCTTTTAACGTATCTATCCAGTTGTAACCGACACCATCGGAGAACTGCTCTTTTTGACGCCATAAAACTTCACTTAACAGCTGACCTTCAAAGGCTTCACGAAGAATGTTTTTTTCAATACGGCCATCTTTGATCATTTTAAGTTCAGGATTGGTACGCATAGCGACATCCATAAACTCTTTATCTAAGAAAGGTACGCGTGCCTCAATGCCCCAAGCCGCCATTGATTTATTAGCACGTAGACAGTCAAACATATGCAGTTTACTGAGTTTACGGTTTAATTCTTCATGTAATTCTTTTGGATTTGGCGCTTTGTGGAAGTACAAGTAACCGGCAAATATTTCATCAGCTCCTTCACCTGAAAGAACCATTTTTATGCCCATCGCCTTAATCTTACGTGCCATTAGGTACATAGGTGTCGCAGCGCGGATAGTGGTTACATCGTAAGTTTCAATATGATAAATAACTTCACGCAACGCATCGATACCATTTTGTACGGTAAAGATAATAGGGTGGTGAATAGTGCCTAATTCTTTGGCTACTTTTGCAGCGGCGGCTAAATCAGGCGAGCCTTCAAGTCCGACAGAAAAAGAGTGCAGTTGTGGCCACCATGCGCCGCTTTCACCATTATCTTCAATACGCTGTTTAGCAAATTTTTGCGTGATAGCCGAGATAACAGATGAATCTAATCCACCGGACAGTAAAACACCGTAGGGTACATCACACATTAATTGACGCTTAACAGATGCTTCAAGTGCTTCGCCAATTTCAGCCGCGCTGCCGCCGTTATCTTTAACTGCATCATATTCCATCCAGTCACGCGCGTAATATTGAGTAATTTCACCCACTTCACTGTCTAAAAAGGATCCCGTTGGGAATTCCTGAATTTTTGTGCAGATAGGTGTTAATGCTTTCATTTCTGACGCCACATAAAAATTGCCATGTTCATCCCAGCCCATATAGAGCGGGATAATACCCATATGATCACGGCCAATCAGGTATTTATCTTTTTTGGCATCGTATAAACAAAAAGCAAAGATACCATTTAAATCATCCAGAAAATCACACCCTTTTTCTTCGTACAAAGCTAAGATAATTTCACAGTCTGATTTTGTTTTAAACTGATAACCACAGGTTAATTCAGCTTCTAACGCTTTGTGGTTATAAATTTCACCATTCACTGCAAGGATATGTGTATTATCCTGATTGTACAGCGGTTGTGCGCCGGTATTGACATCTACAATGGAAAGACGCTCATGAACCAGTATTGCTTTATCAGACGAGTAAACACCGGACCAATCGGGGCCACGGTGACGAAGTAGTTTAGACATTTCAATAGCTTGTTGGCGTAAAGCGATCGGATCGCTTTTAATGTCAAGTACACCAAAAATAGAACACATAATGTTACCTTTTATTTAAAGCGGATATCTACAAGATATCGAGTGCTAAGTTATTAATGTTTGTCCATTTACTGTGAAAAAACAAAAAACAATAATTTGATAGACGATTTTTGCAGAATAATCAATAAAAGTCACACTAAATCACAGTAATAAGTTATAAATAAGTCTATTTGGACAAATGAATGATTATAACTCTTGTTTATGGTGATCTTTTAGCAATGAAATCTGTAATTCAGAACAAACATGGCGCGCAAAACCAGAGCCTGCTTCCTCATACATATTGTAAACTTGATTAACACCAAATTCATTTAATTCCGCTTGATCGCTTTTATAATGGGCAAGTGCTGCGACTTTAAAATTGGCACTGCTAATTTTATTAAGTTGCTCTGCCGCATAACGATTACCATTATGATCCGGCATAGCTAATAAAATAAGTTTAATATTATCTGTTAGTTGTAATTTATTCCAAAAATCTGAATCTAACGCATCACCGGTTATCACCCGTCTTCCATGGGCGCGATGATCTAGGGTTTTTTGATGATTGTAGTCAATCCCCATTACCCGTTCACCGTAGGTTATTTTTAGCGCCTCATAGGCGCCTGTCCCTATTTGACCCATCCCTAACACTAATATTTGTGCATCACCCACCCGCACCGGGCGATCATCTTTATGTAAACGTTTTGCCTGAAAACGTTTTAAAGGATGGCTAAAGCGGCTGTAGATAGTATCCGAAAATTTATTCAATAACGAGGCGATAATAAAGCTAAACGAGACGGCAATGGCGATGATAATCAACCAATCTTGAGATAACCAACCTTTATGGGTGGCAAGGGCGGCGACAATTAAGCCAAATTCACTATAATTTGCCAATGAAAACGAAGTGAACAGAGAAGTCCGTGAGCGTAATTTAAATCGGCTTAAGGTGAGGAAATAAAGTGTAATTTTTCCTAATAACAAAATGGATAAAATGCCTGCAACCATAACATGATCAATATTTGGCAATCCACCCAAGCCGATACTCAAAAAGAAGCAGATTAAAAACAGCTCTTTCAAATTAAATAAAGATTTGGCCATATCTTTAGCACTGGGGTGTCCCGCAAGTAGCATTCCTGCGATTAGCGCGCCTAAATCTGCCTTTAAGCCGGCAAATTCAAATAAACCTGCTCCGACAACCAAGGCTAAAAAGAAACCATATAATACTAATAATTCGCCGTGGCCTGCTCTATCTAATAGTTTAAATAAAAGAGGGCGGATAAGGGGTAACCCTAATAATGCAACGGCCCAAATTGATGGCATTTCCCCGATCGAAACGGTTAAAAACAGGACAGCAAAAATATCCTGCATAATCAAAATACCGATTGCTATCCTGCCATAAAGTGAGTTTGTTTCACTTTTTTCTTCTAGAATTTTCACCGCAAATACGGTACTTGAAAAACTTAATGTAAAGGAGACAAGTATTAACTCCATTATTTTGAGATCAATAAAAAAGATTAAACCAATCACTTTTAAGGACAAGAGCAGCAGGGTATAAAAAATAATACTGGCGATAAGATGAATACTCGCACCTCCCCAAACTTCGCTTTTAAAGAGGGTGCGGATATCTAATTTTAATCCGATAGAAAAGAGTAATAAGGTGACACCTAAATTCGCCAGACTAACCAACCCTTCACTCGATTCAAAACCGAAAAAATTAAGGACAAAACCCGCTATTAAAAACCCAACCATTGGCGGTAAGCTAGTAAAGTTAACCACCATACCGAAGGTGAAGGCGGTGCCAATAAAAAGTAGTATAGAAAAATCCATATGAAGCTCATTTGATAAAGGGGAGAAGTAATGCCAATGACACATTGCGGTTCAACTTGATTGCTGCTTTTATTATATTTTCCTGCGCATTTAAAACCTTTTAATAAAAAACGGTGGTAAATTGATTTTATAATATTTTACAATATTTTGACATGCATCAGTTAAAACAATTAGGTTAAAAAAAGGAAGGATCAACTTTTTTGGTTGTTTTATTGCCCACTTTATTATGGGCTAGGTCGATTTTATTTGGGGATTGTTTTTGTTGTGCTTTTAGTAACTCAATATGCTTAGGCAGTGAATAAGTTAGAAAGGTTGTTGTATCTGGCCATTTTCGTTGCACTACTAATTTAATGCCATCCTCTAATAACCATTGAAAACTTGCCTCGCCTTCCATAGGTTCACCTTCAGAGGTATCAGGTTCACCATATTTTTGTTTCACAGTCTCTTTAATACGAGTAATTAAATCAGGATCACTTCTGCCGATAAAAGTATAATGAGCGCTGGCAAAATAATCTTCACGTGTATAGGTTATTTCCAGCTGACTTGTTCCTTCAACGATAGCACCCGTAAAATACGTATCTGACCAATCGGCAGGGTTTTCAGAAATAACGGTTATCTGCTTATTTTTGATTTCTTTGGATAATATCTGTCTATTAGTACAGGCTATCCGCACTGAAAAAAGCTCTGTTGTGGCATTTTCTAAACAAAATCTGTGTTTAGATAGTTTTTGATAGTTAACCTTAGCCCAAGTTTCAGGGGATTCTTGATATAATTTTAGCGCGTACTCAATATCTATGGGCACACCTATACCCTGCTCATAATAAGCAGCTAACTGCGCGCTTGCGGACACATCCCCTAACTCTGAAGCCTTTTGATAGTAATCAAAGGCTTTAGATTTATCAACGTTTATACCCTGTTCACCATTTTCATAAATAAGACCAAGATGATGATAAGCTTGGGGATGATTTTTGATTGCGGCTTGCTTGTACCAATTAATCGCAAGGCGAATGTTTTGCTCGACACCGCTGCCACCTTGATAAAGCTTGGCAAGTTTATATTGTGCAGCACTATCACCCTTATTTGCCGCGCTTTCGTACCATTTTATCGCTTCTTTCAAATCGATTTTACCCGCTTTACCATTTTCGTAAAATTCACCCGATTTATAAGCTGCAGGCGCAAAATGTTTTGCTGCTGATGCTAAGTATAAAGAGTGCGCACGTTGGTTATCCTGAACAACGCCACGGCCCAATTCATACAGTTGAGCAAGGTAAAAAGTTGCATTGGCACTGCCTTGTGAGGATGCCTCTTTATACCATTTTATGGCTGCCTGATAATCTTGTTTAACGCCTTTACCCGATTGGTAAATTTTCCCTAAATGGAGCTGTGCAGAGAGATGCCTTTGCGCAGCCGCTTTACTAAACCAAAGAAAACTTTGCAGATCATTTTGCAGTGCACCGTTACCATCTTGATAGTGTAAACCTAATTGAAATTGGGAATCTACATGACCTTGATTAGCGGCTTTTAAATACCATACTACCGCGCTTTCAGGGTTTGCTATCGCTTCAGTACTATTGTCATAAATAGATGCCAGGACATATTGTGCTGCAACATTATTCTGGATTGCAGATTTTTTGTACCAATTGGCAGCTTGCTTGATATCTATTAAAACTCCTTGTCCACTTTCATACATCCAGCCTAAAGCATATTGCGCGGCAGGATCTCCCTGCTTTGCTAATTTTCTCCACAATGAAGCTGCACGCGTGTAGTCACCAGCCTGGGCGGCTTCATAGGCGTCATTAAAATTAGGGCGAGCGAAAGAATTCGAGCTTAATAAGACCGTACTAAGAAGTGCAATGGCTGCTAACTTAAACAGTGTAATAATCCATTAAATTTAAATCCATGAGCATTAGTTTGACTTGCCTATAGCGTTTATTTAGTCAGTGCTAAGTAATAAGGTGGCAGATTCAACTTTGAAGTGCATAACCACTAAGCGGCTATAGCCACTCTATGTTCAGCCATTAATTTGGCTGGCGTTTTGTAATTTATTTTTTTCTTGGTCTATCATTGAGTTTGACTATTACATCTTGAACTTCTGATTGCGATACTTTTTTGAAGTCTGTTGATTTCGGCCAATATTGTCGTAATAGACCATTGGTGTTTTCATTCAATCCTCGTTGCCACGAACAATAAGGATCTGCAAAATACACATCACATTTCAAACTCTCAGTCATTTCTTCATGATAAGCAAATTCTTTACCATTATCCGCAGTGATCGTTATTACGGAATCTTCAAACGGTTTTAACAAAGCAATGGTGGCTGCTGTGACTGTTTTCGCTGATTTGTCATCTACACGTGTCGACACCGTAAAGCTAGTTTTCCGCTCTACAATAGTGACCAACGCGCCACTGTGTCCTTTGCCAATAACCAGGTCGATTTCCCAATCACCCATTCTGCTTTTATCATCAACAACTTGTGGGCGCTCATCAATACTTATGCGGTTCTTTATAAACCCTCTACCTGCTTGCTTATCTTTATTGCGTGTTTGGTAAATTTTTCCTTTCCTACGTAATTTTTTGAATAAGTTACCGCCACTTTTTTTATCTGACCAAACATGCTGATAAATGGTTTCATGGCTAATATTGATGCTTTGTTGCTCTCTAAGCCTGCCTGATATCTGCTCTGGACTCCATTTTTCTTTAATTCTGGAGTCAATTAACTCAATGAGACTTGTTGTCATTTTAATGGCTTTACAAGCGGCTAATCGACGCTTATCTGATGATATTTGAGCTTGCTGAATACGATAACCACGCTTACCTGTATTACGGGACAACTCCCTGCTAATCGTTGATTGGCTAACACTTAGTTACTTTGCTATTTTATTTTGACTCAAACCTGTTTTCTTTAAGGCATAAATCTGGCATCGTTGTTCGTAGGTCAGTTGGTTATATGTTTTCATTGTTGCATCTCTTGCCGGAGAAAAAGCGATTAGCATATAGTCAGCTGACCGTTTTTTCTACCTATTCAAGTTATGCACTTATTATTTGAATCGAAGGGTTAATATATATATTTTAATTATTTTTTATTATATAGGGAGTTATCATCTGTGATCGCTATAATTTTTCAGAAATATTAATTATTTGTGAAAGGTATCACTGTTAATTACTTTACTTATCATGTTTTTAGTATTATTAGACTTGACTAATTAAACTAATTAAACTAATTAAACTAATTAAACTAATTAAAGAGCTTAGTTTCGATGAAATAGAGGTTGAAAATTTGCAAAAATATGATGCAGTGAATACTACCAAACGACAAAAATAGTTAATCTAGCCAACGGCTAAGATTTATTACAATATATTTAATAATCTAGCTTAATGTAACCGCCAGTGTATTCCGGTTTAAGTATGCGTATTTTAATTGATAAGCTTATTTTAAAACAATATATTGAATTAGAAGTTAATTATCTGAACTGACATTTTTTGGGACTGGTTATTGACTGCGGCATTATTTTTCAGATCAACATGGTAAGGATAGGGCATCTGCTGTTGATGAAAAGTCATATTACTGAAGGGGAGAGACCCATAAGTTGGTGAAAATTATCCTGTCAACTTTGAGTCAAAATAGGTGCTTTATCACTATTAATGAGGTTAATAGGTTTCCAGGATAATATCCTGCTGGGATTTTGTGCAGCAGGTTAACACTTCGCCATCACGAAGATAGGCCATTGGGTAGTTTATATAGTCAACTTTGCCGCCAATTAATCTGCAGCGGCAAACACCACAATGGCCATCACGGCAATGATATTCCTGATGAATTGCTTGAGCTTCCAAATTCTCAAGCAATGTTTTTTTGGTATCGAGTGGATATTCAATCCCGTTAACGGTTATTTTTTTACTCATAATGGCTGTTTATAACTCAAAGGTACTGAGATCTTCACTGTCAACTTTACTGTCAATTTGCCCTACCAGATAGGAACTGATTTCTGTCTCTTGCGGAGCAACCTGTACGTTATCACTTACCAGCCAATTATTAATCCATGGAATTGGGTTACTCTTAACTTCAAACTCAGGGGCATAACCAATTGCCTGCATACGCAGATTTGCAATATATTCAACATATTGGGACAATATTTGTTCATTTAGGCCAATCATTGATCCGTCTTTAAACAGGTACTTAGCCCAATCTTTTTCTTGCTGAGCCGCTTGTAAAAATATTTCCCGCCCTTCAGCAAAACATTCAATAGCAATCTCAGCCATTTCAGGATCATCTTTTCCATCAGCCCAAAGGTTTAAAATTTGTTGCGTCGAATTGAGGTGAAGGGCTTCGTCCCGCGCAATTAATTTTATTATTTTTGCATTGCCTTCTAATAGATCACGTTCGGCAAAGGCAAATGAACAAGCAAAAGAAACATAAAAACGAATGGCTTCTAACGCATTAACAGAGCAGATACAAAGGTAAAGTTTTTTCTTAATGGCGCGCAGGTTTAATTTTTCAACTTGATTTTCCAGATTGATATAATCAATGTCAGTTTGTTCCAATCCGTGCAGTTGCATAAACTGCGTAGCATGGATTAAAGCATCATAATAACCGGAAATATCCGTCGCGCGCTTTTGAATTTCTACGTTAGTGACGATATCTTCAAAAATTTCAGCCGGTTCAGTAAATAGATTACGTAAAATATGGGTGTAACTGCGACTGTGAATTGTTTCAGAAAATGACCATGTCTCAATCCAAGTTTCAAGTTCTGGTAATGAAACAATAGGTAGTAGCGCAATGTTCGGGCTACGACCCTGAATTGAATCTAATAATGTTTGGTATTTTAGATTGGAGATGAAAATATGCTGCTCATGATCTGGTAAGTTTAAAAAATCGATACGGTCACGGCTTACATCAATCTCCTCTGGTCGCCAGAAAAACGATAACTGCTTTTCAATTAACATTTCAAATACAGCAAAGCGTTGTTGGTCATAACGCGCTACATTGACCGGATTGCCAAAGAACATGGGTTCCTTCATTGCATCATTAGGAATTGTCGAGAAAGTTGTATAAGCCATAGAATGCTCCAGATGAACGTTTAAATTATGAATAAAGAGTCTAAAATTTTATTGTTGTTAGCGAGGCTAAGCAAGTTTAATTATAATCAATAGAATGCTCAGCTTATAATATTAAGCGAGCATTTCTTTTGTCGTCATAGTTGATTATATTTTGTTATGTGCTGAAAAATGTGTATCACTGAGAGGGGGGGATAAAACCCTTTACTTTTAAGCTATTCATCTTTTTCATACCTATTAACACCTTACTAACTGTCTACAAGCTAAATTATATCACTTGAATTAGTGTGTTGGAATTAATTTTGACACAAGATATAGTGTTTTATTTGTTAAGTATACAAACTTTCATGAGACCTTATTATATTCAATTACTTAACATATTAAATCATCTTTTGATCTAAATGCTGATTTTTTTATTTACATTTTGAGCCTATTTGTAATGTGGAAAAGATGATTAAGGGGAACATGAATTCACTTAATAAACTGGCGCTGAGGCTAAAAAAGGAATGTTTGCACAATAAGTTAAAGTAGCCTAGGCCAGTACGGTGCTTTCGCTCATATAAAATAAATTTTATTACAATAGACCTGATCTATTTTTGTGAAATAAGCTGTTCGTAATATCGCTCTTCTGATATATAGTATATTGATTCTATTACTTATTAAAATCAATGTCATTTTATTATCAACCTTGAGGTGCTGTGGTTATGACTCCTACTATCAGAATATTTACTTCCGCTTTATTTGTTCAATTTACAGGCATTATACTGCTTACGCTCTTTATGGTGGGCTGCGGTGAAGACGCCGCACCGAAATTCTCAGTAGAATTAAAAAGCAAAGTGATACAGAACGAACCACAAGATAAACACACTATTGCGCTGGTGATGAAAACACTCACCAATCCTTTTTTTAAAGAGATGGAACGGGGGGCTCGTCGGGCAGAAAAAGATTTAGGGATTAACTTATTGGTCAAAACTGCTGCACAAGAGACGTCCATACAGCAACAAATTGGCATCGTTGCTGACCTTATTGAGCTCAAGGTAGATGCACTAGTGATTGCCCCGGGTGATTCTGTTGAGCTTATTCCAATTTTAAAGCACGCTCAAGATAAGGGTATTATTGTGATTAATATCGATAATCTTCTGGATCAAGAATACTCAAAAAAAGTGGGTCTGCTAAATGTTCCTTTTATCAGCGTTGACAATGAACTGGCAGCCTACAAGTCAACCAAAGTGCTAACTGAAAAATTAACTCAACCAACAGAAGTGGCTATTATAGAAGGGATACGTGGTGCATTAAATGCTGAGCTTCGAAAAAACGGCGCTATCCGAGCATTTTCTGAAAGTAAATTTGCAACCCTCGTTGCAACAGAAAGTGCCAATTGGAAAATTGATGAAGCCTTTGAACTGGCTGCAAAACTCTATAACAAAAACCCCAATATCGGCGCTATATTTTGCGCTAATGATATGATGGCATTGGGGGTTATTGAATACCTTCAATCGACGGGAAAAGATAATGTGCAGGTAGTGGCTTTTGATGCTATCCCCCAAGCCCTGAACGCGGTTCAATCAGGTGTGCTTCTCGCGACAGTAGATCAGGACGCGGCAGAGCAGGGCTATCAAGGTATTTTATCTGCCAACAACATTCTATCCGGCAAAAAAACACCCCTCAAGATTACCATTGAAGCCAAAATTATCACTAAACTAGAATAATAGTTGCTCGAGGTGGTTATGAATATCAGTTACAAAAAAATATTTCCAAAATATATCGGTTTTCTGTTGATCGTTAGCGTGATCCCTCTGTTAGCCGTCGGGATTATTTCATATCATAATGCCAGCCAAGCAATCCAGGATGCCGCAAGACGATTCTCAACTGAGTTACTTAATCATAAAATTGAATTGTTGGAATCAAAATTAGATCAAGTTGAAAGTTTAATTGTTAATATATCCAGTGTAGAAGCGATAACCAATGCACTTGATGATGAATTCTCTGAGTCGAATACCTACACTGATCTCGCCACACAGGCCAAAATCGGCTACATACTAAATGGTTACTTAAGCCTTCAAGGGTTAGTTTCAATCGATATTTTCACTTCTGGTGGCACACAATACCATGTTGGCGACAGCTTAAATGTAGGAGAAAATAGAAACGACATTAGAGAGCTGATTTGGCAAGAAACACTTGCTAGTCCGAAACAGATATATTGGTCAGGAATATTACCTAACGTTAATAAATCATCAAGCCATAAAATGGTGTTAGGCGCAGCAAAGATAATTAAAAAGATTGATCATATCTCATTGAAGACTCGACCTATTGCATTGATATTAGTCAGCATTAATATAGAAAATTTAAATGAAAGCATTACGGATAAAGAGAGCGATGGGGGCGTTAGCGCCTATCTTATCGATCAACGAGATAATATAGCTTATAGCCATAAAAAGAATGAGATAGGCCAATCTGTAAAAGAGCTCTTTCCTTTTGCTGTCGCTAAGCAGCAGCGTTTGAACAGCTATACCTGGAATGGAAACGACTACTTTATTCAAAGCCGTGCAATCACTAAGTATAATTGGCAAATTTTCAGCCTGATTCCTCAAAAAAATCTGCGCCGGGATATAAATAGAATAGGGGTTATTACCTTCTACCTTGTATTCGCGGGAATATTATTGACCTGTATTGCTGGTTGGTATTTTTCTCATAATATTGTACAGCCTATCAAAGATGTTATTACCGCCTACAAGGGCCTGCAAAATAAGACGCTTAAACAGACAAAGAGACTTCCTGTAAGAAGTGATGATGAAGTGGGTGAATTGGTAAAATGGTTCAATACCTCTTTGGATAATCTGGAGGCGCGTGAGTTATACGAAAATGCGCTTAGGGAAAGTGAAGAGCGATATGCATTAGTTGCCAATGCTACAAATGAAGGCTTATGGGACTGGAATATCACAAAAAATGAGATGTATTTTTCACCCCGGTTTTTTGCTCTTCTTGGAAAAAATGTAGATGAGAATAGTTCCTTAAATACTATCGAAGACTGGTATAAGCTAATTCATCCAAAGGATATTATTTTGGTAAAATCAGCAATAAATGATTGTTTGAATGGTAAAACAGCCCATTTCCAATGCGAGTACAGATTATTACATCATGATGGCCGTTATCGTTGGATTCTTTCAAGGGGACTTGCCATTTGGGATAGTTCTGGTGAGGCAATACGAATGGCCGCTAGTCACAGTGATATTAGCGATCAGAGAGATGCAAAAGACAAATTAAGATATGATGCCTTTCACGATAGTCTTACGGGTCTTTATAATAGATCTTGGTTCGTAAGTTATTTACAGGAATTATTAAGTGGCCACTCAAGAAACAAAAATTTAAATTTTGCCGTCCTATTTTTAGATTTGGACCAATTCAAGCTAGTCAATGACACTCTCGGTCATGCTGCTGGTGACAAGTTACTCATTTATGTTGCTGAGCGCTTAAAAAAATGTCTCCGTGAGACCGATATGCTTGCACGTTTTGGTGGGGATGAATTTGTTATTTTGCTTAAAAGTGATGAAAATTATCGTTTTATACAAATTGCTGAGCGAATTATTGAACAACTTTCCTTATCGTTCTCAATAAATAATAACTATATCCACACAGGTGCAAGTATTGGTATCACGCTACTTGAGACAGGGTATCAGGATGCTTACGAAATGCTAAGGGATGCCGATATCGCAATGTATCGAGCTAAGCTCAATGGTAAAAATTGCCACATTGTTTTTGATGAAGAGATGCGTTCTCAACTGCTTAAGCAAGTTGACACCGAAAAATTGCTGCGACAAGCCATCGAAAACGATGAATTGACACTCTATTATCAGCCTATTATCTCATTGTCTGATGGGAGACTTACTGGTTTTGAAGCGCTATTAAGATGGAACAATCCAATACTTGGCAATGTTAGCCCTGATGTTTTTATTCCGTTAGCTGAAGCTAACGGTACTATTATTCAGTTGGGCCAGTGGGTCTTTGAATCCGCATTTATTCAATTGAAAGCGTGGAAAGAAGAGTTTACAGGCTTTGATAACTTAGTCTTGTCGATTAATATGTCACCCGTACAGTTTCTCGATAAACTATTTTTGAAAAATTTTCCTAAACTAATGGATACCTACAATATTAAAGGCTCAGAGATAGCCATTGAGATTACAGAAACCGCAATCATTCACAAAAAAGCATTAGCAATCAAAGTTATAAATGATTTTAAAAAGTACGGTATTCACATTCATTTGGATGATTTCGGAACAGGCTACTCCTCTATTAGCCACTTGGTTGGGTTTCAAATAGATCTTATAAAAATTGATCGTTCGTTTATTGAGCTGCTCGGTGTAAATTCGAAGGAAGATAAGCTCGTTCAAGCAATCATTAATTTTGCTCATAACCTTGGTATTAAATGCACCGCAGAGGGAATAGAAGAAGCAGCCCAACAAAGATTATTAAGTATCGCAAACTGTGATTACGCTCAGGGTTACTTTATAGCGAAGCCTGCACCAGCCAGTCAATTAACGGAATTTATACGCGAGCATTTATCTAGATCTAAAGGTTTGCTACCCCCTGAATAATGGTTCTGCTCAATTGCCTATAGAAGGATTGGCTATCCAGTCTTTCCTATTCGTAAATTATCGGCAGGTGTTGATAACGGTAACATCTGCTCCCATAAAAAGTCGCAGGTAAAAGTGGTAAAAACTGAGTATCATATTGAGGGTGAGGTACTATTTTTACTGAATATTTCATGTTTTTACTGTATCTCATAATGAAATAAATGCAGCAAAGAGATATAAATAGAGTCTAAAAGAAAGGATGTGTAAAACACATCCTTTAAGTTATTTAAATATAAGTATTACTTCAACTTATCCACAAAAATGAGACATTAATAAAAACTCACCAGTCATATTTTACATGCACCGCCAGCACAGTCATCGGCTTCATCTATGATGTTTTCATCATCTGCACCATCGCGGGTATTGTGGTAATACAATGTTTTAACACCCATTTTATAAGCAACCAACAAGTCTTTTAAAAGATTAGTCATTGGCACTCGCCCTTCAGAAAAGCGTTTTGGATCGTAATTGGTATTTGCTGAAATTGCCTGATCGATGAATTTTTGCATTATGCCAACTAATTCAAGGTAACCTTGATTGTTTGGAATATCCCACAATAACTCATAGTTTTGTTTATATTTTTCATACTCAGGCACCACTTGCTTTAAAATACCATCTTTACTTGCTTTAACGCTTACAAAACCGCGTGGTGGTTCAATACCATTAGTTGCATTAGATATTTGACTCGATGTTTCAGAGGGCATTAATGCCGATAAGGTAGAATTACGCAAACCGTGTTTAACAATATCACTGCGCAGGGTTTCCCAATCGAGATGATACTGCTCATCACAAATATTATCTAAGGACTTTTTGTATGTATCGAGCGGTAAAATACCCTGTGAGTAACGTGTTTCGTTAAATTTAGGGCATGCACCACGCTCAAAAGCTAGTTTGTTAGACGCTTTTAAAAGATAATATTGAATGGCTTCAAAGGTTTTATGGGTTAGATTATTGGCGCTGCCATCTGAGTATTTAACACCGTTTTTAGCTAAATAATAAGCGAAGTTGATAACCCCTATGCCTAGCGTTCGACGTGCCATACTGCTGTTTTCAGCTGCTTTGACCGGGTAATCCTGATAATCCAATAAGCTATCTAATGCGCGCACAGCAAGTTCTGCAAGCTCTTCCAGTTCATCAAGTGACTCAATTGCGCCTAAGTTAAATGCCGATAAGGTACACAGGGCAATTTCACCTTCTTCATCCATGATGTGCTGCAAGGGTTTCGTTGGCAGGGCAATTTCAAGACATAAGTTACTTTGACGAATAGGGGCAACCTTACTGTCAAAGGGACTGTGTGTATTACAGTGATCTACATTTTGAATGTAAATACGGCCTGTACTGGCACGCTCCTGCATTAAGAGAGAGAACAACTCAACGGCTGAAATACTTTTTTGACGAATATCAGGATCACCTTCGTATAAATTATATAAACGCTCAAATTCATCTTGATCTTCAAAAAAAGCATCGTATAAACCGGGGACATCCGAGGGACTGAACAAGGCGACATTTTTTTTGTCTATCAGGCGCTGGTAGAATAAGCGGCTTAGTTGCACCCCATAGTCGAGATGACGTATGCGGTTGGAGTCAATACCACGATTATTTTTTAACACCAATAAAGATTCAACTTCCAAATGCCAAACAGGGTAAAAAACCGTCGCTGCACCGCCGCGTACGCCACCCTGAGAGCATGACTTTACCGCGGTTTGGAAGTGTTTGTAAAATGGGATACAACCTGTGTGGAAGGCCTCACCACCTCGAATAGCACTGCCCAATGCACGAATACGACCAGCATTAATGCCGATTCCGGCGCGTTGTGAAACATATTTAACAATTGCGCTTGATGTCGCGTTGATCGAATCAAGACTATCACCCGTTTCAATCAATACGCATGAACTAAATTGACGCGTTGGCGTGCGCACTCCTGCCATAATAGGCGTGGGTAATGAAATTTTAAATTGTGAAACCGCATCATAAAAACGTCTAACATAAGATAAACGTATGGCAGGCTCATAATTAGAAAACAGACAGGCTGCCACCATCATGTAAAGAAATTGTGCACTTTCATAAATATCACCGGTGACACGATTTTGAATGAGGTATTTACCTTCAAGCTGTTTTACTGCGGCATAGGAAAATTTTAAATCACGATCATGAACGATAAATTTTTCCATCTCTTCAAACTCTTGCTTGCTATAGTCTTCAAGAAGATGCATATCGTACTTGCCTTTAGAACACATTTTACTAACGTGTTCAAAGATACTTGGCGGCGTAAAACGTCGATAAGCTTTTTTACGCAAATGGAATACCGCAAGATGTGCCGCTAAATATTGGTAGTCTGGTGATGTCTCTGAGATAAGGTCAGCGGCCGCTTTAATAATAGTCTCATGTATATCATCGGTACGGATACCATCATAAAACTGAATATGTGAATTTAATTCAACCTGAGAGACTGAAACATTTTTTAAGCCTTCTGCAGCCCAAGTGATAACTCGGTGAATCTTATCAAGATCAATGCGTTCTCTTTTGCCATTTCGTTTTGTGACAAATAGGTTTTTTTTCATTCAGGATACCTTATATCTAGCGACAACTGTGTTACTTAACATGCAGTTTTAATAGTGTTGCTCATTGGTCAAAAACACAACATATTGTGTTTGATAGCGCGAGGTGACACAAGATAAAGCTTTTTAAGTTTTTTTCAAGCAAATGTTTTTAGCTTTACAGTGGATAAAATTGTGGATAACTAGCGCATAAAAAAACAGGTTAGTATTAACTAACAAATAGCTTAAGGGAGGGGCTGAGATCAATGAAATGCAACCTTTATTTTTAACCCCGGATAATAATTATATCAGTAAATATAATTAGGAATAAAATTCAACTAACTTCTACTCTATTCCTGTTTTTGCATTTTCTGTCGATTAAACGTGGGCAAAAATAAGAAAGTTTTTTCAATTATTGTGTGCTGTCGTTTTAATCGCTGCTGTTTTAGAAACGCGAGCATAGGAGTGTATGTTCACAATCAAGTTATTGACAATAAATTTGTCAAACCTTTGGGTAGTTTAGGGTCATATTGACATCGAGATCAACAAAGGCTGCAAAAGTTAATCTCATAGGTGCTTCAAGGGCAGGTTAATAATGAATGCGATTGCTATTAATACCGTTTGTTATTAATTAAATTTAAAAAATAACATGCGGTAAAGATGATGAAGTTACCTGCGCAAGAAAATTGTCACACGGATATCTTTTTGCAGGGTAAGTACTTTCATAATGAAAATGGTGAAAATAGTGTTTATATGTCAGTTTGTTGTCATATTTTTCATTCGGCAAGATGCTTGCTTAATAAGCATAGTGACAAAGAAGCAGGGGATGTATGCTTCTCTGTCACTACGTCCCTGCAGATCTGACCCTGTTGATAATAATTACAGAGCTTTTGTACACCTTAGCATGTAATTAACATTGACATTTTTAGTAATAACAAACTCGCTCTGCAGCGGATTAAATTCTACACCGCATAAATCTTCACAGTTTAATGTGGTGCTATCAATAGCCGTTAATAACTGCGAAGGGCGGATAAATTTTTCATATTCATGGGTGCCTTTAGGTACCCATTTCAATAAATTCTCGGCACCCACAATCATCATTAAATAAGCCTTGAAGGTTTTATTAATAGTAGAAAAATAAACCGTACCACCCGGTTTGAGCAAATCGCAACAAGCTTGCACAATAGAGGCAGGATCCGGTACATGCTCTAACATCTCCATGCAAGTCACTAGATCAAATTGACCTGCATGTTGTGATGCAAAATCCTCTGCGGTTATTTTTTGATACTGTACTTTTGTTTGCGTCTCTAATGCGTGCAGCTTAGCAATTTGTAACGCAGCATGCGCCATATCGATGCCTATTACATTCGCTCCTTTTTTTGCCATGCTTTCGCTGAGAATACCGCCACCACAGCCAATATCTGCAATTGACTTGGCAAATAATCCCTCGGCGCCCTGCTCTATATAACGTAACCGAGTTGGATTAAGCATATGTAATGGTTTGAAGTCACCTTCTAAATCCCACCATTGTTCGGCCATTGCTGAGAACTTTTCAATTTCTTTTGGATCAACATTGTTTGCAGTTGTACTGTTATTGACTGACATTAATCTTTACCCGGTTTTTGTAGATAAGACATTATAACGAGTAAAAAAGATAAAACAATTAACCTAAGCCGCCCATAGATTTTCGAAAATATTTTAAAGGGTGATGACTTCTAATCAGAGAAGTTTCAGCGGATTAAGTTGGGAAAGGCAGTTAAATAGCTAAAATTAACCCCCTGCAGAAGCTTTAGATAAACATAGGGCTGTACAAAAAAAGACCACAAAGGACCTCTTGCCGCTTATTTGCGCCATAGATTGATTCTGAGCTTATATTAATTGAAAAATGCCGCTCAATTCATCTCTTCATCAATAATATGTGTTAGAATGCGCAACTCACAAAAATTCAATCGATATATTAATAAAATAAGGATCTTGGCCTCTATGAGCGAATTTGTATCAGACGTTTCTCCGATCAACATTGAAGATGAATTAAAGACTTCTTATCTTGAATATGCAATGAGCGTCATTGTTGGGCGAGCTTTACCCGATGTACGCGATGGTCTTAAACCGGTTCACCGCCGTGTTTTATTTGCCATGAATGTATTGCGTAATGACTGGAATAAACCTTACAAAAAATCAGCCCGTATTGTTGGTGATGTGATAGGTAAATATCATCCGCACGGTGATACTGCGGTATACGATACTATTGTTCGTATGGCGCAAGATTTCTCTCTTCGTTATATGCTTGTTGATGGCCAGGGTAACTTTGGTTCAGTCGATGGAGATAGTGCTGCTGCAATGCGTTATACGGAAATTCGTATGCAGAAATTGGCGCATGAATTACTCGCTGATTTAGAGAAAGAAACTGTTGATTTTGTGCCTAACTACGACGGTACAGAATTTATTCCTGAAGTAATGCCAACAAAAATTCCTAATCTATTAATTAACGGATCATCAGGTATTGCGGTCGGTATGGCAACCAATATTCCACCCCATAATTTAGGTGAAGTGATCGATGGTTGTTTAGCTCTGATTGAAGATGCAGACATTACTATTGATCAATTAATCGAATTTATTCCCGGACCTGATTTCCCTACTTCAGGTATTATTAATGGCCGCAAGGGTATTATTGATGCTTACCACACTGGCCGAGGAAAAATAAAAGTTCGCGCAAAAGCGGATATTGAAGTTAATGACAAAACCGGTCGTGAAACGATTGTGGTGCATGAACTTCCTTATCAGGTTAATAAAGCGCGTTTAATTGAAAAAATTGCTGAATTCGTAAAAGATAAAAAAATAGAAGGTATTAGCGCGTTACGTGATGAGTCTGATAAAGACGGCATGCGGATGGTGGTTGAAGTTAAACGTGGCGAAGTGGGTGAGGTGGTTTTAAATAACCTTTACGCACAAACACAGATGCAAGTGACCTTCGGTATTAATGCTGTGGCGCTTGACCATGGTCAACCAAAGTTATTTAACCTCAAAGAGATGTTGGAAGCCTTTATTTTACACCGACGTGAAGTGGTCACGCGTCGTACTGTCTTTGAGCTGAAAAAAGCGCGAGAACGTGCACATATACTGGAAGGTTTAGCTATTTCTCTTGCGAATATAGAACCTATCATTGCATTGATTCGCCATTCAGCAACGCCAGGCGAAGCTAAAATCGCGTTACAAGCGCAGGGTTGGAATTTAGGTCATGTGTCTGCAATGCTTGAGGCCTCAGGTGTTGATGCGGCACGTCCTGATGGTTTGGCCATTGAATTTGGTGTTCGTGACAACCAATACTTTATGACTGAAGTACAAGCGCAGGCTATTCTCGATTTACGTTTACAAAAACTAACCGGTCTTGAACACGAAAAAATATTAACTGAATACAAAGAACTGCTTGAAATTATTGCGGCATTATTATTTATCCTAGAGAACCCTGAACGTTTGATGGAAGTTATCCGTGAAGAGTTAGAAGAGATTAAAGCCAACTTTGCTGATCCTCGTCGTACTGAAATCACCGCCAGTGAAACCGATTTAAGCATAGAAGATTTGATCACTGAAGAAGATGTGGTGGTCACTCTTTCCCACGAAGGTTATGTTAAATACCAAGTATTAAGCGATTACGAATCACAACGTCGTGGTGGTAAAGGCAAAGCGGCAACTAAGATGAAAGATGAAGATTTCATCGAAAAACTATTAGTTGCAAGCACCCATGATACGATTTTATGTTTCTCTACACGTGGCCGTTTATATTGGTTGAAGGTATTTCAGTTACCGTTAGCATCACGTCAGGCACGTGGTCGTCCTATTGTTAATATTCTGCCGCTTGAAGAAGGCGAACGTATTACGGCTATTTTACCTGTTCGTGATTATGCCGATGATAAATTTGTCTTTATGGCGACAGCAAACGGCACGGTCAAGAAAACCGCATTAAGCGCTTATAGTCGCCCACGTAACAGTGGCCTGATTGCAATTAATCTTAATGAGGATAATGAGTTGATTGGCGTTGGTATCACCGACGGCAGCAATGAAATTATGATTTTCTCCGATGCAGGTAAGGTGGTGCGCTTTAAAGAAGCAGAAGAAAGTGCAGTACTTGATGAAAATGGTGCGCCGGTACTAGATGAAGAGGGTAATCCTGAAATCAAAGTTAAAGGTGTTCGTGCAATGGGGCGTACCGCAACTGGCGTTCGTGGTATTAAATTAAAAGAGGGCGAAAAAGTTGTGTCCTTGATTATTCCAAACGAAACCGGCCATATCTTAACCACCACTGAAAATGGTTACGGTAAACGTACACCCCTTGAAGATTACTCGTCTAAGAGCCGCGCAACTCAAGGTGTTATCTCAATTAAAGTCAGCGAGCGTAACGGTAAAGTAGTGGGGGCAGTTCAAGTTGATACAAACGACGAGATCATGCTGATCACCAACAGAGGGACGTTAGTACGTACCCGCGTTAGTGAAGTGTCAGTGGTTGGGCGTAATACTCAGGGGGTGACGCTGATTCGCACCGCTGAAGGTGAGAAAATCGTTGCTCTACAACGTATTGAGGAAATTGAGGATCTGCCCGTTTATGAAGAAGACGAGGTAACCGGCAGTGAAACGACTGAATTAAACGCTGAAGCTTCTGCTGATCAGACAGAAGAAGTATAACCGTAAGTCATCCCCCAATTACTTGAATCTGCCTGTTCAAGTAGTTTGGGTTTATAGGTTTAAAAAAACGGCTTTTGCCGTTTTTTGTTTTTGCAGACGAATAATCGCAATGGGGATTAACGCGTGCAGTCAATATTAAGTAAATATGCCTTTTTTTATTGATAATCTTATTTTAAAAAAACACAAGGTATCAAAAATTAATCATACGAACTTGATTTTGTTGGCACTAGCTGTTTCTTCATCTTACATTTAATGCTAGTTTTACCACCCTAAATAATTTAATTCACCCTCTTATATTCTAAAGAAGAAAACCGATGAGTAAAATATTTAATTTCTGCGCAGGTCCGGCTATGTTACCTGAAGCCGTTATGGAAAAAGCACAAGAAGAGTTTTGTAACTGGCAAGGGCTGGGGGTTTCTGTGATGGAAATCAGCCACCGTAGTCCCGAATATATTGAAATGGCCGAGCAAGCTGAGCAAGATCTGCGTGATTTGTTGGCTGTACCTGATAATTATAAAGTCCTTTTTTGTCATGGTGGTGGACGCGGACAATTTGCTGCGGTGCCATTAAATCTGCTGGGCGATAAACTGGATGTGGATTATTTAATCAGCGGACAATGGTCAAAGTTGGCGGTAGATGAAGCGAAAAAACACGCCCGAGTGACCGAAACCAGTGTTCTCAGCGAAACAGCCGAGGGTAAGGTAAGTGTTAAAGCCGCTGCTGACTGGAACGTTAATGCTGGCGCCGCTTACGTGCATTACTGCCCCAATGAAACAATCGAAGGTATTGAAATTTTTGAAGTACCTGAAACAGGGGTTGTGCCGCTGGTTGCCGATATGAGTTCAACGATTTTATCCCGTCCAATTGATGTTTCTAAATTCGGTGTTATTTACGCTGGCGCACAAAAAAATATCGGCCCATCGGGTTTGGCAATCGTGATCGTGCGTGACGATTTAATCGGCAAAGCACGCAAAGTTATTCCGTCTATTTTTGATTATAAAGTGCAGGCTGATGCCGGATCAATGTTTAATACTCCGCCAACTTATTCATGGTACCTGGCAGGCCTCGTTTTTAAGTGGTTAAAAGAGCAGGGTGGTTTGGTCGAAATAGAAAAGAAAAATATAGCAAAAGCCGAGTTACTTTATAATTTTATCGACAGTTCCAAGTTGTATCGCAATAATATCGACAAATCAGTGCGTAGCCGTATGAATATTCCCTTTCAACTTGCAGATGAAAACTTAAATGCACTTTTTCTAAAAGAGTCTAAAGACGCTAACCTGCTGACCCTCAAAGGTCATCGGGCAGTCGGTGGAATGCGTGCCAGTATCTACAATGCAATGCCAATTGAAGGTGTGCAGGCGTTAGTTGATTTTATGGCAAAGTTTGAAGCTAACTACGCATAAAATTGATTTATAATAAGCACTTAAAAAGTTCCCTAAAACCATCCAGTTTAAACACCCTCAGTAGAGGGGGTGATAATCGGTTAATACAAATTGCTATTAGAAACTAAGGATTAAAGATGAGCTGTGATTTTTTAACGCTTGCTAATGCGGGGGTGCAAAAACTGCATCCCTACCAAGCCGGTAAACCAACGTCTGAATTAGAACGAGAACTTGGCATCAGTGATATTGTCAAACTTGCTTCCAATGAAAATCCGTTAGGTCTGAGTGAGAAAGTGAAATCTGCACTGCAAAGTGAATTTTCTGAATTAGCCCGTTATCCAGATGCCAACGGTTTTTACCTTAAGCAGGCACTTGCCGATAAATATAACGTCGGGTTAAATCAGGTGACCCTAGGAAACGGCTCAAATGATTTGCTTGAACTGGTTGCGCGGGCATTTGTAAGCGCTGAAAATGAAGTGATATTTGCGCAGTTTGCTTTTGTTGTTTATCCAATAGTGACACAAGCGATTGGCGCAAAAGCAGTGGTTGTTCCGGCAAAGCATTACGGTCATGATTTAGCGGCAATGGCCGCTGCCGTGACGGATAAAACAAAACTTATCTTTATTGCCAATCCGAATAACCCAACGGGCACTTTTCTAGAAGCGGCTGACATTCTAGCCTTTCTGAGTAAGGTGCCGGCGCATGTCTTAGTCGTATTGGATGAGGCCTATTTTGAATATGCAGCGCCCGAACGACGTGGTAATGCTATCGCATGGATTAAAGATTTTCCCAATTTAATTGTTTCCCGAACCTTCTCAAAAGCCTATGGTCTTGCGGGCTTGCGTGTCGGTTACAGCGTTTCAAATCCGCAAATTGCAGATATCCTTAATCGCGTACGCCAACCCTTTAACTGTAATGCTCTAGCGCTTAAAGCGGCAGAGACCGTTTTACAAGATGATGAGTATTTACAGGCGGGGATTAAGTTAAATAATGCGGGCATGGCAGACTTAAGTGCTTTTTTCAGTCAACATAACCTTGAATATATTCCTTCAATGGGAAACTTTATTACGGTCAATGTTGGCCAATCTGGGGACGTTGTCTATCAGGCGTTATTACATGAAGGTGTGATTGTACGCCCGATAACGGGCTACGGCTTAAGCGACCATCTGCGTATTAGCATCGGCCTGTTCGATGAAAACCAGCGTTTTAAACAAGCCTTAGTTAAAGTGCTTAAGTTAGATCAAAAATAGAGGATAGGATGGAACAATTATTATTACAGCCAATTGCTAAGGTGGACGGTGAAATTAACCTACCTGGCTCTAAGAGCCTTTCTAATCGTGCGCTTTTGCTGGCCGCTTTAGCGCAGGGTACAACGACACTGACCAACCTGTTAGACAGTGATGATATTCGTCATATGTTAAATGCATTAAAAAAATTAGGGGTCAATTATCAGCTTTCAAAGGATAAAAAACAGTGTGTTGTTGAAGGTTTAGGACGGGCGTTTAATACTGCTGAATCAGGTCTATTGGAACTCTTTTTAGGCAATGCCGGCACAGCGATGCGGCCGCTATGTGCCGCTTTGTGTTTAGGTCAAGGAGAATACATTCTAACCGGTGAGGCGCGAATGTTTGAACGTCCTATCGGCAGTTTAGTGGATGCATTACAGCAGGCCGGTGCACAGGTGACATACCTTGAAAATGAAAATTATCCGCCCTTAAAAATCAAAGGAACGGGGCTTAAGGGCGGTAAAATAAAAATTGACGGCAGTGTTTCCAGTCAATTTTTAACCGCTTTTTTAATGGCCGCACCGATGGCAATGGAAGATACTGAAATTGAAATAGTCGGTGAATTGGTGTCAAAACCTTATATTAAAATCACCCTGCAAATCATGCATGATTTTGGCATTGATGTTGATAATCATAATTTCGAACGTTTTATTATTAAAGGCAAACAAACTTATAGTGCGCCCGGGCATTATTTAGTTGAAGGAGACGCCTCTTCAGCTTCCTATTTTTTAGCCGCAGGCGCGATTGCCGGGGGCTGTATTAAAGTGACTGGTATCGGTAAAAAATCGGTTCAGGGTGATATTCAATTTGCCGATGCATTGGAAGCAATGGGGGCAAAAATAGAATGGGGTGATGATTATATTAAAGCCAGTAAAGGTGAGTTAAAAGCCATTGATATGGATATGAATCACATTCCTGATGCCGCAATGACGATTGCTGTTGCCGCTCTCTTCGCAACGGGTACGACCAAAATTCGCAACGTTTATAACTGGCGCGTTAAAGAGACCGACCGGTTATACGCGATGGCGACAGAATTACGTAAAGTTGGCGCAACCGTTGTTGAAGGGCATGATTTTATTGAGGTCACTGCGCCCGAAAAATTAATTCATGCTGAAATTGATACCTATGACGATCACCGAATGGCGATGTGTTTTTCATTAGTGGCGTTGGGTAATACACAGGTGACTATTAACGATCCTAAATGTACCTCAAAAACCTTTCCTGATTATTTTGAAAAGTTGGCTTCTGTGAGTTGCTAATCAATAGCGCTTACCCATAATCACGCCCTGCAGTGCAGGGCGTGATTATGTTTTTCTGTTCTTTTCATTTCCCATTATTCCCATGCCTGTTTTTCGGTAGATAGGTGATGGACTGACATCTAGAAAAGCCGCTGCTTTGGGATATTAGCATCATCAAAATTGCGTGCAGTCTTGATTTTTCCGTTTAACATTCGCTAATGCTCCGATCACGCTAAAGCTATTATCAACCGCTTAATAGCATGGTCTGCGATTGTGCTTTTACTTTACTTGATAGCGTATTTAAAGGCGTTGGCAGGTGTGCTTAGCTGATCATTCGAGGTGCTTACAGTGCGGAATCTTCCACAATTAAAACATTAAGTTTACCAGCCATTAATTTGTCCTGCTTTTATTATGCAAATCGCTGCTTACTGAGCGTTCCTAGATTCGGGCGGTTTTTTTACGAGTATTTTTAAGCGTGCCTATGCGCATTATGAGAATGCCTTTGCAAAAGGGTATTACAAGTGCGCTGGTGGAGGAAAGGGGCTGTATGCAGGCACAATAAAGAATAAAAGGGTTGCTCCTAAACCTTGATGGATTGCTTTGCTCAATCTATTATCCTTACAATAAGCGACTTGAACAACACTTTTATGGGTGTCTAACCCCATGAAAATAATGCTATTATTATATATGCTAGCCTTTATTTGGTTTCTTTTACCACAACGACTAAGTAACCTGCGAATAAGAGGCTAGCACCGTCGTGGGGAGTCATTATATTTAAACAAAACAAGAGGAAATAATAGTGAAAAAATTAATAATATTGACTGTTGCCGTATTATCAATATCAGCTTGTAGTGTAGGCCCAAATCAAATCCGTTCTGCGGGAGTAGATCAGGTTTTTTCAAGTCAGAAAGATGCCAAAGATGTTGCAAGTTGTGTTAAAAATAAATGGTCGGCCTGGGTAAATAAATTTGATGATTGGGGGGTCGTCAATTCAGTAGAAATAGCTGACGGTTATTCTGTTTCAGCCCAAAGTTATGGCACTGATCCGGAAGATGGTTCTGGTAAAAAGCCGAACACTGTCAATTACTTAGCAGATATTGAAAATAAAGATTCAGGCAGTGTCACAAAGCTTTATCAATATTTTTCATTAAACTTAGGGGATAACCCTTTTGTTGCTGCGGCAGCAGAATGCCAGTAATACTTGCCTAATACTAAATCTATTCATTTTTTGTTCATTTATGCAGGCATTTTTCCTGTGGCTAAACAGATCACTTAAATGAGTGGAATTGGTATCAGTTGCGACACTCGCACTTTATTCCATTGCCACTGTTTTTGAAAACACTCAATAACGGTGGCAGCTTAGCCACCGGACACAAAGCGTGATCTCTGCTTGAAAACTTTTGCCTCTAAGCCTGTAAAAATAAATTGATAAGCGAGCGAGAGTAAAAAAAGCTTGAAGTCTCACCTGTGGTTGTCATAAATTAACAGGCCGTCAGGCTGGCATTGCAACTAAAAAGTAAACCAACATACACTGGCCTATAAAAAGCAAATCAACAGCAGTTGAATTGGTGTTCTTTTTACACCTTTTAGATAAAAAATATAAGGTTTGGTGTTTTTTCTTTTTAGAATCAACTTTTTTAAATAACGGAATGTAAACATGATTAAAAATATTGACCTAACCATCGACATAACCAAGGCGGAGCAACTTTTAAGCGGCAGTGATGCCTTTATCCTGAATATAGTCGCTTTATGGTGCAGCGACTGCACGGCACAAGCTGAAAATTTACCCGCATTTGCACAGTTACTTTCCGATCAGGGAATGCCTGTTTATCAACTCAATGTGCAGAACATTAAAGATCAATATCTGTCAGCACAACATAAAGCACTGACGATTAAACTTGGCGGGCGCGGTTATCCGCGTACGGTGTTAATGTTAGGTAATAAAATAGTTGATTCAGATAATATCGAAATTATCAGTGCTGAGCAACTTGCAACCTTAGCGAATAAATTTACTCTGCTGTTAAGTAATAGCCAGTGTATCAAAGACAGCCTTTAAATTTTATATTAGCTCAGGAGAGCTTAATGCAAAATCTCTTTTAACGGCTGCTCGAGAGCACTGGTCTGTTGAAAATAACTGGCATTGGTAATTAGATATATCCATAAATGAAGGTGCATGCAGGATAAAACAAAAAATTCTACTGAGAATTTAGCAACAGTACGTTATGCTACTTTAAATCTCTTAAGAACAGATAGATCTTTTTAAAGGTGGAATTAAAAGAAAGCATAAACAAGTAAATAGAAGTGACGACTATAGAGGAAAAAATGGTGTCAGGACTTTCTCTGATTTCTTTATCAATGTGTCAATAGGGGCGAGAAGTGTGAGCTAAAACGGTTCATAATCTTACCCTTTGCGGCTAATATAGGTAAATCTATTACGGGCGTTAATAATGTCAGATTCAATTGAATTTCTTAAATCAGTACTTAATACGATCACCGACCAGATAGTTGTTATAGATAAGAACGGTGATATAAAATTTGTCAATCACAGCTGGACTGAGTTTGGCCGGGATAATGATTGTCAAATAAAGACTGAATGGATTGGCATAAATTACCTTAATGGATATGATAATACTTCTGGGGCAGACGCTGATTTCGGCGTTACGGCAGTAAATGGAATTCGAGCCGTCATTATCGGGCAACAGCCTGATTTTTACCTTGAATATGCTTGTCATAGTCCAGATGAAAAACGATTTTTCATGATGCAGGTAACACCTTTTATACATCAGGAAGTCCAATTTTTTGTCATCTCTCATAAAAATATTACTAATCGAAAGTTAGCCGAGGAAAAAGTCCTTCACTTATCCCAGATTGATGGTCTCACCGGTATTGCCAATAGGCGATATTTTGATGAGACCCTTGAAAATGAGTGGAAGCGCTGTGCTCGTTCAAAACAACCACTTACACTTGCCATGATTGATGTTGATCATTTTAAGTTGCTCAATGACACATATGGGCATCAAGCCGGTGATAATAGTCTGGTAATGATTGGCAATCTGCTTAAAGACTTAGCTCAAAGACCTGCCGACCTCTGTTGCAGATACGGTGGAGAGGAGTTTGCAATCATTATGCCACAAACATCAAACGCTCAGGCTGTGCATATTGCCAGTAAACTTATAACACTTATCGCAGCTCTTAACATTCCCAATAAAAAATCACCCACCAAAGCAATATTAACAGTGAGTATTGGTCTGGCTACTGTCTTACCCAGTCAAGAAAATGATACAAGAAGTCTCATTGCTAAAGCAGATAAATCACTTTACAGAGCAAAAAAGAAGGGAAGAAATCGAGTTGAGTCGAACCTTTAGACCTGCGTATTATCCTTGATCTTACATCCCAAACTCAGTAACCAGCAATCTATGATCTGAGTCGGGGACAAGCTGGTAATCTTTGCTGATAACCTCAAATGAATCACTGATCAGACAATGATCGATATAAGCGCTGCTGAGCAGAACCAGAAGCGGGTTCTCCCCGTTATAAGACCAACAGAAAATGTCGAAAAAGGATTGCTGCTGTTGATTAATAAACTGTTTTTCTGCCGATTTTTAAAGTGTGCCGATCAGACAGTGGTATTGAGATTGCCAATAATAATTTTTTATTGCCGTCATGGTGCAAAAGCCTGTTCAGCGAAAGAGTTAAGTGTGCTGTCTCTTAACGACTAATAAACCAGTACTTCTCGGTGATACCGGATGCAGCGTAAAGAGATGAACAGGGCTTTTTACTTTCAGGATTTGTATGATCGCTTTAATAATATGGCCGCTTTGCAGACGATATTATGTTTTTTTTGCTCGACGATCGGTTGTTATTTTTTGTCGCTGATAAGCTTAGGGTTTTCTGTTTTTTATTTGTGGTATTGAGTAATACACCGGTTATTATTAATAACCCTAAAGGTCGCTTAAAAATCTTTTCTGATTATTTTAAAAAGTTAGCATCTGTCAGTTTGTAAATAAATCATCTAGGTGTTTTGTTAATGGGGGTCTTTTAAACGGTATTACTGACAAGTAGCACTTTGAGTTTATTATTTTTAATCGCCACTCATTAAACTATTCTAAATTCACTCATCTTATTTTGAATAAATAGGGGTAAATAATCGGGCTAACCCCTGTTTGTTGCTTTTCGCCGTAGAAAAAATTCAATCGTTAAAATAAAGTGATAATTCCTTGTACTATTTACTTTCTTTTCTTGATGAAATATGGCTAGATTGGTAAAGTACGTTACTTTATTTATTCGCCATTAATGGAAAAATTTCATGTTTAAAATGTTCCGGGGTATGTTTTCTAACGATCTGTCGATCGATTTAGGAACTGCCAACACGCTTATTTATGTAAAAGACCAAGGCATAGTCTTAAATGAGCCTTCAGTTGTTGCAATTCGTTTAGATAAAAACGGTGCGGGTAAAAGTGTTGCTGCTGTGGGTTATGAAGCTAAGCAGATGTTAGGTAAAACACCTGGTAATATTCAAGCCATTCGTCCGCTAAAAGATGGTGTCATTGCAGATTTTTATATTACCGAAAAGATGCTTCAACATTTTATCAAGCAGGTACATAACAATAGCTTTTTACGCCCGAGCCCACGCGTTTTAGTGTGTGTGCCATGCGGATCAACCCAAGTTGAACGTCGTGCTATTCGTGAATCTGCACAGGGTGCGGGTGCACGAGAGGTTTATTTAATTGATGAGCCAATGGCTGCCGCCATCGGAGCGGGTATGCCGGTGTCCGAAGCAAAAGGTTCGATGGTTGTGGATATTGGCGGAGGCACGACGGAAGTTGCTGTGATCTCTTTAAATGGTGTGGTTTATTCTGCCTCGGTACGTATTGGCGGTGATAAATTTGACGAGGCGATCATCAATTATGTCCGTCGTAACTATGGCTGTACTATTGGCGAAATCACGGCTGAACGTATTAAACACAGCATTGCAATAGCTTACCCGATCGACGAGATTAGAGAGATTGAAGTACGCGGAATGAATGTTGCCGAAGGCCTTCCCCGCAGCTTTACACTTAATAGTAATGAAATATTAGAAGCCCTGCAGGAGCCTTTAAGTGGGATTGTTTCTGCAGTTATGCTGGCGCTAGAGAAAACACCACCTGAATTGGCAGCTGATATTGCTGAAACGGGCATGGTTTTAACCGGAGGCGGGGCATTATTATGTGAATTAGACCGATTGCTTTCTGAGGAATCCGGCATTCCGGTGATTGTTGCTGACGAGCCGCTTACTTGTGTGGCTCGTGGAGGCGGTATGGCACTTGAAATGATTGATACCTATGGTCGTGATCTGTTTAACTCAGACTGATAACGCGCCGAGTCATGACCGTTAGACTCATTAACGGATCGATTTAACGCCTTGATAGCCTAGTTATTAATTGATTGATAACCTGTTTGTTGCAATTGATAGCTAGCTTCTTCTAATTTACCCTGAGTCCCAAGTAGCAGGCATTGTTTAATGTACTTGCTGTAATAACTTTTTCCTAATTAATCTGTCACAATGAAAACAATTTTTACGCGCGGCCCTTCATTTTTATTAAGACTATCCATAGTGGTAGTTTTTTCGGTTTTTTTATTTGTTGCTGACAGCAACTTCAATCTCTTTGCATCATCACGTATTTATTTAAACTCCCTGGTCAGCCCTGTGCAATACGTTGCTGATCTGCCTGAAAAATTATTCAGTGCCATCTCTGCTAGTGTGATGACTCGCCATGAGTTAAAAGCGCGTAATCAACAGTTAGAAAAAGACAATTTACATCTCAAAGCTGACCGCCTATTACTCACCCAATTAGAAAATGAAAATAAGCAGTTACGTGAGCTGCTCAGCTCAAATCGCACCTTTACCAACAAAAGAATGATAACCGAAGTGATGAGTTTACGCTCAGATCCCTTTTCTCATCAGTTATTGATCGATAAAGGCGCGGTAAACGGTGTTTATGTCGGCCAACCTGTTATTAATGAAGATGGTGTGGTTGGACAAGTTTCTCAGGTAGGCAGTACAACCAGTCGGGTTTTACTGATTGTTGATGTAAGCCATGGTATTCCGGTGCGCGTTCAGCGTAATGATCTTATTGCCGTGCTCCATGGTAGTGGTGATTGGAATAGGCTAAATGTGCCTTTTGTACAAAGTAATGCCGATTTAAAAGAAGGTGATTTACTGGTCACGTCAGGTTTGGGGGGGCGTTTCCCTGCAGGTTACCCGGTTGCGACAATAAGCCATGTTAATTATCAAGAAGGCGCGGCTTACGCTGATGTGAGCGCAACACCTGTTGCTCCCCTCCACCGCAGCCGTTATTTATTGTTGTTATGGAATGAGGATCAATATAATGAATCTGATTTATCAAAGGATAGATTAACAACATCAGCGGCACTGGCCACAGAGAATGCTGATAATTCAAAGACAAGCCCTGATTCTCTGAACACGCTAGAGACAGACAAAAAAATCGAACCGCTGGAATCGAAAAATGTCATTGTTCAGTAACTATATGGCCATTTACTTTACTTATTTTGCAGGTTTAGTCTGTGCTATTGTTCCTCTTCCTATCATGCTGAATGCTTTTCGTCCCGATTGGATGATCCTTATTATTTTTTATTGGGTACTCGCATTACCGCATCGGGTTAGCATCGTGCATGCGTTTATTTTAGGGGTAGTATTTGACCTTTTATTAGGCTCTACGTTAGGCATGCATGCCTTATTATTTTCATTTTTAGCCTACATAGTCATTACCAATTACCAACTTTTTCGTTATTTCACTCTGGTACAAACAACCCTCTTAGTCGGTTTGTATTCTTTACTGTCGAAACTGGCGTTATATTTGATGGCATCAAGCTTACAAGATATTATTTTACATCAATCTTATTTCTGGTCAGTCTTTACCTCGATGCTGGTTTGGCCCTGGTTTTTTCTTTTTTTGCGTTTTATTCGTCGCCGTTTTAAGGTCGTATAAGCATGAACGTTTCTATCTATCTTGCATCGAGTTCACCTCGTCGTAGTGAACTTCTAAATCAAATTGGAGTCTTATTTGATCGAGTGAAAGCTGCCATTGAAGAAAAACCGGAAACAGGTGAATCAGCGCAGGATTATGTTTTACGTTTAGCATTACAAAAAGCGCAAGCAGGTTTCAAAAATAGCGATAAAGAGAGACCCGTTTTAGGGGCTGATACAATTATTGTTATTGATCAAAAAATATTAGAAAAACCACGTGATAAAAAACATGCCCGGGAGATGCTGCAATTATTGTCGGGGCGAGTTCATCAAGTCTTTACTGCAGTGGCACTGGTACAAGGTGTTTATACAAAAAGTACTCTGGTTAAAACCGAGGTGAGTTTTAAAAAATTGAGTGAGCAGGATATCTCTGATTACTGGCGCTCCGGTGAACCTGTTGGTAAGGCTGCTGGTTATGCTATTCAAGGAATTGCCGGAAAGTTCATTAACAATATATCAGGTAGTTATAGTGGCGTTGTTGGGCTGCCGCTTTTTGAAACAGCAGAACTGATTCGTGAGTTTATGGAAGAAGTTAATCATTAAGATAAAATTTATAAATGAAATTAATAAATGCTGTTGAGAACGCTTTCTTTGATTGTAAACTTGCCCGTTTGATTTTTTTGTTATGGCACCAATTTGCAAGGAAGGCTTGCTAAATCAAGACCTTTGTAACTGACATAACAGCGCGAATCTGAGTAGGAAATTAAATAATAAATTTGTCGTTAGAGAATGAAAAGTAAAGACAAGTAATTGATGACTCATGAGGTTATTGCTTGTTAATAAGTATTTATACCCAAGCCTCTTGGCGATGTAGTAAGAAGTTTGGGTATAAATTGCTGCTTCATATTGTTTATATTATTAAGCGATACAGCTTATAAAAAATTTTAAAGGAATTGGTCTAATGTCCGTTGAATTATTAATGAATATCACCCCCACCGAAACACGCGTTGCGTTAGTTGAAGGTGGTGTACTGCAAGAGCTACATATAGAGCGTCAGGCGACCAAAGGAATTGTTGGTAATATATACAAAGGCAAAGTCAGCAGAGTGTTAGCCGGCATGCAAGCCGCTTTTGTTGATATTGGCTTGGAAAAGGCGGCATTTTTACATGCTTCAGACATTGTGCCCTTTACAGAATGTGTTGCCAAGAATGAAAAAGCAAAATTTAAAGTTGCAGATATCTCACAACTTGTCCGTCCAGGGCAGGATATTATGGTGCAGGTGGTTAAAGATCCGCTCGGCACTAAGGGAGCCCGTCTTACAACTGATATAACCTTGCCTTCACGCTATTTGGTTTTTATGCCTGGAACAGGCCATGTTGGTGTATCACAGCGTATTGAAAGTGCACAGGAACGTGAACGTTTAAAGGTAATCGCCCAAGGCTGCTGTGTCAATGATCTGGGCGGCTTTATTATCCGTACAGCGGCAGATGGCGCACCGGAAAAGGAGTTGATTAACGATGCGGCTTTTTTACTCCGAGTTTGGCGTAAAGTATTGACGCGTCGTAAGCGGACTGCTAGCAAAAACAGGCTACTTTACCGTGACTTAGGACTCGCATTTCGTATACTGAGAGATTTTGTTGGTGAGGAAATAGACAGAGTACGTATTGATTCGCGATTAAATTTTAGTCTGATTCAGAAGTTTACCCATGATTTTGTACCTGAACTGGAGGATAAAATCGAATGTTACCGGGGTAAAAGCCCTATTTTTGATCTGTTCGATGTTGAAAATGAAGTGCAGCGTGCATTAGAGCGTAAGGTGGAACTTAAATCAGGTGGATATTTGATTATTGATCAGACCGAAGCGATGACCACTGTTGATATTAATACCGGTGCATTTGTTGGCCATAGAAATCTTGAAGAGACGATATTTAATACCAATATTGAAGCGACACAGGCTATTGCCAGGCAATTACGTTTACGCAATTTAGGCGGTATTATTATTATTGATTTCATCGACATGCAGTCAGTTGAACATAAACGCAGAGTATTTAACAGTTTAGAACAAGCATTGTCAAAAGATCGTGTTAAAACCAATATCAATGATTTTTCTCCCTTAGGTTTAATTGAAATGACACGCAAACGCACGCAGGAAAGTTTAGAGCATATTTTCTGTGGTGTTTGTGAGCAGTGTAGTGGACGCGGTTATATTAAAACAGTAGAAACCGTTTGTTATGAAGTTCTGCGTGAAATATTACGCGTGAATCGCGCCTATGATGCTGATCGTTTTGTTGTTTATACGTCACCTAAAGTGGCTGAGGCATTAACGGGGGATGAATCTCATAACCTGGCTGAATTAGTTTTATTTATGGAAAAACCGGTTAAAATTAATGCTGAGCCTCTCTATGGTCAAGAACAGTTTGATGTTGTAATGATGTGATAGGAAGATATATGACCTTTAAAAATTCAGGTATTCGAAGTGCTGATCTAGGCTTTATTTTCTTTCATATTGAGTCGGTAAATTGAAATTCTGCTCTTTAAAATGGCTTAAACGGATATATGCATTAATTGCAGTTAAGCTGTTTATTTTAGCTTTTTTATTAACCTTATCACGCATTATATTTGTCAGAATTGACGACTATAAAATCTATGCAATGCAATGGTTAAGCTCCGAATATAATGTTAATTTAACCTTTGAAGATATCTCTGCCGGTATTGACTTCTCAGGACTTATTTTAAATGTCAGCGGGATTGAATTGGTCGATTCTGTTGATCTGCCTTATCAGTTTAAACTTGATCATTTGTTTATTTACCTTAATTTTTGGCAGAGCCTCAGCGAACAAACCTTAGTGTTTAACCGAATATCTGCGCAGGGTGCAGATATTACAATTAAACCAACCGGGAAAAATAATGCTAAATCTGAAAGCTCCTCTGTCACTACGGCGGCATTGCAGAAAATTTTATTAGTGCAACTGAGTAAGTTTTCAATAAAAGATAGCCAGCTTCATTTTACAGATCCCCTGCAACGCAATAAAACGGTTGTGATAGAAAAGTTAAATTGGATAAACGAAGAAGGGCGTCACCAGGGGAGAGGTTATGCTTCAATGCTCAACGGCCTTGCCGATAACTCTCTGAATTTTGTGGTGGATTTAGTTGGACAAAATGAGCCTTTGGCTGGTCATCTTTATGTTGCAGCCGATAACTTCAATATTAGTCATTATTTAACTGCACAAGTAAATCCTAATGCGCAACTATTTGATGCGGTATTAGGTTTTAAAGCTTGGGCTGAATTTTCCTCTAATAGACTGCAAAAGCTGCAATTGCAATTAAATAACACCCAATTGCATTGGTCACAATTGGGGCAAGATTATCTATGGAAGATAAACAGTGGATTGGTGCAATTTACAAACACTAATGACGCGTGGTTATTAGACAGTTACAATCTTGATATAGAGTCAAACCAAAAAAAAATGCAAGGTCTTAATGTTCAAGGGCACGGTACGGCAGCGAGTGCTTATTTTGCACTTGATGGGGTAAACATAAAAGATTTAATGCCTTTATATTTATTACGTTCTGATTTACAAGCAAAAACAATAAATTCCTTGTCAGCTTTTGACCTTAACGCACGACTCGATGATTTTTCACTGTTTAAAAACAGTGCGGATAAGCTGCAGTTTTCTGCCCATCTAAGCCAATTTAAGAGCGAACCTCAAGGTGCCATGCCCGGAATAAGTGATGCTCAGATTGACGTTATTGGTGATCTTTCAAAAGGTAAGTTAAATATTACCTTACCTAAACAGAGTCTCACTTTTGATGGGCAATTTAGCCGAGAAATGCCGCTTGAAAGTGCGCAACTTGATTTACAATGGTTACAAATGCCTACTGGATTTAAAGTGTTTAGTGAGCATACGGTATTAAATACGCGCGATCTTAATAGCACTACTGCGTTTTCACTTTTTTTCCCCAATCAAGACCAGAAAAATCAAAGTCCTTTTTTAAGTTTGTATAGCTATGCAGATCTCAATGATGCCAGTAAAGCACAATATTATTTACCCGTTAAAGCGCTGGGTAATAAAGTCTTTAATTACCTGCAGCCAACCCTAAAAAAAGGACAGGTAAAGGGGGCGAAAATATTATGGTACGGTGCATTAAATCAATATCCCTACGGTCAGAATAACGGCATTTTCCAGGCTTGGGTACCATTACGAGGATCCGAATACGATTTTTATGGCGACTGGCAAGGACTCACCAATCTCGATTTAGATATTCTCTTTGAGAATGATGGACTGACTATGAATGCGCATAGCGCCTCTTTGCAGGAGGTGGAGGTTAAAAAATTGACGGCGAGCATTGATCATTTAAATCCCAATGGCATTTTAACTGTTAACGCAGAAATCACTGAAGACGCACAAAAAATAAGTGACTATTTAAAAGCTTCTCCTCTTAAGGAAAGTGTGGGTAAAGCACTCTCGGTTATTGAAGTCGAAAAAAAATTAACCGGTGCACTAACGTTAACCATCCCTTTTAATCAAAAAACGCAGAAGAGCAAAACCTTGGGCACCATTCAGCTGGCAAAAAATAATGTTAATATTAAGTTAGCTGAAGATCTGATCCTGCCTTTAAAAAACGTGCGGGGAGAGTTTAGTTTTATCAATGGCAACTTGATGGCAAATAACCTTCAGGGCCAATTATTTGAACAACCAATACAGATTTCTTTTAACAGTGAAGCACAACAAGACAGATATCAAGTGAACGCCGATTTGTCAGGAAATTGGGATTTGATGGGATTAACAGATGCACAAACCATTCTGAATCCGCTAAAAATATCAGGACAATTAGATTGGGCTGCCGCGATAAACTTTGATAATTTTCTGGCGAGTGGTTATCAATATAATGTTGCCTTTAATTCTGCAACACGGGGAGTGGATATCGCGCTTCCTTATCCCTTTGAAAAAAATGCGTTGCAATCCTGGCCGACAGATATCGTTGTTTCAGGTGACCAAAACAGCAGCACTATTGAGGCAAAAATAAAAAACACCTTGTGGTTTAGTGGAATCGTTGACTATCGAGAAAAACACAATAATATTCCCTATTTTGTGCTTAATATAGGGACGGATAATGTCTCTGAAATTGATAAAACCAAGCAGGTTATTAATGTTAATCTGGATAACCTTAATATCGCCAGTTGGTATCAAAAATGGGTGTTGTTTGACAAGTGGAGGGGCAAGCTTAAGACACAAGGAAAAAGCAGTCAAAGGATTAAGTTGGATGAAATTAACGTCAGCATTCAACATGCTGATTTATTTTCACAACCCTTAAATAATTTAAAAGTACGCGCTGTCAACGATCATAAAAAGTGGGATATGGCCGTTGACTCTGATAATTTACAAACAGCAGTGGAGTTGCGCAATGGAGAACCTATGCGGCTCGATTTTGATATTAAAAAGTTGAATTTCCACTCGCTGGATTTATCAAATATCAATGCAGATCAAGGATTGGACTCAAATAATCAAGCACAAGATCGTAATTTATTGAAGGATTACCCCGAAATTTTGGTTGATTGCTTAGAGTGTATTTATGGCGATATAAATTTATCGCCAATGCGCCTGCATATTTTTCCTAACAAAAAAAATCTTAATATTAATTACATTAAAATTGGGAATGAGAAAGAATTTACCGAGATATCAGGCGTTTGGGATCAATATAAAACTAACCTGATTGTTAAAAGTGTCGGTAACGAGGTCAACGATATTGTAAAAAGGCTAGGTTATAGCAGCCCGATGATCTATTCTAAAGCTGAATTAAGCGGGGCTTTAAATTGGATTGGCGCACCCTGGTCTTTTAATTTAGATTCTTTGAAGGGTACTTTTTCTGCCAAATTAACCGATGGTGCTATCACTGAGGTTAATGATAACGGTGCGCGTTTATTAAGTTTATTTAGTCTTGATGGGATTCGCCGCACACTAAACAATGAATTTAACAATGTATTTTCAAAAGGTTTGAATTTTGATCAAGCAAACTTTTCAGGTAGTATTACCGATGGTATTGTTAAAAATGATGATTTTTATTTAAATGGCTCTGCCGGGAAAATATCAGGTAAGGGGCTTATCGACTTGCCAAATAATGATACTAATTATCAGATTAGTTACAGCCCTGCAATCACCTCAAGTTTACCCGTTTTAACTGCATTTGTGATAAGTCCCTTGACCGGAGCTGCCGTTTTTATGTTGGCTAAAATTTTAGAACCTGTTGTAGAGACGATTATTCGAGTTGATTTTACGGTTAAAGGTCCGTTGAATTCACCTGAAATCAAACTTATCAACAGAAAAAAAGGTAAAGTAACACTGCAAAACACTGAAGTGCTTCATGCAATAGAAGAACTCAAGCAAAAAAATGCCAAGAGTTAATGCTCATGGTAGGATCTCGGCTCTCTATTTTAGCGTGGTTTGAGTTTATTTCTGCACCTGTTTTTACTCATTAGCCGTGCAGATGTTAACGTCTGCAGTATTATTGAGGATCATGATCTGTATACTATGAAAGGAAACTGACAATGAGTTTTAGTCTATCAGCAATACAAATGCACAGTTTGAGTCTTCCTAGTGAGAATTTAGCGCGTTTAAGGGTCTTGTTAGCGGCATTGTCTCCTATTCCAGGGCAATTGGTGCTATTGCCTGAGAATGCTCTCTGTATTGCAGACAAAGACCATTATTTAGCTTTATCCGAAAATTTGGGAAAGGGTTATTATCAGTCACTGTTGAGCGCCCTTGCAAAGCATTACCAATGTTATTTAATCTGTGGCAGTTTCCCGATTAAAAGTACCATAACGGATAAAATATTTACAACTTGTTTGGTGTTTTCGCCTTTGGGTGAACTCATCAGTCACTACCATAAAATGCATCTTTTTGACGCACAGGTTGCGGACCACAAAGGAATTTATAAAGAGTCAGATACCTTTGTTCCCGGGCAAGAAGTGAAGTTGTTTAACTGGGACTGTGGCGCTTATTCAGTCAAAGTTGGATTAACTATCTGTTACGATTTACGTTTCCCGGGTTTATTTCAAACATTACGCAAACAGGGAGCGGATATTTTATTAGTGCCCGCCGCCTTTACACAAACAACAGGACAGGCGCACTGGTTACCTTTATTACAAGCCAGGGCAATAGAAAATCAGTGTTATATTATTGCTGCGAATCAGAGCAGCCATGAAACCTATGGTCATTCCATGATTATTTCACCCTGGGGTGAAGTACTTGAACAATTAGCAGAGGGTGAAGGCAGTATTCACCACCTCTTTGAAAAATCACAGATAGAAAAAATTCGTCAAGCTATGCCGATACTTGAGCATAACCGTTTTACAACCTTAACCAGCTTTTAAAAGTTTAAAGGAAATATTCATGTCCTTCGATAAAGTATGCGAACGATTTTTAGCCCCTGCACAATTACAAATTAGTGATTTAGAATCTCAGCTTGCAGCTCTTAATAGCAATCAAATTGATTATGCCGACTTTTATTTTCAGTCAAGTCGACACGAATCGTGGTTGTTGGAAGATGGGATTGTCAAAGATGGCAGTTATAACATTGAGAAAGGTGTTGGCATCCGTGCGGTTTCAGGAGAAAAAACAGGTTTTGCCTATTCTGATCAAATTTCGTTAAAAGCAATTAAAGAGGCCGCTGATGCGGCTAAAAGTATTGTTAAAAGTGGTCAGGAAAAACAGCTAAAACTTATTCTGCCAACCCCTTCGAAGTTAATTTATGGTGAATCCGATCCTCTGATAAGTTTATCGAGAGAGAAAAAAATTGCGCTCTTAAAGCAGGTTGATCAGTTTACCCGCGCCTTAGAGCCTTCGGTCACCGATGTCACTGTCTCTCTAAATGCTGTTTATGAAGAAATTCTGGTGGCCGCGACCGACGGTACCTTAGCCACTGATATTCGCCCGTTAGTTCGTTTTGGTTGCTCGGTGTTGATTGAAAAAAAGGGTAAACGAGAGCGTGGCAGTGCAGGTGGCGGTGGACGTTTTGATTTGGACTATTTTATTGATAGCAGCGAAGGAGAAGAAGTTGTGTTCGGTTATGCGCGTGCAGCCGTTCATCAAGCTTTGACTAATATTGAGGCTATCGACGCGCCCGCAGGCTCAATGCCTGTTATTGTTGGTGCAGGCTGGCCGGGTGTGTTATTACATGAAGCAGTAGGACATGGTTTAGAAGGTGACTTTAATCGTAAAGGTTCATCGGCTTACGCGGGACGCATTGGTGACAAAGTCGCGTCAGAGCAGTGTACTATCATTGATGACGGTACCCTTGGAGATCGTCGCGGCTCTCTTAATATCGATGATGAAGGCACTAAAACTCAACGTAATGTGTTAATCGAAAAAGGTGTTTTAAAAGGTTATATGCAGGATAAAATGAATGCTCGATTGATGGGGGTTGCACCTACCGGCAACGGCCGCCGAGAATCCTATGCCCATTTGCCAATGCCGCGTATGACCAACACTTTTATGCTTAATGGCACTTATGCTCATGAAGAATTAATTGAAAGTGTTAAAAAAGGTATTTATGCACCTAACTTTGGTGGAGGTCAGGTTGACATCACCTCGGGAAAATTTGTGTTCTCCGCTTCCGAGGCTTACCTGATTGAAAATGGTAAAATCACTACACCGATTAAAGGTGCTACCCTGATTGGTAACGGTTTTGATACGATGCAACAAATCTCTATGGTCGCCAATAATATGGCGCTGGATTCAGGTGTCGGTGTATGCGGTAAAGAGGGGCAGAGTTTGCCTGTGGGCGTGGGACAACCCTCAGTGAAAGTTGATCAACTAACTGTTGGCGGGACTAATTAAACAAATTTTCTGCAAAGTAAACTGGTCTAGTGTGAAGCGCTAGGCTTAGGCTGGTTATTTTAGGGATTTAAAATAATTAAGTTAGGGTTAATGTTAACGCAAAAAATTGATTGGATTTTTATGTGGATTGTTATTAGGTTGTCTATCGTTATATTATTTTATCAGCCGTGTTATGTATTACGGTGAGAGACTCAATAGCATCACGCATCTGGTGGGGGCGGTTTTAGCCCTCATTGGTTTTGGTGTATTATTAACACTGGCTATGCAAGAGAATAATTGGCGAATATTGGTCAGTTTTACTATTTTTGGCTTTACCCTTGTGCTGCTTTATTCTATGTCTACTTTGTATCACAGCTTGCACTCTCCGAAACTTAAAAAAATATTCCAGAAGCTCGATCACATCTCAATTTACCTGTTAATCGCAGGCACCTATACACCTTACATGCTGGTCTCATTAGAAAATAATAACGGTCTGCTGATGCTGATAATAGTATGGGGATTAGCTATTATTGGTTTACTCGTCGATATGTTGGTTAGCAAACGTATTGAATGGTTACAAGTGTCAATTTATTTGTTAATGGGCTGGATTTGCCTGTTTAATTATTCACAATTTCAGGCCGCTATCCCCGCTGCAGGGATGATTTGGCTGACCGTTGGGGGAATAGCTTATACGGCAGGTATTCTTTTTTATATTTTGGACACGCTGAATAAATTAACCCATGCTCATGGCATCTGGCACCTGTTTGTTTTATCGGGCTCTATCTGCCATTTCATCTCTATTGCTGGATATGTCAGATGAGTGAATAATTGGTTTAATAACACGATATTGAAGCAGTACTCGCATGGCGGAAGAGTTGTAAATCTAAAAAGAGAAATGAGTTGAGCATTTCTCTTTTTTTTGATGGGCCGAAAGTTATAAACAAATAGGTTTTAGGTAAGTAAATAAATCCTTGGCAGCCTTGGCGGGTTTTTCTAATTTTTTTTCCTTATTTGCCTGACGCACAAGTTGACGCAATTTTTGACGATCAAGCTGCGGATATTCTACTAATAACTGCTCTACTTTATTATCCCCAAGCTCGATTAACTGATCCCTCAACAATTCTAAGTTTTGTGTCGCATGGGTTAACTGCTGATGTTTATTGTTCAATTTATCAAGGGCAGTTTGAATCACGTCAATGTCTTCGGTTCTGAGTACTTTACCTATATATTGTATTTGACGGCGCAGTGCTTCGTGCTTGCCGCTAATTTTATGGGCAACAGAAATAGCATGAAAAAGTGATTCACTTGCGGGTATCTGAGCAAGTTGTTTTTTATTTAATGCAACTAGTTCACGACCAACCAATTTCAGGGCTTCAGCATCACGTTTAATTTGCGATTTACTGATTTCATCCTCAACAACTTCTACAACTTTTTTATTCATAAATTTATTTTCTATCACAGTTAAATGGAATAATTACTTACATGATAACATCATCACAAGAAGCTTGCTTTAAAGCATGTTATTCTATTATACGCGAACGATTCTAAAATGCAGTATTCACTGTGCCAAGAGGTGATTTTTCAGCATGATAAGTGCGCGTCATAAAGTGGCTAATAACATGATATTGTTGCCGGGAAGGGTTATTGGCAAAAGCTTGTTAGCTGATTTTTATGGCGTATTCTTATTAACCAGGAATTTGTTTTTTAACTGATTCGGATACTTTTCACGATCAAATTTTATTTTATTCTAAGTGGTGTATTAATAATGATTGAACAGAAACAACAACTCGAAAATGCGGTTAATGAGGCATTAACATTTGCTCAGCAGCTTGGGGTTAATCAGGCTGAAGTTGCACTCGGAAAGGCGACGGGTATTTCTGTTAATACACGCTTGGGAGAGGTCGAAAATATTGAGTTTAATCATGATGGTGCGATGGGAATTAGCGTGTATGTAAACCAATGTAAGGGAAGTGCATCAACGGCTGATTTAAGTTTAGAAGCCATTCACTCAAGCGTTAAAGCTGCGGTAGATATTGCCAAGTTTACCAGTAAAGACCCGTTCTCCGGTTTATTGGATCCTGAATTTTTAGAAAAAAATCCACTTGATTTAGATCTTTATCATCCCTGCAACTATACGACAGAAGAGTTTTTGGCAGTTGCCAAAGAGTGTGAGGAGATCGCATTATCCAGTGACTCGCGTATTGTGAACTCCGATGGGGCCGCATTTAACAGTCATTCAAGTCTCAAAGTATATGGTAATACCAATGGTTTCCTGCACAGTTATGCAACCAGTCGTCATAGTTTAAGTTGTGTGTTAATTGCAAAGCAGCAACAGGAAATGCAACGAAATTACAGTTACACTAGCGGGCGGGACGTTAATGACCTATTGAGCGCAAAATGGGTGGCAGAAGATGCTGCAAAGCGTACTTTAGATCGTTTAGGTGCAACTAAAATAAAAACCCAAGAAAGCGCGGTTATTTTTGCCCCAGAAGTTGCTACCGGCTTATTTGGGCATCTCGTTGGTGCTATCAGTGGGATGAGTTTGTATAAAAAATCAAGTTTTTTACTGGATAGTTTAGGGACGAAAATATTTCCTGAATGGATGCAAATTTCGGAGCACCCGCATATTATGAAAGGTCTAGCCAGTGCGCCCTATGACCAGGAAGGGTGCAAAACGATTCAGCGAAATATTGTTGAAAGTGGCGTACTGCAGACCTATTTATTACCCGGCTATGCTTCTCGCAAAATGAAAATGGAAAGTACAGGCCATGCCGGAGGCATTCATAACTGGCATGTTAAAACAGGTGATTTAGATTTGCCCGGATTATTTAAAGAAATGGGCACTGGGTTGTTTGTTACCGAATTAATGGGGCAAGGTGTGAATTTGGTGAGTGGAGATTATTCTCGCGGAGCGAGCGGTTTTTGGATTGAGAATGGGGTGATTGTTTGTCCTGTACATGAAATTACCATTGCGGGAAATTTAAAAGAGATGTTTATGGGGATTGAAGCGATCGGCAATGATATTGATCCGCGCAGCAGCCTTAAAACAGGCTCTATTTTAATTAACAAAATGAAAATAGCCGGGCAATAATAGTTTGGGTATAAAAAATAAGCCTATTTTCGAATAGGCTTATTTTATTTAAACATTATTTCTTATGCACAATAAATGCCTGCGGGTAACCATTTTTTATTTCAGCCAATATTTTTTCTGCTCTTAACTGACTATTAAAGGGTCCTAAACGTAATTTGTAAAGTTCATCTTCTTCGATAAATAAACTTTTTACTTGATATTCAGCCCTGTATTTTTTACCTAAATCATTAGCTTTGTCTGCGGAATAAGTGACTAAGTACTGAATGTAATAATCGCCGTTAAACTGATTGCTCAAATCTTCCTGTACAGGGAAATGGAGAAGTTGAATTTCAACTTTTGCCGTACCCGTTTTTAAAATATCGAGTTTATAGGCCGCAGCGTATGACAGATCAATAATTCGTCCTTCGTGAAAGGGTCCTCGGTCATTGACCCGCACAACGATCCGTTTGTTATTTTCCAAATTTATTACCCTAACATAACTGGGTAAAGGTAAGTTTTTATGGGCTGCGGTCATTGCAAACATGTCATAACGTTCACCATTTGAGGTTAAGTGGCCATGAAATTTATTACCATACCACGAGGCTATGCCTCTTTCGCTCAGCTTGGTAATACCTGTCAGCACCCTGTAATCAATACCACGCACAGTATAATCTTTATTGCCACCCAGAGAATAAGGTTCATAACGAGGATTAACATCTTCAACATGACCCAATGGGGGAGGGTTATCCGGACGGTGATCATTCTCTATTTGATAACGGCCGTCGGCAGTATCCTGAGAGCTGCATCCAATAAGCATCATAGTCAGCAGAAATATGAGTGATATTTTAAATTTGCGCATTTTTTATCAGTTTGTATTAAAACGTTTATGGGTATTAATAGACATTAACACCCCGAAACCGGCTATTAAAGTAACAATTGAGGTGCCTCCATAACTTATTAACGGCAAGGGGACGCCTACTACGGGTAATAACCCACTCACCATGCCAATATTTACAAAAACATAAACAAAAAAAGTAAGGGTAATACTGCCTGCAACTAATTTTGTGAAAGCATCTTGGGCTTTGTTTGCTATCCATAAACCACGCGCAATAATAAACAGATAAATGGTTAACAACATTAAGATACCGATAAAACCAAACTCTTCTGAAAAAACAGAAAAAATAAAATCAGTGTGGCGTTCAGGTAAAAATTCAAGCTGAGATTGTGTTCCTTGTAACCAACCTTTACCCGAGAGGCCACCTGAACCGATCGCTATTTTGGACTGGATAATATGATACCCCGCGCCAAGCGGATCAGATTCAGGATTAAACAGAGTTAATACACGACTTCGCTGATAATCATGCATTAAATAAAACCACAGGACGGGGACAAATGCGATCAAAGCGGTCGCGGCTATTGAAAGATACAACCATGAAATCCCTGAAAGGAAAAGTGCAAAAACACCCGATGACGCGACTAATATAGCAGTGCCTAAATCTGGTTGTACTGCTATTAAGAGGGTCGGGACAAGGACAATTAACAAGGATACAAAAATCTGTTTTAAACGTGGTGGTAAATTGTATTCGCTTATATAATAAGCGACCATAAATGGCATAATCAGTTTCATTATTTCAGACGGTTGAAATTTTGTAAAACCCAGGTCTAACCAGCGTTGCGCGCCTTTGCCTGTATGACCAATGACCAGCACTGCGATTAGCAGTAATATAATAATAACAAAAATAGCCGGTGTCCAGCGTTGGTAAATTTCAGGGGGAATTTGCGCTATTACAAACATGACGGCAAGGGCAATGGCTAAACGAATGACTTGCCTGATTAACATCTCATAACCAGCAACAGAATATAATATGGTTAGGCTTAACCCCATTAAAGAAAATAATCCTATTAGTAGCAGCGGATCTATGTGCAAACGATAAAAAATGCTCTTTTGAGCTTGCGTGCTGAGCATTATTATAAGCCTAACGATTGAGTAGCAGGAGAGGGTGACGTATTTTTAAAATATTCATCAAACAAAGAACGGACAATCGGGGCTGCGTGACTGCTACCACCCCCGGCATTCTCCAGAACAACACTGGCGACAATTTCAGGCTCTTTAAAGGGCGCAAATGCTACAAACATTGCATTATCCCGATGACGCTCTTTCATGCTATCGGCATCATAGGATTCATTTTCTTTGATATTAACAACCTGTGCCGTACCCGATTTACCGGCTACGGAATAGGAGGTGCCGACAAATGCTTTATCAGCAGTACCGGCTTTTTTATTAGTAACGGCATACATAGCATCTAAGGCGACTTCCCAGTAATGATCATCCTTTAGCTGGATCGGTTTTTGCGCTTCGCGTGTGGGGGTAAAAGTACTCTCCCCTGAAATAATGGACTGCAGCATATGTGGCTCTATTACCTTACCTTTCCGGGCTAAGATTGCCGTGGCTTTGGTTAGTTGAATCGGTGTAACCGTCCAGTAACCTTGCCCGATACCCACCGATATTGTATCACCGTCGTACCATTGCTCGTTAAATCTTGCTTTTTTCCATTCACGAGAAGGCATGATTGCTTTTGTTTCTTCCCCTATATCAAGACCACTATAATTGCCAAAACCAAACTTTTTCATAAAAGGACTCATGCGGTCAATACCCGTTTTATAGGCGGTTTGATAAAAAAAGGTATCACAGCTTTGTTCTATGGCCTTGTGAACATCAACTGTACCATGGCCCCATTGCTTCCAATCACGAAAGCGGCGTTTAGAATTGGGGACAATCCACCAACCAGGATCGAATATTTCTGTTTGTTCGGTTATAACACTGGCATCTAACGCGAGCAAAGCCATTTGTGGTTTAATGGTTGAGGCTGGCGGATAGCGTCCCTGAGTGGCCCGGTTAATCAGCGGACGGTCTTTTGATTGCAGGAGTGCCTGATATTCCCGCTGACTTATGCCTTGCACAAAAAGGTTAGGATCATAACTTGGACTGGAGACTAAACTTAAAACGCCACCTGTGTTCGCATCCAGTATAACCACGCTACCGCGATTTTCACCCAATAATTGTTGTGCTTTTAATTGCAGTTTGACATCAAGGTTTAATATAATGTCTTTTCCCGGGATAGGCGGGGTAAAGCTCAGAGTACGTATTACTTTTCCCCAACTGTCTACTTCAACTTGACGTTGGCCAGGCTCCCCATGTAATAAATCTTCATAATATTTTTCGATGCCCAGTTTACCGATATATTCCGTTGCCCGATAACGTGCGCTTTCGCCCCGCTTTTCAATTCGTCGCAGGTCAGCGCTATTAATTTTGGCGATATAACCCAAAGCATGCGTGAAGGTATCAGCAAAAGGATAAAAACGTTTAAGATTCGCTTGAATCGAAAAGCCTTTAAATCTATGTTGATTAACGCTAAAAAGAGCGACCTCTTTTTCGCTTAATTGTTGGCGAATGATGATAGCTTTGAAGGATCTTGCATAACGGTTTTGTTCGTTAAAATTTTTGATTTCTTGATCCGTTAACGCTAATAATTTTTGTAATTCAAGGATATTTTCATCTAAATTTTCTGTCTTATTAACGATCACCTGCAGATTATAAACTGGCCGGTTCTCGGCAATAATGATGCCATTACGATCATAAATAAGGCCTCTGTTTGGCGAGATCGTTTGTACACTTATACGGTTGTCATTTGAACGTGTTTGATATTTTTCAAAGGAGGTTATTTGCAGGTAATAGAGGTTGCTAATTAATACCCCTATTGCAATGACTATCGCAATAAAAATTACCAGAGTACGGCGCATAAAGAGTGCGGATTCTGCGGAATGATTCCTTATGGGAATGCGTTTTTTAACCACGTCGTATTATTCTCTATGGTATGGGTGGTTAATTGTTAAAGTAAAAGCGCGATATAAACTTTCGGCGACGATAACTCGTACTAAAGGATGGGGCAAGGTTAACGCTGAAAGTGACCAGCGTTGTTCAGACTTTGTAATGCATTCAGGCGCAAGCCCTTCAGGTCCACCGATTAATAAACTAATATTTCTTGCATCTAACTGCCATTTGCCCATCTCATCGGCAAGCTGTTCAGTTGTCCATGCTTGTCCCGTCACTTCCAGTGTGACAATTTTATTACCTTTGGGGATTGCTGCAAGGGTCAATTCCCCCTCTTTTTTCAATATCCGTTTTATATCCGCATTTTTACCACGCTTCCCAGCATTGATTTCCAGCAATTCAAGTTGCATCTCTTTTGGAAAGCGTCGCGCATATTCTTGGTATCCTTTTTCAACCCAGTCGGGCATCTTTGTGCCGACTGCGATTAACTGAATTTTCATTAAGCAGACTGTTCCCAAAGTTTTTCAAGTTGATAAAACTGTCTTGTTTCATCCTGCATAACGTGGACAACAACATTACCCAAGTCCAGTAATACCCACTCACTGCCCTCTAAGCCCTCGATACCTAACGGGGATTCACCTGCATTCTTGGCTGCCAGTGCGGTTTGTTCTGCGACAGAACGAACATGACGCTTAGAATTACCCGTACAGATAATCATAGTATCAGTTACATCTGAGGTGGCAGAAACATCGATTACAGTAATATCTTTCGCTTTGAAATCTTCAAGATGTTGTAATACAAATTTTTTTAATTGTGCGTCTTGCAAAGGGAATTCCTTTAATAATTGAGTTAAAAATTTAATCAGTCACATAGTATACCACGACCAATCTCTGCCGGGATAGTCTTGATGATCATTTGACCTTTTTATATTCACACCGATTGATTTAATTAGCCCCATTTATTGTGACTGCTGCCAACTATACCGTTAAATAATTAGATCCTTTCCTTGCAAAAATGGCATAGTTTATTAGACTTCTGATCAAATGTGGGGGAAAGTGCACAAAAGTGGATCTTTTTCTCTAAATTAGCTCGTTTTCATTACAATAAAAAGATGGATTTTAGATAATCATGTTGCGTGGCGCGAATGCAATTAATCTTGATACAAAAGGAAGAATCGCTATTCCAACTCGATATCGAGATTGGTTGGGGGATACTTGTCAAGGTCAATTTGTCTGTACTATCGATATCCAGTCGCCTTGTTTACTTATCTATCCGCTTAATGAATGGCTATTGATTGAAACAAAATTACGTGCTTTATCGAGTACTAACCCACAAGAGCGTCGTTTACAGCGTCTTATTTTGGGATATGCAACAGAAAGCGAATTAGATAAAAGTGGGCGAGCTTTAATCGCACCAACCCTTAGACAACATGCAAAACTACAAAAAAAAGTGATGCTGGTGGGGCAATTAAATAAATTTGAATTGTGGGACGAAGATATGTGGAATCAACAGATAAAAAATGATTTAGAGGATGGGTTGCCGACAGGAATAGAATTAAGTTCAGGGTTAAGGGAGTTTTCACTTTAATGGCAAAACATACAACAGTATTATTGGATGAAGCGGTTAACGGCTTAGGTTTAAAAACAGACGGTATATATGTAGATGGTACCTTTGGACGTGGAGGGCATTCTCGGCATATTCTTGGCCAGTTAGGGGCACAGGGAAGATTAATAGCAATCGATCGTGATCCACGTGCGATTGAGACCGGCGAAGCGCTGATGAAAGAAGATCCTCGTTTTACTATTATCCATGGTCCATTCTCCGGGTTAGCGGAATATATAAAAGAGTTGGGGCTCGCAGGGCAAATAGATGGTGTGTTATTAGATCTGGGTGTTTCTTCTCCGCAAATTGATGATGCTGATCGTGGTTTTAGTTTTATGCGTGATGGCCCGTTGGATATGCGCATGGATCCTACCTCGGGTATAAGTGCAGCACAGTGGTTGGCAAAAGCGGATGTTGATGACATTGGATGGGTATTAAAAACCTTTGGAGAGGAAAAGTTTGCCTTCCGTATTGCCCGCGCTATCGTTGCGGATCGCACGGAAACACCCTTTTTACGCACGCTGCAATTGGCTCAATTAATTGAACGTCTCTGTCCTAAAAGAGAAAAGAAAAAACATCCTGCAACCCGCAGTTTCCAGGCTATCCGGATTTATGTTAATAGTGAATTGGAAGAGATTCATAAAGTACTTGATGGCGCACTGGAGATATTAGCTATTGGTGGACAGTTATCGGTGATCAGTTTCCATTCTTTAGAAGACAGAATAGTTAAACGTTTTATACGTAAACAGGAGAAAGGGCGAGAGTACCCCCCCGGTTTACCCTTAACAGAAGCACAGATGCAACATGGCAAAACGCTTAAATCTCTCGCTAAAGCACTAAAACCAAGTGCGGAAGAAATTAATGAGAATACGCGAGCACGCAGCTCTGTTTTACGTGTTGCACAGAAAATAGCAGAACCAGAGAGCGAATAACTTGAGCACACCCAATACGCATTTATTATGTTTAATAGCCACCGATTTACGCAAACATTTTTTTGCTGTTTTGGTTGGGATGCTGATTGTATGTAGCGCGATTTACAATGTTTATACTACCCATAAAACACGTGGATTGGTCACTCAAATAGAGCGCTTAGCACAGGATAAAGACGACTTGATGATGGAGTGGCGAAATTTATTAATTGAAGAGCACACATTGGATGAGCACAGTCGTATTCGTCGTATTGCGCTTAAAAAATTGTCCATGTCACAGGCAACAAAAAAGAACAGTGTATTGGTGGAACTGAGATGAAAATAAAACGGCATTTGAAAAAGCAAAAAATGGCCCTAAAAACACCCGGGAAAAATGTTTATGAAACCTTTTCCTCGTGGCGTTATATTTTTGTTTCAATCACGGTTGCGACAATTGCATTGCTGTTAATCAGTCGCTTAGCTTATCTGCAGATTATTGAACCTGAATATTTAACCAACGAAGCGGATAAACGTAGTTTACGCATCACAGAATCAGTGGCTCATCGTGGTAACATTCAAGATCGAAATGGCGAAGAGTTAGCGATCAGTGTACCTGCCTATGCAATTTGGGCGGATCCTAAAAGAGTAAAAGCGGCATTCGCTTTTACGGAGCAGGAATGGTTAGACAGTATTGTTGTTAATCCTGAAACAGGCAAAGAGACAGTTAATAAAACGTTTTTCTACGAGTCAAAAAAATGGGCCGCTTTAGCTGACGTTTTGGATATTGAGCTGGATCAACTTGCTGAGATTCTCCAAAAACCCAACTCCCGATTTTCTTACCTTAAACGCCAAGTAAACCAACAGATTGTAGAATATATCAACCAACTGAACTTAGCCGGAATCTCCGAACAGCTTGAGTCACACCGTTTTTATCCTACAGGAGAAATTAATGCCAATATTTTAGGCTTAACCGATCTTGATTCTCAAGGTATCGAAGGCATTGAAAAAAGTTATAATAATTATCTCCAGGGGCAAAGTGGACAAAAAAGAGTACGTCAAGATCGCCTGGGTAATGTTATTGATAATATCGAAGTGCTTAAAGTTAAAAAAGCGGCAGGCAACTTACAACTTAGCATTGATCAGCGAATCCAGGCGGTTGCTTACAGTGAGCTAAAACGTGCGATTAAAATAAATGATGCAACATCGGGGTCTATTGTTGTTTTAGATGTTAATACGGGAGAACTTTATGCGATGGCAAACTGGCCCTCCTTTAACCCGAATGATCGTGCTCAGTACCAGCCATACAAACTAAGAAATCGTGCCATAACAGACACCTTTGAACCAGGGTCAACGGTTAAGCCATTAGTAGTATCGAGTGCCCTTATTTATAAAAAAGCGGATGTTGATGAAGTGATAGATACTTCACCGGGTTGGATGAATATCGGTGGTCGAAGGATTCACGATGGTCATAATCTGGGGAAATTAGATCTGGCCATGATCTTAAAAAAATCCAGTAACATTGGTGTCAGTAAACTAGCCCTGCGCCTGCAACCTGATCAATTACAACAAACTTTTTCTGACTTTGGCTTCGGTAATAATACTGGCATTGGTTTAATAGGAGAGAGTTTTGGTCGTTTGCCACTGCGTGGCCGATGGTCTGATTTTGAGTTGGCGACCATGTCTTTTGGGTACGGTATAACAACGACTACCCTGCAACTTGCCAGAGCTTATGCCATTTTAGGCAGTGGCGGTGTGCAATACCCCGTCTCGATATTGAAAAATGCAGCTGCGGTACAAGGAGAGCAGGTGATCCCAAATAATATTGCCCGAGAGGTTGTGGCCATGATGGAGGGCGTTACTGAAAAGGGAGGGACTGCGCCTAAAGCGAAAGTTGAAGGTTACCGAATTGCAGGTAAAACTGGGACGTCACGTAAAGCCGTAGCGGGGGGGTATGGAGATGATTATGTCGCGGTTTTTGCCGGATTAGCGCCTGCAAGTAACCCGCGTTTTGCAATAGTTGTAATGATTAATGAGCCGCAAGGCGACCGATATTATGCGGGTGATGTGGCTGCGCCGGTTTTTTCAGCTGTGATGAAAAGTGCACTTTTATTAAGTCACGTTCGTCCTGATGATGAGAATGATAGTTATACTTATTTAGAGTCAAATTAATCATGCATAACGACTCGCAAATAATGTTATTAGACGATTTGATTAAACCTTGGTTAAGTGACTATGATCCTTCGATTAGGGTCTCCGGTCTAACCTTAGACAGTCGTCAAATTTGCCGTGGTTACCTGTTTATCGCACTTCAGGGAGCACAACATGACGGGCGTTTATTTATTGAAAAAAGCCTCAAAATGGGCGCTTGTGCTGTTTTATCGGAAACTAAAAACCGATCCGAGCATGGTCAGGTAACTATAAAATCAGGTGTGCCAGTGTTCGCAGTTTACAAACCTGCGGCTATTTTAAGTGCACTAGCCTATCGTTTCTTTTTTAGGAAAATCAAGTTACATAAAGTGATTGCTGTGACGGGGACCAATGGAAAAACCACGATAGCAAGTTTGTTAGCTGACAGTTTTATGCTCTTAGGTAAACAGAGCGCGCAAATGGGCACCATTGGAAACGGTTTATTCGGGCAATTAAAAAGCAGCTTAAATACAACCTTAGACGCTATATCGGTATTTTCTGAGTTGCATTGTTATCAGCAGCAGAGGGCTGAATATACGATAATGGAAGTCTCCTCTCATGGACTGGACCAGGGGCGTGTTTCCGCCGTACCTTTTTTTAGCGCAATATTTACTAATTTAACCCGCGATCACCTTGATTATCATGGCTCGATGGAGAATTATCATTTAGCTAAAAAAAGCCTATTTGAAAAGTATCCTCTCAAGCAACGTATCATCAATGCAGATGACCCAATCGGCGCACAGTGGTTAACTGATTTTCCGGATGCTATCAGTTATGGTTTTAATGCCAAAGCCTTAACTGATAAACAATCTTATCTACGGGTAACAGATGTTGATTATCATGCTCAAGGTGTCACTTTTGCATTTCACTCAAGTTGGGGGAAGGGAGTCGTATCAGCCCCCTTTTATGGTGATTTCAATGTGTCAAATTTGGCTGCTGTATTAACGCAATTATTGGTAGAAAATGTCAGCATAGAACATGTACAAACAATCTTTCCTAAATTAAGTACCGTGCCTGGGCGGATGGAACAGTATTACTTTGCGGAAAAAAACATCACCTTTGTGGTTGATTACGCACATACACCCGATGCATTAGAGAAGGTATTACTGGCACTGCAGAAACATAAATCTTCAGGTCGTCTGATTTGTGTTTTCGGCTGTGGTGGGGACCGCGATACGGGTAAACGTCCACAAATGGCTAACATTGCGGAATCTTATGCTCAAAAAGTGGTGTTGGTTGATGATAATCCACGCACAGAAAATGCTCAGAGTATCATTGAAGATATATTACAAGGTTTTGCCAGACCCGATAGAGTTGAGGTGATCCATGATCGCCGCCAAGCAGTGAATTTTTTATTAAATTCAGCACAATCCGATGATATTGTGCTGCTGGCTGGGAAGGGACATGAAGATTACCAAATCTTTGGCACACAACGCGTGCATTATAGCGATCGAGAATGTTTAGCTTCATTACAAAAATCAGCCGATCTGGTCGATTATTCTGCACATAAATAAGCACAACCTATCTGTAAGAAATAATGGTAAAGTATGATAAAAAGTGACTGTCACGCCAGAGCGAGCAGGCATAATAATGACCTTTACCACAATAAAAAAAGAAGAAGGTATTAACATGATCAGCCTAACACTTGCTGAAATAGCCAAAGCAACCGCTGGGCAGATAATTAATTGTGAGCACCCAGAGGCAGTTTTCAATAATATCAGTACCGATACCAGACAAATCAAATCGGGTGATCTTTTTATCGCACTGCGCGGTGAACGCTATGATGCGCACCAATTTTTAGAAAAAGCCGTGCAACAGGGGGCGGGGGCGTTATTAATTGATCAGAAAAAAAGGAGTGATTTACCCTGTGTTCTGGTACAAGATACGAGAATTGCATTAGGCCTATTAGCGAGTTATGTCAGGCAGCAAATAGGCAGGTTAAAATGCGCCGCTATTACCGGCAGTAATGGTAAAACAACCACCAAAGAATTACTCAGTGCAATACTTTGCTGCCATACTGGTAATAATGAAAATGTGTTAGCAACCGCGGGTAATTTTAATAATGATATCGGTTTACCCCTTACTTTATTACGTTTAACCGAAAAAACACGTTATGCCGTGGTCGAGTTAGGTGCTAACCATTTAGGTGAAATTGCCTATACGGCGCAACTTACAAAACCCGATGTGGCATTAATAAATAATGTAATGCCTGCTCACCTTGAAGGTTTTGGATCGCTGCAGGGTGTCGCACAAGCAAAGGGGGAAATTTGGTCAAGTCTTGGAGACACTGGCATCGCGGTGGTGAATTTAGATTCTGATTTCGCCAGTGAGTATTTAACCCAATTAAAAAAATTAAATAGACAGGTATTCACATTTTCTAAAGAGAGTGAAAAAGCCCATGTGAGTGCGTCAAATATTATTTTTTCTTCCTTGGGTAAGGCATCTTTTCGGCTTAATGTGATGCTTAATAGGGACCCGCAAGCAATCTCTATTCAATTGAATTTAGCTGGATTACATAATGTAAGTAATGCGCTTGCTGCCGCAACAATGGCACTTGCATTAGGCTGTAACCTGAAGGATATACAGGCGGGTCTAGGTTTAGTGCAACAGGTTGAGGGGCGAGTTGATAGTCGTGAACTCAATAAATTAGTGACCTTGATTGATGATACTTATAATGCTAACCCTGCTTCTGTGAAAGTGGCTATTGATCTGCTCCAACAATACGCTTCTTCCCATCTTCTTGTTCTTGGCGACATGGCTGAATTAGGCGATTTTAGTGAACATGAGCACTTTCTGATTGGTGAGTATGCAGCGCAAAAAGGGATTCAAACGTTAATCACTTTCGGTAAGCTTACGTTTAAAACATACCAGGCTTTCAAGCAAGCAGGGCAGGGTGAAGCCCTGCATTTTGCTGATAAGAAACAATTAAATGCTTACTTAGAAAACAGACTATTAGAGCAAAAAAATAAGCTGACGATCTTAGTGAAAGGCTCGCGTGGTTCAAAAATGGAAGAGGTTGTTAACTTTATCAAGCAGGCAGCCAATAAATTCAGCGCTTGATGTGCTAACAATAATAATTAAATAATAGGGTATAAGACTATGATCGTCTGGTTAGCAGAGTTACTTTCAAGCCAATTTACATTTTTAAATGTACTAACATATCTGTCAGTGCGAACAGTTATGGCGGTATTAACCGCGTTAGCATTTTCGCTGTTTTTTGGGCCTAAATTAATACGTTTTTTACAAAAGTTTCAGATTGGTCAAATCGTCCGGCAGGATGGCCCAGAATCTCATTTCAGTAAGGCTGGGACGCCAACCATGGGTGGTATTTTGATTCTTGGTGCAATCACCTTCTCAAGCTTATTATGGGCTAGATTGGACAATTCTTATGTTTGGATAGTGCTGTTCACAACGCTTGCTTTTGGTGCAATTGGTTTTATGGATGACTATTTAAAAGTGGTCCGTAAACACCCTGACGGTTTAATTGCCCGCTGGAAATATTTTTGGCAATCTGTTACTGCGCTTGTTCTTGCTGTTGTCTTATTTTTAAGCGCAACAACGCCGGCGGAACTGACTTTTGTTATGCCATTTTTTAAACAATATATGCCTTATCTTGGTTTGGCTTTTATTCCCTTAGTCTATTTTACCGTGGTAGGTAGCAGTAATGCTGTTAATTTGACCGATGGTTTAGATGGATTGGCTATTATGCCGACTGTGATGGTTGCAGCTGCATTTGCATTAATTGCCTACCTGACAAGCCATGTTAATTATGCGCATTATTTGTATATTCCCTACATTCCTAAGGCCAGTGAATTGGTGGTTATCTGCGGTACTATAGTAGGAGCGGGGTTAGGGTTTTTATGGTTCAATACCTATCCTGCACAAGTGTTTATGGGTGATGTGGGTTCACTGGCATTAGGGGCTTTACTCGGTGTAATTGCTGTTTTGGTTCGTCAAGAAATCCTGCTGGTTATTATGGGGGGGATATTTGTAGTGGAAACACTGTCGGTTATTTTACAGGTAGGTTCATATAAAATGCGTAAACGGCGTATTTTTAGAATGGCACCCATTCATCATCATTATGAGAAAAAAGGTTGGCCTGAGCCGCGTGTTATTGTCCGTTTTTGGATTATTACCATAGTGTTAGTATTAATAGGTTTAGTGACCTTAAAGGTACGTTAAAATGTCAAACCAACAGATTGCAGTACTAGGGCTTGGAGAAACCGGATTATCTTGTGTTAATTTTTTATTAAAACAAGGTGAGCAAGTGACTGTATTTGATACGCGGCAAAGCCCTCCCGGTGAGGATAAGCTTGATAGTTCAGTTAAACTTATCAAAGGTGAATTAAGCTTTGAGTTGCTCGCCAAGTTTAATTTAATTATTGCAAGCCCGGGCATCGCGTTGGCGACGCCGGCATTACAATTTGCTCTGGCCAATGGTTGTGAGATTATTGGTGATATAGAGTTATTTGCTAGAGAGCTTTCAAAACCTGCTTATGCACATGCTAAATTAGTTACTATCAGCGGTTCAAATGGTAAAAGTACAGTGACCAGTTTACTTGGCGAAATGGCGGTCGCTGCAAAAATAAAAGTGGCTGTTGGTGGTAATATTGGCATTCCCGCCCTTGATTTACTTTCTCCTGAAATTGATTTGTATATCTTAGAGTTATCGAGTTTTCAATTAGAAACTACCTTTTCATTAAATGCGGATATCGCAACGTTATTAAATATTAGTGAAGATCATATGGACAGATATGACTCCTATGCGCAGTATACGGCAGCGAAACATCGTCTCTATCAGCAATGTAAAATGGCACTGTATAATCGCGATGATAAGCTCACTTACCCAAAAAATCATAGTCTTAATAAAACCAGCTTTGGTTTTGATAAGCTTGCTTATGGATTGGTAACCGATGCAGATAAGCAGATTTTTTTGGCAAAAAATGGTTCCCCAATACTCGCTGCTAAACAATTGAAATTGAGTGGTAAGCATAATTGGATGAATACGTTGGCCGCTTTTGCATTGGGTGAGGCTGTCGGTTTAAGCGAAATCGGAATGTTTACAGCCTTACAAGCATATTCTGGTTTGCCGCACCGTTGTGAATTTGTTGCTGAGATAAACAATGTTCGTTGGATAAACGATTCAAAAGCCACCAATATAGGTGCCGCACAGGCTGCATTATTGGGTTTGTCCGAAACCATACCGGGTAATGTGCATGTTATTTTAGGCGGTGATGGCAAAGGTGCCGATTTTAGTGAGTTAGCGCTGGTGCTGAAAGAGATCCAAGGGATGATCGTCTGTTTTGGAGTTGACGGAAAAAAAATAGCGGCACAACATAAACGCGCACTGCTGGTTGAAAATTTAGAGCAGGCCGTTGAGAACATTTTCACAACGGCACAAGCAGGGGACTTGGTCATATTAAGCCCTGCTTGTGCCAGTTTAGATATGTATAAAAACTTTATGCAACGAGGAGATCACTTTAAACGCTTAGTCAAGGCATTGCCAGCGAGAAAAAACTGATGGCATTATTTAATCTTTTTATACAAAGGAGTACCAACAATTCCTCTGAGCCCTATGACAGGCAACTTTTAATTGCTACGTTTATTCTTATGTGTATTGGCATGGTGATTGTTGCATCTTCTTCAATTCCCGAAGGTATTGCCCTCTCAGCAGATCCCTTTAGTTTTCTTAAGCGTCAAGCATTCTATTTATTACTTTGTTTAATACTGCTGTGCGCAGTTGTAAGTATTCCTATGGCACACTGGTATAAGCATCAAGGAATAATACTTAGTTTGATATTTTTAGGATTGATTGCGGTTCTGCTGGTGGGTACCGAAGTAAACGGTGCGCATCGCTGGTTGCGATTAGGTCCTGCTAATATACAACCATCAGAATTTGCTAAGCCTGCGATTATTTTCTTTTTAGCAAGTTATCTGTATCGCCGTCAAAAAGAAGTGATCGATACCATAAAAGGTTTTATGAAACCCCTGATAGTATTATTTGCTTTTTCATTATTGTTACTAAAACAGCCCGATTTGGGGTCAATAGTGGTCATTATTGTTATTATGATGGGGATGTTATTTATTGCCAATGCAAAGTTGATTTCATTTATTGGTATCGGAGCCGCGTTGTTGACTGCGATCATTGCGCTGATTATGACCTCATCTTATCGTATGGAACGTGTTTTTGGATTTTTAGATCCTTGGGCTGAGCCCTTTGGCCGAAGTTATCAATTAACTCAATCGCTGATGGCCTTTGGCCGGGGTGGTTGGTTTGGACAAGGTTTAGGCAATTCCGTCCAAAAATTAGAATATCTACCCGAAGCACATACGGATTTTATAATGGCAATACTGGCAGAAGAATTAGGTTTTATAGGTGTTAGTCTGGTCCTTATTTTGGAATTTTATTTGGTTTATAAAGCCTTTTCTATTGGTAAAAATGCCCTTAAGCAAACCTTTGTTTTCGCTGGTTATGTTGCTATCGGTATTGCCATTTGGTTTTTTTTCCAAACGGCTGTTAATATTGGCGCTGCATCTGGCATTGCGCCAACCAAAGGGTTAACGCTTCCTTTAGTGAGTTATGGCGGCTCTAGCCTGATTACTATCTCGCTGGCAATAGGTTTATTATTACGTATTGATTATGAAACCCGTATTGCAACTGCAGAAACGCTTATTAAAAAAATCAAAGGATCTAAAAAAGCTAAATTAAAAGAAACAGTAGGTGAAGTTGATGCGCAATAAAAAAACATTAGTGGTCATGGCAGGCGGTACCGGTGGGCATGTATTCCCGGGACTTGCAGTGGCAGATGCACTAAAAGAGCAGGGTTGGGCAGTCAGTTGGTTGGGCACAGCGGATCGTATGGAAGCGCAACTTGTCCCTAAACATGGATATGAAATAGATTTTATCGATATTGCCGGCATACGGGGAAATGGCCTAAAACGTTTATTGATGGCACCCATTCGGATCATTAAATCAATCTGGCAAGCACGTTCTGTGTTAAAAAAACGCAGGGTTGATTTAGTCTTGGGAATGGGGGGATTTGCCAGCGGACCGGGTGGTATTGCCGCCTGGAGCATGGGGATTCCGGTTATTTTACATGAGCAAAATGCCGTGGCCGGACTAACAAATCGAATTCTATCACTATTTTCCAAGCGTGTATTAATGGGCTTTTCAGGTGCTTTTAAAAGTGGTAAAGCTATTTTGGTGGGCAACCCTGTGCGCAAGCAGCTTGTTGATCTGCCTGTAAAAAAAATCTCGTCTGAGGATGTGGCCCTTAAAGTACTCGTGGTTGGTGGGAGTTTAGGGGCTAAAGTATTAAATGACTTATTACCCGCCGTTTTTAGTTCGTTTGACAATGAAAACTTTAATATTATGCATCAGAGTGGTGAAGGACATTATCAGGCTGTGCAAAAAGGTTATGAACAACGGCTTGTTAAGGCAAATGTGCAAGAATTTATTACTGATATGGCGAGTGCTTATGACTGGGCTGATTTGGTTATTTGCCGCGCGGGGGCGTTAACTGTTGCGGAATTAGCGGTTGTCGGTTTACCCGCGATTTTTGTTCCCTTGCCACATGCCGTTGATGATCATCAAACTAAAAATGCCCAATATTTAGTCTCCCAAGAGGCGGCGGTGTTAATCGCACAAAAAGAATTAACTGCAAAAAAAATAAGCGATTATTTGCGTCTATTTCTACAAAATAGAAAATTATTGACTGCGATGTCACAAAAGAGTAGAAAAGCAGCCATTATTGATGCAACAGAGAGTGTTGCATCTATCTGTAATCAATTAGTTTAAGCAATACGCAATGACATATTGCTGGCTTACAACTTTATTTTAGACAAGTGATTTATTATGATAAAAATTGACCTAGCCCAAATACGCACTACAGTACCTGAAATGCGTCGTGTTAAACAAATTCATTTTGTGGGAATTGGTGGCGCAGGTATGGGCGGCATTGCAGAAGTATTAGCCTATGAAGGTTATAAAATTTCAGGATCTGATATTGCTGAAAATCCGGTCGTCAGGCGATTACGTTCACTCGGCGCTGAGATTTTCATTGGTCATCAACAGGATAATATATATGGTGCGTCAGTGGTGGTTGTTTCAACTGCCATTAATGCTGATAATCCAGAACTATTAGCGGCGCAACAGGCCCGAATTCCGGTGGTGCGCCGAGCAGAAATGTTGGCTGAATTGATGCGTTATCGTCATGGTGTTGCCGTTTCCGGTACACACGGGAAAACCACTACAACAAGCTTAATCGCGAGTATTTATGGGCAAGCTCAACTCGATCCTACTTTTGTGATCGGCGGTCTATTAAATAGCGCAGGCACCAATGCAAAATTAGGGCAAAGTCGCTATTTAATCGCAGAAGCTGATGAAAGTGATGCCTCATTTTTACATTTGCAACCTATGGTTTCAGTAGTGACCAATATTGAAGCTGACCATATGGATACCTACGAAGGAAATTTTGAAGTATTGAAAGATACCTTTGTTCGCTTTATACAAAACTTGCCTTTTTATGGCACTGCAGTGGTATGCCTTGATGATGCTGTTATTGAACAATTGATCCCACGTTTTGCGCGACAAACTGTTACTTATGGTTTCCACGAACAAGCGGATGTTCGTATTTCAGATTTCTCACAATGCGTAAACCGCAGTGAATTTTCAGTTCATAGAATTAATAAACCAGCAATGAAAATTCAGCTTAATCTTCCGGGAAAACATAATGCATTAAATGCAGCTGCCGCGATCGCTGTCGCAATGGAAGACGATATCGATGATTTCTCCATTTCAAAGGCACTTAATGAATTTGCCGGTATTGGCCGTCGTTTTGAACAATACGGGGAATTTGAAACTGGACGTGGTAAAGCTATTTTGGTTGATGATTACGGTCACCATCCGACGGAAGTACAAGCAACCATTGATGCTGCGCGCGCGGCTTGGCCGGATAAACGTTTAGTAATGGCTTATCAGCCACACCGGTATACAAGAACACGTGATCTCTATGAAGATTTTGCGCATGTCTTAGCGCAAGTAGATCAATTATTACTGCTGGATGTCTATGCTGCCGGTGAAACGCCTATCGCCGGCGCTGATAGCCGCTCTTTATGCCGTACTATCCGGCAACGTAGTGGTAAAGAGCCTATTTTTGTTGCCAGTCCTGAAGTGTTGCCTGCTATGCTGGCGCAGATAATTGACGATGGTGATCTTGTTTTAACACAGGGGGCTGGCAATATTGGTGCGGTGGTTAAAACATTAGCTGAATTGCAACTCAATATAGAAAAAATGAAAAAAGCGAGCCGCGTACAATGAGTTTAGATTTTGGTAAAGTTGCCGTCTTATTTGGTGGTCACAGTGCGGAGCGTGAAGTGTCGTTACGTTCTGGAAAAGCGGTGTTAAATGCATTGTTGCGGCAAGGGATTGATGCCTATGCTATTGATCCTAAGTTTGATGATTTATTGCAGCTAAAACAATTAAATTTTGATCGTGTTTTTATTGCTTTGCATGGGCGAGGAGGTGAAGATGGTGTTATACAGGGATTTTTAAGTACATTGGATATTCCCTATACAGGCAGTGATGTTTTAAGTTCGGCTATTGCAATGGATAAATCAAAGACCAAGCAAATTTGGCAAAGTCTGCAATTACCAACCGCCCAGTACCGAATTATCATTAAAGAGGCATTTGACCCCGCACAGGCTGAACAGATACTGGCAGGTTTATCGGGCATAGCGATAGTTAAGCCCGTCAGTGAAGGTTCCAGTCTCGGTATGGCAAAAGTAAGCACTGCAAAGGAGCTTATTAAAGCACTGACTGAGGCTTTTAAATTTGATCAGACAGTATTACTTGAAACGTGGATCACCGGGCAAGAGTACACTGTATCAATCTTAAATGGAAAAGCATTGCCGGCTATCCGGATGCACACTAATAATACATTTTATGATTATCAGGCTAAGTATCAATCGACGGACACACAATATTATTGTCCTTGTGGTCTTGAACAAGAAAAGCTCGCTGAATTAAATCAATTAGCGGTAGATGCCTTTGCTGCCATTGGGTGTCGCGGATGGGGACGAGTGGATTTTATGCTGGATAAGTCAGGGCAATGGTATTTATTAGAAGTCAATACCGTGCCCGGTATGACAGAAACAAGCTTAGTGCCTAAAGCTGCAAAAGAAGCGGGTTACGATTTTGATCAGCTGACCATCGAAATTTTAAAGCAAACACTGTAATTATATGATCTATAAATTAAAAAAAATCAACATTGGCAAATGGATTAGTTTGATTTTTTTTCTTATTTTAATGTACGGGTTACAGAACAGTTATTCAAAATTAAAATCATGGTTAACCGATGAACAATCTTTACCCTTAACCTCTTTAATTTTAACGGGTGATATGCAGCACGTTTCATCGGACGATGTGCGCGGCGTATTAAAAGAGCAAAAAGATAGTTTAAATTTTTTTACTCTGGAAATTGCACAAATTCAAAAACAGCTTGAAGATATGCCATGGGTCTATTCTGCGTCGATACGCAAACAATGGCCTGATACAATAAAAATTCACATTGTTGAACAGTCAATTATTGCTATTTGGAACAATAGCGCGCTGTTAAATCAGGCTGGCGATATTATTTACACCCCTATGGAGGATATTTCGGATCAATATATTAAGCTCAATGGTGAAGATGAATTTGTTAAGCAAGTATTACAAACTTACTTGGAAGTTGAACTGTTATTAAAAGTGAATAAATTTAAGATTAAATTATTAAGCAGCGATAAGCGTAACTCAAGTAACATTATTTTAAATAATGGTATTGCATTACGCTTAGGTAAAGAACAAAAACTGGATCGTATTCAACGCTTTTTAAGTGTCTTTCCATTAATAGAAAAAAAATATAATGTTGATACAATTGACTATTTAGATTTGCGTTACGATACTGGAATAGCGATTGGTTGGCAAAAAGGTAAATCTTGATATTTAATATATAATCCAAGATTATGCAGTTTAATGAAGATAACGGTGAGTTTGAGTATGGAAAGTAACTATACAGTTGGATTAGATATTGGCAGCAGTAAAATTGTCCTCCTAATTGGAGAACAAATGGCTAATAATATGATCAATATCGTGGGTATTGGAGAGGTGCCCGCAAAAGGTGTTGATAAAGGTTCTGTTACTGATTTAGATTCCGTTGTCACTGCGATTCAAAATGCATTAACGGTTGCTGAAGAGATGGCCAATTGTAAAGTATCCTCGGTGAATTTATCTGTTTCTGGTGCGCATATTGAATCAACGAATGAATCGGGTACCTGGGCTATCGACGATAATGCTGTTTCTTCTTATGATATTGAAAGTGTGTTGCATAACGCCCAATCAATAAAAATACGTGATGATCAACGTTTATTACATGTGATCCCACAACAATATTCAATTGATTCTCAAGAAGGTATTAGTAACCCGCTGGGATTAGCGGGGGTTAAACTAAAAGCGGATGTGCATTTAATTACCTGTCATAATGATTTTGTTAAAAATTTAGAAAAAGCGGTTGAATTATGTGGTTTGTTAATCGAACAACTCACCTTCTCCGGTGTTGCGTCGAGTGCCGCTATTTTAAGTGAAGATGAAAAAGAGTTAGGTGTTTGTATTGTTGATATAGGCAGCGGCACGATGGACATATCTGTTTATATTGCAGGCGCATTAAGGCATAGTTCAGTGCTGGCTTATGCTGGAAATTCAGTCTCCAATGATATTGCCATTACCTTTAGTTCACCACAAAGCTCAGCGGAAAAAATTAAAATTAAATATGGCTGTTTACAACGCGATAGTATCGATCCTGACGAAATGATTGAATTGACCAGTGTGGGCGGGAGGAATGCGCGAACGCTGCAACGGCAAATGTTAGTTGATGTGATTGAAGCCCGCTATAGTGAATTATTAGAGTTAATAAAAAAAGAGTTATGCAAACTAAGCAGTGGATCTGGAATGGAAGGTCTAAAACAGAAATTGGCGGCGGGTATTGTTATAACAGGCGGTGCGGCACAAATGGTAGGTTTGGTTGAGGTTGCAGAGAAAGTATTTGACAATATGCAAGTACGGATAGGAAAACCAGAGAATTTACAAGGTCTAGTCGATGATGTTGCGACACCTGCTTATTCAACCGTTTTAGGTTTGTTACGTTTTAAAACTACACCGTTTAGCAAAAATGATGAAAGCCCGGATGTCAGTGGTTTCTCGGTGATTATAAGTAGAATAAGAAGTCGTTTCTCGGTGATTATAAATAGAATTAAAAAAGAATATTAACAATCAATTTTTGTATAACCAAGGCGGTGATACTATGTCTGATAATCTATATAAAGTGGAAAAAGAGCAAATGTTTGAAATAGTCAGTGATGAGCATGAACAACAAGCTATTATCAAAGTGGTCGGCATAGGCGGCGGCGGTGGTAATGCTATTAACTACATGATCGAAAAGGGTTTAGCGGGTGCTGAATTTATTGCCATGAATACTGATGCACAAGCATTACGCTCATCAAAAGCTGATATTCGTTTACAACTTGGTGCGAGTATTACCAATGGACTCGGTGCCGGAGCAAATCCGGAAATTGGATATAAATCTGCTTTAGAAGATAAAGACAGAATTCGTGAGGTACTCACCGGTGCCGATGTGGTTTTTATTGCCGCAGGCATGGGCGGTGGTACAGGGACAGGGGCTTCTCCGGTTGTGACTGAGATAGCTAAAGAACTGGGTGCTTTGACTATTGGCGTGGTTTCTAAACCTTCTACCTTTGAAGGTAAAAAACGTATTAATTATGCCAATCAAGGGATTGAGCGTTTGGCTGAACATATTGATTCATTGCTGATCATCCCGAATGATAAATTGCAAAAATCACTGCCGCGCGGAGTCTCGTTCCTCGATGCATTAAGTGCTGCAAATGGCGTGTTATATGATGCCGTATCTGGTTTTTCTGCGATCATCAATAATGAAGAAAGTACCATTAACATTGACTTTGCTGACGTTCGAACTGTTATGACGGAAGCAGGTACGACAGCCGTAATGGGAATTGGTGTGTCTTCAGGTGAAGACCGTGCAGAAGTGGCGGTCGAGAAAGCTATCTCTTGTCCATTGCTTGAGGATGTTGACCTTTCCAATGCCCGTGGCGTGTTAGTGCACATAGTCGCCGGATTAGATTTTAGCTGGGATGAATACCATATTGTTGGTGATGCGCTGAAAGAGTTTGCTTCCGATGACTCACAAATTATTTTTGGGGTAACAGTAAATCCTGAAATTGATAGTGGGGAATTGCATGTGACTGTTATTGTGACTGGTCTTGGAGAGCGAAAATCAGATCTTTCTGCTGTCAAAAGTTCGCCGGTAAAGGCTGAGCCGCAGGCACCTGAAATTACCCGCGAACCTGTGTTAACCGAAGAGCCTGTAAGTTCGGCAAAACCCGAAGGAAACTACTTGGATATTCCAGCATTTTTACGTAAACAGGCTGATTAATCATTATTAGCAGTTTGCGATATTCATCACAAACTGCTAAAATTCCGCTTATTATATAACGCTAGAGCGGCGGTAGGGGGAACAATGATTAAACAAAGAACACTTAAGAAGAGTGTCAAGTCAATAGGTATTGGCCTGCACTCAGGTAATAAGGTGAAAATTGAATTCCACCCTGCACCAGCCAATAGCGGTATTGTATACCGCCGTACCGATCTTGATCCTATTGTTAGTTTTAAAGCGCATGCACAAGCGGTCCAAGAAACGCTTTTATGCACTTGCTTAGTTAACGATCAGGGCCAAAAAATATCAACGGTAGAACATCTTTCTGCTGCACTTGCCGGGTTGGGTATTGATAATATAATTATTGATGTTGACGCCCCTGAAATTCCAATTATGGATGGCAGTGCAAGTCCTTTTATTTTTCTCCTGCAATCGGCAGGTATTGAAGAGATAAACAGTCCGAAAAAATTCATTCGTATTAAAAAAATGGTTCGGGTTGAAGATGAAAAAGAGGGTAAATGGGCTGAATTACACCCATCGAATAAAGGCTTTAGTTTAGATTTTAAAATCGACTTCGATCACCCCGTTTTTGAAGGTCAAAATCAACATATAAAAATGGACTTTTCCGGTGATCTTTTTGTAAAAGAGATCAGCCGCGCCAGAACCTTTGGTTTTATGAAAAGTGTAGAATATTTACAATCAAATAATTTAGCCTTAGGGGCTAGTTTGGATAATGCGATTGGTTTAGATGAGTTTCGGGTATTAAATCCTGATGGTTTACGTTATGAAGACGAGTTCGTAAAACATAAAGTACTGGATGCCATTGGTGACCTTTATCTTTCTGGTTATACTATTTTAGGTCATCTTAAAGCCTTTAAAACAGGACATGCACTTAATAACCAACTTTTGTGTGCTTTATTAGCAGACCAAGAAGCTTGGGAAATGGTCACCTTTGAAGAGCCAGTAAGTGAATCCCCCATTCAATACGTATCTCCTGTTTTTGCTCTCTAAATAAAAAATCCTTTAGTTTTCTAAAGGATTTTTTTTGTTATTTTTATCAACTTATTTTTTAGAATAGTCGGCTAACGAGCGTAACGCTTTTTGCAATCCCGGCTCTGCATCTTCAGCTAATGCTAAAAATGATTCTGCAACATCAGCGGGCATTTTAGCCGCACGTTTAATATCTTTTTTCGGCGGATTATGCTGCATTTTATGAGTACTCGAGAGTGCCGGATTTACCTTGATTTTGAGTCGTAATAGAGATGGAACCCGTTGACGTAATAATGTCAGCAGCTCAGCTCGCATAAATTTCAGGCGCATCATCCAAGTTGCATCTGGGATTTCTATAAGCAAGCTCCCATTTTGTAAGCTGCCTATCCTGCATCCAGGGATATTATGTTGTTTCAAATGGCTTTGTAGTAAACTGTTTAACGCCATTATCACTGTTACATCATGTTGCAAACCGCTTTTATTTAATAACGCAGAAACGGATTTTGGTTGTCGGGTTCTATTCATTAATTTCATCATTTTGAAGAGACAATGACCAGTATAGCGGTTATCTATTCAAGTAAGGAAATAGATTCTACGTTTTTAATGATAAAAATAAATGCCTGCTGATTTCTTTTTTTTAGGTAGGATAAACAAAAAATTGACTTAAGGGCTTGAAATTACAAAAAGTCATCTCCATTTACTTTAATTAAAGTCCATTTCAGTATAGATTGGTTATAGAGTTGCTGTTCAGGCATTATGTTAAATTGGTCGGTTTTTTAATCGGCAATAATTTTATCAACGCGTAGTTTTAAAGAAGTGTTAACAGTTTTCAAACGTATCGTTGGTGCAAAACGCGTTTACATCAAAATTTTAATTTTTATAGAATGAGAAAGTGAAATGATTACAGGGCTAATAACAAAAATAATAGGCAGTCGTAATGACCGTTATTTGAAGAAGCTACGTAAAGTAGCAGATGAAATTAATAAGTTAGAACCACAAATGAAAGCGCTGTCGGATGAGGAATTAAAAGCTAAAACGATCGAGTTTAAAGAACGTCTCGCATCGGGTGAAAGCTTAGATAAAATTCTTGTTGAAGCCTTTGCTGTGGTACGTAATGCATCCGAGCGTGTCTTTGGTATGCGTCAGTTTGATGTGCAATTAATTGGCGGTATGGTCTTAAATGACAATAAAATTGCTGAAATGCGTACTGGTGAAGGTAAAACATTAACGGCTACATTGCCAGCTTATCTTAATGCACTAAGCGGTAAAGGTGTGCATATTATAACGGTAAATGACTATCTTGCAGGTCGTGATGCTAAGTGGAATGCTAAACTTTTTGAATTTTTAGGGCTCACCGTTGGTATTAATATATCGGGTATGTCCGGGGATCAAAAACGAGCTGCTTATGCCGCTGATATCACTTATGGCACTAATAATGAATTTGGTTTTGATTACCTGCGCGATAATATGGCGTTTGAAGCGCAGCAGCGTGTTATGCGCTCGTTACATTATGCCATTATCGATGAAGTTGACTCAATCTTAATCGATGAAGCGAGAACGCCGCTTATTATATCAGGCCCGACTGATGGTGATGCTACTTTATATACTGAGTTGAATACTGTTATCCCAATGTTAACTCAACAGGACAAAGAAGATACTGAAGAATATATCGGGGAAGGGGATTTTACTGTTGATGAAAAAAATAAGCAGGTTTTACTCACTGAACGTGGCCAAGAAAAAGTAGAGGTTATCTTACAAGAGCGTGGTTTACTTGATGAAAATCAATCACTCTATTCAGCCGCCAGTATTAGTTTATTACACCATGTCAATGCAGCATTGCGTGCGCATACCCTGTTTGAAAAAGATGTTGAATATATAGTCACAGAAAAAGGCGAAGTCGTTATTGTTGATGAACACTCTGGACGGACAATGCCCGGACGGCGCTGGTCTGAAGGTTTACACCAGGCGGTAGAAGCTAAAGAAGGTGTACAAATTCAAAATGAGAACCAAACATTAGCATCGATCACTTTCCAAAACTATTTCCGTCTCTATGAAAAATTGGCCGGCATGACCGGTACTGCTGATACTGAGGCATTTGAATTTCAGTCTATTTATGGTTTAGAAACCATTGTGATTCCAACCAATCAAGCGATGATCCGTAAAGATGGCGGAGACTTGGTTTATTTAACTGAACAGGAAAAATATCAAGCTATTGTCGATGATATTAAACCGCGTCTGGAGAAAGGACAACCAATCTTGGTTGGAACGGTATCTATTGAACACTCTGAGTTATTATCCGATTTAATGGATAAGGCAAAAATAAAACACAGTGTTTTAAACGCTAAATTTCATGCCAAAGAAGCAGATATTATTGCTCAAGCGGGTGCATTAGGCAGTGTCACCATTGCAACAAATATGGCGGGCCGTGGTACCGATATTGTTCTGGGTGGTAATCTGGAAGCTCGTTTGGATAAGTTAGGCGATGTGAGCCCCAAGGAAATAGAAGCAGAAAAAGAGCTTTGGAAAGAAGAGCATAAAAAAGTATTAAAGGCGGGTGGCTTATATATTGTCGGTACTGAACGGCACGAATCTCGTCGTATTGATAACCAACTACGTGGCCGCTCTGGGCGACAAGGTGATCCTGGTGAAAGCCGTTTCTATTTATCAATGGAAGACTCTCTGATGCGTATCTTTGCTTCAGAGAAAGTATCTAATATGATGAAAAAATTGGGCATGGAAAAAGGGGAGGCAATTGAGCACCCTTGGGTCTCACGTGCTATTGAGAATGCACAACGTAAAGTTGAAGGTCGAAACTTCGATATGCGTAAATCTCTTCTCGATTTTGATGATGTGTCTAATGAACAACGTAAAGTGATTTATCAGCAGCGTAACGGTGTGATTGACAGTGAAGAGATCACAGAAACAATTGAGCAAATCTGGGATGATGTATTTCATAATTGTGTTAATGAATATGTTCCTCCCCATTCACTCACTGAACAATGGGATCTTGAAGGGTTAGAGCAGCGGTTAAAAGCTGATTTTTTAGTCGATTTACCTGTTCGACAATGGTCAATTGATGATGCAAACCTGCAAGAAGGAAGCATTCGTGAAAAAGTGGTTGAGCATGCAAAAGCTTCATATCTCGCGAAAAAAGAACAGGTTGGTCCAGCAATTATTGGTAGTTTCGAAAAATCTGTCATGCTGCAAACTATTGATACTTTGTGGAAAGAGCACCTTGCTGCAATGGATCATCTACGCCAGGGTATTCATTTACGTGGTTATGCACAAAAAGATCCTAAACAAGAGTACAAACGCGAGTCATTTGAATTGTTTTTACAAATGTTGGAAAACTTAAAACGTGAAGTTGTGGTTATCCTTTCAAAAGTGCAAGTGCAGTCAAAGGAAGAAGCTGACGTAATTCAAGAACAACGTCGTCAGGCTGAAGCTAAGGCTCAGCTGGAAATGAAGCATGCACAGGTAAATAAGGGGGAAGTGGTTAGCGATGAAAATACGGGCGATGACACTTTTGTACGCAACGAAAAAAAAGTGGGGCGCAATGAACCCTGCCCATGCGGCTCTGGCAAAAAATACAAACAGTGTCATGGTAAACTTGATTAGTTTTTTTAAAATTTGATGGCTAGAAAAAGGCTCTTTTAACAAGAGCCTTTTTTATGCTTTTAAAAGGACTTTTATGAAAAATATTGATATCAGTATTGCGGTTGTAAAAAACACACAAAATTTATTTCTGATCTGTTTGCGTCCTGACCATGTGCACCAAGGCGGAAAGTGGGAATTTCCCGGAGGAAAAATCAAAAAAAATGAAAGCGCAGAACAGGCAATGTTAAGAGAATTAAAAGAAGAGGTCGCAATCACGGCGGTTGATTATCGTTTATTAGAGTCAACCTTTTTTGATTATGGCGATAAGCAATTAAATCTTAATTTTTTTCTGGTCAGTCAATTTGACGGTGAGGCGCTTGCTCAAGAAGGGCAAAGGATGGAATGGGTTAATAAAGCTGAATTACTTACTTATTCATTTCCCGATGCTAATGCGGCTATTATAAAAAAACTGTAACCCGTTTAATTTTTAATACTTTAATCTTTAATAAGCGTCTCTAATACGCATAAAGCTGGCAAAACGGGGAACATTATTATTTGTTTTTCCAGTGTATTTATAAGTGATTGTAGCGCCAATAGGCGGTGGGTTTTCACGCTCTAGATCGGAGAATCCAGTACCAATTTTGAATTTAATTCCCTCTTTTGTTTCAACAAGTAATGATCCAAGCCTACCAGCGTTTCTCCCTTTACCGGGAAAATACTGAATAACAACCGCCTCAGCATCTTCATATTTTTTTAATTTCATTAAATCTTTACTGCGTTTTGCCTGATAGTAAGCTTCCCCTTTATGTAGCATTAACCCTTCACCCCCATTATTGAGTACCTGCTCTAATAATAATTGCAGCTGCTGATTATTTTCAACTCGTTGTTGTTTAATCATTTTGAGATAGGCTGAGTCACTTGACTGAATTAATTTTTGTATTTGTTGTAAACGGGATGTGAAATCAGCATCAGAGCCAGGCAGGTCAAAAATCATAAAAGATATTTTTTGCCACTCTTGATCAATGGGCTGCAGTTTTCGCGTGATCCCTGAAACTTGTTCAAATTGATGACGATTAATCCACAACTCACCATCTAATCGCTGTTGTGGGAAATCTTTAATAAACCACCCCGGCGCATTAAAAACATTACCCTGCTTGGAAATGAGTTGTTTGCCGTCCCAATAAGCACGCACGCCATCCAATTTCTCGCTTACCCAATATGCCTGGATATTAATATCTTGATGATAAAGGGTAGCAAGTTGAATCGGAGGTGATAAAGTTTCGTTTGAGTGAGATAAAGGTGAAAAAAGACAAAGTAGAAAAAATAATATCTTATATGACATAAAAAACTCCCTAAACAGTCCAACAAGCTTAGGGCGGTTTTTAATAAATACAAATCATAGCAATGTCACTAATCAGACGCAGGGAACTATTTTGTATAACTTCAGCCGGCCACTCACTAAGTGGTGAAATAACAGGGTTTTATGAATCAAATCAATGGCAAAGACCAAGCTAGTGTTTTATATCTAGTTATCATGTGGTTGAACCTGCATAAATGCAAAAAAAATGAAAGAATTTGGTATTAAGCGATAAAACGCATTGATAAATCGATGGCCCGTACATGTTTGGTTAAAGCGCCCACAGAAATATAATCCACGCCCGTTTTTGCGTAGGGAAGGATAGTGTCGCTATTAACATTACCTGAAACTTCTAACTTTGCCGTTGAGTTTGGGTTTTCACTATTAAGGGCCACGGCTTCGAGCATCATTGCAATACTGAAATTATCTAACATAATACGCTCTGCGCCCGCATTTAATGCTTCTTTTAATTCCGCAATAGACTCCACTTCTACTTCAACTAATCGCTCCGGGTGTTGTTTTTTAGCCATTTTGACTGACGCTTCAATGCCGCCACAAGCCATAATGTGGTTTTCTTTAATTAAATAGGCGTCATACAGACCTAAACGATGATTCAAACCGCCGCCACATAACACGGCATATTTTGAGGCATGACGTAAACCGGGTAAGGTTTTACGGGTATCAAGTAATTTACAATCAGTGTCCTTGATTAAATCTGTATACTGTTTCACTGTTGTTGCAATACCTGACAATGTTTGTATAAAATTAAGCGCTGTACGTTCACCCGTTAATAAAGTGCGCGCTGCTCCTTCAAGACTAAATAATTGACTATTGGCTTTAACAAAATCACCCTCTTTGACAAACCAAGTTATTTTCACTTGATTACCTAGTTGGCGAAAGATTTCTTCGGTCCATGCCTGGCCACAAAAAACCGCATCTTCACGTGTTATAACAATCGCTTTAGCTTGTCTACCTTCAGGGATTAAATTCGCTGAGATATCACCTTCAAGTGGAGAGAGGCCGTTTAAATCTTCATCTAACGCGATTTTGACACTCCGAATTATTTCTTGTGCAACCATGCTGAATTTCCATTAACAATAAAAAAACAAATATTACCTTAATGCATTGTTAATACCAATGTTCTACAGTGACAACTCTTATAAATAAGAAAAATAAATCTAATCTAGACCTAAATTATTTGAAGATGTATCTTCAAGTAATTTGGGTCTAAAGGAATATTATGACATTAATTATTGGCTTGACAGGCGGGATTGGTAGTGGGAAGTCGACAGTGTCCCGTTTTTTTTCCGAATTAGGCATTCAGATTATTGATGCGGATTTTTTGGCACGGCAGGTTGTTGAAAAGGGACAACCGGCATTGCGGGAAATCGAGCAGCACTTTGGTCATGAGGTGCTGATGAGCGGGGAGCTTAATCGACCTTTTTTACGGGAGCTTATTTTTAAAAATGAGCAGGAAAAATTGTGGATAAATAATTTACTGCATCCTCTTATTCGCGCTCAGATAGTTGATCAACTCGCTAAGGCCAAGGGAGATTATGTCTTATTGGAAGCACCCTTATTATTTGAGAATAATTTGGATAAATTAACCGATTATGATTTGGTTGTTGATGCCAGCCCTGCTTTACAAGTAAAAAGGGCTTGTGCACGTGATGGTGCGGGTGAAGAGGTTATTTATGCTATTATTGCGAGCCAAATAGACAGGAAAACTCGCCTGCAGAAAGCGGATTTTATTATCGATAACAACCATCTCGCGCGGTCAGCATTAGAAAAAATTGTGCAGCAGCTTGATACTCAATTTCGTAAGTTGAAAAACTAATCAAATAACTGATATTTGTTTCCTGTTTGCCCACTTTTACTGTATTGTTACCATTTTTAGTCGAGATATCTAGATAAAAATGGTCGCTTTTGAATACCCTCTGAATGAGAAAAATCGTAGTTATTTACGTTTTGAATTTCTCTTCGCTCAGCTTAAAATGAGTATCTCTTTTGAGCATGTAAATGACTCAACTATTTTTTTTAAAGCCTTATTGGAATTGCTTGAATTAGCTGAACGTAGCGACATTCGTCATGAGTTAGTCAAAGATTTGCGTTTGTTATCTGAGCAGATGAAAAATTGGTTAAACCATGATGGAGTGGATCATAAAAAAGAGACTGATTTAATCTCAGAAATTGAGGGACTCATTCAAGATGTACTGCGCCTGTCAAAAAAACTGCGGTTTTTTAAAGACAACCGTTTTTTAACTTCTTTAAAACAGCGTTTTTTTATTCCCGGTGGTACCTGTAATTTTGATTTGCCACAGTTTCACTTTTGGTTAGCCAGTGACCTGGAAAAACGCCAGAATGATGCACAATCCTGGTTTAGCCATTTTGCCAGTTTAGAAAAAGCATTAACATTTTTTCTAACAATAAAGCGTTCTCAAGCTATCAATACAAAACAGATTGCTAAAAATGGTTTTTATCAGGCAGAAGTTGAAAAGTGTGGTTTTATTGTTGTCAAAGTGGATAAAAACCAAGCCGTGTATCCTGTTATAAGCGGTCACAAACAGCGTTATTCAATCCGATTTATGAGCGCCGAAAGTGAAAAAAATACGTCAGACAGTATTGAGTTTCAGCAAATTTGTTGCTAGAAGTTTTATATTGCTAGGAGTTTTGTATGATAGTTAACTGCCCAACCTGTAAAAAACAAGTCGAATGGATAATTGAAAACAGTCACCGTCCATTTTGTTGTAAACGTTGTCAACTGATCGATCTTGGCGAATGGGCTTCTGAAGAGAAGGTGATTCAAGGTGAGTCTGTTAGTCCCGAAAACATGCCAGCGGATAAAACCATTTATTTTGATTCGTAAAAGGGGAGATAATTATTATGTTGCTTGATGAATTTTTAGAAAAAATAAAAAATCAACCTCAAGAGATAGCCTTCTCTGATGTGTTAGATTTAATTGAAAAAAATTATAATTTTACCGAAACTGCGTTTAAAAATGGTCCACATTTAAATGTAGCGGGTCAAAACTCTGGCTCATGTAAGATCTTCTCTTTTGCAAAATTACACGATTTAACTGCACCACAAACACTGGCATGTTTTGGTCATTATTACCGAGAAGATGTTTTAAAACATCCCCAGGCGAAGGATCATCAAAATATTCGCCAATTTATGATTTCCGGCTGGCAGGGCATTGATTTTTCATCTCAAGCACTTTATAAAAAATAAAGGCTTAATCGTCCCGTCAACTGCCTACTATTATTTTAGCGCTAGAATGAACCTCGTAGTACTGGCATGTTTTGGTCATTATTACCGGGAAGATGTTTTAAAACATCCGCAGGCGAAGGATCATCAAAATATTCGCCAATTTATGATTTCCGGCTGGCAGGGCATTGATTTTTCATCTCAAGCACTTTATAACAAAAAAAATGCTTAACCATCCCGCCAACTGCCTATTATTCTAGTGCTTGAATGGGCTTAGTAGCACCCGATTAAGATACTGCTTCTTAATGCTGTTAAGGCCGCTCGTGTTGCTATCAACTGCCGGCTAATTTTACCTTGTAATTTTTTTGCTCTAAAAGAAGTTGAATAATTTCCCGTTGGTCGCCCTGAATCTCTATCACGAAATCTTTGACACTCCCCCCCGTTCCGGTGCGTTTCTTTATCTCTTTGGCAAGTGCTTTTAATGCTTTTTCATCCAATTCTAGCCCTTTTATTAAAGTTACTCCTTTGCCCTTGCGCCCTTTAGTTTCACGATGAAGGCGAACAATACCATCACCTTTAGCTGCTTTTTTTTCAATTTTTGGATTATCAATCTTGCCACCATCGGTCGAATAAACAAGATTAAGGTCGCTGAAGTCCATATGAATTCCTATTCTCTGAATTGTGTGAGCGTAAGTCTACCAGAGTCTTTTTTAAATACTGGCAGATTCAACTTTGAAGTGCATAACCACTAAGCGGCTATAGCCACTCTATGTTCAGCCATTAATTTGGCTGGCGTTTTGTAATTTTTTTTTTTTCTTGGTCTATCATTGAGTTTGACTATTACATCTTGAACTTCTGATTGCGATACTTTTTTGAAGTCTGTTGATTTCGGCCAATATTGTCGTAATAGACCATTGGTGTTTTCATTCAATCCTCGTTGCCACGAACAATAAGGATCTGCAAAATACACATCACATTTCAAACTCTCAGTCATTTCTTCATGATAAGCAAATTCTTTACCATTATCCGCAGTGATCGTTATTACGGAATCTTCAAACGGTTTTAACAAAGCAATGGTCGCTGCTGTGACTGTTTTCGCTGATTTGTCATCTACACGTGTCGACACCGTAAAGCTAGTTTTCCGCTCTACAATAGTGACCAACGCGCCACTGTGTCCTTTGCCAATAACCAGGTCGATTTCCCAATCACCCATTCTGCTTTTATCATCAACAACTTGTGGGCGCTCATCAATACTTATGCGGTTCTTTATAAACCCTCTACCTGCTTGCTTATCTTTATTGCGTGTTTGGTAAATTTTTCCTTTCCTACGTAATTTTTTGAATAAGTTACCGCCACTTTTTTTATCTGACCAAACATGCTGATAAATGGTTTCATGGCTAATATTGATGCTTTGTTGCTCTCTAAGCCTGCCTGATATCTGCTCTGGACTCCATTTTTCTTTAATTCTGGAGTCAATTAACTCAATGAGACTTGTTGTCATTTTAATGGCTTTACAAGCGGCTAATCGACGCTTATCTGATGATATTTGAGCTTGCTGAATACGATAACCACGCTTACCTGTATTACGGGACAACTCCCTGCTAATCGTTGAGTGGCTAACACTTAGTTGCTTTGCTATTTTATTTTGACTCAAACCTGTTTTCTTTAAGGCATAAATCTGGCATCGTTGTTCGTAGGTCAGTTGGTTATATGTTTTCATTGTTGCATCTCTTGCCGGAGAAAAAGCGATTAGCATATAGTCAGCTGACCGTTTTTTCTACCTATTCAAGTTATGCACTTATTATTTGAATCGAAGACTGTAAATAAAGATGATCTGGAACATTAAACGGAGCAAGTCTTTGTATTAACATTAAATATAAATGATAATAATTAGCATTTGTATTTTTTATTAAGGTTTAAAGAGGATGGCAAATGGTTTTATCGGATCTTAAGGCAGGGCAAACGGTCAGTATCGTCAATATCCATGATATAGAGCCGGTGATGCGTAAAAGCTACTCAATTTAGACTTTTTACCGCAAGGAAAATTCAAAAAACGATTAATCGACGGGGTGATGAATTGTCCCCTGAAATTTATCACAGTTGGTTAAAAAAACTACAAATACCAATATTGACAGTTGTTTAAATAGGAAAATAGATTTTTCATTAGATAATGTATTTTTATTTGTTATTTTCACCCTAGCCAAATGCGTCTAACCTTTGTACAATCCTTTTCCTAATTTTGATTATATCGGGACTGTTAACCTTTCATTGCAGAAAGTTCAACAGAGCCTGACAGTATTGAATAATTTATTGTTGTTAACGAGGCTTTCATGAATATAAAAAAAGTAAACCTACTGGATTTGAACCGCGAAGGTTTACGTGCGTTTTTTGTCGAATTGGGCGAAAAACCCTTTCGTGCAGAGCAAGTGATGAAATGGATTTATCATTATGGCTGTGAAGATTTTGATCTGATGAGTAACGTTAATAAAAAACTGCGCCAAAAATTAAAAGAATGCGCAGAAATTGTTGCACCAGAGATTAAAGTCGAACAACGCAGTAATGATGGAACGATAAAATGGGCTATGACGGTAGGCGATCAAGAAGTTGAGACTGTCTATATTCCAGAAAAAGATCGTGCGACTTTGTGCATTTCTTCACAGGTAGGTTGTGTATTAGCCTGTAATTTCTGCTCTACTGCCCAGCAGGGATTCAACCGTAATTTAAGCGTTAGCGAAATTATTGGTCAAGTTTGGCGTGCGGCTAAAATTGTCGGTGTAACAGGGGAAAGCGGTAAGCGGCCCATTACTAATGTGGTCATGATGGGCATGGGAGAGCCGTTACTTAACCTTAATAATCTTATTCCTGCCATGGAATTGATGTTAGATGATTTTGGTTATGCACTTTCAAAACGCCGTGTCACGGTATCAACATCAGGCGTTGTTCCTGCGCTTGATATTTTAGGCGATCGCATTGATGTTTCTTTAGCTATTTCATTGCATGCTGCCAACGATACATTGCGCTCTCAAATGATGCCCATTAACGATAAGTACAATATTGCTGATTTCTTAGCGGGTGTGAAACGTTATATCGCAAAATCAAAGGCTAACCGTGGTAAAGTATATATAGAGTATTTACTGCTGGACCATTTTAATGATTCGACTGATCAAGCTCATGAGTTGGCAATTTTACTTAAAGATACACCTTGTAAGATAAACCTGATTCCTTTTAACCCCTTCCCGGGTAATGATTACCAAAAACCAAGCAACAGCCGAGTGGATCGTTTTAATAAAGTGTTAATGGAATATGGTTATACCGTTACCGTCCGTAAAACGCGCGGTGATGATATTGATGCTGCATGCGGGCAACTTGTCGGAGATGTGATTGATCGGACTAAACGCACCATGAAAAAACGCCTGCAGGGTGAAAACATCGCGATTAGCGCGGGTTAACTTTTTAGCCTGTCTTATTGTAAATGGCACAACTCAGCAGCTCAAAAAGAGTCTGGATTGTAGACATAAAGTTAAAAATAGGCATTTCACATTAAAACTGAATAACGGATAAGATCGCTGTTTATCGAACTTTCCTACAGCAGATAACTCGGTAGCAGCTCTGGTTGCAATATTTAAAAAGGATAGGCTATTCTTTGCATATTGTGCTCAGCTTAGTTGTCTGAGCTTTCCTCTTAATTTGTAACTTGAAGTCGAGTAGCGATACAAGTAGACTCAATAACTTGAACAGCTGCTTGACATGCCGTTATGGCAATAAAAAGAATGAAAGAACCGGTATTTTCCGTCACAATATGATTACTTCTTTGAGAATATTTGAAACTCTAAAATTAGTGCATTATTACTTTGATGTATTAGATTAGTTAACGCCATTTTAAGGGATATATGCGTCAAACTTTTTTTTCTATTTTGCTCTTGCTCGTTTTGTCGGGCTGTACTTCGAGTGCAACGACGACCACTACCAAAAATACTGGTGCGGGTCAAAAAATGGCATTGGACCCAGAGGGTGCATCCAGAATACGTGTGAAACTTGCACTCGTTTATTTAGAAAATAAGCAGATGCAGCAAGCGAAAGAAAATCTTGAAAAAGCATTAGAATACCAGCCTAAAGATGCCACTGTTTATCGTGTTTTTGCTTATTATTATCAAGCAGTCAAGGAAAATGAAAAAGCTGAACAGATGTATAAAAAGTCTCTATCCCTAGATCCCAAAAATTCGGATACTTACAATAATTATGGTACATTTTTGTGTCAGCAAAAGCGTTACGCAGAAGCAGACAAGGCATTTTTAACTGCACTTGAACAGCTTAGTTATAGTAATGTTGCTGATACCTATGAGAATGCGGGATTATGTGCTGAAGAAATAAAAAATCTAGAGAAAGCATTATTTTATTACCAATCTTCACTTGCACATAATCCGAATAAATTATATTTGAACCTTGTACTAACAAAGATAAATATCACGAAACAAAATTATACAGAGGCACAATTAAATTTATCCAATTATCAAAAACAAAAAGGATACTCTGCGGAAAGTTTATGGCAATGGATTCGGTTAAGCTATGCGACCGGACAACATGCAAATATGAATAAATATGCCGGAATATTATTAGAAAAATTTCCCGAATCCCATCAAGCACTAGACTATTTAAATCATGGATACTATGAATAACGACACACCTCAAATTGTTACCCCACTGGGTCTCGCATTGCATAATGCCAGACTAAAAGCGTCATTATCAGTCGAACAGGTTGCTAATCTTTTGAATTTAAAGGAAAGTGTGGTGAGAGAGCTGGAAGATGATATCTCTGCTTTGATTGAAAGTGGTAAATATGCCCCTATTTATCTACGTGGATACCTTGCTAACTATGCAAAATTAGTCGCTTTAAAATCCTTGAATGAATTTGTTGAATACCAACAATTTTCCAAACATCAGGCGCGGGACACGAGTCTTAGAGCCACGGCTAGTATGGCGCCCGCTGGCAAAAAAAGATTAATTCCCCGGTGGCTTTTACTTGCTTTATTGTTAGTCGCGATACTCGCTATAGTGTTCGCTAAGCAGCCAGATTTATTTTTCGCGGGGGAAGCAGCGACTAAAGTCAGCGCAGAAAGTAGCGAAAATATTGAAAATAAACCTTTCAATCCGGTTGCTATCAATAACGAGGGTTCGCCTGCATTAACAGAGACAACTGTGGGCGCAGCCGTTGATGAAACCATCAGCGAGGCAGTCGTTGATACAACCATCGGAGAGGCAGTCGTTGATACAACCGTCAGCGAGGCAGCTGTTGATGAAACCATCGGTGAGGCAGTCGTTGATACAACCGTCAGCGAGGCAGTCGTTGATACAACCGTCAGCGAGGCCGTCGTTGGTACAATCGTCAGCAAGGCAGTCGTTGATACAACCATCAGCGAGGCAGCCGTTGATAAAAATATCAACGAGACTGTCATTGAAAGCACAGTCAATCAAACGAGCAGTGCAAATAAAATAAATACAGAGAATATAAGTGTTAAGCTTGAAAATAATGAGCAGCTTGAGTCGCCACCAACGGCTATTAGTGAGTCTCTTTATTTATCTTTTTCAGCAGATTGTTGGACTGAAATAGTTGATGCAACGGGTGAACGTTTAGCTTTTGGTCTTTACAAACAGGATGATATTTTGTCAATCGACGGAATCGCGCCATTTGAAATAAAATTAGGTGCACCAAGCGCTGTTGTAGTAAAATATCAAGGAAAAAGAATCGAGCCTGATTTTACCGCGGGACAAACGCTGCAGTTTTCTATTCCAGAGTAAGTGTTGGTTTGAACAGAAAAAATTTGCATAGTAAACCTATCCCTATCCCTATCCCCAATCCTAAACCAGCTAACGACGTAGCAGCAGGTCTTTTATGGACGTTTCTTCGAAAGCGAATAGAGCATCTTAATGCGGTTTGAGGGGAAATATTATTACCAAATGGACTATTCTTTGAAACAGTGGTCTATCAGCAAAGAGTAAAAGTATTATGAGCCATCCTTCTTCAATTGTACGTCGTGTATCAAAACAGATCATGGTGGGTAATGTACCTGTTGGTGGAAATGCGCCAATTACAGTGCAATCTATGACCAATACTTTGACCACGGACGTTGCTGCAACAGTAGCACAAATCAAACGCTTAGAAGCGGTTGGTGCGGATATGGTGCGCGTTTCAGTGCCGACTATGAATGCTGCGGAGGCTTTTCGAGAAATTAAAGCCTTAAGTAATATCCCGCTGATTGCCGATATCCATTTTGATTATCGTATCGCCCTGAAAGTCGCTGAATATGGCGTTGATTGTCTGCGCATTAACCCGGGAAATATTGGTAATGAGCGACGCATCCGCAGCGTTGTTGATTGTGCGCGTGATCATAATATTCCTATTCGAATAGGGGTAAATGGCGGCTCATTGGAAGCTGATATTCAAGCAAAATATGGGGAGCCAACGGCACAAGCATTGGTTGATTCTGCATTACGCCATGTGGATATTTTAGACCGGCTTAATTTTGATCAATTTAAAGTGAGTGTAAAAGCATCAGATGCACAGCTGGCGGTTGAATCATATCAACTGCTTGCAAAACAGATAAACCAACCTCTGCATTTAGGGATCACCGAAGCCGGTGGACTTCGCAGTGGCTCGGTTAAATCAGCGGTTGGCTTAGGTATGTTACTTTCCCAAGGCATAGGCGATACCCTACGAGTATCCTTGGCTGCAGATCCTGTAGAGGAAATTAAAGTGGGTTTTGATATTTTAAAATCATTACGTATTCGCAGCCGTGGTATTAATTTTATTGCCTGTCCAACCTGTTCACGTCAAGAATTTGATGTTATTGCGACGGTTAATGCTTTAGAGGAACGTCTTGAAGATATTACTATGCCAATGGATGTCTCGATTATTGGTTGTGTCGTCAATGGGCCGGGAGAAGCGTTAATGTCTGATTTGGGCATTACTGGCGGTAGCAATAAAAGTGGTTTTTACGAAGATGGGGTGCGTCAACGGGATCGTTTTGATAATAATAACGTGATTGATCAGCTTGAAGCGAAAATTCGAGCCCGTGTCAGTCGTACGGATCAGAGCAATATCATCCTAAAAGTTTAAATCATTAACGCTATACCAAACCACTTAAAGATGCAGTGTCCTGCATTTTTAAGTAATTTGGGTATCTATACCCATGTTACTTCAAGATGCTTTGTCAGGCGCAAGGTCGGAGACCAGAGCAAGACGCAACATGACCTTTCGAGCGATTAACTGCGTTAATCCTCTAGCGGTAGATGTAAATGCAAGCATTTACATCTTAAATGGTTATTCCCTTTGCGATTGGTTCAACGCAGCGCTGGTTTTCGAGCTAGCACCCCGTAGGGCAAGGAAAATGTTACCAATCTGCTTTGTTATAAAATCTCTCTGTAGAATAACTATACTTCAATTTTATGCCTAGCATCTCGGCACAATTTTCCTTGCTGACTTTGCATCTTGAAGTATCATGGGCATAACTCAGCCTGTTATTTTTAAGGAATAACAGGATTTTTCATAAGTTAGTCAATAAGATATTAAAAATTGTCTGAGAAAGCCCGCTGCATGGTTTCATCTAATTTGAAAAGTCCCTATAATGACTCACTCTTTTATTCTCAACTGTATGTGGAAATCATTGTGGCAAAAAAGATTCAAGCAATTCGTGGCATGAACGATACCCTTCCTGAACAAACACCCGTTTGGCAAAAATTAGAGTCATTATTCAGGCAAGTCGTGAGCAGTTACGGTTACTCTGAAATACGTATGCCAATTGTTGAAAATACGACTCTTTTCAAACGTTCAATCGGCGAAGTGACCGATATTGTTGAAAAAGAGATGTATACTTTTGCCGATCGTAACGGAGATAGCTTAACATTACGTCCTGAGGGAACCGCATCCTGCGTGCGTGCCGGAAACGAGCATGGCTTATTATATAATCAGGAACGCCGTTTATGGTACACCGGCCCGATGTTTAGACACGAACGCCCACAAAAAGGACGCTACCGTCAGTTTCACCAATTTGGTGTGGAGACCTTCGGTATAGGCAGTGCAGATATTGACGCTGAAGTAATTTTACTTTCAGCGCGTTTATGGCGAGCGCTTGGGATAGATAAACAGGTAGAATTACAGTTGAACTCTTTAGGCTCTAACGAAGCGCGCGCGTTATACAAAGAAGCATTAGTTGTCTATTTGTCGACCCATGTTGAACAGCTGGATGAGGATAGCAAGCGTCGTATGGTAAGTAATCCATTACGTGTTCTTGATAGTAAAAATCCGGATATTCAAGCGTTATTAGTCGATGCACCAAAACTATCCGCCTATCTTGATGACGAATCTGCCGAACACTTTGCCCAACTGCAAAAATATCTTGATGCAGCGGGTATTAAATATGTTATTAATGAGCGTTTAGTACGTGGTTTAGATTATTATAACCGTACTGTCTTTGAGTGGGTAACCACTAGCCTTGGATCGCAAGGTACAATCTGTGCGGGTGGTCGTTACGATGGATTGGTTGAACAACTCGGTGGTAAAGCAACGCCTGCGGTTGGCTTTGCAATGGGTCTGGAAAGAATTATTCTGATGCTGGAAACACTGGCATTAAATGATGATGTTAAAAAAGATGTTGATATATATAGTATAGTTGTTGGTGACGGTGCAGATATAGCCGGTTTTAAGGTGGCAGAACTGATTCGAACTGAATTGCCGATGCTTAAAATGATGCACCATTGCGGTGCTGGTAACTTTAAAAAACAGATGAAACGCGCTGATAAAAGTGGTGCACGTTTGGCACTGATCATTGCTGAAAATGAGTTAGAGAGCGATTGTGTCACAATAAAAGACTTGCAAGGTAAGTATGAGCAACAAAGTGTTGCAATGAATGAGCTAATTAAGGTATTACCTAGCTATTTTTAACATTATCTTTAAAAATCTATAACAAGGAATAAACAGTGGTTGATATTATCGAAGGTTACGAAACAGAAGAACAGCAGGTTATTGCGATTAAAAAATGGTGGAAAGAAAACGGCAATACATTAATGATTGCAGCCGTTATTGGACTGGCTGGGCTTTGGGGCTGGCGTTTTTATAACGCGTCGGTGATCACCGGTCAAGAAGAGGCTTCGCAGGCTTATTCGGATATGTTAGTTAAATTTGAAAGCCAAGGTGGTGAAGCAGGTCTTGACAGTATAAGAGCCTTTATCGCTGGCAACCAGGATAATAACTATGGTGTATTAGCCTCTTTGCTGCTTGCCAAAGAAGCAGTACAGCAAAAAGATTTCGCCCTCGCTAAAGCGCAATTTGTACAACTGCAATCACAAAATGAATATGCGCCGCTCAATGCCGTTATTAATTTACGATTAGCCCGCGTAGAAGCCCAACTAGGTGAGTATGAACAGGCGTTAAAAACCCTGACATTAATTACTGAACCCAGCTTTTTAGCGAAAGCAAATCAAGTTAAAGGGTCAATATATTTAAATATGGGTGATATTGAAAAAGCGCGTACTGCATTTCAAGATGCGGTTAATGCCATTGAGGGAAATATTGGACCCATTTTGCAATTACAATTTGATGATCTTGCCACTGTCAATGATAAAAAAATTGCTGCTCCAATTCTTGAAACTGAAAAATAGATTGAGATACCAGATGAAAAAATGGCTTAAAAGTATTGCTGTTATTTCGGGAACCGCTTTTTTATTAACGGGCTGTTCGCTTTTTAATAGTGAAGAAGATGTTGTGGTGATGGCAAACTTACCTATTTTTGAAGCGTCCTATCAACCTAAGGTTGCCTGGCAAAAAAGTGTGGGCAACGGTGTTGATAAATATTATTCACAATTACAACCTGCTGTTGATTCAGATGCTATTTATGCCGCTTCTCGTGAAGGAAAAATCAAAGCTTTTACACTAAAAGAAGGGGAATTACTTTGGTCCAATGATTTTAGTGAACATGAAAGCAATCAATTAAACCGTTCAGCACGATTTTCCGGTGGTATCACATTGGCAATGGATACCTTATTTATCGGCACTGAAAATGCGCAAGTTTTAGCGATTGATAAAAACAGTGGTGAGTTAAAATGGTTATCTAGCGTCAGTGGTGAAGTGCTCGCTAAACCCGCCTACGCAAACGGTAAAGTGGTTGTGCATACAAGCCGTGGAGAGCTGATTGCTCTGGATAGCCAGACCGGAGAACAACTTTGGTCACTGACCAATAAACAGCCTAATTTAACATTACGCGGTAGTTCTACCCCTTCAATTTCTCAAGGCGGAATTATTTACGGACGAGCTGATGGTTTTGTTTCAGCAGCCTTACTTGAGACCGGTCAGGCATTGTGGCAACTTCCAATCGCTCGTCCGCATGGAGCGACTGAATTAGATCGTATTGTGGATGTCGATATGCAACCTGTCATCTCCAACGGTCAGATTTTTGCACTCGCTTATAACGGAAATTTAGCCGCCATTGACTTGCTCAAGGGTGAACAGCTCTGGTCAACTAAGTATTCTGGTTTTAATAATATTACGTTATCAGGCAATCGCCTTTATTTAACGGATTATCGAGGCTGGGTGTATGCTGTTGACCGCCGTACAGGCGATCAGATTTGGGTAAACGAACAATTGTCTTATCGTAATGTCACCGCCGTCACTGTTGCTAATGAGTATCTTGTTGTCGGCGATGGGGAAGGTTACTTACATTGGATCAACCGTGATACCGGGCAGTTTGCTGCGCAACAAAAAATTGATTCTAATGGATTATATAAAGAGCCTGTTACGACAGGAACACACCTTTATTTACTCTCTCGCAGTGGTAAATTAATTGCGATTGAAAAACCATCGATAAATGTAGAATAATTCCTTACATTTTTACTGTATACTTACAGCCCCTCGTATTTATTGCGGAGGGGCTTTTTTTTGTTTGATAGGATTGAAATATGTTACCAGTTGTCGCTTTAGTCGGCCGCCCAAATGTGGGTAAATCAACTTTGTTTAACCGCTTAACTCGTACTCGTGATGCATTAGTCGCGGATTTTCCAGGTTTAACGCGAGATCGTAAATACGGTCAGGCGAAAATCGATGAACACGAATTTATCGTTATTGATACAGGCGGTATTACCGGTGATGAAGAGGGTATTGATGCTTTAATGGCAGGTCAGTCTTTACTGGCCATTGATGAAGCCGATGCGGTTTTGTTTTTAGTTGATGCACGTGCCGGTATGACCATTGCAGATGAAGCCATCGCAGATCACCTGCGTAAACAAGATAAAAAAGTCTTTGTTGTTGCTAACAAAACAGATGGTGTTGATGCCGATTCTGTTTGTGCCGAGTTTTATGCGCTTGGACTTGGCGAGGTTTATCATATCGCGGCTGCACAGGGTAAAGGTGTGCGCCAGATGATTGAGATCGCCTTAGATGGTTTCTTCGATGATGTCGAGCAGGAAGATGACTTTTCTGATCTGGAAACTGGTCTTGAATTTGTTGAAGAAGATGAAGCTTTATTACTAAAAGAGCAGGAACGCCTGGCCGCTTTACCTATTAAATTGGCTCTAATAGGCCGTCCTAATGTGGGCAAGTCTACGCTTACCAATCGAATTTTAGGCGAAGAACGTGTTCTTGTGTACGATCTGCCCGGAACAACACGTGATAGTATTTATATTCCCATGAGCCGTGATGATCGGGAATATATTCTTATTGATACTGCCGGTGTGCGCAAGCGTAAAAAAGTAAACGAAACCGTTGAAAAATTCTCTGTTATTAAAACATTACAAGCGATTGAAGACTGTAACGTTGTGCTCTTGATTATTGATGCACGAGATGGTATTTCGGATCAGGATTTAAGTTTGTTAGGTTTTACCCTGAATGCGGGACGTTCATTAGTCATTGCTGTCAATAAATGGGATGGCATGACCGAATACGACAAAGAGCGGGTTAAAAGTGAACTGGATCGCCGTTTAGGTTTTATCGATTTTGCAAAAATTCATTTTATCTCTGCGCTGCACGGAACGGGTGTCGGCCATTTATATGAATCTGTTGAAGAAGCCTATGACTCTTCGACAAAACGTATCTCTACGTCAATTTTAACGCGTATTATGACCATGGCGGCAGCTGATCACGAGCCTCCTATGGTAGGTAGTCGTCGTGTTAAATTACGTTATGCCCATGCAGGGGGCTATAATCCGCCACTGATTGTTATTCATGGTAATCAAGTGAAAAAATTAGCGGATTCTTACAAACGTTATTTGATGAATTACTTCCGCCGCTCACTGGGTATTATGGGCACACCGATTCGTATTGAATTCCGTGAAGGTACTAACCCGTTTGCAGGGCGTCGTAATAAATTGACACCAAATCAGATGTATAAACGTCAACGTCTGGTGAAGTTTCATAAAAAAAGTAAAAAATAATGGCATTAAAATGCCCTAAATGTGCTTATGAAATAGAGTCTAAGGGCATACAGAAACAACATTATTATTGTGATGCTTGCGACAGTGACTTAAAACTTCATTTGTTATGTGAGCAGTGCGGGTCCCAACTTGCGCTATTACAGGCTTGTGGGGCAGCCAATTTATGGTGTGAGCAGTGTAATGAATTAAAAAGTAAATCTTCAGCTATTTATTCATTAATAGAAAAATAATCGCAAAGAGCCCTTATTTCAGGCTTATAAAAAAGGCTTAATCATGGATTAAGCCTTTTTTTATACGCTAATTTAGACCTAAGCTATTTAAGTTGAAAAACGCGATTTACTCGTTTTACGCCATTAACTTGACGGGTGATACCCGTTGCTTGATCGGCCATCTCTTTCGTTACTTTACCAATTAAAAACACTTCTGAATTTTCGGTTGCCACTTTTATTTTAAGGGGATTTACATTATCATTTGCGGTCAGTTTGCCTTTAACTTTGGTAGTGATCCAGCTGTCTATACTTTGTTGCGCAAAACCAATAGGTTGACCAATTCTTAACTGATTATAAATACCTTTTACATTAGGCAAGGTGTTTAACTGTTTCTCTATTTTCTCACTCCATTGTTGGCTCGTCACTTGGCCTATGATCAGCAGATAACCGCTATTACTGATTAAGTTAATACGAATATCTTCCTTATTAATGTTAAGTTCATTAATTTTATATAAGGCATCCATGGATAAAGAGTCATCACTTAGCTGCTCAGAAATACTGCGCTCATCACTGCTTACTGCTACGGCAGTCCCAGCCATTACAATTAAACCACCGGCACAGCCCTGCAGCAGTAGCAGAGTACCAAGAAAGATGCTTAGAAATATTTTCTGCATATTAATCCTTATTGTTGTGGGAAAAGTTCTTGATCAATCAAATCACTCAAGCAGTTAATAACCAGAAGATGAATCTCCTCAATACGTGATCCTTTATCACTCGGCGCTCTTATTTCTATGTCATCGGAGCCTAACAAACCGGCAAGTTCCCCCCCATCCACGCCATTTAATATAATAATTTGTAAATTTTTACTCAAGGCGGTCTCTACGGCTTTAATTAAATTGCGGCTATTACCCCCATGACTGATAACTAATAACAGATCTCCATCTTGAGATAGTGCCGCAATCTGTTTTGCGTAAATTTCATTAAAATGGCTGTCCGTGGCAATGGCTGATAACAGTGCTGAGTCGGCCGTAATAGCGATAGCCGGAAGAGAAGGGCGTTCTTTTTCATATTTATTGAGCAGATGCGAGGCAAAAATCTGCGCCAAAGCGGCTGCGCCGCCATTACCACAAACTAGTATTTTATTTCCTTTGATCAGTGTTTTGCTCAATAACATTACTGCTTTTTCAATTAATTCCGGTAGCGCTTCAGCTGCGACTATTGAGGTTTGAATACTTTCGGCAAAGTGTGCGTGAATTTTTTCATTTATCATTATGTTATATCATCTTATTCTTGAAAGGCATTTTGGATCCAAGCGGGTGTGGTTGATTTGCTGTCGATAGCAATAGCATCAAAGCGGCAAAAGGGTTCATCTTCTAATGTTCGCAAATAATGCTTCGCAGTGGTGATTATTTTACGCTGTTTGCTTTTATTAATAGAAGCAAACGGCCCGCCAAAATCACTGTTTTTTCTATAGCGCACTTCAATAAAAACAAGGGTATCTTGATCGATCATAATCAAATCTATTTCACCAAAACGGCAGTAATAATTTTGGCAAATTAACCTTAAGCCTTGTTCTTGTAAATAAGATAAGGCTTGTTTCTCTGCAAGTACCCCTTTTGAGTTACTCGCTTGTAGTAGGCGAGGCAACTTCAACTAATTCTCCCTGATAGTATGTTGCCCAACTCAATGCTGGTTGAACCGTATTATTTAAATCCAGGCTTAATTGACCGCCTAAACCGGGGTAGTAATAATCTTTATTGGTTTGTAACTGCATTAGTTGCCCAATCAATTGGTAACTATCAAAACCTAAGGCGAACAAGCGTAACGCAGCATAGGACTGCCTTGGTAACACCTCATTCAGCGTGGTTATTATTTCATCCTGTTGATGGATAAGAAAGGGCATATCTGAAAATGTGAAATTTGATAACTCCTTATTTTGCAGACCACCGCGGTCAAATTGATGAGAACGAGAACTGGCATAGAGTGGTATCCGGTCAGCAAAAGGGCTGACAGTGACATCGATAAAGGGTTTAAGTAAGATCAGTTCATCACGCTTACTGACCAGATAAATCGCATCAATATCGGTACGGCTGCGGACCGCTGTTTCAAGCGAAAGACGCGTCAGGCTTTTCATTTGATTAATACGGGTTTGACTTTGGTCCGTGTATAAAACGCGCTCAATAAAAGAATCTAATTTCGACTTAGAAGTGAAAAAATGTTGTTCAATTTCCCTGTTATACCGTGTTTGCCATTCATTTTTAAATGCCTCTGCAACACGTTTACCGTAGTCAGAATCAGGCGCAATAATAAGCGGATTTTGGTGTTTATTTTCACTGATAAATTGAACCGCTTGTTCGGCTTCGTGTTCGGGGGAAAGTGAAAATGAATAATGCCAAGGCTTTACAGACGTGACTGTTTCAGGCTTATTAATAGTGCTGTTCAGACTGTTTTCTGGAAAACCGTTTAGCGCTAAAACCGGCATTTTTTCAACTAAAGGTAGAAACGTTTCAATCTCATTTTTTAATAATGGACCAATAACGAAGTCGATCTTATTTTGTGCAAACTGGGTGGTGATTTCTTTCATCGTCTGCGCATGGCTATCATAAAAATGAAGTGTGGGTGAGTTAATTGCATTCATTGCAAGAGCATCTGTGCTTGTCGATTTATTCAACTGCTGCTGACGATAAAATGCATCTAATATCCCTAACTTAATTGACTTACCCTGTTCTTGGAAACGTCCCGACAGGGGCAGTAAAACAGCGATATTTTCAGGCTGAAAAGGTTGAATTTCATGAATATTAGTCAGCTGTGTCGGCATAAATAACAGTACCGGGTGCTGTGGATAGCTTTTTTTCCAATCACTGACGCCTTGTTTTAAAAGGTTAATGCGTAATTGGTAACGCTTAAAAATACTTGCAAGCGCATACCAGCCTTTTTTAAATAAATCTTTTTCAAAATTCTGTTCAATGGGACTTTTAGCAGCGTCTACTGTTTCATATTGATTAAGGGTCTTAGCTGGCAAGAAGGAGAGCTGGGTTAATAAAATATCATTGTATTTTTGTTTACTTTTATCACTTTGTAATAGAGGGGTAAGAATTAATAAAAGATTTGATGCCGCTAAATGATTCTCGCGCTTTATATAAAGATCCGCCTGTAGCGATAAAGAGGCAATAGAGGCAAGTTGTGACAACTGTTCAGGATCAATCGCACTTAACGCTTTTTGTGATTCGTCGAATTGATTTTTTGCAAATAAATTCTGCGCGATTAATAAACCCAGTGATGTTTTATCTTTACCTGAAAGAGTCTTGCTTTGCATATGGCTAATAATGGAATCAGCAAGGACAACTCGACCCTCTTCAATAAGGGCTTGAACGGTTAAAAGCTGCCAATCAACATTATTTGAATCTGGATATAATTGATCCTTTTGCAGGTAGTATGCCGAACTGTTTGCTAATTCAGAAAAGAGTTCTGGTGGTATCTCCTTGGGGGATGAAGGACTCGTACTGCACGCCGTTAAAAATGTCATTGTTAATGAGATCATTAACAAGTATGAAAAGCGTTGTGCTGAGGTTAAAACATTCAAAATATCATCCCTTTTTAGCTCGCAAGTATTCGATGTAGGTATCAAGATGGCTATAGTGTAATATTGCCGCATCAGTTAAACAATCTTATTCACTTTATCAAGGCGATTATATGTCTGAAAAGAGCCAAATTTCATCTCAACTACCTGCCAAACTCTATATAGTGGCTACCCCCATTGGAAATATCAGTGATATTACCTACCGGGCAATAGAAATATTACAACAAGTCGATTTGATTGCAGCTGAAGATACACGTCATAGTGGAAAATTATTAAGCCATTATCATATCAAAAAACCCATGTTTCCGTTACATGATCATAACGAGCGTCAACGCGGGCAAGTCCTGATAGAAAAAATTAAAGCCGGGCAGTCAATCGCATTAATATCCGATGCGGGGACGCCATTAATAAGTGATCCGGGTTACCACCTCGTTAATGAATGCCGCGCAGCAGGTGTTGATATTGTGCCGATTCCTGGTGCCTGTGCGGCAATAGCGGCATTAAGCGCGGCGGGAATGCCATCGGACAGATTTTCTTTTGAAGGTTTTTTACCTGCCAAGGGAAAAAGTAAACAAGATAAATTAAAAGCCTTAATTGAAGAATCCCGCACTATGATTTTTTATGAGTCACCACGTCGCGTTCAAGATACTGTTGAGCAGATTATCAGTATATTTGGTGGTGACCGTAAACTGGTTATTGCGCGCGAGTTAACTAAAATCTTTGAATCCTTTTATGCACTGACTGCCGAGGAGATGTTAGTTTGGTTAAAAGAGGATACCAACCATTGCCGTGGTGAATTTGTTTTAATGGTGGCGGGCGCTCAAAAAGATGATGATGCCATTCCACAGGTTGCGCTGAACACCCTGACTTTATTAAAGGAGCAGCTGCCGCTTAAAAAAGCCGCCGCTTTAACGGCGCAAATTCACGATCAGAAAAAAAATGAGCTCTATAAATGGGGATTAGAAAACTTATAACCCAGTAACAAAGACTTTCCTTGTCATTCGCGTCCATTATCCCGTATAATCCGCCGCGGAGTTGGCCAGATCGTCGCCGCTTTTATTGCTTGCAATAAGAGGGGAGGAAAGTCCGGGCTTCAACAGGGCAGGGTGCCAGGTAACGCCTGGGTAGCGTGAGCTAACGACAAGTGCAGCAGAGAGGAAACCGCCGATGTGTTTATGTAAATAAATGCAGGTAAGGGTGAAAGGGTGCGGTAAGAGCGCACCGGCCATCTAGTAATAGTTTGGTGCAAGGTAAACTCCACCCGAAGCAAGACCAAATAGGCTTCCTGAGGTATGGCCCATACTGGAAGCGGGTAGGTTGCTTGAGCCTGTGAGTGATTGCAGGCCTAGACGAATGACGATTCAACGACAAAACCCGGCTTATAGGCTGACTCTATTATCTTCTACTCCCCTTGTTTTTCAAGGGGTTGTAGGGATTCTTACTGTTTCTGGCATAACTTTAATAAGGTTTGCTACACAATGCAGTACACAAAACACCTTCAAATTAGAAACAACACCTATCACTTTCGCTTCAAAATCCCTACAGAATTAAAGTCTCTTACATCAAAATCAGAGATAGTACGTTCACTCAAAACAGATTCGTTTAATGATGCTTGTGTTATTATCGCTACAAAACTCCCATTACTCAGACAACTGAAAAATATGACATCAGAACAGACAACCAGAAATGAACTCCAAGACTTATTTGATGAACTAATAGACTTCACGGATATAGATAATTACAACCGATATCAACGGTTCGCTACATCAGATGAAACTCAAGGAATTCAAACTGTAGAAGATCAAGTCCGCTCAGACTTGCAAGATAATAACAAGACTGACTTTAGTGACCTAACAAGGACGCAACCTAGCATCGACATCAAGAGTCACAAGGACTTCCAGAGGTTGTTTGTGCGATTGCTTGAGGCAAAGTCAGAACGCGCTATGCATGGCTGTACGCCTGAATTTGAGGGGTTATTGTCAAGGGCACAATCAATGCTAACTCCCTCAGTAAAACCTAAATACCTACTATCAGAACAGTACGAGAAATTCAAAGCTTTCAAGGGTTGGACTGATAAAGTCACAAAAGACAATAACCGTTATTTTTTGTTCTTAGTGAGTCACTGGGGTGATATTTGTGTAACTACTATTACTAAACAGCATATCAAAAAAGCGTTAGACGCATATAAATGCATGCCATTAGGTAATCAGCTACCATATAAAAATATGTCGGTTAAACAGCGTTACTTGTTCTCAGTAAATGATATTGATGCTATGCATGAAGATGATTTTGTATCGTCTAAGACAGTTCATGGCTTATTAACGATTATGCAAAGTTTTTTAGTACATACCTAACGAATGAGCGCGATATCCTAGATAAATCACCTACTGATAATGTACGCCATACTATTACAAAGGTACATGGTGGTTGTTATACTGATTCAGAAATACAAACCTTTAAAGCACACGCTTTGAAACAAGCAGGTTGGAAAAAGTGGGTGATACTGCTCGCAATATATTCTGGTGCTCGTAGAGGTGAGATTGTAAAGTTCCTAAAAGATGGAATCAAAGAAGAGCAAGGGATAAATTATTTTGAGCTGAAAGAGGGTAAAAGTCCGAATGCTGTTCGTAAGATTCCAGTTCACGAGCAATTAATCAAAGCAGGGATTCTCAACCTAAAACCTGTAGTTGTAGATGCAAAACCGATAACTGATTATGCGAACAAACTGAGAGACGAATTAAAGATACCTAAAAATGATGTAGACGATAATAAGAGGGTGTTCCATGCATTCAGACACACATTTATCACAAAATCAGTATCAAAGAGTAATACCATCCAATTGGTTCAGGAGCTGGTAGGGCATTCCAAGCTAATAGGTCAAACTGCTGTATATGTGCATAAGATCTCGCTGGTGGACTTACAGCCTGTTGTAGACTCAGTTATTTACTCTGATTAGTTGGATTCTGATATGACAGTTTTAAAGACAGGGCGAGACAAGAGCTAACATATCCATTAGTTAATCAGATTGCTCATATTCGGGAAGAAGCGAGCGTGGCAATAGCTTAAATGTTCGCTACCTGAGGCGTATATGGACTCCACCAATTCTAGCAACTGGCATGGAGTTAGAGTAACTAATAAGGAGACCAGACCATGTTGAAATATAATGTATTTATAGATCTCTCTACTAATACATTTATCACTGCCACGTAAGGTAAATGTCAAATATATGTGTATAATATAATTCAACATATTGTTTAAAAAGATTTATTTTGTTAAAAACCACCTTTATTGGTAGATTATTTTTGCGTATTAGTGAGCATGTAATCCAACACACTGTCATGTATTTTAGTAACCAATGAGTAAATTATGAAGTTAGATAGATTCTCTTCTGAGAGATTAGATATTATTAGATTCCCACTTATTGTAGGAGTCATATTTATTCATGCAATTGGGTCAAGCGTAAAGCTAAAAAACAGTAATACCGGTATTGAGCAAATAGGTTTCATTTCTGAATTCATACAAGCTTTTATTTCTAATGGATTAGCAAGAATTGCTGTACCGCTTTTCTTCTTAATTTCAGGATATCTATTTTTCTTAGCATTTACATGGTCTTTAGAAAAATATCAATCAAAAGTAAAAAGTAGATTAAGGACTCTTGTTATTCCTTTTCTATTTTGGAATGCTATCTGCATATTGGTATTTTTTATAGCACAATCGATACCATCAACAAGTGTGTTTTTCTCGGGATCTAATCAATATATAGCTACATATAATGTTTTTGACTTTTTTAATAATTTACTTGGGTTGAATAAATCGCCAATATCTTATCAGTTTTGGTTCATAAGGGATTTAATAGTAATGGTTATTCTAGCTCCATTATTTTTACTCATCCTTAATAATAAAAACATATCAACTTTTGTTTTTGCATGTTTATTTACCCTGTGGTTTATAGGTTTTTGGCCTATATATGTCCCGTCTTTAGCTGCTTTTTTCTTCTTCTATGCAGGTGCATACTTCAGTAATATGAAATTTGATTTATTTTCAATAGATCGATATGGGAAGGTGATATCTTCTATTTATCTGATTATTTTGGTGACAGATTCTTTAACAAAAGGGGAAGTTTACAGCAGTTATATCCATAAAATTGGTATAGTATTTGGTATAATGACAGCTCTTTATCTTTCAAAATATGCCTTGCAGAGTACTGTTGCAAAGAATGTTCTGTTAAAATTGTCACATTATAGTTTCTTTGTGTTTGCCGTACATGAACCAATACTTACAATACTTAAAAAGATTATATATAAACTAATTGTTCCAACATCTGACTTGGCAGTTACATCTATCTACCTTTCAATCCCAATTGCAGTTATACTCATTTCCCTAGCTGCATACAAAGTACTGAGCATGGCAATTCCAAAAACACTAAACATAGTGACAGGTGGAAGGAAAACATAACAAGAAAAATCCATGTAACGCTTACGAGATAGCTGATTTAGGTGTTAATACCGTATCTTCCAAAAATGATTTCTGAGTCAATTTCGAGGCGAAAGCGCCTTAACGAAATGGAGCTAATATTTGTCAGATTAAGTTGACCCTAGTAGACTGAACTGTCAGCCCTAGTCTGAGTTAATGTAGGTTAGTTGATACCTCTCTGCTCTAACCATTTATAGAAGCGTGACCTTGTTACTCTACAGTTACGCTCTTCCAACTTCCTTATAATTGCTGTCTTTGCTGTCTTGTTCTCTAACTCATTAATGATAAACGCTGAGTGCTCGTCTAACTTCGACTTAACAACAGCACCAACAGCACGCCCGCTAGATAACCCTTTTGCTTTACGGTTAGCATGACCTGCCTTTGCACGTTCAGAGCGCTTCTTGGCTTCTACAGCACTAGCAAACGATTGACCTACTACCGTAAAGATTGTCTCTGCGTCATCTGCATTATCAGCACAGATAACACGCTCGTCATAAGCAAGATGCAACTCACCATACTCAGCAATTTGAGCTATTACACCTATCAGCTGCATTACTTTGTTACGACCCAGACGGGTGATATCACTTACTATAATACTCTGCTTGCTTGCTATTAAAGCGCTAAGTTTACGTTCACTGATATCTGTCTTACTACCTGAAATGTGTTCTTCCACAAACTCAGCGATAACAATACCGTTTTTATCAGCATAACTTTTGATGGCTTCACGTTGAGAATTACCGTCTGCTTTGTTGATGTCACTTACTCGAACGTAACCTATAAAATTTGGCATTTCTTGCCCCTAATGTTAAGTGTCCTTTTTAATGCACTTATTGTACGCTATTGTGGACATAAAGTGCAATGCAAAACTGTCCTTTTTAATGTAATCACCAGAGTGGACAGTTATCAAGGTGGTACGCTTCTATCAGCGTAGGAAATCGTACAAGTAAAACAAAGGGTAGGTAAGGGTTACTTAACACCGATGCGTTAAATTATGAGTTTATTTATAAAATTAAAAATTACTGTAAGGAAACAAGGTGGGAACAGTTTGAATTTATTGTTTAATCTGTCGTTAGAAGTATTACACTTTCGATTTTTTAAATGAGGATGAGAAGAAATAAACTCTGACAAGCTGTAATAATGGGCATCGCAGACCATTTTAGGAGCTGAACGGGGAGTTGTAATCACGCTTAACATTGGTCAAGGGTATCGCCCCTCTTCATAAATACCAAAAGTTGTGATTACTATAAAGCGCACATTGTATCCTATCTATTGACACACATGGTATAATTAATAGATAGGGTATTACTTTTATTCCCAAGAAATTATTCGAAAGAACCCCCCAGTACAACTAAGAATCCAACCGATTACATAGCGTGATAATGGCGCTTCAATAACTTAATTTTCACTATCAAAACATCTCTGTCTAGTTCAATAATTGCAACAATGACGTGGTTTAATAGATTCACACACCCCAGTTAGGACATAATGAACTTAACTGTAGAAACAGAATGACAACACGTAAAAAATATTCAAAAGAATTTAAATTAGATGCAATATCGCTCGTCAATGAGCAAGGTTACAACAATGCTGAAGCCTCTAGAAACCTAGGTATTAGCCCAAGTTTACTGGGTAAATGGATTAGAGAAGCCGAAAAAGGCGACGGCCTCGCTTTCAGAGGCAATGGTAAATTAACGCCCGAACAATTAGAAATCCGTCAACTCAAAAAAGAAAATAGAAAACTTAAAATGGAGCGTGAAATTTTAAAAAAGCGACGGTCTTCTTTGCAAAAGAAGCGAAATAAAGTATTCGTTTATTACTGAGCATAAGAAGACCTGGCCAGTGCGCGTTATCTGCCCCTTAATTGGTGTCGAAATTCGCAATTATTACAGTTACTTAAAACGTCGTGAAACAAAAAAGTTCGATCCAGATCATGGCGACATGATTGAAATGATACAAAAAATATCAGAGAGCAGCGATCACACCTATGGCAGCCGTCGAATGCAGAAAAGCTTAAATGCATTGAGCTTCCCAGTTGGACGCTGGAAAACAGCACAATTAATGAAAGAAGCAGGCGTTTGGGTTCGTTATAAAAAGAAATATAAAGTGACGACAAACAGTGAGCATAAGAAACCTGTTTATAAAAATGTACTTAAGCAAAACTTCAAATACGATCAGCCAAATAAAGCTTATGTTGGCGATATAACCTATATTTGGACAACCGAGGGCTGGTTATATCTTGCTGTTATCATTGACTTATATTCGAGAAAAGTGGTTGGCTGGAGCATGTCATCACGAATGAAGGCAAGTCTTGTATGTGATGCATTAACCAGGGCTATTTGGCAACGAAACCCACCTCCAGGGCTTATTGTTCATTCAGATCAAGGTGTTCAATATGCAAGTGACCAATATCGTAAATTGCTTAAGAGTCATAATTTTATTGGGAGCATGAGCAAAAAAGGTTGTTGTTGGGATAATGCTGTCGCTGAAAGCTTTTTTGGCAGTCTAAAGCAGGAAAGAGTGCATTGGAATAATTACGCTACTCGCTATGAAGCACAACAAGATATATTGCATTACATAACCATGTGGTACAACAGCAATCGTCTTCATTCATACTTAGGTTATTGTTGCCCAAGCACTTTTGAAATGATGAACGGGTATTTGAAAAAGTAGCTTAACTAGGGTGAGTGAATTTAGTTGACCACGTCACTACCAGCTTGACCGGAACTTACTCATAGGTGGCCCTCGCCCCTCGTTTTACCTAACTTCTTAAAATTCAAAATTATAGCCCCGTCCCTCATCACGCAGGTGTAATGAGCAATGTGCAGGATAGGGGGGAACTTGAAAGACTTGTGCCGTTATATTACCCGTTCAGCAGTGTCAGAAAAAAGGTTCGCAATAACGTCTTCCGGAAAAACTCGTTACCAACTTAAAACATCCTATCGTGACTGCACGAGAAATGTCTGACTTTGGCTTCCTCATTGAGGTGAAACAGAGATAAATATGGAAGACATAAAGCAAAGCATATTTCCATATGACGAAAAAGGATGTTTATTCTACCTATACTCACAGTCAGAAATCATGTCGAGTCTCTTTACATCTTTAAGTCATTATATTTACGGCAACTTGCACTATATTGAATCAGTTCACCATTTTTACATGGCACAATTAATGCAAATCTTAGTTAGTTGATTGGTTAATAGTTAATCGCTATGTTCCAGTTAAGTGTTGCTTGTACCGTAACTAATTGATTTGTAAGTATTACTATAATTAAATGCGCGTGAAAAATAATGGGAAATCGATCAGTTCGCATATTACAACGAATGAAAAGTTCAGTTTGGCGGATTATTGTGAAGTACAACAATAGTCATTTAATTAAGGAGAACCGTATGAAATTCAAATCGTTAAAAGTAGGCTTAGCTACTTTAAGCTTGTCTATTGGTTGTTTATTTAATGTGGCAAATGCAGGCGTGATAACTGATACAACTGATAACTCATTCATTGATCAAACTACAAATCTAGAATGGATGGATTTTGGTATAAACAACGGCCAGAGTTATAACTACGTAGCCTCACAGTTGGGTTCTGGCGGGGAATATGAAGGTTGGTCTCTACCGACAAGTGGCCAAGTGTACGCGATGTGGGCAAATGCATTTTTGGGACTCGGTTCTGAGGTGGTGGATCCTAATTATTACGGAACCGGACAGGGGAGAGTGGATGATCGTAACGCTCCGTTAGTTTCGGTATTGGACCCAGTAATGGATGCGATGGGAACGAACTACAGGGCGGCTAGTGGTGATTTTTCAACGGGAGTTTTCCTCGGGGAAAATGGTTATAGTGCGTTTCGTGTTTATAATGATCGGCGAAGCCAATGGATAGATTTTTCATGGCTAATGGATAATGGGAGGTTAAATATTGGAGGAGACACGGCAAATACTATCACTTCTTCAACCCTGTTGGTACGTGCGCAAGTTGCGGCTGTACCCGAGCCACCATTAGTTGCTATATTCGCATTAGGGTTGATGGGTTTAGTGTTACGTCGATTTAAGAAACAAGCTTAAATAGTTAGTTTTTTTATCAAAATCAATGTTCGACGACGGTATGCCTGAATAAACCCATGTAACCCAATGTTGCCAATAACCATCAAGAAGCATCTTCCAATTGGGTAGATGCTTTTTTGCTATCCCTTTATATTAAAAGCATGCTGCATTAATCGACGGATGTGCTTACCTAATAAAGAGTGTAATGTTCTTTTTGAAACAGTTATTTTTTCTTTTCCAAACTGATAACCTAAAAAATCAAAGCCCTTTTTAATTCTGCCTATTGTAGTTTTATCAGGGTGTTGTTTTAACTTTAGTTTATCAAAATGTTGATTGACCGTTTTTATCGCTTTACGTAATTTCCACCGTGATGGTGATAACACAATGATGTCATCCATATATCGTAAAAAAGATGGGGCATCCAAAGCTTTTCGTTTCTAAAGCACCAAACCAATGCGGCTACGAAAATTTCTGTACGTTTTTCTTGTTTGCTCGATGACTTTAGCAAAGGAAATCATGGAGCGAATTGAACGCAGGTTCAGGCTTATGAGCGGGCTAAGCTCTGCGTACCCTTGTTGATTTCATTAGGCTCGGCTCTGTACATGGATGTGCTGTCCGAGCTGGTGAGTTAAGAAATTATGAGCAGACAAGAATAAAAAACGTCTAGGTGAATTGAGTGGCAGCTCAGGCTTATGAGCGGGACAGGCTCTGCCGTCGCTGTATACAGCATTCTTTTTCCTGTTGAAAGAGCATGACTTCCTCGAACTGCGAAACTGCGTTTCGGTTTCTCATAGTCTACACGCCATCAAGAGAGGAAGACCAACAATGCAGGTTACACAAATAGCTAACAAGCGACAGCTTACGAATAAAAAGGCTGTGGACACCCAGTGCGCCGAGATAAATCGGTATTAGATTAGAGTAGTAATTGAGTACAGCCACACCTTTTTGCTCGATCATATTAGGCGATAATATACATTTTTTATTAACATCTAATTTGAAGAAAAAAATTGGCTGTCCAGCCTTTCTCCATTTATAGATAGGTATGTACGACTTCTATATCAATAAATATCAAATAAAAAACAAAAATATAACTTAACCCTCAATTGTTCACGAAAAAATCTGTTATAAATACCTTCAATAAACAATTTTCATCCACACATTAGTACGAATGCAGACTAATACGCCGTTAGCTTTACCTCAATAAAATGGAGATGTGCCTTATGCTAAAATTGGAAAAGTATAAAGATGAATTATTAAATGAATTTGAATCCAGAACTGATGAGTGGAGTTATGGTTCTTTTGAAAGCCGTTTGTCAGCGCTTAGAAAAGGGACAAATAACCTCGATGCAAAAAATATCATAAATGATGCTCATCATTTTGGTAAATGGCCTAAGACAGTAAAAAGGTACCTCATCACAAGTTATAAGGTCTTTGGGAATGAGAGCACTGAATTCGGCGATACATTTAATAGTATTTATAACGCTATGTCTGATACAGAAAAGAGTTCTTGGGGACTGGGTTAAAATCTAACAAGCTGTTTAACAGAACAAAATGCAGTTGGCTATTTTCGTTCCTCACATTTTAGCCAACTATATTGTGTGCGTTAACATGGTCGTTATACGCTTTAAATGCGTTCTGTGTTGGTGGCGAGTAAACGAAAATCTATTTCTCCTAAAATTAAGCTGCTTTTAAGAGAACGGTAATTAGGGAAAGCAAACCCCGTTCGGCTCGGTAGCAGGAAAATGTAACCTATAAAAAGTGATATTTATTTTCGTTTACAGGGCATTGAAATAGGGGGCAGATTCAAATAATAAGTGCATCACTTGAATAGGTAGAAAAAGCGGTCATTATTTATTATTTTTATTCTTCACAAACACTAACGGCCAGGTTGTCATCCATATCAATATGGCAAATAATCTTTTTAAGGGATCAGTACTGCTTGTCCAAAGCGGTTTTTGCTCAATCGATTTGGCATTTAAGGTTAACGCATATAATAAGCCAATGAAAAAATAGATAATAACAATGTAAATAACGATGTCAGTAATAGTGAACATTTCAGCCCCGGCAATATTAAACAGAACGTCATCTTATATCAAATCACCGACATCTCTAAATAACCTTGCGGATTAAAATTAACCATTACTTTCTTTTACCCCTAGCAATACCGGAAATAGGGCGCTCAGGGTTAATCATAGCTGCTTAAGCATTTTGAAGATTCAAAATGCACTTATTATTTAAATCTTAAGGTTATTTATATAAATGCTGCTCTTTAATATAGTTGATAACACTGTCCGGTGTTAAAAAGTCAATACTGATGTCTTGATTTAGCAGTGTCCGTATTTCAGTTGATGAAATCGCTAATTGGCTGGTGGCCTGAAAGTAAATTTTACCAAATTGAATATTATGTAAATCGTGTTTATCGGTTGTTTGGTGTTTTGCCACAAGAGCGCCGACTTGTTTGTTGAATTTGTTCTGCCAACCGGGGCGGTGACTGATGATTAAATGGCAGTAGGAAAGAATACTTTTCCAATCAAACCATTTATCAAAAGAGATTAATGAGTCCATTCCCATAATGAAGCAGATTGGGGTATTGGGGTATTCAATTTTTAATTCTTTTAATGTATCAATGGTATAACTGGGTTTGTGACGTTTTAATTCACGCTTGTCAATGGTCATTCTAGCCTGGTGGCTTATGGCTAATTCCACCATTTCGCTGCGTTGTCTGGCGCTGGCATGGCTGGCTGATTTGTGAGGCGCAATATGATTTGGCATAATAAAAAGCTGCTGCAGAGAAAGTGCTTCAGTGATTTCCAGTGCCGGACGCAAATGCCCAAAATGAATGGGATCAAAAGTACCCCCTAAAAAACCGATGGCCTGCTGTTGGATATCCATATTGATAACTGTCCTTTGAAATCAGAAAAAAGAGTAGGTAATCTCGTTAAGTTTTAACCAATTCGAATCTTTGTTTTCTACTTTAATAGAAATTTCTATTTCTGCACACTGAATAATCATTTTTTCAAGCTTGTTGATATTCAAACGTGTTAATGCATCTCTTATTAACTGTTGTTTTGCCGGCCAAAGTTTTGGTTGCTGCTGGTTGAATAATTGCGTTAAAGAATGCTGTTGGCTTTGATAGCTAAGTTTAAGGAGCTTTTGGACTTCATTATTCAATGTTGCACAGAGTAATAAAAGCTCAGTTCCTTCGGCTTTTAACTGTTTTAAAATGCGCACGGAACGCATCTGATCGCCGGCCAACAAACTATCAATCCATTGGAAAAGATTAAAATGGTTGTGGGTAGTAATGCTTTGCTCAACTTGCTGCAGGGTTAAATTTTGCTTCGGATATAACAGCGCCAATTTTTCAAATTCTTGTTTAGCTGCCAATAAATTACCTTCAAAATGCAAACAAAGATAATCAATAATATCTTTATCTGCGTGCAAATTGAGTGCTTTAAGACGCTGAAAAACCCACTGGGGAAAACGATGCGCTTGTGGTAGGTTGGTCGCAACAAAGATTCCCTTTTGTTCTAGTGTTTTAAACCAAACACTGCTCATTTGTTGATTGTTGAGTTTTGGCCCCTGTAAAATTAACAGGATATCTGGATGTAATAGGGGCGTAATTTCTCGAATAAAAGCAGTGTTTTCTTTGTTTGTTTTAGTCAGGGTTAATAATATAATCTTTTTTTCAGAAAAAAGGGAGAGCGTTTGAAACTCGCCAAAAATAAGATCATTGTCAAAGTTACCATCAAGACTAAAACTTAATTTTTCCAAATATCCTTGTTTTTTTGCCGCTTTCTGAATTTGCTCTGTCGCTTCTAAACAAAGTAGCGCCTCATCACCGAAAATCAAACAGCAGCTGGGTATTTTTTGCGTAAGGTGTTGGTTCAATTGTTCAGGGTAAATACGCATTTTTTATCGCTTATTTTTTATTTTCTAGGCTGAGCATAGTGGCAATAATACTGTCAGCAGCAATACCGCGCAATTCTTTGGTTAATATTTCCGCTTCGCGTGATTTTGCGAGCGCTTGTGAAGCATTCTCAGTAAAGTCACGATATAGATTTACCGAAAAGTCTTGGGTTTGGTAACCGGGAGATTGAATTGAATAGTTAACATTATAACTTATCTCTTTTTCTGCATTCTGCGCGTTAACATAGAGAGAAATGATGCGTGATGATTGGCGATCTGGGGAGACTTTTAATATGGCAACATTGGCTTCCGGCTGATTCATTATTTGAATGCCGGCACCCCGTAAACGGATTTTAATAAAACGTGCTAGTTGACCATTTGTATCATTACTTTGTAAGTAAATTTTGGGGTATTTTTCAATAAGACCATTATTGTTCTTTAAATGAAAACCACAACCGCTAATAAATAAAGCAGATAATAAGATTAAGCTTATTTTAGTGTAAAAAAATGTGCGTACTGTGGACTGCATAAGAAACCTTTTCAGAAGTGAAAATAGGCGGCGAAACAAATAGCTTGCTCACACCGACAATATATTGCTAAGTAACTGTTAGTTAGGTGAACATATAGAAACATTTTTACAATTTAATGTTTCTATATGTTTGTGCCAATTACTTAGTTAGCCACTATATTCAATAATTTCCCCGGAACAAAAATGATTTTACGAATGGTTTTCCCATCGGTAAATTTACTCACATTTTCATTTTCCATCGCAATTGCCTGAACCGTTTCCTGTTGTGCGTCAGCGGCAACGGTCAATTTAGCCCGTAATTTACCGTTTACCTGCACGACAATAAGCTTTGAATCTTCAACTAAGGCACTTTCGTCAACAGTGGGCCAAGGTGCATTTAATATCTCTTCAGTTTGACCTAATACTTCAAATAATTCTGCGCAGATATGCGGCGTAATAGGGGCCAGCAATTTAGTAATGGCAAGCAGTGCTTCTTGTAAAATAGCACGATCCTGCTCAGTTTTTGTTGCCGTTTTAGTTAATTTATTCATTAACTCCATCACAGATGCAATCGCGGTATTAAAGGTTTGGCGACGGCCGATATCATCGGTCACTTTTGCAATTGTTTTATGTAGTTCGCGGCGCAGTGTTTTTTGTGCTTCTGTGTGTGATTTAAGATCTAAATCGGCAACAGCGCCCAATGCCAAGTGGTCAAAAGCAATTTTCCATAAACGTTTTAAGAAACGCAGAGAACCTTCAAGGGCTGAGTCTGACCATTCTAATGTTTGATCAGCAGGTGCGGCAAACATCATAAATAAACGCACACTGTCTGCGCCGTATTTATCGATCATCACCTGAGGGTCAACACCGTTATTTTTAGATTTAGACATTTTGCTCATGCCGTCATAAATGACTGTTTGCCCGTCTTTTGTGGCGGCAGAAATGACTTTACCTTTTTCATCGGTTTCAGTTTCTACATCCGTGGGTGCAATCCAGACTTTTCCACCTTTGGCATCTTCATAATAATAAGCGTCGGCTAATACCATGCCTTGAGTAAGCAGTTTTTTGTATGGTTCATCACAATCGACTAAACCAAAGTCACGTAATAATTTATGAAAGAAGCGTGAGTATAGAAGATGTAATATTGCATGTTCAATACCGCCTATGTATTGATCAACCGGCAGCCAGTAATTCGCTTTCTCAGGATCTAACATAGCATCATCGCTTTGCGGTGAGCAGTAACGTGCGTAGTACCAGCTTGATTCCATAAAGGTATCAAAGGTATCTGTTTCGTGTGTTGCCGGCTGGCCGTTATAAGTTGTTTTAGCCCAGTCAGGATCGGCTTTAATGGGGGATACAATACCGTTCATCTGTACATCTTCAGGCAGAATAACCGGCAGCTCGTTTTCCGGGACAGGCACAACGGAACCGTCTTCCAGGTTAAGCATTGGGATCGGGGTCCCCCAGTAACGCTGGCGTGAAACACCCCAATCACGTAAACGGAAGTTTACTTGACGCTTGCCTTTATTCTCTGCAACTAATTTTGTTTCTACGGCATCAAATGCAGCACTAAAGTCTAAACCATCAAATTCGCCAGAATCAAAACAAACACCTTTTTCAGTGTAAGCCTCAACGGAGATATCAAGATCGGTATTGGCAGGTTTAATTACCGCTTTAATCGTTAGGTCGTATTTTTTGGCAAATTCATAATCACGCTGATCATGAGCCGGCACCGACATAACAGCGCCAGAGCCGTAACCCATAAGCACAAAGTTTGCGGTCCAAATCGGCACTTCTAACCCGCTAATAGGGTGAATCGCTTTAAAGCCGGTATCGACACCTTCTTTGGCCATAGTCGCAATTTCAGCTTCTGCTAATTTTACGTTTTTACATTTTTTACAAAATGCTGCTAGAGTTGGATTATTCTTAGCTGCTTCTAGCGCTAACGGATGTTGCGCGGCAACCGCGACATAGGTGACTCCCATGACGGTATCCGGACGTGTTGTATAAACAGAAAAACTTTCTTCTTTTCCACTTACTTTAAAGTCCATTTCGACACCTTCAGAACGTCCAATCCAGTTACGCTGCATAGTACGTACCTGCTCTGGCCATTCGTCAAGCTTATCTAAATCGTCTAATAATTCTTGTGCATAGGCGGTTATTTTAATAAACCACTGCGGTATTTCTTTTTGTTCAACTAATGCACCGCTGCGCCAGCCTCTACCGTCAATAACCTGTTCATTTGCCAAAACCGTCTGATCAACAGGATCCCAGTTAACGGTGGCCATTTTTTTATAAACCAGATCTTTTTCAACCAATTTTGTAAAAAACCATTGTTCCCAGCGGTAATATTCAGGTTGGCAAGTGGCCAGTTCACGACTCCAGTCGTAACCAAAACCTAACTGTTTAAGCTGTGTTTTCATATAAGCGATATTTTCGTAAGTCCAACCTGCTGGTGCGGTATTATTTTTAATGGCAGCATTTTCAGCGGGCAGACCAAAGGCATCCCAGCCCATAGGCTGCATTACATTTTTGCCCTGCATGCGTTGGTAACGGGAAATAACATCACCGATAGTGTAATTGCGTACGTGACCCATGTGCAGTTTGCCACTTGGGTATGGAAACATGGAAAGGCAGTAATATTTTTCTTTAGAGGGGTCTTCCGTGGCCTTAAATGACTGGTTTTCATCCCAATTAGTTTGGAATTTTTTTTCAATCTCTTTAGGATTATATAACTCTTGCATATTGTGTCTGCCCAGCAATGATAAATGAAATAATAAATAAGTCGTTAGGATACAGGAGCAACGACTTAGCAACAATAACTATGAGTAATAAGCTGTTTTTTTCCTAATGATTGTTTTATTAATGCTAAAAATTATTCAGCTAATCGACCACTGTTAGTGGCAACTAAGATTAGAAAGTAACAGATTATGCGGATAATCTGTGCAGGTTGTTGTTTTTGTAGGCAAACGGTTCTTTTTTGTTATTATAAGCTTTGCAATTACAGTTTATAATCGCTATTGTTCGCCTCGTTACGGAGGGGTGGCAGAGCGGCTGAATGCACTGGTCTTGAAAACCAGCGAGGGTTAATAGCTCTCCGAGAGTTCAAATCTCTCCTCCTCCGCCACACATTAAAAGCCCGCTGTTTTTACAGCGGGTTTTTTGTTTTGTAGGTAATGAAAATCTGAATCTCTCCTGTTCTTTATTCAGCCCCATTTTAAAAGGCTTCTCATATGAGAAGCCTTTTTTCATTCCTGCACCTTTTAAATCTTTATCTGAAGCTTGTTATTAATCCTCCCGGTTAAAAATATTAGCGTTGTTCATTACACTTAACGCGAATAAACATCTGCTCAATTTTTTTAAAATAAACGCCTGCTTCGTTATTTTTATTTGCAATGCCTTCTATCACTCAATCAAACCCTGTTACCCGTTGTTATTGATCTTGTTAAAAACCATTTTTTGATTGATTTATGTGCAAACAAACTTTTTTTGTTATTTTAGGCTTTACAAGTTAAGCCTTGAGTCTGTATTATCTTCTTTGTTACGGAGGGGTGGCAGAGCGGCTGAATGCACTGGTCTTGAAAACCAGCGAGGGTTAATAGCTCTCCGAGAGTTCAAATCTCTCCTCCTCCGCCACATTAAGAAAACCCACTGCCTGCAGTGGGTTTTTTCATTTCTGACGTCTTTCATTTTGATCCTCTATTTTACTTTATTCAAATGTCTTCAGTAATCGTGTTTTTTCGCTTATAAAAACAAATTTTTAATGTTATATTTATTCCCCTTTGATTATTCTGCTGTGTTGTTTTCGTTATCATAATCCCTGATTACCAAAAGACTATTATCCAGTTGTTATCTCTTTTTTATAGTCCTTGTTTTATTTTTAGCTTAATGTTTTAGTTGTTGCTTTGGCATTAACGGAGAAATTTTGTGATAAATATCCTGTTGGTTGATGACCATGAATTAGTTCGTACAGGGATTTGCCGTATCATTGATGATGTTCGAGGCATGAAAGTTATTGGAGAAGCACAAAGTGGTGAAGAGGCCGTAAAATGGTGCCGAAAAAATCACCCCGATGTTGTGTTAATGGATATTAATATGCCAGGGATGGGTGGTTTAGATGCAATGCACAAAATTTTGCGTATCAATGAAGATTTAAAAATCATTATGCTAACAATGCATACCGAGAATCCTTTCCCCTCAAAAGTAATGCAGGCAGGTGCGTCCGGTTACATAAGTAAATCTGCCGGCCCCGATGAAGTATTAAACGCGATCCGTTTGGTGCATTCCGGGCAACGTTATTTGGCGCCTGAAATTGCACAGAAAATAGCACTTTCACAACTGTCTCCGACTGCGGATGATCCATTTAGCGTGCTATCAGAAAGAGAGTTACAAATTATGATGATGATAACCAAGGGGCAGCGTGTGGTGGATATATCGGAGCAACTTGGTTTAAGCCCAAAAACAATTAATAGCTACCGCTATCGTTTGTTTGATAAACTCGATGTAAAGGGTGACGTTGGTTTGACTCATTTGGCGATACGTTATGGCATGCTTGATACAGCTATGCTGTAATCTGTTGCAGATGTAATGTAAAAAATAAGGGCGACTGAAAATGCACAATTTAGCCTTGTTAAGTAGTTTACTGTGCGAGGTTTATTTTTTATATGAGTGATTTTTGCCCGACCGATTTTTTAAAAACGGTCACCTCTGAACCGGGTGTCTACCGCATGTTTAACCAACAAAAAGTGATTTATGTTGGTAAAGCAAAAAACCTGAAAAAACGCCTCAGCAGTTATTTTAGCCTTACCCAAAAACACCCTAAAACATTAGCGCTGGTCAGTCATATTGACAGAATTGAAGTGACGGTCACGCACACTGAAACTGAAGCACTGATCCTCGAACACAACTTTATCAAGCGTTACAAGCCTCATTATAATGTGTTGTTACGTGATGATAAGTCTTATCCTTACCTGTTTTTAAGTGACCATAAACATCCACAACTGACTTTAGTGCGTACCCAAAATAGTAAACGAAAAGGGACCTATTTTGGCCCCTATCCGAGTGGTGGGGCGGTGAGAGAAAGTCTGCATTTAATGCAAAAACTGTTTCCAATACGTCAATGTGAAGACAGTTATTACAGCAATCGCTCCCGTCCCTGTCTGCAGTATCAATTAAAACGTTGTCTTGCGCCCTGCGTCAATGCGATGCCGGAATCTGAATATCAGCACCAAGTTGAATTAGCCAGTGCCTTCTTACAAGGTAAAAGTCAAAATGTGATAAATCAGCTGGTTGATGAAATGGAAGTGGCAAGTCAGACCCTTGAATTTGAGAAAGCAGCGGTGCGACGCGATCAAATCCAATCCTTAAAAAAAGTGCAGGAACAGCAATGGGTCAGCGGTGATATTGAACAGTTAGATGTTGTCGGTTTCAGTTATGAGCAAGGTTTTGCCAGTATACACCTACTGTTTGTCCGTCAGGGGCGAATATTAGGTAGCCGTAATTATTTTCCTAAAATCCCCAAAAACTCGAGTAAAGATGAAGTGTTAAGCGCTTTTTTAAGCCAGTTTTATCTGTCCGGGCAAAATGGACGCGCAATACCAAGGGAAATTTTGCTCAGTGATGATTTTGCTGAACGTGCTATTTTTACTGATTTATTTACTGAATATTGTGGCTATAAAACAGCATTAAAAGTAGATGTGCGTGGTGAGCGTGCGAGGTTTGTCAAACTGGCACAAAAAAATGCCCAAATAGCATTACAGAGCCATCTCAGCCAAAAAAACAACATATTAAAGCGTTATCAGCTGCTGGAGGCGAAATTGGACTTAAGTAAACCGATTTTGCGCATGGAATGTTATGATATTTCGCATATGATGGGGGAAAAAACAGTCGCATCCTGTGTTGTGTTTAATCGTGAGGGGGAAAAAAAATCTGATTACCGTCGTTTTAATATTACTGGTATTACGCCTGGCGATGACTATGCGGCAATGGGACAAGTGCTAGCGCGACGTTTTAAAGCGCTGCAGGAGACAGAAAACATTCCTGATATTATTTTTATCGACGGGGGGGTGGGGCAATTAAACCAAGCTGAAAATATTATTAGCTCTCTTGAAGAAAACTTTAAAGATAAATACCCGTTATTGATAGGTATTGCCAAAGGCGAAGGCCGTAAGCCTGGCTTAGAAACACTTATTTTAGCCGGAACCCACGAAATTATTGAATTGAGCAGTGATTCACCTGCGCTGCATTTAATACAGCAAATTCGTGATGAATCGCATCGTTTTGCGATTATGGGGCATCGCCAGCAACGTGATAAAACAAGAAGAACAAGTACATTAGAAAATATCAGTGGAGTAGGCACTAAACGTCGTCAGGCGTTATTAAACCACTTAGGGGGATTACAGGGTGTTATGTCCGCAAGTATTGACGAATTGCAAAAAATTCCCGGCATAAGCGCTTCATTAGCTGAAACAATTTATGAAGCTTTGCATAATTAATAAAAATTAAAATGGTAATCCTATTAATTACTCTTTAGGATTTGCATAATGAAACCATAAAATGCAAAAATAGCTTATAATCAAGCTGGTTATAAATTTGTAAACTTGTATTTCCAAGTGAATTGGGGATCGATCATCAAAGGACATTTTAATGTTAAACATCCCAAATTTATTAACGGGTTTTCGACTTTTCTTAATCCCCATTTTTGTATTTTTTTATTTTTCACCCTTTAACTGGGGTGAGTTAATTGCAGCTTTTCTTTTTTTAACCGCTGGAATAACGGATTATTTAGATGGTTACCTCGCTAGAAAACTCGATCAGCAGACTGCTTTTGGTGCTTTTTTGGATCCTGTGGCCGATAAAATAATGGTGGCGGTGGCATTAGTGATGATCGTGGAACACTACGCTGTTATCTGGATAACCATTCCTGCGATGGTTATGATCTGCCGAGAAATAATCATTTCTGCTCTTCGAGAGTGGATGGCAGAACTTGGGGAAAGATCCAGCGTTGCTGTTTCATGGATCGGCAAAGTAAAAACAGTTGCTCAGATGACTGCACTTTTTTTACTGATTTGGCAGCATTCAATCGTCATGGAGTGGTTAGGTTTCATCGCTTTATATATAGCAACCGGATTAACACTTTGGTCGATGGTTGTCTATTTGCGCGCGGCATGGCCAGCACTGAGTAAAAATTCACTATAATTAGTCTATTAAGGCAGCGCTTCGTTTAAAAAAGAAGCTAACAGTATAAAACTGATAAAAAAATTGTTAAAGTGTATTGACTCATTTCTAATAATCATTAGAATGCGCACACATCGAGAGGGGATTTAGTTTACTAACAACCTTAAGATAATAGTTTAAATGTGATGTGGTACTAGTTAAGTTTGTCGAGACCAACCTTGAAAAGAACTGACTGGAGTTACGAGTTTACTCGTAATGATAAAACCGCAAACAATGCGATGCGGTACTAGCTCAGTTGGTAGAGCACGACCTTGCCAAGGTCGGGGTCACGAGTTCGAGTCTCGTGTACCGCTCCAAATTTAAAGTATATTGGCGGAATGGCAGAGTGGCCATGCAGTGGATTGCAAATCCATCCATCTCGGTTCGACTCCGGGTTCCGCCTCCACATTTTAAAGTTTTGCCCGAATGGTGGAATCGGTAGACACAAGGGATTTAAAATCCCTCGCCTTATGGGTGTGCGAGTTCAAGTCTCGCTTCGGGCACCAGTTTAAAAAAAGCTTCACGTTATCGTGAAGCTTTTTTTTTTGCCTGATGAAAAATAAAATAAAACAATTTATTTTATTTGCTATTAACAACCACTGTTTTATGGCTGTAATCGATTTTAGGCAATAAAAAAGGCACTTAGTGTACCTTGATATATGTTTTGCTATAAAGTCTGCTGTTTTTATTCTACATCACCACAGAAGCGGTAACCTTCACCATGAATGGTCGCAATAATTTCAGGTGCATCAGGAATACTCTCAAAATGTTTGCGGATACGGCGGATAGTAACGTCAACAGTACGATCCTGTGCTTTTAATTCTCGTCCGGTCATTTTCATTAATAAATCTGCGCGTGTTTGAATTTTTCCCGGATTTTCAATGAAATGTAATATAGCTCTGAATTCACTGCGTGGTAATTTACAGATATTACCATCAGGGCTAATCAGTGAGCGACTTTCTATTTCAAGTGTCCAACCGTTAAATTTGTAATTTTCTACTTTTTTACCTGTTTCTTCAAAATAAATATTATCTTGCATAGTACGTGTTAACAGGTTTCGTGTACGTATGGTTAATTCACGAGGATTAAAAGGTTTAGTGATGTAATCATCGGCACCAATTTCCAATCCCAGTATTTTATCAACTTCATTATCACGACCCGTTAAAAAAATAAGCGCAATATTTTCATGTTCACGTAACTCTCGCGCTAATAACAGACCATTTTTACCAGGTAAATTAATATCCATAATAATCAAGTTAATATTATTTTCCTTGATGGCCTGGTGCATCTCATTACCATCATTCGCTTCCAAAACATTATATCCTTCTGCTTCAAAAACACTTTTTAACATGTTACGTGTGACTAACTCATCTTCAACAATAAGTATGTTTGCGGTTGACATTAGGTACCTCTCTATTTTCGAATCTTTATATCCCTTTGCCTTATTCGGCGTGAAGATGTTTTTTATATCTCATGTTTTTTGATTGTTCGTGGAAATATACATTTCCCGATTAAACTGCGCCAGTGCAAATAAATGTTAATATAAATGTTGCAGCTAACAAAGTTCTCTTAATAAATAATACTGTTCACTATAAATACTTAACATTTAGATAACAACTAGATTGTCATTTAAAGGTAATAAATACAGATTATGATTGATATGAATCAACTGCTCAACATAACTGCTTATGAAATGATTGTAGCGTGATAGTTAAATGATAACAATATGATGATTATGATCCTGCGTTGTATGAAGAGTTTATCTATTAAATTAAAATCACATAATAATCAATTGGTTGAATATTAAACGCGAATGATTTTATGCTATTAAATATTGATTTTAAATTGAATGATAGGCTTGAATTTTTGCTGCGGAGACCTTTGGGTGTTATTAAAAGACTTTTTTAGAAAATTATTGTCTATCCCTATAAATAAGCATAACTTATTGAAGATAAAAGTAATTAAAACAAAATTAGGGGTCAATCAACTTAACCTGATAACTGCCTATTATTAGCAATCAACAGCCGAAAGAAAGGTTGTTCACTGATCAATTCAGTCAACGCAGGCGGAAATTACTGTTAATGAGTTGTTTCAGACACTATTTGATGATTTACCCCAATGCCCTTATTACCCCTCAGATTTTAAAAAATGGGTGGCAGCCGATAAATAAGATCTATAAGCGATTACTCACTTTAAAGATTTGGATTGATGGAAAAATACAAAGCGTTGTGACAAAGTATTTAACACATTATCTAACCTGGTTTAGGGATAATTTAGGGATAGTGACTAAAAGCTTAATTCTCAGAAAATTTACATATCTTCATATGAGAGCCATTTATTTGATGTTAGAAACCTTGTTTTTGTCATTCCTGTCCTAAAATTGCCCAGAACGTTGATACTTTGTATAATGCTTTAAACGCCAGCTGGGTAAGAAGTAATTTATTAAAATGGGTGTAAACTAGAAAATTCATACAAAACAATCTATACAAAACAAGGATAATATTGTGTCATTAATCGCATTTTTAATTATTGGATGTGTTGCCGGCTGGTTAGCGGGTCAACTAACAAAAGGCTCGGGTTTTGGTCTGATCGGGAATATCGCTATTGGTGTTGTTGGATCATTTATTGGTGGCTTTACCTTTAGACTACTGGGTCTACATTCAGGGAGCTTTATTGGTTCAATCGTTACAGCGACGGTTGGGGCGGTCATTTTGCTTTACATTGTCCGTTTGGCTAAGTCATAGTTTGCAAGACATTGAACTCAATTGCCAGCCGCGAGGGCTTGCTGGTCTGCCATATTTTAATACCCTTGCAGCTGAGGCATTAAAGCCAAATAAGCCGTATAAAAATCACCTGATGAATGACTGCTTTTTTCAAAAAACGTTACTCAGAAGTTGTTTATTGGTAAAAGACCAAAATTCATATTGATATAGTAGGGGATGAGCATGAGTTAAATGTGATAACAAGGAGTCATTAATTTTTCCCTCTCAACACCTTAAGTATTTTACTAAGGTATCTTCATTGGTTGAAACCGCAGATAAAAGGTTATTTTAAAAAACAAAAATCATGTCACTATTTGAATTTCAAGCAAGTAAAATCTCATGCCAAAGCCGCAACAAAAAAATTACGAAATAGAGTCAAAGAGATCTCGAAAAGACGGTTGGAATTAGTACGCCAGTCAGATATCGTCGCCCGTTTAGGGGGAAATGAATTTGTTTTAGTTCTGAATAACTCCAAAATAAAAGATGAAACTTTGCAGGTGGCAGAGCGAATTATAAGCGTGATTAATAAGCCTGTTGAACTGTCTGGTAGCACGCTTCAAATAGGCGCATCGGTTTGGATTTTAATGTTCCCCGATGATGGCATAAAGTCGATGGATTTAATTGAAAAAGCAGATTAAGCCATGTGTGTATCAAAATCCTCAGGCAGGAATTTGATTAAATAAATTAAGGCACAGCGTTACACTTGCCAGTTAAAGCTTAGTGCAAAAGATCAAGCCCCCCGTTTCTATAAAAACAGTCAAAATACCCAGATTAAAATGTAACAGAGCTGATTTTAATCAGGGTGATTATTTCATTTGTACAGATACGTCACATACAAAAAATTATAATTATATTTGATATATTTGATTAAAATCATATATATCAAATTGTTGTGGGCTATTTTCCCACTTAATTGATATTATTGTGCACTTTGCCTTCGAAAATAAGAGAATAATCGAACAATGAATAATAGATTGAAATGTATATGAACTCTTTTGGGCTTCTCACGTTGACTCAGAATGCCGCCTTATTATTGGCTATGTTTTTCATCTATGATATGGCAGCTTTTCGGAACCGTACCGTATTCGGCTTTTACTGGGCTATTTTTACCGGTATTGCGTTGGGATTGATAGGTATTATCATCATGCTAACACCCTGGGAGTATGCGCCGGGTATTATAGTTGATAGTCGCGCGGTGTTGCTTGGGATCTCCGGATTATTTTTTGGCACTATACCTACGTTAATTGCTATGGTGATAACCGCTACATTGCGCCTGTTTCAGGGGGGCGGAGCTGCTGTGATCGGCGTTTTAGTGATTATAACGTCGGGCACTCTTGGCATCGCCTGGCGCTATTATCGTCCGCATCCTTTGTCAGAGTTATCGTTCCGCGAAATTTACCTGTTTGGGGTCATTATCCATGGGGTGATGTTAGCCCTAACCTTTATTTTTCCTTGGGAAATGACACTGGCGGTACTCTCCAATATTAGCCTGCCGGTACTGCTACTTTACCCTTTAATAACAGCTTTACTGGGGATGTTGTTTGTCCAGCGACTGCGACGTAACCAAAGTACAGATGCGCTAAAGGAAAGTGAATTTCTGTTTCGCTCCCAATTTGATTTAGGCAGTATTGGTATTGCCATTACCTATCCAGGCAAAGGCTGGTTAAGGGTAAACCCAAGGCTTTGTGAAATACTTGGTTACCGCGAAGAAGAACTGCTTCTGCTGAACTGGTCTGAGCTGACTCACCCTGATGATCGGCATCTTGATTTATACCAATATGACCAGATGCTGACGGGAGAAGAAGATGGTTATTCACTGGACAAACGTTTTATCCGTAAGGATGGGGAGAGCGTTTATGTCCATATGACTATTTCCTGCTATCGGGTTGATGGAGCCGTCCAATTTGTGATTGCCGGCATCTTAGATTCCTCTGAGAGGAAGCATGCCGAAGATAAAATACGGGGGAGAAAAGAGCAGCTTCTTTCCGTTTTGTCAGGCAGTGAGCTCGGGTTCTGGGACTGGAATATAGAAGCCAATACAGTGCATCGAAATGCTCGCTGGGCAGAAATGCTAGGGTACCGCTTTGAAGATATTCAGAACGACACAAGCATCAACCTTGATAGTGTTCATCCCAATGATTGTGGGAGAGTCTGGCAATCAGTGACTGACCACTTGGAAGGGCGAACTGCGCAACACAAAATTGAATACCGTATGCGTACCAGACAGGGAGAGTACAAGTGGATCCTGGATTGCGCCAAAATAGTTAACTACGGCGAGGATCAGCAGCCATTACGTATGAGTGGGACGCATACCGATATCACCAAACGTAAACTCGCTGAGGAGTCGATGCAATTGGCCTCAATGGTTTATCAAAACAGCCGTGAGGCAATGACCGTTACCGACAGCAATGGCAATATCATTACCACCAACCCGGCGTTTACGGAAATGACGGGCTATAGTGCTGATGAGATAACCGGTAAGAGCCATACCTTCATTGTTTCCAAGCAGCAGGATAAGCGGGTTTATCAACGCATGGAGCTCGCCCTAAACAGTACCGGTCACTGGCGGGGGGAGGTCAGTTGCCGCCATAAAAATGGTGAAAACTATATGGCCTTGTTGGGGATCAATTCCATTTATAATGAGGATAGATCAGTTCACCGCCGGGTTGCGCAGTTCTCTGATATTACCGAGAGGAAAAAATCTGAAAAAATCATCTGGAAACAAGCGAACTTCGATAATTTAACTGGGCTTTCCAATCGCCAGATGTTCCATGACCAGTTGCTTCATGAAAAGAATAAAGCACAGCGTAGAGGCCTCAACGTTGGCTTATTGTTTCTCGATCTTGATCGCTTTAAGGCAGTCAACGATACCCTAGGTCATAATATGGGCGATCAGCTTCTGATCGATGTTGCACAACGCCTGCGTAACTGTGTACGGAAAAGAGATCTAGTATCACGCTTTGGAGGGGACGAATTTACCGTAATTATTGGTGGGTTGAAAAACACACAAAGTGTTGAGCGTGTCGCACAAAAAATCCTGTGCGAATTAGCCGAGCCATTCTTGCTGGGTGAGCAAAATGTTTATATTACACCAAGCATCGGCATAACTTTCTATCCGAAAGATGGGGAGGCAACCGAAATGCTGTTAAAAAATGCCGATCAAGCTATGTATTCGGCCAAGGAAAAAGGGCGAAACTGTTACCACTATTTTACCAACTCTATGCAGGAACAGGTAGAACGTGGGGGGCAACTGGCAAACGATCTACGCTATGCACTGAAAAAGAACCAGCTGGAGCTTTACTATCAGCCGATCGTGGCGTTAGGGACAGGTCAGATCCGTAAAGCTGAGGCTTTGATCCGCTGGCATCACCCTGAACTCGGTATGGTGAGCCCTGCAGAATTTATCCCCATTGCCGAAGAAACCGGCACGATTGTTGAAATAGGTGACTGGGTATTCCGCCAGGCAGCCGATCAGGTTGCCCACTGGCGTCGTGAGTATCAGAATGACTTTCAGGTAAGTATCAACAAATCCCCGGTACAGTTCCGTGAGGGGGGGAGTGACATTACCAGCTGGTTGGAACATCTGTTGGCACTCGGTCTGCCCGGGCAGGCGGTGGTTATTGAGATCACCGAAGGTCTTCTACTTGATGGCAGTAGTAGGATAGTGATCGACAAGCTGCTGGCGTTCCGTGATTCCGGTATTGAGGTGTCACTTGATGATTTTGGTACTGGCTATTCATCGATGTCCTATCTCAGAAAATTTCATATCGACAACCTCAAAATAGATCAATCCTTCGTGCGCAATCTTAAAGTGGATTCCGATGACATGATACTCTGTGAAGCTATCATTATTATGGCACACAAGCTGGGTATGCAAGTGATCGCTGAAGGGATCGAAAATGAGGAGCAGCGGCGTTTACTAAGTGCCGCCGGGTGTGATTACGGACAGGGTTATTTGTTTGCTAAACCGCTACCAGAAAAGGACTTCAGCTGCTTGTTGCTGCGTCATATTCATGTGGCGTGAGAGGTTAATTAATTGATTATAAAGAGCATTAAAATATTCCAAGAAAAATAGACGTAATATCAAAGACCAACAATGAAATGATGAATCTGATCGCCAGTTAAGGAGAATTTTAATTTATAATAATTTTGCCGTGGGAGTTGATGCGTAGAAAGCTAAATTTTTTGGTGCATTTCTAACCCCTAAATTAGATTTTACTCAGCTCCACAGATCAAAAAATGACTGTTCCTAACTGTTTGCTTGGAGAATTTTAAAAATGGTACAAAATAAAAAATCAGCAGTAAGGAAGGTTGATGACTCAAGTCAAATCTATCGGATGCCAGATGGATTACTACCAGATCCTATCGCTGATTTCATCAAGTTGTCTGCTGCCGAAGGTGATCTCCTGTTCTGGCAATGGGAACCAAATTTAGGGCGCGTCGACTTCTATACGCCAGAAAAAGCGGCGGAAAAACAAAATTTACGGCGTCTTGGCGAAAATATATCAAACTTGATCGCTTCTAGGGTTGATAGTTTTACACTTCGCAGTGAAAAATATGAGATTAAAATTTGTGACCCTCAGGGCAATGCGACATGGAAAAAGATTTCCCTGCGATTTTTCTTGGGAGCGGATGGGGAAATTGAACGGGTGGTTGGTACTGCGCAGGACATCACAGATTTGATAGCAATGCAATTGGGGCTTGAAAACCAACTCGATTTTATTAATACCCTTCTGGATAGCTTGAGCAGTCCGGTATTTTTCAAGGATGCTGAACTGGTGTATCGCCATTGCAACAAAGCCTTTGAAGAATATTTGGGCAAGCCAAAGAAGGATATCCTTGCAAAGACGGTATTTGATTTGTGTCCCCCGCATTTGGCGGAAATTTATCACCGAGCAGATCGGGATCTTCTTGAGCAGCGCTTACCACAAGTGTATCAAACAAAAGTACATTCAGCCGATGGGATGGAGCACAATGTGATTTTCAACAAATCGATGGTGTTCAACAAAAAGGGCGAGATAACTGGAATGATTGGTATCATCAATGACATTGATGATCGCGTCCAGATGGAAAATAGACTGCAAAGGATAATGGACATTAAAGACGCGATCATGGAGATAAACCGTGCAATCACTGATGCGAACACATCGGAACAGTTTTATGCGATTGTCCTTGACTGTATTCTTTCGGCCATGCAATCGGCTGAAACCTGCGGTTTCCTGATGCTTGATTCTGTAGGCAACTTAAAAATGGTGGCTGCCAGTGGATTATACAACGCATGGAAAAAACCAGTGCAGGTGGAATTGGAAAAATCCATGGCCTGGAATGCGATGGCAGAAAATAAAAAAAGCTGTTTTTATATCGATGATATCCACAAATTTTCCAGGCAAAAAAGCATTGAATCGCATGCTTTATTGCAGCAACTGAAAATACGTTCCCTGCTCGGTGCTCCTATTCTTAACGAAGGAAAATTGATCGGATTCATTACTGTCGGCAGCCGCAATATTGACGCCTATGACGAAACTGACCTGTTTATTATGGAGTATGTGCGCAGTCAAATAATCCAGGTTCTTAATCGACAATTTTTATATGATAAGAATGTTACTCTGGCGCGATATGATAGTTTGACGGGGTTGCTCAACCGCAGATATTTTGAAGAATTATTTGAAAGACATCAGAATCGCGCAAAGCGTTATGATGAAAAATTTCATTTGGTCGTAATAGACCTTGATAATTTTAAAGAGATTAATGACCAATGTGGCCATCTTTGTGGGGATGCGGTACTTGTAGATTTCGCCAAAAAATTGACCGCCTTATTTCGTGAATCTGATATTATTTGCCGCTTTGGCGGTGATGAATTCCTCCTTGTATTAATAGATATAAATATCAGCAAACTGGTGCAGAAGATTGAATTAATAAAAACAAAACTTCAAACTATCCCCTTTATTTACAATGAAAACAGTCTGCCTTATAGTTTCAGTTATGGAATAGCGGAATGGCCTGCGGACGGTGCCAATCTGGATCTCCTGACTTGCCGTGCGGATAATGAGATGTACAAGAACAAGCGCGCGTCAAAAAAACAGCCGAATAAGATGCACCACGCCAGTCAAAAAACAGAATCTGCGGCATTTATTTGAGGTTTGGTGGTCATTAATAAGTGCTAAGAGAAAATTTTCCAGGGTCTTTAAAGCAGATCCTTTTTATGCAGATACCCAGGTGGTATTTTCCACGAAATAATCCCCTAATCAATATAATATCAGCACCCATAAATATCCCATTTGAAGCTTAATGCAGGTGTAGCATTACTTTTACAACCCGATTTTAGTGAAAACCTGTCCTGTATTTTTATGTAGAAAAAACCGTAAATAATGAATTCAAGATCAGTTACGGAGCAAAATTATCCTCGGGCTATTATGAAACATTTTGTGATTTTTCAGCATCAAACCCAATTTTTGGTGATCGCGCTTCGTACCAAATGAACCAGAGAAATCATTGTGAAGCTATCTCCTATAAGATTAAAATTGCTGATAGATGATGGTAAAACCAGTCTTGGCTTATTTTGAGATAGTGAGAGAGCTATCAATGGGCAAAAAATGATGTCACGATGGAATAAGTGACAATCAAATTTAAGACGTGATAGATATCTGATTTTACTCATTGTGATCCATTTTTTAGGCATGAGATTCTCATTTCTGTACCTTTTAAATATATAAATGATAGTATTTAATTGATTTAAAAGATTTAAAAGATTTAAAAGATTTAAAAGGTAAAATCACTCCACTTTAAACTGGAATCAATGATCGTATCAGACCGAAGCATGCAATGTTAAATAAATTTAATATAGCACTGCAATAAGAAGGCGTGTGCTAAATGAAGTTAATAAACTGCCAGTTTAGAACAAAAAATGATTTAGAACTTTTTATAGATCAAAATATTAACGATGCTAATATTTCTATTTTAATTCAAGTTTTTAGTGGTGATTTGAATATTGCTCATGTTCAGCAAGTGTTAGATACTTTAAAGTTCAAACTTCCACATGCAACGATCATTGGTTGCTCAACGGCTGGCGAGATAGCTTCTGGCGCCATGAAAAAGAATACTATTCAAATTTCTTTCTCTCTTTTTGAAAAAACCAATCTTCAACTCTTTTATTACCCTCAAACAAATTTTACAACGGGTGAGAAAGCTTCATGTGATGTTATTTCCCAAAATACAAAAGCCGTTATTGCTTTTAATGAGGCCTTTAAAGGGGATGCTGAACTTTTTTTCGAAGGGTTTTCATCTAAAAAACAAAATGCCCCCATCTCCGGCGGAAACGCTGGCGATAATCTTTTATATGGGAAAACTTTTGTTATCTATGACGATAAAATTTATTTTGAGGGCATCGTCCTTTGTGCGTTGAATAGCGATAGCTTACATGCACACACAAATCATTCCTTCAGCAGTGCTTCTATCGGCACAGAAATGATTGTTACTAAGGCTGTGGATAATGTGATCTATGAAATAGATTACACGCCTGTCGATAAAATTTATAGATATTATCTGGGGGATAATATTCTACAACATTTTCCAATGAGTGTTGTTGAATTTCCATTGGTAAAAATAGAGGGAGAAATGACTGTTGCCAGATCAGCCGCTAGAATAAATGAAGACGGTGGATTTTTATATATAGGTCATTTTGAAAATGGCGATAAAGTGAAATTTGCAATAACAAACAGTGTAGAGACATTCTCAAAATCAGATGATTTATATACAAAAATAATGTCTAATCCCGTTGAAGCTACCTATGTTTATTCCTGTGCAGGCAGAAAAAGATTCCCAACAAAATGTCTGAATTATGAACTTGGGCTGATTGAAAAAGTCGCCCCTTCGAGTGGTTTTTTCAGCTATGGAGAGTTTTTTTATTCAAAAACAAAAAATCACCTTTTAACGCTCACTACAACGACGCTGAGTTTGTCTGAAACAGACATTATTCAAAGCCCAGATGAAATTCCAAAAAGGATAAACGGCCATTCTATATTAAACCCACTGATACACTTAGTTAATGTCTCAGATACGAACTTAAATCAGTATAAACAACTTTTAGATAAGAGTTCTATTGTCTCAAAAGCAGACATTCAAGGTGTTATCATTTATGTTAATGATAATTTTTGTAAAATTTCAGGCTACTCTCGAGAAGAATTGATTGGAAAAAACCACAGTATAGTAAGGCATCCGGATAACAGTAATAGCATATTTAAAAATATGTGGACGACTATCACTGCTAAAAAAGTCTGGAAAGGCACGCTAAAAAACCGTGCAAAAGACGGCTCCACCTACTATGTAAAGACCTTAATAATGCCTATTCTAGATGACCAGGGACATATTGTAAGTTATATAGCGGCAAGAACCGATGTGACAGAACTAATAAAAAAAGACGAAATTATTAAACAACAAAATGAAGATAAGCTAACCGGTTTAAAAAATAGAAGTGCACTGATAGACAAACTGAAAGACATTAAGAGAGAAGATGCGACGCTTATTCTTATGAATATAGATAGATTTTCTGATATTAATGATTATTACGGTTATGAGAAAGGTGATAAAACCTTGGAACATTTTGCCTCTGTTCTTAAAGGTAAATATGTTGAATTTTCCAGAATAAGCAGTGACGTCTCTAGCGTCAGTTGTGATATTTTTAGAATAAGTGGTGATGAGTTTGCAATACTTTGCGAGCACTCATTAGATAAAAAAATAAAAGAGATGATAGCAGGGTTGATTATGAGCCTGGAGAATGAAGTATATGAAATATTAGATGATAAAATCACCTTGCTTTTATCGTGTGGAGTGGCTAATGGTGCTAAAAATGAAATATATAATCTTGCCCATATTGCTTTAAAAGAAAATAAAAAAGATAATAATACAGTTACTTTTTTTAATGATAATATGAATTTATACAACAAAATAGCAGAAAATATAAAAGTGATAGCAAGCATAAAAGAGGGAATACTTAACGATAAATTTGTGCCCTTTTATCAAGGTATAGTTAATAATAAAACCAAAAAAATAACTAAATATGAGTGTCTGATACGCTTAAAAGAAGAAAATGGTAAGGTGCTGACGCCGTATTTTTTTCTGGAACATGCTAAAAAAGCGAAGCTTTATTATAAACTTACGATGATTATGATCAGGAAATCATTTGAAAAGTTTGCAGGCAATAACTCTGATTTTTCTATCAACTTTACACTTCAAGATATTCAATCCGAGACCGTTGTAAGCATGTTGATGGATTATCTTGAGCGGTATCAATGTGGAAACAGATTAATTATAGAAATAGTCGAGTCTGAAGGAATTGAAAATTTTAATGAACTGTCAGATTTCATAAAACAGATTAAAAAATACGGTTGTAAAGTGGCAATAGATGATTTCGGATCAGGCTATTCTAACTTTCATTATTTATCAAAATTAGATGTGGACTATATAAAAATAGATGGCTCTTTAATAAAAAATATAGATAATGACCCCTCTCAACTTGCAACCGTTGAGAGTATTTTACTTTTTGCTAAAAAGATGAATATAAAAACGATTGCTGAATTTGTTGAGACAAAAAACATTTATGATATTTTAAATGATTTAGGCGTTGATTTTTCCCAAGGATACTATTTTTCTAAACCACAGGAAGAAATAGAAAAATAAAGACTCTTTCCCAATAAACATTGCTTTGAACGGTGCGAACTGCAGCTCTCTTGGTTACATTTTAATACGCTTATGCGCCTCCTAGAGAGTGATATTTCATAGGACAGCTCCACGCACAATGGAATGTCAATCGTGCTAATATTTTTTTGCGGCAAGACTGTGCGACGTTTTTCTGTTAGCGGGTTTCAATCGTGTTCTCCGTGAAATAGCCGCTGGATTAATACAATGTCAGCCCTATAAATCTTCTTTCTGAAGCCAAACGCAGCTGTATAATTACCGCTGCAGCCCAATTTTATCCAAAGATTGGCTGTCCTATCCTTCCGTCTATTTTTCCCTACCCGGAACAAAGTTGAATGGTCGCACCTAACCAAACACTTTCTTGTATTTTTGTCTAAGAAAAAACGTATGATAAAACTTGATTTATTGATGCGAAGGGCAGAGCTGGAAATCAGGTTTTTAATTTTTATGAACAGCAATAATGAAGGGCTGCATTAATTGCTGTTATAATGGCTACCTTTAGAATTGATCGCGCATTCCAGCTGTTAAAGCAGTTGTATTGAGTGACAATGAAATGAAAGAAATAATAACTCTCTCATTTCCTATTTTTGTCATTACATTGTCTTTTCTGTATATTAAATAGACATAAAAAAGAGCATTTAATTGATTTAAAAGATAAAAATAAGTTATTCTGGTGTTAGGTTAAAAGCTATTGTATAAGAGTCAAATGGTTAATCAGTTTAAGCGGCGATTGGTTAAGCTGGGAATAGATATTTGAATAAGCCCTAAACATGCATGTTAAATAAATTTTAATACAATAGAGTAATAAAAAGGTGTGTGCTCGATGAAGTTAATAAACTACCAGTTTAAAACAAAAAATGATTTAGAACTTTTTATAGATGAAAATATCAAAAAGACTCATCTTTCTATTTTAATTCAAGTTTTTAGCGGTGATTTAAATATTGACAATATCCTGCAAGTTTTAGATATTTTAAAGTCCAAACTCCCACATGCAGCCATCATTGGTTGCTCAACGGCTGGCGAGATTGTTTCTGGCGCCATGAAAAATAATACTCTTCAAATTTCTTTCTCTCTTTTTGAAAAAACCAATCTCCAACTTTTTTATTACCCTCAAACAAACTTTGAAGATGGAGAGAAAGCTTCAAGTGAAATAGTGTCTCAAAATACAAAAGCTGTTATCGCTTTTAGTGAAGCATTTAAAGGTGATTCTGAACTTTTTTTAGAAGGGTTCTCATCTAAAAAACAACATATCCCTATCTCTGGCGGAAATGCCGGTGATAATCTTTTATATAAAAAAACCTTTATTATCTATGACAATAAGATTTATTTTGAGGGCATCGTCCTGTGTGCACTGAATAGCGACAGCTTATGTGTACACTCAAATTATTCCTTCAGCAGTGTGTCTATTGGTACAGAAATGATTGTCACTAAGGCTGTGGATAATGTGATCTATGAGATAGATCACACGCCGGTCAAGAAAATTTACCAATACTATTTGGGAGAGCATATTCTAGAAAATTTTCCAGTCAGTGTTCTCGAATTTCCATTGGTAAAAATAGAGGAGGAAATGAGTGTTGCCAGAATAGCCATGAGCATGACGGAAGAGGGTGGATTTATCTATCTAGGTCATTTTAAAAATGGCGATAAGGTGAAATTTGCCATAACAAACAATGCAGAAATATCTTCAAAATCATATGATTTATATAAGAATATTATTTGTAATCCAGTTGAAGCTACTTATATTTATTCATGTTCTGCTAGGAAACAATTCCCCAAAAAATGTTTGAATTATGAACTTCGATTGATTGAAAAAATAGCCCCTTCAGTTGGCTTTTTCAGCTATGGAGAGTTTTTTCATTCAAAAATAAAAAATCAACTTTTAACTGTCACTACAACGACCCTGAGTTTGTCTGAAGCAGATATTATACAAAGCACAGATGAGGTGCTAGAAAGCATGCGCAGCACTAATATGCTGAGTTCATTGGTACACTTAGTTAATGTCTCAGATGAGAACTTAAATCAATATAAAGAGCTTTTAGATAAGAGTTCTATTGTGTCAAAAGCCGATACTCGAGGGGACATCATTTATGTTAATGATGAGTTTTGTACTATTTCGGGCTACTCTCGAGAAGAATTGCTTGGCAATAATCACAGTATCGTTAGGCATCCGGATAACAGTAATGCCATATTTAAAAACATGTGGACGACTATTACGGCTAAAAAAGTCTGGAAAGGCACGCTAAAAAATCGTGCAAAAGATGGCTCCACCTACTATGTAAAGACCTTAATTATGCCTATTCTAGATGACTCGGGACAGATTATAAGTTATATAGCGGCAAGAACGGACGTAACAGAACTAATAGAAAAAGACAAAATTATTAGACAACAGTATAAAGATAAGTTGACCGGGTTACAAAATAGAAATGCACTGATAGATAAACTAAAAAAAATCAAGAATGAAGATGCGACGCTTATTCTTATTAATATAGATAGATTTTCTGATATTAATGATTATTACGGCTATGAAAAAGGTGATAAAACCTTGGGACTCTTTGCATCTGTTCTTAAAAATAAATATTCTGAATTCTTTAAAATAAACGGAGAAATCGTTAAAATAAGGGGCGAAATATTTAGAATAAGCGGTGATGAGTTTGCAATACTTTGCGAACATTCATTAGATAAAGAAACAAAAGAGATGATAGCAGGCTTGATTATTGATCTGGAGAATGAAGTCTATGAAATACTGGACGATAATATTACCTTGCTTTTATCTTGCGGAGTGGCCAGTGGCGCGAAAAATGAAATATATAATCTTGCCCATATTGCCTTAAAAGAAAATAAAAAAGATAATAATATAGTTACTTTTTTTAATGATAATATGAACTTATATAGAAAAATTGCAGATAATATAAAAATAATAGCAAGCATAAAAGAGGGAATACTTAACGATAAATTTGTGCCCTTTTATCAAGGCATAGTTAATAATAAAACCAAAAAAATAACTAAATATGAGTGTCTGATACGCTTAAAAGAAGAAAATGGCAAGGTTCTGGCGCCGTACTTTTTTCTGGAACATGCTAAAAAAGCGAAGCTTTATTATAAGCTTACGATGATTATGATCAGGAAATCATTTGAAAAGTTTGCAGGCAATAACTATGATTTTTCTATCAACTTTACACTTCAAGATATTCAATCCGTGACCGTTGTAAGCATGCTGATGGATTATCTTGAGCAATATCAATGCGGAAACAGATTAATTATAGAAATAGTCGAGTCTGAAGGAATTGAAAATTTTAATGAACTGTCAGATTTTATAAAACAGATTAAAAAATACGGTTGTAAAGTGGCAATAGATGATTTTGGATCAGGCTATTCTAACTTTCATTATTTATCAAAATTAGATGTGGACTATATAAAAATAGATGGCTCTTTAATAAAAAATATAGATAATGACCCCTCTCAACTTGCAACCGTTGAGAGTATTTTACTTTTTGCTAAAAAGATGAATATAAAAACGATTGCCGAATTTGTAGAGACAGAAAATATTTATGATATTTTAAATGATTTAGGCGTTGATTTTTCCCAAGGGTACTATTTTTCTAAACCACAAGAAAGCATCTAGGAAGAATAAACAAACCTTATACAGCAGTCTGCAATCCAGTCGCTCAATACCCATGACGGTGCGAATCTTTCAGAAATAGGGTCTCAATGGCGCTGCATTAAGCTATATTTTCTAACTATAAGGGATAAATTCTTTAGAATTTAGGGAGAGCAACCGGATAAAATTATATAATAAACTCTCTGCAAAAAACACAATTCCCCTGACTACCTGAACAGTTTTAACACTCAGCTCTCTGTGAAAGCATCAAAAAACGTATTACTTTCAAGGAAGGGGGATTTTCTTAATTCACTAAAATCTTGACCTATTTTTACAATCATTAAAAAGTGACTTCACATTATCGGGGAGCATTTTTAGCCCTCTCTCTCTCATGCTTGTAATGCTTATCAAGCCAGCGCTTATTTTTGACCCTTCATTTATCCATGTTGTTAATAAATTTATCATTGATCAGTTGCCCCAAAATATCAGTAAATCAACGGGCTCTTTTTACCGCAGTGATAAAACCACCTGTTGAACTTATTGAAGAATTAGCTCGTCATACAGGCAGTGTTATTAATGACAAAAATTAAAATAAAGACGTGATAGATCTCTTATTTTATGTCATAAAGACCCTTTTGTTCGTAATGAAATAGCCTCTTCTGTATTTTAAAGGGTCAGAAATGATACTATTAAATTGATTTAAAATAGATAATCTCGTGGTTAGGTCAAAAGTGATTGTATAAGAGCGAAACAGGTGTTCGAATAAGTCCGCAACATCCAATGTTAAATAAATTTGAATACAATACGGTTATAGAAGGCCTGTGCTAAATGAAGTTAATAAACTACCAATTTAGAACTAAAGATGATTTAGAACTTTTTATAGATGAAAATATTAAAGAGCCTGATTTCTCTATTTTAATTCAAATTTTTAGTGGTGATTTGAATATTGAACATGTCCAGCAAGTTTTAGATAGTTTAACGTCCAAACTCCCACATGCAGCGATCATTGGTTGTTCAACGGCTGGCGAGATTGTTTCTGGTGCTGTGAAAGAAAACACTATCCAAATTTCTTTCTCAATTTTTAAAAAAACAGCTCTCCAACTCTTTTATTACCCTAAAACAAACTTTAAAGCCGGTGAGAAAGCTTCAGATGAAGTGGTTTCTCAAAATACAAAAGCTGTTATCGCTTTTAGTGAGCCATTCAAAGGTAATTCTGAACTTTTTTTAGAAGGGTTTTCATCTAAAAAACCAAACATTCCCATAGCTGGCGGAAACGGAGGCGATAATTATTTATTTGAGAAAACCTTTATTATCCGTGGTGATAAAATTTATTTTGAAGGCATCGTCCTGTGTTCGCTGAACAGTGATAGCTTATATGCTCATACAAATTATTCTTTAAGCAATGTTTCTATTGGTACAGAAATGATTATCACCAAGGCCGTGGATAATGTGATCTATGAGATAGATCACACACCTGTGAAAAACATTTACCAATACTATCTGGGAGAGACTATTTCAAACAATTTCCCAGCCAGTGCCATGGAATTTCCATTGCAAAAAATAGAAGAGGAAATGAGTGTTGCCATGACATCTGTTGGCATGACGGAAGAGGGGGGATTTATCTATGTAGGTCATTTTAAAAATGGCGATAAAGTCAAATTTTCTATAACAAACACCGGAAAAATATTCTCAAAAGCATATGAATTATATAACAGTATGATTTGTCATCCAGTTGAAGCTACTTATGTTTATTCTGGTGCGACAAGAAAAACATTTCCAAAAAAATGTTTGGATTATGAACTTGGATTGATTGAAAAAGTGGCCCCTTCGAGTGGTTTTTTTTGCTATGGAGAGTTTTTTCATTCAAAAATAAAAAGTCAACTTTTAACAGCCGCTGCAACGACGCTGAGTTTGTCTGAAACAGGCATTATGCAAAGCCTCAATGAGATTCCAAAAACAATAAATAACAGCACTAAGCTAAACTCATTGATACACTTAGTTAATGTCTCAGATAAGAACTTAAATCAATATAAACAACTTTTAGATAAGAGTTCTATTGTGTCAAAAACAGACATTCGAGGGGTTATAATTTACGTTAATGATAAATTTTGTGAAGTTTCAGGCTACGCTAGAGAAGAATTGATTGGAAAGAAACACAGTATAGTGAGGGACCCCGATAGTAGTCGGGCTATATTTAAAAATATGTGGAAGACTATTGCCGCTAAAAAAGTCTGGAAAGGCACGCTAAAAAACCGTGCAAAAGACCGCTCCACTTACTATGTAAAGACCTTTATTATGCCTATTCTAGATGACGATGGACAGATTATAAGTTATATAGCGTCAAGAACCGACGTAACAGAACTAATAGAAAAAGACAAAATTATTAAACAACAATATAAAGACAGGTTAACCGGATTACAAAATAGAAATGCACTGATAGATAAAATAAAAAAAATAAAGAGTGAACATGCGACGCTTATTCTCATTAATATAGATAGATTTTCTGATATTAATGATTATTATGGCTATGAAAAAGGTGATAAAACCTTGGAACATTTCGCCTCTGTTCTTAAAAGTAAATGCTTTGAGGTCTTTAGAATAAGTGGTGATGAGTTTGCTCTACTTTGCGAATATCCATTAGATCAAAAGAAAAAAAATACGATAGCAGAGTTTATTACTGGGCTTGAGAATGAAGTGTATAATATATTGGCCGATAAAATCACCTTACTTTTATCTTGCGGAGTGGCTCATGGCGCGAAAAATGAAATATATAATCTTGCCCATGTTGCTTTAAAAGAAAATAAAAAAGATAACAATATAGTTACTTTTTTCAATGATAATATATATTTACACAATAAAATAGCCGAAAATATAAAAGTGATAGCAGGGATAAAAGAGGGAATACTCAATGATAAATTTGTACCTTTTTATCAAGGCATCGTCGATAATAAAACGCTAAAAATAACTAAATATGAGTGTCTTATTCGCTTAAAAGAAGACAATGGTAAGGTCTTAGCGCCGTATCTTTTTTTGGAACATGCTAAAAAAGCGAAGCTTTATTATAAGCTTACGATGATTATGATCAGAAAATCATTTGAAAAATTTGCAGATAATAATTATGATTTTTCTATCAATTTCACACTTCAAGATATTCAGTCAGTGAAAGTTGTAAGCATGTTGATGGATTATCTTGAACTATATCAATGCGGTAGTCGATTAATTATAGAAATAGTAGAGTCTGAAGGAATAGAAAATTTTGATGAAGTGTTGGTTTTTATAAAAAAAATTAAAAAACAGGGTTGTAAAGTGGCAATAGATGATTTTGGTTCAGGCTATTCTAACTTTAATTATTTATCAAAATTAGATGTGGACTATATAAAGATAGATGGCTCTTTAATCCAAAATATAGACAATGACCCCGCGCAACTTGCAACCGTTGAAAGTATTTTACACTTTGCTAAAAAGGTGAATATAAAAACGATTGCCGAATTTGTGGAGACAGAAAATATTTATGATATTTTAAATGATTTAGGCGTTGACTATTCTCAAGGGTATTATTTTTCTAAACCACAAAAAGGATTGGAGGAGAATAAAACTCCTTTGCCAAAAAAAATGTTGGTTTGAACGGATGCGAGCTGCCCAGCTCTCTTGGCTACATTTTGATGCGTTTATGCGACCCCTAGAGAGTGAAATAATCTCGACTTTGGCTTTTGCGTGATAGTTGAGAACGGATACGCTCGTTCATCACTTCGATTGAGCAGAGCGACCTTTTATAGGATAGGTCCCCGCAACCTGGGATATTATTCGCACTGATATTTTTTGCGGCAAGACTGTGCGACGTTTTTCTGTGAACAGGTTCCAATAGTATTTTCCATAAAATAGCCGCTGGATTAATACAATGTCAGCATCCATAAATATTCTTTCTGAAGCGTAATCCAGCTCTACAATTACTGTTGCAGCTACCAATTTTAGCCAAAGATTAGCTGTTCTATTTTTTCGACTGTTTTTTTATCTAAACATTTCAGGTTCTACATAACGCGACAGATAGACATGAAACCTGATTGCGGCCTTTGTGCTTTGCATGATACATCGCATGATCCGCATCTCGTTGAATATCCACGATCGCTTTGTGATGTATCAATTTTGATGCAACCCCAATGCTGGCTGTAATACCTATATTTTTATCTGTGCCGACTGGGTGGAGCAACTGCTCGATATTGGAACGCAATTTTTCCGCAAAAATCATCGCGCCTGACATGCCTGTTTCTGGTAGAAAGAGAGAAAACTCTTCACCACCAACTCTACCGATAAGGTCACTGTCTCTGCAAGTTTCTAATATGCAGGCTGAGACCGCCTTGAGAAGGAGATCGCCGACATGGTGTCCGTGTGTGTCATTAATTTTTTTAAAGTGGTCAAGATCAACAAAAAGAACCGAGAATGGTTTATTGTGGCGAAGTGCGATGCTCATCATTCGCTCACAGACTTCATAATAAGCGCGGGCATTTAATAAATTGGTTAAGGAGTCATGATCTGCCAACAATTTTAATTGTTTGTTAGCTTCGGCAAGCTGTCGTTCAATCTTTTTTTGTTTAGTGATATCGGTCAAAGCAGCCATTACACCAACAGCTAATCCATCATTGTCACGAACGGGTTTAACTGATGTGTAGCATATTTTGTCCCCTATTTTTAATTCTCGATTAGGCACATCTAATCCTGCATCGAACATACGAAACTCATATTTTATATTCTCTGCGGCTTCTTTACTTACCTCTTCAACTTTGCGTCCAATGAGGTCACTTAGATTCTGTCCACTTAGCAATGCCATTTTATGGTTGACCAGGAGCAAACGGCCTTCTCTGTCGGTTAAAGCCATTGCAACAGGCATAGATTCGAAAAGGGTTTCCATATCGATATTACCTTGCAGTAGGTCCAGTTTTTTAATCATACATTACCCTTAAGAATCATCTTTATATACAGCTTTAGTCTCCTTGTTTCTTTTCAAATTTATCAGTTTAAGATTTGCTCTCCTGATTTTATTTATTTGAATTAAAGCAAGGAGATTAATTATAACAGAACCGGCTACTGTAGAGCTTTCTTGATCCTGCACTTGGGATGCTCGTCATGATTATTTCCTGATATATCATATAAAAATCATTATGAAATCAATTGTTTGTATTCAAAGGTTAACTGCTAGCTAATGGCAAGGGGGTTTTCGCGAAGGTTGGCTGTAGGGAATACACTTCCGCTTAGCCGATTAGGCTTGATTTTTATATAACCACTCCGGGTACAGTGGGATGCCATACTCAAAGGACGCTCAGTATTTTAAATATTTTTTAGTCAAAACCGCAATGCATCCAGCGTGTTGACTTGTCAGCTCTCTTTATTCAATTCTAGTTGTAGCAGATGGACTTGATGCTGGCTGTAAACTTGTACATTATGTTCCTTAAGCAGTGAAGTAGTAACGCCATTGCCCACTTTTTTCTTAGCAGAAAAATGACCATTATAAATGCTGTTACTGCCACATGAAGGACTGTATTCAGTTAATACCGCAAACGCTATGTTCTCCCGCTGACATTTTTCGAGAGCCAATTGTGCCCCAAGCACAAATTGACTGGTCAAATCTGAACCATCATTACCCAGTACCTTGGCGTTACCCGACAATACATTTTGTCCAACCCCGCATTGAATTTCTGCTGGAACTCTTGGAATGGGTAAACCTGCAGAGACTTCAGGACAAAATGAAATTATTTGATGATGTTTGATGAGCCAGTCAAAGTCGTTATTTGAAGGTTTTAAATCACTGCCGTTATAGCGTACTTTGCATCCAAGCAAGCATGCACTCACCAAAATTTTCGCCATATACTTCGTCCTTTACTTTATAGAAATAGCCAACTGTATTTTGTCCTATTGAGGTGCTTATTACAGCTTTTTTTAAAAGCAGTTGATTTGCAATATTTTCTAACTCATTACAAATACAATCGAATTTGGGGACATTCAAAGTTTTGATAAATAAACCTGCCAATTAGGCTCGGTACTGTGAGTTATGCGGCTGCGTGTGACGAAAAAAACGCTATTTACCTTATTTTTTTGCTTTTGATAAGAATATCTTCTTATTGACCAGAACAGTACTGCGAAATTGTGTTTTGGTTGCTTATCATTACCTGTCGACAGAGTGAAATTATCCTCAAATAAACTTATAATAAAAGTCTGCAAACAAGCCCGATAGATTATGCGAAGTTTAAAAATCAGCGCTGTTACAGAGAGTCTATTTTGATTTCAGAATAGCTATAGCGTACATGGCAGGTACCTTCGGGGGAAACCATGCACGGACCGAAGGGTTTGCTCGGGGTGCAGGCTTTTTTAAATAATTTACAATCCTGAGGCTCTACCTCGCCGAGCATTACTCTATGACAGAGACAGCTCGGATGATGGGCTTGCGGCGAATAGGGCGGTTTACAGGCAAGCTGTTTCCTGGCGTCAAGAAAGGCGTATTTATCTTTAAGCACGTAGGCAGAATCTTCCACTTTGTCTATTCCGCGCCACACGCCGGGTATAAGATCAAACACTTCCTTAAGACATTGTTGCGCTTTCAGATTGCCCTCATTTTTAATCACTCTGCTGTAGCAGTTAATCACTTGATGCTGATCGTTTTTGATAAGTGTTAACAGTTCGCGAATCGCCAGCAGGATATCAACGGGTTCAAAACCTGCCGTGGCACAAGGCAGCTTAAACTCGTCGCGCATAAAATCATAAACCCCCAAGCCGGTAATGGCGGTTGCATGGCCTGCCAGTAGAAATCCCTGCAGGCTGTCATCATGGACCTCCATCAATAATTTCAATACTGGCGGCATATAACGATTGGCTATCAGAAAAAAGAGGTTTTTGGGGACACCCGAGTGGATCAGTCCAGCAATGCCCGCTGCGGTTGTTTCAAAACCGACAGAGAAAAAAACAAAGGTCTGCTGCGGCGAATCTTGGGCAAATTTGATCGCATCAAGGGGGCTATAGACGACTTTTACACTGCCGCCATTGACGCGGGCTTCCTCTAAGGAGCTGTTAGTTGCGGGCACCCGCAGAATATCGCCGAAAGTGAGCAGGGTAACTTTGGGCAGCAGGGCAAGGGTGATTGCTTCATCGATTGACTCTACCGGGCAAACGCAGACCGGGCAACCTGGACCTGCGATAACCTTAATATGTGCGGGTAAAAATTGGCGGATGGCATAGCGGACAATGGCATTTTCATGGCCGCCGCAAATATGCATTATTTTTAGCGGGGCCATTTGCGCAGCGATTAATTTTATCTCCTGCGCCAGTTTATTAACTATCTCCCGATCTTTAAAGGCATCCGGATTGAATTTTTTACTTATTGTCATCTTGTTCTTATTTGTTGTCATCCTGGTCATCCGGTTGCTTGTTATCTCGTTGGTGGTTCTGCCTGATATTGCCTGCAGCGGCGTTTAGAAATAGTGGCTGCGGGTGGCCGTTCTTTTCTACAAAATGGGCTCTTGCCAATTCAAATTCCGGATGATTACAGCAGTCTTTCATCTTTTCTAATTCCAGTTTTACCTGCGTTTCCATCTGTGCAAGTAAGTGATGATTTAGCACGCTTTTAGCTGCCAGCCGGGCATTAATATTAGTTGAGGCTAAATATTCTGCTTTGGCGGTTATATTATCTTGAAAAGCATCTGGTTCACCGCCAATAAGCTGATGAATTAATCCCAGGCGTAAGGCGTCAGTAGCTGAGATTGGGCTGGCCTCATAGAGCAGTTTTTGGGTAAAGCCAACGCCTATAATAGCGGGTAAAAGTACCGACCAATACTCAGAGCCGCACAGCCCTAAATTAGCATAAGATGGATTGAGTACTATGTTTTGCCGGGCATAGCGCAAGTCTGCTGCAATCGCCAGCATCACGCCGCCAGCAGAAGCTGATCCCTGCAGGGCGCTAATCACCAATTTAGTGTCGGCAGTTAAAACAGCATGCACTATTTTGTTTAATGCTTTGAGGTTTTTATAAGTAAGAATAGAGGCATTGTATTGCAGGTGAACGGCATTTAAGTCAATCCCGTTGGAAAAAAAGTCAGGCCCTCCCCAGAGGATAATGACTTTGCAGGCATCATCTTCTTTGGCAAATTCAATGGTCTGTAAAAGCTGCCGGCAATGGCTTAAATCCATCGCGCCGTTATGGATAGGAAATCTAATATGTCCTACTTTATTGTCTGCCTGATAGCTGATTTCCTGCATATTATTTGACTATTACCCTGGTGATTGTGCTAGCTGATTGTGCCAGCAGATCCGCCGGCCTGATTTTAATATTTTCAGTGATGTCAGCCATGCGCGAAATCCACACACAGCCATCCGATGTCCTGACACAGATTTGACCATCCTGCTGAGTGATGATTTCTCCTGGTCGGAAGGCACTTAAATGCGGCGTTGATTCGCCGGTTTGTGCACCGAAAAGTAGGTAGTCATTGTCTTCTATCATTGCGGGGGCGCCGGGCTTACTGTCTCCTGCATGAATTTTTTTAATGATTTCAGCGCTTGGTCGATCCCAGATTATGCGCAGTTGCTGCTGTGTTATTCTTATTCTATAAACGGGCGGGGCAGTTAACAGTGGTTTTTTTTCTGAATAATAACGGCTTAATGCCTGGGGAAGCAGTTGCAGCGCAGTGTCCGATACTTGTTGGCGATAGATACTAGATAAGGAGGCCACCGGCAGTTTGAATTTGGCCTGCGCCCAAACGGGACCTGCATCCCACTGCGCATCGGCTTGAATAATAGTGACTGACCAATGGGTTTTGCCTTCTAAAATAGCCCAGTTTAATACGCTTGGGCCAGCTTCGTCCGCAGGGCCAGGATGAACAATAAAACAAGGGATTGCAGACCAGATTTGATCGGGAATAAAGTCCTCTAAAAAAGGGCAAATTATCAGGTGCGGCTGAAATGCTTTAATAGCGGCTGGATTAATTCTCAGCATTAAATGGCTTTCTTTAAATAAAGAGGAGAAATTAACCCAAAATTTTTGACTTAATCCATTAAAAGTAGAACACAGGAAAAGACATTTTTTATTGGCCAATTTAACTGATAACCCATCCTCCATTAACAGATCCTCGGTAATTGCTCGCCCAGCGGCATATCGACTACTCTTAAACTGCCGATACTGGTTTCAAGGGTCACCTTGCCGATATGTTGATTTAATACTCGACCGATAATGGCACTCTCTCTGCCAAGCGGGTGCTGCTGCATTGCTTTTAATACTTTACCACTGTCAGCTAAGGGCACAATGGTGATCAGTTTACCTTCATTGGCGACAATCAAAGGATCCAGTCCTAAAAGATCGCAGGCGGCGCGCACTGAATCACGCATTGGAATCGCATACTCCTCAAGACGAATTTCCACTTGGCTGGCCTGGGCTATTTCATTCAGGGTGCCGGCAATGCCGCCTCTGGTGGGGTCGCGTAGTACATGAATATTGGCAGAAGCCGCTAATATGCTGGCGACCAGGGTATGCAGAGCGGCCGTGTCGGATTCAATAGTGGTTTCGAACGATAAACCTTCGCGTTGTGACAAAATGGCAATGCCATGGTCACCGATATAACCATTCGTAATAACAACATCGCCAGCCTGTGCGTTTTGCGGCGCTATCTGCTGCTGGTGTTGAATAATTCCTATTCCTGAGGTATTAATAAAAATGCCATCAGCAGCGCCGCGCTCAACTACTTTAGTATCGCCGGTCACTATCTGCACTTGTGCCGCCCGTGCAGCATCAGCCATACTGTTAACTATTTTTTTTAGATGCTTAATAGGCAAGCCTTCTTCGAGAATAAAGGCTGCGGAGAGAAACCGTGGTACTGCACCGCACATGGCAATGTCATTCACCGTGCCGTTAATGGCAAGATCGCCAATACTGCCTCCGGGGAAGAAATACGGATTAACCACAAAGGAATCCGTGGAGAAAGCCAAGCGCTTACTGTCCATTGTTAATAAAGCCCCGTCGTTGGCCTGCTTTAAAATAGGATTGTCAAAGGCCCGAAAAAACAGCTCATTAATAAGTTCATTGGAAAGGCGGCCGCCGCTGCCATGCGCCATTTTAATGCTTGCTGATGCCATAACTGATCCTTATTTTTGTTTTTTATGCCGGCAGGATTTATTCCTGCTGCTGTTCAAATTGTTCAAAAAGCTGCAGGGTTTCTAAGGCCGCCTGTTGATCCAGTTTGCTGATGGCAAATCCGGCATGAACAATCACGTAGTCGTTCACTGCAACTTGATCAATCCATTCAACAACGACCTCTCTTATGATCCCGCTGAAATTAACTTTTGCTGTGATCGGCGAAGCTGATTGATTAATTGAAATAACTTGTCCAGGGATTGCTAGGCACATAGTCTGCTCTCTTATTATCATTTTCTTTAACCTGATTGAAGCTCCGCTTTTCCGGCAATCAACCAATCCTTCAATTGTTCCATATTCTCACCGGAAGTAGCGGAAAGGGGGATGATTTTAATCTCAGGATTAATCTGTTTTGCATAAGCACTGCACTGCTGCAGATCAAAATTAACGTAGGGCAGCAGATCGATTTTGTTAATCACCATCAGATCGGCAGCATGGAAAATTTCCGGGTATTTTAAGGGTTTATCCTCACCTTCGGTGACCGATAAGATAACCACCTTATGCGCTTCTCCTAAATCAAAACCCGCCGGACAAATCAGGTTGCCGACGTTTTCGATAAACAAAAATGCGTTTTTCTGCATACCCAGATGCACTGCCGCATGACCTACCATATGCGCGTCCAAGTGACAGCCTTTGCCAGTATTAACCTGCAGCGCTTGAACCCCGGTTTCTCTGATTCTTGTGGCATCAAGCGAAGTTTGCTGATCCCCCTCAATCACATAAATGCAGTGCTGCTCTTTGATACGTTTAATAATGTCAATTAATAACGTGGTTTTACCTGATCCGGGACTGGAGATAAGATTGATTGAGAAAATCTTATTGGCCAGCCATTGCTCGCGATTAAGCTTGGCGTAATAATTATTTTTAGATAAAATATTTTGTTCAATTTCAATCATCCTGGGAGTACTTGCTGCAGAGGTTAAAATATCTGACGAATGTTGTTCAATATCTTGATGCTGATGGTTATGATGATGGTGATCATGTGGGCCTTCTATAGTCACTTCAGCTTGATTACAACCGCAAACTTTACACATTTAATTCTCCACTTCTAAAGATTTAATCTTCATCTGCTCACCTTCAGTTATGTTAATAAGCAGTTGACCGCAATAGGGGCAGGGTTCATACCAACCTGTGGTCGTTACCTGCAGATGGCAATTTTGGCAAACTCCTTGAGCAAGTTTATCCTCAATCAAGAGTTCTGCGCCTTCAGCCAGGCTGTTTTGCGCAGCCACATCAAAACAAAAAAACAATGCCGATTTCTCTATTCCGGCCAACACACCGATTTCTAATATAATTTTAGTCACCTTTTTAAATTTATGCGTAACGGCATGTTCTTCGAGCAGTTCAATAATGCTTTCTGCAATGGATAATTCATGCATTTTCTTTATCTTTCAGGTTGTGAACTGTTTGCTGCACTAGTTGCTGAAGTAGCAGCTGCGGATTTTGACAGGACAACAGCTTCTTTAAAAATTGCGTGGCGAGTGTGATATTTTCTTGCGCCTGTTTTGATAAGGGGGCGCCGAGTTCAAAAGAGTAGCCGCGAACAGAGAATAGAAAAGCCGGCGGACAGGGTTTATTTTGTGTTTGTGCATAGATTGCCATTAATGCGGCCGGGCTTAATGCATGTGTGGTATAACCGAGCTCATTTTTAGCGCTGACAGGTTGAATCTGAAAGGGGCTTTCTCCTTGATAACTGGCATCAATAAAAACAACGCAGGCATTATCGGTAATATCGCAGACATGCTCTGGCTGCAGCTGAAAATCTTCGACCAGTTGAATATGGCCAAGGTCAAAGCGGCAGATAAACTGCTTAATAAATTCATGCAGCACGGGGCCGATAGCATCATCTCCTCGACTGGGATTACCCCAGGTAAATAAGTTTAAAGCTTGCTGAGCGGTTTTTTCCATTATGTCCTCTTTCAAATAACAGGGTTATCTGTTTTTATTTTAGCTGCATTCTGCTGATTGCATTTATTACACTGGATAAACAGATTTAAAGCTTGCTGACCGAGTTTTTCTATCACGACCTCTTTTCAATAATAAGGGGTCTGTTTTTTATATCACGCTTAGCGGTGTAGAGTGCCATCGATATCCTTAATCAGTTGGCTGATAAGCTCTCCGCTTTGCTGGTGGCGCATTTCAACTTTTAGCGGCATTCTGCCGATCGCGTGCGTTGCACAGGATAAACAGGGATCATAAGCACGAATGGCAACTTCTATATTATTTAACACCTTTTCGCTGATTTCCCGGCCGTTAATTTGCTGAGTGCAAACGATGCGGATAGATTCATTTAATGCGGTATTGTTATGGGTCGTCGCGACGATAAGATTGGCTTTAGTGATCAGATCATCTTCACCCACCTGGTAATGATGAATCAGTGTTCCCCGTGGTGCCTCAACCACGCCTATCCCTTCGCTCTGGCGCTTGCCCTGAACAATAAGATCTTTTCCGGTAATCATGGGATCGAAGAGTAACTGCTTGATTTTTTCGGCAGAAAAAAGCACTTCTATCATGCGCGCCCAATGGTAGGCTAATGTTGAATGCACCGGCTCTTTACCGCCATAGGCGACAAATTCTTGACGCGCCATTTCAGCCAGGGGTGTCGGTATATAATCACAATTATTGACTCGTGCTAATGGGCCTGTACGGTACCAACCTGATTCTTTGCCCATTGTTTTAATAAAAGGAAATTTCATATAGGTCCATGATTTAACTTCTTCCTGAATCAGATTTTGATAATCGCAATAATCCTGTTTATCAAAGAGTAGATTACCGCTGGCATCTTTTAATCTTAATTTACCGTGATAAAGATTAAGCTCACCCTTATCGCCGACTAAGCTTAAATAATTGGACCTTAAACCGGCGAAATTTTTGTGGAAAGGCTCATTAGCGAGATAACAATCTCGGGCTGTTTTAACCGCGCACTCTGCCCATGCGATGATCTGCTCAGTGTCACCAAGAAGATAGTGCTTATCCTCCCGGCTTAAAGGTTTATTCATGCCGCCCGGAATACAACCCGTGCCATGGATGCGCTTACCGCAAATAACCCGGATCACCTCCTGACCATACTTTCTGAGTTTCACTCCCTGAAGCGCGAGCTCCGGGTGTTTTTGAATTACGCCGACGATATTTCTGCCGGCAAGTTCACTTTCAAAACCAAACAGGAAGTCCGGTGAGCAGAGATGAAAAAAGTGCAGCGCATGGGACTGTAAAGTTTGCCCGTAATGCAGTAATAATCTTAATTTATAGGCGGATTCGGTAAGCTCTGTGACGCCACTAATCATATCAATCGCCTTGCCGGCGGCAATATGATGGCTAACCGGGCAGATGCCACAAAGTCGCTGAACCAAAATAGGAATTTCCCAATAAGGACGCCCTTGAATAAAACGTTCAAATCCCCGAAATTCGGCAATATGCAGACGACACTGCTGAATCTGATTATTATCATCAACGAGCAGCGTCACTTTACCGTGTCCCTCTACTCTTGATACAGGTTCAATCACAAATCTTTTCAGGTTTTCGCTGTTTTCTGCTGTGTCTAATGAATGATCCATAGGGTTGTCCATTAATCATTGTCCATCAATCAAAGTGTAATAGGTCATAGGGTAATTCTGGCTCTTTCCCGTCCAGCAAATCATTGAGTATTTTCCAAAAAGCATCAGCAGGAGGCGGGCAACCGGGTAGAAAATAATCAACTTTAATGACTTCATGAATGGGGTAAACTTTTTCAAGCAGATAGGGGAGCTCTTTATCAATAGGGACTTTCGGGTTCACCAGACCAATGCCATTAAGATAAGCTTCATCTAAACAGTCCTTAACATCAATATTATTACGCAGTGAAGGGACGCCACCGTTAATCGCACAAGACCCCACGGCAATAATAATTTTACAGCTTTCTCGAAAATGTCTCAGTACCGCAATATTTTCTGTATTACAGACGGCCCCTTCAATTAACCCCAGATCACAATCCGGCGCGCAGGTTTTTATATCGTTCAAGGGGGAGCGGCTTAGTTCAACCCGCTCAAGCAGCTCGATAAGGCGTTCATCCATATCAAGAAAGGACATATGACAGCCAAAACATCCGGCTAAAGAGCAGGTCGCCAGTTTTAGTTTTTTCTTAGGCTTAACGTCTGGCTGCACTATACTTTTTGCTTTGATCGCACTTTCTGGGCGAAGATTGCCCAGATCCCGAATTGAGTGCTGGTCATAAAGTCGCTGACCAATCGGGGTTTTAAAACCTTCCCCTTTAATGATAATGCAGCCGACCGGACAGATATGAGCTGATTTATCGGTGACCTTCATTGCAGTGTCTTTTAAAAGTCCACTTTTTGAATTAATGGCCAGTCTTTTATTAATGCTGCGCCCGGCAATGGTAAAGATATCTTTGTGATCAACTTCTGTACTGGATCGAATGCACAGCTCACAAAATATACAGCGGTTCAGATCGAGCATCAGATCCGGGTGACTGGCATCGACATTTCTTTGCGCGTTAAACTGCGGAAAATGCAAATCGGTCACCCCTAAATCATAGGCGATGGCCTGTAATTGACAGTTACCACTGCGTTCGCAAAAAGGGCAGTAGTGATTACCTTCGACAAACAGCATTTGTACTAGAGTACGCCTCATGACAGTGAGCTCATGGGTTTCATTGTTGACCTGCATATCCTGCTTTGCCTCTGTGCAGCAGGATGATTTTTTACGGCCGTTAATGTCGCAGGTACAGAGTTTACAACTGCCATTAGGGGGGAATTCCGGATTAAAACATAAATGTGGAATATAAATATTGGCTTTAAGCGCGGCCTGCATAACGGTCTCTCCCGCTATAAAAGGGATCTCCCGGCCATCTATGCTGAAGGTGTTGCTGTGATTGCTCATAACCATTAATAACCCTATGAATTACTCTCTATGGTGACGATATCAATCGCCCGCTGAATTGATTTTTCCACATCAAAGGAAGGCTGATACTCAATATCTGTCATGCGTTTAACAAAATACTCGGGAAATTTTTCTAATGTTTCTAATAGGGGCTCTGCCGCTCTTTGTCCTAATCCGCAATGGCTCATTCCATTCATCACATGGTTAAGCTGCTTGATGCTGTCCAGATCCAGTCTGGCGCCTTGCCCGGTGGCAACTTTATCGGCCAAATCATAGATTAGCTTAGTGCCTACGCGGCAGGGCGTACAGAAGCCGCAGCTTTCCTGCATAAAAAAATGGGTAAAGTTAAGCGCATTTTCAAGGATATCGCGGCTTTGGTTAAACACCATAAAAGAGCCGCCGGTATGGAGATCATCAAATGAAATTACGCGGCTAAATTCAGCTGGGGTAATCAAAGTACCGGAAGGGCCGCCAACCTGCACCGCTTGAACAGATTGTGCGCCGCATAAATTGAGCACATTTTTCACTGGCAGTCCCAAGGGGATCTCGTAAATCCCCGTTTTTTCCACGTCGCCGCTGATGCTTAAAATTTTACAACCAGTAAAGCCGGCAAGCCCTTGAGCAGAAAAATTTTCAGCGCCTTTTTCTATAATAAGCGCGGCATAACAAAAGGTTTCTACATTGTTGACCACTGTTGGTTTATCTAAGTAACCATGCGTCACGGGAAAAGGGGGGCGGATGCGTGGAATGGCACGACGGCCTTCAAGGGATTCGAGCAAAGCCGATTCTTCACCGCAGACATAGGAGCCGGCACCCATAAATATTTCAATATCAAAACTCAGCTCACTGTTTAAAATATGCGCGCCTAATAGGTTGGCAGCGCGGCGTCTCTGTAATGTTTCCAGAAGCTTTTTATAGAGGTGCTGATATTCATAACGCAGATAAATAAACCCTTTTTGAGCGCCAATAACATAGGCACAAAGGGTCATTCCTTCAATTAACAGATCGGCATAACTGTTCAGTAAAACGCGATCTTTAAAAGTACCGGGTTCACCTTCATCGGCATTACATACCACATAACGTTGATTATCGTCGCTTAACAGACAGGACTTCCATTTTTCAGCAGTTTTAAAACCGGCACCACCGCAGCCGCGCAGCCCGGACTTGTCAATTTCGGCAAGGCTGTCGTGAGGCGCTGTTGCCAGTGCTTTTTTAATCGCCTCCCCGGGTCTGCTTTCCGAATTTAATAACACGCCTTTACTTTGGATATTATCAGTTACCTCAAACCATGCCTTTGGCCACCTATCAATGGCAATCTTTCCTTCAATTTTCGTAACAATCTGATCGACTTTTTTCCGGGTCAGGCGGGTCAATGCTAGACCATTAATCAATGCAGCAGGTCCCTGATCACTCATGCCTGTACAGGAAGTGTTAGAGACAGTTACCCGTCCGTCCGCTCTGGGCTGATTTAATTTAACATTGAGTTTTTCACAGAGATAGTTGCTGATTTCATTTTTACCCGACATATGGTCGATGATGCTATCGCTGATGTAGATATCATAATCGCCTCGAGGGTGATAATGGAGAAAGTGATAAAACTCGATAAGCGCCCTGATTTTAGGGATTGATATGCTCAATGTAGTGGCAAGTTGCTGGATCGCCTGCTGGGGAATATGTGAGCAGGAAAATTGAATATGCCGCAGTATTTGTAATATATAAGTAGGGTCGCCCCGATAGACTTTAACTTGTGCCTGAATCAGTGTGGCAAGAGCTTTATTCATTATTAAATGCTCCTAATGAGTGCTCAGCACAGCATGCTTGATTTAACTATTAAGACCTTTTATTGCGGCTTAATGGCGCAGATAATTAACAAGTGTCATTCACTTAAAGATAGACTAAATCCGTTATTTAACTTAATTAAACTGCGCTACAATCATAAGAACAGAATTAAATAATGTTAAGAGCCGCATTAATTAGTCGATAAGTGAATAACTTCCGCTGCTCATTATTTTATTTTCCTCAATATTCTCTAAAATTCAGCAAGGTGTGCCTGTGCAACAGCGATATCAGATAAGTGTTCAGGGCCGGGTGCAAGGGGTCGGTTTCAGGCCTTTTGTAGCAGTGACTGCTGCTAATCTTAATCTGACTGGTTGGGTGCGTAATATCAGGCAGTCGGTATTAATTGAGATACAGGGTGAACCTTTCGAAACACAAAAATTTTTGCAGCAACTGCAGTCAAAAGCGCCGGCACTGGCAAAGATTGAGCAGCTTAATCACCAACAAATAGACAACAACGATCAGACTGGCTTCCATATTTTAGAAAGCAGCGGAAAAAATGAGGGGGTGGTGAGTATTTCGCCGGACATCGGAATTTGTGAACACTGTCAAAAAGAGCTTTTTTACGAGGAGAATAGACGCTATCGCTACCCCTTTATCAGTTGCACCCAATGCGGTCCACGCTACAGTATTCTCCAAAAGTTACCTTTTGATCGCTGTCATACCACCTTAAATGCTTTTCCAATGTGCGAGGATTGTTTAGCCGAGTATAAAAATCTAAAGGACAGGCGTTTTCATGCTCAGGGAATTAACTGCGCAAAATGTGGTCCGCAGGTCAGTTTTATTAATCATAAAGGGGAAAGAATTGCTGAAAAAGAAGCGGCATTAACCCTTGCTATTAATGCTCTGCAGGCGGGTAAAATACTTGCGGTAAAAGGATTAACTGGCTTTCATATTATGGTTGATGCCTGCAATCACCAAGCCGTTTTACGGCTGCGGGCGAGAAAGCAACGTCCTGAAAAACCTTTTGCGCTTATGTACCCACAATTATCTATGGTCAAGTCCGATTGTCTCCTAGGGGAGCAGGAAAAGTTACTGCTCTGCAGTGCGATTGCACCTATTGTACTGCTGGAAAATAAACACAGTAATCTCTCGCTCAGCCCTGCTATTGCGCCGAATAATCCTTATCTTGGTGTTATGTTAGCTTATACCCCATTGCATCAGCTTATCTGCCGGGCGATTAATAAACCGCTGGTGGTGACCAGTGCCAATCGCAGTGGCGAGCCAGTTTGTTGCGATAATGAGCAGGCATTAGAGCAGCTAAGCCAGCTGGTGGATGGATTTGTAATGCACGATCGGGAAATCTACCAGGGATTAGATGATTCCATTGTGAAATTTGTTAACCATGAGCCGATGCTGTTAAGGCGTGCACGGGGATATGTACCTGATTATTTGACCTTGGATACTGAGTACCCCTCGATAGTGGCGCTGGGCGGGCAATTAAAAAACAGCATCGCCATAAGCAAAGGTAAACGGCTTTATTTAAGCCAGTATATTGGCTCACTTGATAATATCGCGTCGGTCAATCGCCATCAAAGAACCCAAAAAATAATGAGCCGTTTAATGGGCGTGACGGCCGATTGTGTTGCCTGTGATCTGCATCCTGATTACGTGACCACGCAATTGGCCAAAAAACAGCATCTGCCTATTATTAGCACGCAGCATCATTTGGCACATCTTTATGCGGCGATGCTCGAGCATCAGATAATTGATCAGGCATTTGCTGTAGTTTGGGATGGCAACGGTTATGGCGAAGATGGCACCTTATGGGGAGGTGAATTTATAGCTGTCACGGCCGATAAGCCGCAAAGAGTGGCTACTTTTTTACCTTTTAAATTGCCCGGTGGGGCGGCTGCGATTAAAGAGCCAAGGCGGGTGGCTGTGGCACTTTTATATGAAGTTTATGGTAAAAAGATTGCCTCGAACGAAGTGCTTAAGTCATTATCCCCCTTTGAATTATCAACCATCAAGCAGCTTTTAAAAATGATCTCTAATAATATCAACAGCCCGTTAACCAGCAGTGCAGGGCGCTTATTTGATGGTATTTCCAGCTTATTGAATTTAGGTCAGATCAGCAGTTTTGAAGGGGAAGCTGCAATGCGCCTGGAATTTGCGGCAAAAACCTCAAAGGACAAGGGCAGCTATCCAGTGCCCGTTGATTTTGCCGTGACCCCTAATATTATCGACTGGCGGCCTATGCTTGCAGCGATCATTACTGATATCGGTAACCATGTTTCATCCGCTATTATTGCCAGGCGTTTTCACAACAGCGCCGCCATTATTATTTTGAAAATAGCACAGCATTATGGCGTTACACAAATATTATTAACCGGGGGATGTTTTCAAAATTCTCTGCTTATTGAAATAACCTTCGCGCTTTTGCAGGAACAGGGAATAGCGGTTTTGTGGCATAAAAAGTTACCTGCTAATGATGCCAGCCTCTGTGTGGGGCAGATAATGGGAGCTTATAAAGCTCGGCATAGCTATTTAAACAAAAAACAGTAGCACTGTTATTACACCTGAAAATGCCATTCAATCGCTTAATTAACCAGGCTAAATATCTGTGTACTGGCGGGAGATATACGACACTTTGAGTCAATGAAATTATTATTCAATGCGTATCTCATAAGGGAAAATGACAGATTGAATCAAAATCTATAAAAGAGGCAGACGTATTAGTAAAATGAGTTGAACTAAGCGCTACAAGGAGTAAAACCATGGCGATGGCAGAAACGGTAAAATCTTATCTATTAAAACATCAAATTGATTATAAGCTGGTGGCGCATCCAGTCGTGAGAGTGCTGAGGCACTGCATATTCCCGAAGATCATATTGCCAAAGCGGTCATTGTCAAAGATACGCAGGGTTATGCCATGATCGTTATTCCAGAGCACCATTGGCTCAAACTAAAGGTAATGAAAGAGGATCTCGACCGGGAATTAGAACTGGCAGAAGAAACTGAAATTAATAAATTATTTAGCGACTGTCAATCCGGTGCAATTCCGCCACTGGGCCCGGCCTATAAACTGGAAACCTTTATGGATCAGCGTCTGTTGGCGCTGGCTAATGTCTTTTTTGAAGCCGGAGATCATGAACATATGGTACATATTGATGGTAAAGCATTGCACACTTCATTAAAGGGGGTGAGACAGGGTTATTTTAGCCATAATAATGATTAAATGCAGTCGCTTGGCCTGCTGTGACAAGCTCGATGATTATGCCCTGTAATATGTGCTTAGCGGTGATTAGGTTGTCCATTTACCACTGCATAAAGCGCCTTATGATATCCACATGACAGGGCGTCATAATGACTTTTAACTTAGTTTTTAATGACTTTTTTATTTAATTTTATGATTTACAAGAATATAACATACTGATCTCCCATCTTTGAGAAATCAGTTAAATATCTCATTTTTATAAAAAAAAAGAGATAGTAGTGGACGTAACTTTAAACTTTAAGCAACCTAAGAGCAGGGAAATATTCTAAAGGGAGAAGCCATGAAAGCAATGATTGCGTTATTTAAAGCAATGTTGGGAAGCTTTCGTGATCTTCTGCCTATCATCTGCGTGATAGCTTTCTTTCAATTTGCGGTATTACAAGAACCCCTTCCAAATATATTATCCATTCTTTTTGGCCTGCTTTTTGTCATTCTAGGGCTGACCTTTTTCATTTTTGGCTTGAATATGGGGTTATTTCCCATTGGTGAAAGCATGGCGCAATCTTTCGCCCGAAAAGGAAGTCTCTTCTGGTTGATTTTATTTGCATTTTGTTTAGGTTTTGGAACAACTATTGCCGAGCCGGCATTAACCGCAGTGGCTAATGAGGCTGCAAAAGTGGCTGCAGAAGGTGGGGTGATCCCGCAAACTATTGAAAAAATGGACGACTACGCCAATGGATTGAGAGTGACGGTGGCGTTTTCAGTGGGGCTCGCTATTGTGCTGGGTGTGGTGCGCATACTTAAAGGCTGGCCTATCCATATTATGATTATTGGCGGTTATATTGGGGTTGTCGTATTGACCTGGTTTGCCCCCGAAACTATTATTGGTATTGCTTACGATTCCGGGGGCGTTACCACCTCGACGATCACAGTCCCTCTGGTCACCGCTTTGGGCATCGGCCTGGCATCATCCATTAAAGGTCGAAATCCTATGGTGGACGGGTTTGGTTTGATTGCATTTGCTTCGCTGTTACCAATGATTTTTGTGATGCTCTATGGAATGTTTTTATCATGATAAGTCTGGCGCAATTCTTTAATACTTTTATTGACACAGTTGTTGACGTTATTCCTATTGCGACCATCATTTTCGGGTTCCAAATTGTGGTGTTAAGAAAGCCTATAGCAAATTTGCACCGGGTTATATTGGGTTTTTTCTACGTAATTTTAGGATTGACGCTGTTTTTGTTGGGGTTGGAGTTAGCACTTTTTCCCTTGGGTGAAACCATGGCGAAGCAGCTGACCGCACCAGAATTTCTTTACTCTCTTAAAGATGATATTACAGAGTCTCTGAGCTGGATTGACTATTATTGGGTTTATCTATTCGCATTTGCTATCGGATTTAGCACCACCATTGCAGAGCCTTCGTTAATTGCCGTTGCGATAAAAGCCAATCAGGTTTCAGGTGGGGCGATTAGGGTTAATGGTTTGCGTATTGCCGTAGCGTTAGGTGTCGCGATTGGAATTTCGTTAGGGAGTTACAGGATTGTGGTGGGTGACCCTATTCATTATTACATTATGGCTGGTTATACAGTGGTTATTATACAAACAAATTTTGCGCCAAAACAGATAATAGCACTCGCCTATGATTCTGGTGGTGTTACAACATCTACGGTGACAGTGCCGTTGGTCACCGCATTAGGTTTAGGCTTAGCTTCCCAAGTGCCGGGAAGAAACCCTGTTATTGATGGTTTTGGATTGGTCGCATTTGCCAGTCTGTTTCCCATTATTTCAGTAATGGCATATGCTCAAATTACTCAATGGCTAAATTCAAGAGCATCTTCTAAGGAGAATGATAATGCGCTTTAAACTAATAATTGCCTTTGTAGAAGATACAAGGACAGATGCTGTCTTAGATGCGGCGCGCAAAGCAGGAGCGACCGGCGCAACCGTCATTAATAACGCGAGAGGGGAAGGGGTCATTCAAAAAACGACTTTTTTTGGTCTGACGTTAGATGTTCAAAAAGATGTTTTATTATTTGTAGTCGAAGAGCACTTATCGCGGGAAATATTAGAAACAATTAACCGGGTTGGTGAGTTTGATCTGCAGTCGGGGCAGGGCATTGCTATTCAAATAGATATTGAAGATGCAGTCGGTGTTGCCCATCAGATAGATACATTAACTAAGGCAGTAGAGGACGAGCTATGAACCAGAAAAAGGTTATCAGAGTGAGAGACGTGATGGTCAATGCCTATGTGATGATTGATGGTATTGCAACCGTGAAAGAAGGTATTCGACTGGCACGGGAACATGTTGTAAAAGTGTTAGTGGTGAATAAACGTTACGATGATGATGAATATGGTATTGTTTTGATGAATGATATTGCTAAGAAAATTCTGGCACAGAATCGTTCTGTTGAGCGCAGTAATATTTATGAAATCATGACCAAACCTGCGCTATCTGTTGCACCTGATATGAATGTTAAATACTGTGCGCGTTTATTTGAGCGATTTGGTATCAGTCGCGCACCCGTCATTGAAGATGGCAAAATTATTGGTATCGTCAGTTACAACAATATTGTACTTAACGGTATGGCGTTGGAGGGCTAAAACAGTAAAAAAAATAAAATCTCGAGACTAAATTCAGTATCCCAACAAGATAGTTGAATTTTTCCTACAACACTGTCCTTTAATAAATGCTCTTTAATCAAGTTCAATAATGAGCGCCTGACGGTTGCTAAATTTCTTGCGCCGTCTTCTGCCAACGCTTTATCTCAGTATTTTTTATTTTTGCTGGTTTTTGATTTGTCTTTATTTCTCTGGGTAAGGCAACGCTACTCTGCTACCCAATAGCGTCTATACTGAAGATGGGCGTGTTGAATCATAAAGGAGAGAGATTATGTCAAAGACGTTGGTAATGGTAACAAATGCAAGTGCTGCACGGGTTTTTAGCTACCAAGCGCACGAAGAGTTTAGTTTGCTTAAAGAGTTTAGCCATCCAGAAAGTCGTCAGAAAGGAAGTGATCTGGTCAGTGACCGTCCCGGGCACTACAATGCAAAAGGTGGGGGGCACGGTGCCTTTGTTTCGCCTAATAACCCCAAGGAAATTGAAGTCGAACGTTTTGCGCATGAACTGGCAAGCTGGTTAGACGATCAACGCAAGCAAAATCGTTGTGCTCAGATAATGTTGGTCGCCGACCCAAGTTTTTTAGGGATTCTTAATAAATCGCTTAATAATCAAACTGCACAGTTAGTTTTCAAATCTCTGAACAAAGACTACTCACATGTGGTTCCACGCTCTCTTCCTGAAATATTGGGGCTTATCGCACCGAAAAAAGATCCACTTAGTTAGTTTAATCCTGTGCTGATACTCTTGGCATAGTAGCCCTGAAGCTGGTTTCCGTTATTAGCTTTGGGGCAAACATAACTCAATTTAAATAATGGCTGTCATTATAGTATTTTTTTTTGTGATGATTTTTTGGTCACAATATTATTATCTTCCGAGTAGATACTTCTAATACAGTTTTTCCGGCTGCTTTAGCCAAATAGACTCCTCGGTCGGCAACCTTAATTAATTCATCGATGTCGCGTATATTATCCTCTTTACTGGCAACACCAATACTGATACTCCCAAGCCAAGTTCCCTTACCAATTTTCACTTGCATCTGCGCCACAGCATTACACAATAACTGTGTGGCGTATTACGATTGATTGATGATCTGAACTTTTGTAAGGCCCGATTACAAATTAATCATGCTGTACTATGAAGGGGAGTGATTAAAATGCTATTTAGAACAGTTGTCCCGTTGTCCGGTGATCATTTGCTTAATTAAATTTACAGGACCAAATTTGCTTAACAAGAAAACTGCCGACACATGAATAACCACTAAGGTCATGGTTGTGCTTGCTAAGAACTCATGTATCTCCTCAAGCCAATCACCTACCCAGAATACATCTAACTCCGTCATCCAACCGGAGAGACCGGTGCTTAACAGGCAAAATAATAATGCGAAGACCATTAAGCCACCAAGAGGAGTATGACCCTCTGAGACTTCGAACCGTCCTGATATAAGTAAATTTAAATGCTGCTTAATGCCACTAGACGTTGGTAAAAAGTCTTTAAAACGCGCATTTTTAGAGCCAATAAACCCCCATAGTATACGAATTGCCAAGGCGGCTAAAATATAATAACCAGCCCAGCGATGGTTTGTTTCACCTTCTTCAAAAATCAGGAAGTTGAGCAGAAACGAGGCTGCCACTGTCCAATGAAAAAAACGAACGAGTGGATCCCAAATCATTGATTGTGCTTTCATAGTCATTACCTGTTATTAGTCGTCTATTTCTTGTTTGAGAATTTCAGCGCTTTCGGGTGGAAATATATTTCTACTCTTTGTTTTTTGGTTATAACCCTAAAGTTCATAACACACACCGGATGATGCTTTGAATTTTTTATTTGATAACCCTGATCAAGCTGGTTTTGTCCGAATTGATCTTTTGGAATCAAGTTATATGACCATTTTGGGCCTGCTATTGCGGCCGCTGAGGCAACTATCATGACAGTTGCAAGTAAAAATTTTTTCCTGTTTTTATTTAGTATTTAAGTTTAATCGAATTGTGCTTTGTTCGGATTTTTACTTTACAAGATAAACCTTATGAATGACTTAAGAGGAAATAAATTAAGGGAGAGAGTATCGAGCATTGAATGATTTCCCGCTCAAGGGGGAAATTGTAATATACTTAAGCATTCTAAATACGGGGTGGTTTGCTTAATCGCTTGCAGCAAATGGAATTAAAGGAATAGATGATTAATGCGTATTTTATTAGTTGAAGATGATGTTATGTTAGGCGAATCCATGGTGGTTTCATTAATTCGTCATGGATACACAGTCGATTGGCTGCAATTGGGCGCTGCGGTAGAGATGACTTTAAGAACTGAAAATTTTACGGCGATAATCTTAGATTTAACACTGCCGGATGCCGACGGTTTAGATATCCTGAGTCAAGTCAGGAAAGCGGGACATAAACTGCCAATCTTAATTTTAACTGCGCGAGATGATATTGATGACAGAGTTAAAGGTCTTGATGGTGGGGCAGATGATTATTTGCTGAAACCTTTTGCTTTACAAGAACTGCTGGCGCGTTTACGGGTTATTGTCAGACGGGTATCGGGTTATGCTGAATCAAAGATTGAACTGCATGGCTTGGTTATCTCTTTGGCAAAAAACACCGTTGAGTATCATGGTGCTGCTATAAAATTAACCAATACTGAATTTAAATTACTGACAACCTTAGTGACCAAAGCAGGTCGAGTATTAAGTAAAGAATATTTACAGCAAACTTTATATGGCTGGGATGAGATGGCGAGCGATAACGCGATTGAAGTCTATATACATAATTTACGTAAGAAGATTAACAACCAATTAATTAAAAATATCAGAGGGGTTGGGTACATCATTGAAAAATAATATAACCACAGTAATCTCTATTCAAAAACGATTAATAGTATCAACGGTCAGCGTTGCAACCCTGTTAATTTTTACTTCATGGATTTTTGTCTTTCATGAAACTAAAAATGAAGTCGATGAGGTTTATGATGCGCGCTTGGGACAACTGGCTAAAATTCTGGCGCTTAGTATGCCGAGTGTGATGGATTTGGCGCCTTCTGTTCGAGATGAAATCTATGCTGATTGGTCGAGCGTCATTAGTGATGTTGATAAAGATAAAATTGATTCATTTCCGAGCGTGGGTCATCCGGATGACCAAAATTTATTTTTTCAATTTTATACCAATGGTAATCTGGTATTTAAATCACCCGGTGCGCCCGAACCCCTCAATACGGGAGACCTGTATTCTGGTACCGTTAACCTAAATAATGAACAGTGGCACTATTTTCAATTAAAAATTCCTTCTCGGGTCAATCCTAACGCCTATGTGGTGGTTGCTGAAAAACAGTCAATCAGAGATGAGGTTGTTGATGAAATTGCCTTATCAACCAGTTTACCGCAACTTTTATTAATTCCTACTCTGGCACTTATATTGTTCTTTTTAATTAAAAAGTTTTTACGGCCCGTTAATGAATTACGCTTAGCCGTATCGCAGTGTGATGTTAATAAATTAGAATCGATAAAAATAGATCACCCGGCAGTTGAACTCGAACCACTGGTACAGCAACTTAACTACCTGTTAAGTGAATTAGATAATGCCCGGGAGAGAGAACGCCGCTTTACCCGCACTGCGGCACATGAATTAAAAACACCGCTGGCGGTGTTAAGATTAAATATTGAAAATGCATTGGCAAGTGAGGATCAAGCATCACAGGCTTATGCGCTTAACAACATAGTGCGAGGCGTTGATAGAACCGACCGGTTAATTCAACAATTGTTGATGCACTCTCGCATTGAAGCTAAACAACGAAATATTTTCAAAAATATAAATATCGCCGCACTAATTCGGGAGGTTATTGCTTTATTGGCGCCTTTGGCGTTAAAGAATAATCAAGAAATCTCTTTTTCTGGTCCTGATGAATGTATTATTCAGGGAGAGGGGATGTTTATCTCTATTTTATTTAGTAATTTAATCGATAATGCAATTCGTTATTCCGGTGAAAATAGTGAGATAAAAATAAGCCTAACCATTAATCAGTCTGAATCCCATCACAATATAGTCGAAGTACTTGTTCAGGATAATGGTCCACCAATACCGACGGCTGTAAGAGATAAAATATTTGAAAAATTCTTTCGGGCGCACAGTGAAAAAGGCGATGGTGCAGGACTTGGAATGGCTATCGCGGCCGAGGCTGCTAAGTTACACGGGGCTTCAATAAGTTTGTTACCCTATGATAAAACGTTACTTAATACTTTTCTTTTCACCATGGATTGTGGCAAATAAAAATTATTTTTTATTGAAGTTTACAAAAGCAGAACAGATCTTTTACGGTCTTTTATTTGAATCACTACTACTGTCACTTTAATTTTTTTTATGGAGATCGAATTGTCTAATCAACGTACTTTCTGGCTAGCCTTTTTAGGGTTAGTGCTCACCAATCTGTTTTGGGCGATCAATGTAACCTTAGCCCGAGGTTATATTGATCAAGTCGCACCTATTGCGCTGAATCTATTTCGCTGGCTGGGGGCTTTTATACTGCTTACTCCCTTTGCACTGCGAGGCACAATAAAAAGTTGGCCGATAATTCGCCCTAAGCTGCTGCCTTTGACGGGACTTGCGATATTAAGCATTAGTTGCTATAACAGCCTACTCTATCTTGCTGCTAATTTTACCACTGCCGTCAATATAACGCTGATTAATACCTTAATACCTGTGGTGACCTTATTAATTGCCTGGCGAGTACTAGGCAATCGCCCTCGATTAATGCAACTGCTAGGCATAACAATATCGATAATCGGTGTTCTACTGATTCTAACCCAGGGACAACTGTTGCGATTACTGAGCCTTAGTCTCAGTCAGGGTGATTTATTGATGTTAGCAGCGGTAACTTGTTGGGCATTATTTACTGTCTTATTAAAAAAACTGTCCATTAAACTCTCTCCCATTATCGTTCTTTACGTGTTAATCATGCTGGGTTTGCCCTTTTTGCTTTTTGCCTACGGGATTGAAGCGCTGTTTTTTAGATCCTATTGGCCCCCTTTGTCTCATTTGGGGTTGTTCGCTTATTTGTGGGTTTTCCCGTCGATTTTTGCTTATATTTTTTGGACCTATGGGGTGCAACATATTGGCGCTGAAGCGGCTTCATTATCAATCACCTTAATGCCTCTGTTTGGTGCCACATTGGCCATTACATTTTTAGGCGAATCAATATATTGGTTTCATATCGCAGGCGGCATATGCTCTCTTTTTGGCATGATATTGGCCCTAGTTTCACCCGAGAGATTCACCAGAAAAACTCGCCAGAAAAGTTCAGCTTGTTAAAGATTCAAACGAGTTATACGAAAAGAAATACTTAAGATCACCCTTCAATTTCTTTTCGTATTAGCGAATGTATGTTTAATTTTTCCTAGCAAAGGAGTGGACGTTCGCTGAAATTGTCCTTTGCACAGTCGGCAATTAATGGACTGTTTATTATTGACAGTTAAAAGCAATACCTTAAGTGAAGATCAAAGATGAAGGGAAAATGAATCTATTAATTGAATCTGAGACAATCATCAGGTCGGGCATATTTTTGGGCCTGCTTATCTTACTTGCAGGTTCCGAATTTTTATTTCCATTGGTGCAAAGAAAATGCGCCCGTGCGCACCAATAGATGATTAATTTAAGCTTTGTATTGATTGATCCTCTCACCTTAAAGCTTATTTTTGCTCTTTTGGTCGTGGGTCTTGCGCAGTATGCAACTCATCATTCGGAAATTGTAAAAGAAACAAAGAGTAAAACGTTTTTAGCCGAACCCTTCGGGCAGCATTTGTAACTCCTTTCTACGGCGTTATCGCTTATTTATGTAGAATAACTACACTGCATAAGCTCTGCCTTGTATAAAGAACCTACAAACTGCTGAAAAAAATTTCGAAAGATAAACAGGCCCCCATATTACCTTTCAAAAAAATGAAATAATAACGCCACGTATCTCTGCAATTATTTTTGCCGTGATATCTTCAATATTCAATTTTTAATAGATGTCGTGCTAAAATGTAGGAAAAATTCAATTGCTTGATTTAGCGTTGTTTTTTTGCTCTTAGATCCACATAATGAATTTTGATTACGATCAACACCAAATACTATGGTTGACCCTGTTTTATAACCATGGACTTTATATTATTTGAGCAATAGCTCATGTGACCTTACTAGGAAAGTAAAAATGAATATAGATTTATCTGCATTCCCCACGACTATCGACACGCTTCACTTAGGCTTAGGCATCTCAGCGGTATTATTTTTAGTTTTATTTTTAACTAAAAATAAATCATCAACTGACCAGGAGATCCTGGAAAATAATATTGAAGCGAGTGTCGCTGACATTGAGCAACCAGTTGAAAAAACCATTCCAGAAGTCACTAAGGCAGCAGCATTAAAAGAATCAACGCCGGAGGCTGCATTACAACTGCTGACTTTACTGCAGCAGGAGGCGCGTTTTATTGATTTTACCCAGGAGGATCTAAGCACTTATTCTGATGCTGATATTGGTGCTGTTGCGCGTGTTGTCCATGAGGGCAGCAAAAAAATATTGAATGATTATTTTACCCTTGAAGCGATTCGCAGTGAAGAGGAAGAAACATCTATTAGCATATCTGAAGGTTTTAATGCATCGGAAGTGCGTCTTACGGGCAATGTTGTTGGTCATGCTCCCTTTAATGGCACGTTGATCCATAAAGGTTGGAAAGTGAGTGAGGTTAAGTTACCTAAATTAGCGGCGGGACACGATGCTTCAATCATTGCACCTGCGGAGGTGGAATTATGAACGAAACTATGCCAAACAACACACAATCTCGTTATTCCATTGGAATCGACTTAGGCACAACACACTGCGTATTATCTTATATGGATCTCTCGAAGATAGCGGAAGATCCTGCATTAGTGCCGGAATTGATTATTATGCCTATTCCACAATTAACGCAGGCAGGTATTATTGAAGAAAAAAAACAATTACCCTCTTTTATCTACATGGCCCATGAATCAGAGTTAAATGATGCTGATATTGCCTTGCCTTGGAACGCTCAGCCGAATGCTATTGTTGGTAGTATTGCGCGTGAACTGGGCAGTAAAACAGCTATTCGTTTAGTGTCAAGTGCAAAAAGCTGGTTGTGCCACAGTGGTGTTGATCGCCATGCGGCATTTTTACCTGCTGCCAGCCCCGAAGAGGTCCGCAAAATATCACCCTTAGATGCCACCTTTGAATATTTAAATCATATGCGTGCTGCTTGGGATGATAAATTTCCCGATTTTCCATTAGCGAAACAAGATGTGACTATCACTATTCCGGCTTCATTTGATCCCGCGGCAAGAGAGCTGACCGCAGAAGCTGCCAAGCGAGTTGGTTTTGATAACCTGACCTTGTTAGAAGAGCCGCAGGCGGCTGTTTACAACTGGATCCACGCCTGTGGAGAAGCTTGGCGTGAGCAGGTTCAGGTGGGTGATATTATTTTAGTGGTTGACGTTGGTGGTGGTACAACTGATCTATCATTAATTGCGGTAACCGAAGAAGAGGGTAACTTAACACTGAATCGTATTGCTGTCGGGGAACATATATTACTCGGTGGCGATAATATGGATTTAGCCCTGGCTTACCGGGTTAAAGCTAAATTAAGCGCAGAGGGAAAAGAGTTACAGGCATGGCAAATTCAAGCGATTAGTCAAGCCTGTCGGGATGCAAAAGAGCAACTTTTACTGGATAACGATATCAGCAGTGTGCCTATTACGGTACCGAGTCGTGGCTCAAAACTACTGGGTAAAACCCTGCGCACGGAGTTAACCCGCAATGAAGTTCGTGAGACATTACTGGAAGGTTTCTTCCCCGTTGTTAATATCAATGATCATCCCAAAGCAGCTCGCCGCAGTGGTTTAACACAAAAAGGCTTGCCTTATGCGCAAGACCCGGCTGTTTCGCGTCATCTGGCGGCTTTTTTAAGCAAGCAGGTGAGTGCCGCTGATGATGTTTTAGGCAGTACAAGTTTGCAAAGTAATAATGAGGATTTTGCAGATCCATTAGCAGGTAATTTTGATAAGGCTGATAGCGTCGATTTTATTAAACCCTCGGCTATTTTATTTAATGGTGGTGTACTGAAATCGCCTCTGTTAGCAGAGCGGACTATGGCGACTATCAATCAGTGGCTGGAGGATGCGGGTGCTGAAAAAGCGCGATTATTAGCTGACTCTGACCTGGATCTTGCTGTTGCCAGTGGTGCAAGTTATTACGGTTATGTTAAACGCGGGCAGGGTGTACGAATTCGCGGAGGCTTAGCTAATACTTATTATGTCGGCATTGAAAGCTCGATGCCCGCTATTCCAGGTATGGAGCCTCCATTAGAAGCCTTGTGTATTGCACCTTTTGGGATGGAAGAAGGCACTGAAACAGTGCCAAGTGAAGCTGAATTTGGGTTGGTTGTCGGCGAACCCGTGCGCTTCCGTTTTTTTGGATCAAACATCCGTCGTCATGATCAAGCAGGTCTGCAGCTCGAGCATTGGATCGATGATGAGTTACAAGAGCTGCCCGAATTACAAGCAACCTTATCGGTGGAAGGGCGCCGAGTGGGTGATGTTGTTCCGGTTCGTTTGCAGGCGAAAGTCACCGAAGTCGGGACACTTCAACTTGAAGCTATCGCGGTTAACAGTCGCGAGACTAACGGCTCCCCAGAGCGCTGGCATATTGAACTGGATGTACGAGATTAATGAATAATCTTGTTGTTAAATATCTGATTGGTATCGATTTAGGCACCACCAATACCGTGGTTGCCTATACTGATATGCTTAAGCCGTTAACCTCAGATAACTGCCATATATTTGAAATTGAACAGTTAGTTGCTCCAGGCGAAGTGGCTAAACGGCCTTTATTACCTTCATTTCGTTATCATCCGGCCGGCGGCGAAATCAACCCTATTGATTTACAACTACCTTGGTCTGATGTTGCCGTCGATAAACTCGAGGGGGAGTTGCCCCTGGTCGTTATCGGGGAATGGGCAAGAGAGTTGGGTGCAAAGGTTGATGGCCGTCAGGTCGTTAGTGCTAAAAGTTGGCTCTCTCATCCCCATGTTGATCGTAATGCGGATATTCTCCCCTGGGCGGGTGCAGAAGGGGTTGCCAAAGTATCTCCGGTATTGGCTTCTGCGAGTTATTTATTGCATGTACGCCATGCCTGGAATTTTGCCCATCCCGATGCGCTGATGGAAGATCAGGAAGTGGTTATTACTATCCCCGCTTCATTTGATGAGGGAGCAAGGGCGCTTACCGTCGAGGCCGCAAGTCGGGCTGGTCTGGTTAATATTTTATTGCTTGAGGAGCCCCAAGCCGTTTGTTATGACTGGTATGCAAGGCAGGGTGCGAGAGTACAAAGAGAACTGGCTAAAATAAAGTTATTAATGGTTTGTGATGTGGGTGGTGGTACGACGGATCTCAGTCTGATTAAAGTGGCTCAGGGTAAAGATAATTCTCTGGCACTGACACGTATTGGTGTGGGTAATCATCTTATGCTTGGTGGGGATAATGTTGATTTGGCACTGGCACATATTGCAGAGGGGCTTATTAATGGTGGAACATCAGCCAATAAAAAACTCAGTGCAGCAAATTTATCGCAATTAATACAGCAAACACGAAAAGCAAAAGAGTTACTGATGGGAGACGATGCTCCGGGCAGCGCCAGAGTAACTGTCTTAGGCAGTGGAGCAAAACTAATAGGCGGCGCTAAAAGCTGTGAACTGACTAAGCAGGCCGTGAGAGATATTGCGCTTGATGGTTTTTTCCCCAATATCAGCTTCGATCAGCGGCCACTTAAAAGGCGTAGTGCTGTTGTCGAATTTGGACTTCCTTATGCTGCCGATCCTGCAGTCAGCAAGCATGTTGCAGAATTTATCGCCGATCACCAAATAGCCTGCAAAGATGCACTAGGCATCGATTCCACTCAATCGGGGCATGCTATTCCCGATGCGGTATTATTTAATGGGGGGGTTTTTAATAGCGCAGTACTCAGTGAGCGCACCATTGAGCTGTTAAGTGAATGGCGTGGCAGTGCGGTAAATAGATTGGAAAACCATCATCCTAACCTGGCTGTTGCACAGGGAGCGGTGGCCTATGCGAGGGCGCGTCGCGGTGCCCAACTTAAAATTGGAGGCGGTTCGGCGCGGACAGTCTTTCTTGTACTTGAGCAGCAAGATGCGGGTAAACAAGCCATTTGTTTAATGCCTAAAGGCACGGAAGAAGAGCAAGAGCTTACGCTTAGCGAAAGAAAATTTTCACTACAGTTAGGTTTACCTGTTCAGTTTCATCTCTTTTCAACGACTGCCGATCAGGGGTATAAAATCGGTGAAATTATTACCCTTGATGAACAGACTCTGGCCAGCGGGCGTTTTATTTCACTGCCGCCGCTGGTTGTTGTATTAGAAAAAACCACCTTAGACTCGGTTATTGTGTCCTTGGCAACCAGGTTTACCGAAGTTGGCACGCTGAAAATAGATTGCGTGGCGGAAAACCAGCAACGTTGGCATCTCGAATTTCAAATCCGACAGCCACTATCACAGCGAACAGCAACGGATAAAACAGATGCACTGCCCGACTGTTTTGACCAGGTCAGGGAGAAAGTTGATCTGGTCTTTGGTGAGAGTAAAAAACAAATCACCCCCAAGGCGGTTAAAAGTTTACGTGCTGATATTGAAAAACTATTGGGCAAGCGTGAACACTGGGAGCTTCCCTTGCTGCGAGCCTTGTTTGATCAGTTATTGGAAGGTAAAAATCATCGCCGTCGCTCAGCGGCCCATGAGCGGATCTGGTTTAATCTGGCTGGTTATTGTTTACGTCCTGGTTTCGGCTACCTTATCGATGATTGGCGTGTTGAGCAAATTTGGGGGTTATATGAGCAGGGGTTACAGCATCATCAGGAAACCCAAGTGTGGATCGATTGGTGGACATTCTGGCGACGCGCGTCAGGCGGACTCAGTGCGCTGCAGCAGGCGCGAGTGTTTGAGGATATCGAAAAATTCATCAACCCGGCCGCATTAACTAATCGAAAATTAAAGGAGGAAGCGAAACAAAAATCCTATCAAGATATGGTGAAATTGGTTGCAACCTTAGAACTTTTGCCTATTGAACATAAAACCAAGATTAGCGAATGGTTATTAAAACGTTTACAGAAATCATCGGAAACCAGTAGTAGCTGGTGGGCTCTTGGCCGGCTCGCATCACGGATCCCTTTCCATGGCAGTGCACATAATGTTATTGATAAAAAAGAGATACAAAGCTGGCTGCCCCAATTACTGTCGATTGACTGGAAAAAAAATCCACAGGCCGCTTTTGCGGTTGTCTTAATGTCTCGTATGAGTGGCGATCGCAGTCGTGATCTTGACGCCGATTGGCGAGCTAAAATTATCCAGCAGTTAACACTGGTTAAAGCGGCTGAGAGTTGGATTGAGATGGTTGACAGCATTAAAGAGCTAAATGAAGCAGAAACCAAACGCGTATTTGGTGAGGGTTTACCCATCGGATTGAAATTGATTCAGTGATCACCTGAAAGGGCTTAACCATTGTGCTGATTGGTAATAAGCCTTTATCAATAATCAACTTGGGTCTTGTTTTTTGTATTAAAATACAAAACTCAAGACTCGCTTCATTGCTACTTTTAAAATCTTCTCTACTGTGTTTTTATTCTATATCTATTCTTCTACACCGCTTTACAGCAACTCCATTTAAGAGTTTATCTCTTCAGCAGATTTGCTATGACGATGATATTTTTAAACTAAAATTTGGTCATTGGGCATTTATTTTTATAACAGTTTTTACTTAACGCCCTTATTTTAAATCATTATTTTATTGAAAATATTGCCGGATTTCAGCCCTTTTTATAACCGTAAAAAATATGCATTTTCGGTGGAGTGCTATACTTTGGACAAAAATAAGAGAATAAAATCATCATAAGGAGACGATAAATATTATTGTTCACAATCACTGATTTTATTGTTAATAAACAGAGTTTGGAGAAATAAAATGAGTTATAAACATGTATTGGTTGCCATTGATTTGACTGAAGCTAGCGATATAGTCATAAGCAAAGCGGTATCCTTAGCTAAAAATTTAGATGCAAAACTTTCTTTTATCTCTATTGATATTTCACATCCAGATCCGGACAGGATTTACGATCCGCTTGAGGTTAAATTAATTGAGCAAAACCGCGAAAAATTAACCGCTAAGTTGAAGGAACTCGCTGAGTTAACCAATTATCCGATTACTACTACTAAGGTGGTAGGGGGGGATGTGGAGGAAACATTAATGCGGGAAATTACCAAGATTAAGGCCGATTTATTAGTTTGTGGGCATCACCATGGCTTTTGGAATCGTTGGTGGTCTTCTGCACGTAAATTGGTCAATATAACAATCGTTGATTTATTACTTATTCATCTTTAAGTTCGGTCTCAGTGGCTAATGGATATTGGCCACTAGATTGATGGGTGCTATAAGTTTTTATTTATAATGGATAAAAACCTTAAACTAGGGGGCCTTGACACTAAGGTTAACCCCTTTTAATTCCTTAATATACTTAGTCCTATTGAACTTGAGCTAAGGCTTTAAAATGGTGTCAATTTATATTGCCAATGCAAATTGACTTATTTATATTTTTTGTTAATACCTGATATAGGCTAAAATTTTGAATTATAAATCCCCTTCTGTATTTGGTACGTTACTCGGTTATGCGCCAGGTGGTGTTGCTGCCTACTCCTCTGATTATGATACAGCCAGCGATATAAAATACCCCAAACGAAGCGCCTTTCGCAGTTATTTTAATGGTATTTATATGGGCTATAAATGGCAGTGTGTTGAATTTGCCCGGCGTTGGATGTATATCAATAAGGGGACTCTTTTTGATGATGTGGCCATGGCCTATGAGATATTTGACTTACGTACGGTGAGAAATCTTGCAACTAATAGCCTGCTGCCCTTACAGGCATTTTGTAATGGCAGTAAAAGCTTGCCGCAGCCGGGCAGTTTGTTAATTTGGGATCAGGGGGGAGAGTTCGCAGAAACCGGTCATGTTGCCATTGTTACCGAGGTATTTCCCGATAAATTACGTATTGTGGAGCAAAATTTAGATCACCAAATTTGGCCTGAGGGGCACTCTTTTAGCCGAGAACTTCCCGCGACGACTACCGAAGAAGGTGAGTATTGGTTAAAATGCTCCTTTAATGATGCCACTATTTTAGGCTGGATGACACAAACCGAGGATGATCGCGATGCCGAGCCGACTCTAGAAACCAATAAGCAGTTATTTAATTTAATCAGCCGCCGGGCAAAAGAGCAGCCCAACCCGCAAAAATCTTGGCTTAATGTTGCTAATGAGGATGAGGCCGCTTATGTGAAGGCGATGCATGGCCATAAACTTAGCGCGGTTACAGCGGATCAATATCGTTATTATGTTTTGTCGGAAACCGCACAGCATGCATTACAGCGAGCTGCCAATGAGTTGCATGCTTTATTTATGCATGCCACGGATTATGTGTTGGAAAACCAAGCGCTATTAAATAAATTTAATTTACCTGTCGCGATTTTACCCAAAATACGTCAGTCATGGGATAACCGTTTAAATGAACTAATTACCAGTCGTTTTGACTTTGCCATGACCCCACAAGGGTTAAAGGTCTATGAGTACAATTGTGATTCAGCCTCCTGTTATATGGAAAGTGCCAAAATTCAGGGTAAATGGGCTCGCCATTATGGTGTTCAGGAAGGACAGGACAGTGGCAAAGATCTTTTTAATCATCTGGTTAACGCATGGCGTAAAAGTCAGGCAAAAGGACTGGTGCATATTTTGCATGATAATGACCCAGAAGAAAAATACCATGCGTTATTTATACAGCAAACATTAAAATCGGCAGGGCTCGAGAGTAAGCTTATCTCTGCTATAAGCAGTCTGCGATGGAATAGTTCGGGTGATATCTTAGATGAGGAAGGGCAATTAATTCACTGGGTGTGGAAAACCTGGTCCTGGGAAACGGCTCTGGGTCAAATTCGTGCACAATGTGAAGTGGATCAAGCGCTTGCGGAAAAATATCAACCTCTGTGGCAACAGGTTAGTCCCCCGCGTCTGGCGGATGTATTACTGCATAAAAATATTATGATTTTTGAGCCGTTATGGACCCTCATCCCCAGTAATAAAGCAATTCTTCCTGTGCTTTGGTCACTCTTCCCAAATCATCCTCTGTTATTGCATACTAATTTTGTTTTAAATGCTGATTTACAGGCGAGCGGTTATGTCAGTAAGCCAATTGTTGGGCGCTGCGGGGCCAACATTCAGGTGGTAAATCATCACGAAGATATTCTTGAGGAGACGGGAGGGCAATTTTCGGCACAGGATCAAATCTATCAGGCATTATTTCCACTGCCACTGGTGGATGGTTATTATGTACAGGTCTGCGCCTTTACGGCCGCTGGTAAATATGCGGGCAGTTGTCTGCGTGTTGACTCCTCGATGATCATCAGTAAAGACAGTGATTGTATGGCATTACGTTTTGTAAATGATGATCATATTCTAAGTCAATAATAGGGTATTGATGACATTTTTTACAATACTTCCAGGGTGATTATGGGCTTAGCACTGGGTATTGCCAACAAAAATTCCATTAGTTTATAGCGAATAATCTTTACTGATAAAGATCATCACTTACAATCAGCGCTTTGATTTTATGTTAATAAGGATTTAATCATGGCCTATCTGCTCACAGTGACCCTATTATGAGCTTTTTCGTTTAGTTTAATTGGTGTTTATTTGGCGGGAGAAGTGGATCCATGGTTTTCTGTATTGCTGCGTATCCTGCTTGCGACCTTAGTGTTTTTACCTTTTTTACGCCCCCGTGAAATTACTTTGCCAGTTGCACTAAAACTAATGGCCATCGGCGCCGTTCAACTCGGCTTAATGTATGTTTTCTATTATCAATCGTTCCTCTTTTTGACGGTCGCAGAAGTGTTGTTATTTACTGTGATGACGCCTATTTATGTCACCTTGATCAATGATGCCTTTGATCGTCGGTTTAACCGCAATTTTATGTTACCTACTGTTATCGCGACAGCTGGCGCGGTTGCAATTCGCTATAACGGCGTTGATAGTAATTTTTTACTGGGATTTGTGATGGTGCAGGGGGCGAATCTTTGTTTTGCTGCGGGGCAGGTGGGTTATAAACGTTTATTGGCCAGGCACGAACTTGAGCAGAAAACAATTTTCGGATGGTTTTTTATTGGCGCATTGCTGGTGGCAAGTATCTGTTATCTGATTTTTGGTAACAGTGAAAAATTACCAACCACGAATCTACAATGGGGAATACTTATCTATCTCGGCACGATTGCCTCGGGTTTGGGATATTTTGCATGGAATAAAGGCGCAACCTTAGTCAATGTCGGCGTTCTGGCGGTGATGAATAATTTGCTTATTCCTACGGGTATATTGGTCAATGTTCTTATTTGGAATCGTGATGCAGATATTTTAAGGTTAAACATTGGCGGGGCGACTATATTATTTGCCTTAGTGCTTAATCAGTGGCTAAGTAAAAGGGCTAAGTTAGCAACTTAACTGGCTTTGGCCTTGTAGATTATTATATACCCATGATACTTCAAGATGCAAAGTCAGCAAAGAAAATTGTGCCGAGATGCTAGGCATAAAATTAAATTATAGTTATTCTATATAGAGATTTTATAACAAAGCAGATTGGTACAATTTTCCTTGCCCTACGGGGCGCTAGCTCGAAAACCAGCGCTGCGTTGCACCCATCGAAAAGGGAATAACCATTTAAGATGTAAATGCTTGCATTTGCATCTACCGCTAGAGGATTAACACAGTTAATCGCTCGAAAGGTCATGTTGCGTCTTGCTCTGCTCTCCGAGCTTGCGCCTGACAAAGCATCTTGAAGTAACATGGGTATAGGTATCCATGCATTTTAAAATAAATACCAGCCAGGCATAAAACGATGTTTTAGTCTTTGTTATTGATTTGATGAATAACCTCCTATGATTCATCACTGCTTGGCCAACTAAAGCTATTCAAAATAGTGTCATAGGATTTTGTGAAATCAGAGCAAGCTCTCAATAAACGGGAAGTAGAGTGGTCTCATTATTTGATTATGGACTTACCCGATACAGGCGCTAATTTGTTACCCAAAATTATTATAGTTACCATTTTTTGACCTCTTTTTTACTTTAGAATACAGTTACTAAGGTGTTACAATAAGCGTGGATAAAAGGTTTGAATCAAGCAGACGTTTTAATACGCTGTTATGGGATTATTAAAATGGTTTAATCTATAAGATGATTTTTAGGTGCGATTTAATGAACCGCTCAACAGCTGCGTGATGCCTGATAACCTACCGAAAAAACTGCCTATCTCTTTTGAACATGCGTTAACGCATTGTTTGATAACATTACCTTGCTATAAAATGTTTTTTATTTATTAAGCAGATAAAGTTGTAAATTGTTAGCCGGGAGTTAAATGAACTTAAAACCACACTATCAAATCGTCTTGGTGTATCTGATCGTCGGAATATTATGGATATCTTTATCTGACTGGGCCGTAGCCTTATTATTTCAAGATAGTGATAATATTATTGTTGCACAGAACATTAAAGGATGGAGTTTTATTGCCATCACTGCGTTGCTTTTGTTTTTTCTTATCAGAAAAAAAATGAATGCAGTCACAGAAATAAACACCCAATTAGTTGAAAGTTATGAACACACCATGAGTGGCTGGGTTCATCTTATCGATCTTCGTCATCGGGAGACAAAAAATCATACTGAACGGGTGACCAAAATGACCCTTAAGCTGACAAAACTGTTTGGCATTACTGATCCGGTTGAACTTAATCACATTAAGTGGGGAGCCATGCTTCATGATCTAGGAAAAATTGCTCTGAGTGATAATGTTTTAACTAAACCGGGGAAACTCGATTCAGCAGAGTGGGCGGAAATGAAAATGCACCCGCAAATAGCCCATGATATTTTATCTACCATTGATTATCTTATTCCCTGCAGAGACATTCCCTATTGCCACCATGAAAAGTGGGATGGTAGCGGTTACCCTCAAGGTATAAAAGGAGATGCAATACCAATAACAGCCAGAATTTTCGCTGTTATTGATGTATGGGATGCCCTTATTCATTCTCGGGTATATAAATCTGGCTGGCCGGAAGAAAAAGTGCTGCAGCATATTAAAGAGCAGTCAGGCAGTCATTTTGATCCGGATATAGTTAAATTATTTTTAGAAAACTATAGTGAGATAAAAGAAAGTTTGAGGGTTACTGATGCTCCGACGTCACAAAATAGCATTACAACCGATAGCATACAGGCCTGTTAAAACCATTTTTAATTAAGCTAGTTGGTTAGATTTTGGCATTGTTAGGTGTGTATTAGCACGTCTAATTAACCTTTTGGTGTGATCCTTATAATGATAAAAAAATTAATAGAGAGGTCTTACCTTAAACAGCCTGTTTTTAACAGTTTGTTATCTGTTAAAAACAGGCTGGTGGTTTTATGTTTATGTTTTTTTGTTGTGCCCCTTTATGGGCAGGAGATAAAAATATTAACCTGGGGAGACTACCTTTCAGAATCCGTCGTTAAGACGTTTACAAAAAAAACGGGTCATACTGTTAAGCTTTATTATTATGATAGCGGGCCTGAGCTTAGTGCCATGTTAACTAATGGTCAGGGCAGTCAATTTGATCTGGTACTGGCGGATAATGAAGTAACTGGACACTACGGAAAAGAGGGACTATTTCAATCTCTAACGTCTATTTCCATCGATAACGTGCAATATAATAATTTGCAATCGCAACAAGCCTGCAGTCAATACGGTATTCCCTATGCACAGGGCACAATGGGTATTATTTATCGTAGCTCAATATCTAAAACAGTTATCGATTCCTGGCAAAATCTTTTATCGCCTCCAAAGGAACATGTGGGGACCACAATGATGTTTAAGGATGATATTGATACTATTGCCATTGCTTTGCTTGCTCAGGGATTAGATCCCTTCTCTGTCGATGAAGATGAATTAAAATCTGCTTATTTATTACTGAGTGCACAAACAAAAGATCTGTTGCGCTATGGTTATTCTGTTAGTTATGTTTTACGGCAAGGAAAATCGTCACAACTCACTCTTGCGCCAAGCTATTCAGATGATTTAAAAACGATAAAAAGGGCTTCCAGTCAAAATGATTGGAAATATGTTGTTCCAAAAGAGGGAACACTTTTTTTTGTAGATTGTTTTACGGCCCCATCGGATGCTGTTGTAAAAGAAGGGACGAAAGCATTTTTGGCGTTTATTAATGATCCAGTCATGGCCTCTAAAAACGCGCAGGATATCGGGTTTTATACCACTAATGAAGCCGCTCTGTTAATCTCAAGTGATGAGTATAAAAATGACCGGGAAATTTCACCGAGTGCAGAGATTCTAAAGCGTAGTTATAAATATAAACGCCTCCCTGAAAGCGATGTTATTATCCGTAACAAAATGGTCACATTATTACAGACTCAAGAGTAGCTGAATTATGACGCTTAGAAAAAAAATAAGGTATATTATATTGCCGGTGATCATCGCTCTTTCTGCCATGATTTCTTTGCTTTATTATCATCTTTATAAGAATCAAATTATAGAGAATAAAATCACCCTGCTTAACGGTCGTCTTGAAAATCAATTATTGCACGCAGAATACCAGCTTGATTATGTTAAAAGCTATTTAAGACAAAAAATTGAGAGCAAAGAAGCTTCTCTTATTTTTAATGCCAAACAAGGTGACAATAATCTGTCTGCCCCGGATATCACCGCGTTTCTTAATCTGTTTGTTAATCGAAAAAATAGCGCCAATAAAAGTAATCATGTGATTAATGACTTTGTTATTTTTGATTCTTATAAAAAATTAATTGTTCATATTAATACGCGCGATCCCTTCGCCAAGCCAATGTTAAAAACAACCACTAAAGCGGTGTTGGATCAGATCTTCGATCAAGCTGATCCGAACAAAAAAATCTCTCAATATCACTATTTTCTTGATGACCCCTATATTAATAAAATGCCATCGTTATATATTATTCAGGCTTTTTCGCGCTATCAGCTATCTTCTAAATTATTCTATGAAAGTAACGAAGATACCTATTTAGCGCAAGCACAACTGGATCTCAATTTCTTTACAGAAGAAATTAGGGTGCTTATTGACGAAAATAATGGATATTTTAACTATCGGTTTATAAATAAAAATACCAATGCTGATAACTTTTCCTTCACTAGCACCCCATTTCAAGTGAATGATAACGGCGCTTATGAGGGCAGATTTGGAAGCTCATTATTTGATATTATATTAACACTGGATAAAAACTATTTTGCAGAGCAGTTAAATAATCTTATTGCTACATTTTTACTCCTCAATTTTATTGTCATTATATTAAGTTATTTGCTGCTTATTTGGCTCATTGACCAACAAATTATACTGCCTATCACCAAACTGGCTAAAAGTATAAAGGAAGTTGAAGCTTCACTTGTTGTCGAGCTTAAGCCATTGACAACTAAGGACGAAGTTGCTGATTTAAATGAAAGCTATATTTCACTTATTAATAAAATAAATACTCTGGCAAACAATGACTCACTGACGGGTCTTGCAAACAGGGGGAGCTTTAACGAAAAGTTGTCCGCTATCATGGACGCCAGGCAAAAAAATAAAACCTACGTCGCACTTTTTTTTATCGATTTGGATAATTTTAAATATGTAAATGATACTTTTGGTCACGATACAGGAGATCGTTTACTGGTCGTTTTTAGCCAGAGGTTACAGCAGTTACTAAGGGCTGAGGATAACTTCATTTCTGGCAATATGATTGATAGTATTGCCAGACTTGGTGGGGATGAGTTTGTTATTTTAATGAATGGATTACCCTCAATAGAGACGATCGAGAGTATCGGAAAACGCATTTGTGATTTATTTCATAATGGCTTTAGGATTGGTGAAGAGCAATTTGATGTACATGCCAGTATCGGCATTGCTTATTCAAATGACCATCAAATCAATGGTGAGGGACTATTAACTCAAGCCGATGACGCCATGTATTTGGCCAAAAGAGCGGGTAAAAATAACTTTAAGCTTTTTTCTGATGAGATTAAAGAGAAAATGCTTTTTGAAAAAAATATCGAAAATGAGCTAATTGATGCGCACCGTGATAATAAATTACACTTGGTTTTTATGCCCGCCTACTGTGCTGAAACACGCATACTAAGGGGGTATGAAATATTATTACGCTGCCCGAGTCTGCTGAATGTAGGTATTGGGCCCGATGTTTTTATTCCGATTGCAGAAAATACAGATCTTATTTTAGCGATTGATTTATGGGTTGCACAACAAACTGTTATTAGGCTTAAAGAAGTCATCCATAAAAATAGATTTACAGGTTTCTTCTCGTTTAATGTCTCCTCTAAATCACTAAGAAATGATCGATTTTATACTACGCTAAAAGAATTTATCAATACTAGTGATATAAATCCTAAGCAGCTGGAACTTGAAATAACAGAAACTTGCTTGATGCCGGATGATCATCAGGCGGTTGCCAGCCTTGACCAGCTTAAATCCTTAGGTGTGCGCATTGCGCTTGATGACTTTGGCACTGGATATACCTCATTTGGACAGATACTTAATTATCCTTTAGATACATTAAAAATTGATCGTTCCTTTGTGACTGATTTGCGCAATACCCCGGTTGGTCAAAAGCCCACTTTGGATATTATATTTGAGCTTGCAAAAGCGTATCAGCTTAGTGTGATTGTTGAGGGCATTGAAACGCAAGCTGATTTTGAGCATGTTAAAACGTTGGGTTGTGATATTGTGCAGGGTTTCTATTTTTCCAACCCGCGAACATGGACAGAGGTGCTGAAGCATTGTGGTAAATTACATCAAATAGATAAAAGGCCCGATCAACAGAAAAATATTGCATGTTAGGTTAATATTATTCGCGTATAAACTCAGCCTTGGGTTTGTGATGTCTTTTTGACTTTAAACTGCCCTGGTGAATGGTATTCGGGATTAATACAAAGGCGGGGATATTAAATGCTGCTAAAGCATTAGATACAGCAAAAAGAAGGGAAGAAATACAGCTTAAAGCTACACTATAAAAATGAATCAGAATTTCAGATACAAATAGCCTAATAAAGTCAAAAGGGTTTCTATGCCGTTAGTCACGTCTGTCAATAGCCATTCGATTGCAGTGATGCTTTTAACTCTTTTAGCACTCTTTCTTTTTAGCAGAGAAAAAATTCCTTTAGAAACGTCCAGTCTTTTTATTATTGTGGCTTTGACAGTTGGTTTTACCATTTTCCCCTATCAATATCAAAACACCGCCATCCATGCGATCGACTTTTTTTCTGGATTTGGGCACGAGGCTTTAATCGCTGTTTGTGCGCTGATGGTTGCCGGGCAAGGATTAGTTAGAACCGGGGCTTTAGAGCCTGTTGGCAGATTATTGTCGAGGTTATGGAGTGTCTATCCAAAATTATCCCTTCTTCTTACTCTGATCCTAGGAGCAACGTTAAGCGCCTTTGTTAATAATGTACCCATTGTTATTTTACTTTTACCTATTTTGACAACGGTATCAATACGGACAAATACTTCAGCTTCAAAGGTATTGATGCCGATGGGATTTGCCACCCTAATAGGGGGAATGAGTACAACAATTGGCACATCGACCAATCTATTGGTTGTTTCAGTTGCTGTTGATATGGGATTAAAAAGTTTTGCTATGTTTGATTTTTTCTTACCGGTCGCTGTTGCCGGGGCTTTTGCTATCGCCTATTTATGGTTAGTGGTTCCCTATTTTATTAAAGAGCGGAAACCGCCTTTTTCTGATACTTCACCGAGAATATTTACGGCAAAACTCATGATTCCTGCCGATTCAGTTTCTGAAAATCAAGCGCTGGAGCAGCTGGTAGCTAAAACAGATGGCATGATGAGGGTGTTAAGAATTCACCGAAATAGCAGCGATATCTATTTATTACCAAATTCAAAAACAATTATAAAAGCCGATGATATGTTAGTGGTAGAGGATACGCCTGAAAATTTAAAGAGTTTTGAAACAATATTGGGCGCTGTTTTATATACCAGTTTAGGGGCAGTGGATGAAGCTCATCCCTTGATGGAAAAAGAGCAACAAATCGCCGAGGTTATTATTTCTCAGGGATCACGATTAAACAATACAATGCTTTCTCAAACACGATTTTTAGAAAGACATAACCTGGTTGCCCTAGCACTGCATCGTCCCGGGAAAAAAACAGAAACCCTTTTTAAGGGAATGGCTGATATTTATTTAAAAGTGGGTGATGTTTTACTGATTCAAGGGAAAAGTGAGCATATCGTTGAATTGAAAAAAAACAGAGAATTATTGGTGTTAGATGCAACGTCTGATTTAACACACTCAAAACAGGCCCCTTGGGCATTTTTTATTATGTTTACTATTATTGCCATTTCGGCATTGGGTATTTTACCGATAGCAATCAGTGCCACATTAGGCGTGTTTTTGATGTTTGTTACCAGCTGTATTAATTGGAAAGATGCTTCAAATGCGCTCAACACTCAAGTTATTTTAATCGTGGTTGCTTCTTTGGCCTTAGGCCAGGCTTTACTGAAAACGGGAGCAGCTTCTTATTTAGCACATCTGTTTATATTAGCAACAGAGGGTAGCTCTACGACTTTTATGTTAAGTGGTTTAATGTTGCTGATGGCAATTATGACCAATATAGTTTCAAATAATGCCGCAGCGGTGATCGGAACACCGATTGCGATAGGCATTGCACAACAGCTAAATTTACCTGCAGAACCTTTTGTTTTAGCCGTTCTTTTTGGTGCAAACATGAGTTACGCCACACCCATGGCTTATAAAACAAATCTTTTAGTCATGACCGCGGGTGGATATACCTTTAATGATTTCTTAAAAATAGGGATACCATTAATCATTATCATGTGGGTGGTGCTCAGTTGGACATTAACCATACTATATGACTTATAAGTGGGCATATTGCTAAGCGAAATAGTTAACAGCAAGCAACCTCTTTGATCTATAGTAGTCTCGGCGAGTGACTCGCTTTACCAGCATGATTTTTTTCATTTGAAAATGGATTAGGTCAACTTATTGAAATTCCAAGTATCAGGCTGTAATAATAACGTTAAGCAATATTATCATCAGTATCGTGCGTTTAAAGTGGTCTTTAAATGGATAGAAAAATAGATCCATTGGTTTCTCAGATTATCAGACTGGAAATCATAAAAAAAGGGCTAACACCTATCGATAATTAGCCCTGAAAAAGTAATCCGTTATTTTTTAGGTAAATGTTGTTTTGCTTTTTCATACAATTCTTTTATTTTATCCATGGAAGAATGCACTCCTTTTTCTAATTTATGCTCGGTACTTTCGGCAGAAGATTTAAGTTTTTCCAATTTTCGGTGCGCATGCCAGAGCTCGTTATCAAGTGTTTTTAAATGCGGTTCTAATGTGGTCTGTATTTCTTTCCCGGCTAAATTCATCTGTATTCTGGCTTCATCTACTTTGCTCTGCAATTCTTCCAGTTCTTTTTTTAATGTTGTTAACATTGATTGTTTACCCATGACAAATTCCTTTTAGTGAACATTTATTTTTTGGCTCTATACCTATAGTCTGCAACCTAACTAAACATCTTTTTATCCGGCTTAGTTAGCTGTTATCGCTATCAATGAAAGTATAGGAAAAACCATTTTTTTTGCCAGAGATAACGGATTTAAAAAAGCTGATTTTAATAGTAGAAATCTATCCTATTCGGCAGTGTTAAGCCGAATTGAATACTGGTTGCCCGTCTTTAAATATCAAACCCAAAAACAAGTCAAAAAAACTGAACAAACAGCTCTGTATAATAGGATTTATTTATATCTTTCTGCGCGTATGATTCGATTTAACCAAAAAAAGGATGAATTTATGATTAATTTTTTAGCATTAAAATCAAGTATATTAGGCGATTACTCCAGTTCATCGAAATTAATTGATGAACTGTTAGCAAAATATACACCGCAACAGGCAATAATTACTGAACACGACCTTGCCGAGCAGCCCTTACCTGTTCTAGATGGTGAGATAGCCATGGCAATGAGATCGCCAGAGCAGCTCAATGATAAACAGCGTGATGCCTTAGCACTTTCCGATAAACTCATTTCTGAGCTGGTAGCATCCGATCTATTAGTGATTGCTGCACCTATGTATAACTTTATGATCCCGACACAATTAAAGAATTGGATTGATCTGGTCGCGCGCGCGGGTAAAACATTTTCCTATACGGAACAGGGACCGCAAGGCTTAATCTCAGGTACTCGTGCCATTATTGTGACAACCCGCGGTGGTATGCATAAAGAGCAAGGGACTGATCAGCAAGTTCCTTACTTAAAAACCGTACTGAATTTTATGGGTATTAGTGATATTGAAGTCGTTTACGCTGAATCATTAGCGATGGGACCCGAAACAGCAGAGCTTAACCTCGAGCAGGCGCGTAAGCAACTCAGTGTTTTTACTAATGATATAAGTACGCTTAACAGCCAAAGTTAATACCTGGATAATAAATTTAATACGGTTTATCAGTATTTAATTATTAATTAATATTGATAAACCGTCCGCTTAGCTGCTCTAACGCGTATCCATTTAAGCAGCTGCCATCGGGGAATTAACAAGCAGGGTAGTTAAGGTTTTTAGCTCTTTTGCACTGATTTAATTAAATCAGTGAGGGCGTCAATGACCATCTGATGATCTTCCCGTTGCGGAAGGCCAGAGACTGTCACCACCCCCACCAAACCACATTTTTTTATCCTAATCGGGAATGCCCCTCCATGGGCGCAATAATCATCAGCATTAATATGCACCTGCTGTTCAAATTCTCTGTTTTTAGCTTTATTGTATTGACCAATATAATAAGAGCTGTGACCAAAACGTAATACAGTCTGCCGTTTTCGTTTTATCCAGATTTGATTATCAAGTTGTGTGCCAGACATAGCATAACTAAATAAAGTTTGGCTAAAGGCATACACTTCAATGGCTACCAGAGTACTGTTATCCTCGGCTATTTTTTTTAATTGACAGCCTAATTTCCAGGCGGTCTGATTATTAAAGAATGCAAATTGCAGTTCGCTTTCCTGACCTAATAAATCCTGCAGTGAATACTCCTCATTCATAATTCAACCTTCATTGTTTTTCCTAAGCGGCTGCTTTCCATCGCTAATTTAATCAGTTTAATATTCCACAATGCATCTTCTGCCAATACGGGAGGTTTAGCGCCGCTATTAATGGCCTTCGCCATTTGCACAAAAAAATGTTGATAACCACCAAGCTCTGTTTTAGCAACCTGTGATGAGTCTTCGAAGTATAAATGGCCATATTGATCCCGGTTTTCCTGACCCCAGTCAGTAGTCTTAGGCAGCACGCCTGCTTTTAATCTATCTTCCTGCGGATCCAGTCCCCATTTTCTGTAGTTAGCCCGATCGCCTTGAATATTAAAACGTAAGTTTGGCGCGGCACAAAATAATGAAGCACTTAATAGCGCGAGTTTATCCCGGTAGTGCAGGGTTAAGTTAAAATAATCAATATTGGTAGCACCTTCCCGCATTATTTTACATTGCGCGGTGATAGCGTCGGGTAATCCGAATAGCTGCAATGCCTGGTCAATTAAATGGGGGCCCAAATCAAATAAGATACCGCCACCATCTTGAGTATTTTCACGCCAGCGTTGAACAACGTTTGGCCTGAAACGGTCAAAGTGTGATTCAAAATGTTTAATATTACCCAGTTTTTTTTCTGCCATTAATTTTTTAATAGTCAGAAAATCACCATCCCAGCGCCGATTGTGGTAGACACTTAATATCAACCCTTTTTCTTTTGCCAGAGCGATCAGGGTTTGACCATCAGCAACGTTAGTCACAAAGGGTTTTTCTAATATCACGTGTTTATTATTTTCCAGTGCCAATTTAGCGAGTGAAAAATGGACATCGTTAGGCGCGGTAATAATAACTAGCTGAGTATCACTCTTTTGCAGCATCTCCTCTGCGCTTAAATAATGTGCCGTATTTGGCCAATCTTGTTTAACCGCGTCAATTTGACTGCTGCTGATTGCCGACACTTCAAACTCCGGCAGTGACTCGATAAAAGGAAGGTGAAATGTTTTTGCAGAGAAACCATATCCGATGATGGCGGTCTTAATAACACGCGTGTTCATTTTATTGCTCATTGTTGCTCCTTTATTGATTTTATTGACCACCCGGACCTGCTCTTCAATATTGTTTAATGTCCCGGGTAGTTGATATTGGACCGTGATGCTAATATCTGTTTTGTGTAAATGACAATAGGGGGTGTAGATTTTTAACATAGAAAGAGCGTAAAAAAGAGCACTTAATGCATGTTTACCTAATAAGGGGACTTATTAACTTACCAAAATACTTTTTTGGTAAGTTAATAGTGACGATACCATGTGAAAATATGTTGTTGTAAAATTTAATTACGATTTGTTTACAGTATTTATTTTAATATCTTTAGCTAAGATTTCCCTAATAATTACTTTCACCTCTTTTGTACATTAGTCTGTATTCGCACTAATATGCAGATGTAAAAAAATGTTTATTTAGAGTATTTACAACAGATTTTTTATAAAAATAAAGGGTTAGATTGGGTTTTTGATTATTGTTTTATTTTTTATTAATAAGTAGTGTAAATACAGTCTTGTATATGTATCATGGGGATTCTTTATAAATGAGAAAATAACATATTTAACTATTTATTTTCAATATGTTAAGGTTTTAGCATGTGAAACAACGGGATTAAAATTTCAGCTGATGTGTAATAAATGTGTAGAAACGGGTTATACCTGCAGAGAAACACAGTAATTTTTAAGGTAGTTAATATGTCAAGTTCCTCTTTTATTGAAAAATTCGTACGGATTTAAGAAAAATCACTAGAGTCTTCACACTGAAAAAACTCAGTTAACCTCCACTTGGGATAATGAAAACGTAATACTCATTAATATTATAGAGTTAAGGTTTTATAGCAGACAATGTAGCTAGATTGATAATGCTAGTGACTGATTCTATCTTCGCCGTTATAGACCTTTCGCAGTCATAGACCTTATGCATGTGTTGATGTCTTTTATGGGGAGTAATACGATAGCCTTTTTTGACAAGTGGACTAAGCTCTGCTAGTCCTGTCTTAATTTGTGAGATCCAATTTATAGTCGTTTTGATCCCTGTAAACAAAGCATTTATGAAAAAAAATATGGCTAAGTTTATGGAGCAAAAGAGTTTGACGAAGAATAAGTTATTTAGCAGAGAACCTAGCGCATGAATAACATGCTATCTTATCTGAATGGAATAAATAAAGTTGTATGCTGACTTTATCCTTTGACTCATATAGGCGGGTCAGTATGCATTATTTGCGTACCTAAGGATCTGTATTGGAGGCCTATTTTATTGTCTCTAACGAGATGATTATTCAGGATGTTATGCCGTTATGGCGATTACCCTGAAATTTTCCGATAATAAATGAAGATTAATGCTATTGCATAAGGACTGTTATAAGTGAATGTTGGATTTAAGGAAAAGTTCAAAGATGCCCCAACCGTTCTGATTGTTGACGATGATCCAGATATCTGTTCGTTGCTGTCTTATTTGATGAAACGAGAAGGGTATGTCGTAGAAATTGTCCACGATGGCATGGCAGCTCTTGAGCTAATGCGTAACCGGGTACCCGATATTATACTGACCGATTTACGAATGCCGCGAATGGATGGCTTTGAGCTACTAAAGCAGGTAAAGCTTATCAAACAGGATCTTCCTGTTGTGATACTCACCGCTTATGCAGGTGTTCACGGTGCTGTAGAGTCAATGAAGGAGGGGGCTGATGATTACTTAGCTAAACCCTTTGATAACAGTAAAGTGGTGATGCTGGTTCATAGAATCCTCCTCCAGCATAACTGCTATGAAAGAGGCAAACTTAATGAGCAACCTATTGAGGGTGGTGTTCATGATATTGTTACGGTGATGGGACCGAGTGCTATCATTCACACCTTGGCCGCTCAGGTTAAGTTGGTCGCGCAATCCAATTTCAATGTCATTATTCAAGGTGCTACTGGTGTCGGTAAAGAGGTGGTGGCCCAAGCTATTCATGCTCAGAGTCCATACGCTTCCGGCCCCTTTGTGCCGGTGGATTGTGGCGCTATCCCTGAAATGCTATTGGAGAGTGAACTTTTTGGCCACGAAAAGGGCGCTTTTACGGGTGCGTACCGAGCAAAGCAAGGCAAGTTCGAAGCTGCTCGAGGTGGCACACTGTTTCTGGATGAAATTGCCAATATGCCACTGACTTCTCAGGCTAAAATTCTACGAGTTATGCAGGAAAAAATTATTTTTCCTGTAGGGTCAAACCAGCCTATTAAAATTGATGTGCGCCTTATAGTGGCTAGCCATGAAAATTTAGAAGCTAAGGTCGCAGAGGGTACTTTCCGAGAAGATCTCTATTACCGATTCAATGAATTCACCATAAAAGTACCGCTGTTGTCTGAACGAAAGGAAGATCAGATTTATCTTGCTAAGCGATTTATGAACGAGACTAACCGAGAGCTTGGCAAAAACGTGACTCTTTCGATAGGCGCGATTAACAAAATGCAAACCTATGAATGGCGAGGAAATGTGCGCGAATTGCGGGCGGTGATCCGCCGTGCGGTTCTCTTGGCGCAAACCGAAATCAGGGAAGAGCATCTTTCTATTAGAAGTAGGATCAGAGATAAGGATGAATCTGGCCAGTTAAATGGCATCAATTTCACAACCGCATCTTCTCTGCCTTTGAAGGAAATCGTTCGTGATTGTAGTGAGAGAGTAGAAAAGAAGACATTAGCGCAGGTGCTGAGAGAAACCAATGGTAACAAGGCCAAAGCGGCCCGCATCCTGAAAATAGATTATAAAACGCTACTTAACAAAGTAAAGTATTATGAATTAAAATAGAGAGGATATGAAAATGAAGAAAAAAACAGATGATTCAAAAAACAGTGAAAGTAACGACTTAGGTGGTGTCTTTCAGGGTTTAGCCAAACTGGTTGAGACGCTCGGTGATCTCGCTGACAAAGGAGCGGAGCTCAAACGTAGTGGTGAATTCAAAATATCAGGTCAGGAAGATAATAAAGATTTGAAAGGCGTCTATGGTTTTTCAATAAAGACGGGGATCAACGAGAAGGGGGATCAGGATATCAATGTACAACCCTTCGGCAACGTACATCGAAATGAGGAAACGGGAGAATCTGTTATTATGGAGGTCAGAGAACCTCTGGTGGATATTTTTGATGAAGATGAATATGTATTGGTCGTCGCGGAGATGCCTGGAATTAGCGCAGAGGATTTACGGCTGGAGCTGCACGACGACATTTTGGATTTGACGGCAGAGAAAGGAAATAACAAATACCACAAAGAGCTGCTGCTGCCAGCGACATTCACCACCGAGCAAATGGATATTTCGGTGAAGAATGGAATGGTTGAAATTAAACTGCGTAAATAATTTTGAATAAAATTCCGATGAAGGGTTGCTAAGCGCCATTCGGCACTAGCTGAAAAGGAGGTTTTTAATGAATGAAAAAAGCACATCACCCCTTATGCTTCAAGTTGCAGAGGCGCTAAGTAAGGATGTTGGCCGTACTTATGCCCGTATTGGACCAGAAGACATGTTACGTTTAGGGCTTGAAGTCGGCGATATAGTGACGGTGAATGGAAAACGGCGCACAGTGGCCAAAGTGATGATTTGTTACAAACCGATGCGCGAGCAGTCTTGCATTCAGTTAGATGGTATTAGCCGAAGTAATGCTGGTGTAGGCCTTGGCGATCGTGTTGAGGTCGAACGGATTATCGCTTCCCCCGCTCAGCGCTTGACACTCACTCCGGTCGATCTCGCTCCCCGAAAAAAAGATCTTAACTACATAGGTAGTCTGGTTGATGGCCTGGTTGTTATGGAAGGAGATCGTATTCGAGTTTCCCTTTTTGGCAGCCGCTCAATCGATTTTAGAGTGAAAAATGTCAGTCCAAAATCTCCAGTCTTGATCGGCGGTACCACACAGTTAACGATTGGTGATGAAGCTGAAGAGGAGACGTCGTCATCCTCGCTATCTTATGAAGATGTGGGTGGGGTTAAACCTCAACTGGCGCGAATACGAGAGATGATCGAACTGCCACTGCGCTATCCTGAATTATTTGATCAATTGGGTATCGACGCCCCTAAAGGTGTCCTCATTTATGGGCCACCGGGCTGTGGGAAGACCCTTATTGCTCGGATCATAGCCCATGAAACCGAAGCGAACTTTTTTTCGGTGAGTGGCCCTGAAATTATTCATAAATTCTATGGTGAAAGCGAAGCGCACTTGAGAAAAATTTTCGAAGAGGCGGGGCGTAAGGGACCCAGTATTATCTTTATAGATGAAATTGATGCCATCGCACCACGTCGAGACCAAGTTGTCGGTGAGGTGGAAAAGCGGGTAGTGGCACAATTACTGGCACTGATGGATGGCCTAAACAGTCGCCAGAACATTATCGTCATTGCCGCCACTAATCTTCCCAATCTTCTGGATCCGGCGCTTCGTCGGCCCGGACGTTTTGATCGTGAAATCTGTATTCCCATCCCAGATCGTGATGGTCGATTACAAATTCTTGAGATCCACACTCGTGGTATGCCCTTGGCCGATGATGTGAAAATGAACCATCTTGCCGATGTGACCCATGGTTTTGTTGGTGCTGATCTTGAAGCGCTTTGTCGTGAAGCTGCGATGTCGGTCTTACGGGAAATTCTCCCAAGTATCAATTTATCCCTTGCCAGTATCCCTTGCGAGCAGCTGGCAAAATTGCATGTGGGTATGGCTGATTTTCTTGTCGCATTACGGGAAGTCGAACCTTCTGCTATCCGTGAGGTCTTCGTGGATATTCCCAACGTGAGCTGGGATGATGTTGGTGGGTTATCAGATATAAAACAACAGCTTATTGAAGCTATTGAATGGCCCCTTAAGTACCCAGAACTCTTTGAGCAATCCGGCGTGCGACCTCCCAAAGGGTTATTACTTTGCGGCCCGCCGGGTGTGGGAAAGACGCTGATCGCCAAGGCAGTCGCCAATGAAAGTGGTGTTAATGTGATTTCTGTCAAAGGACCAGCACTTATCTCTAAGTATGTTGGTGAATCTGAAAGAGGGGTGAGAGAGGTTTTTCACAAAGCCCGCCAAGCGGCTCCCTGCATTATCTTCTTTGATGAAATCGATGCGCTCGTTCCACTGCGTGGCAGCGGAGGGTCAGATTCCCATGTAGCAGATCGCGTTCTCAGCCAGTTTCTTGCTGAAATGGACGGCATAGACGATCTCAAAGGCGTGTTTATCTTCGGTGCCACCAACCGCCGTGATCTGATCGATCCAGCCATGCTCAGACCGGGTCGTTTTGACCAAATTGTCAATATCCCACTCCCCGATACTGAGGGACGTACGGAAATTTTTGCTGTTCATTTGCGAGATAAGCCATTGGCTGAGGGGATCGAAGCACAAAACCTTGCTGAACGAACATCCGGCTATAGTAGTGCTGAGATAGCAGCCTTGTGTAACCGTTCGGCCTTGCGGGCTATTCGCCGAGTAGTCGATACAGCGGGTGGAGATCCGACCAAGGGACTCAACGTACTGATTGAACTGGAAGATTTTGAGTTTACCCTAGCGGAAATGGGGATTAAAACGCAAGATTTGACCTGCAATCAGCCACAAATTAATTCCACAGAGAGTCAGAGTAACGTTTATGAAGAATAGTAACCATTCCGGGCTTGATCCAAACCAAGCCCTCTACCTATATTGTTTTGTTCACGCCGATAGCATTCAGAGCGTAACAAGTCAGGCGATTGAAAAGGACAGCCCAGTATTTATTTATCAGTGGCAAGATATCGCCGCAGTGCTTAGTCACGTGCCCACCTCTTATTTCACGGGCTATGATGATGAAGAGCCTGAGCAAACTATTGCCAGAATCCTACCTCGAACGCAGCTGCATGAGCAGGTTATCGAAGAAGTCATGCGTCAATCGCCGGTTTTTCCTGCTCAGTTTGGCACGCTCTTTTCTTCACAGGAAAGTCTGGAACAAGAAATTTCGCAACAGTATTTGGCTATTACCCACACCCTGAAAGAGGTGTCCGGATCGGTAGAATGGGCGGTTAAAGGTGTGCTGGATAGAGGTGTAGCAGAGAAGGCACTTTATTCACAACAGCTAACAGAACAACAGAATAGTCTCTCAAGTTCACCTGGAATGCGGCACCTTCAGGAGCAACGTCTTCGCCGAGAAACTCAGAGTAAATTAAACTCCTGGTTACATCAATTGTACACCGACATCGCGACACCACTTTCTGAACTGTCTGGCGATTTTTTCCAGCGCAAGATACCGTCCTCCATCGAAGAAGGCAAAGAAGTTATCTTGAACTGGGCATTTCTCGTGCCAGAGTCTGCTGGTGATGACTTTCATGCCCAAATTGACAAACTGAATCAAAGGCTTAACTCCTTTGGGCTGGTGATTCAATGCTCGGGGCCTTGGCCTCCTTACAGTTTTTGCAATCAATCATCATGAGCTATCTAATATATTGCGTACTGGCGACGCCCATTGATGATGAAATCGCCCTGCCGATCAAGGTGAATGAACAACCTGTGTTATGGGTCTCCGAACGAGGATTGAGTATCGCGCTCAGCCCTAACTCTGAAATCAGTTCAGGACAAGTGACAGTTGATGAACAGTTGCGCTATGGTAAGCTGGTTGAAACGCTTCATCACGATTATGATCTGATACCGATGCAGTACGGCAGCCGCTTTGAAAAACTATCCGACGTGACGTTGCATTTGCAGGAACATTATAAGCATTACCTGCAGCTTCTGGAGCAGGTAAAAGGCTGTGTTGAAATGAGTATTCGAATGTTGCTCCCGGATTCGGCTGCGCTGATCACCGATTCTGATGATGGCGCTTCGAAAGCATCAAAGGAAATAGAAAGCAGATCAGGATTGAGCTACCTACAGTCGCGACGCATTCATTATACCGCTGAAGGTGATAGTCGAAGCAGTCAAGATAGTTTCAAGCTTATAATCGACTCCAAGCTTGCGCAACTCTATATCAGTTACCGATCCGATACTGGTATATTGGCAGAACGGCAGGTTCATTCTCGCCATTACTTAGTACGGCGAGAGAAAGTTGAAGCTTTTACCAAAGCCTTGCACGAGGTGATGGAACTCGATATAGGTTACCTATTTTTAAGCGGTCCATGGCCTCCCTATCACTTTGTACATAAAGAAAAATCAAGCATGGATATGCTACTGGAAGATATTTTATGACTAATCATTATAGTTTAAACCTCCTTGCGAGTAATCACTCCGTTGCGAAACAGCCGGCGTCAGAGAGCACGGGAGACAATGTACAATACCAGCAGCTCTACGATATGCTGCTTAATGCGACTCCCTCTTCCATATTATTAATCGACAGCAAGTTACGTATTACCTCGGCTAATCGCAATTTCCTCACTCGAAGTCAGCGCACTCTTTCCGCGACAATAGGTTGCCGGCTTACAGAAGTCTTTCCGATGGTTATTCTGGAACGAACGGATATCAAGCAACAGATCTTAGAAGTATTTAATACTCACAAGGCTTCTGTTGGACGACGTATGACCTATCGGGCCCCCGGCGTGCCATTTAAAACCTATTACTATCGTATCTTGCCCGTAGAATCCAGCGAGCAGTGCGAACAAGTCATGTTACTGATGGAAGATGTTACCGATCAGATCCGCCTCAGTGAAGATATGCGCCGTATGGAAAGTCACCTTGGTAGCATTGTGGAAAGTGCTAGCGACCTAATGCTGTCTTTAGATACCGAAGGGCGTATCTTAACCTGGAACTTGGCGGCAGAAAAACTCTCAGGTTTTACTTTTCTAAACGTTAAAGGGAAGTTGTTTTTCGAGTTTTTCAAAGCCTCTGAGCATTTAGAGATCAAGACGCTTTTTATCAACATATGTATCCATGTTTACTCCTTGAACGCCGAGTTGGAGTTGATCTCCGGGGAAGGCACTGAAATCCCAGTCGCCTGGGTTTTCTCGCCGATGAAAGATGACGATGCCAAAACCGTAGGCATTGTTGCTGTCGGGCGGGATCTGACCGAACAACGCAAGTTGGAGGTCGAGTTACGGCAGTCACAAAAACTCGCTGCGCTGGGGGTAATGGCTGGCGGTATCGCTCATGAAATCCGTAACCCTCTTGCAGTTTGTTCCTCAGCGGCGCAATTTCTGATGGAAGAGGGGCTTCCTCTTGAATTTAGAACCGAATGTGCGGAGAAAATCCAAGTCAGTCTTGAGAAGGCTTCCTGCATCATTGAAAACTTGCTGCGATTTTCCAGACCTTCCAGCGAACAAAATATGGTGCCGGTAGATCTGGATACTGTGCTATGCGAAACAATTATGTTGATCGCAAACCAAGCCAAGGTATATAAAATTGAAATAGTCTATCAGCCTATTGGAAAATGTGGGTCGGTGTCTGGAATATTCACCCTGCTACAGCAAGTCTTTATGAATTTTTTCCTTAATGCCATTAATGCTATGCCCCATGGTGGGAAGCTAAGTATCATTCTGGAGCAACAAAACGATGAAGCGCGTATTTGTATCAGGGACACGGGGACTGGGATTTTGGAAGGTGCGCTGGATAATATCTTTGATCCTTTTCATACTTCCTCTCCTGCAGGAAAAGGCGTTGGACTCGGACTTTCTCTCTGTTATTCGATTGTCAAACAACATCGGGGTAGTATTAGCGTGGATAGCATGCTCGGTAAGGGAAGCACTTTCACAGTATTGTTACCAGCATTATGAAATCGCCATCACAGCTTACCATCGACTGTCTCATCGTAGATGATGAACCCGGTATAGCTTGGGTCATGGAACATATATTGCGGGGTCAGGGTTACACAGTGGTCAGTGTCCAAACTGGCGATGAGGCTTTGAAAGCAGTGAAAGAAGAGGATTTCCGATTGATTTTCATGGATGCTAAACTACCTGATATCGAAGGTTTAGTGCTTGCTCGTAAATTGCAATTTATGAAACTAGAAATACCGATCATTATGGTCTCCGGTTATTATTATCCAGACGATCCTGCCATTATTCAGGCGATTGAAAGCAATATTATTTTAAAGTTTATTGCCAAGCCATTCACTAATAGTCATATTATTGCCGCCTTAGAAGGTTTGTCAAATTCCAAGTAAAATAATATGACAGTATCCCCATCAATATATTCGTAAGCAACCAATTAAAAAATCTCAATAAGTTGCTAAATTTTTTATGCTTTCCTTTTTAAGGAGAAGATGATTATGATGAGCAGGTGAAGTGGAGCAACACGCCACCGCTTCACCTGCTCATTATCAAAATCTGGCAAGCACTGCCCGCCAGTTAATTTGAAGAGAGTGAGCAAGTTAAGATAGTGCCTGCAGATATTGGTGTTATTACACCATTGTACAAAATACGTTTGTCGGCATGGTAAAAAAAACCATAACAAGCAGTAAAATTATCAGCGTATCAAAACCTAAGCAACCTACCTGAGGGAGTGTTGCAAGCCCTAAAATATTTTACCTCAAAAGACTGGAAAGCACCGCCTCTAAATCGTCAGACTGATATATTACAAGAGTGAATTTCGACATATTACGCAGTACCTTAGTAAATGAGTGCATAAAAGCACCGGCATTAGTTGAGCCTATCATTGATTTATACCAAAATATTTACCGGGCGATAATGTAGCGTTTGTTGATGGAAAAACCGTGTAGTATTTTAGATAAGCCCAATAGAAAAAGGCAGTGAAATTCCTACATATGGCTATCAAAGCTGGCAATTTGCACAATCTTGCGTGGTTATTTATGACTCTCAACCTGGTCGCGGACATGAACATCCCAACGATTTTTTAGTGGGTTATAGTGGGCCTTTACTCTGTATTGGAGGGGCTTCTCTGAATACTGGAGGCATACGCTGATTGCTCAATCCCAAAAACTGGTAAAGCCAACGTTGCTATTAACAAGACTCAAAACTTTATGTACTAGAGAAGCGGCTACGTTATTGCCATCTATTGAGCACCATAGACTAAAGCAAAACGAAGTTCAGTCTATTTTAGATAAATTTAAAAAATGGCTGGATGAAAGATCACAAACTTTTTTCCCGAAAATCGCTGTATCCACACTGTGAACTATTGGCAAGTTTTAACGCGTTATGGAAAGCCGCGAATTAGGCATTGATAATAACGTTACTGAGTAATATATATGGCGCTTAATGACAGGTGGAACTGGATGTTCGCGCAATCGGTCAAAGGAGCAGAATGCCAGTGCAGTGCTTTACAGTATTATAATGGCCTGCCAAACCAATAAATATTAACGCATATTTAATTGTTTGAAGAGCCGCCAAGCGCTGAAAAGGCGCTGATTTAAGTAATTTATTACCCATGAATGCTCAGTTAAAAGCTTGATATAGCTGAGTGCGCTGCTTAATTGTGTGCTTACGTCTCTCAGGCACTAAGTGAAATTCACATATTTAGATTCAAGTGATGCTCTAATTTTGAATTCTAAATGGGGGTGTAAATACCATAGTATGGTACGAGTTCCATACATTTGTCCCCCCTAAAGTAGTTGCTACCCATTCCCTTTTCTTTTATGCTATTTATATATTTACAATTAAATCTTTAAAAACAGGGTGTTATGTTTTTATTTTGTTATTGTTCTCTTTTGGCATGGTTGATGCAATGTATGGAGTATTGATGAGTAACGACTCTTTAAACAGTCGAAGTGATTTAATAATAAGTTTACAGAGCAGATCACAAAATAATTGTGACTGATTATCTAAAATAATTCTTTAAGGAATATGAATATGGCTAACGTACAAAAAACTACTGATTCTTCAGGCCTAGCAGAAGTTATCGATCGCATCCTTGACAAAGGCATCGTAATCGACGCATTCGTTAAAGTATCACTAGTAGGTATCGAGTTACTATCAATCGAAGCACGTGTTGTTATCGCTTCAGTTGAAACTTACTTGAAATATGCTGAAGCTATTGGTCTTACAGCGAGCGCTGCAACACCTGCATAGCGCTTCTGCACCAGCATGATGGCAACATCATGAATAGCCTTTTTAGAGATTAACATTTTTTTGAAAAGGCTATTAAGCTTTATTGGGGCTGAATAATTTATTTCAGCCCTTTAATAATAATTGCGGCTATAATTGAAAATTGAAATTGACAAGCCGTGAAAACCGGGAGATGGACGATGAACTTCCTAGAGAACATGGATCTACTCCAAAACGAACATATTGGTAGATCAGAATCTAAGATTACCGAGCTACTTACTGACTTACATCAAATACGCATAGCAACGGGTGAAAAAAGCGCAGCCGCACGAGCTGAGCTTGTAAATACTAACGCTAAAGCGACAGAAGAAATGCTCAAAAACTTCAATCAAACACGAATGAATGCCACTCAAAAACGAATCGAAATAGCCACTCAGGATACACAGCAACGGTTAACTTTTGCTAGCAATCTGAAGCGAAAAGTCGCGGACCTGCTGGATCATTTTCATACATCCCGGCAGCATATGGCGGAATCATCGACTGCCGCACGAGCTGAGCTTGTCAACGCTAACGCTAAAGCGACAGAAGAGATGATCAAAGGCTTCAATCAAATCCGAATTAATATCAATAAGACTCGAATTGAGATGGCAGAAACATCAGCTGCCGAACGAGCAGAATTTTTTGCAAAAAATGCCAATGTGACAGAAGAAATGCTGAAAGGCTTCAATCAAATGCGATTTAATGCCAATCAGGCTCGAATTGAAATGGTAAGTCAGGATACACAGCAGCGATTGACTTTTGTTCGCAATATGAAGCGAAAAGTCGAGGATTTAGCAGATAAATCTCAGGCACTCCACACCCAGATAGCGGAAACGTCGGCTGTCGAACCAGCAGAGATTGTCAGCTCTGATACCAAAACGACAGAAGAGGTAACCAGTCAAGATACTCCTCAGCGGTCGACTTTAGCTAGTAATGAAGAAAAAGTTGTTACGCCAAAGATTAGAGCGGGGCTGTTGAAGGCCGAGGCGTTAATAATAGCTTCAGAAACCACAATCGATCAGCAAGTAAAAAAATCGGTGGCTAAGAAGAAACAGCCAGCAGCTAAAGCAAGAACGACAGAAACTAAAATGACAGTAGCAGCTAAAGCTAGAACGACAGAAACTAAAATGACAGTAGCAGCTAAAGATAAAACGCCAGAAACTAAAACGACAGTAGCAGCTAAAGATAAAACCCCAGTAGCAGCTAAAGCTAAAACAACTAGAGCAGCTAGAGCTAAAGTAGCAGCAGCTAGTAGAGCTAAAGTAGCAGCCGCTAAAAATACTGAAGCTAAAGCTAAAACAGCAGCCACTAAAACAACAGAAGCTAAAACTGAAGCTAAAGTAGCAGCCACTAAAACGACAGAAGCTAAAACTGAAGCTAAAGTAGCAGCCACTAAAACTGAAGCTAAAGAGCAAGACTAGAAAACCTAGTGCCACCGAAGACCAGAAATGTTTGAATAATAAATAGTGTTCATCTAAGCCGGTAACGGAAGCTAACATTCAAACAATAATAATACTAGCGAGTATAAAGACATGAGCATAGAAAACCTGAATAATGTATCGGAGATTAAGATTGAACAATCCGACGACGATCATATTTATCCTGAAGCCAGTGAAGATTTCGTAGAAACACCTTATATAAAAGAAGTAACGGAACGCGCTATGCTTTATTTAGACGCGGGTTACCCCGTCCATTTTGCAGGCCCAGCAGGAACAGGAAAGACCACACTGGCATTCCATATCGCGGCACTGCGACAACGTCCGGTTACGTTGATTCATGGTAATCATGAATTTGGAACTTCTGACTTAATCGGTAAGGAATCAGGTTATCGGAGACATCGAGTAGTAGATAATTATGTTCACTCGGTAGTTAAAGAAGAAGAAGAGTTACAGAGTCTGTGGAGTGATAACCGTCTGACTACCTGCTGCCGTAATGGTGACACATTGGTCTATGACGAGTTTAACCGTTCAACACCGGAAGCCAATAACGTATTGCTCAGTATCCTAGAAGAGGGAATATTGAATTTACCGAGCTCGCGCAGTGATGGTTATCTTGAAGTTCATCCTCAGTTCAGAGCTATTTTCACCTCAAATCCGCAAGAGTATGCAGGTACTCATGCTACTCAGGATGCGTTGGTTGATCGTATGATTACCATCATGCTTCATTACCCCGATCGACATACTGAAGTGCGCGTTGCCATTGCCAAATCTGGTATCAACAGCGATGAGGCCGGATCTATCGTCGATATTGTTAATGAATTTCGTGAGTTATGTGGTAGTAAAATAGTATCCAGCGGCCCGAAGACGATGCCGACGGTTCGTGCTTCGATTGCCATTGCTCGCGTTCTGGTCCAGAAGGGCGAGCATGCTTTTCGTGACAATACATTCTTTCACCGTATCTGCCGTGATGTCCTGTGCATGTATACTCAACAGGTATCCTTTTCCAACCGATCTGTCTTGGATAAACAACTAGAAGATCTCATTATGAAATTTTGTCCTGCGACGTACAAGTCATCAGGGTCTAAAATCAGGGCCTAAAATGGTAAAGTCAACTCAATAATAAGGTGATTCGTTATGACTGCTGCGAAAAGAAAAACGCTTAGAGGGCTTGCAGATATCCGCACTATAAGTTCATGTGGTACATCAGGGCAAGAAGCTTATCAGATGTACCTGAAGCGCGGGGTTCTGGAGATGGAGAAACTCCGACGCCAAAAAGAAAAGAACAGTGCGCTTGAACGAGTAACGAATATTAATCGTCGTCTAATGGCTATTGATACTGACATCGATTTTCTGTGCCAGAGCTTGAAAGTGATAGAAAAGCGCACAAATCAAGAGAACTCGATTGTCGAAAAATCAGTCAGTAGAGGATTTAAACTCCGTTATTGAAGTATACCTTATGTTTTTTTAAGCAATTTAAGATTTTTTTTGGTACTCTATCGGAAATACTTACAAAGTGTTTCCGATAGAGTACCTACTTGACTAGATACAATATTTCGAAAAGGGAACCTAAAATGGAAATAAAAATCAACTGCATCTCCTGCGGACATCAAATTGTTATAAGCGATAGCTACCAAGATTATGAAGGACCTATTAAGTGTTGGGTTTGTGCTGCACTCCTTGATGTAAAACTTGAAGACGGTCGTATAAAGCGTATTCGTCCAATGCAGTTGAAGGAAATAACTGAATAATTGAATAACTGAATAACTGAATAATTGAATAACTGAAAATTACCCGGATTATAAATAAGAGAATAGGGTGTTATGGCCGAAAATAAAAAAAAAGTGCGCAAATCAAGTAGCAAGGTTATAGCTAAGCCAAAGGTTATTTATGCTATCACTGCTGGGGGTCTGCAGGATTTAGGAAATTTAGTTGGTATCAATAAAAGCGATATATATACCATTGAAAAAGAATCCATAAGTTTTGTGGTCAGTGACCTAAGTCCATCTTCGCCGCGCCCCAGACCTGATCGACGTAATATTATGGCGCATAATGAAATTCTCAAACAGCTAATGAGTAAGACGAGCGTGCTGCCCGTTCGCTTCGGTACAGTCGCGACAGGTGAACGGGCTGTTAACCGTTTTTGCTCTCAATATAACGCCCAGTTACTTGAACAACTGGATCGCGTTCAAGATAGAGTAGAGATGGGGATTAAAGTGACTTGGAATGTGCCTAATATTTATGATTATTTTGTCGATAATCATTCTGAATTACGCGAAGAACGAGATCGGGTTTATGACGGTAACAAAAATCCTAGAAGAGACGATCGTATCAACCTTGGGCACATGTATGACGCTTTAGTAACAGAGGCTCGATTATCCCATCAAACTGATCTTGAAGAGATTATTTTACCTGGTTGCGATGAGATTCATAGCATTCCACCGAAAGATGAGAAAGTGGTGGTTAATCTTGCATGCCTAGTTCAACGCGCTGATCTTGAAGTATTTGAGGAACGTGTTGTTGAAGCAGGGAAGACGCTCGATAATACCTATGACATTGAACTAAATGGTCCTTGGGCGCCACATAATTTCGTCGAACTTGATCTAAAGACCATGACAGGCAGGCGGTGATAAACCATGTTTATTCTGGATGACATTCTGCTAGCACCCTACTCGGGCATTAAATGGTTGTTCAAAGAGATCCAGCGTCAGGCTCAGGAAGAACTGGATGGTGAAGCAGATCGAATCACCACTGATTTAACCAATTTATATCGACAATTTGAGAGCAACGAAATAACTGAGCAAGAGTTTGAAGAGCGGGAAACTGTTTTGCTTGATAGGTTGGATGAATTGCAGGAAGAGAGTAATTTACTTGACGAAGAATACGATGAAGAATACGAAGACGACGATGAAGAATACGAAGACGACGATGAAGAATATGAAGACGACGATGAAGAATACGAAGACGACGATGAAGAATACGAAGACGATGATAAAAACGATAAAGATAAAAATGATGATCATGACAATGATGATGATGATGAAAATAAAGATGAAAATGACAAATATAATGACGAAGAAAGATAGGAGTGATATCTTAAGCCTCAAGTTTAAAAAAACTCAAAAAAAATGCATCGAATAACATTTTTATCAAGGGAAATATGCCTATGGCGAACGTGAGTATTAATCCGGAACTGACTGCACAGGAATGCGAGAAAATATCCCTTTGTGATGCCCTTGATCGTATTATTAATAAAGGTGTAGTGATCCACGGTGAAATAACGATTTCGGTTGCCAATGTCGATCTTATTTCCCTTGGTGTGCGACTAATACTGAGTAACGTTGAGACTAGAGAGCAATCTAATACTCCTAAAGAGGAGGTTTAAGATGCCTTTTGAACACTTTAAATCGAACAATCAAGCAGATGTGAATTCGGACACAAAGCCGGCGGCTAGTGTCGGTGGACTAAATCTGGAGTCTGATGATCTGAAGAACGGTTTGGGGAGATTAGTTTTAACGCTGGTCAAACTGCTGCATGAGTTGCTAGAGCGCCAAGCTCTAAGACGTATGGATGCAGGCTCATTGCAAGATGACGAAATAGAACGTTTGGGATTAGCCTTTATGAAGCAGGCTGAAGAGATTGATAGGCTACGAAAGGAATTTGGCCTTGAAGTTGAAGATCTTAATTTAGATTTGGGCCCATTGGGCCGTTTACTGTAAGGAATATATAGGTATGGCAACAGGAAAACCGCAGTCGATGACTCATTCGGTGAAAAGTACCACCGTAGCGGATCTATTAGAACGTATTCTGGACAAGGGAATAGTGGTAACTGGTGATATTAAAATCAAACTGGTTGATGTAGAACTCCTTACTGTGGAGTTGCGTCTAGTGATCTGCTCGGTGGATAAAGCGGTAGAGATGGGAATGGACTGGTGGAACAACAATCCTGCTTTCGCTCCTCAAGCTCCTGCGCAAGAAGGTGAGTTATCCAGCATTGAAAAACGGTTAGAAAAAATAGAGAAAGCATTAGTTAAATGATATGAGGAAAGCGAATGTCGAAGAGTGTGAGATGGACTGTTTCACAAACTGGCATTGTTAAGTACGGGGGATAATCACAAAAATTATAAATAACCCTTGTTATAACGAGTTTTAATTATTAAATAAAAAATCCAAAGAATACTAATTTGGTCATTTAAGTAATAAAGCATAAATTTTCAAATATCTTTTTATTACATTGATATAAAGATGTTTGATTTTATATGTTCGCCTACTTACTTATTTGGTGCCATCGTGGCTTACCCATAAAATTGACGTAACACCGATCATAGCGCAAGCTCATGAAAAAAGAGTCCTTCATTAAAGATTGTCATTATCTTGAAAAATATGCGATATTTATGCTTAATACATCAACTGTGGCGTATTTTTGCTTGATAATCTAATGAATTTTTTATTATAACGTCGCCCTATATAATATTTTTACGAATTAATATTTTTCTCTGTAATGATACCCACTTCTCAATTATGTTTGAATGAATAACTTTAATTCAAACATTTTACAAATCAATATAAGCGAATCTCCATTTTAACTATGCAGCTGATAACTCAATAAAATATATATGAGTTGGAACCTTTTAGAAAGAATCGTTGCTAGAAGCTTATGTGCAAATATTTAAGGAAAGTGATGACTACGCCAATACCGCGACTATTAATATGCATCCCGATTATTCATACGCAATCAGATATGGGATCGTTAAAGCAAGCAGAGGAAGACCAGCCCGCCGTCACACAACTTTGGCAGGAGATTGAAGAGAAAATTCTAGGTTTTGAGCTTCCCTTTAACAAAGTGCGTTTGTATCAAGATGGCCTGCCCGTATCGGATTTGGCCACTCAAATCGTTAAGGAAACAGCTGCTCAAGGTAGCCATAACCATAAACTCCTTATGCTCCTTATTGAAAAAGGCGCCACGCTGATGGGAACAGAGGATCCCTCTTTGCTTTTAGAAGAGTATCATTTTGATAAGCAATTGGTTAAGCAAGAAATAAGTAAGGAAGATGCCTCAACTATCAAACTGGCCCAATCCCTACTCGAGAGGCGGGATCGTTTTATTGCTGAGCGTGTTAACGCTACACTGAGCTTTGGTGAGATTGGTATATTGTTTTTAGGTGCCCTCCATCAGCCAAATAAATGGTTAGAGAAGGATATTCGGATTATCCAGTGCGGCTAGATAAATCGGTAGAAGATTAAAAGTTAATTTTCTTACTTTGGTAAGGTTAGTGAATCTAAAACTGGATCCATAGGTTTTGCATCGTAAGGTATTGCCTAAGTTAAAGGCAAGTGGGTGAACTTATAAAATTAAACACTTTTACAATTTAATGCTTCTATATATCAATATGATATCTAGAAGCATTGTGGATTTATATGTTTAAAACCTATGCGTCATTACTTATCCGTGTTGACAGGAAAAACCATGGGCGACTTGTTTTTTAATCTTGTGAGCTGCAAAATCATAGCAAACGTATCAATTAAGTGATCATCTTTACTATCCAAAATCACCCTGACTGTTTTGTGATTGTAAATTTTTTCTTTAAAGCCATTAATAATTAATTTAACGCTTTCGGTTGTGAATATATAATACAAACTTAATTTCCTTTTCTTGGCACATTTTACTTGCATTAGGCTGTTATTGACCTCGATCCCGTCGCTCTATAGGCTTTCACCTCCCCCATCAGTGGAAACAACATAAGTCCACATACAATATTATTATTGATCACCTTTATTATTAAAAAATTTATGACCGATTGAAGTCGTGAGTATATAAATACAATAGAATGTTGGCGAAAAGAGTTATATCTGCATTTTGGTGGTCAAGTTGCCATTATTATTGAACTATCTAAGAAACCAATAGTCTAAATATTTCGATGTGCTATGCCCTGGCGTTTATTTTGGCGTTTATTTTGCTCCTTTGAGAGTGTGATCACTCTTCCTGAGGTAAGTTAACTTTCATCGTCGGATCTTTATTATTTATTCTGATAGGTATGATTCTGAATAATAGGCTAGTATATCTTGATTTTTTACACGTGGAGTTTTAACTCTGCTTCATGTTAGACTCGATTTTAGATTTTATTTTCAATAACTAAAAAGGTGGTATCAGAATGGCTGTTTCTCTACAAAAAGGCGGAAATGTTTCACTAGATAAAGTTGCGCCAGGTATGACTAAATGTCTACTCGGTTTAGGTTGGGATTCAAGAAGTACTGATGGAACTGATTTTGACTTAGATGCATCTGGCTTTATGGTTAATGCAGAAGGTAAAGTACTTTCAGATAAAGGTTTTATTTTTTACGGTAACTTAGTTTCTGAGTGTAGTTCTGTTGAACATACTGGTGATAACTTAACCGGCGAAGGCGAGGGTGATGACGAAGCGATTAAAATTAATTTAAGCAAAGTCCCTGCTGATGTTGTGAGAATTGTTATTGGTGTAACGATTCACGAAGCTGAATCACGTAAACAAAATTTTGGTCAAGTTTCTAATGCTTTCATTCGAGTTGTTAATGAAGAGAACAACGAGGAAGTTGCCCGTTACGATTTAACGGAAGACTATTCTACTGAAACGGCACTGCTTTTCGGTGAAATGTATCGCCACAATGGTGCATGGAAATTTAAAGCTGTGGGTCAAGGTTTTGCCGGCGGCTTAAAAGCAATGGCGCAACAATTTAATGTTAATGTTTAACTTTAAATACAGTTAGTCGAACAATATTTATTCTGGGGGAGCATCTGTTTCCCCTTTTTTACATGTTTAGATTAAGGAAATAATAATGGCAATTTCATTAGAAAAAGGGCAAAAAATTAGCCTTGAAAAAAGTAATGGTTCGAACTTAGACCAAATCTGTGTTGGTGTGAACTGGGGTGCGATTGAAAAGAAAGGGTTATTTGGCGGCAAAAAAAAAGTTGCTGTTGATTTAGATGCAAGTTGTATTGTTTTTGATGCTAAGAATGAAGTCATAGACACTGTCTACTTTGGCAAATTGGAAACACAAGGTATTAAACACTCTGGTGATGACCGAACGGGTGATCTTGATGGCGATGATGGCTTGGATAATGAAATAATCACGTTAAATTTAAATAAGTTAGACAGCAATGCGCATCAAATAGTCTTTGTTTTAAATTCCTACAGCGGTCACGATTTTAAAACCATTCCTTTTGCTTCTATCCGTCTGTATGAAGGTACTCCAACGCATGTAAACAGTGTTTATGCCACTTATGATGTGACTAATGACCCGCAATTTTCAGGCGCTCTTTCAATGGTATTAGGTAAATTCTACCTACATAATAAAAATTGGAAATTCTCTGCTCTTGGTGAACCCACTAAAGACAGTAAATTACCCGGCATGATAGAGACGGTTAAAAAACATTATTTATAATTTTCTTTGAATATTAGTCGGCCTTAATATTAACAATAGAACCTGACACTCTTTGTTGTGATCAGTTAGCTATCCACTTTTATCTTTATATTAAATGACATTAAATATCTTTACATTAAATGACACTAAACTATTATAGGACATAAAATGGCAGTTTCTTTGCAAAAAGGCGGTAACGTCTCTTTAGAAAAAATAGCGCCCTCCATGCAGAATTGCTTGCTTGGTTTGGGATGGGATGCAAATTCAATGAATGGTCATGATTTTGATCTAGACGCATCTGCATTTATGCTTAATTCAGAAAATAAAATTCTTTCTGATTCTCATTTTATTTTCTATGGTCAATTGTTATCTCCATGCCAATCTATTGAACACACGGGTGATAATTTAACCGGTGAGGGTGACGGAGATGATGAATCCATTAAAGTGGACTTAGGCGCAGTGCCTGCCGAGGTTGCTAAAATTGTTGTCGGTGTCACTATTCATGAAGCAGAGAAACGCCATCAAAATTTCGGGCAGGTTTCAAATGCATTTATGCGTTTAATAGATGAAAGCAATCATCAAGAAGTGGTGCGTTATGATTTATCTGAGGATTATTCCACAGAAACTGCATTAATTTTTGGTGAATTATACCGCCATAAAGGAGAGTGGAAATTTAAAGCAATTGGTCAAGGTTACTCAGGTGGACTGCATGCGATGGCAGTCAACTATGGGATTAATATTACCTAACATTTTTTGATGTTAGGTAAAACGTACTGAATATAATTAGAGATATTAAATGAACACAATAGAAAACGTATGGCCCTTTTTATTAATTATTTTTTCATGTTATTTATTAAAATATGCATGTGATACTTTTGAGCAAGCTGCCTCTTATTTAGGGAGAAACTTTCCACCAGGTGTGAAGGGTGCAACTGTCAATGCAGTCGGATCAAGTATGCCTGAAATGTGCGTAGTGATTGCATGTTTATTCTGGTTTAACGATCCATCATTAGTGATGGTTGCATTAGGAGTGACAGCGGGATCTGCAATATTTAATGGCTGTGTTATACCGGCGCTTTCTATTATTATGGCAAAAGATGAGGACGGCTCAGCCGTTAAATCGATTAAATTAACTAAACGCGTGTTAATAAGAGACGTATTTTGGGTGTTAACAGCAGAAATTGCATTGATTATCTTTCTCGGTTTTAATCATTTTACACTCTGGATGGCGGTCGTATTAAATGTTATCTATGTATTTTATGCAGTGCACTTATATATTGATTCAAAACGTAATCGTGAAGGTGATGACGAAGATGTGTATGAGTATGAAGAGATTGATGATCGCGGCGTGTTTTTAAATTTAATTACCTTTAACTTCAATACCTTATTTTTCTCAAATAGACCCTTTACATTAGTCTCGTCGCTGGTTGTTTTAAGTTTAGCGATTGCTGTTATTTCTGGCTCTTCGAGTATATTAGTTGAAGGCGTACTAGGCAGTGCATCCGTGCTCGGCGTACCTGAATTTTTTGCAGGATTAATCTTTGGGTCTGCGGCATCTTCCGTTCCAGATTTAATGTTATCAGTCAAGGATGCTAGAAAAGGAGAATATGAAGATGCGGTTGCTAATCCGCTAGCATCAAATACTTTTGATACGACTATCGCTTTTGCATTACCTTTGCTGGCTTGGTTTTTAATTAACGGTGTTGATTCATTACCTTTGCTTCAAGATGATAGTTTAACCTTGTTACGTTGGTCTATTGTCGGTATTACAGGCGGCGTCGCAGCAAGCTTAATTTTTAACTATAAGAAAGTAACTCGAAATGTTGCATACTTCCTGTTAGCCATGTTCTTTGTGTGGGCTGGTGTTATGTATGCATTGATTGGCTAAATTAATCTAATTAATGACGCTCAATATTGGAGCTCCAACATTCAGCTGTTTGTGGTTATGCTTAACTACTTGCAAGCATGATTGATGGAGCTTTATTCTTATTAACAATGACTCAATATAGAGATACTGATTCGCCTAGCGTATGCGCATTATTTTAATGAGAATAGTCACTCATATTGATCCATTACAGAATATCAATCCAGTTTAAATTTTAGAGTAATACTCTTTAAGCAGATAAATGAGTGCGGCTGGCTTATGTGAAAAATCAAATTAAGTAAATACACTATGAATTACAATTTTGAAACTCAAGCGGGACTTATTTCACTTGATGTACTAAAGACAAAAAAACCAGTTGAAGAATTATTAACCTTTGCTTGCAGACAAAATCCGAAGCGAAGTTTTATGCTTGTCAGCAAAGTGCTTGGTCGTTATGTTCCCACTAAACCTAATGTAATGAGGGAAGTTTATGATTCATTATCTGAGTCTCTTGGGGAAGATCAATTAACTTATGTTGTGAGTCTTGCTGAAGCTGCAACGGGACTCGGGGGAGGGGTTGCAGATAGCTTAGCGCGAGCGCAACAAGAAAATGTCTATTTTCAGCATACGACGCGTCATAAATTGAATCGACCTTTGTGGTTTTCTCTTGATGAAGCACATAGTCATGCGGTCAATCATATGTTCTATGCACCTAAAACAGCGTTGCTTGAAGGCATCATTCAAAGTAAACGTTTAGTGATTGTGGATGACGAAATAACTACAGGCCGCACCATTAAATTACTTATCAGCGGATTATTAAAATATTTAATGAATATCGAAGAAATTGTCATTATTTCATTAGTTAATTTGGTTGATAGAAAACAGAGTTTATCCATCACAGATTTTAATATTCCCATTCGTTATGTGTCCTTAATGGAAGCTCAAATATCAATGGTGAAAAAAGATACTTTTAAGCCCGAATTGCCAGGAAATGCAGATACAGGATTATGTGAAGCACAATCATCGGATGAACTCGGGCGCTGCGCTATGTTAATGCCCTATTCAGGTGGTTTGCCAAGTATTACTTCATCAAAAGAGATGACCATTATCGCTAATGGTGAACATCAATATATTCCCTTCCTGATTGCTGAAAGACATGAACAGGCAGGTTGTAATGTGCTCTATCAATCAATTAATCGCTCTCCTTTACTCCTAGGGGAATCTATTGAGAAGAAGCTATCTTTTTCTTTTGACAGCAGTAAAGTTGAACATTATCTTTATAATTTTGAAGAAGGTAATAGAGACGTTTACGTATTGCTGGAAAATGAAAGTGCAAGAGAGTCGCATGAGTTTGCAAGTCTATACCCCTTAACAAAGTGTGAGGTCTTCTAAATGACACAGTCATCTCGCATATTTGTCTTCACAGATTTAGATGATAGTTTGTTTAGCAGTAAGAGAAAACATACAAAAACGGCTGATAGTCAGATAACCTCTGTTAACAAACAGGGTGAAATAGAATCCTATGCAACGCTTCAACAACAAAAATTAGTGCAGATGTTAGCGGCTTTGAAAGCCTCCTTTATTGCGGTAACAGGACGAAGAACGAGTGCCTATAAGCATTGTATTATTGATCAAGTAACAAACAGTGAGTATGCCATTGTTTCTCATGGTGCGCTGATATTAGATAAAAAATCTGCATTATTGCCCTGCTGGATTAATTATTTAAATAACACTTATGATATGAAACATTGGCAGAAGAAGCTGACTCAGGCGCATTGTCAGCTAATCAATTATTTTAGCGCTATGAATTGTGAAGCCCGTGTTCGTTTGATTATCGATCATGATATTTGTACTTATATTTGCATAAAAATTCCTGCTCATCAGCATCAGGAAAGCTTGTTAGCTAAGATTAATTTGCATCTTAAGCAACTTGATTTTAGCATTCATGGCAATGCCGGTAACTTCGCCGTATTACCCCCTTATGCGAGTAAAGAACTAGCGGTTAACTACTTGATAAAAAAGCTAAATATATCTGATAAAGACGTGGTTTTCGGGATCGGTGATAGTGTGTCTGATCTCCCCTTTATTCGAAATTTAGATTTTGCTATCTTTCCTAAATCCAGCCAAATAATGAAAGCTATCTCCCATGTTTAATAATTTATACTCCGATAAAATCCCTTTATTGGGCAGCTACTGCGCAGAAGATTGTTTATTTCTGTTAAAAAACATCAAACCTAAATTTTATACTATTGAAGACAAAGAACGGTTAATTCAAACTGGTGTAATGCATTACTCAGAAATGGTGAATCAAGAAAGCGCACCATCGAAAGAGTATTTAGATCTTTTTTTAAGCCTGACTAAGCAATACAAAAAACGCCTGGCGGTTGAAGTCTTACAATTAGCCAAAAAGATAGTTGAAAATCGTGATGGTGATATCTGTATTCTTTCTTTGGTACGTGCAGGCACCCCCATTGGCGTGTTATTAAATCGAGCAATTAATGAATATGCCGGGGTCAATTCACAGCATTATTCAATTAGTATTATTCGGGATAAAGGCATTGATGAAAATGCACTGGATCACCTTATTTTTAATCAAAAAATAAAACCCGAAAGCATTGTTTTTGTGGACGGTTGGACTGCAAAAGGGGTGATGACGGAAGAATTAAAAAAAGCGGTTCAGCATTATAATACGCGCCGCAACCTCAACCTATCTGAACAATTATTTGTTATTTCAGATATCGGCGGAACAGCAGACTTTTCGGCTACCTTTGATGATTATGCGATACCCAGTGCGCTAATGAATTCGACCGTGAGCGGGCTAATCAGCCGGTCAGTCTTGAATGATCAAATAAATGCGGATGATTTTCATGGCTGTATTTCATATTCTCATTTAGAAAATGATGATCGTTCAAACTGGTTTGTTAATCAGATTTCGGATTGTTTTAAGTTAAGCGATTTTCAAAACCCATCACAAAATAAATCACTTTTGGCAACAACTCGGCAGTCAATGACGCGATTTTTTTTGAAAGAAATGATGCAGCAGCATCATGTTTCTAATAAAAACAGGATTAAGCCTGGTATTGCAGAAGCGACAAGAGTCATGCTTCGCAGGGTGCCTGATTTATTAATTGTGCAGGATAAACTTAGCCCGAGTACAGTCCATTTATTAAAACTGGCAAAAGAGAAAAATATTGATGTTGTTGAAATGAATGATATGCCATTTGGTGCATGTGCATTAATTAAAGACGTTAAATAAGTTTTACGCCCGCAAAAAGAAGATAAAAATGAAAATAGCACTGTTTGATTTTGACGAAACATTAATTGAAGAAAATTCATTAAATTTCTTATTTAAATATTTTTTAGGTAATACACCATTAGCTATACAATTATTACCCTTGTTGTTTAAAGCTTCCACTTATCAGCAGGGGATTAAGGTATCAATAAAAACGTATTTATACAAAAAATCGTTAAAAGGAAAAACACGGGAGGAGCTTTTTACGGCTGGTGTAGCGTTATTTGATAAAGTCACTCCAATTATTGAAGTGGTTGATCTTATGATAAAATTAGATGATGCCGGCATTGAAATATGGATTGTGACTGCATCACCAGAGTCTTATATAGCCGGTATTGTGCAGCAGCTAGGCTGGCCCGTTAAACGAGTGATCGGTACTACTATAATAGAGCAGAATGGCATACTAACGGGTGAAATTGAAAGTGAATGCCAAGAGCAAGAAAAAGTTGTTCGATTAAACAGCATTTTTAGGGGCAATGACGAGCGTTACGACATTGTTCAGGCATTTGGTAATTTACCGGTCGATATTCCCATGTTAAAAATGGCTAATAATAGCTTTTACGTGTTAAACGAGGTTGTGAAACCATTTAATGTGGAGTAGGTTACTGATACGGTTATCATTATCTGAATGATAACTTCAGATGTATTTTTTTTGCAGGGAAGCCTTTCATTTATTTGAATATAACAGCTGCAGAATCAATAGTTAGTCATTGTGAGATAGGGCTATTAAGCGCCTCTTGTCTTTGATGACAACACAAAATAAAAAATTTTATAATATTACTTAGCAAAGAGAGGATACTAGCATGGGATTATGGGACAATTTTAAAGGCAAAGCAGAAGAAATGAATGAAGGCTTACAAAAAAATATTGGTAAGTTTAAAAACCAAAAATTTTCCGATGCTTCAATGGCAATGTGCGCTTTAGTTGCTGCAGCTGATGGCGATATAGATGCTTCAGAACGCAAAAAAACAGCGGCGTTTATTATGAGTAATGAAAGTTTACAAGTATTTGATGCTGCCGATTTGAAAGTTAAATTTGATTTCTATTGTGATAAATTAATCGCAGATTTTGACTTTGGACGTATTGATGCAATACAGGCGATAGGTAAATTAAAAGGTAAGGATGATCAAGCACGTGCCTGTATCCAGCTTGGTATCGTGATTGGTGGTGCTGATGGCGATTTTGATGCAGATGAGAAAAAAGCCGTTAAAGATGCCTGTCTTGCCGTTGGCATTAATCCTTCTGATTTCGACGTATAGACGTATAACAGAACCGATTGTTAATGCGGTGCTGGTGTTGGGGGTAAATTATATTTTGATAAACTTACACCCAACTCTTTTATAAGGACAGAAAATTTCTGTGTGCACCGCTTTTTAATTTATCTTCCAGCGCTAAGTACTTACTGGAAAGGTTTCTGATGTTAAAGAGCGCTTTTATTGAGTAAACTGCATTCAAAATGCAGGGAAATTATTGTAATAGTACTTAACACTATCGGGTGTTATTGCATTTGGAAAGGACTTGCTGCCAAAGTAGATGGGTAAGTTAACAAATCAATATATCCTCTATTTACCCACTTCTGTTAAATTAAGATGAACTAATACAGTTCATAATCAATTTTATTAATAACCCACTCTTTTTCACCCTTTGGCGTTTCAACAACAAACTTATCATCCACTTTTTTTTAGCATTCCACACGCTATAGGGGAGTCGATAGACATACAGTTTTTAGTATCATAGATTTCATCAGGGCCGACTATCTTAAAACAAAGTCGTTCTCCACCCTCATTTTCAATTTCAACGATTGGACCAAAGAAAACGTTTCCGTTTTGCTAGGGGGAATAGTCAATGACATTAAGTTCTTCTAATCGTTTTCTAAGGTAACGCACTCGGCGATCGATTTGTCTTAATATACGTTTATTATAAAAATTGGGTCTTTTATCTTTCCATAAATAATCATGTTCTTCCTGTCGTTTTTTATAACCAGCAGGTGTTATTAATTTACTTTTCACTGTTTATTGCTGCTATATCGGATAGATTATAAATATTAGAATAGAGTAATAGATAAAATTTATCATATTCAAACTGTTAATGAAGCGGTTGCTCACTTTTAAAGGTAAAATTGATGGTAAAAGAGGAGCCATTGCGGCAAAATATTTAGCACATTATCCAGCTTAGTTTAGGGGAAATGATTTAATGCTTCATTCTCTGCAAACTTTAAACAGGGGCAAGCATAAAATGGAACAAAGCTGATTCAAAAGTCAGGCCAAGTTTATTCGCTTTGTATAAAAACAGCATTACCAAACAGTCAATTGTTTCCGTCAAGATAAAGCTTTGTTATGATAGTACCATCGGATTCTTTAATATTTATTAAAGCAGCAGCAATAATACTATGTTTTGTACATTATTTTATCAATTTAACTTCTTTTTTGCAGAGCGCTTAAATAACGCCTCTGTTTTTGTTCTATTTATTAAATAAATCATCGTCTTTACAAAACCCGCATTTCTGCGGGTTTTGCGTATCATAACAGGGAGTATCAATGCGCGTACTTAAATTTGGCGGGTCATCATTAGCAAATGCCGAACGTTTTAATCAGGTTGCTGATATTGTTATTAATAATCAGCAGCAATCTCAAATTGCTTTAGTTTTATCTGCACCGGCGGGTGTCACCAACAATCTAGTCGCTGTTGTTGAAAAAACCAGTATGGGTATATCTTCAGAAAGCCACTTAATTGATATTCAAAATATTTTTGCTGATCTCATCAAAACACTGAAGGGGACTTATGCAGAGTTTGCAGATGAATTACTGGAAACTATTTTTGAGCGTGAATTGTCACATTTAAGTGATTTGCTTGAAGGTGTGCGTTTGCTAGCACAATGCCCTGCCAGTATCGAAGCTCAAATATTAAGCAAGGGTGAATTGCTTAGTGTCGCCTGTATGAAGCAATTGTTAATCGCTAAGGGTCATCAGGTAGAAATCATTAAACCACAAGAAAAGCTTATTTCTTACAAAGGTGGTTATCTTGAAGCGCAAATCGATATTGACGTTTCCCGTGCATTGTTTGAAAAAGAAACCATTGTCAAAGATGCTATCTACTTGATGCCTGGTTTTACAGCAGGTAATGAGCAGGGTGAAACACTTGTATTAGGTCGTAACGGCTCGGATTACTCGGCTGCTGTGTTAGCGGCTTGTTTAAAAGCTGAATGTTGTGAAATCTGGACCGATGTTGATGGTGTATACAGTTGTGATCCGCGTTTGGTAAAAGATGCAAAATTATTAAGTTCGTTAAGTTATGCTGAAGCCATGGAGCTTTCATATTTTGGTGCTAAAGTATTACACCCTAAAACGATTACCCCGATAGCGCAGCACCATATACCCTGTTTAATAAAAAACACCTATAACCCGCAAGCAAATGGTACTTTAATTGGAGTAGAACATGGCGATGAGGCATTGCAAGTGAAAGGTATCTCTGATCTTAAGGGGCTCTCCATGCTGAGTATCTCAGGACCCGGGATGAAAGGCATCGTTGGCATGGCGGGGCGTATATTCACGACCGTCTCACGTTCAGGTGTGTCGATTATTTTGATTACGCAATCATCGTCTGAATACAGTTTAAGCTTTTGTATTCACTCTAGTGAGACACAAAAAGCCTTGTATGCATTAAATGAGGAGTTCTCTTTAGAATTTAAAAATCATTTATTAGAGCCTATTGATGTGGTTGAAAAGCAGGCTATCATATCACTGGTTGGTGATGGCATGAAAAAAGCACGCGGGGTGGCCGCGCGTTTTCTAACCGCCTTAACGGAAGCTTCTATTAACATTACTGCGATTGCGCAGGGTTCATCTGAGCGTTCTATTTCAGCGGTTGTATCAGAGGAAAAAGCAAAAGAAGCGGTCATCGCTTGTCATCAAAACTTTTTTGGTAGTGTGCAATATATAGATATGTTCCTTATCGGCTGTGGTGGGGTAGGATCAGCACTGGTTGATCAAATACATCGTCAACAGGCTTACTTATCAGAACGAAATATTGAAATTCGCGTCTGCGGCATTGCCGACAGTCGTAAGATGTTAATGGACGATCAAGGCATTCAATTAAGCAACTGGCGTGAGTTATTAGCCACTGCAACAGAAGAGTTATCCTTGTCCAGTATGCAATCTATGGTCGATGACTCACATATTATTAACCCTGTCATTGTTGACTGTACCAGCAATGATGCGATTGCCGCGCGTTATGTTGACTTTTTGGGCGCGGGTTTCCACGTTGTTGCTGCCAACAAAAAAGCCAATACTTTCAGTATGGATTATTACCACCAACTGCGTTTAACCGCGTTAATGAAACGTCGTAAATTCTTGTATGATACCAATGTTGGCGCAGGTTTGCCGGTCATAGAAAATATGCAAAACCTGTTTAATGCGGGCGATCAGTTAGTCAAGTTTAACGGTATATTATCGGGTTCATTGTCATTTATTTTTGGTAAACTGGACGATGGTAAGAAATTTTCCGAGGTAACCGCAGAAGCGCGTAAGCTTGGTTTTACTGAGCCCGATCCTCGTGAAGACTTAAGCGGCACGGATGTCGCGCGCAAACTGCTTATTTTAGCACGTGAGGCAGGGATGGAATTATCGCTTGATGATGTTGAAATTGAACCTGCATTACCACCTGGTTTTGACGAAACAGGGAGTGTTGATGAATTTATGACTCGCTTGCCGGAGGCTGATGCTTATTTTGCTGAATTGCAGGCTAAAGCTGACGAAAATGGTCAAGTGCTACGCTATATTGGCGGCATTGAAAACGGTAAATGTAAATGCAGTATTAAAGCGGTCAATGAAGATGACCCGCTTAACAAAGTAAAAGACGGTGAAAATGCATTGGCATTTTATAGTCAGTATTATCAACCTATTCCATTAGTTTTACGTGGTTACGGTGCTGGATCAGAAGTGACTGCTGCGGGTGTTTTTGCCGATGTATTACGTACTTTAAATTGGAAACAGGAGTTTTAAGATGAGTGTTGTGGCATATGCTCCAGCGTCGACTGCAAATGTTAGTGTAGGTTTTGATGTATTGGGAGGGGCACTTACCCCTATTAATGGCGATTTATTTGGTGACCGGGTAAAGATATCAAGCAGTGATATTGCTTTTTCACTCGACTGTGTTGGCCGTTACGCTCATAAATTACCCGTAGATTTTAAATTGAATATTGTCTATCAATGTTATTTAGGTTATCAGGCAGCATTAAAAAAACTGAATCAAAAAATATTGCCGGTTAAAATGACGCTTGAGAAAAATTTACCCGTTGGCAGTGGCTTAGGCTCGAGCTCTAGTTCAATTGTTGCCGCATTAGAAGCATTAAATGCATGGCATGATTACCCTATTGATAAAACGACTCTACTTCTTTTAATGGGCGAGATGGAAGGACAAATCAGCGGTAGTATACATTATGATAATGTTGCTCCCTGTTACCTTGGCGGGATGCAGTTGATGATTAATGAAGGTGGGGTTATCAGCGAAACGCTGCCTTCCTTTAAAGAATGGTATTGGGTCGTCGCCTACCCGGGGATAACTATTTCAACTGCGGCTGCACGAAATATTTTACCTGCGCAATATCGTCTCAGCGAAGCCTTAACCTATGGTCGACGTTTAGGTGCCTTTGTCCATGCCTGTCACACTGCTCAGCCTGAGCTTGCAGCCAAAATGCTCAAGGATGTTATTGCTGAGCCCTATCGCTCACAACTTATTCCAGGTTTTAAAGAAGCGCGTCTTGTGGCAGAGCAAAGCGGGGCATTAGCGATGGGTATTTCGGGTTCAGGTCCCACAGTATTTGCGGTAATGACTGATCTTATCCAAGCGCAATCATTACAACATTGGTTAACAGAAAATTTTCTTCAAAATGATGACGGGTTTTGTCATATTTGCCATCTCGATGAACAAGGCGCACGCGTGTTAGGAACAGAACTATGAAATTATACAACATCAAAGACAACAGTGAGCAAGTCAACTTTCAACAAGCTGTTAAGCAAGGTTTAGGACGTGGCCAGGGACTTTTTTTTCCAAAAGAAATCACGCCTCTTGATAATATTGATGCACTTTTGAAAATGAATTTAGTTGATCGCTCGACTGAAATTTTATCTCACTTAATTGGTGATGAGTTAAGTAAAGAAGTGCTTCACAGTATTGTATCAAAAGCTTTTACTTTCGATGCGCCGGTAAAAAAAGTGACGGATAACATTAATGCCTTGGAACTTTTTCATGGTCCAACCTTAGCATTTAAAGATTTTGGCGGTCGTTTTATGGCCCAGTGTTTAGCCGAATTTAAGGGAGACGATAAAATTACTATTTTAACGGCAACCTCTGGTGATACTGGTGCCGCTGTTGCTCATGCCTTTTTCAATATGGAAAACATTAATGTTGTTATTCTGTACCCAAAAGGAAAAATCAGCCCGCTGCAAGAAAAACTGTTCTGTACATTAGGTGGTAATATTACCACTGTCGCTATTGAAGGCACCTTTGATGATTGCCAAACAATGGTTAAGCAGGCTTTTGATGATCAAGAATTAAAGCAGGCCGTTGGCCTAAACTCAGCAAATTCAATCAATATTAGCCGCCTGCTGGCACAAATCTGTTACTACTTTGAAGCCCTGGCGCAGCTATCTGCCGCGCAGCGCAATAATTTAGTTGTTTCTGTACCCAGTGGTAATTTTGGCGATTTAACTGCGGGTTTGCTCGCTAAATCTTTAGGGTTGCCGATTAAACGTTTTATCGCAGCGACCAATGAAAATGATACGGTTCCCCGTTACCTGGAGGAAGGAACTTGGACGCCTAAAGCGACGGTTGCTACGATTTCAAATGCGATGGATGTCAGTCAGCCCAATAATTGGCCACGTATTGAAGAATTATTTAAAATACAAGGTTGGTCACTATCAGAACTTGGGTACGGCATGTTAAACGATGCACAAACGCGTGCCAGTCTGCTTGAATTGGATAATTTAGGTTACTTATGTGAACCTCATGGCGCAATTGCTTACGCTGAACTTACTAAACAATTAAAAGAAGATGAAACAGGTTTATTCTTGTGTACAGCGCATCCTGCTAAGTTTAAAGAAAGCGTAGAAGATATTTTAGGGCGTGATATTTTCATTCCGGAAGAGCTTGCTTCTCGTGCGAATTTAGATTTATTATCAAAAGAATTTCCTGCTGATTTTGCAATGGTTAGAGCACTATTGATGTCTTTGTAATAGTATTTGTAAATAAAAATAAGATTTGTAAATAAAAAAGGGCGGTTATTAACGCCCTTTTTTGGGGAGCTAAAATGAGTAAAGTACTAAAAGATCTTCTAAGCCAGTTGAATTTAGAAAAACTAGAAGAAAACTTATTCCGTGGTAATAACCAAGATCTTGGTACTGGTAGAGTTTTTGGCGGACAAGTTATGGGTCAAGCCATTTCAGCTGCCAAAGACACCGTCAGTGAAAATAGAAATGTGCATTCTTTTCACTCCTATTTTCTGCTTGCAGGAGAAACTGACAAGCCCATTGTTTATGATGTTGAGCGTATTCGTGATGGTAAAAGCCTTTCCACAAGGCGCGTTAAAGCTGTTCAAAATGGCAAAGCTATTTTTTATATGACCGCGTCTTTTAAAAATAGGGAGCATGGTTTTGAACATCAATTAGAGATGCCCGATGTGCCAAAGCCTGAAGATTTAATTTCAGAACAAGAGATGTCATTGCTGCACACGGATACATTACCAGAATCGATACGTGATAAACTTATTTCTGAAAAACCGATAGAGATGCGGCCTGTCACCTTTGTCAATCCGAGTAATCCTGAGGTTGAGTCTGCTAAACGATTTATTTGGTGCAGAGCCAATGGAAAAATGCCCGATGATTTACGTATACATCGCTATTTATTAGCATACGCGTCTGATTTCAACTTCCTGCCAACCGCATTACAGCCCCATGGTGTTTCGTATTTATCGCCTGGTATGCAGGTTGTTACCATCGATCATTCTATGTGGTTTCATCATGATTTCCGTTTAGATGACTGGTTATTATATGTCGTTGAAAGTCCGGCTGCATCGGATGGATGCGCTCTGGTAAAGGGACACTTTTATACAAGAGAGGGAAAATTAGTTGCTTCAACGATTCAGGAAGGCTTGATTCGCCAAAGAAAGGTAAGAGTGTAAACTAAATAAAAATGGAAGGGACTCACCTTCCTTTTATCCATCTTTAACAAAGGTTTTGATTTAAGTCAGCCTTACATCTCTATTAGTTATTGGACTTATGCCTCCGCTCCAATAACAGATCTATCAATGTCGGTGGAATATAAAGCAGGGTGACCTAATAATTCCTCAACCGTACGGATATCAGTTCTATTTTGTAACAAGTCTGTGCCAAAATAATGCCAAAATACCTTTACTAACACCTGTTTTTTACTGCAATGCTTAGCTTTCTTGTAAAAGTCAAAGTATGCCAATAATTTCTGCACTAGAACACCCCATTTATGCTCGCTTTCTCCAAATAACATGCAAAATAGAAGTTACTTACCCGTTACCAGTAAAGCTAAATAGTTATTAACTATTTAGCTAATATATTCGCTCCAAGAGAGCTAGAAAGCTAAGTCGCTTTCACCTCCAGCGAGTTAGAAAATTAAATAATCTATTACCACTTTTCTGCACGCTTCACATGAAAAAGCGTGCCTGAGTGACAAAAGGCAAAAATGTTCCCATGTGTACATTATATGGATACCTGATAAACAAGTTCCACATTCTTAATACATTAACATCTTGAAAAAAGTAATTATTTCATTGTAGTTTGCATTTATAGAGATCTCTATAAATACAAATGCCTCATTCCCCCAAGATAAAGATTCAATGTACAAATCATTATATATGCCATCTAACTGTTTTATTGCTTGTTCTGGTCTAATCTTTAACGATAAAAAAAAATTTTAAATGTGTATTATTAAGAATGCAGATTAATGCACTATTAGCTTTAAAAAAGAAATTTAGTACAACGAGATCTCTTAAATCAAAACGTCCGCTTTCATCCATTAGTAGATATTATGGAAATGAGCAATACCCTAAAAATCACTCTTTAGGTCATAAATACAATGCGATTCATTAAATTTGGAAGATGTATATTAATCTTTTCTGTTTTAGTCGGATGCGTTCCAAATGCGACTGTTTATTATAAACCTCTTGTTGATGTTGAAAGTACACATGAAAAGTCGCATTGCGTACCGACTGAAAAATATGTCAATTTCATCATAAAAACAAAGGATCAGACATTAAAAGTCAGAGGTTATGGAAATACATATTCAACTTCTCATGGTGAGGTAAGCGAAGGACAGTTCGTAATATATGGAAATTGGAATGAAATCAACTTCAAAAACGAAGATTTTTATATTACGGCTCCTGCTATTAATGACAAATCTAAACCAATACAGATATATGGAGAGGTGCATGATTTTGATGGTTATTCATCATTTAATTCTGGTGCTGTTTTCCCCAAACAGGATGGAGATAGTTTCGATGTAATTTTCCCTTCACTGATAATTGATGGTGAAGAAGTCAAGCTTCCAACGCTTCATATTAAAAGAACGGTTTGGATAGGAATTAGTCCGTTTAACTGTTAACACTTTTCTTTATAGCTGTATTGAAGAAGTGTCATTTCTATTTGATCAAGTCCGCTTGGGTAGAAAGCCGATCATTATAAGCTAATAATGGGCTACGTTGCCATTTTATTCACCTGTAAATATTCCTAAGCATTTAGTAAATAAAACAAAAAATAACGAATTTTTTTACCAACAAGGCGAGAGAGGAGTTATCCACGAGAATTAAAGTGTTCTAAAAATGGGTATTCGCTTTAAAAAATGCCGTTCACATTAACTGATCGGCATTAATAATTTATTCAGCTTTTATTGGTATTAACTTAAGTAAACCTATTAAAGGCTTTCTGTAAAGGTACGTGTTAATACGTCTTGCTGTTGCTCTGGCGTCAGAGAGTTGAAGCGTACAGCATAACCCGATACACGAATAGTCAACTGAGGGTAGTTTTCTGGGTGCTTAATAGCATCTTCTAACGTCTCTCTTTTCAGAACGTTTACGTTCAGGTGTTGACCGCCTTCCTGTGCTTTAGGCGCTTCGATAGCCACTTCACGAGACTCGTATTCACCTAGCTCAGAAGCAGGAACAACCTGATCTTCTTTGTATTGAGCAGGAGCAACTAAACAGCGAGCTTCATTCTTTTCGTTATCTATCAGCCAGATAGAGTTTAATAAGTTCTCGTTATCTGATTTTGTAATTTGAATGCCTTGGATCATGATTTTCTCTCCTATTTGTGGTTTGATTTGTTATGACTTAACATGCTTATATCTTGAAAACGATGACTAACAAAAAACATGTGCTTACCTTATGGTTTTATGGCTAGAAAAACCCTTTAAATTTAATGGGTTTTGATGTCATAAGTCATGCTTTTTAGTAATAATGCTGTCCAATATTAAGTGCGGTGTCGACCTTCTTGGGCCGCGGGAGCCTGAATGGAAACTTTTTTATTCTATCTCACCCAAGTCAGCAAGAGATACAATCTGATCTTCAGCATAATCGTCGTCTTTAACATATAAACAACCTGCCTGCCCATTCGCTTCGTCTAATAACCAGAAAGAATTAAGCAGATATGTATTTTTAAATTGAGTTATTTGGAGCCCTAAAGCCATGTAAAGCTCCTTAATTTTGGGTGATAAAAAAATGTAATAAAGTTACAATCTTTGTTGGAGATTTAAGGTGTTATTAAATAAATCTGAATTAATTATATGTGGTGTATTGATTTCTGTAAATTAATATATCCCTATTTTAATTGTGGCTTATTGATCTGAATCATTGCAACGTTAGCAGTTTGCCATTCTGTCACCAAAATATTGTATTGGATTCATTTTCGTTGTTAAATAACCAAATTTTCATCCATAATAATTTTTGTCAATATAAAATAAAGAGGAAAATATGAGCTGGAAGAAATTTATTACACAGCAAGAATCGATGGAATATTACAATGCTCTTCAGGCATTTTTAAAATCTCAAAAAGAGTTAGGAAAAAATATTTATCCGCCTGAGCATCTTGTTTTTAATGCATTTAATTTAACTCCGTTAGAAAATATTAAAGTGGTTATTCTAGGGCAGGATCCTTATCATCGCGAAGGGCAGTCCCATGGTCTTAGTTTTTCGGTGCCAGAAGGTATTAAAATTCCACCTTCACTGCGTAATATTTATAAAGAATTATCCACTTCTATCGAAGGCTATAAAATACCTGAATCAGGCAATTTAGCGCATTGGGCAAAACAAGGTATTTTACTGTTAAATTCAGTGTTAACGGTGGAACAGGCAGATCCTGGCTGCCATGCAAAAAAAGGATGGGAAACCTTCACTGATAATGCGATTAGTGAAATAAATAATGCGCGTAGTGGTGTGATATTTTTATTGTGGGGAAGTTACGCCCATAAAAAGGGAAGTCTAATAGATAAAAATAAGCATACGGTTTTAACCTCAACACACCCCTCGCCTTTGTCTGCATATCGAGGATTCTTAGGTTGTAAGCATTTTAGTCAAGTGAATGACATATTGGCTGAACGGCGGGAACAATTAATTATCTGGTAATGTGACATAGTTCTGCGCTTTATTCTCGTTTAGCTGATATAATTATGATCTTGAATTTATAAATTTATGAGTATCTATTATGCTGTCTACTATCCATAAAGATCATATTAATATTAGCAACCTGTTAAGATTGTTAAGGGAAAAAGTTAAACTTTTAGAAAATGATCAAGGGGTAGATTATCGCTTAATGAAAGCGGTAATTACATATTTAAGAAATTATTCTGATAAATACCATCACCCGATGGAAGATATGATCTATGAATATTATTTGAAATATCGCATTGTTTCCGATGAAGTTGCCAATCGTTTATCTCTAGAGCATCAATTGGTAAAAGAAATTACTATCGAACTGGATGAATTGTTAGATATGATTTTACTTGATGCCGTTGTGCCCAAAGAACAGTGCATTGAAAAGTTAAACAACTTTATAAAATTACAGATGGCGCATATGGCCTATGAAGAACAAGAAATATTGCCTAAGATTGAAGCAAGTTTAACAGAAAAAGACTGGCAGATTCTTGAACAACAGTGGCAGCATCAGGGCCACATTGATCCGTTATTTGGTGATAAAGTTGCTGATGAGTATAAAAAATTATCTGAGCGTATTAAGCAAGGTTAATCCTTACAATCCCTCATAATAAACCGATAAAGACCATTTTACTCTCTATCAGGATGGTTTTTAATGATTAAAATTGTCATACAATAAAGCGTATGACAATCATCCTCTATTACCCTGCAGCATCTAACTCCTTGGTTGTTATAGCAATCTGTAAAACTAATTGATCTGTTTTTATATTTTTAAGTGTTTTTTAAAACGCGCAGGAGCACAACCGTCTTTCCCTAAATAACAATCCAGCGTCATTCTCGTCGGTCACTTAATCTGGCAGTTAAAAATTTGTCAGGAAAAAATTTGAACGTTGGAATTTACGACAACGACCCAAAAGGCTTAGGGTAGAACGCCCGGAGTCATTTACGGCAGTTCAGTGTTATGAACGGGTAAACTCTGTGTGTGCTTTACAGTGTACATAACGTATAGCAGGCTCAGTGTCTAAAAATAAATTTTGCCTTTGTTCTTTGGAACCTGTGGACTTTTTTGCGCATAAATGTGGTCCTTCGGGTTAATCTAAAAGATTTTTCGCCAGGTTGATTAAAATAACTATGTTGCTCTTCTCATATCTTGCTCAGAATACTTTTAGATAGCATGAGATCTGTACTCGACAGATCAGCAGGCAATAGTGTGCAGTTGCTTGATTTCTCAATCAATGAGGAGCCGGGATATCTTAATGAAGAAAACAGACTGTCCGTTAGAGCAACTTACAATCTGCCTTTAGGTATTTTCGCTTTTACCAGTGGGTTTATTAATAAAACGCTTATTGATAAAAGTTTTCCATCCAGCTTTCAAGAATAAGAGCGGCTGATACGCTGTCAATTTTTCCTTTTTCAAGGGCTTTATAGCCGCCATGTGTAAAGATAAATTCTTTTGCACTGGCTGTGGTTAAACGCTCATCCTGTAAGGCAACTTTAACACCAAAGCGACCATTTAAACGGTTGGCAAATTTTTTGGCGCGTTGTGTAATGGGCTGTTCGCTGCCATCCATATTCAGGGGTAAGCCTACAACAATTAAGTCAGGCATCCAGTCGCGGATCACTTTTTCCACAATATCCCAGTTTGGAATACCGTCATTTGCTTTAATGGCTGATAATGGCTGAGCGGTTGCGGTGATCATTTGACCGGTTGCGACACCGATACTTTTTGTACCGAAATCAAAACCTAACAGGTTTGAAGGTGATTTTAATGGTTCAGTCATGTGTGTCCTGGCTTAAAGGGTATTATTACCGGCTTTTATAAAAAATAGCTGTAAGGAATTTGATGGTATTGATGACTCGGTTATGCGTGACCTATCTCAGTTGATAATTGTTCTGGATGTATCCCTAGCCGTTGTAATGACTCAATCCAACGTTGTTCAACGGGTGTGCTGAATATTATGTCATTTTGACTTTCCATGCTGATCCAATGGTTGTCATTCATCTCTTTTTCTAATTGTCCAGAGCTCCAGCTTGCATAACCCAGTGTCACTATATATTCTTCGGGCTCATTTTCAGTACCCAGTGTTGATAAAATCGCATTGGAGTTGGATACCATCAGTTGGTCATTAAGTTTGGTACTTTGTGAATTATCTGTAACGGGAGAGTGTAATACAAACCCTCTTTCAAGCTCGAGTGGCCCGCCTAAAAAGACAGGATTCAGCAAGGGAGGTTCGGGATAATGGTCAATACTATCTACATTATTTAATAATTCCTGGAGGGTTAATTTCACGGGAAAATTAATAATAAAACCCATTGCCCCTTTTTCGTCATGTTCACAGATATACACAACGGAATGTTTGAAATAAGGATCATTCAAAGAGGGCATGGCAATTAAGAAGTGATCCTTAAGCGTGTCGAGCACTTCCGTCGAATTATTAATTTTTACGCTTTCCATATCACGGCTCCTGATGATTACCATACTTTTAGTATGGCAAAAATTACAAAGATTACTGTTTTTTTGTGATGCGTTTTTCGATTGCATCCATTAACTTAGCACTGATATTGGTGCCATAGGCATTATCGATTTCCTGTATACAGGTTGGGCTAGTCACATTTATTTCTGTTATTTTGTTACCTATAACGTCCAGTCCAACAAAAATTAAGCCTTTCTCTTTCAGTTTAGGGCCAATAGTATTAGCAATATGCCAGTCGCTTTCAGAAAGTGGCTGTGCTACACCGCGACCACCGGCTGCTAAGTTACCACGCGTTTCACCTAATGCTGGAATACGTGCAAGTGCATAGGGCATAGGTTCGCCATCAATGATTAAGATACGCTTATCACCCGCCGTTATTTCCGGCATAAAGACTTGCGCCATGCAGTAGCGTGTTTGATGCTCGGTTAATGTTTCGATGATCACGCCAACATTGACATCATCTTCTTTAATTCGAAATATTGAAGCGCCGCCCATACCATCAAGTGGTTTTAGAATGACGTCTTTATGTTTTTTATGAAATTCCCGAATTTTTAGACTATTGCGTGTGACTAGGGTTGTTGGTGTGAATTCACTAAACCATGCGGTAAATAGTTTTTCATTAGCATCACGCAAACTTTGCGGCTTATTAACAATTAAGCAGCCTTCTTGTTCTGCGCGTTCGAGCAGGTAAGTTGCATAAATATATTCAGTGTCAAAGGGAGGATCTTTGCGCATTAATACCGCATCAAGATCAGAAAGCGGATGATCGATCGCATCTTCAAGTTGATAAAAATTATTGGGATCGCGCTGCACTGTTAGTTTTTTACTGCTTGCAAAGCAGCGGCCATTTTCTAAAGACAGATCCTGCATTTCTAAATAATACAGTTCCCAACCACGGGATTGTGCTTCCAATAACATCGCAAAACTAGAGTCTTTATGAATTTTAATATCTTTGATTGGATCCATTACGATCCCAATTTTAATGGTCATTTTATTTCCTATTTATCAGTCTTGCTGAGCATTCTATGCAAGGTCGCCAAAACGACATTGTAATGCAGTAATTGCACTGAGTGCAGCGGTTTCTGTGCGTAAAATACGCGGGCCTAATAATGTTTCTGTGAAGTTTAATGTTTCGGTCAAGGTTACTTCTTGATCGCTTAAACCACCTTCTGGGCCGATCAGTAAACGAATACGTTTGATTTCCGGCGGTAAGGTATTAATTGAATATTTAGCGCGTGGATGCAGTGTCAGTTTGGTGGCCTGCTCCGCACTTTCGCACCAAGTTGTTAATGCTTCGGTTTCATGAATCACCGGAATGATATTACGACCTGATTGCTCGCAGGCAGCTAGCGCTATTTTTTGCCACTGCTGCTGTTTTTTAGCCATGCGCTGATCATCGAGTTTAACACCACAACGCTCGCTTAATAACGGTGTTATTTCATTAACACCTAACTCTACCGCTTTTTGAATAACAAACTCCATGCGATCGCCACGCGAAATGACTTGCCCTAAGTGCAGATGTAATGGACTTTCATTATCCGTTTGATTAAAGGAATTTATCAACGCCGTGCAACTGCGTTTCTGCGCACTAGTCAAAGTCGCCTGAACCTCTCCTCCAAGGCCATTAAACAGAATTATTTGTGCGCCAGGTCTTAAGCGTAAAACATGGATATGTTGGATCGCATCTTTTGAAAGATTGACTTCAGTGGCAACGGTTAATGTTTGTGGATCATAAAAACGAGGAATTCGCATAATTATTATGTTTAGGTAGCGGGAAATAGTACCAAGTATAACGTGAAAAGAGGCGATAAAACTATGCTAAAAATTTTTTTATCTAATCAACTCCGATAAAAAGATGCTTGAATAACACCATCGGCGACTTTAAACATAAGTCAGATGTTTGAGTTACCATGGTTTATTTTTAACTGCGCTTTTAAACCGCAGTACTTAAGGCCGTTTCCAAAAAATACAACCCGAAATTAATCAGATTGTTATAACGTACTGGCGGGCATCCCAAATTCAGGGCTAGTATCTTGCGGTTTGTTATATATATTGAATATCGCGCAATAGCTTGTCAGCTTAAGGTTGTAAAATATTAACTTCAGAAAAATTTTCTAAAACATGAATGCCCATCTGATAATTTTCTGTTTATTTATGCAGGTTAAAATAGATGCCAGCTCGGCATAAAACATTACTTTAGTCTTTGCTGTTTATTTGATTCAGAATATATTGTGATTCACCACTGTGCGCTAAGCTCAGGCTATTCAAAATCGTGCCGTATAATTTTATGCCATTAGAATAACTTATCGTTATTGCTAAGCAATAAATAAAGTGAACAAGATCATGCCTTTTTCAATCTTTTTTTCATTTAAAAAGCTGCGCGTGGCTCCTTGAAAATTACCTCTATCATTGTATTTCTTAGTTGTTTGGTTATGGGCAATATGCGACAATTTAACATAATTATGCTATTTCGAATGCTTAGGAAAAACTTATGAGTTTGACGTCTTTAAGAAATAAATCCAGCGATCCCAAACAAGGGGTTTATTTTATTGGTACAACACCCCCCAAGCAGGATACCGCGATAGAATTAGTATCGGGTATTGCAGATAAATTATTAGACCGACTTGATTCGATTGATTATGATGGTTTAATTGTTTATGACATTCAAGACGAAACCTCACGTATTGATAAACCACGTCCATTCCCTTTTAAATATACCCATGATTCACGCTTATATTCAAAAATTTTACATGATAAGTCGGCGAAGCCTGTGATCACCTATAAAAGCGTTTCTCAACGTGACGGGGTTGATTTTTCGCGCTGGTTGTCCGATGCATGGCACCAATTTTCAGTGCGTGATATTGTTTTAGTCGGGAGTCCCTCGGCCAATAGCGATATTAAATTATCGTTAGCCGATGCCTATCAGACCGTAAAAGATCATAATTTAGATTTTCATTTAGGTGGCGTGGCTATTGCTGAGCGTCACAGCAATAAAGGTGATGAGCATCTGCGTATGTTGGCTAAAAATGAGCAGGGTTGTGAATTTTTCATTTCACAAGCTGTTTATAATGCCCAGGCAACCATTGATATGCTAACCCGTTATGCGCTGGAGTGTAAAAAACAGGGGAAAAAACCAAGACGTGTCGTGTTAACGTTTTCGCCCTGCGGTAGTGCTAAAACCCTTGCGTTCATTGAGTGGTTGGGTATTTCCGTGCCCGAGGCGACTAGCCTGCGAATTCTTGAATCTGATAATCCATTAAAAGAATCGTTATTAATTAGCCGAAATAATTTTGAACAGATTCTGCAGGCATGCCTCCCTTTGGATATTCCGTTAGGTTTAAATATAGAAAGCTTGACCAATCGCAAAGAAGAAATTGATGCAGCCATATTATTATTCAAATTGTTAAAAGCAACATTAGATCTTAAGTTAGCAGAATCACAACTGTAAGTTTGACTGGTATACCCAAACTACTTGAATATGCAGATGCCTGCCTCTTCAAATAATTCGGGTATAGGATAATAGGATAGATAAATGTCTCTAAGCAGACAGGCACAGACAGAGTTAATACGCGTTGCAGCTAAAGCAGGGCAATTATTGCATCAGCACGGGGCAGAAAGCCGTTTAGTGGAGCAAACAACACAACGTATAGGGATGGCACTCGGTGCTCGAAGTATTGAGTTGTCCGTTAGCCCCGATGCAATAGTGATTACCAGTTTATTTGATGGTGACTGTATTACCACGACGCGTCGTTGTTACGATCGCGGTATTAATATGCAGATGGTCTGTGATGTACAGCGGATCTGTATTATGGCTGAAAAGAAACTGCTGGATGCGAAGCAGGTAAAAGAACGGCTAAATCGTTTAAAACCAATGAAATATAATCGTTGGGCAGTGGTCTTTATGATTGGCTTGGCATGTGGCAGTTTTAGCCATTTTTTCGGTGGAGATTGGCAAGTTTATATTACTACTTTTTTTGCTTCTGCCGCCGCAATGACGATACGTCAAGAACTTGCTCATCGCCATCACAGCCCTCTGGTCAATTTTGCGATCGCGGCTTTTGTGGCGACCTCCATTGCAAGTCTTGGCGTTGTTTATGAATTTGGTGAAAAACCTGAAATAGCACTGGCGGCTTCGGTCTTATTACTGGTTCCCGGTTTTCCTCTGATCAATGCCGTTTCCGATATGCTTAAAGGACATATCAGTATGGGGATAGCCCGTTGGGTCTTTGCAAGTTTATTAACTTTGAGTGTTTCAGTTGGAATAGTCGCTTCTATGACGTTAACGGGGGTTGTTGCATGGATAGGATAATAAAAAAGCTGGCATTTTTGCAAACCCCTATTAAGGAATGCTTCAAATGGATTTAATAACATTGCTTATAATAGATGCATGGTTTGCCTGGATCCCCGCGGTTGGTTTTGCAATGGTCTTTAATGTGCCTAAAAAAATGCTTATTTACTGCGCCGTTGGTGGCGCATTTGCGCACAGTTTTAGATTCTTATTAATGCATTTTGGTATGCCTATTGAGTGGGCAACCCTTGCCACTTCAAGTAGCATGGGATTTTTAGGATTATACTGGTCGCGTAAACATTTTATTCCTCGTCCGGTGTTTACCGTTGCCTCTGTTATTCCTATGATTCCGGGGAGTTTTGCTTTTACTACTGTGATCGGTATTGTGCAATTAAATTCTGGCGGATATAGTTTGGAGTTGATCCAAATTGTGGTTGAAAATGGTTTGCGCACTTTGTTTATTTTGGCGGCGCTGAGTTTTGGTTTAGCATTACCTTCAATCATGATTTATCGCGGCCGCCCGATTGTGTGATTTTACAGGATGAAGAGATCTTTTTTTCGGTTTTATGCTGATCTACTTGATTCAGGCTATCTCATTTAACGGCCTTTATGGGATTAAAAACAATGCCCTTGCCTCTTTTTAATGCTTAACCTTCAGTTGCACAGGCATGTTCTGTTATTGCCATTTAATTAAGCAATTTGCTAATACCTCTTTAGCCGTTAATCGTGTAAACTTCGCGCTCTTAATTTTTGAAATAAGGCTTTAAAATGTCAGATAAATTTTTCTTTAAAGGTAAAAAAGAGAAAAAACCCAAGCACTCCAGTTATGGTTTCAATACCAAGCGCGCCGCGAAAGCCGGCACTGAAGAATCTCCCTTCCTATTATTGGTCAATACGCCCGTCAGAAAAGCTGAAATTGAACAAATTTTGCAGGAAAATAATTTGATTGCAAAGATTGAAGTGAAGGCTGATGTTTCTGAAAATATTGCCGAACTTGAAGGGTTCTTAAATAAACCTAAAACCATTACCGTTGTAGCTCAACCGCAGCGTAATGAGCCCTGTCCTTGTGGCAGCGGTAAAAAATATAAAAAATGTTGTGCTTAAATAATAATAATTCAACTGTTTAATAATATGTTAGAGGGCTAATATGACAAATGATCAACAGATTCAACTCGAGGCTGCCGCTTTTCGCCGTTTATTAAAACATTTAGACAGCCGTAAAGATGTGCAAAATATTGAACTCATGAATACAGCGGGATTTTGTCGTAACTGTTTATCCAAATGGATGATGGCAGAGGCAAAAGAATTAGGGGTTGAACTCAATTATGATAAGGCTCGGGAACATATTTACGGTATGCCCTACGGTGAGTGGAAAGAAAAACATCAGTTACCGGCAACAGCCGATCAAATGGCAGTTTTTGAGGCATTACAAGCTAAAAAGTAACTAGCCGTTGATGAGGGGTTTTACCCCCTCATGCGTATTGTTGACCGTCCTGCTATTGGGCATCTTCAGCGAGATATTTTAAATCTTCTAACCATAATCGTTCAAATTCCATCATCTGAGTATGCCTTTTTGATTGATTATGTTTAAGGCGATCCTCCGATCGGGTAAAAGGTCCTGCACGACAAAGAGCACAGAGGTTATCATCCTGGTAAAGGGCGCCTTGTAATGAGGCACTGATCTTATGTTGTTTTTTAGTGCTCCAGACATAAGTGGTGCCCTTGGTATCTTTCACAAACTTATCACGTTCAACATTACGCACTTTGTAACCGGGAAAATCGGCTATTTCAAAATTAATTGAGCCTAAGTAGTTAATATCTGTCTGTAGATTAAGCGAATTTTCAATATTCCACTCGCGGTAAGGTTTAACATCTTTAGAGGTGATGTAACACAGTTGCTGACCCTGGGGATCTAAAAAATGCTTAAATGAATTGATTAAAAACAGATGTAATAAGCGCCGATTAAGGGTATTAAAATTGACATCTTTACCGCGTTCCTGATACTCAGTAAATGAACGGAAAGCCGGTAATAATGGAAACTGAAAGATAACCAGATCAAAACTGTTTTTTTGTAGACCTGTCCAGGATTGCGGGTTTTTCAGATCAAATTCAAATATCAGAGGAATATTTTTAGCGCTTAGTTGCTGCTGAAAGCTATCCCCGTATTTTTCGTTCATCGTGGCAAAAGAGTCATAGACAGTTGCTGTTAAAGCTGCGGGTTGATGGCTTAACAGGGCATTTGAAAAAGATAAATCACCATCTCCAACTGTTAAAATTCGCCACTCTTTTTTAATAATCATATTGTTAACTCTTTGAAATAAATTTGCGGGTGTAGTCTAACATTTTCAATACTGCTATTGGTATTATACGGAACCAAGCCAGTCATGTTATTAGGTCATATTATTTGGTGGGATGCTAGTCTGTTATGTGAAAATCTATGTGTTAGTGGCAGGTCTCGTTATCGAAAAGGGACAAGTACCTGTGCATTCAAATTAAAATTAGACTAAACTTAGCGGCCAATTGTTTGCAATTCTGAATTAACGAAATTGGTATAAATATGTATACGCTTCGCCCCTATCAACAAGACGCTGTTCACGCGACTGTTCATTACTTTCGTCAACATTCAACCCCTGCCGTATTGACACTTTCGACCGGCGCGGGAAAAAGCCTGATTATTGCTGAGTTAGCACGCATCGCTAAAGGAAAAGTATTAGTACTGGCACACGTCAAAGAGCTTGTTGAGCAAAATCACAGTAAGTATGAAAGTTACGCTTTAAAAGCATCCATTTTTTCTGCGGGGCTTGGCCGCAAAGAAATTGAACGTCAGGTTGTTTTCGCATCGGTACAGTCAATAGTGAATAGTTTAAAAGAATTTTCAGAAGCATTTTCTTTACTTGTTATTGATGAGTGCCACCGCGTACCGGAAGACGAAAACAGCAGTTATCGAAGAGTAATTAGTCATCTCCAAAAAATCAACCCGAATATAAAAGTGTTGGGGCTTACCGCCACACCCTATCGCCTTGGGACGGGATGGATTTATCAATACCATACTCGCGGGCAGGTTCGCACGCAGCAAGCGCGTTTTTTTCGTGATTGTATTTTTGATTTACCGATCCGATTTTTACTGGATGAAAAATACCTGACTGAGCCAAAAATAATGGATATGGCTGTGTTGGGGTATGATTTTTCGAGCCTTAAATCGTCAGTAAACGGGCATTTTAAAACGGCTGAATTGGACAGTATTGTCAAAAAATCCCAGCGGGTCACACCTAAGATTATTGAACAGGTTATCGAGACGGCGAAAGAAAGGCTTGGTGTTATGATTTTTGCTTCAACGGTCAATCATGCACGAGAAATTATGGGCTATTTGAGTGATGAAAATGCAGCTCTGGTGATTGGGGATACGCCACTTGATGAGCGTGACCGTATTATTAATGCTTTTAAAGAGCGCACTATTAAATATCTGGTTAATGTCTCAGTGTTAACCACTGGATTCGATGCACCGCATGTTGATTTGATTGCCATTTTACGTCCAACCGCCTCCCTTAGCCTGTATCAGCAGATTGTGGGACGGGGTTTACGCCTTTTTCCTGCTAAAAAAGATTGTTTGGTAATGGAATTTGCGGGTAACTGTTATGATTTATATCAACCTGAATTAGGTGAACCTAAACCTGATAGTGACAGTGAAATCGTCACTATCCCTTGTCCTGCCTGTCGGTTTAATAATAACTTCTGGGGAAAAATGGATCCGGCCGGGTTTGTGATTGAGCACTATGGCAGACAATGTCAGGGTTATGCTAATAATGAAGAAGGTGAACGGATAATATGTGGTTATCGTTTTCGGGCTAAGTTTTGTGAACTCTGTGGTGCGGATAATGATATTGCTGCGCGGAATTGCAACAATTGTGACCACGTGCTGGTGGATCCTGATAAAAAACTGTGCGAAGCACTTAAACTCAAAGATGCATTAATTATAAAATGTGCAGATTTCAGATTAGAGCCTGGAAAGAATAAATTTGGAAAACCGCAACTTAAGGTTATTTATATTAGTGAGGAGGGCGCAGAGCTTAATGAATTTTGGCAGCTTTCGACTAAAGCGCATAAAGCTGAATTTTTAAATAAATTTATTAATCCGCATTTAATTGATCGTCATCATCCCTTTACAGAAACAGCCCCTAGTAAGATTGTTAATAATCAGCACCGACTGCGTCCTCCTGAAATTGTTATCGCCAGAAAAAAAGGCCGTTTTTGGACTATTAGCGATAAATTATTTGATCTTGAGCAGTATCAAAAAGAGTTGATTCAAAAATAGATGGAACTAATTATAGATTTGTTTTTAAGTGTTTTTTGCGATAGATTATCGCTAAAAGAAGGGTAACTGCGGCTACCCTTACTCTATTTTGATGGGCTTAATCAATAATCATTTGTTTTTTAGCTAAAGCTTTCAGCATCTGACTTGTAACAAGGGTGATCCCTTTTTCGGTCACCCGAAAACCGTTCTCTATATCCTGCTCTCGGTCATAACCAATGGTTAAACCTGCAGGAATATGACATTTACTATCGACGATAACCCGTTTTAATTTACAGCGCTCACCGACATGGCTACCATGGAGTACTACCGATTCTTCAATAAGGCTGTATGAGTGTGTATGAACACTTGAATATAATAATGATTTACGAACAGTTGAACCGGAGATGATACAACCGGCGGAAACCGTTGAATCAACCGCTAGACCACGGCGCAAATCATCATCAAAAATAAATTTGCTCGGTGGGAGCTGCTCCTGATATGTCCAAATAGGCCAAGCTTTATCATATAAATCGAGTTGTGGTTGAGGCGTAACAAGTTCCATATTAGCTTCCCAAAATGCATCTAATGTACCCACATCACGCCAATAGGGCTGATTCTCACTATCCGGATCTTTAAAGGCATAGGAAAAAACATTATTATCTTTAATAATTGAAGGGATAATATCATGCCCAAAATCACGACTGGAATTTTCGCTTGAATAATCGTTTAACAGATGTTCGAACAAAAAATCAGTATTAAAAAGATAATTACCCATTGAAGCCAGGCACTGACCCGGATTATCGGGTATTTCATTAGGTTGGGCCGGCTTTTCATCAAATGCAATCACTTTATTATCCGCGTTGACTGTCATGACGCCAAAGCTGTCCGCAGCCTCTTCGGTTGTCGCTTTAAGACAACAGACAGTCATATCGGCATTATTGGCCACATGCTCAGCTATTAGCGGACCATAATCCATACGATATACATGATCGCCGGATAAAATTAACACATATTTAGGACGCTCAGCACAAATAATATCTATATTTTGATACACAGCATCGGCTGTACCCAGATACCAATCATTGTTATTACCCTGTGATGCGGGCAAAACTTCAACAAATTCCGATAAATTAGCCTTGAAATTTCCCCAACCGCGGTTAATGTGGCGGATTAAAGAGTGTGATTTGTATTGAGTGGCGACTCCTATGCGGTTAATACCTGAATTGATACAGTTTGATAATGAAAAATCAATGATCCGGAATTTACCACCAAAATAGACGGCAGGTTTAGCGCGCGAATCTGTCAGTTCGAATAATCGACTACCACGACCGCCTGCTAAAACCAATGCATAGGTATCTTTGGTGAGGTTACTGATATACCTATCACTTCTGTGTGGCATAAAATCTCCAAAAAAGTTGAGTATGTAAGAAAGAAGTTTTATTGTTTTTATCAATAAGATTGAACATTAAACAGATAAAAATAATAAATTTTAACTGTGCATGGCAATTTTTTAATATTATGACGGTCTACATCCTTTCTGATTCCATCACGGCCTAAAACTGAAACCCCTTATGTTTCCTTACTGATTATTTAGTGAGAGCAACTCTTCACACTTTGATTGATATTTTTTTAGATATAACAGAGGAGTCGCTGCACTTAAAAGTCAATAAAAAATAATTATATTCATGTAAATGACACTGTACATAATTGCGGCAGTAACTTGTTAGGTTAGTCCATATTTTGATTAACTTTAAAAAATAGTGGCGTTATTCACTATTTTGTTAGTTATTTCTAAATAACAAGCAATTACAATTGAAAGATAAGATATCTCATCTTTGTTGAAACTTAAATATAGGGTCAATTAAATAAAATTCTTTAATCAATTTTAATGGTTAGTTTTGATCATCGATAAAAGATGACGTCGTCAATTTAAGAAATGGCTTATTTTGAACTAAAAAGGGGAAAATCCAGTGTGTTATCGCTATAAGATTAGGCTGGAGAATATAATGTGGGGTTATACAAAAAATAATTAAGTGAGCACATTAAAAAGCAGGCATAAATGACTCAAATGCTATTTCCACCTTTCATTAGCTCTCAATTTATTTTTGGTGTTAGCGGTCTTATTTATCTTAAAGTTGAATAACAATGTGATTTATAGAATGTCATTTACAGAATGTAATTTACAGCGGACTGAGCCTTTATTTATAATAAAGACTCAGTCAATTAACTTTTTTATATTCTATCCATGCAATAAATGAGACATGCTACTGATTAAACGAGAGACATTACTAATTTGTGCTACTAATAAATTCATTTATGATAAATAATGCTCGCATCGAGAGATGATTTATTTTTCCTAATAAGAGATGCAAAAAATCAGTTTCTCAATCGATTTTACAAAAACTGTTCGGGTAAAAAATGAGACTCTGTTTCATCGCGTATCTGTAAACAGTCTTGCCGTTTGAAATTCAATCTATTGATCTTAATAATTTTCAAACAGAAAATATCCCGTCAGGTATCTTATTTTAGGGGCAATTATCTTCTCAATACTGGTTTATCTGATTAATGCGCTGGGTATAGTTAAAGCGCGTAATACTGAAATTCTTACTTAAATATAAAAAGGGCTGTTATGAAAAAAATTCTAAGCACTACTGCGGCGGCTGTGTCGTTAGCTTTATGCTCGTTTGTTGCAAATGCTGCAGATTTTAAACCTGCTGTCGCCTATGACTCTGCGGGAAAATTTGACAAATCTTTTAATCAGGCAGTTTTTCAGAATGGGGCAACTAAATTTACTGAAGATACAAAAATTGCAGTACGTGATTTTGTTCCATCAAATGATGCGCAACGGGAACAGGGCTTAGCACGTCTTGCCCGCGGTGGTTATAATCCGATCGTTGCGGTTGGCTTTATGTATGGTTCTGCACTGGAAAAAATAGCTAAAAAATATCCTGATACTCAGTTTGTTATTATCGATTCCGTTGTTGATTTACCGAATGTTAAGTCGCTCTTATTTAAAGAGCATGAAGGTTCCTTTTTAGTGGGGGCATTAGCTGCGCTGAAATCTGAAAACCAAAAAGTAGGTTTCGTAGGCGGCATGGATGTTCCCTTAATTCGTAAGTTTGCTTGCGGGTATGAGCAGGGTGCTAAGTACATCAATAAAGAGGTTGAAGTCTTTCAAAATATGACTGGCTCTACCAATGCGGCATGGTCTGACCCTGCTCGTGGTGCTGAGCTGACCAAGAGTCAGTTTAGCCAAGGAGTTGATGTTGTTTTTGCGGCCGCAGGTGGCACAGGTGTAGGTGTTTATCAGGCAGCTAAGGATGGAGGCAAGTATGCGATTGGCGTTGATTCAAATCAAAACCACTTACACCCTGGGGTAATGCTCACATCTATGGTTAAGCTGGTGGGTTTGGCAACCTATGATATTTTCAAAAAAGCGGAATCAGGTAACTTTAGCGCGGGTATTGACGTCCGTGGTTTAAAAGAAAAGGGTGTCGATTGGGCTTTAGATGAATATAACCGTGCACTGGTAACGCCTGAGATGGAAGCTGAAATTAACAGTGTTAAAGCTAAAATAGTAACAGGTGAGATTGTAGTACATGACTATATGGCCGATAACAGCTGCCAGTATTAAAACTCATGTGTAAAAAAGCTAAATGATCAAGCTTCCTTGCCCGCAATGGTAAGAGAGCTTTTTTAATTATTGATACCCAAATTATTTAAAGATGCTGATTCCTGGATCTTCAAGTAATTTGGGTATAAATACTATTAGCGATAGTAAAGAGAAAAGAGAAAATAGTTATGTCTACAGTGTCCAATGAGCAACGGTTTGCCTTAGAGTTACGGGGTATCGATAAAAGATTCGGTGCTGTTCATGCCAATAACAATATTGACCTGCAAGTTCCTGTTGGCACCATTCACGGTATTATCGGAGAAAATGGTGCGGGAAAGTCCACGTTGATGAATATTATTTACGGATTTTATATCGCTGACGCGGGTGAAATTAAGATTGAAGGCATTCCCCGAAAACTGTTAAGTTCTAAGGAAGCAATCAGTTATGGCATTGGGATGGTGCATCAGCATTTTATGTTGATTGACAACTTCAGTGTACTTGAGAATGTGATTTTAGGGGCTGAAAATGGCCCGTTATTAAAACCCAGCTTAGCAGCGGCCCGCACCGAACTCGAACGTCTTGCCAAAGAATATCAACTTGATGTGCCCATTGATGCCTTGATTGAAGATTTGCCTGTGGGTTTACAGCAGCGGGTGGAGATTTTAAAAGCCTTATATCGGGGCGCTAAAATTCTTATTTTAGATGAACCTACCGGCGTATTAACCCCTCAGGAAACGGAACACCTGTTTCATATTTTTGATGCCCTGCGTCGTGAAGGTGTCACTATTATACTGATCACGCATAAATTAAGAGAGATTCTGGCGGCGACTGATAATGTGTCGGTTATGCGGCAAGGGGCGATGGTCGCCCATAGAAAAACGGCGGACACCAATAAAGAAGAATTAGCTGAGTTAATGGTGGGGCGTAAGGTCAGGTTAAAAGTTGATAAAAAGGTCGCTAACCCTAAACAAATATTATTATCGACTGATCAGCTAACCTACACCGATCAGATGGGGGTGGATCGACTTAAGTCTGTTTCAATAAACATTAAAGCCGGTGAAATTGTGGGTATTGCGGGTGTCTCTGGCAATGGGCAATCGGAATTAATCAATATGTTAGCAGGCCTATTGACCCCAACCAGTGGTAGTATCAGCATCGGTAATACTCACATAGATGCCGGTCACCCGGCAACTCCAGATAGTATTCGTCAATTAAGAGTTGGTCATATTCCTGAAGATAGGCTGACAATGGGCTTGATTAAATCTTTTTCTGCCGAAGAGTCTGCGATTCTAGGTCATCAGAACCAGCCTAAATACAATGGTAAGATACTGAATAAATTAAAGGTTATTACTCAGGAATGTACCCGATTAATGAAAGAATGGGATGTTCGTCCGCAAAACCCCAAACTGCGCAGTTCATTATTTTCCGGTGGTAATCAACAAAAATTGATTATTGCGCGCGAAGTAGACCAAAACCCCAATATATTACTGATTGGCCAACCCACACGCGGCGTAGATATTGGTGCAATAGAGTTTATTCATAAACGTATTGTCGAGTTACGTGATAAAGGTAAAGGGATCTTACTCGTTTCAGTGGAGTTGGATGAAATTATGACCTTAGCTGACCGGATTATTGTGATGTTTGATGGCCATATTGTTGGTGAAGTGAGTGCTGCGCAAGCCAACGAGAAAATTCTTGGCATGATGATGGCCAATATTATGCCTGATGAATTACAGGCAACAACAGGAGGCAAGCAATGAATGACTCAAAAATACCGGTATGGGTCAATGTGTTTGTCCTGCCTATGGTTAATATTCTATTAGCCTTTGCATTTTCTGCCATTATTTTTATTGCCGTTGACGTTGATCCTATTGAAGCTGCTCAGGTGATGATCCGCGGAGCTTTCGGGTATCAGGAAGGTATTGGTTATACCTTGTATTATGCAACTAACTTTATGTTTACTGGGCTTGCCGTGGCAGTGGCTTTCTCTGCTGGCCTGTTTAATATTGGGGGCGAAGGTCAGGCATATATGGGGGGGCTGGGTGTCGGTATCGCCTGTCTGGCGCTCGACAGCAGTTTACCTTTTTGGGCTATTTTACCTATTACCATGTTTGCCAGTATGGCTTTTGGCGCATTATGGGCATTGATACCCGCCTATTTACAGGCCTATCGCGGTAGTCATATTGTTATTACGACTATTATGTTTAACTTTATTGCTGCCTCATTGATGGTTTATTTGATGGTCAATGTGTTTAAGCTTGACGGGCAAATGGCGCCTGTCTCCCGTATTATTGAAGACAGTGCCAAGCTGCCTATGTTTCATGAGATGGCGGCCTGGATCGATTGGTCATTTGAATCTTCACCGCTCAATCTGAGCTTCTTTATTGCTTTGGTCTGTTGCCTGTTAGTGTGGATCTTATTATGGCGCACCCGGTGGGGCTACGCGATTCGCGCCATGGGATCCAGTCCAACGGCTGCTGAGTATGGCGGTATAAATTATAAAAAACTGACGATAATAGTGATGCTTATTTCCGGTGCGCTATCGGGTTTGTTAGGTATTAATGAGGTGCAAGGTTATAGCCATCAGTTGAAACTGGATTTTGTGGCAGGTTATGGTTTTACCGGTATTGCGGTTTGCCTGATTGGCCGTAACCATCCCGTTGGTATTATTCTGGCCAGCTTATTATTTGGTGTTCTTTATCAGGGGGGGGCTGAACTGTCCTTTGATTTCCCGAATATCGATAGAGAGATGATTCAGGTCATACAGGCCTTAGTTGTTTTATTTAGTGGTGCACTCGCCTTTATGCTGGTAAAACCCACGGAGCATTTTTTTGTCTTTCTGGATAAACGTAAAACATTATCCCTTAAGCAGACAAATCCGGAGACTTAAATTATGTATGAAAATCTGATTTTAATCTTAGATGCCACCTTAAGAGTCTCTACTCCTCTGATATTAGCGGCACTGGCAGGGCTTTTTTCTGAACGCTCCGGCATTGTTAATATTGCCTTAGAAGGTAAAATATTGTTTGCAGCCTTTGCTGCCGCTGCCGCAGCCTCCGTAACAGGATCTGTTTGGCTGGGATTGCTCAGTGCAATAGCTGTTGCTTGTAGTTTGTCTATGCTGCACGGATTTGCATCTATTACCCACAAAGGTGATCAAATTGTTTCGGGGGTCGCTATTAATATGCTGGCAGTCGGCTTGACGGTTACCTTGGGTCGTTATTGGTTTGGTCTTGGCGGGCAGACACCTGCATTGCTTGATTCGCAACGTTTTCTGCCGATCACGCTTCCAGGTGCTGACGCACTGGCCGATGTGCCTGTATTGGGTTTGTTATACAGTGAATTGATATCTGGTCATAATATTATTGTCTACATGGCATTATTGTCAGTACCCATATGCTGGTGGGTGATCTTTAAAACCCGATTTGGACTGCGCCTTAGAGCGGCAGGGGAAAATCCTCATGCGGTAGATACAGCCGGTATATCAGTTGCCTGGATTCGTTATCGCGCCTTGCTGGTGGCAGGTCTGTTAACCGGGATTGCAGGGGCTTATTTATCAACGGCACACAGTGCGGGTTTTGTGCCTAACATGAGCGCAGGTAAAGGCTTTATAGCACTAGCGGCATTGATTTTTGGTAAATGGCGTCCGGTACCCGTGTTATTTGGCTGTTTACTTTTTGGGTTTTTAGATGCAGTGGCTATCCGTTTACAGGGGACTGAACTACCCATTATTGGCGAAATACCGGTGCAGTTAATTGAGGTGTTACCTTATATTCTGACTGTCCTGTTATTGGCTGGTTTTATAGGCCGAGCGGTGGGCCCAAAAGCCGTTGGTATACCCTATGTGAAGTCCCGTTAATTATATGCCCCTTATTTTAGAATACGGGAGCTAGAATATGGGGGCATTTAAGTCGTTTTGAAAAGAGTTGATGGTCAGCGGCAGGCGTAACCTTTTAAGCTTGCTATACGACTAAAGCTGAATTAATAACACTGCATACTCTATGCAGTGTTTATTGTCAGCGGCAGGCTTAACCTTTTAACCTTTTAAGCTTGCTAGAGCGACTAAAGCCGAATTAATAGCAATGCATACTCTATGCAGGTAGAATCGCCACCAAAATATAAGCAACTATTGAGAGAGTGATTTCGTGACCCAACAAAAAATTGAATTATTGGCCCCCGGTGGTGATGTAGACGCGATTAAAGCCGCTATTTTGGCCGGTGCAAATGCCGTCTATTGCGGCTTAGATACTTTTAATGCGCGCAACCGCGCAGCCAATCTTTCATTTGATGAATTAGTCGGTGTGATAGGGCTTGCCCATCAATACGAGTGTGAAGTTTTTTTAACCTTAAATATTGTTATTTTAGAGCATGAAATAGCCGGTATCGTTAAATTACTTAACCAATTAGTGAATACCGATGTAGATGGCATTATTGTTCAGGATTTAGGGGTGTTTAATCTGGTCAAGAAACATTTTCCCAGCCTTAAGATACATGCATCAACGCAGTTGACTACCCATAATGAGGGGCAAATATTATTCCTCTCCAAAATAGGCGCAACAAGAGCGAATTTGTCACGCGAATTGAATCTTGGCGAGATAAAAAGTTTAACCACAGTCGCCCATGAGAACGCCGTGCTGACTGAAGTCTTTGTACACGGCGCGTTATGTATTGCATTCTCCGGGCAATGTTATTCAAGCTCCGTTAGTGTGGGTAATTCTGGTAATCGTGGTCGCTGCAGTCAGGCATGCCGGGATGAGTATGAAGTCACTGCTGCGGGTAATAAATTCCCACTTAATTTAAAAGATAATTCAGCTTATTTTGATCTCCCTGAATTGGTTGATGCAGGGGTTGATTCCTTAAAGATTGAAGGGCGTATTAAAGGGGCTCAGTATGTGCATACCGTGGTTGATACCTGGCGCCAGCAGATTGACGCGTTTGTAAAAAGCGGTAAACTATTAGACGATGATTCAAGTCTGTATAAAGTCTTTAACCGTGATTTTACCAACTCGTTTTTAAAAGGTAACCTCACTAAAGATATGTTTATCGATAATCCCCGCGATAATAGTTTTCAGCATGCTAATGATCAAAATAATGCGATATCGGTAGTACAAATCCAAGAGGTTCAACAAACACTTTCCACGGAAAAAAATGAAATAGGCAGCTTGGTTGCCGAAAAAATAAAACATCTCACTATTGCCAAAACAGCCCTTTCAATGGCTTTTTCAGCAAAACTGAATAAGCCCTTGGTGGTCACCGTTAAGCGTGATGATAAAATGTTTTTGGTTGAGTCTGAAATGCAATTAATAGCGGCAGACCAATCCCCTGTTGATCAGGTAGCTATCGAAAAACGCTTTAAAAGTTTTAAAAATAGTGAATATAATCTTCAAGACTTTGATTTTGATGATTTTGATTCAGGTTTAAGCCTTCCTTTTAAAGAACTCACTAAGATAAAAAATAAAGTGGCTTTTTTATTAAATGATTCAATTGCAATTATCCCGCCAGTGACCTTGCCGGCACTTAAAAAGCATCCTAAAAAAGAGGGCAAACCGACCTTATCAATACTAATAAGTAATGAGAAGGATCTGCACCTTTGTGATGTGACCGACGCTGATATCTACTTTAAATTACCGGAAAGCTTTAAAAAGAATTGCACTAAGTTTATTAAACTCTTTTTACAAAACCCGAGACTCATTCCCTGGTTTCCGGCAGTATTAATAGGTAAAGATTATCTGGAAGCGGTGAAGATTTTAGAGCAGGTAAAACCTCAACGTATTGTGACGAATAATACCGGTGTTGCCTATCAGGCAAATGCGCTGAATATTGAGTGGATAGCGGGGCCTTTTTTAAATACGACCAATTCTTATGCTCTATTGACGCTGCAGGAAGATCTTAATTGTTCAGGTGCGTTTATTTCTAACGAAATTAATCGTAATCAAATTAAAAATATCGCCCGCCCTGAAAACTTTAAACTGTTATACAGTATCTATCATCCGATTTTGATGATGACCAGCCGGCAGTGTTTCTTTCAGCAAACCGTAGGCTGTAATAAACCCGCCATTGAAGACGGCTGTATGCTCAAATGTGAAAAAGCGACAACCATCACCAATGTAAAAGGATTCTCTTTTGCTGTTGATAAACAGAAGGGCGGATACCCGAGTATTTACAATGATGAACAATTCTTAAATTTTGATGTTGTGAGCGATTTTTCCGATTTATTCGATGAGTTTTTTATAGACTTAACCGATATTGGTGCAGGCTCAAAAGCGCAGCAGGATAAGGTCGCTTTAATTGGACATTTTGAAAATCTGCTGGCAGGGGTAGAAGAAGCGCAAGATCAACTTGACCAGAGGGTGACGGTTTCAACCAATGCGCAGTACAGGCAGGGGTTATAAAATAATAGCAAACGCATTTAAGATGTGAGCTTGCATAACATTAAACCAGCGAAAGCTGGTTTTTTTATATCTTAATTTTGCGAAGGCACAGTGTAGAAAAAATAGTTGAGTGCTTGCACCAATTCCATTCATTAGGTGGTTCTGTTCAGGCGCAGGTAAAGGCATGTAAGCAGAGCATTGATTGCAGTAACTAGTGTCTTAGGACTTGATTTTTTTATACACTTACGACTGAATTTCATCATGAATCCTTTAATCGTCAAGGCGATGAATAATTATATTGTGTATGTCAACTTTTTCCGGTTACCACTAATTATAGCTTTTGCCCGCCCGAAGACGGGATTCCAATTTAGAGTGCCACTTAACCGCGGGATTTTGTGTGTTTTCGGAACTGATCCTTTAGGCTCGGCGCTTGCTAGTCCCTCATTACTTTGTTATACCAAAAGCATTAAGTTTATGATCACTTGCTTCAAAGGAAAAATTGACGTCCACAAAGGTGTCAGGATAAATTTGAATAGTAAATCTGATCTCTGTATTAATGTGTTTGGTATTATTAGTAGGAAGCATTCTATGCACCGCAAACAGCGGCAATTGGTGCGCACCTTACGGGTTATTCTATCGCCAATTTTGCATTTAAAGATTATGAACATATAGTTGTGAAGGTTAGTTGAGGATGGAATAACTTTAGGTATTATGTATAAAAGGTAAAAACACTTTGCCAAAGAAAGTGGGCAAATCTGATGACTTAATTAATACGTTTGGTATGACAGGCATAAAAAACCATCAATAAGCTGGTTTATTCTTTTACTTAAATAAATTTAGATTAAGCTGGAACACCCTATTATTAGTGATCTGCTTTTTCTGTATTTAATTGTTAAGTAAATGGTGGCTAAACCAAGAGTTGAACTTGGGACCCCATCATTATGAGTGATGTGCTCTAACCAGCTGAGCTATTTAGCCATTCTTAACTTTACAGTGTAACCTTTGCTGCTGAGGTGTTTTCTTTTGTTATTTTATAAACGACATAAAAAAACCAGCAATAAGCTGGTTGATTTATTCTTTTACCGAGGTAAAAGAGTGGTGCGGAAAGAGAGACTTGAACTCTCACACCTTACGATACTAGAACCTAAATCTAGCGCGTCTACCAATTCCGCCATTTCCGCTTTAATGTGGCTGGGATAAGAGGATTTGAACCTCTGAATGCCGAGATCAAAACCCGGTGCCTTACCGCTTGGCGATATCCCAGTTGTTATTTTTAAGAGCTTTCTTCTCTCACTGGTTGCCATTATAAACGACAATTTCCCAGAGATTTAAGAGTTTTCTCTTAAATAAGTCTAAACTTTTTCAAGTTTTCTAACCCGTTTACACGAATTAGGTGATGTGGCTGGGATAAGAGGATTTGAACCTCTGAATGCCGAGATCAAAACCCGGTGCCTTACCGCTTGGCGATATCCCAATTGTTATTTTTAAGAGTTAACTCTCTTTGGTAAATCTTCATATAAATAAAGATTGGTGCGGAAAGAGAGACTTGAACTCTCACACCCTTCGATACTAGAACCTAAATCTAGCGCGTCTACCAATTCCGCCATTCCCGCACAGTAGTTTTAAAGTAAATTTATTTTAAACCAAGATTTAAGTGTTGCACTGTATTGTTAGTGATCTGCTTTCTCTTTATTTAATTTTGTTACTTATAAAGTAAGTGGTGGCTAAACCAAGAGTTGAACTTGGGACCCCATCATTATGAGTGATGTGCTCTAACCAGCTGAGCTATTTAGCCATTCTTAACTTACATCGTAACGTTTTCTGCCGAAGCCATCGTCGTTTCGATGGAGCGCATTATGCGGATATAGGTGATAGTCGTCAACCCATTTCTAAGAAAAAAAGTGATTTTTTTCCTGTTTGCTTGTTTGCTGAGCAAGTTGATCTTATTTTAATCAAATACAGCAGTTCATTAGCTGACGTGATTGATAATAATCAAATAATTAAACAGATTAGCGTTAATAAAAAACTTAAAGTGAGTCTCGATGGCATCATCTTCGCGCGAATATCGGTAATTTTTAATATCAACATCCTTGTTTATTATTCAAAACAGTTTTTTAGGTCTTAAATGGGTAAACTTAATCCTTTACCGCTAAGCAATGGACAAATTAATGAAGATATTACACACTTCAGACTGGCATCTTGGTCAGTATTTTATGATGAAAACCAGAGAGTCAGAGCATTTACATTTTTTAAACTGGTTAATTGAAGTGGTCAATAAGCAACAGATCGATGCATTAATCGTTGCCGGTGATATTTTTGATAGCGCATCCCCGCCTTCCTACGCGCGCAAATTATACAGTGATTTTATTGTCAGATTGCAAAAAAGCAGCTGTCGCCAGCTTATTATTATGGCGGGGAATCATGACAGTATTGCCGTGCTCAATGAAAACAAAGATTTATTAAAAGCATTGGATGTTTCTGTATTAGCCGGATTAAGTGATGATTTAAACGAGCACATTATTGAACTTAAGGATGATAGGCAAAATACGCAGGCATTAGTTTGTGCATTGCCTTTTTTACGGGCAGCAGATGTGATGAGAAGTGTTCAGGGTAGTTCGGCCGCTGATAAACAGATTTCTCTGCAGCAGGGCATAGCGGACACCTACCAGTCGATTTTCGAACTCGCTAATGCGCAGTGTCATGAGAAAGCCCTTCCTATTATTGCAACCGGGCATCTGACTGCGGTGGGCTGCAGTGTTTCTGACTCGGTGCGTGAAATTTATATCGGCACACTGACCGCTTTCCCTGCTGTGCTCTTCCCTGCTTTTAACTATATTGCCCTGGGACATTTACACCGTGCGCAAAAAGTACAAAAAACCGACCATATTCGTTATTGCGGCAGCCCGATTGCCTTGAGCTTTGATGAAACCAGGCAGCAGAAAAATATTAATATTATTGAATTTGATACAAATAATGCCTTAACCGTTAATGAGACGGTGATCCCTGTTTTTCAGAGAATGCAGGTTATCAGCGGAGATTTAGAATCTGTAATAGAGCAGTTACAAGAGCTTAAAAAAGAGTTAGCGGGTGAAAGTGCCTGGATAGAGGTCAAGCTCAAGCAGGCTTTTTATCTTTCCGATGTGCATGCATTATTAAATGAACAGGTCCAGGAAAGTCAAATAGAAATTTTAAAAATCAGCAGTCCGACTATTAATGAAAAAAATCAGTATCAGGCTGCGGATAAATCAACGCTGGATAATTTAACACCGGCAGATCTTTTTCAGCATCGTTTACAGATTGAAGACAGCTACAGTGACCAGCAGAGAGAGCAGTTAACTAAACTGTTTGCCGAAGTCTGCTCTGAAGTGGAGCATAAATCATGAAAATATTATCTATTCGTTTTAAAAATCTAAATTCATTAAAAGGCCATTGGAAAATTGATTTTCAGGATGCTGATTTTTTAGAAAACGGTCTGTTTGTTATTACCGGACAAACAGGTGCAGGCAAAAGCACTATTCTGGATGCTATCTGTTTAGCCTTATATCAGCAGACCCCACGTTTAGACAGGATCACTCAAAGTAAAAATGAATTAATGACTCGCGGAACGTGGGAGTGTTCAGCGGAAGTGGAATTTAGTGTTAAGGGAAAGGGCTACCGTGTTTTTTGGGAACAAAAAAGAGCCAGAAAAAGTGCTGCCGGGAAACTGCAGGCGCCTATCTGTGAATTAAGCTTGATTGAAGGCGATGTACTTTGCACTAAAAGCAGTGAAGTATTAAAGCAGGTTATTGAGCTTACCGGACTCGATTTTTCCCGTTTTACAAAATCTATGCTGCTGGCGCAGGGCGGTTTTGCCGCGTTTTTAAACGCCAGCCCGAGAGATCGTGCCGAATTATTAGAAGAGTTAACTGGGACTGAGATTTATTGTGAAATCGCTAAACACGTGTTTGAACGTAATAAACAGGCTCAGGCGGAATTAGATTTATTAATCAAACAAGCGGATGTATTAGAAGTACTGTCAGAAGAGCAGGTTGATGAGTTAAATAAGCAAGTTCAGCTCCTTGCCGCCGATAAACAGACAGTACAAACAGACTTAAAGGATCTTGAAGGCGCTTTATTGTGGCTGAAAAACGCACAAGTATTAAAAGAACAGGTAGAAGCGCAGTTGAGACTGTTAACAAACGCGCAGCAGTCTGCCGCTGAGTTTAAGAATAAACAGCAGCAGATTGAACTTGCACAGCAGGCTAAACGGCTGGAACAGCCGTATCAGAATCAGTTGTTAAACGCAGAGAAGATCCAGTCTGGCGAGACGTTGCTAGTTGAAAATGAACAAAAAAACAAAATATTACAAGCGCAGCTAATAGAGTGCAAAAACGGGGCTGAAAGCCTCACTGCAGCGCAGAAATCTCTACAAGAAAGCCATGCTGTCCGGCATAATAAAATCAATGAACATCTTATGCCTTTAGATTTGGCAATAGGTCAGTTAACAGGCCTATGCGGTGAACAACAATTGGCCGTCGACAAACAGATAAATACAGCCGTTGAAACGCAGCAGACGCTGAATATTCGCTTAGCCCAACAAAAGACTGATAATCTTGCCTTAAAAACGTTAAATGAGGGTTTACAGAAGCAGCAGGCTGCGCATCATCTTCAGGAAAGTTTGCCGCTTATTGAGCAGCAGTTTTCTTTCTATATTAAGCAGCAGTCGCAATTAAAAGACTCTTTGTCTGGCAGTTCTGAGTTGCAGAAAAAACAAAGCGTGTTGCACAATGACCTGCTGGATGTGCATAAGCAGGTCAAGCTCAGCGCACAAGCGCTGCATGAAAAGCAGCTGCTACTGCAACAAGTTCAGCAGCACCGAGAGTCATTATTGGACAGTGGTCAATTTAGCAGTGCCGGGCAAATGAATATAATACTGACCGAGGTCTTTGATCAACAGTCTCAAAACCAACAGGCTTTATCTTTAACAAGGCAGCTAGATGATAGTTATGCAAGGTTAGCCGCTGTACACAAAGGCAGTGCTGAATTAGAGCAAAGCATTAAAGGCAATCAGCAGGCATTAATGGTGAGTGAGCAGCAAGGACTAGAGTGCAAAAATTCGCTGCTTGCACTGCAAAAGCTGTTAAAACAAGAGCAGGTGATTGCCCAATTGAGTGATTTAAAAAAACATTTACAGAAAGATAACCCTTGCCCGTTATGCGGATCGATTGAACACCCGTCGGTGAGTAATTATCAGCCCGTCGATATACCTGAAACGCAAATAGCGCTATCGCTGCAAGAGCAGCGGCTCGAGAGTATCCGAGAGCAGTATTCAGATGCTAAAAACCGAATAAAAACAGATACCAGACAGCTCGCTGAATATCGTCTTCAGGCGGCTAATCTTAGTCAGCTGTTGGAAAAACAGCTGACTGAATGGCAAGATAGTCCTTATTTATCTGCCTTTACCTATCAGCAGAGCAGTTTTGCGGATTTATCTTTATTAACACAAAGCTTACGCGAAAAACGTTTTAATATTGAGAATCTGCAAAAACAAATTCAGCAAATAGATGCCCAGCTTCCTGATTTACGAGAGGTTATGCAGGCGCTAACGCAAAAAGCCAATGACCATGACAGGTTATTACAGCAGCTTAATAACCAGCATGCCGTTGCAGATAATGAAGATCAGCGATTAGCTAAAGAACAGCAGATGCTTTTAGCACAACTTGAAGAAAATCAGCAGGGCATCTGCCAGCAGCTGCCTGCCGAGTTATTAAAAAAGCAGGTTGAAGTCGAACAATTATTCAATAGTCCAGCAGCGTGGATTGAAAATCAGAAGAGTTTAATTCTCTTATACCAGTCACAACAGGCGCAAAGCATAACGCTGCAAAGCCTGGTCGATAAGCAAGCCCATCAAATAGCCCTGCAGGAGCAGCAATATGCACAGCAGCAAAGTGTATTACAGCAGCTGCAGACATTATGGCAATCTAATCAGTCGCAGTTGACCGAGCAGCAGCGACAAAGGGCAGATGAATTTGGCAGTCAAAGCCAGGCGCAGATTCGCCAGCTGCTTGAATCTGAAAAAAATGAACTATCAGGTCAGCTGGAGCTTGCGATGGCCTCCCTGCTAAATGTGCAGGGGCAATCTGCACGTTTAGCAGGGCAACTTGCCGAGCAGAAAAATACTCAGGCAGAACTGCAAGGTAACCAGCAGACGTTACTGACTGTTTTTAAAAAACAGTTAATCACTAGTCCTTTTATTGATCAGACTGACTTTATTAATGCGCGTTTAGCAGAAGAGCCATTACAGGTACTGCTCGCGCTGCAAAAGCAGCTGCATGAGCAGTTACTCACAGAGAAAACCCGTTTAAGTTCGGCACAGCAGAGTCTTGAAAAACATCTCAAATTAAGTGTTACTGAAGAAGATCCATTAGTCTTAGAAAATGCGCAGGCTGCGAATCAGGAAAAATCTGAGGTCATCGGTGAACAGCTGGTGGAGAAAAAAGGCAAACTGCAGGCTGATATTCGTTTAAAAGCGCAGCAACAGGCACTGCTGGATCAACAGGTGCAACAAAAAGACAGTGCAGAGCAGTGGGCGATGCTCAATAAACTGATCGGCTCAGCTGACGGCAGTAAATTCAGAACCTTTGCGCAGGGCTTAACCTTAGACAATCTGGTTTATCTGGCGAATAAAGAGATGGCAGATCTGCATCAGCGTTATCAGCTGCAGAGAAATCTTGATGAACCCTTAGCACTGCAGGTCATTGATTTATGGCAGGCGAATGCCGTACGGGATGTAAAAACCCTGTCGGGCGGGGAAAGCTTTTTAGTAAGCTTAGGACTGGCCTTAGCGCTTTCTAATCTGGTCAGTCATAAGACGCAGATAGAATCGTTATTTTTAGATGAAGGATTTGGCACCTTAGATGCGGATACCTTAGAAATCGCCTTAGATGCGCTAGAGCGGTTAAATGCAACCGGCAAGCTGATTGGGGTTATTTCCCACGTTGATGCGCTTAAGGAGCGGATTAATAAGCAGATTCATGTCAGTAAAGGCAGCGGGGCAGGGTACAGTCAGCTGGATAAGCAATATGTTTTTGTGGAAAAGAGTTAACCATTCTCTTAACTCGGGGAGTCGTAGGCTTTTGCTTTTGAGCGTCAGTTTTGCCTTTAAAGAAAGAGGTCATAAACTTAATACTCTTGGTATTCTGTTATCGGTAGGGCATTCTATACACCGCAATCAGGATTAATCGGTGCGTGGAGCGCAGCCTACGAGCTGAACTGTCGTTCAATTTCCTCCATGTTTCCACTTGCTAAAGGAATTGATTGAGCAATAAATATTCAAGAGCAATTCTTGCGATTTTAACCTTATTAAGTTTTTATTTTATTAATAAATATAACTGTAAGATTATGTTTATTAATGTAAGACTAGAGCGTCGTCACAGATATTAATATCTGATTAAGACAACCTTGTGCAGGTTATTTAGTCGGAAGTCGGGAAGAACTATTTACTGAATGGTTAAAATTCAGTTTATTATCTAAAAAAGTTTGGGTATCCTATCCCATTTTTATGCTGTCTAGAAAAGTGGTAACGATTCAGTTTGATTTACTTATAATAGAAGGCTCATACGCACTCAGGGGCAAGCATAATCAAAAGCATATTGAACAAACTGGCTAACATCGCACTGCTTGTGACCGCGCTGCTTGCGGCTAATGCAAGCGCCGACCAATTAGAAGCACCACTGTTTTCATTCAGCGGCTTCGGCACTTTGGGAGTGGTTCATTCCAGCGAGGATCAGGCGGACTTTACCTCGAGCATTTTGAAGCCCAACGGCGCTGGCGACAGCCATGTCTGGAGCTTCGACGTTGACAGTCTGATCGGTGGGCAGGTCACTGCTAATCTTACTCCAAAGTTTACAGCCGTCCTGCAAGTCATTGCAGAGCAGAATTATGACAATACCTACCTGCCCCAAGTAGAGTGGGCGAATATCAATTATCAGCTCACACCAGATTTAGGTATACGCGTTGGTCGTACAGTGTTGCCCACCTTTCTTTATTCCGACACACGTAAAGTGGCTTATACCTATCCATGGATACGTCCTCCAGTGGAGGTCTATCGTCTGGGCCCTTTACCTCCATCGATGGTGTGGATGCCCGCTACCGGATGCGCATTGGTGATGTCACAAACGCTTTACAAGCTCACTTCGGTGAAAGCGAAAGCAAGCTGCCAAACGACGTCGGCGCTATTAAAGCAAAGCAGTCATGGGGTATGGCTTATACAGGCGAATACCATAACGCCACTGTGCATATAGGCTACGAATCAACCTATGTGACTCTGAAAGGCCTTAAGACGATTTTCGATGGATTTAGGCAGTTTGGGCCGGAAGGCATCGTCCTTGCGGATAAATACGATGTCGATAGCAGGCCTTTATCCGTTATCACCGTGGGTGCACGTTACGATCCAGGACAGTGGTTTGTAATGGGAGAATGGAGCCATTTAGACAGCCAAGGCTCTTTTTTTGGTAATGGAACCGGCTGGTACTTGAGTGGTGGCTATCGCTTTGGGGAATTCACTCCTTACATCACCTATGCTCAGGCGAAGGCGGACAATCTATCGGATCCGGGCTTGGCTGCCCCCGCTGCTGCGGGTCTCAACGCTACCCTTAATTCGCTATTGAGTGCGAAACCGGTTCAGAACACCGTATCTATTGGCGGGCGCTGGGATTTTATGCGTAATGTCGCCCTCAAACTGCAATATGATCACACCGATATTAGCGCGGGTTCGTCTGGTGTATTAACCAACCTTCAACCGGGTTTTCAATCGGGCGGCAAGGTCGATGTGTTCAGCGCCACGATTGATTTCGTATTCTGATGAGAAGCCAATTATGATTAATGTCAATCGCATCGGATCTATCATCATCGCTCTGTCCCTGAGTTTGGGTTCCGTTGAGGCTGTGGCCGACATAGTATTGGTGGTCTCGGCCAAAAATCCAGTGACCACGCTGAGTAAAAATCAGGTTGTGGATATATTCTTGGGCAAGGCAAACTTTTTCCCCGATGGCCATCAAGCCTTGCCTATCGATCAGGACGAAGGTTCCGTCGCTCGCGAGGAGTTCTACTTAAAATTCGCCGGAAAGTCCTCCGCGCAGATCAAGGCCTTTTGGTCGAAGATCATTTTCACCGGCCGCGGCCAGCCGCCACCGGAAGTATCGAATGCCGTCGCAGTAAAGAAGTTCATCGCCAAACATCCCGATGCCATCGGCTACATTGAGCATAAGTGGGTGGATGACAGTGTGAAGGTGATCCTCATGAAATAATCGGATCCAGTGAGACCCGCGATGATTCCCTTGAGTTGTGAGTTGGCAAGGTTTGAATCGATATCCGCTATATTCCGCAGTGAGGAGACGTCGATGCCGATATCCTTGATCCCATAAAATACCCCTTTGGTTTTTTCAATATTATAGCTCAGCAGCGCTTCTGACATTTCCAGCGCTAGAAAATATGCATCTATGCCCGTGTTGGTGAGTATCTTGGTGAAATCTGTCAGATTGACAGACATAGCCAGACCCTGATTTTCCCAAGCAGGCAATCTTGAGTATCCAATTGACTATTGCTATAAAGACAAAATTGATTTCTCTTCAACGCATGCTTAGCGGATTAAGCCGTTAGAGTGGATTGTCGTTCAGTTTATTAGAATAGAACTGGAAGTTGTTCTTGCCTTTCTCCTTCGCCTTGTACATCGCGACATCCGCGTTTTTGGTCAGAATCTGTTCGTTCAGACCGTTTTTTGGATAGGTACTGATCCCGATACTTGCTGTGATGCGGCACTCCTGACCGGCCAGAGTAAATGGTCTGGCGACAGCGGAAATAATTTTTTTGGCCACTGTTACTGTATATTTTTCGTTATCCAGTTCAGGCAGCATGATAACAAATTCGTCACCCCCTAGCCGGGCAATAGTGTCACTTTCGCGCAGACATTTCTTGAGCCTTGCTGCGATTTCCTGCAGCAATTGGTCGCCAGCCTGGTGTCCAAGGGTGTCGTTAATATTTTTAAAATGGTCCAAGTCGAGAAATAGCAATGCCAGCAGTCCATTGTGGCGATCTGCCTGTTTGATACTATGACTCAGCAGTTTACTGAACAGACTGCGGTTCGGTAGCGTCGTGAGACTGTCATGATAGGCAAGGTATTCGACTCTTGCGGCATGGGTGATATGTTCCTCTATGATGCGCTGGCGGCTTAAGGTAAGCTGATAGCTCATGCGCCACATCACCGCGATAATCAGGAAGATGACAAAGCTGCTGGCTACCGCCTGCCACAGATAGACTTGCTTCTTCTGTTGAGCAGCGGCCAATTTTTCGTCTGCGGATAATCCAACAATCACCGTCAGGGGGAAACCATAGAGCTTGTGTGCACTGGTGTAGCGCTGCACGCCATCCCAGACGTTGGTCTGAAGCATGGTTTCGCTTTTCATTTCCACCGCAGAATATGTTTTCAGCGCTTTTAAATTAGACTTATCGCTGGCAGTAATTGTTTCCCCACTGCGCCTGACAAGGAATATGCCGTCCTCGCAGATAATGCCAAGCATGCCATGCTCTCCCAGTTTCGAGTATTCATAGCTGCTAACAAAATAGGCCGCGTCGACCGAGACCATTACAATACCGGCAAACTTTCCATTGACAAAATCAAGTCTGCGGCTAAATGTCAGGTTCCACTTTCCGGTGCTCGGGTCAAGTTCCGGACTACCAACAGAGATAGCATCCCTCTGGAGCTGGCTCTGGAAGAAAGAAAGGTCGGCAACATTGGCATTGTCCGAGAGATTCGTACTGGTCACAATGTCACCCCTGCTGTCCACAATACTGATGTCGAACACCAGCGTAGGCGGTAATAGATTTCTGGCTTTCAACGTTGGCAGTACGTCCTGTATGCTCAGGATATTATTCGCATATTTGACGACCTTCAGAGTCTGGTCGATTTCGCGCAGTGAGCGCACGACCTGCGATTCATAAGTGTCGGCCAGTTCATGGCTTAATGCCGTCGCGGTTTGCTCTGCCGCGGTTTGTTCGATGTTGATAAGGTTCAGGATTGTCTTCCAGATTGCGGCCAGCATGAGAACGGCAATCGCCGGAAACAGGAAGGGAGATTCGACCAGGTGACTAAACCAATGAATCCGTGTCGAAGAAGCTGGAATCCCAGTGTTATTCAATAAAGCTTGATTGGCGGACCAGTCAGGATTTTCATTATTGATTTTCGTTTCTTCAACCATTGAGTATGTTTCTCCCGTGTATTTAATGTTTAAAAAGAGCAATCATACAAAGACCCTGTCATATTTGGCGATAATGTGCGCTTTTATTAACATAATATTTCAATAAAAAATTGGCTATTCAGCCTGAGATTGGCGCTTTTTTGAGTGTTTTTTCAAAAAATATGACCACAATAAACAGTTAAGTGAAGCTATTTATAAGTTGGGTCATTGGTGTTGGTACTGTTCTTTTTTTCCTGCTGGTCGCTTATTTATTTCCCTGTATAATACTAATCGTTTTAAAGGTCTTATTATACGCTAAAATGTGTGCATCTATATCATTGAAAATAATCACGATAATATCTATTTTTTATCATTATTTCAACGTGCTACATTATATTAAATAAAGCCGTTATATGAAATAGGCTGTACACCATCCGAAATCTGACTCAATAGCCGTTTTGTACTTTTATGGTTTCACAGAGACAATGCGCAGTGATTTACGCTCAAACCTCTCTCCCAACGCGATTCTCTAATACAGTGGTATTATTTTGAGCGCTAAATAATTAACATGGGTGTCTTGATAAATTTCCTTAAATAATTAATATAGGTGTCTTGATCAATTGTATTTGTTCTTCATAGGCTTTCGCAGTTCGAGGGAATCATGCTCTTTCAATAGCAAAAGCAAAGTAAAGTCGCCATCAAGGGCGAAAGACCAACAATAAAAGTTAAACCAGACACCTCAAGCGAAAGCATACAAATAAGAAAAAACGGGTAGGCGAATTGAACGGCAGTTCATAAGCAGGCACTCCCGTTCAAGGCGCTTTATTTTTCTTGCACCCTGAATAGATTAACTCATTAATAGAATGGGTATTATTGTTTTTTACCGCAGCCGGGACAGAATTTGGCATCTAATGATCTTTCTGTGCCACAGTCCACACAGAATTTTTTTACCTGTGCTTGTACTTGTTCGCTGCCGCAGCTGGGGCAGAATTTTGCTCCCTGCGGAATAGTCTGTTGACAAGACGAACAAGACGGGCCTGCCATAATGGTGCTTTGTTCATTTTCCATTGATGTTGAATTCAACTTCATCATCTGATTGCCTATCCCGAAACCCACTCCCATGCCGACACCTGCGCCGGCAACACCACCCGCACCTTCATTTGAAGCTGCTTTTTCCGCTACATCAAACATTTTAACGGTGTTATAGGTTTCACCGTAAATATCAAATTCCGCTTTTTTCGCCAGTATCTCTTTTAAACGTATTACGCTGTCATCATTCTGTGGCACGTTTATCGAATTCAAATAAAAGTTTACAATTTCAATACCGAAACGCTTAAATTCAGCCATGATATCGTTCTGCAGGGCCGCTGACATTTCATTAAGATGCGCACTGATATTAAGCACTGATATTCTATCGTTAATGACTTTTTTAGAAATAAAGTCTTTTATCCGGCTCATTAGATGGCCACGAAAATAGTTAAGAATTTGCTCTGCATCGAACTCGTCAACGGTTCCCACTAGCGTAGTAACAAACTTTTTTGCATCGGTAATTTTTATGCCGAACTGTCCGAATGCCCGCAACGGGATGTAAATATTATAAACAGGCTCTAGAATCGGGATTGGCTCCTGCGTACCCCATTTCATATTTAGATTAACGGCTTTATTAACGTAATAAATTTCTGCAGCAAAGGGGGACTGGTTATCAAAAGAGATATTAACCAGATGTTCTAATAACGGAATATTCGCAGACTTTAGTGTGTGGCGGCCCGGGCCGAGTACATCAAGTGCTTTGCCGTCTTTATAAAAGACCGCCTCTTGTGCCTGGTTAACAATAACCTGTGTCCCCCATACTAGACTGTCATGGGGCCAACGCCAGGCAAAAACATCACCGGGACCATTGTATTTGACACGATCAATGATATTCATTATTTATCCCTCCCTCATTATCAATATATTGTAAGTACTCTTACAACAATTTCCCGTTATTTTTTAGCAGTTTACTCAATAAAGGCACCCTTTAATATCAGAAAGCTTTCGGGCGAGCACTTAGTTATTAGTTATTAGTTATTGGTTATTGGTTATTGATGTTTAGCTTTTTAAAGTTTGTCGGCTTCGCCGATATAGCTGATGGCGTTTACGTTTAATACGCAGGTTAATATCAATGGCTAAAAAATTAAATTTTTCTCCAAACTGTAATAATAGTTTTCGCTCCTCGACACAGACCTGACCATCGGCTAAACACATCTCAATCAGTTTATCTAACCAGTCAGATGCATCCAGAGTTTCATCCGGAGTGAGCATATCTAATTGTCCATTTTCAGCGGCCACAATTATCTTATCTAATACGCTCTGCGGAATGCGGCGGTTCTTAACAAACTGATCTAATAAGTGTTTCTCCTGTTTATCAACTCTACCGTCGGCAAATAAAACTAAGATTAAGCTTGATAATAGTGATATTGGATCAAAAATACGATCACTTTTGACCTGAGCTCTTTCCTGAAACGCAAATTCCAGACCTTTCATTTTAACAAGATGTTCAATATGTGGGATAAAGTCTTGTAAAATCCAGTCCTGCTCACCCTGATTAAAAGAACTGTTACAATACTCACAGCAGTCCTGATAATTATTGGTTTGCGGTGCACCGCAGCGGTAACAGTGTAAAGAATGCAGGCCTTTTTTGATATCGCTTTTAACACCTGATTTTCTTATCATCGTCAGGTGATGAGCATAATACCCGATGGCTGTGGATACTTTTTCCGTATGTGAAATCTTGTTGCCCTGCCATTTTACTAACAGATACACTTTGTCAATGTCTTCACCAAATTGCACTTTACTCACTTCGCACAGGCCAAGCTGCACATTATCAAAGAAATGTGCAGCTGACAGCTGATTGAATTTTTCGATATAACTCGGGTGAGCAACTGCGAGAAGCGGATCGCTGTTCTGTATTAACCAGGCCTTCTGCATCCGCCAGAAAACAGAACTTACCCTGTCTTCAATCAGCGGGATATTAAAAGCCGGATCGACAACCTGATAATCACTTACGCCGTTTATCTGTCTTTTTGCATTCTGAAAACGCCACTGCGCTTCCTGAGTGATCTTCGCTAAAATCCAGTCGTATTCGCCTGATCCAATCAGCGATCGACAAGCCTGACACCGGACAGACTGACTAAGCTTTAAGGTGCTGCCGCAGTTCGGGCAGTTTCCTTCCATCAGGCCCGGCTGAGTGCGGGTCTGCACGCCGGGTAAGCGTACATAGGTTAAATACTCGGTTTTAGTTGTTAACGGCACCCAACTGTCAGTCTGTTTATTGCGACCTTTTATTTCGATCGGATAATCTGCCCGTGATGTTATTTTAAAGTGCAGTGTTTCAAAGTGTTTATCCGCTTCTATTCCAACTAATTCACTGTTAGTAATGATCAGGTTTTCTATTTTACGACGGTGCTGCTGTTTCTTTTGTATCTCAAACTGAATCTGATAGGACTCGCTGATACCATCACTGATAAAAGCACGGGAATAGGAGATATCCTGCTCAGACCAGGCCTGCTTGATAATATAAAAGGCATTTTCAACTCGGCTGGTAATAAGTGCGGTGGAAAAGTGTTTATCCAGGTGTCGAATTTTATTCTGCTGAATCAGCTGCTTTTTCAGGGCCTGTTTCTGCACACCGCGCATTATGGTGTTTTTAATTTTTTTATTCTGAAATTTTTTCCCCTCAATAATGCCGGTAATGACGACTGCTGCAATAATAAGAATAAATATGAGCGGGAACATAGAGAAGCTTTCTCATTTATTTAAAGGGAATCTATTTATAACAGATAATAAACCCTTCCCCTGAAACTGGTGATAAATCTATAAGCCTAGTCACTGATTTTTTGTTCAGAGCTCTGCCACCTGTATTGTGCTTGGTTCTTTTTTCAGTATAAAGCGGTAACATTTTTATCTGCTTTATGGGTCAAAAGAGACTTTTTTTGTTGACTCCGATATCAAAAATCAATGCAGCTACGAAAATTCCCATCCATTTTTATGGTACTGAACAAGTGCTTCAGCAAGCAGGAAAATCGAATGAGCGTGCTGTCCCTTCATACCGCACTGTGAGTTATACGGGAGTGGTGTATCAGGAATATTATAATAAAAAAACCTTATTCAATTCTTGGCAGAAATAAATAAGGGCTTTTTTTAGCCAATAGAGAGGCTATTTTATCAGTATTTTTTATTAAAATGCGTTGGAGCCGATCACTTTACCATTAACGGTTTTTCCGTAGTAGCCCTGGTGATTATGATATTTCTCCTGAGTTGCCTTTAAATCGCCGTTAAAACGAGGATCTTGAGGGCGTTCATGACTGTTCATAAAGGCGGCTACATCCCATGCTTGTTGTTTGGCTATTTGAATGCTTTTACCCAGTGGCATATTTTCATAGATAAAGAATGCCGCTGTATTAACACGATGCATTCCTGCGCCCCAGTTGAACGAATCTTTGCCCCATAATGGTGGGAAAGATTGTACACCGTTGGCTTTAATGCCTTCGCCATTTGCACCATGACAACTTGCACAGGTTGTATTATAAACAATCTCCCCACGTTCAATTGAAGGGCCTTGCTCAGGTTTGTCAAGTTTAGGGTAGCTACGACCTGCTAAGGTTCCCCGTTTTCCTGCGGGTAAATCTTCTTTCATTTCAACAGGTAAAATAAATGATGGATCATTACCACCTAATTGCAGGGCTGCATCAGATAATTCCGAAATAGGTCTATCCTGCATGTCGTATTGATCGAATAATCCGCCCATTGCCAGCCAATAAGAGTAGGCACTCAGTGCGACTAACTCTGGAGAGTCTTTTGCTGGTGGAGTACCGTCCATTGAGTAAGTAAAACAACCTTGAATACGTTCCCCATAGGTATTTACTTTGTCGTTTTTAGAACGATAAGCAGGGTAGGCCATAAACGCTCCCCAAAGTGGGGCTGAATTGGCTTTCATGCCTGCCTGCATATGGCAATTGACACAGTTTTGTTCGTTACCGACGTACTTGTCTCGTAGGGTTTGTGAATTAACAAACAGGGAGTAGCCCTGTTTTACTTTTGCACCAAAAGGCGTATTGGGAATAGTGCTTAAGTCCCGTGGTACTAATTGATCCACTTTTTTTGTTTTTGGGTGTGCCGGCAGCTCAGCTTGCCTATCCGGCAGTTCCATCTCCGTCGTTGCCATAACGCTTTGTGAAAATAAGGTGGCAGTTGCCAGCGCGATTAGGTATTTATTCATCGTATTTTCCTTATTTCACATTAGCAAAATAGAGTGCTAATTGAGATATTTCAGTATTGGTGAGTTGTCTTGCAATACTGCCCATTACATCGTTGAGATCCCCAGAACGTGTATTATTTTTCCATGCGGTTAGCTGCATCTCAATATAGTTGGGATGTTGATTGGCTAAACGAGGGAAGGCTTCTACGCCTATACCACTTGCACCATGACAGGTTGAGCAAGCTGGAATATTGCGCTTCCAATCACCCTGATAAACCAATTTACGGGCAGGATCATAAATAATAACGTGATCGCCGCGTTGCTCCAGATTTTTAATATCAGGTGTCGACAGAGAAGCAAAGTAGTTTACGGCTTCCGCTTTTTTCTGCGGATCAGAAACCATTACAGCCATTGCGGTCATAAGCGGATCGCTTCGCTTCCCCGACAGGAAATGATTTATTTGGTTGGTGAGGTATTCAGGATCTTGTCCTGCAATCATAGGGGCAGGGTTAGGTTTGGTGTTAGGTGATCCCATCCCCGTCGTCAGATGACAACTGGTGCATACGGCTGCAGCGGATGGAACAGAGGTCGCAAAAGCAGGACTCATTAATAGGAACAGAGTCCCTAATCCCACACAGCGTTGAATTTTTTTGGTTATTGACATAAGTACTCCACAAAAATTGTTTTTATTTTGTTAGATATTTATTTTCTTATTATCAAGGTTATTTATAGACTTGGGTATTGTGGTTGTCCACATATATCCTTGCGAAAATGACGGAAAGTATAGAACAATCAGAATATACTTTCCTTTTTGAGCGACTTCATGGTGGTTGTTGCGATCAAGAAAAAGTATGCTCAGACATTGTTGGTAAACCTTTATTCGGCTTTGTAGCGGGGGAATATAACGAGCAGCCGCAAGGTATCCCTTATTCTTTCATCGACTATTTAGAGCTTGTTGACTGGACCGGGCGAGTTATCAGATATGATAAATGCGGTGCGATTAGCGGGAAAAACCCAAATTTTTTGAGTGTACTGGGTTTAGAGCGATAAGCTTAACATGCTATTTGGGTAAAAATTATCATGGCGCCGTCGGCTCGCTTGATGAACTTGGATTGTTTGCCGAGCATACGGGTAAACGCTGGATATCGGGTAAAAATAAATTACAGAAAATAGTGCATTAAAAGCCATTATTAACAATCTATCCATCAAATTAGCACCTTGCTAAGTCATATCGATATTTTAATTCTTTAACAAATTTCATTATTTAATTCAGCACCTTCTAAAGTATTTTCTCTGCTGTAATCATACAAATACTCGGTCATATTTGGCGATAAGGTGCCTTTTTTATTAACAGAAAATTGTAATAAAAAATTGGCTGTCCTACTTTTGGCTGTCCTACTTTTGACTTGTTAAGACGAAATTGATTTTTAAATTCAATTTATTAACCTAAAAAGGCTTGTGTGTCCCGCTTTTACCCTAATTGGCAAAGATATCATAATGACTTAACCGGATCTCATATGAACTAGAAAGTATTTGCAAACCATTTTCATTAACGTGTGTTATTGTATTATTTAATTTGAAAATAGATTCAAATAGTTATTCTAACCAATACAGGCCATTTTTAGCTTTTTCGAATAAAATACAGTCTTTTGGGTATGCTGTTCATTATTTGATTTAGTCAACCACAGCCTGGTATATTAAAAAATAAAAAAAACGCTAGGATATGACGATGATAAAGAGGTTTGTGGTTACGATGTTCATTGTCGCATTTGTAGCCTTGGCGGCCTTTTCTGGTGAGGATCGTGGTAATGCCTTTGAGTGAAAATTTAAGCAGTATCGCTCTGTTTTACTTCAATGGTGGCAACAAAAACGGTGCTACCGATTCAGGTATCCCGCATTTGCCAGCCTACTATGGTCAGATGCAGACCAATAACACCTACCGCTCTTTTAAGGTGAATGAAATGGTTGCTGTTATGATCGGTGACATTACTCTTGTTTTTTAGCCTTAGTGCTATCTAAATATCAAATAGAATCTGAATATGAAATCAATATTTTGTGGTCTACGCCCGCACCTTTATACCATACTGACACTTCTTTGTAGCTTGATTTTCAGTCATTCCGCTTTGGCTACCAGTCGATGGGATGGCCCACGTACGGGGCCGTCTGCCAAATCAGGGAAGACAATTGTCTATGTCGCAGAGGATTTGAAAAATGCAGGTATTCTGGGAGTTGGCGAAGGAGTTAGAGAAGCCGCACGAGTTATTGGTTGGAGTTTAATCGTTCTTGATATTGGCAGCATTGAGAGTCAACGAGCACGTGTATTTGACAAGGCGCTAAAGCTTAAGCCAGATGGATTAATTATCGGTGGTGTTGACGCCTTGAAAAATAACAAGTATTTACAGTTATTTGCCAATGCAGGCATTCCCGTGGCCAGTTGGCACTCCAGCCCCTTCCCTGGACCCGTCGAAGGCACTCCAATATTTATAAATATTACCACCGATTCCCTTGCCGTAGCGAGAGCCGCGGCCAACTATGCTATTGAGAAATCATCTGGTAAGGCGGGTGTGGTCATTTTTACTGATAGTCGTTATGCCATTGCCATGAAAAAGGCCGAACTGATGGGCGATATCATTCATGCCAGTCCAAAATCCACACTGCTCTCTGTTGAAGATATTGCCCTTGATACTACTGCAAAAGAGATGAATCAGATAATTCCGGAGCTCCTGCAACGGTATGGCAATCACTGGACCCATGCCATTGGAATCAATGATCTTTATTTTGATCACGCTGTTGTACCCCTGATTCTAGCTGGAAAATCTTCTGATGAAGCGCCGATCAACATCTCGGCCGGTGACGGTAGCGCCTCAGCTTTTATGCGGATACGCAATCATGAATATCAAGCCGCGACTATACCCGAGCCACTCCTGTTACACGGCTGGCAGCTCATAGATGAGCTCAATCGAAGGGTTGCTGGAGAGGATCCCAGCGGTTATGTGAATCCACCCTATACTGTGACGACAGAAAATATCGATAACTACAGTCGGGCACTGACTCCTTTTGATCCAGATAACAACTACCGTCGATTTTATACAAAAATCTGGTTGGGTAAATAAGTGACTTTAATAACATGTGTAGCAGGAAACTGAATGAGCTACATATACAGCATTAAAGGAAAATTGCTTTTGGTCTTTATCTCTGCAGTCCTGGTATTTAGCAGCGATGACTTGCTAAAGATCTATTTTATTAAGCAGTTCACCTTCTCGATAGAAAAATTCGTTTCAACCGCAGTACCTATGATAAACGCGGCCAACGAACTTGAAGTTATTGGGAATAGTATCGCGCTACAAACCAATCGTCTTATCGGGGCCCAACAACAAAAAAAATTGACGGATTCTTATATATCGATTGGCAAATTATTAGACGAATTGGAAATAAAAACCTCTGCCATCTCACTGGAAGGGGGAGATATTAATGTGCTAACAGTGAACAGTCTGAGCCAGTCAATCCGCTCCCTGTCACAAATTGTGTTTCAAGTTATCAATAGTAGTTTTACAAAAGAAGATCAGGCGCGGAGTGTAGCTGCTTCGGAATTAGAGATTTTAGAGACTATACGCAACGACGTTCTTGATGCTTACACACAACAAACTGCGACAGTGATAGATACTGCTCTTTTTGCGAGTATCCAAGACATCACCATCTGTATGGTCGTTTCGATCGAACGCGCCCTTTATGCTGAAACGTTACAACAGCTAAAAAAACAAGAAGATGAATTCCTTCTTTGCAGTGAAAAGCTAATGGCTGAAGTGAGCGAAAATAAGTCTTCGTTGGCACACTCCTCCACCATCGTGCAATGGCTGAATACGCCTTCAGAACAAAGGAACAGAGTTTTTGAAATTAAACAGCGCGTATTGTTCTTGCAGGTGTCTGCTAAAAAATATCTAACAGAATTGGATCAACTTGCCGATCAGCTAACATCACTCACGTCAGATTATAGACAACGAATTTTTCGTCGCTTTCAAACCACTGCCGATGCCGCAATCGTTCAAGAAAAAAGAGCCATCAATCTCACCGTGATCCTTAATATTATTGCCGCTACACTGCTGTTAATTTTTTACTGGATAATTGTCGTACGCGGCTTTGGTAACCGTCTGACGATAATCAGTCAGGCCATGCGTAGTATCCCTACCAGCGATTCAGATACCAAAATTCGGGTTCGGGGGCGTGATGAAATTGCTGCCATGGCACGCGCTTTAGAGCGATTACTAAAGGAGGCTTTGCTGACACATCAGATGGCAACCATTGACCACCTAACACAGGTAAACAATCGGGCCAGCTTTTTTACTTATGCGGAAAAAGAGACTGAGCGCTCCAAAAGACGACCAAATAAAACCTGCATCATGATGATAGATATCGATCATTTTAAACATATCAATGACACCTACGGCCATGATGTTGGAGATAAACTTTTGTCCTTGGTGGCGGATAACTGCCTAAAGTGTACAAGAACTATTGATGTATTTGCCCGCCTGGGGGGTGACGAATTCACCTTGATGATGCCGGACACTGATCTTGTATCAGGAAGACTGGCGGCAGAACGATTACGACAACGCATCGATGAGTTACAGCTGGAGCTTACACCTGACGTTATAATAAAAGTGACCACAAGTATTGGGATATCTGTGGTCAAGCTAAATGAAACCCCCATTGAAACCGCATTAATTCAGGCCGATAAAGCACTCTATCTGGCCAAAACTGGTGGACGGAATCAAAGTAAATAGCTGGACAGCCAAATTTTTTGAGTGTAGCGGGTTTAGAGCGTGAGGCTTGGTTAGCATTAGCATGCTATTTTGGCGAAAGTATCATGGCGCCGTGGGCTTACTTGATAAACTTGCATTGTTTGCCGAGCATACGGGTAAACGCTGGATATCCGGTAAAATAAATTACAGAAAATACTGCATTAAAAGTCATTATTAACAATCTATCCGTCAAATTAGCACATTGCTAAGGGATAATGATGTTCTAATTCCTTAAAAAAACTCATTATTTAATTCAGCATGCTCTAATTTTTTCTGTGGCATAATTACACAAATACCCGATCATATTTAGCGATAAAGTGCCTTTTTATTAACATAGAATTGCAATAAAAAGATTGGCTTTCCTCAACGAGATTTTTTCAATGAGGTTTTGGGGCATCTTTAAACAGCAACGCGTTTGCCGCTAAATTATCCGGGGATAGGCGATATATGCGCATCGTATCAATACAGTCAGAGCCTAATTTTTGGTAAAATTCAATGGCGGGAGTATTCCAATCCAAGCAAGCCCATTCGAGCATTTCGCATCCACGATCAAGGGCATATTTTGATAAAAAGTGCATCATGATATTGCCCAATCCTTTACCGCGCATTGAATCATCAATGAAGAACCCGTCAATGTATAACCCTAAGCGGCCCGTAAAGGCTGAGCTTTTCTGATGGAAATATGCAAAGCCAACCATTTTACCCTCATAAACGCCAAACACGGCCTCACCTTGCTTAGCGGCAAGCAATCGTTCTATTCGTTCTGGTGTGGCAGTTATTTTATCGGCCATTTTTTGAAAAGTACCCAGCTGTTTCATAAAGTTAACAACCAGTACTGCGTCATCAGGGCTGGCAATTTGCAGAAAAAACTTTGGATCTTGAGTGTGAATTTTTGGCATTAATATTCCTCTTGTCTATAGGGCTGTAGAATTTCTTATTTTCAGCCCATCAGTATAAAATAAAACGAGAGTAATTTATATTTTATTGATATTCAATGAGTTAATCCAACTTTTAATAACCCATTGGTTAAATTGAGTGATAATAGAAAGAAAATCCACTTTGATTTTATAGGTAATTCAATGCTTAGATTCAAATAATAAAATACCAGACCAAGGCGGCAATAGAAATTACCATCCGCTTATAGTGTAATAAATAAACACTTTAGCAAGTGGAAACAGAGTACCTAGGGCGAAACAGCAACAATAAAAGTTAAACCAAAGACTAAAACGTAGTTTTATGTCTCGCCAGCATGTGTTTTAACCCGTGTAAATGAGCAGAAAATTAATTGATTTGGTATTCATCAGTCATAAAACGCCAAGGGAGTTATTATTTTTAGATGAAGTTTAGATGGTAATAGATTAAAAATCAGGTTAGATACGCAGGCAAGGTTAAACTGATTGGCATTATTTTCTATGTTGGAGCATTAAAAAAGCACCTTAATAAAAACATTGATGTGCAAAAAGCAGTAGTGCGGGTTATTGTCAGTTGAATAATGACTATTCTCTTTATTAACCCTTTGAATAGTAAGCTTAATTAAATGTTATTAAGCTATCGGGCACTTTCTGTAATAAAGATTAAAGAAAATATTTTTTTTGATGTTGATCGCAAAATTGGCTATAATATGCCACCAATTTATTATAGCTATCCCATTAAGTCATCGTGGGTACTATTTGTACTCATTAAGGATCACAAGCTGTGTTTGAATTTCCACAAGTCGATAAGAGTAGTGTCAAAAATGATGTGTTTTCGGGGATAACCGTTGCCCTGGCATTAGTGCCTGAGGCGGTTGCATTTGCATTTGTTGCGGGTGTTGAACCTATGGTTGGTCTCTATGCCGCTTTTATGGTCGGTTTAATTACCGCTTTTTTCGGTGGCCGTCCTGGAATGATTTCCGGTGCTACCGGTGCAATGGCAATCGTTATCGTGTCTCTGGTATCTGAGCACGGCGTTGAATATTTATTTGCAGCGGTTTTACTCGCGGGTCTACTGCAGATTTTATTTGGTGTTTTTCACCTTGGTAAATTCATTCGCATGGTGCCTCATTCCGTGATGATTGGCTTTGTGAATGGTTTGGCAATTGTTATTTTCATGGCCCAAATGGGGCAGTTCAAAGTAGTCAATAAAGTAGGAGAACTTGAATGGATGCAGGGCTCATCGTTATATATCATGCTTGCTTTAGCGCTGCTAACGATGCTGATTATTCATTTTCTGCCTAAATTTACCACAGCAATACCGTCAACGCTGGCGGCGATTGTGGTTGTTACATTATTAGTTTACTTTATTCCTGCTTTAGAGGCACGTACCGTTGTTGATTTCCTGCGCAGTATGACGGGTGATGAAAACGCCACCGTTGCAGGTACATTACCAACATTTGCATTTCCTGTGGTGCCATTTTCGATGGAAACCTTGGCTATTATCTTACCTTATTCATTCATATTAGCGGCAGTCGGCCTTATTGAATCGCTATTAACCTTGACTGTTATTGATGAAATGACCGGAACGCGTGGTCGCGCTAATAAAGAGTGTATCGCACAGGGTGGCGCAAATATGGTCAATGGTGTCTTCGGAGGCATGGGTGGCTGTGCAATGATCGGACAGTCCATGATCAATATTAATTCAGGTGGCCGTGGTCGTTTATCGGGTATTACGGCAGCGCTGACACTGTTAGCCTTTATTTTATTCGCTTCCGGTTTAATTGAGATAGTACCTATTGCGGCACTGGTTGGTGTGATGTTTATTGTTGTATTAAGCACCTTTGAATGGGCGTCGTTTAAGATGATGCGTAAGGTACCCAAGAAAGATGCGATCGTTATTATCTTAGTAACAGGGGTGACGGTAGTCACTGATTTGGCCATTGCAGTCTTTGTGGGAGTGATTGTTTCAGCATTGGTATTTGCATGGGAGCATGCTAAACATATTTATGCAGTAAATGTTACCAGTGAAGATCAAAAAGAAAAAACCTATCGCATTAACGGCCCTTTATTTTTTGGTTCAGTGAGTCATTTTCTTGACCTCTTTGATGTGCAAAATGATCCTCGCAGCGTCATTGTTGATTTTGCGGAATCTCGTGTTGCGGATCATTCTGCGATTGAAGCCATCTGTGTATTAACGGATCGTTATGTAAAAGAGGGCAAAAAACTACATATTCGTCATCTCAGTAAAGACTGTCACAAACTGTTGAGTAAAGCCGGCGTGCTGGTCGAGGTTAATACCATTGAAGATCCTATTTATAAAGTTGTTTCTGATGAACTCGCTTAATAAATTAAAGCTTTGGGTAAGATGAGCCCTTCGCTTTTACAATTCAGGCATTCAATAGAGACTAATAGGCACAAGAAATGAATGGGAAATAATAGTGGAATTAATAAATATTTCACTATTTTCCATTAGTAATAAAACACTTAAAGTGTCTTAAGGTTAAGCCATAAAGTAGATGGGAAATAACAATGCAATTAAGAAATTTTCCACTATTTTTCATTAGTAGTAATACTATCAGAGAGTCTTAATGTTAATGCATAAAGAGGGTTAACTTATTTTAATCAATGGGTTACAACATGATGCAGTTTTAAGTTAATCATGTAACACATTGATTATAGTCTTTATTTTTTCTTTCTTTCTTTCTTCCCCCCGTCCCATAATGAAATAATTTCAAATGCTGCTTAGCACTTTTAAATGGGCATTCTGGTGATTTGTATCAGACTTTATTTACTTGAAACGCGAGTAGGGCGATAAGTTGCGTCACACTTAGGGGCTTCTTGAAGGTTTTTTGTATTCCATAGTGAAAACCAGATATGGTTGTTACGTAGGGTTTTTCTTTTGTTTCTCATATTATTTTCTCCTGTTTGATTTAGGGGCACTATAACGATTTTTCATTACAGAAATGTGACAGTAAAGATGTTTCTTTTGTACCTGATATTGAGGAAAAACAAAGAATGTTATTCTTTTTTAGCAGATAATTAGCGCAAATTAAAACTTACCGTCGAGGCATTTATCAGAAAAGTAACATAGTGTAATTAAATAGATAGATGCTATAAAAAAAGGTAGACTAATTTTTATTAATTACTCAGTTTTAGTTTAAAAAATTTTAAGGTAGGCAGATATAAGTTCAGGATATCCCTTCCGAATCACATATTTCGAATATTGACTTAGCAGTTACAGCAGTAACAGGATGAGGTAGCAAATGATTAAAAAAATTGGTGTTTTAACAAGCGGCGGTGATGCACCGGGTATGAATTCAGCAATACGTGCAGTCGTGCGCTGTGCTCTGGCAAATGATATTGAAGTCTATGGTATTTATGATGGTTATGCCGGACTTCATAAAGGTAATCTCAAACAGTTAACGCGTCATTCTGTTTCGGATATGATTAACCGTGGTGGTACTTTCTTGGGCAGTGCCCGTTTTCCTGAATTTAAAGAAGAAAGTGTCCGTCAGGAAGCGATTAAAAATCTAGAAAAGCACGGTATTGAAGCATTAGTTGTGATCGGTGGTGATGGTTCTTATATGGGGGCGAAAAAACTCAGTGAAATGGGTTATCCCTGTATCGGTATTCCTGGAACAATTGATAATGATATTGCCGGAACAGATTATACTATCGGATTTATGACCTGCTTAAATACCATTGTTGATGCGGTAGACCGTTTACGTGATACCTCTTCATCACATAACCGTATCTCTATTGTTGAAGTAATGGGTCGCTATTGTGGTGATTTAACGCTTTGGTCTGCCATTGCTGGCGGCAGTGAATATGTTGTCCTGCCGGAAATAGGTTTTGACGAAGCTGAATTATTTGAGCATATTGAAACGGGTGAAGCCTCGGGTAAAAAGCATGCCATTATTATGATCACTGAACATGTAACGGATGTGACAGAATTGGCTAAACGTATTGAAGCAAAGACCGGCCGAGAAACGCGTGCCACTATTTTAGGCCATATCCAACGTGGTGGTTCACCTATGGCGTTTGATCGCGTATTAGCAAGTCGTATGGGTGCCCGTGCAGTTGAGCTTTTGATTGATGGTAAAAGTGCGCGTTGTATCGGTCTTCAGTATGGCAAGATGGTTGACCATGATATTATTGAATGTTTAGAAGAGATGGAGCGTCCGTTCCGTGAAGATTTATACAATTTATCGAACGTGTTATTCTAATAATAAGCCGATTAATTTAAATGATCTAAGCCTACCTTATGGTAGGCTTTTTTTTGGCTCGGTGCTAACGCTGTAATCCTTAAAATTACAATACGTTAAGTATAGACAGTAACACTGGCAACCGCTTATTTAGACATGGAATTTTTTAGGTGAAAATGAATAAACAAACCTCCCCTTATCAAGCTTTAGTCGCGCTCTGTGAAATAGCAGAAATCAAAAAAAATGCGCTGGATGTTGATCAAATGTTAGGGTTTATCTGCGCCATTAGTGCGTCTCCCACACAACTTGATCTTCAGGACTGGTTGCCCTGTTTATGGGCTGAAGGTCTAATGCCTTCTTTTAGCAATGAGCAGTTAGCGGTTGAATTTGCGACTGCATGCATGCAGTTTTACGATGCTTGTTTGACTGGCTACCAACAATCGATAGCGCTTGTGTTACCGACACAGAGATGGATAAATGAATCCCTAGAAATTACCGAGCAGGGCAGCCGTTTTGCATCAGGTTATTTATCGGGTTTTCAAAGTATTGAGCAGAATATTGAGATAGTGAAAGAAGGGACACTTGAGCAGTTATTACAAACTGCAACATTACTATTAAGTAAAATAACGAATCCCAGTGGCGATAATCTGGAGATGTTGACTCTTTTTAATCAACTACCTGAAGTAGATGAAATAGTGTCTTCATTACCCCTGCTATTAGGTACACTGGGGCATTTTTCTTTGCAGGCAAATTATCATGACTAATAGTGTAGATGAGGTTTTTTTTAACTATAAAAATTATTTTTCAGTGGTGCATGAAAATAATGAATTTATTGTCATCAATAAGCAGGCCGGTATTAATTTTCACAGTGAAGATGGCGAGTTTGGTGTAGTGGTTGCCGCTGAAAAAGCGTTTTCCTGTAAACTTTATAGCGTTCATCGTTTAGATAAAATGACTTCAGGTTTGTTACTGCTGGCTAAATCTTCACCGAGTGCCGCGCAGCTTTCCGCCTTGTTTTTTGAGCATCAGATTCAAAAATATTATCTGGCTATTAGCGATAAAAAACCAAAAAAGAAACAGGGTTTAATAAAAGGCGGGATGGAAAAGTCGCGTCGCTCTATGTGGAAATTAACTAAACAGACTAATAACTTAGCGATCACACAGTTCTTCAGTTATTCCTTAGAGAATGGCAAACGTCTGTTTGTAATTAAACCGCGTACGGGGAAAACACATCAGATTCGTGTTGCACTTAACAGTATCGGCAGTGCTATTTGCGGTGATCCTCTCTATGCTGAAAAATCGCCGCAGAGTGCTGCATTTGATCGTGCTTATCTGCATGCCTACCAGATTGACTTTAAGTTAAATAATCAAGATTACCATTTTAAAGCATATCCAAAGTCAGGTTGTTTATTTACAAGTGATGTTTTTATTAATCAAATAGAAGCCATTGGTGCTGTTGGAAAGTTGGATTGGCCAAAAATTTAAACTCACCTAAAGTGAGTTTAAATAAGTTTGCTAGGCTAAAGTATTATACCAATTTCACTAATTAGAAGATCTATTTAGGCGCCGTTAAAACGCATTAAAGCAAGGCATTGATTGCAGTAACTAGTTGTTCTAATTATAAAATAAATAACAAAGACTAAAACGTAGTTTTATGTCTAGCTAGCATGTGTTTTAACAAGCATAAATGGGCATGAATTTAATGAATTTGGTATTAATTAGCAAACTCTGTCCATATTGGAGCATGATCAGAAGGTTTTTCGATAGCTCTTAATTCATAATCTATACCGGTATCAATGGTCTTATTTGCCAATGTTTCCGTGGCTAAAATAACATCTATACGTAAGCCTCTATTATCATCAAACCCACGAGAGCGATAATCAAACCAGCTATATTGGTCAGATACTTCGGGGTTTAATAACCTAAAGGTATCTATAAGACCAAAATCCATCAATTTAGCTAACCATTCACGCTCTTCTGGCAAAAAACTACATTTTTTTGTTTGTAACCAGCGTTTTGCATTTACTTCACCAATGCCGATATCCAAATCAAGCCGGGAAATATTAATATCTCCCATTACAATCAGTTGGTCCTCTGCAGTGTGGTACTCATTGAGATAAATATTTAAATCTTGATAAAACTTACGTTTTGCAGGGTACTTGGTTTCGTGATTTTGGCTCTCTCCCTGGGGGAAATAACCATTGAGGATGCGCACAGGTAAACCCGCTTTATCCTGCACTGTTACCATGATCATGCGGCGCTGCGCTTCTTCATCGTCCGTAGGAAAACCATATTGCACATCGAGGGCTTTATTTTTACAAAGCATTGCCACACCGTAATGGCCTTTTTGCCCATGAAAATAGACGTGGTATCCCATCGCTTCAACATCAGCAACAGGGAAAACATCGTTATGAACCTTGATTTCCTGCAATCCAATGACATCGGGTTGGTGTTTATCAATAATAGCTTGCAGTTGGTGGAGACGAGCTCGCAGCCCATTGATGTTGAACGAGATAACTTTCATTAAAAGGCCTTAAATAGAATAAAATTATAGAAGGCGGAGAATGTACCTCGTCCGGTTTAATAACTCAACAGAGTCGATCAGAAAAATATCGGTTTAGCTTAATGTCGCTAAGACGTGGTTAAGATGATCGACTGTTTCGAAACCGCTGTCAGTTAAATAACCACCATCGGGCAGAGTCGTTAACCCTTTATCGAATAACGATTTGGCTGCGGTAACAATTGACGGATCGGCATCCTTATGAACTTTAATACCTTCTTGTTGGGATGCAAATGGGAATTTAGAAAGCAGTTTCATTTCTTCAAATAAAGTATCAGGGTAATTTTTAATCATGATTATTCACTTTTATTAAATTCGGAATATTCATAATATGTAGTTGAGATTAAATTGCAATTAATAGCAGATGTGAATTTGTTGTGGATCAACCTATTGCCATTATTAAGTAAAATATAGGTTATAAAATAAACGTTATAGAAGTTCTGAGCTTACTGGGGAGTTAACTGTAAGCTGTTTTTTTACTAATACCCGCTAGTATACCTTTTAACCATTATTTGGCATAAAAAAGGCTAATGCTGTTTACAGGTTTTGTTTACCAATACCCGTTAGTATCTCTTTTAATCATTATTTTGCATAAAAACGCAAACAGGTGTTTGCGTTTTTACAAAAAAGCTAATGCTGTTTATAGCAAATGTATTAAAGGTTATGTTTACGAATAACCGTTAGCATTTCTTTTAATAGCTTTGGATTTGCTGCAACAACATTACCGGATTTCATTTGATCATTGCCGCCGTTAAAGTCGGTCATCATTGCACCCGATTCTTTAACTAATAGTTCACCAGCAGCGATATCCCAAGGCTTTAAACCAAATTCCCAGAATCCGTCTACACGACCTGCCGCAACGTAAGCAAGGTCAAGTGCAGCACTGCCACTACGACGCATATCGGCAACATCCAAAAATAAATCTCTAAAGATATTTAAGTATGTTTCTGTGTGGTATTTTTGCTTAAAAGGGAAACCTGTAGCTAACAGTGTACCGGGAAGTTTTGCGACTGTATTAGTACGCGTACGGTAGCCGTTGATTTGAGCGCCCTGACCTTTAACGGCCGAGAATAACTCGTTACGAATGGGATCGAATACAACACCCACTTCAGTACGGCCCTTTATTTTTAATGCGATAGAAACAGAAAAATGAGGAATACCGTGGATAAAGTTAGTTGTACCATCCAGCGGGTCAATAATCCATTGGTAATCCTTGTCTTTACCATCATCTGTACCTGACTCTTCCGCAATGATGCAGTGGTCGGGGTATGATTTGCGTAAAGTACCAATTATTGCAACTTCCGCTTCTTTATCAACGCTGGAGACATAATCATTTAACGATTTCTCTTCAACTTCGACGGCTTCTAAATTTTCGTAGCCTTTAACAATTACTTTGCCTGCATTACGGGCAGCACGAATCGCAATATTTAACATTGGATGCATTGGATCACCATTAGATTTTAAAGAACATTGAAGGGAGATTCCCTCGGCGCAGAATTATACATAGATCACATAAATCTGCAATATTTTGCCTTGTTTATTTTTCGAGCAAGTGTTTAATTTTAAGGGTAATCACTTGCTTTATTCTAAAAAATAGATAATTAAACAGCGTTAATAGAACTATTTTTTGTAATTTAATTAGTGGTAAACTTCGGGCACTTAAATTCGTCTTAAACATAAAGGAATACAAATGCTAGAAAACGTGCGCATTATACTCATTGGCACTTCTCATCCCGGTAATGTCGGCAGTGCAGCAAGAGCAATGAAAACAATGGGGTTAACAAAACTAGTACTTGTCACGCCTGAATGTGAAATTGATGGAAAATCCATTGCACTTTCTGCGGGTGCTTCGGATGTATTAAAAAATCATAAAGTTTGCAATACGTTAGATGATGCAATTGCTGATTGTGGTTTAGTGATTGGTGCAAGTGCTCGCTCACGTACTTTGGACTGGCCTATGTTGGATCCTCGAGAAATGGGTCAAAAAGTTGTCGAAGAAGGCAATAAACATCCTGTGGCATTAGTATTTGGTCGTGAAAATAGTGGTTTGACTAATGATGAGCTACAAAAGTGTCATTTTCATGTGTTTATTCCTGCAAATCCTGACTATAGCTCATTAAATTTAGCAATGGCTGTACAAACTCTGAGCTATGAAGTTCGCATGGAATTTTTGGCATCTAAGGCTTACCCTGAGCAGCCACAGGAATATCCTCTTGCTGACGAAATCGAAGGATTGTTTAACCACCTAGAACAAACTTTAAAAGATACCGGCTTTATCGTTCCCGCACATCCGGGATTGGTAATGAATAAATTACGCCGCTTTTTCAACCGCGCTCGTCCTGAAGTCAAAGAGCTGAGAATGTGGCGGGGGATTTTAAGTAGCGTCCAAAAATCAGTGAGTTCAGCAGAAAAAGAAGTTAATCAATCGATGCAGGCAAAGAATAAAATCTCATAAAGTGCATTATTTTTACCTGACTATTTTTGTCAGGTATTTTTACTTGACTATTTTTGTCAGGTATTTATAATAACACAATGAAGTCCACGGAAAGTGTTGCTATAGGTTGTTATATCTCATTTTCCCACTATATAAGTGAAGCATTATGAAATTAACTTCAAAAGGGCGATATGCAGTAACCGCCATGATTGATGTCGCTATTAAAGAGCATACAGGCCCGGTGCCATTAGCTGACATTTCGGCGCGTCAGGGAATATCCCTTTCCTATCTTGAGCAGCTTTTCTCCAAATTACGCAAAAAAGAGTTGGTGAGCAGTGTTCGCGGTCCAGGTGGTGGTTATAAACTGGGCAAAGAGCGTCATCAAATCTCTGTAGCAATGATTATTGATGCTGTTAATGAGTCCGTAGACGTCAGAAAATGCGGCGGAAAAGGGGGCTGTGCAGAAGATGGGGTACAGTGTTTGACACACTCTTTGTGGGCTCAGCTGAGTGATCGCATCAGTACTTTTTTAGATAATATTACCCTTGAAGAGCTAATGGTCTCTGATCATGTACAGCATATTTCTGGAATTCAAAATAATAAATTTAACCAAACTGAAAAGCTAAATGTTAAGTCACACTAATACGTTTATATAGCACAGCGGAGATACAAATGAAATTACCAATTTACCTTGATTACTCTTCAACCACACCGGTTGACCCACGTGTTGCAGAAAAAATGATGCAATATCTAACCCCAGGCGGCGAATTCGGTAATCCAGCTTCCCGTTCGCATCGTTTTGGTTGGCATGCCGAGGAAGCGGTAGATGTCGCTCGTGAACAAATCGCCGATTTAATCAGTGGAGATCCTCGTGAAATTGTTTTCACCTCCGGCGCGACAGAATCAAACAATCTTGCTATTAAAGGTGCTGCGCATTTTTATGTTAAAAAAGGCAAGCACATTATTACCGCAAAAACTGAGCATAAAGCAGTATTAGACACTTGTCGTCAGCTTGAGCGTGAAGGTTACGAAGTGACTTACCTTGATCCTAAGGAAGATGGCATCGTAACACCACAACAATTAAAAGAGGTATTACGTCCAGACACTGTGCTGGTGAGTTTAATGCACGTTAATAATGAAATTGGCGTTATTCAAGATATCGCAGGATTTGGCGAACTATGCCGTGCAAATAAAACTATCTTTCATGTTGATGCGTCGCAAAGTGTCGGCAAAATAGAGATTGATACCCAAGCTTTAAAAGTAGACTTAATGTCATTTTCAGCGCATAAGATTTACGGTCCTAAGGGTATTGGCGCACTATATGTCAGTCGTAAACCCCGCGTGCGTTTAGAAGCACAAATGCACGGTGGCGGACACGAACGTGGTATGCGCAGTGGTACATTGCCAACACACCAAATAGCCGCTATGGGCGAAGCTTTCCGTATTGCCAAGGAAGAAATGGCTTCTGATGAGGTACGTATTTTGGCATTAAGAACGCGTTTATTAAATGGCGTTAATGATATGGAAGAAGTGTATGTCAACGGCTCTCTAGAAAACCGTATTGCGGGTAATATCAACATTAGTTTTAACTATGTTGAAGGTGAGTCTTTGGTGATGGCGCTTAAAGATTTAGCGGTTTCTTCAGGCAGTGCATGCACCTCGGCAAGTTTAGAACCTTCTTATGTTTTACGTGCAATAGGCCGTGATGATGAGTTGGCGCACAGTTCAATTCGTTTCAGTATTGGCCGTTTCACTACTGAAGAAGAAATTGATTACGCAATTAATATTATTCGTAAAAATATTGGACGCTTACGTGATATGTCTCCTTTATGGGATATGTATAAAGAAGGCATCGATATTAAGAGTATCGAGTGGTCACATTAATAGGGTTGATTGAGCTTTTTAGATAATAGTACAAGGCTGATAAAAGCAGCATTGTATTTTTATCAAAGAGAACGAACACTAAATTACATTCACAAACGATTTTAGATAAAAGACTAAAAGGATATATATCATGGCTTACAGCGAAAAAGTAATAGATCATTATGAAAACCCACGTAACGTTGGTTCATTTGACAAAGATGATCTAAGTGTTGCAACTGGTATGGTGGGTGCACCTGCTTGTGGTGATGTAATGAAACTGCAACTTAAAATTGGTGAGAACGGTCTGATTGAAGATGCAAAATTCAAAACATACGGTTGCGGTAGCGCAATAGCATCAAGCTCTTTAGTGACTGAATGGGTAAAAGGTAAAACGCTAGAACAAGCGGGTACTATTTCTAACACTCAAATCTCAGCAGAGCTTGCTTTACCGCCAGTAAAAATTCACTGTTCTATTCTTGCGGAAGATGCGATTAAAGCGGCAATTACTGATTATAAAAGTAAACACCCGAACGCATAAAAGCGGTTTGGCAGGTATCATCTTGATGATATTTGCCAATATTGAATATTTGAATTAATAACTGGAGTCAATTTTGGCTATCACAATGACAGAACCAGCTGCAAAACATGTTGCTGCTTTTCTATCTAATCGCGGTAAAGGGATTGGTTTACGGTTAGGGGTTAAAACATCGGGTTGTTCCGGTATGTCTTATGTAATCGAGTTCGTTGATGTGCTTAATGATGACGACCAAGTATTTATCGATAAAGGCGTCAAAGTCGTTGTTGATAAAAAAAGTCTCCTTTACATTGACGGTACCGAATTAGATTTTGTTAAAGAAGGCCTAAATGAGGGCTTTGAATTTAATAACCCTAATATAGACGGTGAGTGTGGTTGCGGTGAAAGTTTTAATGTTTAACACTTAAATTTAATCCTTTAACCCGTTATACTGATAAATCGTATTTTTACTGAGGAATTATGTTTACATTTTTCCTCTTTTTTTTAGGGAACTGTTGTGAATTACTTCGATCTATTTTCTCTTCCGGTTATATTTCCAATTGATCAAACTCGATTATCCGAAACTTACCGCGAACTGCAAAAGCAATACCATCCGGATAAATTTGTGATGCAAAACGACAGTGAACGTTTGCGCGCAATGCAGAAAAGCACCGAAATAAATGATGCTTATCAGACATTAAAAAACAGTTGTTTACGTGCACAATATTTGCTTTTATTGGCCGGCCTGGATATCGCTTTAGAACATAAAACATTACAAGATACTGCTTTCTTGGTGCAGCAGATGGAATGGCGTGAAACTATCGCAGCATTTACAGAAGATGATCAAGATAAAATGGATGAATTTGCACTGCAATTACAGCAGCAGGTCGCAGGTTTAGAGTCAAAGATAGAAGTGCAACTTCAAAATGATGAATTGGAAGCAACTGCGGACAGCATCAGACAATTAAAATTTATGCTCAAACTTCAAATTGAATTAGTATTAATCGAAGAAAAATTATTTGATTAATACTAATACCAAAAGAATTAAAAAGGTGATCAGCTTTGCTGGTTAAAATTATCCCTAACTGTGTGATGAGTTTTATTTAGACGATCTTGTTCTTTACCACTTCTTGGTCAGCTAAAGCTGTTCAAAATCGTTGCATAGGATTTTGTGAAGTGAGAATAACGATCCAATTCTCATCTTGTTAGAGTTTATTTTTTCCGTTGTACTTATTGATTACTTCATTAATTATTTTGGTATCACACTAGAATACAGGATATTAAACGATGGCATTACTTCAAATTGCAGAGCCCGGTTTATCTGCAGCGCCGCACCAGCATAAATTAGCTGCTGGTATCGATTTAGGTACAACCAATTCATTGGTTGCAACTGTTCGTAGTGGTGGGGCTGTTACATTAGTCGACCATCAGCAACAAGATATGCTGCCATCCGTTGTGCACTATGGTGAAAAAAATGCTCAAGGTGATACGCAGATAAGCGTCGGTTATGATGCACGGCAACACCTTTTAACGGATCCCTTAAATACCCTAGTTTCTGTTAAACGACTGATTGGCAAGACATTAGCTGATTTGGATAAAACCCATCTTCCCTACCAGCTTAGCGCTCACGAAAGTGGTTTAGCGCAAATTAACACCAGAGCGGGTGCAATCAATGCCGTTCAGGCTTCAAGTGAAATTTTAAAGATATTAAGCCTGCGTGCAACGGAAAGTCTGCAGGGGGACCTTGATGGCGTTGTTATCACCGTGCCTGCTTATTTTGACGATGCACAACGTCAAGGCACAAAAGATGCTGCGCGTTTGGCAGGTTTACATGTTTTACGTTTATTAAACGAGCCGACTGCTGCGGCCATTGCCTATGGACTTGATTCCGGGCAAGAGGGCGTGATTGCCGTTTATGATTTAGGTGGCGGGACTTTTGATATCTCTATTTTGCGCCTGCATGCCGGGGTTTTTGAAGTGCTTGCTACGGGGGGAGATACAGCTCTTGGTGGTGATGATTTTGATTTGACCATTGTAAACTGGATTAAATCTGAAGCCGGTATTACCGGTGAAATATCGCCGCAATTACAGCAAGAGTTATTACAGGTTGCACGGACAAGCAAACAGCAGTTAAGCGATCAACAACAGGTTGAGATTAAACTTAATACTGTGCCATGGTCAGGTACGCTTGATAAAAACACTTTTGATGGACTGATTGAAAAATTGGTTCAAAAAACATTACGTGCCTGTAAGCGTGCGATCAGAGATGCTGACATTAACCTCGATGAAATAGTGGAAGTTGTGATGGTCGGTGGTTCAACACGTGTCCCGTTAGTGCGTGAGAATGTGGCTAATTTCTTTAAAAAAGAACTGTTAACCAATATTGATCCCGATAAAGTAGTCGCTATTGGCGCTGCCATTCAGGCTGATATTTTAGTCGGTAATAAACCTGATTCAGAAATGTTATTATTGGATGTACTACCTCTCTCATTGGGTCTAGAGACAATGGGCGATTTAGTTGAAAAAGTCATCCCCCGTAACACCACTATTCCCGTTGCCCGTGCGCAAGAGTTTACTACCTTTAAAGATGGTCAAACTGCAATGTTGATCCATGTTTTACAAGGCGAGCGAGAGATGGTTGGTGATTGCCGTTCTTTAGCGCGTTTTGTCTTGACCGGTATCCCACCAATGGCGGCAGGTGCGGCACATGTTAAGGTGACTTTTCAAGTTGATGCGGATGGTTTATTAAGTGTTAATGCAATGGAAAAATCTTCCGGTGTGCATGCCTCTATAGAAGCAAAACCTTCTTATGGTTTAAGCGATGAGCAGGTGATGGAGATGTTAACTGATTCCATGACTTTTGCTGAAAAAGATATGCAAGCACGTATGTTAATTGAGCAAAAAGTCGAAGTTAAACGTGTTATTGAGAATCTTGAAGCGGCACTTGATAAAGATGGTGCAGAGCTGCTTGATTTAGACGAATATCAGGTTATTAAACATAATATTAACGTGCTTGCTAAAATTGCTGAAGGTGATGATGTTCACGCCATTAAAGAAGCACTTGAAGCGATTGATAAACTAACAGATCACTACGCATCGTTGCGTATGGATTCATCAATCAAAAGCGCATTAACCGGTCGCGCAGTAGATCAAATCTAGCACGCATTAATTAATTTAAAAGATAGAAGGTACCATTAATATGCCAAAAGTAATATTTTTACCCCATGAAGAGTTATGTCCTGATGGTTTAGTGATTGAAGTTAAAGAAGGCGAGACTATTTTAGATATTGCCTTAAGAAATAGCATTCATATTGAACATGCCTGTGAAAAATCCTGTGCTTGCACTACCTGTCATGTTGTCGTTCGAGAAGGGTTTGATTCGCTTGAAGAAAGTGATGAACTGGAAGATGATATGTTAGATAAAGCATGGGGACTTGAGCCTGACTCCCGCCTAAGCTGCCAGGCCTGTGTAACAGATAAAGATTTAGTGGTAGAAATTCCTAAATATACCGTTAATATGGTCTCAGAAAGTCATTAGTAATATCAGACTAGGCCGTATTTAACTCTAATGAGGAGATAAACATGACGTTAAAATGGATAGATTCTTTAGAAATAGCATTAGCTTTGATTGATAAATATCCTAAGCAAGATCCAACCCAACTGCATTTTACTGCGTTGCGCGAGTGGATTTTAAGTCTCGATGATTTTGAGGATGATCCTAAGTATTGCAGCGAGCGGATTCTAGAAGCCGTCCAGCAATGCTGGATTGACGAAATTTAATGTTATATCCAAATTACCTGGAGTCTGAATCTTCAATTGGTTTGGTTATCTGATTTTTAAAAACGCAAGCTTCGGCTTGCGTTTTTTTTTGAAAAGGAAATAATATGAGCAATGTTTTTTTAGTTTCTTTAAGTTTTGCAACGGCATCAGTAATCTGGGGAAAGGGCGCTCTGCTGAGTTTTTCCGAGGGTCATGCAACTATCCATTTGAATAAAGATAACCCCTTATTCCGCCAGGTTCAAGCAGCGGCGCGCAAGTTAGATGGTATGTCACTTGAAGGTATTAAATTAGATGGTTCTCTCTGGGATAAAGAGCTACGTTGGGCATTTTCTCAGGGTTTTTATAATGCTAAAAAAGGCGCTAATATAGATTTTTCTGAATTGGATCCCGCTCAATTGCAAAACCTTACGGCGCAAAAAAAGATTGTTGAATGGGTACGTGAAACGATTAATCTTGGGCCGGAAGCTTTAGCGCCTAATGTACTTTGTGATAAAGCGGTTAAATTAATCGAGTCTGTTTTACCTGAAGGTATCGCTATTTCCCATAAGATAATCGAAGGTGAAGACTTATTAATAGAAAACTATCAGGGAATTTATCAGGTTGGTCGAGGCAGTACACGTCCGCCCTGTATGTTACAACTGGATTTTAATCCAACGGGTGATCCTGATGCAGCCGTTGACTATGCTTTAGTCGGTAAAGGGATCACTTTTGATTCAGGTGGTTATAGTTTAAAACCGAGCGGTTCAATGGCCATAATGAAAAGTGATATGGGGGGAGCTGCGACACTGACTGGCGCATTAGCACTGGCCATTGTGAACGGCTTAAATAAGCGGGTTAAATTATACCTGTGCTGCGCGGAAAATTTGGTTAGCGGTCATGCCTATAAATTGGGCGATGTGATCACTTATAAAAATGGCGTCACCGTTGAAGTATTAAACAGTGATGCTGAAGGGCGTTTAGTATTGGCCGATGGTCTGATTGCAGCGCAGGAAGATAACGCAGGCATTATTATTGATGCGGCAACCTTAACCGGGGCCGCTAAAATGGCGGTTGGTCGTGATTATAACTGTGTACTAAGCATGGATGATCAATTGGCTGAGCTTGCAAGTCGCTGTGCTAAGCAGGAAAATGAATATCTGTGGCGTCTACCACTAGAAGAGTTTCATTTCCAGCAAATTGGCTCCTCATTTGCAGATATTGCTAATATTCATAGTGGTGAGGGAATGGCAGGGGCTTCAACGGCGGCGGCATTTTTAGCGAATTTTGTTATTAATCCACAATCAAATTGGATACATTTTGATCTCTCGGGCAGTTATCAGCTGAGTGAAAATGGGTTATGGGCGACCGGCGGTAAAGGTCACGGTGTGCGCACTATCAGTAAAATGTTATTCGCTTAAACTATCCAGTAACTGTGGACTTTTCGCATGTTAATTTAGCTGCGCTTCTAAAGATCATTTTAGGGGCGGTGTCATGGAGCAAATATAAAATTTGCTACAACCGAGACTGTTAAGGATTACCATGCGTTATGGTTTAGACATTGGGGGCACTAAGATTGAGATTGTGGTCTTTGACCAAGATTTTAGAGTGATAAATACCGCCAGAATAGACACCCCAAGTGATAATTATCTGCATTTTATTCAAACAGTTTGCCAACTGGTAAGGCAAAGAGACAGGCAATATTCCTGTATTGGCAGTGTTGGTATCGGTCTGCCCGGTGTCCAGGAAACCCGGTCATTGAAGCAGATATCTTCAAATATTCCCTGCTTAACCGGGCAGCATGTCGCCTATGACTTGGCAAAAGAGCTCAATCGGACGGTACATATTGATAATGATAGCCGCTGTTTTGCGCTTTGTGAGGCATTGACAGGTGCGGGTAAGGGGAACGCCAGAGTATTTGCTGCTGTATTAGGAACCGGCGTGGGCGGCGGATTAGTGCTTGACGGTAAATTGTATCGTGGAGCAAGCGGAATTGCTGGTGAATGGGGGCATATGCCGATTTCTGCCCATTTAGTCAACCAATATGGACTGTTTGTAAAACAGTGTAATTGCGGTCTTTATGGCTGTTTAGAGCATTACATTTCAGGCACGGGATTAAGCAATCTTTGCCAATATTTTTTAGGGGAAGCGCTGCAGGCTGAGCAATTTTTAAAACGAGTCGCAGACAAAGACGCGCAAGCGCTGCATGTCTATCAAGTATTTATTGATATTTTATGCACTGGTTTTGCAAACCTGCAATTGACCTATGATGTTGATATTATTGTTCTTGGCGGTGGTTTATCCAATATTAAACGTCTTTATGCCGATCTTCAGCAGCGTTTACCCTATTTTTTATTTAAAGGGATTCAAGCTGTGCCTATTGTCCAAGCACAATTTGGTGATAGCAGTGGGGTACGCGGAGCGGCTTTATTGGCCAATTGATTAGCGGAATTGCTTATCGTGATATTAAACCACTGAATCATCCATTAATAATTTTATGCCAAGAAGAATCAGTTCAGTGCCGATTACAGGCTCCATTCAGGTCATTATCGAGGTGTTTTTTAAGCTGGTCGTAGGGTGTGCTGTGCGCATCAAATACCGCTGCTTGAGGTGCATAAAATGCACCCTACTGATAACATAATACTCATTCCATTAATTAAACCACTGAATCATCCATTAATAATTTTATGCCCAGAAGAATCAGCACAGTGCCCGCCACACCCTCCATTCTGGTCATCATTAATGTATTTTTTAAGCTAAACCACTGAGTCATCCATCAATAATTCCACGCCCAATAGAATCAGCACAGTGCCGGTTACACCTCCATTCTGGTCATCATTAATGTGTTTTTTAAGCTAAACGACTGAGTCATCCATTAATAATTTTATGCCCAGGAGAATCAATACAGTGCCGGTCACACCCTCCATCCAAGTCATAATAGAAGTGTTTTTTAACCAGTTTTTAGCAGAATTAATTGCGCCGGACAAGCTGCATTGCCAGACCATCGCAATTAAAAAATGAATACCCGCCAAGGTAAGTGACTGTACAAAGGGGGAGTAATCGGGATTAATAAATTGCGGTAAAAAAGCAAGGTAGAAAATAGCTGTTTTGGGGTTAAGTACATTAGATAAAAAACCTTCACGAAGGGAGCGTTTGGGATCAAATGTAACCCCAGTGCAGGTGCTTATATTGAGATGGCTTGCACCTTTAAAGGTGGCCCTAAGGCTACTTAAGCCCAGCCAAATTAAATACGCTGCTCCACACCACTTCATAACCTGAAACAGTTGTGCTGATTGCAGCAAAATAGCTGAAATACCCACAGCTGATAATGTCGCGTGGACAAACAGCCCCAGGCAGATCCCCAAACTGGTCACACAACCGTCGATTCCCCCCGAACGGCTAGCATTGCGAATAACCAGCGCAGTATCTAAACCCGGTGTTAAAGTGAGAATCGTTATCGCGATTAAAAAGGCTTCAAAATTTAATATGTGCATCGGCTTTGCTCTTCAATTTTTAATTTATCTGTTATACCAAGAATTAGGTGAGTATGTAAAGTCGTACAACTATTACAGGCGGTTAATTTTAGGACATAAAATTGCAGTGATTAGTAAGATAATAAGATAATGAATGCTTTATACTGAGCGCATTTTTTGTCATTTAAATCAGGTTAGCTTGTTAAGTAATTTTTATAGCAAAATAAATTAAATTACGATCTGAATTAAAAAGTGGGAATACCCCTTTAAATCAACAGTTAAAGGAATTATGCTTTTTTTAAAATGTGATCATTTAATTATTTTTTTGCTATCAGGCATTAGCACACTAACAATACCTAATTGGTTCATAATCTAACACAAGGAAGCTTTATAGTGCGTTATTTATTGCTGTTATCACTCCTTCTGTCCTTAACGGTTTTTGCAGATTCCCAAGCTAGGCCTAAAATAGGGCTTGTTTTAGGTGGAGGTGGTGCGAAAGGGGCTGCGCACATCGGTATTTTAAAAGTCTTAGAAAGCAATAATGTGCCGATTGATTTTATTGCAGGTACCAGTATCGGCGCTTATATCGGTGGACTGTATGCGCTAGGATATAATGCCGATGAGATTGAAAATATTATGTTCAATGTCGACTGGGACAAAGGTTTTTCAGATTTTATACCGCGAGAAAATTTACAATATGCGGATAAACAGTTGCGCGATGAATACAATATTGCCCTGAGACTCGGTTATAGCGATGCCACACTTAAAACAGCCAGCGGTCTTTTGCTCGGTCAATCCGCATTTCAACTGCTTAAGCTTTCAACCGGGGTAGTCAGCGAATTTGAGAGTTTTGACGATTTACCTATCCCCTATCGCGCAGTGGCGGCTGATATTGTAACGGCTGAGACCGTGGTACTCAATCATGGCAGTCTTGTTCAAGCAATGAGAGCATCATCGACGGTGCCCGGTGTGGTTGAGCCGACTGTGATTGATGGACGGCTGCTTGTTGATGGGGCGATAGTTAATAATATGCCGGTTGATGTCGTTAAGCTCATGGGGGCAGATATTATTATTGCCGTTGATATCGGCTCCCCTTTGTTAACCCAGAAAGAGATTAACCTTCCTATCGATGTACTGGATCAGTTATCTAATATATTAACCATCAATACCACAAAAAGACAAATAGACCTACTCGGTGAAAAAGATCTGCTGATTCGACCTGATATCGGCGCATTAAGCACCAGCGATTTTTCTCAGATGCCTGCAGCAATGGCCTTAGGTGAAAAATCTGCACTTGAAAATAGGGATAAAATACAATCCTTAAGTCTCTATGATAAGCAATATTTACAATATACTCGGCACAAAAAAGCCAAACAAGCGCAATGGATAAAAGCTGCATCTCAGCCTATTGTCACTATTCAATATGAAAATGATTCTAATGTCGCCGTGGAGATTATTGAACGACAGTTGGGCATCAGAGTGGGGGATCTGGTCAGCAAAGAAAAATTAGACGATGCCATTTCACGCGTCTACGCATTAGACCTGTTTGACACGGTTAATGCGGAATTTATTGATACGAACACCGGACGTATGTTAGTGATAAAAACCAGGGCCAAGTCATGGGGACCTAATTACTTACATTTTGGTTTTAGCTGGCAAGGGGATTTTTCCAGTGATTCTCAAGTGTCATTGGATCTCGCTTATATCCTTACGGATATAACAGACAATGGTGGGCAGTGGATAAATGAGGTTTCTTTAGGTTGGGAGTCGATGCTGGCGACTGAGTTTTATCAACCTTTAGACACAGAGCATGATTATTTTAGCCGTGCACGTGTTGAATATAGGCAGGAAAAATATGCACAGGGCCAGTTTACACAGAATAACAGCAGACCTGCATTAACTCATCATTATGGGCAAGTCAGTCTTGGTTTGGGAAATGCTTACACGGATAACGGCATCTCAGAAGTGGGTCTGTTAGCTGAAATTGGCCAAATGAATTTTGAAGATCAGTCCTACGATGCGCTTGACTACTATTCAATGGGTACTTATCTGTCATTTGGTTTTGATAATCTTAATAGTATTAATTTCCCCACCCAAGGTAATAAATTATCACTCGATTTTTATTTGCGCAAGGATCAATATGCTCACCCGTTTTTAGAAAATACAGAAAATTCCTCACTTGAAATTAATTTTGATTGGCGTGGTGCAGTGGGGCTGGGACAGCATACTTTCGTGGGTGTCACCTCTCTTGCAACAGTATTAAGTGATGATGATTTTTCTATACGTGCCTCAGAGCTGGGTGGTTTTTTGAACCTTTCCGGCTACCATAAAGATGAGTTTATCGGTGCGCATAAAGTATTTGGTGCGGCGGTTTATCAATATGATTTAGGGCGCTCAATCTTTGGCAATGCGGGGTTACCGTTATACCTGGGAGGGAGTTTGGAAGTGGGTAATGTATGGGGGATAAATGATAGCGTTAAAATAGATGAGTTAATGACGTCTGGCAGTTTGTTTTTAGGAACAGATACGAATTTTGGACCTGCCGTGTTCGGAGTGGGTTCTGGCGTTGCTCTGGATCGTAATAAGGGAAATGACATTAGGGCATTTTTCTCTTTAGGTAAAAACTGGTGAGTGGCTCTTAAATCAACCTAGAGTCAAATAATAGTTATCTGGTTTTTTACTTCAATTTGTACCTACTCAATTATTGCCCGTTTAATTTCACATTTATCCTATGAAGATGCTGTTATCACTTTGGCAACTGTGTAAAAATAAGCGCATAACCAACCTCCCGTAGGGCAATCAGTCTCTTCGACGTTGTAATGCATTGATTTAGGATGATGCTTCAACGTTATAGCGTCGATTTATCCGAAAGGGATCACCTCTCAACCTGTTGATTCCTGCGTCTTCAAGCAGTTTGGGTAAAGACCTATTCTGTATTAATGCATTTTTGCCCTGAATAAAAATTAAATAAGAAGAGATATAATGAATCTATCAATAATTAAAGCTGAACTGTTAGAAGCTGAAAAAGTATTACAGGCATTTTTAGCCGACGAGCAAAACTTAAAAAATATTGAAAAAGCGGCTAGTTTACTCGCTGACTCCTTTAAAAATGACGGTAAAGTGCTTTCCTGCGGTAATGGCGGTTCACATTGTGACGCGATGCATTTCGCAGAGGAATTGACTGGGCGATACCGCGAACATAGACCCGCCTATCCCGCTATTGCTATTTCAGATCCAAGTCATATTTCCTGTGTTGGTAATGATTACGGTTATGATGCGATTTTTGCGCGTTACCTGGAGGGTGTGGGGCGCAAAGGTGATGTGTTATTTTGCTTATCAACCAGTGGTAATTCTAAAAATATATTAAATGCAATCGAAGTGGCAAAAGCAAAAGGTATTTCTGTTATTGCATTAACCGGTAAAGATGGCGGCAAAATGTCGGGGCTTGCTGATGTTGAGATCCGTGTACCTCATTTTGGTTTTGCAGATCGTATCCAAGAGGTTCATATCAAGATTATTCATATTTTGATTTATTTAATAGAAAAGAAAATGGCTTAAACTCAATTCCTTCGTTTTTAATGTTAAGTAAGTAAAGTTTTATGCCAAGGCCGCAATAAAAAAAAGCGGAATTGAGTTAACAGAGAGTAGGACTTATAAATGTGTGAATTATTAGGAATGAGCGCAAATGTGCCCACTGATATTTGTTTCAGTTTTAGCGGGTTGATAAAGCGGGGTGGCGAAACCGGCCCGCATAAGGATGGCTGGGGAATCACTTTTTACGAAGGTAAGGGTTGCCGTAGTTTTAAAGATCCTACTCCCAGTTGCCATTCTCCCGTCGCAAAATTGGTAAAAGAGTATCCGATCAAAAGTAAATCTGTGATCAGTCACATTCGTCAGGCGAATAGAGGTGCTGTGAGTTTAGAAAATACCCATCCCTTTATTCGTGAATTGTGGGGGAAAAACTGGACTTATGCCCATAATGGTCAACTAACGGGCTCTGAAGCGCTGCCGATGGGACATGATATTCCCGTTGGACAAACCGACAGTGAGCGTGCCTTTTGTTGGATTTTGGATCAATTACGTCAGGATTATTCAACTGAGCCTGCTGATATGCCGGCGATGTTCAAAAAAGTGGCGGGTTATGCGGATACCCTGCGTGAAATGGGTGTTTTTAATATGCTCTTAAGTGATGGCGAATATGTGATGTGTTATTGCACCAATAACCTCTCCTGGATAACGCGTCGAGCACCCTTTGGCAAAGCCCGGTTGATTGATGAGGATATGGTGATCGACTTTAATGAAGAAACATCACCTGACGATGTGGTCACTATTATAACGACCCGTCCGTTAACTAATAATGAGCGCTGGACCAGAATGCAGGAAGGTGAATTCTGCGTATTCTATTTTGGAGAACGTGTTCTTTGATGGTGAATGTTTTTTTGATGGTGAATACTGCGCGTTATTAAGCATTATTTATTATGTTGGAGAACGTGTTTTTTGATGGTGAATACTGCGCGTTATTAAGCATAAATTATACTGGGGAAATGAGATGGCTGAGCCGTTAAAAGATGTGTATAACAAAGTCTTTATTCTTGACCTTGCCGATCAGGTTTTATCGGTTTATCCCGACTTTTGTTGTACCGCCTTTCAAGACGTTATATTTGATGCTGAGTGGGACGACAAAGCCTTAAAGGCACGTATCAGAACCATCACCAACGCCCTGCATCGCTTTCTGCCCGCGCCTTTTGAGCAAAGCATTGTCATTTTGGAAAAAATAGCCCACCGGTTTAGTGGTTTAGAAGCGCTGTTTTTTCCTGATTTTGTTGAAAAATATGGTTTGGATCATTACCAAAGTTCGTTGCAGGCGCTTGAATATTTTACCCGCTACTCAAGCGCAGAGTTCGCCGTCCGGCCCTTTATCCTTAAATACCCCGAGGCGATGATGGCACAGATGTTTATCTGGAGCCAATCAGATAATGAACATGTGCGCCGGCTTGCATCGGAAGGTTGCAGGCCGCGTCTGCCCTGGGCCTTCGCATTATCTGAATTTAAACAGGATCCGCAGCCTTTGTTTATTATTCTTGAACAATTAAAAGACGATCCTAGTGAATATGTACGTCGCAGTGTGGCTAATAACCTAAATGATATTAGCAAGGATCATCCGGCTGTGGTGATAAAGGTTGCGCAACGCTGGTTACAGCAAGCTGATAACAATGACCTTGATAATAACAATAACCTTGGTAACAACAGACAGAGACTGGTTAAACATGCCTGCCGGGGATTATTAAAGCAGGCCAATCCTATTATATTATCCTTATTTGGCTTCCACCGACCTGAAAACATAAAAATCATCGCCTTTAAAGTGGATGACGTTGTTATGATGGGGGATAAATTACTCTTTTCATTTACCTTAAGCAGCCAGGCCGCATTAGGGAAATTACGGGTTGAATTTGCAATTGATTTTATGAAAAAAAATGGCAGTTTAGCCGGTAAAATATTTCAAATATCAGAATCAACTATCACCAAAAATTGTAAACAGATTTCTAAACAGTTTGATTTCAAAAAAATATCGACGCGCCAATACTACCCTGGTTTACATCACTTATCGGTTATTGTTAATGGCCGGTTATTATCCAAGAAAGTCTTTTTTCTACAATAACGGCTAATCTGCCCATTTTGTCTCTGAACACCAATTCGAAGGCTTATTTTTCAATTACTTGTGTTTTTAGATTGTATTGAATAATTTTCATACAACAATGCTAATTTATTAATATTTTTAACGACTTATCATGATCTAATCCTTTATAACCCCCTATATTGCGCTCTCTTAAGCTGCTATATTTCGCCCGCTTAATAGCAAACGCGTAGCCTATAATTTGATGGTGAGGATAAAACTGCTGTTGATGGCAAAATTTATCCATCAAAGATCGGTTATTTAAGGGTGATCTTAAGTACGCCAAAAATTATGTGCTTATCCAAATAGAGCATCTAATGGGCCCAAAGCAGATTGTTGATGCTTTTTTCTGCTGTTCATACAAGAGTGTTCCTGCTTCTTTGTGTTTTTCACCAGTAAAAACAGTTTGTTAATCTCTGCAATATGACGGGCAATTTTGGTTGTGAGTTACCGGCTGTAAGTGATGACAATGCTGATAAAAAATTGCTTAAACAAGATAATTATCTCTATATTTACCTCTGCAGGTAACGGTTTTTATTGAGTACCCCAAATAATAATTAAAAAAGGGGGTGACGTTAAGGTTATCAGCAAAACCAACTAAAGATGGGCCAATCAGGGAAAAAAAGTCAAATTTTATTTTCTGACACTTATGTTAATGCAGAGAGAATTAACAATTAATCAATGTCTTTAACCTACAATACGGCATATTTTGCCGACAATAATAATGAATTTACAAGGAGTTAGCATGACAGAAAAAAAACAAAAAATGTCACTCACTAAACGTGTTCTACTTGGTATGCTTATTGGCATCATAACGGGTTTTTTAATCCGTACATTTTTACCTGACAACGCATTTGTTAATGAATATATTGTGAATGGATTCTTTGAAGTGGGCGGAAAAATATTCATCGCCAGCTTGAAGATGTTAGTCGTACCGCTTATTTTTGTCTCATTAGTCTGCGGAACCAGTTCATTAAAAGATATTTCAACCCTGGGGCGTTTGGGCGGGAAAACCATCGCCTTTTATCTGATGACTACAGCGATTGCTATTACCTTTGCAATCATTATGGGTAATATTTTTGAACCGGGTGTTGGGACTGACCTTTCTACCGCAACAACTTACGCATCGTCAGAAGCGCCTTCATTAGCCTCTGTTATTATTAACATGTTCCCTACCAATCCCGTTAACGCTATGGCCGAGGGCAACACCTTACAAATTATTGTGTTTGCCATTTTATTTGGTATCGCTGTCAGTGCTTCCGGACAATCTGGTGCACGCATCGCAGCCTTTTTTGTTGATCTTAATGAAGTGATTATGAAGCTGGTGGTAATGTTAATGAATATTGCACCCTACGGTGTGTTTTTCTTAATGGCTAAATTATTTACGGAAATCGGATTAGATGCGATTAGCAATTTATTAAGTTATTTTTTAGTGCTATCTGCCACTTTGTTACTGCATGGTTTAATCACTTACGGTATTTGTTTTAAAGTCTTTACCGGTCTTAATCCCATTACCTTTTTAAAGAAAATGGAAACGGCCATCACCTTTGCTTTTTCAACGGCATCATCAAATGCAACCATTCCTGTCACGCTTGAAACCGCGACTAAGCATCTCGGTATTTCAAATAAAGTGGCCTCCTTTACGGTGCCGCTGGGCGCTACCATCAATATGGATGGTACTGCCATTATGCAGGGGGTTGCGACGGTATTTATCGCACAAGCCTTTAATATTGATTTGTCTTTAGCTGACTACGGTGCGGTAATACTCACTGCAACACTTGCATCCGTTGGCACAGCCGGGGTGCCCGGTGTTGGACTGATCATGCTGGCCATGGTACTTAATCAAGTGGGTCTGCCGGTTGAAGGGATCGCCATTATTATGGGTGTCGACAGATTGTTAGATATGATCCGTACCGCGGTTAATATCACGGGCGACTGTGTTGTTACTTGTATTGTCGCTAAATCCGAAGGTGAAATGAATATTGATGTATTTAATGATCCTAAGGCGGGTGATAAAGACGAAGAATTACGTCTTCATAAATTAGGGTTAGAAGCTGAAGCTGAAAGAGTCAGAAACGCGTAAATTCTTTGAAAATAACAGCCCCTTTATTTTTATTTTTAGCTAAAGGGGCTTTTTTTTAACTTTGATTCTTTAACCTTTATTCCTTAACTTTTATCCCTTAACTTTTATCCCTTAACAAAGGCATCAATGATCGCACACTGGGCGTTTTCATCATTATGGCACTGCTTGGAAATTTCTTTCAGGCTATTTAATAAAATTTGCTGTTGATCTATCCGGTGCTGTAACTCTTCTATTTTTTGCATTGTTATTGCTTTTACATCTGCGCTGCTGCGGGTTTTATTTTCAGATAATAACAATAATGCTTTGCTCTCTTTTAAGTTAAAACCTGCTTCTTTGGTTTTTTTAATAAAATGTAAGCGTTTAATTAAGGATGCGGGATAACAGCGGTAATCATTTTCACTGCGTGGTGGGGGAGGGATCAAACCTATCTGTTCATAATGGCGGATTGATTTCACCGATAATCCTGTTGCTTTTGCTGCTTGACCGATAGATAACATATAAAGTGCCCGTTACTGCTTAAATATAAGTGAAATTTTAATAATCTATAAGCTGATTGTCGACTTGCTTATTATGCCAAATCGACTTGCCCGATAGATTACATAAATACGCTATTAAATTAATGACTTTTAAAACGTTTTAACAATATAGAGTTACTTAATACTGTAATACTCGACAAAGCCATTGCACCACCCGCGATGGCCGGATTTAAATAACCCAATGCCGCTGCCGGAATAGCCACCGTATTGAAAATAAAAGCCCAAAAGAGATTTTGTTGTATTTTTCGCCAAGTGGCTTTAGAGATATCAATCGCTAACGCCACTAAACGCGGGTCATTACGCATTAAGGTAATAGAAGCACTCTCTTTGGCCACATCACTGCCAGTGCCCATTGCGATACTCACATCGGCTTGCGCAAGCGCTGGTGCATCATTCACCCCGTCTCCGACCATTGCAACTTGTTTACTGTTTTGTAAAAAGGTTAATTTTTCAAGTTTTTGTTCCGGTTTTAATTCGGAAAAACTGCTGTTCATCTGGAGTTGTCGACTGATATGTTCAACCACACTTTGTTTATCGCCACTTAACATTATTGTCTCTAAGCCTCGGCCCTGTAACTGTTGAATCGCTTCAGCACTTTCCGGACGAAGCGCATCCTCGATACTGATATAACCTAAAAACACATTATCAGATGCGACATAGACAATACTGCCCGTGGCAGCTTTTTGCTTATCAACTAACCCTTCCGGTAACTTAACAGAAAAATCATTCATCAAACTAATATTACCCGCGACTAACAATTTTCCTGAGACGATTCCCTGAATACCCTGACCACTGATAGCTTGTACCTCACTCGCGTCTAAGGGGCTAATCGCATTTTTTTCACAGTAGTTTTTAATCGCATTGGCAATAGGATGCTTACTGCCCGTTTGCAGGGCACTTAATAAACTTAGCAGGGTGCTATTATCTTGATTTACGCTGTAAACCGTACTTATTTCCCCTTTACCCTGCGTTAATGTCCCAGTTTTATCAAAGATAATAGTTTGTAATTTATAGGCTTTTTGCAATGTGTCGATATCTTTAATCAAGATCCCTTTTTGTGCTGCAACCCCAGTACCCACCACAACAGCTGTTGGTGTGGCAAGCCCAAGTGCACAGGGGCAAGCGATAACTAAGACAGCGACGGCACTGATTAGAGCCTGCTGAAAATCTCCCACTAACAGGTACCAGGTTAAAAATGTGATGGTCGCAATAAGCAAAACAACGGGCACAAAAATAGCACTGATTTTATCAACCAGTTTCATAATAGGGGCTTTACTCATTTGTGCATTTTCAACCAAAGAAATAATTTTACTGAGGCTGGTGGATTCTCCCACTGCCGTTGTTTTGATTAATAAAACCCCATCACCGTTAATACTGCCTGCAATGACAGGATCATTGTTCTGTTTTAAAACAGGCTTACTCTCACCGGTTAATAAAGATTCATCCAGATAACTTTGACCTTCAATGACTAAGCCATCAACAGCGACTTTTTCGCCAATAGCGACCTGTATTAAATCACCCAGTTGCACTTCATCAATATTCACATCAATAAAAACTTTGCCTTTTTTAACCTTTGCCGTATCAGGACGTAATGCCGCCAATGCATTAATGGCAGTGGTTGTATTTTGTTTAGCGCGATGCTCTAAGTATTTACCCAGGGTCACCAGGGTGATTACCATGGCACTTGATTCAAAATAAAGTGGCTGATTTAACCCACCTAAAAAAACAACCAAACTGTAAAAATAGGCGGAACTGGTTCCCAGTACAACTAATACATCCATATTAGTGCTGTAGTTTTTTAAACTAAGCCAAGCTCCCTTATAAAAACGGGCGCCGATAATAAATTGTACCGGAGTGGCTAACATAAATTCTAACCAGCCAGGTAACAGGGATATATGGTTGTTAACAAACATGGTGACCATATTCAGTAAAAAAGGCAGGCTAAGTAAAATAGAGAAGCTTAATATGAGCAGCGCTTTTTTATCCGCGGTGTTTTGTTTCGCTACTTTTAATGCATTTTCAGCTTTAAGGTTTTTTTTCGATGAAATATGCAAGGTGTAGGGAATTAATGATGAAAAAGTGTCAATATCCGCTTTTTTTAATGCACCCCTGATCGTTTGAACCTGCACTTTTTCAGTCGCAAAGTTAGCTTGAGCATTTATTACTAAGGTTTGCGCATTAAGCATCTTACTGGTTGTATTAGCACAATTTGCGCAGCTCCAACCTTCGGCTGTTAAGAGAATAGTCTCAGTATCGGTTTGATAACCTTTCTGCTCTAACAGCGCCATAATGGTATTGAGCGTGTTCTTATGATCGATCTCAGGGTCAAAATTGATATGCGCAGCTTCTAATGCAAAATTGACTTCTGCTTCGATACCTTTTATCTCATTTAATGCAGACTGCAGTCGACTTGCACAGCCGGCACAGTTCATGCCATAGACGGGCAGTTTTAACAGAGATGAATTTGTCATGACAGATCCTTAACTTATTGGAGGAGATATAATGAGTTTAGCCATTACCCTTAGGGTAAGGTCAATGTTAATCATGAATTTTTTTACACCCCCGAGCAGCGGGTTGATTGCGAACCGCGTGATAGAGAGAGTGGTTCAATAAATATAATCTGTTTTTCATCGGTTAGCCGATTTAAAGCGAAGATGCCAATGTGCTTATTATGGCAATCATCAGTATCTAATTAGAGCAAGTCACTCTCTCTTTTTTTATGCTTATTAAGTCAGTAAAAATCGAATCATCGCCTTTTTATGATTAATGATTATAAGAGTTATTGATATAATCCTCACAAAAAATATTATTATAAAGTTAATGTCAATTATTTAATATATATAGGTAAAATATTAAGCAGGTTTAAGATAAAGGTATTTTCATATCTTTTAAAAATTGATCTAGATCAATTTTTAAAAGATACTTTAAAAACAATGTAATACAGTTTTTTAAAAAATATTGCTGGTAAGCTGACGTTCTGTGTTTTATTTTTTTTAAAATAATCGAAAAATTGTCCATCTTCCAATAGTGTAATGAGTAGTGTAATTTATGCGAAGCTTATCGATGGAAGCGATAAATTTATAAAATTTGACAGGATGTCATCCTGGTAAAACTATCAATTAATTGCAAACGGTTGCAATTTTGTTGCCTCAGTCACGGGGAATTAACTTTCTCTGTCACGATTTCCCTTTCTTTTAAAGATGCTGACTCCAGAATCTTTACACAGATTAGTGAAATATAAAGGTAATAAATATTATTAAATTAGGGTAAAAAAATGCAAAACAAGACAATCGAAGAGATTCAACTAGCCGCAAGTGAGTTAGGTGATCTGAAAATTATCGAAACACTAACTTCATTTGCTATTAAAAAAACGCTAGAAGAGCATGAGTTAAAAATAAAATCCTGTTTGAATGCGGTACTTGAAGAGCGTCACGGTTTGTCTGAGTTTGAACGTATTGAATCATTGATCGAAAAGAGAATAGTTGCTTAATAATCGTTGTTAGCAATCATCATTAAGCAGGGTCTTATTTTTTAGATTAATTAAAAAACAATACCCTGCTGATTCTTACTCTTCGAACCCCTGTTGCTGCCAACCATTCCAATAAAAAGCAGTTGCATTTTAAGCAAAAAAGCCCAAAATAAATTGTCTCTAAAACAGGTGGTTATTTTGTCTGATCTTCCCCTCCCTCGGCAACGCAAAATTATCCATATTGACATGGATTCATTTTTTGCATCGGTGGAGATGCGAGACGAACCAAGCTATAGAGGGATTCCTCTTGCAGTTGGAGGGAGTGAGCTTCAGCGCGGGGTGATTAGCACATCTAACTATGAGGCTCGTAAATATGGTGTGCGTTCTGCAATGGCAACTGCTCATGCCTTGAGATTGTGTCCACACTTAACCGTGGTTCCTGGTCGAATACAGGTTTATAAAGAGATTTCAGCGCAAATTAGAGCTATTTTTGAGCGTTACACTCACTTAATCGAACCTTTATCTTTAGATGAAGCTTTTCTTGATGTCACTGAATGCTGCCAATTACACGGCTCTGCAACACTTATTGCTGAAGCAATAAGAAATGATATCCGTAGGGAGTTGAATCTTACTGCTTCAGCTGGTGTTGCACCGATTAAGTTTTTAGCTAAAGTCGCTTCTGATATGAATAAACCGGATGGTCAGTTTGTGATCCCTCCGGATAAGGTACAGAGCGTAATCGATACTCTACCACTGGAGAAAATCCCTGGTGTTGGTAAGGTAAGCTTGCAAAAGCTTAATAATGCAGAGTTTTATGCCTGTGCGGATATTAAAAACAGCAATTATTATGAATTACTTAGACGGTTCGGTCGTATGGGCGAGGCACTCTGGAATTTTAGCCATGGCATCGACAATCGCGAAGTAGTTACTGAGCGAGAACGTAAGTCCGTCGGAGTAGAGCGTACATTTTCAATTAATATCACTACCTTTGAGGAATGCTGGCTGTTCATCGAACGGAAGCTCTTTCCTGAGCTAGATAAACGACTTGGGCATGCTACTCCGGAGCGTTCGATCATCAAACAGGGGATCAAGATGAAGTTTGCTGATTTTCAACTTACCACAATAGAGCATGGACATCACGAATTGGAGCTGGAATATTTCCGTGAACTATTGTGTGAAATTATCAAAAGACAGAATGGCAGAGAGATAAGGCTCCTCGGTCTAAGTGTGGTTTTAAAACCTGAAGGGCAAGTAAAACAGCTGAGCTTGGACTTATAAAACGTGCTAGTTCAGAGTTGATTTTATACTAAACTATCTATCCCTATAATCATTTAAAAACTTTAATTAACTTTTCTCGAAATTCTCCAAAGGCTTCTAGATAAGCTGTTTCAGGTGAATTTTTCGTTTAATACGGTAGATTATTTAATTGTTCTGGTGAAGAAAAATCACCGAGTAACTTGATAACTTGTGAGGGTGTTACAACCTGTGAACTTGGCGCTATTTTCCTATTACTTCCTGCTATACCCATGTTACTTCAAGATGCTTTGTCAGGCGCAAGCTCGGAGAGCAGCGCAAGAAGCAACATGACCTTTCGAGCGATTAACTGTGTTAATCCTCTAGCGGTAAATGTAAATGCAGCATTCCCTTTCCGATTGGTGCAACGCAGCGCTGGTTTTCCTTGCTGACTTTGCATCTTGAAGTATCAGGGGTATAAATTAAACTTGTTAGCAAAAATACTCAGCTTTTCTTCTGCTAATGTAAATAACCCAATCTCAGGTTAACTACTTTTTTCAAATACAGTGAATATTGACCTTCCCTGGATGGTAGATGAGATAGAGCTATTTAGTTAAGAAATTGACATGGCTAAGATTTAAAATAACAGTATATAAACTGAGGACTTGATAAGTCGTTTTCAATTATCAGAGGCTTAAAGTAGTTCAATGCCAAACAATGATACTAATTTAGCCCATAGTAAAAACAACCCTAATGTCATGAGACAGACGCCTGATAAACTTAGCCAAAAGCCAAATCTGGGGTAAACAAGGGGAAAAATCAAGAACATCGGCAGAGTCGGGATCACGTACCAGAAAGTGTAATACCAATCCGCTTATTTAACTGATCAATGACATCCAATCCCTCGTACACATTTTTATCACTCTTTTGCTGTCACTTACAAAATCATTCCAAGCATCACAGACAGTTTCAACTATTGAATCATAACCACTGAAACATCTGTTTGCTAAGTGATGTTGTCGAAGCCAACTCCATACCTGTTCAATCGGATTTAGTTCGGGTGAATAGGGTGGCAGCTTTATGATTGTTAAATTCTTGAAGTCAGCGTCAATATCATCGCTATGCCAACCAGCACCATCCATGATGATAACGGCATGTCTATCAATTGGGGTTCTATCTGATATTTGTTGAAGATGCGTCATCATAATGTCTTTGTTTACATAAGGTACGACTAGTGCTTCTGAAGCGCCATTGGTAATACAGACAGATCCAAATAAATAGGCGTATTCGAATTGCTGTTGTTTTACTGCTCTTGGACGGCTACCTTTTTCAGCCCATAATTTGGTTGTTGTATTTTGCTGGCCAAATCGTGCTTCATCTTGTAGCCATATATCCACACGATCTAATGCAATATGACCAGGGATCTTAAAGATCGTTTTGAATTGGAATTTTTTTAAAATCCTCTTGCGCTTCAATTGATTGCTTAGGGTGCTTAGAACGGGATGTTATCCAAGAAAAACCTAACTTATGCAGTAACTTATAAACACTTGATAAATGGTAATGCACTGCAAAATTTTCTTCTATATAAAGTTGTATGTCTGAGCCATTTAATCGTCCACCAAGCTCACTTTTAGATGACTCAGTTACATAATGAATGAGTTGCTTATGTTGCTCGTTCGATAATCGAAAAGGCCTGCCAGTTGTTTTTTTATCGATTAAGCCATCCATTCCAAATTGGTGATACTGAGAGATCCATTTATTTATACTGGTTCGGCTGACCTTTAAAAATTTAGCGATAGCAGTGCGTGAATTACCTTCTTGGAAGTGTGCAAGTGCTAAAAAACGGAGCCTCATTCGAACGCTTTGATGCGTTTTAGCTAATGCAGTAAAGTCATGTTTTTTTGTAGTCATCAATAGCGTTTCATTATTTAATAATTGGAATACTATTAGATCACATAATTAGTAGAATTGGTATAAAATGCATGATTGGCCACTTTTTCTGTTGGTGTGCCTTCGAGATGAAGCCAAACCAGCACCAGTAAAGTTACCACAGGTAATGAAGCTAATAGCGCACCAAGATGTTCACTGCGTTTAGCGACTTCGGAAATCAGTACCACCAGTGCTGCGGTGACCAAATACTTAATGATTATAAACATGGTTTCTCGGTTTTATTAGCCCAGTATTATTGATTGGGTCTGCTTTCCGCTGTCTGAAGATTGCTTAACCCTTCTAGATCATAGGCTAAAGGGCAGCAATCTTCTCATTATATCGACTCGGTGATACTCGTTCAGGATAAATCAGCAGATTTATACACTGAGCTTTTTCTACTTCTTCGTGGCTGTGGCCATGCTCTTTTGTATTACTTTCTTCATGCGAGTGATGATTGCAGCAGAAACAGTCCCAAGCACGGCAGTTAGAATAAGTGCTTTCAGTATGTCATGGTTTTTCATTATGTTTCCCTGTTGATGGTTATAGCCAAATGGGCCGTGCTTCTGGTGACATTACTTGATGCCAATAAGCTCGTAATGGCCTTCTGTGCTTACCAAAACGGTGATCGGAGATGAGCTGTTATTTTTCCAATACCAACCATGCGAACCTTCAAAAGGGGCGGTAAATGTGCCCTTTACTTTTCTACCCGTACTGACTGCATAGCTTTCAAAATAGCCAGTCGTATCGCCTTTGGGTTCACCATGAAAATCAAAGAAGAGCGCTTCGCTGGTCGATTTCCAGGAATAACGGATCGCTGCCCCTTTATTTATTTTTAACTTATATTCGAGCCCTTTTCCAGCTGGAATAATGACTTCGTTGTTGTGCTCTTGATATTTCCCACTAGCTTTTTTTACCACCGGCTTTACCTGCTCAACAGGTGATGGGTTCGCTAATTGGGTTAAGCCAAGCGCTGCACCTATGCCTGTTGGGTCTATGTCATATTCAGCAGGTAAAATGGCTGTTGTTAACACTATAGAGCCAAGTACTACTGCAAATACACTGGCTTTGACTAGCGTTCGAATTGAAGGCAAAGTGTGCTCTATTTTATGTTGGGTAGCTGTTGTTTCTTTTAACTGAGTCATCTTTTAACCTTAAATTGTTGTAAAGTAGCCTGTTAGTTGAAGGCCAACCAACATCACGCCACTACTCATAAGTAGTGCATTTGTTGCTGTTGAAAAACGCAAAAAACTCGGGTGCCGGCGCCAATAGCTCAGTGCTAACAAAACCAAAATCAATGCTGACAATTGTCCTAACTCAACCCCCACGTTAAAAGCAATCAGATTTTCTATCAGGCCATCTTGTGGGATCTCAAATTCCTGTATTTTGGTTGCTAAACCGAAGCCATGGAATAGACCAAAAATCATTACGGCTATTTTTGTATTAGGTTGGTAACCAAGTACCCGTTTAAACCCGCCAAGATTATCAAACCCCTTGTAAATGATAGAAAATCCGATAATAGCGTCGATCAGATAGGCGTTAACTCCCATGTCGTATAAGACGCCAAACATCAGGGTCAAACTATGACCTATGGTAAACAAGGTCACATAAAGCATGACCTCTTTTAAACGATAGAGAAAAAATATAACCCCTATCAAAAATAATATGTGGTCATACCCCGTCACCATGTGTTTAGCACCGATGTACATATAAGGAATGATGGAAACACCCTGATTGGCTTGCAAGAAGCCTTTGGTGCTTTCATCCACACCGTGAGCCATTAGCGTGGCAGAGAAGCCACAAAAACAAAGCAACAAGAGTACCCTGGAAATAACATTGGATTTAGTAAACATTGCAGAAAATGCCTCGTTAATTGTGACTAATTAGTACAATATGTGAAATTTCTTATAATTGTTCAAAATTTCCGTCGAAGTTAGCGCCTAAATATGTGCCTTGAGCGTTCAGTAAAATGTATAACGTTCGACTCTCGACCGTATTAGTGAAAGAAATAGAGTAGTATCGGACAGATTTATAATGCATTTTTTTATTATCCACAGACTTCCAGCTTGGTTTAAGTATTTGCCCTTCAATAGTCGCTTTATCATCAACTAATTTAATAAGATCATTAGTTGCTTTGGTTATAACTTGCTCTGTAGTGGGGGGCTCAACTGATGAGTTGCTATGTTCGGAGTGACTGTAAGCCACATTGGAAATCAGCATCGCTGAAGTAAGTACGAGCGTAGATATTATCTTTTTGAACATAAAATAGTTCCTGTTAGTAAAGTGATTATCGGAGGCATGTGTAGTGCCCTTATTACTTAATAAGGGTACCGAAGTAAAAACCGATTGTCGATAGGTTTTTGTGAAGGGAGTCATAACATGCTTGAGTGGCTATAGAGTAATGAAGAATTCAATGGCATTGTGAAGGGGGACAGAAGCACAAACCGCTGTGATTATCAGAGTCAGTACGGCCAGTTTAATCGTTTTTGGGCATAAGGATTTTTCAGGCACAGGCGCTAACAAATAATGTACTCTTTGCTCTAACTCTGAAGCTAAAAACTGGCACAATGGCTCGGTTTGAGCCTCGGGACTCATCAATTTTTTTACTGTCAAAATAGTCTCTGCAACATCCAGGTTAGATTGAATAATTTGGGCTGCAAGTTGATCAGCCCTCATCTCTAATACCAGAGCGTGTTGCTCCAGAATATATTTTTGGGCAGAAGTAAAATGGAAGGTACATATTGCTTGCATTAGCAATTTAGACAAGCCATCCCGATATTTCGTATGTACTTCTTCATGTATCGACACTATTCGCACCTGCCGGGGCGAGAGCTGATTTTTGAGTCCGGTTGAGAGCACCGTGATAGGCTTAAAGATACCAAGAGAAAAAGCCAAGGGTACGGGACTCTCGATGATCTTAACGTTTGATTCAGGGCCCACTTCTGACACCAGATCTAGGCGCTTAAATAGTTTTTGAGCGCGCTGGAAGTATCTCAAAGCTGATATACAAGCCCATAAAAAAAGGCCGACAATAGCCCCTGCTATCAATAATTCAACCAAGGTAACCATATGAGAAGTAGGTGCACCAAAACAGGCGCTGGCAGCATGACAATGATCTATGGGCAGTAAGGAGTCGTGATTTAAAGCGGGCACAGTGACTATTATGGAGAGCATCACAGCCCCTGCGAGTGGTGAAATGCCGAAAATTCGTAATAATATCAGCTTCGACTCAAGAGTGAATTTTTTAAGCCATTGAGTAAAAAAAGGGCTGACTAACCAACAAGCAGCGCTCAATACCAGAGTAAAAAGGGAAATGATGTAGAGCAGATGTAAGCTCAAGCTGAACACGCTATTAATCATCTTTTTTAATTATCTCGTTTTTTCTACTGGCAATCAGATCTTCAAGGCGTTGCAAGCTCAGTGGATCCAATTGGGATGAAATATCAACAAAAGCTTCTAATACTGCTTCAGAATCATTTTTTGCCAGCTCTTGCGTAATATCAGTTATCAGCGAACCTAATAATTCTTTTCGCTCAATTGCAGGAGAGTATGCAAAAGCATGGCTGCATTTTTTCCGAGACAGCAGTCCTTTCTTATAAAGCCTGTCCAGAGTTGACTGAATAGTGTTAAGTGTCCCTCCGCGAATTTTTTCAAAGTGAAGATGAGCTTGTTTAGCATTGGCTATTTTTACTCTCCACAGATAATTTAACAGTAACTTTTCCAATTCGCCTAGCTTCATTAAGAACACCTTTTTTGCGTATAGCATTATTTCTATAATACGTGTTTTATTAAAGTGATAGTAGCTTAAGCTTAAGCTGTAACCAATACTCTTTTATTAAGGTAAATTTGATTGGCTAGTTTATCCCTAGCATTAATGACGAACTTTCATAAAAAACTCGCCAACCAGTTATTTTGAAAGGTTACATTTTTTTATAAAAAATCATGTAAAAAGAGAGAAGAGGGATGTACAAAATACTTATTATTCTAAGTAGGGACTTTTTCTTGCATAAATAACGGTGTCATTATCAGATTTAAACAAACCACTTAAAACCAAGAGGCAGTCACCTATATAAGCTTAAAAATAGCAGGTTATAATTTTTTAACGACTGTTTTTTGAGGATGAAAATGTTTTTCCCATTTGGTATTTTCTCAAGCTCAAATAGCTAAATGAACCCATTTATTTTTTGTAGTGGGTAAGTGATACTGATTCAAATTTTATAAGTTTCTAACTCGCTTCACGCCCTGAGGATTAGTTTAAGCTTTTCCTCAGTCTAATAATGGTGAACCACAATCTTTTAATGCCTTTAAATAACGTACTTCATTATATGGCTTGTGATCCGGCCAACACCTATAAATTATTCTGCTCCATTTAAATACAAGGGCGCAAACAGCCGCTCGATGTGAACTACCCAATTCTCTTTTGTTAAGATAAAAAATCTTAGCCCAATACAAACTATAAATTGAATGAGAAGCCCATTGTGAAAAGCTTGTTTGTGGTTATCTGCTGCAAGAAGTTCTCAATACTAACGTCTACTCATCATCAGGACTTTTGTGTAAGTAAGCCTTTTTAGCCAAATGTTGATTTTGGGTGTTCTCCTTCATGTTTACTTTATAGTGTAAGCCTGCTTTAGCTAGCATATGTGCGGCTACGGGAGCTGTGATCAACAAAAATATGCTTATCAATGCTTCTTTCAAGTTCACATGGCCAAGTTCAACGCTGAAAAATATCATCGAAGCGATCAGGATACAGCCAACCCCTACGGTGCTGGCTTTAGTTGGCGCGTGCAAGCGAGTAAAGTAATCAGGGAATTTGGCTAAGCCAATAGAGCCAATTAGCGTAACAATGCTACCCAATACCAATAAAATACTCACCACTATTTCTAAAAATACACTCATCACTCTTCCTTATTCTATAATATCGCCGCGTAATAAGTACTTACAAAAGGCCGAAGTACTTACAAAGCCAAGCAGTGCAATCAGTAATGCACCTTCGTAGTAACTGGGCGAGCCTTGGTAAAGCCCTAACAATATGATCAGTGCAATACTGTTAATGTACATGGTATCAACGGCGATAATTCTGTCAGGGGTAGTGGGGCCAATGATCAAGCGCCAAGCATTTAAGGCTAAAGCACAACCAATTAAGCCGCAAGAAATCAGTATAGCGTAACTTAACATCCGAAAATCTCCTTTAAAGGTGCTTCATAACGATCTTTGATAAGGTTAATTAACTGCTGCTCGTCCTCAAGGTGCAGAACGTGTACATACAGCCATTGCCTGTTATCCGACAATTCTACGCTCACTGTGCCAGGTGTTAATGAGACGCTGCTAGTAAAGATGGTGAGTGGTAAAGGCTCATTAATGGCTAAAGGCACCGCAATAAAAGCCGGCTTTAAACTACTATTGCTTTGCAGTACGCGTTTCGCTACGTCGTAATTAGAGACCACAATGTCAAAGAGTAAACGAAAGACATACGTCAATACTTTAAGAGGCTTTTTTGCTACCGGTTCTTTCTCACTGAGCGGTGCGACAATCCAAGGGATAACAATGGCAAACACCGCCCCTAACACCATATGACCACGACTAAAATCATGTAAAATTTGCCACACTAACCATAGCAATATGCTGTAGTAAGGAGTAGGGAACCAAATAAACTTACGCACTTTATCCATTATTTAGCTACCTCATTAATGTCAAAAAGTAAACGAAAGACATACGTCAATACTTTAAGAGGCTTTTTTGCTACCGGTTCTTTCTCACTGAGCGGTGCGACAATCCAAGGGATAACAATGGCAAACACCGCCCCTAACACCATATGACCACGACTAAAATCATGTAAAATTTGCCACACTAACCATAGCAATATGCTGTAGTAAGGAGTAGGGAACCAAATAAACTTACGCACTTTATCCATTATTTAGCTACCTCATTAAGTTGTTGCAGGCTTAAACCTGCATTAAGTTGCTCTGCTGCCAATTGCGCATAATTGCTGACTGCTCCTCCAAAAATCACCATCAAAGGGAGTATTGCCACCAATAAGCCAATGGCTAAATACTGCATAGGATGACCTTTTAGCGCGCTGGTGTTTTCGCCAGTGGTTCTCCAAAACAATGAGGTACCAGCCCGTGATAAGGCGATTAAAGTAATCAGCCCAGCGCCTAATATTAGAGGCCAAATCCAAATTGCCTGGCTTGCTTTGGTCACTGATTGTAAAATTAAGGCTTTACCTACAAAGCCTGACAGTGGAGGCATACCAATTAAACCTATCGCCAACAAGGCAAAGATAAAGCCCAAAATGCTTGCCTGTGGCATTGACCTGGCGGTTACAAATCGATCTTCCGCTTTACCGCGTTGCTGCTGAATTAATCCCGCTAGCAAGAACATAGCGGCACAAGCTACGGTACTATGCAGTAAGTAATAAATACCAGCTGTACTCGCCTGTACCGTATTCAAGCTAATGGTCACCAGCAGAGTGCCTACTGATACAATAACTAAGTTACTACAAAGCACCCGCAAACTTTGGCTAGCCAATACCGAAATAGCGCCAATAGCAATGGTTAATAAAGCAATAGGCCATAACCACGGTAAGGCGATGTTCGCCAGCTCACCTGCTTGGTCGCCAAAAATAACACCATGCACCCGCCAAATACTATAAACACCTACTTTGGTCATAATTGCGAATAGCGCTGCCACTGGAGCACTAGTACTCGCGTAAGCTTTTGGTAGCCAGAAATGCAGGGGAAGCATTGCGGCTTTCAAACCAAAAACAGCCAATAGCAATAATGCCCCTGATTTGGTGATCAGTAACTCATTGCGCGATAGTAGCGGAATTTTATCAGCCATGTCTGCAAAGTTAAGTGTACCTAAGGTGCCATATAAGGTACCTAACGCAAACAAAAACAGCGCCGAGCCAATTAAGTTAAGAAATACATAATGGATGTTTGCCTGTATTCGCTGTTTGCCACCTCCGTGCATCATTAATGAGTATGAGGCAATCAGCAATACTTCGAAAAACACAAATAGGTTAAATGCATCGCCAGTTAAAAAGGCACCGTTAATTCCCATCAATTGGAACATAATGAGTGGGTGAAAAAAGGCGCCATTTTTATCTTCCCCGGCACTGGCATACATAGTTACCGCTAAGCCTAAAATGGCACTTAAGCAGACCATTAACACCGAGAAGGCATCGGCCATTAATACAATGCCAAAAGGCGCGGACCAATCACCAAGCGCATAGACTTGAATCCCCTGGTCTTTAACTTTTAATAGCAACACAAACGCAACAACGACCATTAAAATATTGGCAGCAATGGTCAATACCCGTTGCTTGGCTAACGAGTTATTTAAGCTTGGAAAAAGCAGAGCAACAGCGACGAAAAAGGGTATTAAAACCGGAAAAATAACTAAATGGTCAAACAAACTCATTAGGATTTTTCCTCCACAGCTAAGCGGTCAAAAGGTTCTGTACCATCTACGTGGTCATTACCCAAGTCCGAGCGTCCACGCATTGCCAAAATCACTGCAAAGGCAGTCATCGCAAAGCCAATAACAATAGCAGTAAGCACCAAGGCTTGCGGTAATGGATCAGCGTAATTTTCACTGCCGTTAAGTACCGCTGGTGCACCTATGGTTAATCCACCACTGGCAAATAGAAACAGGTTAACAGCGTAAGACAATAAAGTAAGGCCAATCACCAAGGTAAATGTATGGCCACGTAACATTAAAAAAATGCCACAGGCACTCATGAAGCCGACACACACGGCGTAGACTAGTTCCATTACCTTTCTCCTTCTGTGATTCGTTCTTTAGTGGTTAGCTGGCCTAGGCTGGCTAATATAAGCAGGGTTGCGCCGATAACGGTGAAGTAAACACCGAGGTCAAATACCAATGCACTGGTGAGTTCAAATTTACCTATCCATGGTAGTGACACATATTCAAACCAAGAGGTTAAAAACGGTCGGCCAAAAATCCAGCTGCCTAAGCCGGTTAATCCGGCGGTCACTAATCCAATGGCGATCATATAGCGGTAGCTAACACTCACACGTTTAGTCATCCAATCAACACCGTGTGCAAGGTATTGTTGAATTAAGGCAATTGATGTAATCAAACCAGCAATAAAACCACCGCCAGGTAAGTTATGCCCACGTATAAAGATGTAAGCAGAAATGAGCAAAAACAGCGGCAACAAGCTTTGCGATACGACCGATAGTAATACTGGATGTTTATCTTTAGCCCATAGGCGGCCATCCTGATCTTTAGTACGCATTGATAAACGCATGCCAGCAATTAGCTTGTAAATACCTAATGCTGCAATGCCAAGTACCGTAATTTCACCAAAGGTATCAAAGCCACGGAAATCGACCAAAATAACGTTAACCACGTTAGTACCGCCACCGCCTGTTTTAGCATTTGCTAAAAAGAACTCAGAAATACTATCCAAAGGATTGGTTATTAAGGCAAAACAAATACTACCGATAATACAGCCTATTAAAGAGGCTATCGCTAAGTCGCGAACAAAGTGACTAGGGCGACTTTTACTGGTGGGGGTATATTGAGGGAAGAAATATAGCGCTAGCAATAACAAAATCACCGTTACAATTTCTACCGAGAGCTGGGTAAGGGCCAAGTCGGGTGCCGAGAAGTAAGCAAAGGTTATCGATACAACTAAACCGACTAACGACAACATTAATAAAGCAATCAGACGGTAATGGCTCCAAATCACGGTTGCAAGCGAGCCTGCCATTAATAAAATGGCAGCGACAATCACTGCCCCATTTATTGGGGTGCCAGGTAGGCTTCCTCTAGTGGTATCTAAGTCGAACAAGGGAGGTGCTATCAGCAATAAGGCGAAGAAACACAGGCAAAAAGCATAGCGTTGTAAAGATCCATTCTCCAATTTTCCCGTTATTTTTTGCGCCCACTTCACGCTGGCCTGAATAAAACCTTCAAATTCAATTTTCGCGTCAATATCCGGGAACATCCCTGAAAATTTGAATAAATGTTTAAGGTTTAGATAAATGGCTAAACCACCAACAATCGCCATGCCACTCATCATTAATGGGATGTTAAATCCATGCCAAAGGGCCAGATTATACTCAGGTAGAGGATGATTGAGCACCGCTAATGACGCACTTTGTAGCAACGGACCAATGGTGTAATTAGGGAACATGCCTACCAACAAACAAATCGCTACTAATACTTCAACGGGAACGCGCATATACCGTGGTGGCTCGTGTGGCGTTTTGGTTAACCCCTTTGGTTCACCGTTAAAGAATACATCATGAATAAAACGCAGTGAGTAAGCGACGGCAAAGGCAGCAGCAATCGTAGATAATACAGGAATTAACCAAGACATGGCGCCTAAAATGCTTTGATCTAACGTTTCTGCAAAGAACATTTCTTTAGATAAAAAGCCATTGAGCAAAGGCACGCCGGCCATCGATGCCGATGCCACCATCGCTAACGTGGCGGTGATAGGCATGTATTTCCACAAACCATTGAGTTGGCGCATATCTCGCGAACCTGATTCATGGTCAATAATTCCGGCAGCCATAAATAATGACGCTTTAAAAATGGCATGATTCATGACGTGAAATATCGCGGCAATAGCAGCCAATTCGGTATTTAAACCGAGTAACAATACAATCAAACCAAGGTGACTAATAGTCGAATAGGCTAACAGACCTTTTAAATCATGTTTAAATAATGCGGTATAAGCACCTAATAACATGGTGAATAAACCGGTTAGTGAGACCACCACAAACCACACTTCAGTATCCGCTAATACCGGGTAAAAACGAGCCAGTAAGAAAATGCCCGCCTTTACCATGGTCGCCGAGTGCAAATAGGCACTGACTGGCGTAGGTGCAGCCATTGCGTGGGGTAACCAAAAGTGGAATGGGAATTGGGCTGATTTGGTAAATGCGCCAATTAAAAATAGACTTAAAATTGCTAAGTAATAAGGGTGTTGTTTTACTAACTCACCGCTATTTAACACAACGTCCAAGTCGTAACTACCTACGACTTGGCCTAACAATATTATCCCAGCCAATAAAGCTAAACCACCACCACCTGTGATGGTAAGCGCCATTCTGGCCCCTTTACGCGCATCACTATTGTGTGACCAAAAACCAATCAACAAGAATGAGCTAATACTGGTTAATTCCCAGTAAAACCATAGTTGTAGCATATTGTTTGACATGACAATGCCGAGCATTGCCGTCATAAACATGATTAAGTAGCAGTAAAAAATCCCCATATTGTCTTTTTCAGACAAGTAGTAGCGAGCATATAAAATCACCAGCAAACCAATGCCTAAAATGAGTAGGCTGAATAATGCAGACAAGCCATCTAAGCGAAACGATAGCGCCAAACCTAACTGTGGGATCCACTCAATGCTCTGGCTAAAAGACTGTCCGGCAAATACCGCAGGCAAGTCGAGCAAAATGAAGCAAAGGGCTAAAGCCGGGAGCATCGCGGTAGCCAGCGTACAAGCGCTGCGACTGAGTTTATTGGTTAATAAGGGGACAATAATCCCTAACATGGGTAAAAAGGGTACCCAAAAATAATACATTTCAGCAAAACTCCATTAGCTTATTAGTTGGTATTTCTGAACAACAATAATAATTAATTGAATAAAAATCAATACTTTGTTCCGTCTAGTCTATTTAAGTTACTAATTGATTCATATTCATACTATAATAGTGCCGTGTTTTTAATTCAGTACATATTGATTCAATAAAAGGGGGAACTTCGTATATTTACTCACTTCACAATAAAGCTGTTTTATATACAGATATAATTCACATGAGGGGTTTTGCCACTTTTATTGCACATTATATGAACACTTGATGCACAAGTTTCACATTCTTAATGTATTAACTTGTTTACAATAATCAGTTGATTTTTTATGGTTTGCATTTATAGAAATCTCTATAATACCAATTCTACTAATTATGTGATCTAATAGTATTCCAATTATTAAATAATGAAACGCTATTGATGACTACAAAAAAACATGACTTTACTGCATTAGCTAAAACGCATCAAAGCGTTCGAATGAGGCTCCGTTTTTTAGCACTTGCACACTTCCAAGAAGGTAATTCACGCACTGCTATCGCTAAATTTTTAAAGGTCAGCCGAACCAGTATAAATAAATGGATCTCTCAGTATCACCAATTTGGAATGGATGGCTTAATCGATAAAAAAACAACTGGCAGGCCTTTTCGATTATCGAACGAGCAACATAAGCAACTCATTCATTATGTAACTGAGTCATCTAAAAGTGAGCTTGGTGGACGATTAAATGGCTCAGACATACAACTTTATATAGAAGAAAATTTTGCAGTGCATTACCATTTATCAAGTGTTTATAAGTTACTGCATAAGTTAGGTTTTTCTTGGATAACATCCCGTTCTAAGCACCCTAAGCAATCAATTGAAGCGCAAGAGGATTTTAAAAAAATTCCAATTCAAAACGATCTTTAAGATCCCTGGTCATATTGCATTAGATCGTGTGGATATATGGCTACAAGATGAAGCACGATTTGGCCAGCAAAATACAACAACCAAATTATGGGCTGAAAAAGGTAGCCGTCCAAGAGCAGTAAAACAACAGCAATTCGAATACGCCTATTTATTTGGATCTGTCTGTATTACCAATGGCGCTTCAGAAGCACTAGTCGTACCTTATGTAAACAAAGACATTATGATGACGCATCTTCAACAAATATCAGATAGAACCCCAATTGATAGACATGCCGTTATCATCATGGATGGTGCTGGTTGGCATAGCGATGATATTGACGCTGACTTCAAGAATTTAACAATCATAAAGCTGCCACCCTATTCACCCGAACTAAATCCGATTGAACAGGTATGGAGTTGGCTTCGACAACATCACTTAGCAAACAGATGTTTCAGTGGTTATGATTCAATAGTTGAAACTGTCTGTGATGCTTGGAATGATTTTGTAAGTGACAGCAAAAGAGTGATAAAAATGTGTACGAGGGATTGGATGTCATTGATCAGTTAAATAAGCGGATTGGTATAAATGCAAATACGTCATTTCCCAACATAAAATATTAATTTACAATCATGCATTGGGTATATCTAACTATTTTATAAATCTGTTATTATATAATTCTTATCAATAAATAAAATTTTAAATGTGTATTAGTGAGAATGCAGACTAATACACTGTTAGCCCTACATACTAAATTTTCGGAGTACCTATGGAATCGAAGGAACATTGGGAAAAGGTATACACATCTAAAGGTGAAACTGAAGTCAGTTGGTTTCAGGAGCATGCACACCTTTCGTTGAAACTCATCCGCGATGCAAATACACCAACATCGGCTTCAATTATTGATGTAGGTGGTGGGGCGTCGACTCTTGTTGACGATCTCCTCGTCAATGGTTATCAGAATGTAACTGTACTTGATCTATCCGGGGCAGCAATGGTTACTGCTAACGCTAGAATTAAAGCGCATGCTGATGACGTTCAATGGTTGGAAGCCGATATATTAACCGTGGAGCTTCCGACGCATGCTTATGATGTCTGGCACGATAGAGCGGTTTTCCATTTCCTAACTACCGAAGATGAACGTCATGCCTACGTGCAAAAGGTGCTGCAAACCGTAAAGCCAGGAGGCCTCGTCATAGTCGCCACATTTGCGGAAGATGGGCCTACTGAATGTAGTGGTCTTCCTGTCATGCGGTACAGTGCAAACGATCTTCACTCAGAGTTTGGTGAGCCTTTCGAGCTTCTTGGTCACGAAAAAGAGTCTCATCACACTCCGGGTGGCAACGAGCAGGAGTTCGTTTACTGCTTTTGCCGCAAGGTCGCATCATAGTGTTTTGGGCTAATCCAGTAGCCGGAGGTATCTAGCCTCCACACCACCCTGCATGCGAATCCGCACAGGGCGGTTCATCTTCCTTTATGAATATTGAATATTGATCCACACCTGCCTTAATGATACCAAGCCTTGCTTTTCTAAAAATTAATTACTGAGCGCAATATTGATCCCTTTTTTTAGAACTACGGCATAGTCCTTTGATGGTTATGCCACAGGCAATAGCAAGACGTTCGCTTACCCCAAGTTTGATTAAACTTCCCACTTTAGTGCGCGGTTTCCGCCATTGTCGCCAGTAGCTCTTTTTATATTTAGTGTTCATTGTAAGGCATATTTCGCACTTCCATCTCTCGACCACCACCGGAAGAGATAAAAACACACAATTTTTTGTATCTTTATCTCTGTGGGGTTTTTTGGGTGGTATAGGGTTAATGCAAATAGCTATCATCATTGGGATAATAAATAAAAGTGCTTTACAATAATCGGACCTCCATACTGAGCGTATTTTTAATTGCAATTTTTCTTGTGGTTTTTGGGTTTTTTATGGAGTTTACTTTGCCTTACCTCTTCGAATCCGCCCGAGGGAATATTATGGATATTTCATGTTTTCACAAGCCTAACCGTTTTTTGGTTGGCTTAGGATTGTTTCTAATTATTCTTAAAAAATTTGCACTAATAACTTGCTCCTTATGACTTGCTTTACTGGACAGCTACGCTTAAAGCTTATTACAGTAACTCAGTAATAGGAGTATGTTATGAAAGCTTGGAATAAAGGCGAACGGGTTGGCCATGTTTAATTTGGCAATCGATAGTAAGCTACGCTCTAGTAATTTAATTCAACTCAAAGTACGTGATATATCTTCTAGTTTATTAATTCAATCCCGGGCCATAATTGAAAAAAAGAAAACTCATCGTGAAGTCCAATTTGAAATAACACCTAAAACTCAACAATGTCTAACTCTCTGGATACATAACCAGAACTTAACCCCTCGGATTATTTATTCCCGAGCCCCCGAAAGGAAGGTAATCATATAAGTTATCACTATTATTCAGGAATAGTTAAGCAATGGGTAAAAAATTAGGATTAGATTTAACCCAATACAACACTCATTCGCTTAGGAGAACGAAAGCATCATTAATCTATGCAAAGACAAAAAACCTTTGGGTAATACAATTATTACTGGGTCATTTAAAATTGGAAAGCAGGATTGAATACTTGGGAGTTGAAATCGAAGACGCATTAACTATTTCAGAAGCAACAGAAACGTAATTATTAATGATTTAGTTATGCGAAAGATTGTTGCATACATCACTTTCGCCTCAATTTGATCAAACTCTAGACTAATTTTCTATGTCACTTAGATATTACTTATTTGCCCTTTGGTGTTGCATTTCCTCGATCTCCACCAGATGGATTTGGAGTTGTACTTGGCCAATTCCTCCCGGGTCCAGGATGACTAGATGGACCTCTGCCACTGCTTCCACTACCTTTGCTCATAATAATCTCCTTTGCTTGCCTAATCATAATAAGGATAGTAAAAAGTCAGTGAAAGTATAGTAGAGGGGTATCGAACTGAGAGTCGATTAATAACGTGCTCAATTACGAAATGGAACGATGGAGGCGTTAATGCCCCCATCGACTTACACAGCTAAAAATCTGTGCTCACTATTATGCTCGCTTCTGGGAATTAGCGATAGGGTCTGAATTTACCTTTTATGTTCAACGATCACATATTGCTACTATCAATTGTCTTTGCCAACACTCAGAAGCGTCTAGCTCATTCCTTCAGAGCTCAAAAACCAGCACAAATAATCCACTCCACAACTACATTTTAATGCCTGTATTTATAACAGTGGTATGGCGTCATATTAATCGTTAATCCAGCCGATAGACCTAACAGTGCAGGTTATATTTGCTATGACTTTAGTTTTCTTTATAAATCATTAGGTTAATTTCATTTTAAAGATAGTAATAGTACAGGTATCACCCTAACACCTATATCAAATCAGGCTTATACTAAATTGTTGCTGAAGATGTAATTATGTAATGAATTAATGATATTTTAGTGTTTAAAAAAAAGTGGATTTAATGGGGAGATCACCTTCCGTTAATTTTATATTTGAAAGATTGATATGAAAAAGGGGTTGTCCCTCATGAAGAGTAAAGCTAAAAAAGCAATACAACGGAAATAGTAATGGGAGAAAAAAAATGGAAAAAATACTGAAAATATTTGAGAAGTACCTTGTTCTTTTTTTACTACTACTAATGATGCTCACGGTAGCAGCAACAGCAATTGAGCTGACAACAGTACTTTATACTCAACTAATGAAACCCCCATATCTTGCCCTTGATGTAGCTGAAGCTATTGAGGTTTTTGGCTTTTTTCTAATGGTCTTAATCGGACTAGAACTCCTCGAGAGCATAAAGATTTATATTGAGAAACATCGGGTACATGCAGAAGTCGTCTTTCTGGTTGCTATCATCGCGGTGTCCAGAAAAGTGATTATTCTGGACTACAGTAAGACTGCCCCGGAAACGCTTTGGGGAATATCCTCAATCATCCTCGCATTGAGCATTGGGTACTTTCTTGTGCGGCGATCCCAACACGAGAGCATTGGCAACTAACATGGGGATCGTTAGTATAGAAACTACTCAGCGCTTTATTTTCGTCACACAGCTTGGTCTAGGCTTCAATGGTGATCCGCCTTTTAAAAGAGTTAATAACTCTGTGGGAATATCTGAATTATGTTGAATATTTTATTTCTTTTAGCGGGTATAGCCTCACTTACCTGTGGCGGTGAAATATTGATTCGTGGCTCGCTGGCTGCCGCAAAACGCTTGGGTGTGTCACCTTTGCTAAGCGGTCTAGTTATCGTCGGATTCGGCACTTCAGCGCCAGAGTTAGTGGTCTCCGTTAATGCTGCTATAGAGGGGCAACCGGACATCGCTATTGGCAACGTTGTTGGCAGCAATATCGGTAATATTTTATTGATTCTGGGCATTTGCGCGGTGATCACGCCGCTGGCTGTAAAGCCATTGGTACTAAGGCGAGACGCTGCCACTGTAGTGGCTGCAAGCATATTGTTTCTGATTCTGGTTGGGGGGAGTGCCCTTGGGCGTGCTGATGCCACTATCTTCCTTGTTGCAATGGTCTCGTACTTAGTGTGGGCATATTGGAGCGAACGCTTTCACGCCGCACCGTCGGGTGAGCTATACCAAGCTGAAGCAGAAGAACTTTCTGCCACTCCTAAGTCAGTATTATGGACTATAATCGCCGTGGTGCTTGGTTTGTTGCTGTTAATTGGAGGATCACAAGTTCTGCTGATTGGGGCCATTGGTATTGCAGAGCACTTTAATGTGCCAGAGGCCGTCATCGGCCTGACATTGGTTGCAATAGGTACGTCACTTCCTGAATTGTCTATATCGGTGATAGCAGCTATTCGGCGGCACGCTGATGTAGCGGTTGGAAATATACTCGGAAGTAATATATTCAACTTACTTGGAATTCTGGGAGTGTCATCATTTCTTCAACCACTTCCTGTTCATGCAAGAATCTTGCAGTTCGATCAATGGGTTATGCTTGGAACGTCTTTACTCTTGTTTTTATTTTTGTACACGGGAAGCCGCCTGAGCCGGCTAGAAGGCGGAATACTACTTGGCGGGTACTGTATCTATATCTGGCTAAGTTTTACGGTGTTCAGTGGTTAACAAGGAGTCGTCATTATCAACACATTAGTTGAATATCCGTATTTATTGGTGCCGTTAGTCTTTTTTGCCAGAGTAGCTGACGTTTCTCTTGGGACATTTAGAACAATTGTTATTTTTCGTGGCCACAAATTTCTGGCCTCCTTTATTGGTTTTTTTGAAATTATTATTTGGTTAGTTGCATCAGCCCAGGTTTTGACAAACCTTGATCAGTGGTATCTTGCATTAGCTTATGCCAGTGGTTTTTCCGTCGGTAACTATGCTGGCATTTCGATTGAAAATCGTTTTGCAATTGGTAATGAACTGATACGTTGTATATCATTCAATCGCGATGTCCTAGCAGGAAAATTACGTGAGGAGGGATTTAAGGTGGTTTCATTCGATGGTGATATGGGGGAAGCTTATCCTGTTGAACTTCTGCTTGTTATTGAAAAAAGGCGTAATGTTCCTTCGCTCATCCAGTTAATTAAAGATCTTGATCCGACTGCCGTTTATTCCGTATCGGATGTGAAAAGCGTTTATGAGGGGCCAGATATTTTTCCTCGGCGTAGTCTATTGCATAGTACATTAATGCTTCTGGGAAAGCGTTGATAACAGAAAGGCTTTAAAATGAATACTAGTGATACAGAAAGTGATGTTTACACTTGATTATGAATTTGCTTCATCCCGTCCTGTTGTTCATTATGTTTGTCCAGTTAGTGGTATTGCTATAATTTAGTGAGAAAATGTCTTTTGTCACTTTTATCGTGTGCGACAATCATCACTACAATAGTAGATTTTTCCATATAATAAAAAGCTAATTAATGATTGATTTTTCCTTTTGATAATGGCTTAATGCTTTCTTATTTTTTCACCTCTGAATTTGAATATGAAGCGATTTGTCACATTAATATTGATGCTCACAGCACTGATAACTTTCACCCAGAAAGTCACGGCGTTTGCACCTCTATTAGAAAGTGAAATGGTTTCGATGATGAATTGCACAATGTCTTCGGGTCTAAACGAACCAAAAATGGAGATGAGTCAAATAGATTGTGGTACTGATGGAATGCCTTATAGCATGGATTGCCAAAGCTATTGTGTAACCTCGGAGCTTCATTTTATTGGAGATGATCACCTGGTTAATCAACCAGAGTTACAACTTCCTTACCAAACGCGCATTTCTGGCGCCCCTTATTACCTTCCTGAGTCCTTATATCGTCCCCCCTTTATAGGTTAACTGTTTTTTTGTTCAGTTTTTAGCTGAATCAAGGTTTTGATTTTTAGTGCGTTAATTCGCCTCTTTATCAAAAAACAGATTGATTTATTTTTACCGAACTCCTGTATTTAAAGCTTCTTATTGTTCTTTTTTTGAAAAAAGAGATGAGTTGGCAATAAAAAGGAGTTCGTAATAAAGGAAAGTGATGATGAAAATCACCTCATATGTTTTATTAAAAAACCATTTTGCTGTTAATAGACTATTTAACAGCCTGTTTAGTTTAACGTTTTTGTTTAGTTTTAATCTTTTTGCACAGGGCATTAGTCTTCATGATGCCTCGCTGATGGCGATTAAATCCGACCCCGCACAGCAAATTTATCAATCCCAACAAGCTGCATTGATTGCACAGGGCATTGCCGGATCGACGCTGGCCGACCCTATGATTAAGCTTGGCATGGCTAACGTGCCGACGGATAGTTTTCAATTAGATAAAGATCCTATGACCCAAATCACGGTTGGCTTATCACAACAATTTAGCCGTGGTTCGCAACGTGAATTGACTCAGGAAGGCTTTAATCAACGCGCTGATATGACGGTTTCTTTAGGGTTAGATCGCAAGTTAACTGTTAAAAAAAGCGTGCGTGAGCTGTGGCTTAAAATTCTGTTTATTGATAAATCATTACGAATAGTAAAAGAAAATAAAAAACTCTTTTCAGGTTTTTACCAAGATTTGCAGGCGAAATTTTCTTTAGGACTTACTGAGCACGAAGATTTAATTTTAGCAGAAATTGAGATCAGTAAATTTGATGAAAAAATTGCTGCGTTAAATCAACAATCACTTAATTATCGCAGTTTGTTAAGTGAGCATATCGGCGAATATGCCTATCAGACACTGCCGAGTGCAATACCGCAATGGCCAGAAACCCTGTCCTATGTAAAGGCCGTTAATGCCAATAATACCGAGCATTATGAATTGCTTAGCAATCACCCCAAAGCCCAAATGTTAGTGCAGAGTATAACACTGGCGGATAACGGTATCGAACTTGCTGAGCAGAATTACAAACCCGCTTTTAAACTGGAAGTGGGTTACGGACATCGCTTAAGTGAGACTGATATGGGCAAACCAAGATCGGATCTATTGAGCGCTTTTGTGTCTATGGATATTCCGTTATTTACCGATAAACGCCAAGATCAAAAACTTATCTCTGCGCAATATAACAAAGGGCAAAAGCAAGCTGAACATCGTTTGTTATTGCGCCAGCTTAATGCCTTATTAAATGCTGAAATCAGTAATTATCAGCAACTTCAAGCGCGTCAAATTCGTTACCAGGATAGTCTTCTGAAACAGGCTAAACTGCATACCAGACTGTTAGAGCAAAGTTATCAATCTAATACGCGCCCTTTCAAAGATGTTATTGATGCCTATATCCACGAGCAGAACCTGACCTTAGAATATCAACAACTGTATTTCGATGGCCTTAAAAGCCTGTCTAACATCCGTTATTTCCAGGCACTTTAATAGGAAAATATTATGCGTTACTTTTTAGTTTTAATTGTTGGTTTATTTTTGGGGATCGTCGCTACCAAGAATCAGCAAATCAATAGTTTGTTTAGTGCAACACAAAAAACAGCAGAGCCGGAAGTTTTATATTGGGTTGCCCCAATGGATGCAAATTATCAGCGTGATAAACCGGGTAAATCCCCGATGGGCATGGATTTAGTGCCTGTTTATGCAGAAAAAAGTGCTGAAGCTGAAAAAGCTGAGCCTAAAATTTTATATTGGGTTGCCCCGATGGATGCGAATTATCAGCGTGATAAACCGGGTAAGTCCCCGATGGGCATGGACTTAGTCCCTGTCTTTGAGGAAGCAGGAGGCGAGTCTGAAGCGGGCTTAGTTAAAATCTCACCGGCGGTTGAAAATAATCTTGGCGTACGTACAGGAAAGGTGGTTAATGCACCGTTAAATATCTCCATCAACACATTAGGAACAGTACAGGCCAATGAGAATGCGCTGTGGCAAATCAATAGCCGAGTCTCGGGATGGATTGAAAAACTTTATGTTAAATCCGTGGGCGTTGAAGTTGAAAAAGGGCAAGCGCTGTTTGATCTTTATTCCCCAGAGTTAGTGAAAGCACAGGAATCATTATTTAATGCGATTAATTTAAATCGTAGCAATTTAATTACTTCGTCAAAAGCGCGTTTACAGGCATTAGGGGTAAATCAGGATCAAATTGAAAATATAATCAGAAATAAAAAAGTATTACAAAATATCACCGTCTTCGCACCGCAAAAAGGCACTATTTCGGAGCTTAAATTAAATGAAGGGGCGTTTATTTCGCCTTCTACTGTGGTGATCACTGCGGTTAATTTAGATACGGTTTGGGTGGACGTTGAAGTGTTTGCCGCACAAGTATCATTAGTTAAGCTCGGCGATTTAGCATCTATGACCTTAGATTATTTTCCGGGACAGAAATGGGAAGGGCAGGTTGATTTTATCTACCCTGAAATGAACGCCAGTAATCGTACCCTGAGGGTTCGTCTGCAATTTGATAATCCCACTGCATTATTAAAACCTAATATGTTTGCCAGTGTCACACTGATCCCGCAAATGAAGCAAAGAACACTGCAAATTCCTCGGGAAGCGGTAATTTATGCCGGTAACATGAATCGCGTCGTATTAGCCTTAGGTGAGGGTAATTTTAAGTCTGTGCTGGTTAATTTAGGGCTGGAAAACAAAAAATCGGTGGAAGTTTTGTCGGGTTTAAGTGAAGGGCAGGAAATAGTCACCTCGGCGCAATTTCTATTAGATTCAGAGTCCAGCATCAGTGCAGATTTTGGGCGAATGTTAGAGCTTGATAAAAACAAACAAAGTCAGCCTGAGTCCGATTCAATCGGTGAAGATGAAGATCTCGATTGGCTTGATTTAGGTGAGCAGTCTGATTTTGGTTTATCAGGAAACAACACTTCAGGACCCGTTGCTCGGAAGGTGACATTATGATTGGTAAAATTATAAATTGGTCAATTAAAAACCGTATTCTGGTTTTATTGATAACCGCAGCGATTGTCGCTTACGGGGTGTTCTCTGTTCAGAAAACACCGATTGACGCCATTCCGGATCTTAGTGATGTGCAGGTTATTATTAAAACCAGCTATCCCGGACAAGCGCCGCAGGTGGTTGAAGATCAGGTCACTTACCCCTTAACTACTGCTATGTTATCGGTGCCGGGCGCAAAAACCGTGCGTGGTTATTCATTTTTTGGTGACTCTTACGTCTATATCATCTTTGATGATAATACCGACATGTATTGGGCGCGCTCACGTGTTTTGGAATATTTGTCGCAAGTTGCGCCTGATTTGCCGGAGGCGGCACGCTCGGCATTAGGGCCTGACGCCACCGGCGTGGGCTGGGTCTTTAGTTATGCGTTAGTTGATAAAAGCGGAAAATATGATTTAAGTGAACTCACTAGTTTACAGAATTGGTTTTTAAAGTTTGAGCTACAGACTGTCCCTGGTGTCTCGGAAGTGGCGACCGTCGGTGGTATGGTCAAGCAGTATCAAGTACGTGTTGATCCTAATAAATTACGTGCTTATAACCTGCCGCTTAACAAAATCACTAATGCCATTCAGCAAGCCAACCAGGAAAGTGGCGCCAGTGTGATTGAGATGGGGGAAGCTGAGTATATGGTGCGCACTTCCGGTTATATTTCATCCATTGCTGATCTTAAAGCTATTCCATTACAAGTAAATGCACAAGGTACACCTCTTTTATTAGGTGATGTGGCGACCATCAATTTAGGTCCGCAAATGCGCCGCGGTATTACCGAACTGAACGGTGAAGGTGAAGTAGTCAGTGGCGTGATCGTGATGCGCTTTGGTGAGAATGCACAAGGCGTCATTGCGGCGGTTAAAGACAAACTTAAAACGCTGCAAAAAAGTTTGCCAGAAGGGGTGGAAATTATTCCCACCTATGATCGTTCTGAATTAATTAATAGTGCAGTACAGAACCTTTACTATAAATTACTCGAAGAGTTTATTGTGGTGATCCTGGTATGTGCTGCTTTCCTGTTTCACTTTCGTTCATCATTAGTGGTGCTGTTAAGCCTACCCGTGGGGATCTTTGTCGCCTTTATTATTATGTCGTGGCAGGGCATTAACGCCAATATCATGTCATTAGGGGGAATAGCAATTGCCATTGGCGCAATGGTGGATGGCGCCATTGTAATGATCGAAAACGTGCATAAACACATGGAAAAAACCGAGCTGACCGATGAAAATCGCTGGCAGGTTATCAGCAAAGCGACACTTGAGGTTGGCCCGGCGCTGTTTTTCTCATTGCTGATTATTACTTTTAGTTTCTTACCCGTTTTTGCCTTAGAGGGACAGTCGGGCAAGATGTTCTCGCCATTGGCATTCACCAAAACCTATGCGATGGCGGCTTCTGCGGGTTTAGCAATCACTTTAATTCCGGTATTAATGGGCTATTTCATTCGTGGTAAAGTATTACCTGAACACAAAAATCCCTTAAACCGTTTTCTGGTGGCTTTATATAAACCTGTGTTGGCCTTTAGTTTACGCTTTCCGTTATTAGCAATCAGTTTTGCATTTCTGGTGTTATTAGTTGGATTCTATCCGGTGAGTAAAATTGGCAGCGAGTTTATTCCACCGCTTGATGAAGGCGATCTCATGTATATGCCGACCACTTATCCCGGTATTTCTATCGGTAAAGCGCGCGAGTTATTACAGCAAACCAACAAGCTGATTAAAACTGTGCCAGAAGTGAAAACCGTGTGGGGGAAAATAGGACGTGCGGAAACCGCGACCGATCCAGCGCCCTTAACCATGATTGAAACGACCATCCAATTTATACCGAAAGATCAATGGCGCGTGGGGTTGACAAAAAAAATGATCATAGATGAGCTGGATAGCCTGATTCAGTTCCCCGGTTTAACCAACGCTTGGGTAATGCCGATTAAAACGCGTATCGATATGTTAGCCACGGGCATTAAAACACCGATTGGGATCAAAATAGCCGGTGCGGATTTAGGTGAAATTGAAAAAATTGGCAAGCAGATTGAGACTATTCTAAAAGATGTCGAAGGCACTGCATCGGTGTACGCAGAGCGGGTAACCGGAGGTCGTTATGTAAAAGTGGATATCGACCGTCAAAAGGCTGGACGTTATGGGCTTAACATTGCTGAAATACAGCAGCTAGTTGCCGTGGCTATTGGTGGTAAAAATATCACCGAAACCATTGAAGGGTTAGAGCGTTATCCGGTTAACTTGCGTTATCCGAATGATTATCGCGATTCGGTCAGTGCACTAAAACGCCTGCCGATTGTGACCCCGAGTAAAATGAATATCAGCTTAAGCGATGTGGCTAATGTTTATATAGAAGCGGGTGCGCCTATGATTAAAACAGAAAATGCGCGTCTTAATGGCTGGATTTTTGTGGATATCGAAAATCGCGACTTAGGATCCTATGTTGAAGATGCACAGCGGATTGTGAATGAGCAAGTAATCTTACCGGGAGGATATTCACTGGTTTGGTCCGGACAATATGAATATATGGAAAAAGCCAATGCGCGTTTGGCAAAAGTCATTCCGGTGACGCTGATTATTATCGTTATTCTGCTGTATATGGCCTTCCGCCGAGTCGGAGAAGTCTTGCTGATTTTATCCACACTGCCCTTTGCACTAATGGGGGGGATTTGGTTGATGTTCTTTCTTGGGTTTAATTTTTCAGTTGCAGTCGGGGTGGGATTTATCGCACTGGCAGGGGTGTCGATAGAAATTGGCGTGATTATGCTTTTGTATTTAAACCAATCATTAGAAGCTAAAAAACTTCAATGTCTTGAGCATTTTAATGTCAATGATTTAAAAGAAGCAGTAATGGAAGGTGCCGGGTTACGTGTGCGACCTGTGATGATGACAGTGGCCGTTGTGGTGATGGGCTTAGTCCCTATTATGTATGGTGAGGGTACGGGATCAGAAGTCATGAAGCGGATAGCGACACCTATGATTGGCGGTATGATCAGTGCCATTATTTTGACCCTGCTTATTTTACCTGCGGTGTATTTCCAATGGAAAAAAATCAGTCTGCGTAAGCAATTTAATATGAAATAACAGCAATATGTTGAATCATCTTTTATGGTAAAGGGTGATTCATTTTATCAATCGTTAACACAACAAAATGATTTAAAAGGAAAACAAATATGAACATTAAAAAAAGTAAAATAGCATTAGCACTGGGTGTTTCAATCTTTTTAGCAATGCCTCTTTCAAGCGCATTGGCTGATCAAAAGTACAATGATGTTAAAGTGGTGCATATGGGGGACACTATGCAGTTTATTAAAAGTGAACTGCGCGGTTATGTAAAAGGAGTTAGAAGTGATGATGCGCAGAAAATGCAGCAGCATCTTAATAAGCTCTTAACCTTAAGTGCAATGTCAGCTAATCAATCAGCAGCTAGTATGGATCATGAGCAAATGGGGATGTCTGAAATGGAGCATGCCAATATGGATCAGGATGATATGGCCATGGATCATTCTAATATGACCGATGGCGATATGAAGATGGATCATTCTAATATGGCTGATGGCGATATGAAGATGGATCATTCTAATATGGCTGATGGCGATATGGAGATGGATCATTCTAATATGGCTGATGGCGATATGAAGATGGATCATTCTAATATAGCTGATGGCGATATGGAGATGGATCATTCTAATATGGCTGATGGCGATATGAAAATGGATGGTGCCTCCCATGATATGTCGACTATGGAAGGCATGAGTTCTGCACAACATCAGCATATGCTTTATATGCAAGGTATTGCCGGGCTTAATGATCTGTTTAAGCAGTTAGAGAAAGCGCAGGATAAAACTGAAATCAAGTTGATTTTGGGTAAAGTTAAAGCGCAGCTTAAAAAGAATCAATAATTATTCGCTTGAGATTGTAATTAATCCAGCAAGGTATCTACTTAGCAGTTGATGGCTAGCTGCTGTTTGCTTCGTAAGCGAACAATTAAGCAGTGTACTCAGCTCTATTAAAGTTTGAACTGAACATGTCGTGGTAATAAATTACTTAGCTCAGCACCTTTTTCTCGGCTCGGTAGCGCTTCAAACAGCTTCAGGAAATAAAAATAAGGATTAATATCATGCGTTCGACAGGTCATTACAACGTTGTAAACTATTTCTCTAGTTTTTGATCCTTTTATCGATTGTGCGAACATCCAGTTTTTTACCCGTCGCAAAAGGGCTAATACCAGAATTGTTCTCAATGGCCTCTGTTCGCTATACTCAACATAACAAGTTAACACCTGCCAATAATTCAATTTGCAGGATACCGCCTTGCCTAAATAGCTTTCTATGACTTTATATTCCTTTCTAAAAATTTAAATACCAAATCTGATGGTTTTCTATTTATTGATGCTTGGTAAAATCAATACTATTACTTTTAAGACAATGTAATCTTGACTTCCAGGCCACCCATCTTTTGATTGTTAAAGGTTAATTTACCGCCATGTTCTTCTATAATACTATGGGTAATTGCCAGCCCCAAACCAACACTCGAATTTTGGGTACCACGTGCTTTATCTAAACGAACAAAGGGTTTAATGACCTCTTTAAACTGACTTTTATCTATTCCCCTGCCAGTATCTCTTACATAAATTGTCAAGATTCCACTGGTCAAAAGAGCTTCAATAGTGATATCCAGGTTACCTTGAAGATCTTTCCCGTGAGCAATACTGTTATTAACTAAATTTTCAATAACGCGGCGAAATGCGATAGGCCATAAACGGAAAACCAATTTGTTATGACTTTTTAATTGAATGTTGATGCCGCGATCACGATAATCGTCACAAATAGTGGTTAATAAACTCACTATCTCCGTCTCCTGCTTCTCCTCTCTCTGCCAATTACTTTTTGAAAACGCTAACGTGGCTTTCAGCATTTCTTCCATCTGTGCAATCGTATCAAGCATTCTGGCCTGATCCTCGCCTGGCGCTATAAACTCAAGTCGTAACCGTAAACTGGTCAAAGGCGTTTTCAAGTCATGTGATATCGCAGACAACATTTTAGTGCGATCATTAATGAATTTAGAGAGGTTAGATTGCATTTTATTAAACGCAATAATAGTGGGTATCACTTCACTCGGTCCAATAACGGGGAGAGCTTTAAAATTCCGTTCGCTGCCGACTTTGTTGGCAGCAACGGCTAATTCGTCAATCGGCCTTAATGCGCGCTTTACCGTCCAGGTCATACTGATAAGAATTAGCAGGGTGAAAACAAAGACTAAAATAACCGCTTTTAGCGGGAGCTGTACTATTTTTTCATCAATGGCAGAATTAAAATTTAACCAGTGCTGATTTGCTAATAAAATAGAGCCTGTTAATTGTAAGTTATAGCTATTGTTCATTTTTTTATGCATCGGATTGTCACTGAGCATTGCATGCATTTTACTCATGCCCACATCTAGTTGTTCACTTTTAACTGAGACAATACGAATATCTTTTATTTGACTTGGGGCAATCAAGTCGTGCAGTTTCTTTGATAAAAGGTTTTTTTATTTTCGATCACTATTGGCTTGCGATCCAGTGACAAGTCAAAGCCCACGCCTTGGCTTGCGCTGATAATATCTTTATGTAAATCAAAGGGTGTTTTGTTTAAAATAAAAATCAAAGAGCTCAGGCGATCAAGTGTGCTGTCACTAGAAACATAATTAAGTACTTGTTCGCGTTCATCGGAATAAATTTGCAGAGAAAGCGAGAGCACTAAACTTAACCCAATTAACATAATCAGGCAGATTTGAGAGACTAAGCTTTTAGGGGATATTTTCTTAATCATGTGTGACCTCACAGGTAAATTGATATCCCCCGCCCCAAATGGTGATAATTATTTCAGGGTGTTTTGCATCTAGCTCCAGCTTTTTACGCAAGCGACTAATAAGCGTGTCTATTGAACGATCATAGACGCCTCCCTCACGTCCTTTGCTTAAATCTAACAATTGGTCACGATTTAACACTCTCTGTGGATGGGCAATAAACACCCGTAACAGATCAAATTCAGCACTGCTTAATATCACCATTACACCTTCTTTGTCTGTTAATTCACGCTTATTAATATCAATAGACCAGTGTGAAAAATGGTAGCGTTTAATGTCAGAGACGGGGGAATGTAAAGTATTTACACGGCGCAATACGGCCTTAATACGCGCTAATAACTCGCGAGGATTAAAAGGTTTAGCCAGATAATCATCCGCGCCCATCTCAAGACCTATAATTGTATCCATTTCATCACTCATTGCAGTGAGCATCACAATGGGGATATTAGATGAGACACGCAATCCGCGGCATAAACTTAAACCATCTTCACCCGGCAGCATTAAATCCAACACTATCAAGTCTATTTTTGAAAGGCTTAAACAACGTTTCATCTCTTTGCCATCTTTGGCAACAGTGACACGATAGTTATGTTGTATAAAAAAACGTTGTAATAATTCACGAATTTCATAGTGGTCATCGACAATTAATAGATGAGGCTGTTCCATGCTGATTCCTTTAACTTGATGATGAAATAAGAGATTATATTATTTTTTTATCTTAATTGTATCAAAGTATGTCAAAACGCCTTTTCGCCACAAACTATTACAAAATTCCTTTTTTTAGACAAACTTCTGACACAACTCAGTGCTTAAATATAAACATAGAACGAACAGAAGTTACTTATTAAAAGGGAGGTTATTATGATCTATTCTTGGCACTTTATGCCTTTTTGGGGACATATTCTTATGATGTTAGTTTGGGTTGGTTTATTTATGTTGATTATAAATTATCAATCCTATGGTACTAAAAAGGAAAGCAGTATAGACATTGCAAAAAAACGTTACGCCCAAGGTGAAATAGATGAGGAGCAGTTTAACAAAATAAAGAACAATTTATAAAAAACAGCCTATACATTACACTTATTTTAATCAATCTGGAGACTATCATGAACATTAAAACAATTAAAACAATGCTACTAGTGCTAACCGTTTCAGTGACAGGCACCTCGTATGTTGCTGCACATGCACAACATGCCTCAGAAAATGCTTCAATGAGCATGGGTGTAGGGAGTATGAATACTGGGAAGATGGGTACCGAAAATATGGGCACGGGGCACATGGGTACCGTGAATATGGGTATGGGCAATATGGGCAATATGGGTACGGGGCATATGGGTACAGGGCATATGGCGATGAATTTTTCACAGCTAAACTTGACTGACCAGCAGAAACAAGAGATACAAGCTATCACGGCAGCTTCGATCAATGGCAATCATCAAAACAGGGGGGATATGCAGGTACATCATGCTGATATGCAGGCATTATTAAGTGATGATGTTTTTGATAAAAATCAAGCTAAAGCCTTAATGGCAGATCATCATTCACAGATGAGCGAAAGAATGCTTGTCATGTTAAAAATGAAGCATCAAATCTTTCAACTATTAGATGATCAGCAAAAAGAACAATTAACGGGCATGCAAAATAACATGATGAATACGCAGTAATATAATCACTCAGGCCTGGTTGTTAGCATTTGAGCAAGAAGAGCCAGCTTCATATTTGAAGCTTGTTCTTCTTTCGATTAACGGATTTTTCATTTTTATAATGGCAGAATAACGATAAAAACCGACATCCCTTATACCAACGCAAATCGTTTTAGAGAACATAGCCAAATTAATTGGTTATGTGTAAACCAATGGCAGGGGAGTGCTGAACTTTTGAGTGTATTTTTAGACAGCGTAAATGAATAGAAAATTAGTGGGTCTGTTCCAGATGATAGCTGTTAGCTTTATTGCTTATGCCGAAAACTATCTTGACTTTTCTCTCTTTACCAATAGGATACGATGATATTCAGACTTTTAGATTGAGTTATATTTTTTGAGATTCTCGCGGTTGCAATACAAGCCTCAAACACTTGCATCATGGTCATTACTATTAGTGGCTCTTGTACTCTTGGTGTGCATTTCTCAAAATCTAGGAAGATCCTCCTTATCTCCTTTAACACCTCACGTCGATATGACAGAGCAAGTGGCATCGGACACTCAAGATAATACCAGGTCAGAATGCAGCAGCAGTGAGCACCTCATTAATATTTTTGCTCTTAATCTAGAGGTTGTCATTCCTCTATTTGTTCTAGCGCTGGTGATTGCCGCTATCATATTCCAACAATCACGAACACCCCAACCACTCACTGAACCCATTCGCTATTATGGGGTCAGGCGACACTTAGTATTCTGCACCTTTCAAGAATGAAAATTCCGTTAATACCTCTCTCTTTGTAACTATTCAGATTATTGTTTTTTCGATCCTTTAAGTCATGGTTATTTGGCTAAGGTGATAGTGAATAAAAATATTTTTTCACTTCGGACTAAGCAAACAGCTGAATATTTTAAATAACAGCTCGCATTTATTATGCGTCTGAGTAGCTCTTTTTATAAAAAATTTCCGGAGCAATACTGTGTTTATATTTCAATTAATGAAAGTAGCAGTTAGATTACGATTGACGATTCTATTCGTCTTATCTTTATTATTGTCAGCTTTTTCAGTCTCAGCCCAACCTGTTTCTACAGGTTGGCTAACCCATCCCGATCACCCGCCAGTTGAAGTGCGTTTTATGCTGACCGGTGAAGTTGATAAAACCACTCACAAAGCCAATGGTTTGCTGGAAGTTAACCTTGAAGGTGAGTGGAAAACCTATTGGCGATCTCCCGGTGAAGGCGGCATTGCGCCAGCGCTTGACTGGAGCCAATCAAGTAACCTGTCTGATTTAGAATGGCGCTGGCCAACTCCCACTTATTATGAGCAACTTGGCGTCATGACCCTGGGTTACAAACATCATGTTATTTTTCCCATGCAGTTAACCTTGGAGGATATTAATCAACCCATCGTTTTTTCAGGGAAATTAACACTGCCGACCTGTACCAATATTTGTGTGCTCACGGATTATGAATTGGATTTGCCAGCTGTCACATTGGCAGATATTACAACCGATGCCACTGCGCAACATTTATATCAACAGGGGCTTTCAAGCGTTCCGACCCAAAGTGACTCAACCGAGGTTGTTAATGCATCCTTTGACTATGATTCACAGCGCTTGCAAGTGACATTACAGCAAAAAAAAGAGTGGCAGGATCCACAGATTATTGTGGATGGTGACGAGGTCACCGATGACTATTTTTCTCAACCCGCAATCAACATTAATAATAATATTGTAACGGCAACCTATAAGGTAACCAATTGGTTAGGCAAAACCAAACTGGTCGGAAAGCCTGTTTCTATCACCGTTTCTGACGCGCTTTTTGCGCATGAATTAAGTGCTGTGATTGATGATAAACCCTTAGTAAAAAGCAGCTCAACCAATTTATTTACCATGATTGCTTTTGCATTACTTGGGGGATTAATACTCAATATTATGCCCTGTGTCTTACCCGTATTGGGCATGAAGCTGAACAGTATGCTGACCTCATCACATCTCAGTAAACGGACTATTCGCCTGCAATTTTTAGCCTCGGCATCGGGGATATTAACCTCGTTCTGGTTATTAGCCTTAGGGTTACTTATTTTAAAGCTCACAGGTAATGCGATGGGTTGGGGGATTCAGTTCCAAAGCCCCTGGTTTATTGGTTTTATGGTGACCATAACAGCACTCTTCACCGCGAATTTACTGGGTTTATTTGAAGTTAAATTACCAGGCCGACTGTCAACATCCATCGCTAATAAAGGGGGGGATTCAACCTCTGGTCATTTTGTACAAGGTATGTTTGCAACCTTGCTTGCGACCCCCTGTAGCGCACCTTTCTTAGGCACGGCGGTGGCTTTTGCTTTAGGGGCAAGCATCTTGGAAATGTGGATGGTCTTTACCTTTTTAGGACTGGGAATGGCGTTGCCTTGGCTGGTTTTTGCGTTATTCCCAAACCTCATCTCATTGATGCCTAAACCCGGTCTGTGGATGAATAAAATGAAAGCTGTTTTTGGTTTGATGATGTTTGTGACAACGCTGTGGTTATTGAGTTTACTCGTGCCTTTTATCGGAGGCTTAGCAACCGTGGTCATTGGTTTATTGTTCTGTGCTTATTTGTTATACCGAATAGCTAAAAATCATGGTAAAAAAACGGTGATTGTGATTTTAGCCGTTAGCCTGCTATTTACCAGTGCAGGGCTTTTTATTGCTAATCTTACCGCTCAGACATTTATTAAGGACGATCTTACTTGGTTGCCACTCAATGAAAATAGCATTGATCAATATGTAAAGCAGGGTAATACCGTTTTTGTTGATATAACGGCTGACTGGTGTATTACCTGTAAAGCCAATAAAATCGGCGTTATTTTACAAGATCCCGTCTATTCTGAATTGAAGCAGGAAAGAGTGATCACTATGCAAGGTGATTGGACCAAGCCAAGTGACAGGATCACGAACTATTTGAAAAGTTATCAACGATTTGGAGTGCCTCTAAATGTGGTCTATGGCCCGAATGCCCCACAAGGTTTGCCTTTATCTGTCATATTAAGCAGTGATGAAGTTATGCAGGCACTGGAAGATGCAGGGAGAGAACAATAATGGTAAATAAAGGGATGGAAAAGGATAAACCTAAAACAAAAGTAGTACGGTGGATGAAAGAGATTCTGACATTCACTCTTATTGTGACGGTTTTGTCGTTAGCTATTGATGCTTGGCGTAGCAGAGAGATGCCATCGACAAATATGCCTTCTCTGTCAATGAGTACTTTGGAAGGTGACTGGGTTGATATTAAAAAAATGAGTCAAGATAAACCCATTTTACTCTACTTTTGGGCAACTTGGTGCTCTGTTTGTAACTTCGTCAGCCCAAGTGTCAATTGGTTATCGGAGAGTCACCAGGTTATTTCTGTGGCTCTCTCGTCCGGTGATGATAGACGCTTAGGGCAATTTATGGCTTACAAAGAGTACGACTTCCCGGTCATTAATGATCCAAAAGGTAACATTGGCCAAACTTGGAATATTACTGTCATCCCATCAATTTTCATCGTCAAAAACGGTGAAATATCTTCAATCACAACCGGCTTTACAACCCCAATGGGTATGTGGCTACGTTTATACTTCTCTTAATTCTCTTAAGGTAACATTATGAAATCATTACTATTATCAACATCAATTGCAATATCTGGCTACGTTTATACTTCTCTTAATTCTCTTAAGGTAACATTATGAAATCATTATTATTATCAACATCCATTGCAGCAAGCCTGCTCTTCTCATCGGTCGTATTTGCGGAAAAAATTAGCGTTGCGCAACAAAAAAAATTATCTGAAATAACGAGTTTATTGGAACAGAATCCAGAAGTGATTGAAGGATTATATATAAATTTAATCAAGTACGTAGAGGGCCAAGGAACCATCAGTAATACACTAAAACAGCATCATGACTATTTATATAACAACCCAATGCATTCTTATTTTGGCTCAGAGGCCCCTGAACTGACCATCATCAACTTTACCGATTACAACTGCCCCTATTGCAAGCGTTTAGAGTCAGGGCTGGTTGAGATGATTAACAAGTATCCTGAAATTCGAGTCGTTAATATCAACTTACCCTTTCAGCAACCGATGATCCCTGATTTGGATACCAATACAGCATGGTATGCTTTGAACGTATGGGAAAACAACAGACCCGCCTTTTCTGAAGTACACCGTTTAATGATGGCTAAACCCTCGAAACATGACAGTGAATCGATTATGAAAATAGCGGAAATGACCGGAACTGAAGCGGCGTTAGCCCCGAATGAAAGGAAAAAGAAGATGGTGGAAAAGAATGAGAGAATCTTCAGCCAATTAGGTTTGCGAGGAACGCCCGCCTTGATTATTGGCAATGAAATAAGTCCCGGGGCCATACCTCAAGCGCAACTGGATAAATTGATCAAATCACAATTAAAATAGCATAAAAATCAGCACCCGTAGCTAAAATTAAAGACTATGGGTGTACAGGATTTGTTGCAAATATGCGGGGTGGGTTAATTGCCTATTGCCTGCAAAAAGATAAGGCATCAATCAATTTAACAGCCAATGAAAAAAATGTGCTAATGGGTGAAAATATCATAATGGCTTAACCCGAGCTCAGGTTATTTAGGAATAACGCGGCCCTATTATCTGTCATCATCGAGGTGTTTTTTCGGAGAGTGAATTGAACGATAGTTCATAACACTGAACTGCCGTAAATGACTTCAGCGTCTTGCCCTACGCCCTTCAGGTCGTTGTCGTAAATTCCAACGTTCAAATTTGTTCCTGAAAAATTAGTCACTTCCCGAGCAATTGATCCTTATGCCTTATGTAGGCACTCTAATAGCCATCATTCACTATTAATATTTCATTCTCAGCTTGACCTTCCCCTAAGAGTAATGACTAAGCTTGTTTTTAAGATGACAGCCGAAACTGAATTAAGGAGGGAGTTATGTATTTAGATAAAGAAAAAAAACAAAACCTGTTACACATATTGAATTTAGTCACCACTAAGGGCAGCAAGACTGATAGCGTTTATGAGCTTTCAGGTATTCGTGCATCTTATGAGTTCGACGGATATACCTGCTGGTTAGCCTATAGAGATTTGACTGTGACGCTCATGTTTCACGGTTCATATGATTTTGACTATCAACACAAAGAGACGCGGGAATTTTTTTTTAAATTAGTATCAAATTTATTGGCTGAAAAAGATAATTTATAAAGCCCAAACAATAACGATAGGCGACTCTGTAAATTTATTTTCATAAAAATTTTGCCATTTAGACAAATTTAAAAAAACTTTATAAATAATTTAAATATTTCATTCTCAGCTTGACCTTCCCCTAAGAGTAATGACTAAGCTTGTTCTTAAGGTTACAGTCGAAACTAAATTAAGGAGGATGTATGTCTTTATCCACAAGCTTAAAGTTACCTATAGAGGGCATGACCTGCACGGGTTGTGCGAGTCGATTACAAGCCGCACTCAATGAAATAGAAGGAATTAATGCTGAAGTGAGTTTTGCAGCCAAGAGTGCAGAATTCACTATTGATGACAGTGTCGATTATGATGGCACTTTAAAATCTATCGTGATTTTGATTGAACAAAAAGGCTACAAAACAGCATCTTCACCAGAAGACGATGCATTGAATAACAGTCAGTCAGTCGCTCCCTCACCGACAAATAAAGCGCCTTATGACGCCCAAACAAAAACACAAGAGTTACTTTTAGAGGGTGTGACCTGCGCAAGCTGCGTCGGTAAGATAGAAAAAGCCTTAAATGCACTACCTGATGTTCAACAAGCGCAGATAAATTTCGCTCTCAGAACCGCCTCTATAACCGGTGATGTTGAGACAGAAACGCTAATAAAAACCATTGAAGCGGCTGGATATAACGCTAAAAGTACAGACAATGCCAGCGACGAGACGCTACTCGATGAAAAAGAGAAAGCCGATCAAAAGTATTATCGACAACTGATCTTGCAGGTGTGGATCGGTTTAGGTTTAGGGATTCCATTAATGGCATATGGTCTTTTAGGGGGACCGATGACAGTCAATTCACCGATAGAGCGGGGTGTTTGGTTGGTCATAGGCCTTATCTGTGCTGCCGTCATGTATTTTGCAGGTAAACATTTTTATGTCGGTGCATGGAAATCTTTTGTTAATCACAATGCGAATATGGATACTTTAATTGCGTTAGGGACTGGCACTGCATGGTTATATTCAATGATTGTCGTTATTTATCCGTTGGCTTTACCTGAAATGGCAAGACATGTCTATTTTGAAGCGACCGCAATGATCATTGGTTTAATTAATTTAGGGTTAGCGCTTGAAGTCAAAGCGCGTGGTCGTACTAGCGAAGCGATACAGCGATTAATTGGCTTGCAGCCGAAAACCGCACGCGTTATTCGTGATGGAAAAGATATTGACATAACCATTGAACAAGTCTTATTAAATGATCTGGTTCGCGTTCGCCCCGGTGAATGTATCCCTGTTGATGGCATAGTTAACGAAGGAAAAACAACCATTGATGAGTCGATGCTAACTGGCGAGCCAATGCCGGTCAAAAAATCACAAGGTGATGAGATTGTTGCCGGCTCCATTAATAAAAGTGGATCTATTATTTTTAAAGCCACTCGCGTCGGTAAAGATACAGCGCTCGCACAAATAATTAAGATGGTTAAACGAGCACAAAACTCTAAACCGCCGATCGGACGATTAGCTGATATTATCTCTTCTTATTTTGTCCCCGTTATTATGATTATTTCAATTACTAGTGCATTGGTCTGGTTAAACTTCGGCCCGGAACCCAGTATTGCTTTTGCCGTTGTATCAGCAACAACAATACTTATTATTGCCTGCCCATGTGCATTAGGGCTGGCAACACCTATGTCTGTGATGGTTGGGGTGGGTAAAGCGGCGGAAGCTGGCATCCTTATTCGCAATGGCGAAGCCCTACAAAATGCTTCAAAAATCACCACTATGATCCTGGATAAAACGGGCACTATTACCTTAGGTCAGCCTAAAGTAACGGATATATATCGCGTTAATTCAATGGACGAAAACCAGATCTTGCAATTAGTCGCAAGTTTAGAAATCGGCTCTGAACATCCACTGGCAGAAGCCATTGTGGAATCCGCAAATGAACGAGGTTTACAAACAGATAAAGTCGAACATTTTAATGCTATTGCTGGCCAAGGCGTAGAGGGGATCGTTGGCGATAAACGTTTATTTTTTGGCAATCAAAAACTAATGCTTGAGCAAGGCATCAGTGTTAATAAAGAAGCTCAGGATGTGAGCCTGAAAATGGCAGGCGAGGCTAAAACTCCCATGTTTTTCGCTATTGATGGTGATTTAGCTGCGGTTATCGCCGTTGCCGATCCTATCAAAGAAGATTCTATTTCGGCTATCAAACGCTTACAAAAAAATGGTATCCGGGTAGTCATGCTCACCGGAGATAATCAGGCGACGGCAAAAGCGGTGGCACAAAAAGTAGGTATAACAGATTTTTTTGCTGAAGTACTACCGGACGAAAAATCACAAAAAGTGGCTGAATTACAAGCTCAAGGTGAAATAGTCGGTATGACAGGCGACGGCATTAACGATGCGCCGGCACTTGCGCTGGCTAATGTTGGTTTTGCAATTGGTACAGGGACCGATGTGGCGATAGAAAGTGCAGATATAACATTAATGCGCGGCTCTTTACATGGCCTTGCCGATGCCATCTCCGTGAGTAAAGCCACCTTGCGTAATATTAAACAAAATCTAGTGGGTGCCTTTATTTATAACGCAGCAGGTGTACCGCTCGCCGCGGGAATTTTATTCCCCTTCTTTGGACTGTTACTTAACCCTGTTATTGCAGGCGCGGCAATGGCATTTTCATCTTTAACCGTGGTCAGTAATGCTAACCGTTTACGGTTTTTTAAACCACAAGATCATTAGGAGAAAATTATGTTCATTATTAACTTGGTTGGAATTGGTTTAATTCTTTTAATAGTCTGGTGGTTTTGGCTTTACTCTCCGAAGAAAAAGCAAAAAATGTCAGCAAATAAAACCAATGGAGAAATAAGTATTGTTGTGCAAGATGGTGTTTATCAACCATCAACAATTGCACTAAGCACAAACGCTGGCACGACACTTAAATTTACACGTAAAGATCCCAGCCCCTGTGCAGCAACGGTCATCTTTCCTGATTTTGAAATAAGTGAGGAATTACCGTTGAATAAACCCATTGAAATTTCACTTCCTATAATGAAAAAAGGGAAATATGTATTTCACTGTCAAATGCAAATGTACAAAGGTTATCTAGTGGTTGAGTAAATAATATTGCGAATGTTAAGCATTAACAATGCGGTCAACATAAATATTGAGGTAATGACTATGATCAATAAATTTAAGATGTTTTTATCCACGCCTAAAGGCTGGCTAATTTTAACAGCAGTAATAAGCCTCTTTTACTATTTACTGACTAAACATAATCAGCATTTTTTCGAGTATTTACCTTTTTCAATTCTATTATTATGTCCCGTCATGCACCTGTTTATGCATGGGAGCCATCATAATAAAGATAATAAAGATAATAAAGATAATAAAGATAATAAATAGAAAATATTTGCACCATTTTCTAAGTAAGACATAAAAGAGAAGGAGGAAAGCATGAATAATTTGGAGCACCGAGTAGGTGTTACAGAAATTAATTTAGTTATTAGAAAGCTTCAACTAAAAAAGCTAACTGAATTTAACCGAGCTAAAATCATCTCTGAAATAGATGAAGCTGTTGGCATTGAGAGCGTAACGCTTGATATTAAAGACGGACTACTGCACATCGCTTATGATGTCACTCAACTAAATTTAGAGGCCATTAAACTTGTCGTTGTTAAGCATGGTGCAGAACTCTCTGGGGGGTGGTGGCACCATTTTAAAGAAGGTTATTATAAATTCGTCGATCAAAATATGAAGGACAATATCAAACATAAGCCATCTTGTTGCAGTCGACCACCGCCTGGAAGTACGAAACACAAATAGCGAATAAGTTAATTGTATTTTGTTAACGATCTAAAAAATCGATATTTAAAAAACAACAAGCTAAAGGAGCCCAGTCATGCTAACTATCAGCCAAGCAGCCAAGCAGCTCAAGAAACGGGGTTATCTGTCAAATCTATCCGTTATTACGAACAGATAGGTTTAACCAATCCACCACCTCGTGGTGAAAATGATTACCGCTATTATCCAAGTGCTTTAATTAAACGACTGCATTTTATAAAAAAAACCAAAGACGTAGGCTTTAGTTTAAAAGAAAGTAAAAACTTATTAGCATTATCTGAAAATAGTGGTAGAAGAAGTGCCGATGTAAAAGCACTTCTCTCTCAAAAAATTGAAGAATTACAAACAAAAATAAAGAGAGAACAAGCACTGCTAGAGAGTTTAAAAAATATCACCCTAAAATGTTGTGGAGATGAAAAGCCAAATTGTCCAATTATTGATGAATTTGCAAATTAAGGGCGAGGTGAAATTCGATAGATTCCGGATTTAGGGTTCCAGAACACTGTTGTTAGCTTTATTGTATAAGCCTAACGCCTTATAACTATTGAGATTACGATAACTTCTTGTTTTTATAACATGTCGTATTTTGGGCGAGTATTTTAAGCACTTTGCTATTGCCGAGAACAAATTTGTGTTGAAATTTAACCATATCTTCAACAAAAAATGCTGCATTGACGTTAGGAATTGTCCTCTTCTGCGCTCTTTAAGCTCAATGCTTAATCACCTAAAAATGAAAACAGCGCGCTAAGCGCTGTTTATTGAAATACCCAGTCCAACCACTATTATTTCTTGGGAAAATGATGTTCACTATACATGAACGTTTTTCCATTTTTTCTAAAAGCGATGACTTGATACGGATCCGCATTGTTAGGTACATCTATTCCAAGTGATGAAGCTGGCATACCCGGAACAGCTATTCCTGTAATTGCAGGCTTCGACTGGTATCGAAAAGACAGGTTATAGGCGATAAATCGTTATTGCGTGGAGCGCTGCGAAACCTAGCTGCATCAATAGCACAACGGGTTTTGCCTGACGTAAAAATACCGGTAGCCAGTTTGCATTGAGGATATAGCTCGAAGTCAGTACCATTAGCACGCCGGAACAGAACGCAGCAATCCCCCCAAAATTCTCTGAAGTGCTGGCTCGCGTACCAGAATATATTCCACAACCCCGCTGCAAGCAGAATAACCCAATGATATAGCGAATGGGCCGAGGGCATGCTTGCGCCCCGTAGGGCAAGGTAAATTGTGCCAATCTGCGTTGTTATAAAATCGCTATGTAGAATAATTATACTTCAATTTTATGCCTAGCATCTCAGCACAATTTTTCTTGCTGACTTTGCATCTTGAAGTATCACGGGTATATATTTAACCTCAAAAGGGAATGACCGATGCAGAGCTTGGCCGCCCGGTAGAATCCAAAGCGTGTGATAATCCGATTGCCAAGTAGTATCAGTTAGGCCAACAGTTCAATGTCACCGGTCATCCAGCGTTGATTTTCACCCGGTTACCTCCCGGCAGAGCGGCTGATTGCGAAACTGGGGCTTTAATAGCCACCGCGACTGAAGCAGTAACGCCTAGCATATAATTCAAGGCCGGGAGGGGTCAGCGCGGTTTCTAGCGCTTTGACCCCAAAATTACATCTTGTGCATTTTCTTTACGATGCCATTTTGCTTCTGAACCTCTCTGATGAAAGATACAATTCGAGGCATATCTGAGAATCCAATCTCAGGTTGTGCCGGCATATTTCCGTATGGCCAATGATGTTGCTGAACACCCTTGGTTACCGCCCTGGAAAAAGCGCCATTACCATGATGACCAGGGTTATAAGTCTGATGAATCAACGGTGGCCCAGAGTGTGTTCCTTGACCGTCTATGCCGTGGCAGGAACCGCAGCTTTCATTAAAAATCTGCTGGCCCTCAGCCGCAAGCGGTGACAACGCCCCGACTTTGACATCAACATGCCCCCTAAAATGCCCAGCCCATACCGGTGAAGCACTCAAGGTGGAAATAAGCGCAAATAAAACAACTTTGTTCATGATTTTTCCCTATTTTTTAATTATTTAATTTAAGTCAAAGCGAATCTTTCCTTAATTAACTCTGTTGAACGGCAGACGTCTGCGTCGTCGTTTATTACTTTCAGTCAATTTTAGCACTGTCGATTCTTCAGAGGTGTTCACACTTCACATCTTGTTCATAACTTTCTAAGTTAAAAGTGATACAAAGGCAACAATCACATCATACCCAAAAAATACCGTACTGCTTGAGAATTTTACACATTAAGGCTATTTCAAAAAGAAAAGTGCAGATTAAGCACTCATAAAATCAGGAAAAAAGCCCCATAGCAATTCTAATGACGAAAATCTCGTGGGGCTTTGCAATGTGCCACTGCAGTTTGAGGAGTGAAAAAGGGCGCCTATGTCAATAATTATCAACGTAGGACTTCTCGGTGCTAGGGTTTTAACACTCTTTTAATCGTCGTTTCAGTTATTGCCATTGTCTATCTCTAGATACCGGGAATTTATTTAAAATATTGTCGATATAGTCATAAATAAAGCATAAACACAAAATGTTAATGTTAATCGTGTGTTGTGTTGTGTTGTGTTGTGTTGTGTTGTCTTGTGTTACAGTTACGTGTTTAACATGATTTATTCTTTTTCAGTGATGTATTTACCAGAGCGTTTGGGATTAACTGCTGGAAAAATTTGGGCAACAGTGCTGCTATGCCAGAGGCAAGAAATACACAAACACAGTGGGTTCTGGAATGATGAACTTGTTTTTAACTAAAAGAGCAATGAGATAAAAATGAAAATATTTAAAATGGCAGCAATATTAACTTTGGCCTTAATAAGTAATTTAGTGAGCGCTCATTCAGGGCTGAAACACTCAACGCCAGAAAATGGCGCTATGTTAATTCAATCTCCTGAAGATTTTACCCTTGAATTCACTGCACAAGTTAAACTGGTCAGATTGCAGTTGACAGATCAATCTGGAAAGTCGATTAAACTTAACGCTAAACCAAGTAACGACTTTAAAGCTGCATTTAGTATCGCATTGCCTGTACTTGAGGCCGGTAGCTATAACGTTAAGTGGCTGGCGATGGGAGAAGATGCTCATAAACTGCAAGGAGACATTCCCTTCACGGTTAAGGACGCTGGTATGGCAAAAACACCTGCTATTTCAGACGCTGATAATGATGCTTAGTTAGGGTGTCTATGATGGAAATTACTCTTTGGGATTATAGTAATATAATATCCAAGTGGTTGATATATATTGGGATAGCCGCAGCGATTGGCGGCCCTTTTATTGCCGCTTTAATAAATGCCACTGTTAATAAAAAGTCGCTTCTTAATTATATTGTCATCAGTAGTGTGTTAGGTTTTGCCGCGGTCATCATAAACTTTTTCATTCAGGTTGGTGCCTTTTCTGAAACTGGCTTATCAGGTATGTTTGATACTGGATTGATAAGCTTTCTTTGGCAAAGTGCGGTGGGTGATTCTGTTTTATGGCGTTTGCTCGCCTTTACCGTTTTAGGCTTTGCATTATTGTGGAGCAATCTTAATGCCAAATACGGCACCTTTAGTTTCAAAGATGCAACTTTCACATTTTTATATGCGGCAGCTGTTTTTAGCTTTGCCTATTCATTTACCTTTATAGGTCACAGTGCCGTTATAGGTGGGGCCGCAAAGTGGTTGCTGGCTTTTCATATTATCACTGTGTCTTGGTGGGTAGGTGCACTATACCCTTTATGGCTTAGTTGCAAATTATTGCCGCCACCTGTGCTGTATAAGTTGATGTGCTTATTTGGTAAAATTGCGATCTTTATGGTGGGCATTTTAATCGCTTGTGGCATAGGTTTGTTATATTTATTTTTAGAAAATCCACTGGCGTTATTGACCACAACCTATGGTCTGGCCATGCTGCTAAAACTGATTTTTGTTGGCAGTATTTTGTTAATTGCCGCTTACCATAAATTTCGACTTGTAGAAGAAATTCAACAACAAGCAGGCATCAAAAAACTACAAAAATCAATAAAGAATGAAATGCTAATTGCAGTGGTGATTTTAACTATTACTGCTGTGTTATCATCGATTTTAGGCCCTGAATAACTTAGCTTAAAGCCATGCGTAACTTTAGAGTTGCAGTGGCTTATTTTAAGTAAGATTAAGATATTGGCAAGTATGCCTAATCTATGCGCTCATCGCGTACAAAAATCCTTGGCGGTTGAGCATACCTTTGAAAAAGATTTGCTTACCAAAGCGCAGTGTCTTGAAAAATTAGCGCTATTTTATGATGAGCTCAGCCGACGTCTGCAAGAAGGCGGAACAGACAATCAAAACGGTCTGCAACTGAGCTTTATTGAAGAGGGGGTTACCTAACTGAAAAGCGCTAAGGCTGGAATGCTCGAAGCTCGAAATCTCGAAGCTCGAAATCTCGAAGCTCGTTACTCGCAGCTCAAAACCCGATATTCTTAATACCATCGTAGATAAACTGGATAGCAAGTGCTGCAAGGATAATCCCAAAAAAACGCTTTAAAATTTCATCACCTGTCTTGCCGATAATTTTCTTCAGATATTTAGATACCAGCATACAAACAAGAGTCAGTGCTAAGATGCTGATAATCGCCGATGAAACCGCAAGCTTGCCGGAGAGCTCCGTGGTGTGCGAAAACAGCAGAATTGAAAGCGTTAATGTACCCGGTCCTGAAATCATAGGAATAGACATCGGATAGACTGAAATATCATCACTGTTGCTTGCAGACATGATGCCCGTTGCTTTGGTCACCATATTAAAAGCGGTGTAGAAGAGCAGCAAACCACCCGAAATCCGCAGCGAATTAATATTGATACCCAAGTGACCAAAAAGGGCTTCCCCGTAATTACCGAACAGGATCAGGGTGACCCCACTAATAAGCACCGCTTTGACCGCCATCACGGTACGGTGTTTTTTAGCACAATCTCCGGTTAATGAGTTAAAAATAAGGGCAGCACCGATCGGATCGATAATCACAAACAGGGCCGTTAATGCATGCAGATAAGCTGTAGTATCCATACTATTTTTTTAATTTCCTTGAGCAAGTCATTTGGGTATAGGTTAAAAAATCAGGTGCGCAATACCGGCAATCACCGGTAACGTCACTAAGGTTCTTAAAATGAAAACCACAAAGAGCTCGGCAACATTTATTGGGATCTTACTGCCCAGCATTAACGCACCAATTTCACTCATATAGATAAGCTGGGTAACGGACATGGCCGCAATAACAAAACGGGTCAACTCAGATTCGATGGAAGCCGCAAGAATTGAGGGAATAAACATATCGGCAAAACCAACCACAATGGTTTTGGATGCTTCAGCGGCTTGTGGAATCTGCAGCAACTCCAGAAAAGGAATAAAGGGATAACCTAAGTACTCAAAAATAGGCGTGTATTCAACAACAATCAGCGCCATTGTACCAATGGCCATGATCACCGGAATAACCCCAAAGACCATATCAATAACATTCTTAAGCCCATCCGTACAAGTCGCCTTAACACCAGGGGTCTTTTCCGCTCTGTTTAATGCATGCTCCAACCCCCATGAGAAAACATTATGCCCGGCAGGTGTTAACTCATCATCGGCGGATTGCGCACTGCCATCAATATAGCGGTCTTTCTTCCAGGAAAGGGGCGGTAATTTTGGCACCACAATGGCCGCCACAACACCGGCAATACACACCGCCAGATAAAAAGGGACAAATAAATGTTCAAGTCCCACCTGTGAGAGCACTACCAGAGAGAAAGTAATAGAAACCGCCGAGAAGGTTGTCCCGATAACCACCGCTTCACGCTGGGTGTAAAAACGCGCTTCATACTGTTTGCTGGTCAGTAAAATGCCAACACTGCCGTCGCCTAACCAAGATGCCATGCAGTCAATCGCACTGCGACCTGGAAGATTAAATACCGGGCGCATTACTTTGGTTAATAAGGTGCCGAACAGCTCAAGCATCCCAAAGTTCAATAAAAGCGGTAGTAACATCCCAGCAAAAATAAACACACAAAAGAGCATTGGCAGCAGATCGTTTAAAACCAGTGCACCGGTATTGCCAGAATAAATGGCTTCAGGGCCGATGCTAAAGAAAGTCATCACAATAAAGAGGGCACCCAGCAGGCGGATAATAAACCATACGGGTGAAACATCTAATAAGCTTTTTAAAAAATCACTGTCTTGAATAAAGGGGATCTTTATAACTTTATTAATCAGCGTCATCGCAGCTGTAAAGAGCACAACACCGGTTACCACGGCTGTTGCTGAATCACCAAGCAGGATCAGCAGACCTTTAGCCACAATGGCAATGGGGATAGTAATGTCACCCTGATAATTAACCGGTGTCATAAATAGTAAAAGGCCGATTAATGAAGGCACAATAAAGGTTAATATCGTCGCCAGATTATGCGATTTTTTTGCTGTTACTTCTGGCATTACTGTTGGAATTACTTTGTCCGTCACGTTACCACCCTGAAAATGTACTTTAAATTTGAGTCGTTACAGGAATGAAAACATTCATATAACAGAAAACGCGCAAGAGTACTCACTTTTTGTAGGGATGCAAATATTATCTATTATTTTTGCTTTGGTTGGTTTCACTTTCATTATTGGGGTTCAGCCCTTGAAGGTGTGTAGACGATGAGAAACCGAAACGCAGTTTCGCAGTTCGAGAGAGTTATGCTTCTCAACAGCAAAAGCAAACAGGTTACGCAGAGCTTAGCCCGATCATAATCCTGAACTGGCGTAAATGACTCCGGGCGTCCTGCCCTACGCCTTTCAGGTCGTTGTCGTAAACTCCAACGTTCAAATTTGTTCCTGACAAATTTGTCACTCCATGATTTCCTTTGCTAAAGTGATTAGCCATCACAAGAAAAACGGTCGGAAATTTTCGTAGCCGCACTGGTTTTGCATTCTAATCTATTGAATTAATGATGAAATATAAGTGGATGTCCAATCTTTTTCAATCTTTTTTTATTAAATCCGATAGAGGACTTCTTACACAGTTAGCACCTGCTTGTAATACATGTGTATAGATCTGAGTGGTACGGAGATCAGTGTGTCCTAATTGCTCTTGCACCGTGCGAATATCTGTACCACGCTGCAATAAGTGTGTTGCAAAAGAGTGTCGTAATGTATGGCAAGTAACTTGTTTTTTAAAGTCTAAAGTACGTGCTGCATTTTTTACTGCTTTTTGTATATTACTTTCATGCATATGGTGACGTCTTAGATTTGTAGTGCCAGGTTCAAATGACAGCTGTGTAGAAGGAAATAAATAGTGCCATTTTAGTTCTTTAGCTGCATTCGGGTATTTACCTGCCAGCGCATGAGGTAAATATACCCCTTGATAATCGGTCCGTTGCATATCTTGCTGATAATATAAATTAACTTTAGTAATCTGATTCTGTAATGATTCTATTAATTCAGGTGCTAATGTTACGCTGCGGTGCTTTCCTCCTTTCCCTTGCCAAATATTTATTGATAGATAATCAAAGTTAATATCTTGAATTCGTAAATTGACTGCTTCCATTAATCTTAATCCACTGCCATATAAGAGGTAACAAGGTAATGTTACTGAACTTGATAGAGACTTAAGTAATAGGCTAACTTCATCAATAGTTAATACGATGGGTAACTTAGGCTGCGTATTTGTTCTTTTAAAGTTGAGTGATAATGTTAAGGGGTTATCTAAGAATTCTCGGTATAAATAAACTAATGCATTAAGCGCTAATGCTTGCGTTTTTGGGGCTACTTTTTTGCTATTGGCGAGGTATGAAAGGAACGCTTCTACTTCAGCATTATGACATTCGAATGGGTGCTTCTTATTATTAAAGTAAATATAGGACTTTATCCAATAGATATAAGCCTTGATTGTTTTTTCTGCATAAAATTTAACACGCATACTTTCTGCTACGGCATTTAAAAATGGAGACTTCATTTATTTCTCCGCTGTTATTTTTTACATGATCTTATATACAGTATATGTGTTATTCCGTGTTTCTGCCGTTAATACGGACTTTTTTCATCTATCAACATGATAACTATTTGATTAACCATTTTAATTATTTGATTTTATGATGAATAAATGTATTGTGATATAAATTTTAACAAATTGATATCTTCCGTATTTCCACCGTAAATATGGAATTTTTCGGTTTAATACGCTGTTAACTTTCTAGGAGATACTATTGGCAATAGCAGAAGCTTGTAGTTTAGTAGATATATGGATTGAGCCTAAATATATAATTCCAGCATTCATGGTTTTTATATCTTCTGGCTTACTACCATTTCTTCTTCATAAATATAAAATGCACCGAGAGCGAGCTGAAAAACTTTTTGATACTCGTAAACAAGAATATCAAGAATACTTCAAAAGAATGGAAGATGCTGCTCGGCTGACGGCTCAAGATTATGATGAGTATTTATCAGTGACCTTGCCTAATGCTAGTCGTAATTTATATGAGTCTGGATCATCTCCTGAGGCGATGGTCGAATATCAAAAGGTAATGAATGACTTTACAAAAGGTATCAATCAAGGCTTTCAAAAAGCAACAACAGAGTTAACTAGCCTCCGTATAGTGTGCACTCCGAGTTTAGCCACTTTATTAGATGATTTTGAAAAGCAGTATACAAACTTGATGGGCATGCAACCGCAAATGCTAAAAGAGATCAAGGAATCTATGACACCAGAGGCGTTCGTTACTGGTGATTTTAATTTTGAAACTCCGACTAAAGTGATAATGATAGATTTGGGAAATAAGATCAAACAAACAAGAGATAATATTATTGCTTTAATGAGGTCTGAGTTAGGTTACGAAAGTTAACAAGGCATTTAAAACGGAACTAAAACAGTTGGTTAGGCTCCGCTTCGCTCCACATTATAACCAACAATTTTAGTCCGCTTAATGCGGCGTTGAGGCTGTAGAATTTCTCCAAAATACATGTTTTTCGTTATTTTCTTATTACTTTAAATTGTATGAAAAATGTACTTGATTGCACTGATCGTCTGTGATCTAATGGTTATTATTCGCTCTGAGTGAAATGTAATGGCCAATTACAAACCTGATTTATCCTGCCAAAGTAAATTCATTCCTATTGATTTTGCACAACAAATTATCCCCGGTACATTTGAATATGCACTTTCGCATATTGTCGATAAGCACCTCGATTTAACCACCTTTGATGATTGGTACAATAACGATAATGGCGGCGCAGCCGCCTATCCACCGTCAGTCATGTTAAAGATTATTCTGTTTGGTTATTCACGGGGTTTAGTTAGCAGTCGCCGTATCGCACAAGCTTGTGAAACCAATATTACCTTTATGAGTTTGTCGGGTGATGAGCAACCTCATTACACCTCTATCGCTAGCTTTGTCGCTAAAATGAAAGACAAAATTGAGCCTCTCTTTACACAGGTGCTGATGATATGTGACAGGGAAGGATTGATTGGCCGTAATATGTTTGCGATTGATGGCTGCAAGATAAAATCAAATGCCAGTAAAGAGTGGAGTGGAACGTTCGAAGAATTGGAACGTAAACAGACCAAGTTACGTCGAGCCAGTCGACGAATTATTGAACGTCATCAAGCACAAGACGGATTGAGTGAAGATGAAGTGCAGCATGATTTAAAGCAGAAAGAAAAGCTCGATAAAAGCGCTGATAAAATAAAACAATTCTTAGCAAGCAATGAAGAAAAAATAGGGAATAGGAAGAAACCCGTCAAAAGTAATGTCACCGATCCCGACAGTGCCAAAATGACCACCAGTAAAGGAACCATTCAAGGTTACAACGGCATTGCCATTAATGATGATAAACAACAGATTATCATGCAAGCACAAGTATGGGGCTCGGTGGGTGAGCAGCAAACCTTAAAACCCGCCGTTGAACAACTGCAAACACAGCTCGCTAAACTCGGTACACCGGACGCATTTAATGAGGCTAAATTTACCGCTGACAGTAGTTTCCACAGTGAAGTTAATCTTGAATTTATGGCAACAACTGGACTCGATGCTTATATGGCCGACACTGCATTTAGAAGTCGTAATCCCTTATTTAAAACAAGCGAAACCTATCAAACTGAAAAAGAAAAACGGCGTTTAAAACGCAGTAAAGGTCGAGCCAGATTATTTAATAGTACAGACTTTTATTTTAATGAAAATGAGCTTACATGTCGTTGCCCAGCGGGTAAGGAAATGTGGTTAAGTGTTAAAAGCATTGAAACGGCAGGCCGTCATTACGTTCGTTTTTCAGGTTATTTAAAAGATTGCCGAGTCTGCCCACTTCAAGCACAATGCATGCGGAAAGTACCAAGTAAACAGGGGCGACAGGTCCAGTTTGAAACGAATAAAGCAGATAAATACATCTCATATACCGATAAAATGCGCGTCAAGATTGACAGTAGTCCTGGTCGACGGCAGTACAGCAAACGGCTTGGTACAATTGAACCCGTTTTCGGTAATATAACGGTGAATAAAGGGATGAATAAGTTCACGCTTCGCGGGCAAGAGAAAGTGAATGCGCAATGGCAGATGTATTGCTTAGTTCATAATATAGAGAAGTTAAGAAACAGCCTGCATTAAGTCAAGGGCGAAGCCCTAATCTCAAATACCCTACGTTATAAGCCCTCAATAAACCGATTTATCACTCAATTTAACCAATCTGTTAATAAAAACCGAAGTAACTAATTGAATATCAATAAAATGTAAATTAATGTAGTTTGTATTTTATATAGACGGGCTGAAAATGAGAAATTCTACAGCCTCGTTATATACCACTAATTTAACAAAAATCTGATCGTGACTTGTGTTTTATTTTTGCTTGACTAGCATTTTATTACCCATTTATTATTTATGGGCAATAAAATGCAATGGTATCCAAGTATGTTGCTGTTGCATCCCTAAATGCAGTGTTTTATAAGGAACTAAATCATGACAGATATTAAAGTAAATAAAGAGCAGTGGGATGCTGTGTCCGCAGATGAACAACAAAGAATTACTGAGGGATTAATTGGTACTGGAGTTATGCAGGAAGGCGACCGAATTATAGGATCGGACTCTGAACCTAAATTTGATAAAAATACTTTAATGGAAAAAGGCTGGAACCCACTTAAGGATATATGCAAAGCTGGATGTGATGTTGCTGCTGGCGCTGCTTTAGGTTGGTGCACCGCTAACACTGTGGGAGTCGGTTTAGTTGCTTGCATAGCTGCCGCTGAAGTCGCACGAAGAGAATGTAAGAAACATTGCTGATTTTCAGTATATAACAAGGCCATTAAATCGGACAAAAAACAGCTGGCTATTGTTCGTGTCTCACAATTTTAGCCTGCTATTTTCTGCCGTTTATAGCTGGCGTTATAACCTCCAGAGAGAGCAAGTTGTTCGATAAAGAAACATTCTTATATGCCGTATTCATTCTTTATGTATTGGGAATAGGAACCTTAATTCTGTTTATGATACGCCAGTGACTTTTGGGGCATACAAAGATTGTTCTCTAAATGGAAAGTAGGATTTGGTGAATTTTTTTAGGGGATTAAATGGAGTAGGGGAACAACTGGACACCCGTCTAATTGACTAACTATTAATCCGCTTCTCTATTTTATTCAGGCACTGTTTTAGATGATTAGGAGTTCATTATGACGCCATCTCGTGCAACATAAGTTTCTTTGGTTGATACGCCTTATTTTATGAACAACATCCCCATTATTCAGTTCCTCGAAGTCAGCTCAAGCTGTTCAAATTTACTCCCTAAAAATTTGTCATTGTGTTTCCCGTTTATGCCTGAGTGGTATGGATAAATATTCAGGACAAAGTTACAAGCAGCATCGAGGATGGCTAGAAGAAGGCTTGCTATTTTTTTATCTGTAGTTCTTGCGATTAAACTTATTCAAACATCCTGTTCTCTCACCTTTCGATCTTATTATTAATAAAGAAAATGGAGACTATTATTCAATTTTTTGACTTAGGCACTAAAAACCCATTAATTTAAATACTTAGTTAAAACAGAGGTGTTGATAGAAGATTGATTATTTGTTATTTTGTTTTTTATAATCAAATAAAAGTAAAACAATAATAAATAAATGGCGATTTAAGATGAAACATTTTAAATAATGCTGTGCGAAGGCCAACTTAACGCAAGCTAATCAATCTGCTCGCCCAAAAAAAAACATCATGCAATAGTATTCATAAAGTATTTTAAAACCCTTCGTTGCAGGACAGCCCATCTGCGCACAGAAATACCGTCAGTGATTCATTTAGCAGACTTTATTAGCAGGGTAGTTTTGGCAATGATAAGCACGTATTGAATAATAAGCAGCGCAGACATTGCTTTGATTATTATACATATTATTAGCAGCCTTGCAGCATAACGTGCTAGAGGCTGATTTGGCAAATTACACCACCATTGGTGCTAATACCTTGCAAAGCTACTTAATAGAACATGGTTTTTAATGGCCTTACCGTAACGGCTTAATCCCTTTAAAAAAGAGGAGCGAGTCGCAATCTTTTTTAGCCTATAACGCACAGGAAAAAGGCTGTTATTCCACTGAAAAAAATGCAACTGGAAAGCCTCTGACGGACATGGATTATTAGCCAATTAATCGTGAAAAAATATTAAAGATTAGGCGCGTGCTATTACGTTATGGTGAATTAAATATAGCAGATCGCGAAAATACTCAATATGAACATAACTACCAATTTGGGCTGGTGAGAATAAACAATAAAGGGGAAAAAAAATGCTAGATCCTGCAATAGAAAGCTTTTTTTCTGACAGAAAAGAAGCGTGGCTAAAAAAAAAAGTAAATGCCTCAATGGAAGAGAGCGAAGTTAATGTCCTGCAATTAGAGTGTCAGCAATTTTTTTCACTTAATGAGTGGTTACCCAATGCCGCTAAAAGAGCAGGACAAATATCACTGGCAACACACCCTTGTACTTTTAGCCATCCCAGTGCCCGTAAAAATAAAAATGGTTATGTCAGTTCAGTTATTGCCAATGTACAAAGAGCGGAAGATGGCTTTTTAAAAACAGGTAATGTGGTCGTGGATACGGATGCATTAGGTAATGCTGCTGCGTTAGATGTATATAAATTTTTGACGCTAATAATGCAAGATAATCGAAGTTTGTTAACGCACATTCAACAGGATTCAGCATTGGCTGAAAATCTATTGGCAATGACATCCAAAAGTTATCAAGACCTTAAAACAGGCTTTTTGGCAATGATCGAAAGCTCTGTCGAAAATATTACCAGTTCTAAAATTAAGCAAGTCTATTTCCCTGTTGATAATGATTATCATCAGCTCTCTTTATTAACCAACTCAGGCATGCTTTATCAATTAAGGAAGCGTATTGACAGGTTAAGATTTTCTGATCAAGTAAAAGAGTTACGTGATAAAAAACGTAAAAATGAATTTAGTGAGCAGGGTTACTGTGACATTTATGGTTTAACAACGATAGGTTACGGAGGCACTAAACCACAAAATATTAGCGTATTAAATAATCAAAATGGCGGTAAGGCACATCTTCTTTCATCATTGCCACCAACAATAGAAAAATGCCACACACACTTTCCTAAAAGTGATTTTTTTGTTGAGTCTTTTCAACAGCAAGAGGCTCTCAGTCTTTTTTATTTTTTACAGAAAATCATAAAAAATAAATACAACAACATTAATATTCGTGATGCACGTAATGATTGTATCCAAGAAATTATCGACAAAATAATTGATAAAATGTGGGCGGTTAGAGCAATCTCAGCAGAGCAATATCATCAAGAGAGTTCAAATTTAAAGGATCACCAATTGATTTGGTTACATCAAAACTTTGCGCAAAAAAGAGAAGCCACGGATCTATGGCTAGATCAATTAACCACTGAAATAGCGCGCTGGCTCAGTCGCGCTTATGAAAAGATGATTGGCAAGCAGGCAATAAAGCTTGGTGAACAAGAACTTGCCCATATTGAACAAATTGTTGATCAAAATAGGGAGGCATTAAGATGAGTGAAATACAACGTGTATTGCTATTGCCACACATCAAAGTCCACAACGCTAATGCATTATCTAGCCCCTTTACGATCGGCTTTCCTGCCATGACAGCATGGTTAGGCGCGGTTCATGCGCTGCAGCGCAAGCTCAATGCAAAGGGATATGATGCAGTTAAATTTATCTCGGTAGGTGTTGTCAGTCACCAGTGCGACCTGCAAACACATAAAGGCGTGGGGGATTACGTACATTCTATTATTGGTACAGGTAATCCGCTTGATAAAACAGGATCACGTAGCGCATTTATTGAAGAAGCGCGTTGTCATTTAGACGTATCACTGATCATTGAGTATACGGGTACTGCCAAAGAAAATGAGGATGCAGTAAAAGATAAAATAACACAACTGCTTAATAGCAGCATGAAAATGGCAGGTGGCGATATTTTAACCTTTAATTTACCTGATTTTTTTAAAATAGAAGCGGGTAATACAAAAGACATCCATAAATTAATCCGAAAAGTAATGCCGGGCTATGCATTAATAGAACGACGCGACTTAATGATTGAGGCTATGGAGCAGGGGCAGGATGCCATTGATGCTGTTTTAGATAATCTCGCAATTCATCATACTGCTACGACAGACGAAAATACTAAAGGTGAAAGTACAGTCACTTGGTCAAGTAAACGCAAGACAAAAGGGTGGATTGTACCGATAGCAACAGGTTTTCATGGCTTAACCGAACTAGGACAAGCTAAAAATCAACGCGATCCGAATACTCTGCATCGTTTTGCTGAAAGTGTGGTGACATTAGGAGAATTTAAAATGCCACATCGTATTAAATCATTGAATGAGATTTTATGGTCTTACCACGCAGATATTCCGAATAATTTATATTTATGCACACAAAATTGCGTGACAAAAACAACTAATCTCTCTCCTATAACAAATCAATTATCAACACTTTTTGATTAATTTATTTTTAATAATAAGGAATAAATACCATGGCTAAAAATGAAAATATTGCATCAGTATTAGCATTTGAAAAGAAGTTAGTGCCATCAGACGGTTACATGTATGGCACTAACTGGGACAATAAAACCTTGGTGACAGCACTCTCATTAATTGAAAAATCGGTACGTGGCACTATCTCCAACCGTTTAAAAGCGGCGATAAAAAGTGATCCTGTTAAATTAAATACAGAAGTAGAAAAGGCAAATTTACAAACAATAGATGTTTGTGCACTTGCACCCGAGCAAGACACACTGAAATTACATTTTACTTTAAAAATTCTTGGCGGGGTACAGCAGCCATCGGCTTGTAATAATGCGCTGTTTAAACAAAGCTATAGCAAAGCAGTTAACAAATATATTGAAAAAGAAGGTTTTAAAGAATTGGGAAAACGCTATGCACTTAACTTGGCAAATGCACGCTTTTTATGGCGTAACCGTGTTGGATCAGAAAATATTGAAGTACAAGTTAATGCACTGAACAAAGACAGCAAGCAGTCATGGGGGTTTGATGCAACTCAATTTAGCATGCGCAATTTTGATGATGCTAACGCACAGGTTCTCGAATTAGGGGATCGCATAGCCAAAGCACTTTCCAGCGAAGATGATTTCTTAATGTTAGAAATTAACTGTTTTGTGCAGTTAGGTAAAGCGCAAGAAGTTTATCCAAGTGAAGAGTTGGTGTTAGATAAAGGTAAAGGGACAAAAAGTAAAATACTTTATGCAGTGAAAGATATTGCAGCCATGCACTCTCAAAAAATTGGTAATGCATTGCGCAGTATTGATACCTGGTATCCAGAATTTGTTGAGGTCGAAAAAACAGCTGGTCCGATAGCGATTGAACCTTATGGTGCTGTTACAAATTTAGGTAAAGCCTATCGTACCCCTAAAGATAAACAGGACTTTTATACCTTTTTTGATAAATGGGCGCGTGGCACTGAGCTTGGGCGGATTGAGGATGAACACTATGTAATGGCAATATTAGTGCGTGGTGGTGTCTTTGGTGAAAGTGATAAATAAGCTGGTGGTTTTTAAGGAAAGAAAATGAAATATTATCTCGATATTACTTTATTGCCAGATATTGAAATCCCGTTAGGTTTTATTTGGCAGAAAGTATTTCAGCAAGTACATATTGCACTGGCTGATAATAAAGTCGGTGAAAACGAATCCGACATTGCACTGTCGTTACCCAATTATGGCGATAAAGCTTTTCCATTGGGTAATAAATTACGTTTGTTCTCTGTATCAGAGCAAGCATTAGAAAGGTTAGCGATAACAAAGTGGCTCAAACGTTTTACTGACCATACACATATAACGTCAGTAAAAGCGGTGCCGGAATCGGCAAATGAGTATGCTTGTTTTACGCGTAAGCAGTTCAATACCAATATTTCGCGCTTAGCAAGACGCAGAGCAAAGCGGCATATGGAAACCTTTGAGAAGGCATTGCAATATTATGATAATTTTGCAGAAGAACAAACTAAATTGCCGTTTATGAATATTAAAAGTTTAACTAACAATGCACAATTTAGGATTTTTATAGAGAGATCAATAACAAAAATACCAAAACAGGGCACCTTTAATTGTTATGGATTAAGTCAAGCAATAGCAACAGTACCTTGGTTTTAACCTTTTTTTTGCTTTTTAAAAATATATTTTTTGGTTGTTATGCTATTGGCTCACTGCCACACAGGAAGCTTAGAAAAGCATTCAAAATAAGGCAACCAATTAAGGCGTGATTTACGCTTGGCTCTTTCAATAACACTGAACTCCAAATAAGGAGGTGTTATTCTGAGCGTTAAATAATTAACATGGGTATTTTGATGATTTCGGTAATTGATCGTGGTAATTTTAGTTTTTAAAAAATAATAACGGTTAATGGCGAATTTTATTAGATGTGGTTATTTGAGCCCTTACTTTAATACTGCTTTTTACGTATTATTTTAAGCTCTTATCACTTTAATCTAAGATGCATTACGAGGTTTGAAAATGGAATTTAAAATTGCTGAGTTAAGTGATATCTCGGCGATATTGTTACTGCATGCGAAATATCAGGTTGATACTATTTGCGATCAGGACAAAAAAGACGGTTTTGTGACCACCGCGTTTACGACGCCGCAGTTAACGAATCTGATTAATTAACAGCAGGTTTATTTATCGCTAAAAAGGAACGTTTAGTTGTTGCCTAGGTGATGCTGGGGATTTTGGTCAAGATGGCCAATGTTTGTACATATGATCAAAGATTTACCCAATTTAACCTATTTAGGGCAAACCTTAAGTGCTGAAAATTCCTATCAATATGGTCCAGTTTGCATTGATAAAAGTTGTCGTGGCTCCGGTATGTTGGAAAATATTTTTGATTTTTCCCGTGTCGAAATGGCTAAGCGCTATCGGATTGTAGTGACTTTTATTAATAAAATTAATCCGCGTTCTTTTGTGGCTCACACTAAAAAATTAAAACTTTCTGTGATTCAGAAGGTTGAGTTTTACAATCATCACTATTATGAACTTGTCTACGACACGGCAAAACCGGTGCAAGCCGATCTTTTGTAGCCTATTGTCTGTTAGTTTGCCCAGCTGCACTGATTTCTTGTTCTGAATATGCTGTTGCGGCGCTTAACCGGGTGATGATTATTTATATTTATTAAAATAAAAACAGGTAGTTATATGAAACAAATAAAGATTGATGGAAAATCATTTTGTCCTTCTAAAGTGGTCTGTATTGGACGTAATTATGTTGATCATATTAAAGAGTTAAACAATGAGATGCCAACACAAGCGGTTATTTTTGTTAAACCTAATTCCGCTATTTCTGAGCGAATAGTCAGTAATGACATTGAACCCATTCATTATGAAGCTGAAATTTCATTTGTTATCAATGCAGGGGTGATAAGTGCAGTGGGTTTTGGCTTAGATCTGACTAAACGCGCTTTACAATCAAGATTAAAAGCGCAGAGTTTACCCTGGGAACGTGCAAAAGCCTTTGATAAGTCAGCGGTATTTAGTGAATTTGTCAGTTTTAGCGGTGCCGTGCAAACCTTGTCGCTGCAGTTATTAATCAATGACAAATTAACTCAACATGCACATTACGATTTAATGATTCATAAACCCGCCGCAATCATCTCTGAAGTCAGCGGGTTTATGAGTTTTGAAGCGGGTGATGTGCTGATGACGGGCACCCCTAAAGGCGTGGGAGAATTATTTGAAAATGATCATTTTATCGGGCGCATTTTTCAGGGCGATACTCTGTTGATTGAACAACATTGGATAGTTGAAGGCTAAAAATTTAAAAATTAGCTGTTGAGGTATTTTAACCATAGATTGTCTGGTTTTACCGCTAGTCATTTTTATGCACAAGTCATGGGGAGTTGATTTATTTAGGTTAATTCCTGTTTTACGGCCTTTCATTTGGTATATGTACTAGCCAACTCTCTCTGATTTTAGTAAAATCGATTGCTATTTTTCTTAAAATCCAATCAATACGATGGTTATTGCTTGCTTCACATATGAGATTAAACAAATGCAACACCTTGATGAAATCGTTGCGAATGCGCAACAACAAATAGAGAAAGCCGCCGACGGCAACGAATTAGAACAAATTCGTCTACAATACCTGGGTAAAAAAGGCTTAATGACTGAGCAGATGAAAGGCTTAGGTAAACTGCCTCCTGCAGAAAAGCCCGCCGCAGGTCAAATGATTAATAAAGCAAAACAAGCCATTCAAGCGGTTTTAGTTGCACGTAAGCAGGCGATGGAAGCTGAGATTTTAAATGCCCGGCTGGCTGAAGAAACCATTGATGTCACCTTGCCTGGACGTGGTGCAATGCTCGGCGGTGTACACCCGGTGACGCGTACCGTTGACCGTATTACTGAATTTTTTGCTGAATTAGGTTTTGAAGTTAAAACCGGACCGGAAGTTGAAGATGCTTACCATAACTTTGATGCGTTAAATATTCCGGCACACCATCCTGCGCGTGCTGAACATGATACTTTTTATTTTAATCCTGAGCTGGTATTACGTACGCAAACTTCAGGTGTGCAGATTCGTACCATGGAAAAAGAAAACCCGCCTATTCGTATTATCTCACCGGGACGTGTTTATCGTAATGATTACGACCAGACACATACGCCTATGTTCCATCAAGTTGAAGGTTTGATGATTGCAGAGGACGTAAGCTTTACTCAGCTTAAAGGCATCCTGCATGCATTCCTGCATAACTTTTTTGAAGAGGACTTAGAGGTACGTTTTCGTCCTTCCTATTTCCCCTTCACTGAACCTTCCGCTGAAGTGGACGTATTAGGTAAAAATGGCTGGTTAGAAGTATTAGGCTGCGGCATGGTTCACCCGACGGTTTTACGTTCAATGGGGGTCGATCCGGAAAAATATTCAGGTTTTGCATTCGGTATGGGTGTTGAGCGATTAACGATGTTACGTTATGGCGTAAATGATTTACGTTCTTTCTTCGAAAACGATCTTCGTTTCCTCAAGCAATTTAAGTAAGGGTTAGAATAATGAAATTTAGTGAAGCTTGGTTACGAGAATGGGTTAACCCTGAAATTACACGCGATGCATTAATCCATCAAATTACCATGGCAGGGCTTGAAGTTGATGAGGTTATACCCGTTGCCGGTAAATTTACAAAAGTGATTGTGGGTGAAGTGGTTGAATGCGGTCCGCACCCAAATGCAGATAAATTACAAGTTACCAAAATCAATGTTGGTTACGATCAATTAATTGATATCGTCTGTGGTGCTAAAAATTGTCGTTTAGGTTTAAAAGTTGCGGTCGCTGTTGTTGGCGCTGTCTTACCGGGTGATTTTGAAATAAAAGAAGCAGAGCTGCGCGGCCAGCCATCATCGGGCATGTTATGCAGTGAATCCGAGTTGGGTATGTCAGAAAATTCAGACGGTATTTTAGAATTACCGCAGGCTGCACCAGTAGGTACTTGTGTCCATAAATTATTACATTTAGACGATATTATTATTGATGTTGATTTAACGGCTAACCGCGCAGATTGTTTAGGTATTGCAGGGCTTGCCCGAGAAGTCGGGGTCTTAAACAGTGTTTCTGTGACTGAGCCAACTTGGGAGAATGCTGCGGTTACGCTTAGCGAGCAAGTGGCCCTCAATGTACAAGCACCAGATGCATGCCCGCGTTATTTAGGGCGGGTTATTCGCGGTATTAACCAACAGGCTAAAACCCCATTATGGATGGTTGAAAAATTACGCCGTTGTGGTGTGCGCAGTGTTGATGCGGTGGTTGATATTACCCAGTATGTGTTACTTGAATTTGGTCATCCGATGCATGCCTTTGATTTAGATAAATTAGAGGGTGGCATTGAGGTGCGTCTTGCACAAGTTGATGAAAAACTGACCCTGTTAGATGGTAAAAAAGTTAACCTGAACAGCGATACTTTAGTGATTGCCGACAGCCAAAAAGCATTGGCAATAGCGGGTATTTTTGGCGGTCTAGACTCAGGTGTTTCCAAAGGTACAACGAATATTTTCTTGGAAAGTGCTTTCTTTGCGCCGCTTGCGATTGCTGGGCGAGCACGTTCTTATGGTTTGCATACCGATGCTTCTCACCGTTACGAGCGTGGTGTTGATCCTGTATTGCAAACTAAAGCGATGGAGCGGGCAACGCAATTGTTAGTGTCTATTTGTGGTGGTGAAGTTGGCCCGATTACAGAGGCATACAGTGATCAGCATATTCCCACGCAAGCGACCATTACATTACGTCGTAGTAAACTGGACCGTTTGATTGGTATTTCTATTGACTCGGATCGTGTTACCACTATCTTGACTCAATTAGGTTGTGACGTTAACCTGACCACCGAAGGTTGGGACATTATTGCACCAAGCTACCGTTTTGATATGGAAATTGAAGAAGATCTTATCGAAGAGGTTGCACGGGTTTACGGTTACGACAATATTCCTAATGTCGCACCCTTAGCGTCATTAATTATGGCCAGTCACAATGAAGCAAGATTAAAACTGTCTAAAGTCCGTGATGTATTAGTGGGTCGTGAATACCAGGAAGCAATCACTTATAGCTTTGTTGATCCGGACAAACAGCTGAAATTGCATCCCGAAGCAGATGCATTAATTTTACCCAATCCTATCTCTAAAGATATGTCAGCCATGCGCGTCAGTCTATGGACAGGGTTATTAGAGAGTGTTTCAAAAAATCAGAAACGTCAACAAAATCGTGTGCGTTTATTTGAGACGGGGCTGCGTTTTACAAAAGATGAAAATGCTGAAAATGGTATTCGTCAGGAAGAGATGCTGTCAGCTGTTATTGTCGGTGATTTAAATGATGAACATTGGGATATTGCAACCCGTCCGGTTGATTTTTTTGACCTGAAAGCGGATCTGCAAGCGTTATTGGACTTATGTGCTGACGCGTCCAGTTTTGAGTTTAAAGCAGAGCAACATAGTGCGCTGCATCCCGGCCAGTCTGCCGGAATCTATCGTGATGGTAAAAATATTGGTTATATTGGTACTTTACATCCCAGTTTAAGCAAACCCTTTGCGCTTAATGGCAGCGTGATTGTGTTTGAAATTGAACTGGCCCATATCAGCACCCGTAAATTGCCCTCTGCTGGCGACATCTCCAAGTACCCGGCTAATCATCGTGATCTGGCATTTGTGGTAGACGAACAATTAAATGCAGGTAACATACTAAAATTTATAGAAGAAATTGGCGGAACCCAATTAGTTGGCATAAACTTATTTGACGTATACCAAGGGCAAGGCGTTGAAAAGGGTAAGAAAAGTTTAGCGATAGGCTTGATCTTACAAGATACTACACGCACCTTGGAAGAACAGGAGATTGCTGACAATGTAACGAAAATTGTTGAAGCGGTTTCTAACAAGTTTAATGCATCATTGAGAGATTAATTTATGGCACTGACTAAAGCTGAAATAGCAGCAGATTTATCGGTAAAAATCGGTTTAAGCAAACGCGAAGCAAAAGAGTTTGTTGAATCTTTTTTTGAAGAAATTAAAGCAACACTGGAAAACGGAGAAGCGGTAAAAATCTCGGGTTTTGGTGGCTTTGAATTAAAAGATAAAAGTGAGCGTCCAGGTCGAAATCCTAAAACTGGCGAAGATATTCCCATTGCTGCTCGTCGAGTTGTGACCTTTCGGGCAGGACAGAAACTAAAAGAATTGGTAGAAAAAAATATGCCTGATACAGAGGTATAATTTTACTGAAGATAAAAAAGTCGCTTTTGTGGCTTTTTTATCTTCATTCTATGCGTGTTAAAACAGAGGCTAGCCAGAGAGTACACTCTCTTTTAGTCTAGGTTGATCAGATCCTGCTATTTACCATTCCTTCCTATTTTTTTATTATTGCAGCCAATACCCTTTTTTCCCCCATTTTTCCTGCGTCTAAATAGTTAACCTCATGAATGGAATTGGTTCAAAGTTATGAACTATCTTACAATTTCATATTTTTAATTCAGGTATAATTGACAGTCATTATTAAGTCCAATTGTATTGCGAAATTGTTCAATCATACTCATCTGTTTAACATTGAGATCTGTTTTTTGAAGTGCGACTTCAGTCGTGCCGAGGTATAACGCGATTAGTAGCATTAGCAAACTTCCAAATATAAAAACAGATCCTCAGTTTTATAGGTTAAAAATAGGTTGAGTCATTCTAAATAAGCGGATAGCAAGCTAGAGAGGTGTTTTTTGTCATTCCATCAATATAAAAAAATAGTCGTGTTAACCGGTGCCGGCGTATCCGCCGAATCTGGTATTCAAACCTTTCGAGATACGGATGGCCTATGGGAAAACCACAAATTAGAGGATGTAGCAACCGTAGAGGGTTATAAAAAAGATCCGGAATTGGTACTGGAGTTTTATAATCAACGTCGTCGAGATTTCTGTTCAGGGCATAAAAAACCTAATGCTGCTCATTTAGCCTTAGCAGAATTAGAAGAGAAGTTTGATGGTGAGTTTTTACTGGTAACACAAAATATAGATAATTTACATGAGCAGGCAGGCTCTAAAAATATCATTCATATGCACGGAGAACTATTAAAGTCTCGTTGCCCTACAAGCAATCAACTTACTGAATGTTTCAATGATATTGAAACCAGTAATTTTTGCCACTGTTGCCAATATCCATCGACATTACGTCCACATATTGTTTGGTTTGGTGAAATGCCGCTTGGTTTAGATATTATTTATCATCATTTATCACAAGCAGATCTGTTTATTTCGATTGGCACCTCCGGCACGGTTTATCCTGCCGCTGGATTTGTTGAAGAAGCTAAAAGTGTCGGTGCATTTTCCATTGAGTTAAATTTAGAAGCGAGTGAAATTCATAGCCACTTTGACCAGGTTATTTGTGGTAAAGCCACAAGCGTCGTCCCTGATTTGGTTAAGACTATATTAGCAAGCCAAACTACTGAAGATACCGAGTCGAGCGCGATCAAAGTGTAACAGGATGAGAAGGGTGATTCCCTTTTTAAGTATTCGCCTTCGAGAGAGTTTCCCAAGGGTAAAATGATCAATAATAAACGAGACGCTTCGTTGTGTTAGAAGGCGTCGACTTAGCATAACGCGATGATCGATTTTCTGCCTGCATTTATTATCCTGCTAATTCCTGCATACTTCAGTTATTTCTGTATAGCCAATTGATTAATCAATTGGCTATACAGAGTCAATAAACTTGAAAAGTTAATGGAACTCCCTACAATAGAGCGGCATTTATAGTTTATACCACAACGGTGATATCTCCTTCTTCGCGCTTGGTATATACAATGAAAAACTTTATTTTATTTAGGATAATTAGCTTGTATGAGTGAAAAACATTTTATTTTAGGGGGTGATATTAAAAAGTCACTCAGCGAAGCTCATCACTTCGATATTAAATCTCTTTTTAAAGACGCTTTTGTTATCACCAAAAAGAATTTCCTGTCTCTGGCTGTTGCAAGTTTTGCGACTATCGTTCCCTTGGGCCTTGCATACCTGTATATTTTTCAATCTTTTGGCGAAGCTGATCAGACCATGCAAATGGTACTTAATTATATTATTACTTTATTGGTTGCACCGCCGCTATTAACGGCATTACAAATGATGGGCATTCATCACTCTGTCGGTTTGAAAACGAAAGCGAATGATCTTTTTAAATACTTTAATCTTATCCTGAAACTATCACTGGCAACAATGATTGTCAGTTTAGTCTCCAATCTTGTTTCGCTGGGGCTAACCCAGGTATTTGGCAGTATTGGCTTACAAATCTCTATTGTTGCTCTGTTATATTTCAATATGGTCTTTTGCCTGGTGAATCCCCTGATTGCAGAAAAAAAATTAGCGCCTTTCTTAGCGATTAAATTATCTTTTAAGATAGTCAATAAAAACTTACTGCAATTTTCTTTTATTTATTTATTATTAATGGTGTTATTTTTTATTGGCATTATTACTTCCGGTATAGGTTTATTGTTCATTTTTCCTTTTTATTTTAATGTCATGGGTATTATTTATCGTCAAGTTTGTGGTGTGAGAGTTTTGGCAGTAGAAGGCAGCTCGCCAGCAGATAACGATAATGATCGTAGTTCCGGTTTTGAGGCTTAATTTTACTCAACATAATTAATAAAAATATAAAGGAAGATAATAATGCGCTTGGGATTTTTTTTGGTTTTATTGCTAACAATGACGACAACAACAAGTAGTGTCTTAGCCTCGCCCTTAAAATTAAATTATTCGCTTTTTTTTGGCTATATGAAAACCATCTATAAGCTTGATTATGAATATGTAACAACGGCTTTTTATTTGCAGGATAAAGATTCCGGGCAGGCATGTTTAATCAAAAATGCACAAATCGTTGTGGATCAAAAACGTGAACCGATAACCTTTACAACACAAGGTCAGTTATTGCCTTTTTATTCACAGCAGCATCGTAAAGATGGTGCGATGATTGAGGTCGAATTGTTAGCCGGGCAGGAAAATTATCAATGTGATTTGCAAGTTACTCTGATGGCTAAAGAGTTTGAATCAGTGCAATTATCAGATCCTAAACTTGCACTAATAAGCGAACAACTTGAGGGCATCTTAAAAAAGAATGCCGGTATGATAGGCAAATATTTTTTACCCACTTTTTCAGGTGTCCGTCTGCAACTCACTGAGCCGCTTAGTAAACAACAGTTATCAGCCTTACCTAAACAAGTGAATTTGTCAGAAAATGGGGATCTGTTAATATCAAATGTGCTGTTGAATTCAGACTTAACAGACAGTACTGTCCTGCTGAAGATTGACCGCATTACCCCCTGGATAACCCCATAATATTTTGTCCCTTTTAACCTGCAGAGAGTTAATCCGCACAGAGTTAACCGGGAACGAATTAACCTGGATTACTGCACAACAAAGTGATCGGCTCGTGAGCATTGAGCCGCTTGTGCAGGCGCTGACCAATGTGGTTTTTTTGTTAACCTTAGCCAATAATAAAAAAATCATTTTCAAACGCTTAAACCTGAGTGCAAGAGATATCAGTGATAGAAAGTGTGAATTCAAGGTTGATAATCTTGCCACGCTTGCAGGTTTGACACCTAAGGTTATTGCCTGTTGCACGCGCTATAAATTGCAGGAATATTTTGTGGGGAAAGAGTTAAGTTGTTTTCCCGTCAATAAAGAGCTCATTAATCTGCTCGCTTTACAGTTGAAAAAAATTCATCAACTACCGGCATTGCATGCCCAACCACAAAGATTAAGTCTTACCCTAAAGCAGCTTAAACAAAGAATAAAGCTGGACATTGATGAAGCACATTTTTCTGTTATGTTAAAGCGCGCTATCGCCTTGGACAAAGGCAGTGCTAGAAATGTTTTGTGTCATGGTGACTTGTCTTTAAATAATCTGTTAATCAATGACTGGCAACAGGTAATGATTTTAGATTGGGAGTATGCCACGCTGGCTTGCCCTGCTTATGATTTAGCGTCCTGTATGTGTATAAATCGCCTGGATAACCTGCAGCAGGAAAGCTTAATTGCTGCGTATCATCATTTACACAATGCTGATATTTTGATCTCATTATCTGCACTGCGCAGGGAGTGCAGATTGTACTTTTCTGTCTTTAGTTATCTTAATGCCTTGTGGGAAAAGTGTTTTTTAGTCAATGAGATATCACAGGCAGAAGATAAAACCTCTGGTGCTTAATTATTGTCTCGTTTTTAAACCCCGTCATGAATCAATATGAATGGCCGCAAAGCAAATTACAAAAAATCACCACCCACATTTCATCAGACTGCTAAACATTGTTTCGATTTTGCTAAATTGGTTTTTGTAACGATAATTCTTATCTTTTTGTGACTCAGATGGCATAATAAATACTCACCTTCTCAATAAATCACTTAAAGGTCTTGAAATTGAAATTTACTAGCAAAGAAGTTATCTTGTTTGATTTAGACGGTACCCTTATTGACAGTGCACCAGACTTATCATTAGCCGTTAACCATATGTTAAGTGCACTGCAACGCCCCACTTTTGAGCAAGATATCATTCGCTCTTGGGTTGGTAATGGTGCGGAAGTTCTGGTTAAAAGAGGTTTGTCAGGACAAGATGTGATCGATGAAAATATTGATCCGGACTTAGTTGAAAAATCATTACAACTGTTCTTTAACTTTTATAAAAAAAACTTATGTGTTGATACCAAACTTTATCCTAGTGTGCGCGCCTGTTTAAAAATATTAAAAGCCAAAGGTTACCGCTTAGTGATTGTAACCAATAAACCCTTTGAATTTATCGAACCCATCTTAGAAGGGTTAGAATTGACCGGCTTGTTTGAAATGTTATTAGGGGGCGATAGTCTGGAAAAACGAAAACCTGATGCTTTACCTTTATTACATGTTTGTGAAAAACTTTCCGTCACCGTTGAGCAGTGTTTGATGGTTGGTGATTCGAAAAATGATATTCTGGCTGCCAAGGCAGCTAAGATGGAATCTATCGGTCTAACTTATGGGTATAATTATGGCGAAGATATTAGCCGCTATAATCCCGAAGCTGTTTTTGATGATTTTTCTGATATTGTCGCAACACTCAGTTAATACGTCAGAGCATTTTTTTAGAAACACAATAAATTTTTACGGGGTCAAGTGGAAAGTCAAAAGAAACAGGTAAATAAAAGCAGTCAGTTTAATGTTGGAATAGTTGGCGGTGGTATTGCGGGATCAAGTCTCGCGTTATATTTAAGTGAATTAGGGATAAATGTCTCCTTGCTTGAAAAAGGAGAGGGTTTAGTTAATGGACCTCCTATTTGCCATCTGCATGCGGGTGGCAATTTCTACCGGGAAATTTCCGAACAGCAATGTTTGACGCTCCTTGCGCAGTCGATTGATCTGTTGCGTTTATATCCCTTTGCAGCCGACTACCGACCAACGGTATTGGCGGTACCCAAACATGATGACGGCACGGTCGATGAGCTGCTCCCGCGTCTGCATAAACTGCAGTTAGAGTACCAGCGTTTGATTGACGAGAATCCTGATAATAAAGTGCTCGGTGAAAGCCGGGATTACTTTCGTTTATTTGAACGCGAGCAGCTGGAGGCATTGGCGTTGCAGGAGCCCAGTCAAGATCCTCAGAGCTTAGAGCAGTGGATGATTCCCATTGCTAAATATGTTGATTTGGATAAGCTTAAATTTCCGCTGATCCTGGTTCAAGAATTCGGCTTGAATACCTTTCGTTTAGGGGCCGGCTGCACACTCTCTTTGCAGAAAAATCCGCATTGTCAATTACTCACCAACTCCTTCGTTACCAACATTATCGCTTCTGAGACAGGCCAATCCTGGCTGGTAGACTACCAACAGGAAGGGGTAAATAAACAGGCTGAATTTGATTATTTAATTAATGCAGCGGGTTTTAGAAGCGGTAAGATTGATGACATGTTAGGTTTTAAACGCCAGCGGCTGGTCGAGTTTAAGGCAGCTTATATTGCGCGCTGGTCAGACTCTGATTGTCTGTGGCCGGAAGTTGTTTTTCATGGAAAACGGGGTACCCCTAATGGCATGGCGCAATTTACGCCTTATCCCGGCGGCTACTTTCAGTTGCATGGTATGACTGGTGATATTACCCTGTTCGATGAGGGTTTGGTTAATAGCAGTGAGCAAAGTGCGCAACCAAAATTAGCCGAAAAATTTCTCAAAAAAATCGACTATAAATGGTCCGAGCAGGAGATGGTTACCCGTACTGACCGTTCTATAGAACTTCTTGGTTCTTATATTCCAAGTTTTAAGTCTGCGAAAATCGGTGCTAAACCCTTATTTGGCGCACAGCAAATACCCGGCGGCGATCCAACATTAAGAGCGACAGATGTCTCTTTTGTCAATGAAAGATATGCGCGTTGCGAAGCCGTGAAAGCCTCTTCTGTTTTAACCTGCGCAGATGAGATTGTTAAGCAGATGTCCGCTTGTTATTTAATCGATCCAAGCATCAAACCGACCCGTTCTTTTCCCGTCACCCAAAGCATTAGCGAGGAGGAAATCAAGGAGCAGGCGGAAAAATCAGCACAGCGACGTGATTATCCTTTGCCCTTAGCACATCTTAATGTTGCAAAACTTCCATTGACCTAAGGGGTGCGAGCTGTCGGTTTTCAGCTTTTGGCTTTCGAGTATTCGAATCAAAAACTGTGTTGGCCAATCATTGCCGGGCTTTGATGACTGCTGAATAAACGCGAGTGCAGGCGCAGGGCATGATTGTCCGTAAGGCTTGATATGTAATCAGCGATAACCCGTTTTTCGCGGGAAATATCCCCTTGTTGTGCTCTCCACAAGGTTTTTACCTGTTCAGGTAAAAACCGTAACGGGCCTGCATTAAAGGCTTCAAATAATTCCATTACAATCTGTTGCCCGCGATATTCCATAATCTGTAAATCAGGGCTTTTAATAACATAATTTAAAACAAAGCCTTTCAGTATCTTTAATACCTCAAACATAGCTGGCGCTAAATAAGCGTTATAAGCGAGCAGTGGATCGTGAAAATCAGCCCTTACTTTTTTAATCTGAATGGAGGTGATTAGTGCATTAACCAGGGCACCAATCGCATCTTTACGTTTAAAGTGCTGCAGAGAAAACAGATTGTCGGTTATCTCGGGGAGCTGATCCAGAAGACAAAAATCAGTTATTTTGGCAAGTTGTGTTGCCACTTTTTCCTGCCATAATGATTTACTGATAAACCCCATCGCAATGGCATCCTCTAAATCATGTACGCCGTAAGCAATATCATCGGCAATCTCCATGATCGAGCAATCTATTGATTTATAGCGTGATTTTTTATGGAATTGCAGATTGCCGTTTTGCGGGCGAACGGTTTTAAATAATGCTTGATCGCTCTCTGATAAGGGTTCCAGAACGGCATCTAATAAAGCCTTATCATGATCGTAAATACCTTTTGCCGGCATCCACTCTTCGGTTTTTAATTCTCGAAAATTGCGACTGGTATCCGTTGGATAAGGTGCACTTAACTGGCTCAGGCAGACCGGATATTTTAATAAACCTAATAAACTTCTCCGGGTCAAGTTCATACCATTAAACTCAGTGTAGGGTTCAAGCTGGGTTAAGATTCGAAATGTTTGCCCATTGCCCTCAAAACCACCATGATTAATCATCATATAATTTAAAGCCGTTTCACCCCCATGACCAAAAGGCGGATGACCAATATCGTGACTTAAACAGATGGTTTCAATCAGATTATTACCGGGTAATAAAGTTAATAACTCCGGCTGAGTCAATTTTAAATATTCGACTATCCCCGCGCCAATTTGAGCAACTTCCAGAGAGTGGGTCAGGCGGGTACGATAGAAATCACTTAAACCGTTATTGTGAATTTGGGTTTTAGACTGTAAACGGCGGAAGGCTGCTGAGTGTAATACACGCGCTTTATCGCGCTGAAAAGGGGTACGTTGATCACAAAGACGTTTTTTACCCGGTTCATCAGCCAGTCGGGTTAGCCATTGCTGCGATATTATTAATTTAGGCACCGATTGCTGTGCAGGGTTATTATTTTCTAAATTCATAGTGACGCCATTAATAGTTAATGATGCTAAAAAGTGTAACCTGTTCACATAACAATACATACCAAAATCAGTAAAAAAGAAAGGGCAGTTATTCACTCTGAGCGATAGAAGAGACTGTAGCAGGGAATAGTGGCTAAAAAAGGTCACGCCCTCTGACTTTTAAATCTAACTGCCAATTCAGCTCTTCTAATTTGTTGAAAAGTAACTACTATTAAGCTCAACCTATTTGAAGAAACTGATTCCTGCATCTTCAAATTTATCTTTATAATTTGAGGGCTCACTTATGATGGAAATTAAAAACTTATTAAGCATGGACAGTGAAATTGTTTTTGGCATTATCAATGAACGGTTACGGCTGGAGTGCGATAGTTTAGATGAACTGTCACATCGTTATAACCTGGATACTCAGGCATTAATTGAAAAATTAAAATCGGTTGGTTACCACTACAATTCGACTACTAATCAATTTAAAGCCGATTAGTGGATTATTTACCATTAAATCTTGTGGTTACTTGGTCTTGCATAAATCGTCTAAGCAGCCACTTTTTCCGGTGGCTGTGGTTGTTATTATTTAAATTACTTTTCGTCTTGCTGATGCCTGCATCTTCAAGTAATTTGGGTATAGAGAACTAACACGAGTTTTTACTGCTGGAATTCAATATTATGAACCACTACTGCTATTACAATAGTCCAACCGGTACACTGACCCTGCAGGCAAATGCGCAGGGTTTACTGGGGGTCTGGTTTGAAACCCAGCATACGCAACCTGAAAACCTCGGGCTGTTGAATAAACAGCAGCCGATATTGATACAGGCAAGAGTGCAGTTGGAGGAATATTTCAGGGGGGAGCGGGAGTATTTTACGCTGCCGGTAGCTGCTACCGGCACTGTTTTCCAGCAACAAGTATGGTCTGCTCTTGCGACTATTCCCTTTGGTAAAACATGGTGCTATCAGGAACTTGCCAATGCGATAGGTAACCCTAATGCGGTACGCGCAGTCGGCCTTGCAAACAGTAAAAACCCTATTTCGATTATTATTCCATGTCATCGTGTGATTGGCAAAAATGGCAAACTGACAGGTTATGCTGGAGGCGTTGAACGTAAACAAGCCTTACTAGAGCATGAAGGGGTCATATTGAGCTGATGACCCTACAGCTGTTTTTTTGGCCACAAGTTGTTTGTTAAGCATATATCAGCAGCTGAATTAGTTTAATTATCAGACTACAATATCCCCTATTTTAAACCCTAACGGGCCTGTCCATTAGCTCATTCCTTTAGCGCACTATAGTCGCTCCGTCTGATAGATAGCCCAGCCATATTTGATCGTTAATAGCGTCGATCTTTATAACAGTGATGGTCAAATCCGTTTATGTTATTTAAACTTGTCTGAACAATGTTTATATCAGGAGATAAGATGCTAATTAAATTTAACCAGGGCCGCATAATAGCCAATAATAGAGATATCATGATCAAGCTTGAAGGTGATGCAAAAGTGACGCTGCAGGCTCAAGTTGATGAAATTTCACTGCTCGGTGGTGCAAATGTGATCACTGCTTTAGGGAGTGGACTCAGTTGGTCTCTGCGCTTGGACAATCGTGAACAACTCGATAATCTAGCCGCTGCCGTCGGCATTCCAATTCAGGAAAATTAATTTATCAGGCGCAAGTATCGATTTTTCTGTGCGGGTATTACTTATTCATTTGGATTCGAGTAAGCCCATTTCAACAGCCTGCGCATTTTTTTCAGAATTGAGACCAGCAGGGATTGCTTTGTGAATATTCTGCCGGGCCATCATCCGATACTGTTTGGGCGGAAGACCTTCAGCTGTTTAAAAATACCATAAAAGTGCGCATTGGTGGTAAAACCTACGGTCATGGGAATATCGATAATCAAGCTATGAGTATGAAATAAGAGCGCTTTAGCATAGTTTATCCGCATGATGTGAATATGTTGCAGCGCGCGGGTATAGAGTTACTCGTTATGAATCTGGACAGCGCATCATTGCTGATACTTGAAGCTGTTTAATCGCTTAAACTGTTATTTATACCCATGTTACTTAAAAATGTTTTGTCAGGCGCAAGGTCTTCGATAAGAGCAAGATGCAACATGACCTTTCGAGCGATTAACTGCGTTAATCCTCTAGCGGTAGATGCAAATGCAAGCATTTACATCTTAAATGGTTATTCCCTTTTCGATGGGTGCAACGCAGCGCTGGTTTTCGAGCTTGCGCCCCGTAGGGCAAGGAAAATTACATCTTGAAGTCTCATGGGTATATAAACATCCATAATCAATAACGCCATTATTTAATAAGGTAACGGTTGTGAAAAGATGCTGTTTTGATAACGAATTGCTGTCGCCCTATGACAGCGATTATTAAGCTAATTTATTAAAGCATATCAAGGGTGATGTCATCAAAGGCATAAACGCTGCCTTGACCGATAAACTTACCAAGCGGTTGCATGCTCCATCTTGAAATTCTTTTAATGCCACCGCCCAGATTCGATTTATAGTGGTTTCTCCTGATCAATGTCAACCTTATTATTTTCCATAAAGCATTAATATATCTGCGCTAAAATATTAAAAATCCTATCTTATTGATAATTTTATTGTTTGATTTGTCAATTTTTTATAACGCTTATTTTTGTCTTTGTGTTCCGATTACAACGCAATAAACCGCTTTATCACTCAATTTAAGCAATCATTATTAAAAACTGAACTAACTCATTGAATATCAATAAAATGTCATTTATTGTTTGTTTTCTTTAAAATAAATAACATTAAAATACTTATACCTATTCGATTATCTATTCAGGTGTGGGAAAAATACATAAAAACAAGGCATTGATTGCAGTAATAGTCGTTATTCTAAGTACCCAAAACAGCAGGGCACTATTTTTTACGGTTTGAGCTGGCCGCAAAAAAATCAAATAAATGGCAAAGACACTGTATAACTAGTCTGTTTTTAACCCGCATAAATGAACTCGGATTTGGTATTCATAAAGGAGCAAACCATGCTGACGCAACCACTAAAATATTATTCACAGTCTACTTTTGAGCGTATTTGTGCGAAGGCAAAAGAGGTTGAAACCCCCTTTGTCATCATAGACAGTGCCACTGTTGAAGATCATTTTGATGCATTGAGGAACAATTTTCCCTGGGCGGAAATCTATTATGCTTTAAAGGCAAATCCTGCTCATGAAATTATTGATATTGTTAATAATAAAGAGGGGGGATTTGATCTTGCCTCTACCTATGAGCTTGACCGGGTAATCTCCCATGGTACTGATCCGGATCTTATCAGTTATGGCAATACCATCAAAAAACGGGCAGATATTAAATATTTTTATGATGCCGGCATAAGAATGTTTGTTACTGATTCAGATGCTGATCTGGCCAATATTGCCGCCATGGCGCCCGGTGCTAAAGTTTACGTCCGTATTCTTACGGAAGGCAACTTGACCGCTGACTGGCCGCTGTCGCGTAAATTTGGCTGCCAGCCTGATATGGCAATGGATCTTCTGGTCAAAGCTCAAAAACTGGGTTTAGAACCTTATGGTGTTTCATTTCATGTCGGCTCGCAACAACGTGATATTGGTGCCTGGGATGGGGCGATTGCGACGGTGAAAGTTATTTTTGAACGTCTTAAATCAGAAAATAATATTGAATTACAGATGATTAATATGGGGGGAGGTTTTCCTGCTCAGTATATTCATCAGACTAATACTTTAGCAGTCTATGCGGCAGAAATTCAGCGTTTTCTGATTGAGGATTTCGGTGCAACACTGCCGCGCATTATTCTTGAGCCGGGCCGTTCCTTAGTCGCTAATGCGGGGATCCTGGTGACTGAAGTGGTGCAGGTTTCACGTAAGAGTAATACTGCGCTACATCGCTGGGTATATACCGATGTTGGGCTGTTTTCTGGAATGATAGAAACCCTTGGGGAGGCGATTAAATATCCGTTATATTGCGAAACCTCCTCGCCAGGCACGGGGGAGGAATCTGAAGAAGTGGTCATCGCAGGGCCTACCTGTGATAGCGCTGATATTTTGTATGAGGATTATAAATACCGACTACCGCATAGCTTGAAAGAAGGAGACCGGCTTTTTTGGTTTTCAACGGGGGCTTATACCACCTCTTATAGTGCGGTTGAATTTAACGGATTCCCGCCATTAAAATCCTATTTTGTATAATCAGAAAACAGCTGGCGGTTTTTTTATACAGCGCACGAAAAGGGAGATATGCGGGTGACTGCATCCAGTATATAATCAAATTTTTTGTTTAGCACTGAGCAGCAACTTCTCCCATGGAATTTGCACAATACAGAACAGCGGAATAAATACACCGATTCTAATCCGCTGTTGATTATTTAAAGGAAAAATTATGGAAGCCAATCATGTTGAAGTCAGGCATTTAACCAAGCAGGATATGCAGGAACTGCAAAATGCCTGTGCAGATGTATACCACATAGACAAACTTAATACTTGGGATGAATATGCTATAGATACCCTGTTAAGCCGTTTTCCCGATGGGCAAATATGTGTTTGTGTGGACGGTAAAGTGGTCGGTTGTGCTTTGTCATTAATCATTGATTACGCAAAATTTGGCGATGATCATACTTATAATGAAATCACCTCAAATATGACTTTTACTAAGCATGATCCGGATGGGGATGTTCTATATGGTATTGAAGTGTTTATTCATCCTGACTATCGGGGATTAAGACTGGCACGTCGTTTATATGTGGCAAGAAAAGAGTTATGTGAAAATCTTAATTTGCGTTCCATTATGGCGGGTGGTCGTATGCCCAATTATTCAAAATTTGCGGATCAATTCACTGCCAAACAATATATAACCAAAGTAAAAGAAAAAGAAATTTATGATCCGGTATTAAGTTTTCAATTAGCCAATGATTTTTTTGTGCGTAAGCTGCTCAAAAATTACCTTGCCGGTGATGTTGAGTCAATGGAATATGCCACCTTATTAGAATGGCCAAATATTTATTATACCCGTTCAGTTAAACTGATTAATGCACCTAAAACAGAAGTGCGTATTGGTTTAGTACAATGGCAAATGCGCAGCATGGCCGATTTGAATGATCTCTATGAACAAATTGAATTTTTTGTGGATGCGGTATCGGATTATGAAAGTGACTTTATTCTTTTTCCGGAACTGTTTAACGCACCTCTGATGGCCCAATTCCATCATTTAAATATTCCGGAAACTATCCGTAAGTTAGCGGATTATACTATTCCGATTCGTGATAAATTTATTGAGTTTGCTATTACCTACAATATCAATATTATCACCGGCAGCATGCCCTATGTGGTTGACGACAAGCTCTATAATTCCGGGTTTTTATGCCGCCGGGACGGGACTTGGGAGCGTTATGATAAATTACACGTCACCCCTTCAGAAAAAAGAAATTGGATAATGACCGGAGGGGATAAGATTGAAGTCTTTGATACCGACTGTGGCAAAGTGGGGATTATGATCTGCTACGATGTTGAATTTCCAGAATATGTGCGTTTATTGGCTGATCAAGGTATGAATATCTTATTTGTGCCCTTTTTAACTGATACTCAAAATGGTTACACTCGTGTGCGTCATTGTGCCATGGCACGTGCGATTGAAAATGAGTGTTATGTGGCTATTGCAGGGGCGGTCGGTAACCTTGCCCGGGTCAATAATATGGATATTCAGTATGCGCAATCTGCATTGTTTACGCCTTCTGATTTTGCATTTCCAACCACAGGTATTAAAGCGGAAGCAACCCCTAACTCTGAAATGAGCTTAATTGTGGATGTTAATTTAGATCTCTTAAAAGCATTACATAACCACGGCAGTGTGCATGCGATGAAAGATCGCCGCCATGATCTGTATTCGCTTAAACGTATAGATAAACAATGAACACGATATGGTGAAAGGCTGAAGGCTATAAAGAGCTGAAAAGCTCGAAGCTCGAAGCTCGAAAGCTCGAAGCTCTAAAGCTCGAAGCTCGAAGCCCGAAAGCTCGAAGCTCGAAAGCTCGAAGCTCTAAAGCTCGAAAGCCCGAAAGCTCGAAGCTCGAAAGCTCGAAGCCCGAAAGCTCACAACTCGACAGCTGGCAGCTGACAGCTAACAGCTGATCGCTGAAGGCTGTTCGCTGCGCTTCTCTTTTATAACTAAGCGCTCACCTCATCGACCAAATACAAAATAGACTGATAAGGAATGCCGCTATGGTGGGATAAACCTATCTCACAGGTGCGGCTATTGCTGAAGCCGCGCGAGCAGTTGTCCGGTACTTGCTCTTTGAGTGTCTGCAGTGCTGCTGCATTGAGTTCAGGCGTGGTAAAGCCTTTATCACCCGCCCAACCACAGCACTCAATATGCTCAGGTACAATCACTTTTGAGGCGCAGGCATTGGCGAGTGTAAGCATGCTGTCTGCCAGACCCATACGTCGTGCACTGCAGGTAATATGAAGCATCACTGCTTCTTTAACGGGTGAAAGTGTTAAATATTCGAGCAGATAGTTGAGCACAAAAGCTGTGGGCTCTAAAATTTCCATCGGTTGGGTAAACTGCTCAAGACTGTATTTTGCACAGGGACTGGTATCCATTAAAATTGGCCACTTGCCCTGCTCGCTTGCTTGCCAGAGTGCATCTTCTAACTGCTGTGATTTTTGCTTAGCAATGACTGTCATGCCCTTGCTGTCGTAGGGCATACCACAGCATTGGTCGCTCAAAGCGTCAGGAATAATAATTTCAAAGCCGGCTTTGATAAGCAGAGAGGTGGTCACTTCCGTAAGCGGGCGAGCATCACTATTGCCTGCTTGTTGTCCCATGGTGCGACTGGCGCAGGAAGGCAAGTAAACAACCTTTTTACCATTTCCTGTTTTGTTAGTGACCTTAGTGTTTTTCGGCTGGTGGGGATTAGAAGTCGGCAGTTCAGGTATCCACATGGGTGTTTTGCCGGCGCTTAGCTTGCGCAATCCGTTAGTGACTTTACCGACGACTTCCTCACCAAGGGTTTTCTGCGCAAGTGTATTCACCTTAAATCCGACATTAACCATCTTGGTGGTGGCCGAGAAATGATTGGCTGTCCAGCGGGCAATAGTGTTGTATTTCTGATATTTAGTGGTGCGCAGTTTTTTCACCAGATCGCCGGTATTAATACCGACCGGGCAGCGCTCGGCGCACAGGCCGGTAGCGGCACAGGTATCAACCCCCTGGTATTCAAAGACCTTACGGAATTCTTCTAAATTGTCTGTTTCGCCTGCGGCTTCTCGGCGTTGCAGTTCGCGATATAAGACAATACGCTGGCGCGGTGACAGGGACAGTGTGCGTGAAGGGCAGACCGGTTCACAAAAACCACATTCAATACAACGATCAATCAAATCATCGGCTTTGGGCATTGGTTTGAGGTTTTTAAGGTGTGAATGCGGATCATCATTAATAATTACCCCGGGGTTTAATATGCCCAGGGGATCAAATAAAGCTTTAATCTGCTGCATCAGGGCATGGCCATCTTTACCCCATTCAAGCTCAACATAGGGAGCCATATTACGGCCTGTCCCATGTTCCGCTTTTAATGAACCTTGATATTTCACTGCAACTAACTCAGCCACGGCATCCATAAAGTCGCCATAGCGTTTGATTTCAGCGGGTAAGTCAAATCCCTGAGTGAAGACAAAGTGCAGGTTACCTTCCAGCGCATGGCCAAAAATAATCGCTTCATCGTAATGAAACTTATCGAAAAGCTGCTGTAAATCACGTACCCCGGCGGCTAAGTATTCCACAGGAAAGGCCACGTCTTCAATGATAACGCTAGTGCCAACCTCACGTACTGCGCCAACGGCCGGGAACATGCCTTTACGAATACCCCATAGGGTGGCGACAGTCTCGGCATCGCTGGTAAAAGCGATCGATTCAATCACTTTAAATTGGCTGGCTGTTTGCATAATGGCGGCGCATTGTTGCTCTAAGCTTGCCTTGTCACCAGCACGTGATTCAATCAATAGTGTACCGGCTTCTAAATCCAAGTCTTTGATAAAATCAGGCATGCCGGCTGCATCTGCTACCGAACGCATTGCGCGTCCATCCATCATTTCAACTGCGGAGACGGGACTTTTTGCTAAAGCGGTAACTGCTTGACTGGCTTCTTCAATGTCCTTAAAGACAATCAAAGCAGAGGCTTTGTGCGGGTGATCTATGACTGTGTTATAGGTTATTTCAGCAATAAAGCCTAAAGTACCTTCAGAACCTATCATCAGGTGTTTGATCACATCGATCGGATCTGAATAATCAACTAAGGCATTGATTGAATAGCCAGTGGTATTTTTCAGGCGATATTTATGGCGGATACGCTGCGCCAATTCGTCATTATTTTTGACATCAGCACAGAGTTTTTTAATACCTGAAACTAATGCCGACTGCTTAATTTCAAAAGCTTCAATACTGGCTTTGTCCGACGTATCGAGCAGGGTCCCGTCCGTAAAAACTAACTTCATGCTGTCAACGGTGCGGTAAGTATTTTGTGCTGTCCCGCAACACATTCCGCTGGCATTATTCGCCGCAATGCCACCAATTTTACAGGTGTTGATAGAGGCCGGATCCGGGCCTATTTTACGCCCGAATGACGCCAGATATTTATTGGCATCTGCGCCAATAACGCCGGGCTGCAGGGTGATTTTATGGCCATCGTTGTGAATACTGTGACCGCGCCAATCATCGGTGAGCATAATTAAAACAGAATCCGATACCGCTTGACCTGATAAACTGGTGCCTGCTGCTCGAAAGGTACAAGGAAGGTTAAGCTTAGCGCAGGCCTGAATAGTAAAAATAACTTCATCAAGGTTTTTTAAACGGACCACCATTTTGGGAATTAAGCGGTAAAAGCTGGCATCTGTCCCGTAGGCAAGCAGCAAAGCCTCTTCGGTGAAAATACGCTCATGATTAATCTTTGTGGTCAGCAAATCCTGCAGTTGTTGGTAGTTATGTTGATCGTTATTTTCCATTATAGTTCCTCAATCAAAATTACCACTAATTGGCTGGGTCCATGGGCACCGTAAGTCAGTTGTTGGTGGTTATATTGGTCATTATATTGGTCGTTATATTGCATTACATATCCTCAATCAAAATCACGACCAATTGACTTGGTCCATGGGCACCGTAAGCCAATGTTTGCTGTATATCTGCGGTTTTTGACGGACCGGAAACTAAGACGATATTGGTCGGCATATTGTTCTGCCATGCCTGCATTTCCATCAGCTCTGCAAAGTTGCTGACAATAGTTGAGCGTTTGATCAGGGCAATGTGGCAGGGTGGCACTAATGAAAGGGTTCTTGGCTCGGAAACATCCGGCCACAATACTAATGTACCCGTGTCTGCGATGCCGGCCCGGCAATGCGTAATGCCCGCATCAACATTATTAAACAGACTCGACTTCCAATCCTTGATATCGTTGTCAAAAAACACTGTTTTTAATGATTTAGTCGCTTGAATTATATGTTCATGAAATTCACCACTGGTGCCCAGAGCAATGTGCTCAAGCTGTTTACCGACGGCGACTTCCTCTATTAGCTTGCTGAGTGCTTTATGGCTCGTTGAAATCACTTCGGCATGACTGGCCGATAATCCGGCAATAAAACGTTCTGTTATCACCTTTTCATCCTCGCTCACCCAAGGCTGATATATGATAGTTTCCATGGCTTTTGCTTCGGGCTTGGCATCACGAAGGCGAGATAGAATGGCATTTCTTGCGCTGCTCATGATTTTTGTCCCTGTTTCCGTGCTTTGATTAATTGGTGTAAGGTTTTACCGGCAGGTTTAGGGGCTGTTCGGCATTGTGTCCATGGCCCTATTTTGCTTGGCATTAAGGATCTCATCTTGGTGGCTGACCATGATCCCAGATGATAAAGAGAAGGGTGTGAGGCTGCAAAGGCAAATCCTTTCATTGCCAATAACTCTATTCTGCTGGCTGCGGCTGCCTGCCCTTTAATCGCTGGCCTATTATTTTTGGGCGAATTTTTAGCTTCCTGACGTAAGCGCTGCAGCATTTCTGGAATGGGAATATTTACCGGGCAGACTTCGCCACAGGCACCGCACAGGCTCGATGCTGTCACTAAATCTTTAGTGTTATCGAGCCCCATCATATGGGGTGAAATAATTTGACCAATGGGTCCAGGATAAGTCGTGCCGTAAGCATGACCACCAATACGGGTGTACACCGGGCAGTGGTTCATGCACGCACCACAACGAATACATTGCAGTGTTTGACGCATCTCTTCGTCGGCAAAGGCTTGTGTACGGCCGTTATCGAGCAGCACCAGGTGAACTTCTTCAGGGCCGTCTAACTCACCCGCGCGGCGCGGTGAGCTTATCATATTAAAATAAGTGGTAATGGCCTGTCCCGTAGCTGAACGGGTAAGGGCGCTGTACAGCGGCGGCACATCGCTTAAAAACTCCACCACCTTTTCGATACCGGTAATGGCAATATGCACATTGGGCACCGTCGTACACATACGTCCGTTGCCTTCGTTTTCAACCAGACACAGGGTGCCGGTTTCCGCGACGGCAAAGTTAACCCCCGATAAGCCAATATCTGCATCGTGAAATTTTTTCCGTAGACGGGTGCGCCCGGTTTTAATCAATTCATCCACATCGACGGTCGGGGTGAAGTCATCGAGGTGTTTTTCGAAGGTATCGCTGACTTCCTGCTTGTTTTTATGAATGGCGGGCATAATGATATGGGAGGGTTTATCGCCATCGAGCTGCACAATATATTCGCCCATATCACTTTCTAAACATTCAATACCGAGCTTTTCCATTTCGTGGTTGAGTTCAATTTCTTCACTCACCATGGATTTGCCTTTAATAATATTCTTGGCATTATGCTGCCCGGCAATACCGGCAATGATACTGTTCGCTTGTTCGGTCGTTTCTGCCCAATGCACCTGAATACCATTATTTGTACAGTTAGTTTCAAGCTGTTCGAGTAAATCGGGCAGTTTGCTCAGGCTGCGCTGGCGAATCGCCGCGGATAAATCGCGAATGCGTTTTTCTTCTGTCGGATCTGAAAAAGCAATTTTACGTTTGTCTGTTAAGTAGTCCATTGCGCCGCGAAAATTTTGGCGTAGCTGTGGATCGGCAAGGGCTGCTTTGGCCTGATCATGAAAATGCTCCGGTGCTAAATCTTCAATCTGTACGCCGTTATTTGCTTGGCTCATTCTATTTTCCTCCCGCCCGTGCTAATAAGAAGTGTGCTAATAAGAAGCTCGCTCTCCTGTGCGCTTGAACATGAGACAGACTTTCAATATGGTCGATATTATTCTTTGCTTGGTCCATTCTATTTTCCTCCCGTGCGTTCTAATAAAAAGCTCGCAAGATGACGACCACGCATTGGGTTGCCCTGATATTCCAGCGAGCCGTTAATATTCAGCAGGCAGCCCCAATCGGCACTGACAAAATTACTGGCTTTTGTTTCTGACAAGTGGCGCGTTTTATCCTCAACCATTGCCTGACTGATATCGGAATGACGAACCGCAAAAGTACCACCGAATCCGCAACATTCACTTTCATAATCCTGCTCCCGAATCTTGACGTTATCAAGCTGGCTAAGCAGTTGTGTCGACGTCACGTGGACATTCATCTCCCGACGTGCCGCACAGGAGGTATGCATCACAACCGAAGTATTTTCTCCCTGATCCTTCAATTTTATCCGGCAGACGTTGACCAGAAATTCAGTCAGTTCAAAGACACGCTCGCAAAAATCATCAACCTGGGTTTGGTTTTGATCATCTTTGAATAAACGCCGATAGTGATAATGCATCATACCGCCACAAGACCCTGATAAAACGATCACCGGCCAGTTTTCCGTGAACAAGTCCATCTGGCTTTGCGCGATTATTTTAGCTTCTTGATCGTAACCTGAGCTATAAGCTGGCTGACCACAGCAAGTTTGTTTTTCAATGAAGATAACCTCGATCCCCTGTTGCTCTAACAATGTGATGGCATCAAGACCGGCTTGTGGATCAAACAGGTCAACCAGACAAGTCGCATAGAAGTATACTTTGACCGGTTTTGCAGGGTAGATTCGCATTGGTTTTTCCTTTTGCTGCCACTGTGTCTGTCGTTGGTAGTCAGTGACTGTTGGCGTTAATAAGTTGCGAATAAAAAAGTCATTCGAATTCGTCGTTATTATTTCAGCATGAGCCGGAGAATAAACCTAAGCTAATGCTGAAATTTTGTGATAGCGGTACGCTATTATTGAGCTTGTTCTGCTGCCATCAGAACATCGGTGATATTAAAACCATAGATAATCACTAAACCAATCACGCCGGTCGCAATAAGGTAATAGAAGGTCGGGATAGCTGTTTTACGCAATATCAAACCTTCGCGGCCCAATAGTCCCACCGTTGCAGAGGCTGCTACTACGTTGTGGATAGCAATCATATTACCTGCCGCGGCACCCACCGCCTGAAGTGAGACAACTGCCGCCGTTGAAATCGATAATGTTTGCGCTACTTCAAATTGAAACTGGCCAAGCATCATATTGGAAACCGTATTAGAACCCGCAATAAATGCGCCCAGTGCGCCAATTGATGCACTGAGTGCCGGGAAAAAGTCACCCACTAAACCTGATACGAAGTTAGCCGTTGTCACCGGCATGCTGGCTAAATCTGCCGCATTAACACCGGAGTTAATAAAGATACGTACCATAGGAATAGTAAACATCAGTACAAAACCTGCCCCAACTAATGTTCTGCTTGACTCACCGAAGGCACCGGCCAAGGGTTTGATGCTACGTGATTGCAGGATAACCGCAAGCAGTGCCACAAAGACCAGAATACCACCGGGCAAATAGAGCGGCTGAATGGCTGCGCTAACACCCGCTTCGCCTAAAATATTGCTGAAGGATAAGCTGATACCCGTTAAAAAACCTTTGAAGTCTGCATTAACTCGGCTTGCTACCAGAATCACTGCTAACAATACATAAGGTGCCCAGGCAAGCACCATGCTCATTGGTTTTTTGTTATTCTCTTTTAAATCTATTTTCAGTGAACCCAACCATTCTTTCGGCCAGTTATTTTCACTTTCAAAATCCCACTTTGTTTTCGGTACAAGGAAACCTTTTTTCGCGGCGGTGACCACAATAGCAAGGCTGACTAAGCCACCAATTAATGCTGGGAATTCAGGACCGAGGAAAACACCGGTCAGTGCGTAAGGGACAGTGAACGCCAAACCTGCAAAAATAGCGAAGGGCAGGATATCTAGTCCTTCTGTCCAGCTTTTATTTTTACCAAAAAAACGGGTTAACATCATCGCCATTAGCACCGGAATAAAGGTACCCACAACGGCATGAATAACGGCAACATTGGAGGTGATTTCCTGAAGATAGACATCCCAGTTCGATCCGCCGGCAACCAGTGTTTCAGTGATGTTGTGTGTATCAAGCCCTTTATTGATACCCACAATGATTGGTGTACCGACCGCGCCGAATGAAACTGGGGTTGATTGAATCATCATACCCATTAAGACGGCTGCTAATGCGGGGAAACCGATAGCGACTAACAGCGGGGCGGCAATCGCTGCCGGTGTACCGAAACCGGAAGCACCTTCAATAAAGGATCCAAAACACCAGGCAATAATAATCGCCTGTACACGCCGGTCGGCGGAAATATTGGTAAACCCATTGCGAATAACCGTGATAGCGCCAGTATGTTTCAGGGTATTAAGCAGAAAAATGGCACCGAAGACAATCCAGAGAACCGCAACGGTAATCATTAATCCCTGCAGGGATGATGCAATAACGCGGGTGGCGGACATGTCCCAGACAAAGAGCGCTATCAGAGCCGTTAATAAAAAGGCGATTGGCATGGCGCGTTTGGCAGGCCAGTTTAGACCGACCAGCAATATCCCCGATATCAGTATTGGTGAAAATGCGATTAACGCGAGTAGGGTTTCGTTCATAATAGTGTAATCCTTCCAATGTATATTGTTATGTTGTTATAGTCTGCGTACATAGCCAAAATCTTTTTGGTTGTTGTTTGGCTATGTACGCAGTTTGTGAACCGTTTGTTAATTTGATGTTAAGATACGCCTATCTTTTTTGTGGATATATGTAGATAATGAATAACATTATTTCCAAAAGTTGCATAATCATGGCAAAAACAGATGACCTTATCCTCTTTGCTCAGGTAGTAGAAGAGGGCTCTTTTAGTAAAGTCGCAGAGCTAAATTCCCTTACAAATTCAGTAGTTAGCAAACGTATTAAACGATTGGAAGCGGATCTTGGGGTGCAGCTTTTGTATCGCACTACTCGAAAACTGACCGTCAGCGAAGCAGGAAAAGTACTTTATCAGGGTGCTAAAAATGTGAAGCAGGCAGCATTAGAAGCGATTGACGCAGTGTATGGATACGGTGAAAGTGTTACGGGTCATCTTAAAATGTCAGTGCCGAGCATTTCTGGTGATTTAGTATTGGCCGGCGCAGTTGCTGAATTTTGCAGCATGCATCCCGGATTCAGCGTTGATATGTCTCTGGAAAATTCCTTTATTGATATCGTTGGAGACGGTTATGACCTGGTGATACGCACTGGATATTTGGCAGATTCGAGTTTAATCGCCCGGCATCTTATTGACTCTCAATGGGTTATCTGTGCAGCGCCTGCTTATATCAAGCGTTTTGGCAAACCGATGACCCCGGAAGATCTGATTAATCACAATTGCCTGCAATATGCCTATCAAACAACGGGAGCATCTGAATGGGAATTCAAAGGGATTAACGGTAACTATATTGTCAAAGTCGCGGGTAATTTTTCAACTGATAATGCGACTGCACTTAGAAAAGCGGCGTTGGGCGGCTATGGCTTGGCTTATGTGCCGAAATGTTTGGTGTACCCGGATTTGTTGAAAGGTGATTTAGTGGATATATTCCCAGAACGGGTAGGTAAAAAGTTGGGTATTTACGCCGTTTATCCCTTTAGCCGTCAGCCCCCCTTAAAAATCCGCATGCTGATCGAACACATCAGAGAACGCTATTTATCGATTGCAGAGTATTTTTAACCCGTCATTAACCAAGAGGTTTCCCGATCAGTCAGCTTGTTGAGCAGGAAAAATGGGTTAAAGCATATCGATGCTGATCTCATCAAAAGAATAAACCTTACCGCCATACTCGCGGCTAAAAGCTTGGGCATCGCCCTGCAGGCTAAAACTTGCCAGAGTCTTACCCATGGCTCCCTTTTTTGAAGAATCGACAACGTACCAGGCTGTTTTTGCATCAATAAAATATTGATCGTCTGTTTTCCCCCAGGGCGTTTTACTCATATCATGTACAAACACCTGCTTCACTTGACGTTGATTTTCCGGCTGTAATAAATAACCGAACAGATCCCGTGTTGAGCAAAACTTAGCAATATCTTCCGATTTTTTTTGGTAAAGCTCCCCTTTAGGTCCGGGGAATTTAGAAATAATCATGCCGCACAGGTGGCACTCATCTGCATTTTCAATGGCCGCCACTTGTTTAAGCATTTTTTTTTGGGGCTCCGCTTCTGAACAGCCTAATAGAACAGCCAGCAGGCCAAAAGCCAGTACCGATTTGTAATTAAAAAAACAGTTCATTTTGTTAACCTTTTTTATTTAAATTAGATGGTTATTCACTTAACGCAAGGAAGAAAATACACCAGCTATCAGATTTTAGCTCTCAGCTTTCAGTTTTCCAGCACTCTAGCTTTCTAGCATTCCTGTATTTTATCCACCGAACCTGAAGGCCCAGTTTCGAGAATATACTGGCTATCAGATTTCAGCTCTCAGCTTTCTAGCACTCTAGCTTTCTAGCCTTTTACCCGTCGAGCCTAAAGGCCCAGTTCCAAACCACACTAACTCCGTCATTCCCGAGTTGTCCTGTCGGGAATCTCAGTGGATATAGCGCATACATAAAAGCCAAGCGGCTAGTTCATAACAAATACATCCCGAGATCCCCGACTAAAACACCTCGGGGATGACGACTAACGGAGAGCGGTGTAAAGTCCAATTTTTTACGTCACCCTCCATTTAACCCGTCATTCCCGAGTTATCTTATTGGGAATCTCAATACATAGAATACCAAGCCAATGCGGCTACGAACCCCCCGTCCATTTTTCTTGTGCTGAACGACTGTTTTAGCAAGGGGAAACACGATGTTTCCATTAGGCTCGGCACGCACAGGGATGTGCGATCCGAGCTGGTGCGTTAAAAACAGGTGGATAATATAAGATCAAAAAATGGCCTGGGCGGCACTCTTTTGCTTACTTTGCTCTTGCTGTTGAGAGAAAAGTAAAGTCGCCGTCAAAGGCGAAAGACCAACAATAAAAGTTAAACCAGACGCCTCAAGCGAAGGCCTACGAATAACCGATGTGGTATCAGACCGTCCGAATCGGAATCCCGCCGAGCCTAAAGGCTCAGTTCCAAAAAAGTTTACACATATCTGAATCATCAACACAAACATATTAAATACTTTTTTTACTGAAAATAAACAGCGCAAATAACAGGGGTGAAACAACCCAGGCCAGCATCATCAATAACAAACTTGATACTGAATAGTCACTGTTAATAGCAACGGCCAATACCCCGTTAACATCCCCGCTGTCCAATGCTGCAAGGTTAATCAGGCGAAATAAATCAGCCGGATTAAAGAGCATCAACTGCACTAGTCCCTGCTGCGAGACCCCATCCTTAACACCGATTAAAATCGCTAATAATCCCAGATCAAAAATCAATACAAAAAACAGCCACAGGATCAGTGCCATACCTGCCGCTTTAGACTTTTCTGTTACTGATAAACTGATAATATAAGCTAACCCAATAAAACTAAGACCGAGCAAACTAGCCGTTAAAATAAACAATGCAAAGGTGGGTAATACCGTTGCAAAGTCGGTATTAAAACCTAACAAAATAGCGGCACTGCCAAAACCTATAATAGTTGCCAGCGTAATAATGCTGCCTTGACCGATAAATTTACCCAGCAGCAGCTGAGTATGACTAACAGGGTAAGTCAGCAGTAACAGTAAAGTGCCGGATTCCTGCTCACCCACAAAGCTGTCATAGCAAAGTAATAATGCGATCAGAGGAATAATAAACACTGACAAGCTGGATAAGCTCGCAATAGTAGTGGATAACGAAGGCGGGGTAATTTGCCCCGATGCCACTGAGCCGTAATAACTTAAGCCAATAGATAACAGAGCAAAAATGCAGGTGATTGAAATAAACCAACGGTTACGTACGCCATCTTGAAACTCTTTTAATGCCACCGCCCAGATAGGACTCATAAGGGTTTCTCCTGCTGTACACTGTTGCCCAGAAAGTATTGATATATTTGCGCTAAGGTAGGTGTTTCAACCTGCAGATCTGTCAATTTTTCAAAGGTCATTAACTCACGAATCACCTTTATTTTTTCAGATTCAGGCACATCCAGCTGGTAAGGTGAAACCATAAAAGGGGCCAAATTTTTATTATGCTGCAGTGCATCATTAATACCCTGGGTTTTAATCGAAACGGGTAATTGCGCGATATCCCGGAGTCTGGGCAGTGTCCCCATCGCCACGGATTCGCCGCCCGACAAGATCATCGCCCGGTCAATATGTTGCTCTATACCCGGTAAAATATGCGAACAAAGTATAATAGTTGCGCCGTTACTCTTTAACTGATCAACACTGGTATAAAACTCTTTTGTGGCAGTAGGATCTAAACCCACAGTAGGTTCATCAAGTAACAATAATTTAGGATCACCTAAAAAAGCCTGGGCTAGCCCTAGACGTTGGCGCATCCCTTTTGAGTAGGTTTTAACTGGACGATTTTCGGCAAAGGATAATCCAACTTTTTCTAATAATTCGACAACCTGCTTTTTGTTGGCTGATTTTAAACGTGCAAAATAAGTGAGCACCTCAAATCCGGTGAGCTGATCATAAAAACTGACATTTTCAGGTAGGTAACCAATTTTTTTACGGCTGCTCCAAGCCTTTTTATTTTGCGGATCAACGCCAAAGACAGCGACTTTTCCAGAGCCTGCTTTAATGATCCCTAAAATTAGTTTCATCATGGTGGTTTTACCCGCCCCATTATGGCCAAATAGACCCAGTACTTCACCGGCAGAAAGCTTTAAGTCGATATTGTGCAGTGCGGCAAGCTGCTGATAATTTTTATTAACCTGCTCTAATAATATAATGTTTTCACTCATAAATTTGATTACCCTTTCAGCTGGTAGGTTGAATTAAGCGTTTTTTTTGGCTTTTGTTTCGATTTTGGGAGGCAACATAAGCGGAAAACTGTCTTTAACCCCAGCGGCTTTGAGTACGGGAAATTGTTTTTGCATCCAGCGCAGTAATAACACCGCTGGACTGTCTAATAACACTTTTGCTTCCGGGTATTGCCAGATAAGTTTATCGATACCGTCGTTCGGTTCAAAGGGGGTATCACCCGTGCCGTTGTTATCAAGATCCCAACCTAAATAGTTGCTCCAATAATTACCCCGGCCATTGTGGCTCCATTCCTGCTCTTTATTAGAAACATATTTAACCTGCACTTTATTGTTGATAAAGAGGTTACCAAACACTTTGTTGTTCTCAGAACCTGCGGTTAAATGAACGCCAATTTCAGATGACTTTATTTCATTGTAACTTATTGTATTATATGCTGAATTGTAAACAAACAAAGCTTTCCCCTGGTGCCCAAGGACTTTTTTTTGCGGTTTTGTCCAAACATCTTTGATGCTGTTATGGTCAATGGTTGATGAAGTAATAAAGTTCAGTAACATGCCATAATCTTCGCTGTCACGACTTTTATTACCGCTTACCTGTAAGTGTTTAGAGCTCATTAAAGCGTACCCTGCACGGGTATTGTAAGTCAGATTATTGAGTACTTTATTATGGTGGGAATACATATAATGCACACCATAGCGTAAATCGTGCATGCTATTGTTTCGAAGTACGCTGTCTTGACTGGAGATGATATATAAGCCATCCCGGGTGAAACTGATTTTATTGCCAACCACATCAGCATTAGTGACCACTGATAGCTGGATACCATTACCCCGGTCTGCAGAGCGCAATTCAGGGTTGCCTTGAATACGGTTATTGGCAATTAATATCTGATTAGAGTCCTGTACCCAAATACCAAAACCGTCCCCTTTTAAGGTGTTATTTTTAATAATGAGATGGTTAGATTTTTGCCCGACATAAATAGCGGCGTTTTGCGCGGTTAAATTATCGCCCCAGTTAATAATATTGAGGTTTTTTACACTGATATTCGACGTTAATAACCTCAGCGCATGACCCTTACCCAATCCATTAATAGTGACATTGTCTTTTCCGGTGAGAGTAATACTGTGGCGGATCACAAAATTACCACGGTATTCACCCGCATCTAACTGCAGTGTATCGCCAGCCGAGGCTGAATCTAATTTTTGTTGTAGATTATCACTGCTTTTGATTTCCAGCACAGTCGCATTAAGCCCTGTCTGAAACAGACTTAAGACGGTTATTAATAAAGCAGTTATGATCTTCAATAAATTAATGTTCAATGAATTGATTTTCAACAAATTAATTTTCCTAATAGATTGGTTTTGTGATGATGGGGTCCCGGTCAATAAGTTGCCGGGATCCCATGGGATGGCTTATGCTTCGACTAACATACGACCGCGCATTTCCATATGTAATGCATGACAGAACCAGTTACAGTAATACCACTGCACACCAGGTTGGCTTGCGGTAAAAGTAACAGATGAGGTTGCCTGCGGGCCAATCTCCATCTGCACACCGTGGTTAATCATACAGAAACCATGGGTAACATCTTCTACCATGTCGAGGTTAGTCACCACGACGGTCACTTCATCTCCAAGCTTCACTTTAAATTCAGTCATGCCATACATAGGCGCAACGGAGGTCATGTATACTCGCACTTTATTACCATCACGAATGACTTTATTGTCGGTATCAACATTAACGCCATCTTTTTTAGCCATGGCAACGGTTTCAGCAAACATGCGGTCATCACGTGTCCATAATTTTGCTGTTCTTATTTTACTGCGGTGAACCAAAATACAATCATGGGGTTCAGCAAAAGCGGGGCCGTCATGGACCAGTTTCATTTCGTCACCGGAAATATCAACTAACTGATCGTTTTCTGGATGTAACGGACCAACAGGTAAAAATCTATCTTTAGAGAATTTACTCAGTACCACTAACCATTTGCCGTCTGCATCACGAGTTTCACCCATAGAAGTATGGTTATGACCGGGTTGATAATGTACATCCAGTTTCTGGCGAAGATATTTCACTTTTTCACCATTATGCGCTTTGATCGCATCTTCAATATTCCATTTGGCTATCTGGCTGTCAATAAACAGAGTGGTATAAGCATTTCCTTTGTTATCAAAGGCAGTATGCAGTGGCCCTAAACCTAATTCAGGCTCTGCAACTACTGTATCGCGTGGTTTAATTTTATCATCAAATAAGGCATCTAATTTCTCAATCGAAATAATAGAAACTGTGGGAGACAACTTGCCGTTAGCAATAAAATATTTGCCAGAAGGTGAGGTATTAACACCATGGGGTGATTTAGGGACTGGAATATAACGGGTAAGTTTTGATCCTTTACGGCCGTCTAATACAGGGACATTATTACTGTTATAAGTTTTGAATTTACCCGCTTTAACGGCGGCTTCACAACGCGCTAAACTAAAGACCACCACATGGTCACGTTCTGCTGTGATCATGGCCCCTAAGGTCATGCCCATTTCTGAGTTATAACAAGTAGATGCAAAATATTTGCCGTCGTAATCGGCATCGGTATTATCCAAGTTCCCGTCGACCATCACCTGAAAAGCAATTTCCATTGTTTGCGCGTTAATCACACTAAATAATGAACGATAAGTACTGACATCTTCCAGTGACGCTTTACCGTCATTATTCATTGGAATTTCAAACTCACCATTACAAATCACATATTTAGTTTCAGGTACTTTCTGAACACGTAAACCATGGACCCCTTGTACGTTAGGAATAGTGATCATTTTATCGGTTTTCATGACATCGCAACGAATACGTGCAACACGTGAGTTAGCTTTGTCGTTAATAAAAAGATACTCACCGTTATAACGACCATCGGTCATACTCATGTGCGGATGATGTGCATCCCCGGTCATAAAATGGGCACTGTCGCCTTTAATACGTTTACTTTCGTTAGTTAATCCCCAACCCGTTGCACTGTCCAAATTAAAAACCGGAATACGCATTAATTCACGCATTGAAGGAATACCCATAATACGGACTTCGCCTGACTGACCGCCACTCCAGAAGCCATAATATTCATCTAAATCACCAGGATGGACGGCGGTGCTATTGCTTGCCTCAGCCGCCTGCGCTTTTGCCATAGAGGAAAACATGACCGCTGACATTGGCACGGCAGCTGCCGCTACGCCAAAGGCCGCACTTTTACCAAAAAATTTACGTCGGTCTGAATTTTCCAGTTTTTCATCGTTGGGTAGATCGCTTTTATACTTACTCATGCTATATCTCCATCCTGTTGGTTTATAGTGGAATTAATAATTTACCTTGTTATTTCACTGGAACTGAGAGCTCAATATTTAAGGTCAGAGTCCGGAATGAATTTTTAAACTTCTGTTATCTCAATTTCATTTTTTTTGCGTTTTTTATAGGCTAACTTTTTCAACGGTGGACATTTCTCGTCGTTGTAATAGGTAATTTGACAATCAAGGCAGTAATGACATTCACGCATATTAATCACCCCATCGGGTGCAATCGCCTGGATTTCACACTCTTTTGCACAGGTTTTACAGGGTGAACCACATTCTGGGCGGCGTTTTAGCCAATCAAATAAACGCACACTATTAGAAATAGAAAGCGCAGCACCCAAGGGGCAAAGGTAGCGGCAGAAGGTTTTACGATTAAATAAATTGATGGTCAGTAGGCATAACGCCCAGGCAACGAAGGGCCATTCGCGGTCAAATTTCAGTAAGAAAGTCGTTTTAAAAGGTTCAATTTCAGCAAACTGCTCGGCCATTGCAAGGGAATCTAATGAGATGCCAAACAGGGCCAATAGAATAAGATATTTAATAGCCCATAATCGTTCATGGACGGCCCATGGCAATTCTATTTGCGGGATTTTTATATAACGGGCAAACTGGTTAAGCAGTTCCTGCAGGGCACCAAAGGGACACAACCACCCGCAATAAACCGCTCGGCCCCACAAAAGAATAGTGACCGCTGCCGCACACCACAAAATAAAGATAACCGGATCTAATAAAAACAGATCCCAGGAAAAATCGTTCATCAAAGCCTGTAAAAAGGTAAAGACATTAACCACCGACAGTTGTCCTCCCCATGACCAGCCAATAAAAACAACCGTCACGGCTAAAAATCCGTGGCGCAGATTGTGCATAAAAGTAGGGTGGCGAACGAGCACATCCTGAAAAAATAGAATCAGCAATAAGACAGTCATCAAAATGATTAAAATCACCACTTTCACTTGATGCTCTAACCAGATTTGCTCGGTCAAGGTTAACTCTGGCTCAGGATAGACGGCAGGTGGGGTATTTACGTATTTGTCGAGGACATCATAACTGCCTTTGAAACTATTAAATAAACTATCCACCGGCCCGGTTTGCCTGCGCACTAATAACTCTATCTGCCAACTGGCACCGGGATCAAAGTCATGTTGTGCCGCCACTTTAAAAACCGACATCTCATTAAATTTGGGGGCATTCTCAATGTAAAGATCCGCGACCCTGTTATGTTCTAAATCACGGAAGGAGATAGCATTGTTATTTTGATGAACTTGAATGCGGTCAAAAATACCACCGCGCACATAACCAGAACCTTTATAGGAGTATCCATTACCAAAGATGGCAATTAAATACTCTCCCGCTTTTAAATCCCGAGTGAACCATTGATAATCAGACTCTCCAAAAAGGTTTTTACCGATTGTTGGAATATTCGCAACGGCATAATAAATCTCAGCAAACATTGAATCTGCCTTCGATGTCGGCACCTTATCAACATCTTCAGCCTCTGTTCCCACAAAAGCATTTTGCACCGCCTGATTGGTTAAATATAACTTTCTGATCGAGCCATCACCGGTCAAATCTTCCCAGGTTTTCTTTTCAAAGAGCGCTTTTTTTATGGTCGAAACGGGCTGGATAACACCTAATTTTTCCTCAATAATCCCCAATGAAACTGCGGCTTTATAAGCGGCTTTATTGATGGCTTTATTCATTACAATGACAGTGACCGTAGCCCCGGAGAGCCCATCAATCGATATATAATCCTGGCTTGTTGAGCCACCTACTTTAATCGCATCACTCACAGATAAACCGACATATTGGTCAATAAAACGCCATAACTTTTCTTCCGGAATACCGGCCAGAATAATAGGTTCATGGTGCTCTAATACTTTTGCGTTAAGGTATTTTCCGGTGGGATCCATGACCACCAACATATTAACGGGTTCACCGGAATAGGCCGGAATTTTAGCGAGATCATTGGTTTCAAAGGCATAACCCAGTATTTTGGACTCTCGATGGATAGTCCATAAAAGTGGCTCGCCCTGTTTTTCTGAAATTTTTGTGAGTGTTGGAAAGGTTTCTTGAATAAAAGGCATAGGATCTTTAGGGGGACTAATAAACAGAGCATAAGCATGTAAAGAAAGACTAATAAAAGTGAGTATAAGTAACTGAATAAACCTTTTTTTGATTGCCGAATTATTAATTACGTTATTCACGACCGAGCTCCCCGCTTAAAATGATACCAACTGCTGCGTGTAAACTAAGTTTTTTGTTTAATCCGGTGCTTGATCTCAATCAATAAAGTTAATTTTATGTTAACTTTATTCCCGTTTAGTGAGCTGTGCTCTTTAAATATACCCTTAAATAACATATGGTTATTTGTTTTTTTTTGATAGTTATGATCTTTATTTGTTAAGTTTTTCATTTTTAAAGGATTTTTTAACTTGTTGTTTACATACTTTAAACAATAAAATACTGTCTTCTTGAGCAGTTTATTGTTTAATTTCTTATCGGCTGTATTTTGTTTCTTTTATAAAGCTAATAAACCGCCTTCAAGCACTCAGCATTTAAGCATTTAAGCATTCCAGCTCTCCAGCCTCCAAACCTTCCAGCATTTACGGCAGTTCAGTGCCATGAACAGGCTAAGCTCTGCGCGCCCTTTCTCCAGAGCAGGCAGCACCATGATTCAACGAGATCCTCAACAAAACACTTTGAGGATGACGGGGAGTATAGTCTTTGAGGATGACAGAACCCGTCACGGCCGAATAACCCCACCTCGTCATTCCCGAAGCCATCTATTCGCCGTTAAAGGCGAAACGCCAACAATAAAAGTTAAGTCAGACGCCTCAAGCGAAAGCATACAAACAAGGGGAATTGGCTGAAATAGGTTTTATTGGCTAAGTACGAAGCTAAAGCATCGAATGCGGAATTCCCTCTAAAAATTAAAAACCATTAACTTGCAAGCGAATGTGTACAAATAGCGACGTTGATTACCCATGATCAAAAAACTACTGGAGTCATCTACATATGTATGTAACTAAAAGTTAGAGGGAGTCTTTGCAACGGCTGACTGTTTATTATTATCACTTCAGCTGAGTACTTTTATCACAAATACATGACTTATTAATAAATTATATATAAGGTAGTGATCTTGCAGCGCTTGCTTTTAAGTTTCCTGATAAAGCACTGAATTGACATCTTGAATATAAAATGGAGTTAATAAAACCATGGAATACAAAGCAATTGAATATAAAAAAATACTGCTTTCTTTTGTACTTTCTTTCATTTTGTTAGGTTGCGGCGGTGGAGGTGATGATGTTGTTAGTGATAATAGCGATAACCCGGCAACGATTAACGCTATTCGCTTTGCTTCCGATAGTGCAACTTTGCAGGTAGGTGAAGTATTACAAATAACCTCCACAGCCACTTATTCAGATTACAGTCAACATAGTATAACGGCTCAAGGTGATTGGATTTCATCTGATCCAAATGTTGTATCAGTTTCTCAGGGTAAATTACGCGCAATCCGCGGCGGTAATGCCATGATTACGCAACGCTATCAAGGGCAGGAGGCGAGTTTGAATACACTCGTCACTATTGATGCCGATGTTTCTTTAACCTTGGCCAGTGGCAAGCTGACATTTCGTTGGAAGTCAGTCTTTACTGATGAATTGGGCTATCAAATCCAAAGGCAGTCTTTAACAAGAAGTGTCTCAGAATGGGAAATTATATCTGAAGTCGGCCCGATTACCGAAGGTTTTTATGGACAACAGGAGGTAGTAGATACTACAGCAACCTATCGTATAGTGGCAGTTTTTAATCAATGGGATGAAGTCTTAAGCTCCAGTCAGGGAACAAGTTATTTTAATTACAATCAAACAAAAGCGATGGCGATCAGTATTTTGCCACCAGTTACCCACCCTCCTTATTCAGAAACGGTGACCTTTGGTTTGTCTCAAAATGTTCTATCGTCATCATGGTTTATAGACAGTAATAATGCTTGTGGAAGTTCCGCTTGTAGCAACAACAGTATTAATTTAAATACAAAAAGATATAGCGATGGCAATCATAGACTGGATGTGATGGCTGAAATTGAACCCGATGTATTTGTATACCTCAATCAAACTATTGATATATATAACCCTAATCTCACTTTAACTATCAGTGTTCAGGATCAGGATTTTAATAGCAGTGTTATTTTAGTTAAAGCGGGCAGTAAAGCTGCAGTATCAGAAGTGAATTATTACATTGATAACCACTTAGTCGCAAAGCAAACAGAGGAAATACCCATCACACTTAATCAATGTGAGAGATGGGGGTGTAATGATGTGACCTACCCTTATCATTTTGTCTGGGCAAAAGAATATGGCGAGCATCAAGTTAGAGTGACAGCTGTGGACACCGATGGTCAGTATCAGGAGCAAGTAAAAAACATTTTAATTAATTTAGCACCTATTGTTAGCTTTTCTTCACCTTTAAATAATCAGTTAATAACCGGAAATTTATTGACCGTCACAGGTGAAGTAGAGAATGAAAATCAAAATGTGACAACAACGGTTTCCTTTGGGGATATTCAGATAGGGCAAAAGCAAGCCACAGGCAGTTTCAGCTATAGTTATTCTTTAGCGGGATTACCTGAAAGTGATTATATGGTTTCCATTATTGCCACTGATGAATTTAACGCTCGTGGTACTAATCAAGTTTCTTTTAAATATGCGCCCAGTTTAAACGCTGCAATATTAGTGAAACACCTGCCTGTTGGCTATTCTGTAGTTGAGATTAATGATAGTCAATTGTTAGCTAAGAATACTGATTTTGAATATTTAATAACAGATTTAGCTCTATTAAACCCGGTTGATAGAGAAGTTAAGTTTGACAAAAAACCACAAACTTATATGTATTATCCCCATGTTAATAACAAAGGTTATTTTGCTTCAGATTATGGACCAGCAGGTTCTTTAAATATGTACTTAAATAAATCAGGATCTAACCTTAATCTAACGGAATTAGTTTCTGAAGGTAGTGGTTACGGTTTTCATAGTAGTTACATGGGTAATATCTTGGTTCAATTACCTAGTAATGGAAGTGCTTTTTACTTATGGGATACAGATAATCTAACCTATGAATATCTTAAACCACCAATAGGCACCTCACGCTGGTTAAATTGGAGGTTTACAAATAATGAGGAATGGTTATGCCAATCAGCCCCCATTGGCTTAGCTTATGATGTTTATGCCTATCAGTTGGGAAGTGGTGGGCAACCTGTTCGCTTAACAGATAACAGCAACGATATGGGAGGTAGTTTAGGTTATGGCTCTTTCTGTGCAGGTAATGATAGCGATTATCTGGCTTACAGTACCTCAGATCAAAATGACACAACTTCTTCATTACACTTATATGATTTATATAATCAGGAAAGTCGTTTAATTGCAGAAACAACTGTTGGTTCAGGTATTTCCAGTCGAGCTCAGTATGCTGATGGGGTGCTCGCCTGGCAGGAAAGCAATAGCGGTGCTAATAACTTAAAAATAATGTCGATGGATACGGGGGGTAGTTACTCAATTCCTAACGCGACTCTGCAAAAAGTCCGTTTTGGTAAAGTGAGCTACACCACTAGCGAGGGATTATTTGTCTGGCTGAAAAGCAGCCAGGAAAGCCGTAAGATATGGCCATCGAGTACTACTCATTATTTAAGCCAGGGAACGAGTTATTTAGTCAGTGGCAGCTTAATTTATCAAATTGATGATTGAAGCGCATAAAGAATCGATGGGTTTTTAATTTTTAATGTTGAATTTTAAAAAAACAGTTTAGGTTCATAAGCAGGACAGGCTCTTCTGTTGCTTATACTTTGGTGGTTCGAAGAGCATGGCTCCCTCGAACGGCGAAACTGGGTTTTGGTTTCTCCTCGTCTAGTCGCGGTCAAGGGCGCAAGACCAACAATGAAAGTTGCACCAAGCGCTAACAAGCGAAAGCTTACGAATAACCGATGCGGCATTATCCTTTCATAAATATGTAAATAAAAGGACAGTGAGTATTTTAAACGTCTACCTACCGTCTGTGTTGTATTATCACCTTATAAGGTATAGTTGCCAGCTGTTACAACCACGGAGAATTTAATGGGCACTTGCAGCGAATTTGCAGTTTTTAAGGTCTCCAAAGAGAATATTGCCAGGGTTATTACATTAAGTGAATCACTATTTCTTGAGATAAATGCGCTTGATAAAGTGATTGTTTTCCATGAAATATTGCAAAAAACAGATAATCCTGAAGAGATTTGCTGGCATCTTATCTGGTCCAGTGAAGAGAGTGTAAAATTAACGGCGCAAAAATGGACAACATTTCCAAGCAGCAAAGCGCTGGAATCCCTCGTTGATGAAAAACGATATTATGGTCACTTTATCCCTCTGATTTAATCAAAGGGTTATTGTCATCAGGATACTGTTATCACTCAATCAAAGGCTTTGTTATTATTAACCCTTACGGCATAATCTCAGGTCATTCACTTAACAGTGCAGACAGTTAACCGCAAGATTTTGCAGGGCAATAGTGCGAGCAAGGTTTTATAAAAAATTTAAGAGGAACAGGTATGAAAGGGACAGAAAGAGTTAATATTCAAAAAGGTTGTTCAGTGTCGATTGTTTTAAAACAGGATCAGCGTACGGGTAAGCTCACCGAAGGGGTTGTTAAAGATATTCTGACTAACTCATCGACGCATCCCCATGGCATTAAAGTGCGTTTGGAAAGTGGTGCAGTGGGCAGAGTGAAAACCGTTCAGGGTTAACAATAGAAAGCAGAGAGCCGCAAGCTAAAAGCAGAAAGCAGATTGTTATTCCTATTAAATACAAAAAGAGTACAGAGCTTGGCCATTGAACTTTCCCTTGAAATTATCTCATTATTATTTGCCGTTGCCATTTTAGCCGGTTTTATAGACGCGATTGCTGGTGGAGGTGGTTTGTTAACTATTCCCGCCTTAATGTGGGCTGGACTGCCGCCAACCGTGGCGCTGGGCACTAATAAATTACAGGCCTGTGGGGGGAGTTTTTTTGCCAGTGTTTATTTTGTACGTAAGGGCAGGGTGGTTTTAGCTGAGATGAAGCTCGCGATTTTATGCGCTTTTATCGGGGCTGCATTGGGCACAATAGCAGTGCAGTTAATTGATATCATTTATTTAGAGATGATTTTACCTTTCCTGATGTTAGCGATTGGTGGATATTTTCTTTTCTCTAAAAAAATCAGTGAGGATGATTGTCATCAACTCTTAACACCTGCTGTGTTTGCTTTAACGGCTGCATTAGGGGTGGGTTTATATGACGGTTTTTTTGGCCCGGGAACCGGCAGTTTTTTTGCGCTTGCCTTTGTCTCATTATCCGGGTACGGCTTAGCTAAGGCGACTGCGCATGCTAAGGTTTTGAATTTTTCAACCAATATAGCCTCGTTAATTTTCTTTGCCCTTGGCGGCAAGGTCTTTTGGACGTTAGGCGCTATCATGCTTGTAGGACAGGCGATGGGCGCAACATTGGGATCGCGCTTAGTGGTGAGCAAGGGGACTAAAATGATTAAACCGCTGGTTGTTTGCATGTCTGTGTTAATGAGCGTGAAGCTATTGTCCAGCCAATATCTTCTATTTTGATAGGACAGATAATAGCAAATCTCAAAGCTTAGCCCGTTTAGGATCCTGAACTGTTATTCAATTTATCCTTTGAAAAAAATTCTCTAAGGTCACGGGCAATACGGCAGTGTCATTCCCTAATAACAATAGCTGGTTGTTTCCGATGTCTTTTAATCGGAAATCTAAATAAGCACCTCTTAAGGCTTTATATAATATTAAAAGCATTAATTTTATGCTCATTGCTTCAGAGGAAAAATTTACGCTCACAAAGCCGCTAAGATGAATTTGAAGAGTAAATCTGATCACTTTATTAATAGGTTTGTTTTAAGCACACTGTTCAAGAGATTGAATCGACATCGTAAGTTAATTAATGGAATGGGTGTTATGTTATACGTAGGGTGTGCTCCGCACCGCAAGCGGCGGAAATCGGTGCGCGGAGCGCACCCTACGGGCTGTTTCATCGTCATTATCTCGCACAAGCTAGGCAATTATTTCCTTATTACGTTCGATATTAATGAATGTAGCCGAGGGGGAATATTTTTATCAGTGATGTAGAGAGAGTTTAAGCACACTGTTGAAGAGATTGAATCGACATCGTAAGTTAATTAATGTAATGGTATAAAAGAATTCTGCGCGTCTGAATAGTATTGGTAAAAACAGAAGATAAATTTAATCAGAGGGCGATTTAATTGGGGTGCTACCCGATTGGGGACGTGGCTTTTATTTGATTGTTTTTATTTTCCAATGCTCGCTTTCAACAATCTGGACATTCCCAATTATATAACCTCGGGAATAACCGTAATTTAACGACTCCCGATTAAGCTCGGGAATCATATGGTTTTTGCTGTTCTCTAAGGATTAATGACCTGCTTATTGCGTTGCTAAATATTTCAGATAAGCACTTCTTAATCTGTCTGAATTTACGCGCAGGTAATTTGGCGATAAACGCTGTCTGTTTAAATATTGATCTGCAATATTATGTTTTATATAGACGGTTTGCCCTAATCCTGTGTTGAGCTGATTATGGCCATCTTCATTATTAATGCGCGTCTGCAGGCTGTAATTAAAATTATTAATCCCTTTCAATTGAATATAACCGGGTTTCATACCACGCCAAAATGTTAGCGGGATAGAGACATTAATAGAGACAAACTCTTCTGGAAGGGAATTACTTTTTTCAGTCATTTGTGTATTTTGGTAAGTGGCATCAACGCGTACATCACCCAGCCAATGCATTGAGGAAATTTTAAATCCCCTATCAGTATTCCAAAATTCACCTCCCTGCACTTTTAACTGCCAATTTAATTGCGGCAGAGAAAGTTGGTAAAAGCCCAAGACAGTTCCTTTATTTAGAAGTGTTTCATCTGTAGGCTCAAAATAGTTAGCCTCAAGACCCATTGAGTGATAACCCTGAGGCGAATTCCACAGTGTTTCATTGGCGACACCCTGATAACCGGACTTAATATAACCCAGAGAGGTTTGATTTAACACATTGAAGGGCAGTGCGAATGCCTGATGGAAAAGTGCGGTATCTATTTCACTTTGGAATCGGCTATTGCCCCAATATTTTCCATCATCAAAATCTTCACTGTTGGTCAAGGGTAATGTATAACGCAGATCAATGGCAGAACCCGGCCATAGGTTAGTCACCAGATTAGCAGAAAGGGCGAGTGAATAATCATAAACGCCTAATTCAGTTGCTGTAGCGTGTTTAACCATAGGAGAAAAAATTATCTGCGAGCGGCCAAAACTGGATTCAATTTTATCTTCCTGCCAATCCGCTTGTTGATAGGTTTTACTAAGCCCGCTACTGGTAAAGGTAAGCTGCTCACAATTATCACCTGAAAGAATAAATTCACGGTAACAATGCATATTGGTGTCTACAGCAACAACAGGTATGCCATTTTTTAACATAATGAGTTTGGCATTTTGTTCATTATTGTCGCTGCCAAGTTCAGAAAAGACTGCCTTGCCGGCATGGTTACTAATAATCGCCATCGCAACCCCGATACCATCTATCTCATTGTGATTATATCGGCGGTTTTCCAGGGCTATCAATAAACCGTTTTTATCCATGCCCACTTGAATATTAAGAAAACCTTCTTCTTTTAAGGCATTTTTAAGTGACGCGACTGAACTGGTCTCATGTACTGACTGTTTAATCACTAATTTATCTTCTAATGAGGCTGTTATATTTTTTTCTTTTTTAACTAAAGCCCGGTCGCTGTAACCCAAAATAGGCACGGATAAATTAGCTGCCCACATCGCTTGTTGATTGGTCTCATGTCCCGTTGCTAACTGATATTCCAGGCTGACCTGAGAGTTGAAAGGTAATGATTTAGGGGGAGTAAAGGCTTTGACGGCGACGTTCAGTTCTGTGTTGTCATGCTCTGCCGTCAGCTGCATAAAAGAAAAGGGTTGATATTCAATGGATGCAAACGGACCATTCATTATTTCGTTGGCTAATTCTGATTTGCCAACCCCCGCACTTAAACGCACGGGCAGGGCGGTAAATTCATAATCAGTCACGGCATAATAGGCTTGAAAGTTATTTGCCGCGCCGCCTAAATCCTGCACGCCAAAGGCCAAGTCAAAACCTGTGTATTGCTTAATTAAGGGTAATTGGTATTTTAGTGAAGCTGAAAGATCACTGGCGCTATCAAAATCATCATGAACAACAATGCGCCCGCTTGCTTCAAGGCCCGGGAATAAACCTACAGAAAAAAGCATATGGTGTTGGTCGGGAGTTTGTGACTTTCTATAAACACTCTGGCCATATAAAAAAGAGGCACTGCCGGTTTTCAACACCTGCGCATTAGGTGTTAATACGGCACCCGTAAAACTTTGTAAAGAAGGTAAGTTATCCAGTGCGGCATAACACTGAAAACTGCTGATTGACATGGCCAATAAGCAAAGGGACGTGCGGTTTGAAGGGAGCATAAATTGATTACATCCTTGTAATAAAAGCCACTCATATAAAGGTGACTTCAAGGTCTTAGTTATTTAAGTGACTTAGTAAGCTTAAACCAGTCGGGAGCAGTATCACCTGTCTCTGCTGAACAAGTACTTTCACACCATCGGTTGATTTTTTATGCATAAAGTCAGCATTTTAAGTGTTACACAATCATAATAGAAAATATAAAACAATACAATAAAACAATATAAGCGCCGTTTTTATAGCTTAGATTCATATAATAAGTGCATAACATGGAGCAGCATTACCTTACCGCAATAGGGATCTATTTGTTAGTGGTCATCTTCGCTTATTTATGAGTATTACTATTCTTATGTGGTTATTTAATCAGAATAAAGTTAGTATCTAATCTTCAAGATCAGCGCATAATCTATTGATTCATATAGATAAAATTTAAATCATTTATTTATAAAATTCAGGTGCAGATGCCGGTGATATTATATCGTTCACCCATTTTTTACTGCAGAATAGATTTTTTAACCACCTAAACTAACCAAAGTTGTAATAAAGTTGTGATAAAGTTGCTGCTTTAAAACAGACATTGATATAAATTTACTCATTGCAAGGAAGTCAATAATGAAAAAAAATCTTTTAGCGGTACTGGTTGCCGGTACTTTTATGGTTGCCTGTAATAACAGCGACTCGACGTCAAGCACAGCAATTAAAGCCTATGATGGTCCGGTTCAGTTTGCAGCTGTGGCATATGATTGTGGTGACGACACTGCCAATAATCCAATAAAAGGCGACTCAGGTGTGACTGGATTTGATGGTAGTGTTAGCACTAACGTTCCTACACTCCTTAATGAACCAAATTTATGTAGAATCGTTGTGACGGGTACTCCTACAGCAATTGATACCTCTAACGGTAAATTAATGCCTGATATTGAATATGTTATCCCTAAAGGGTTATTAGCTAAAGGTAAGGGTATTACAGCGGGTCCTTTCACCACATTGATTGATGCAGAGATGAAAGCTAATAACAAAAGCGCCACTGATGCTGCTACATCGGTTGTTACTGCTTTATATGGCGAAATTCTTATCAACAATGGTGTTGATCCATTAGAGATGGCTCGTGATATGGAAGGTACGATCAATAAATTAAAAGCAGTTAATTCACCTTTGGTGGCTTCAATAATCGCAACTAACAACGTGACTAGTGATGTGCTTGTTTATTCGAAGACTAATACGGTAGACCTTGCAACAATTATCAAAACCAGTAAAGCGGTAGCAGCACAAGTAATTACTGTAAATCCTAATTATCCTAACGTTGACGGTGATGCTACAAAGGTTAAAGTTGCGACTTTTAATGTAGGAATTTCTATCACTGAAGCGACAAATAATGGTTATATTAGTACTGTCAGTGAAGTTACGAAGGATATACCAAAAGCACCAGTAGTAACAGGTGCAACTGGTTCAACAGGTTTAACCGGTGGTGGTAATTAGTCTTGACCTTTTGCCGTTAAGATAGATACCCCTTGAAAGTCACTCTCACCGAGTGACTTTTTTTATTGCAGCACCGTCATAAAAAAGCTTATTCCAAATTCCCCCTCTTTTTCTGCTAATTTTATCTTCTAAACTGAACCTTAAGGCTCGGCGTCTTCTTTTTGCCCGCCTGAAGTCCAGATTCCAATGTTATTTTAGGTACTGAACCTTTTACGCGTATGGTCATTGAAAAGGGCCCGCAGCGCTTAGCCTGTTTATGCCGTAATGACTTCTGCGTCCTGCCCTACGTCTTTCAGGTCGTTGTCGTAAATGCCAAGGTTCAAATTTGTCACTTGCTTATTAAATGATTTCGCGAATAATGGTGGATTTTGTTACCTTCGAAGTACTTTGTTATCCCCTGAGTTACTTATTTATGTGTAGTGGTATTATTTATATACCTATTTGATCACAATAAAGTCAACATCCTGCGTTTTTACTTTGTTTTTACTTTTTTTTTACTTTACAATGAACTTCGAATCAGATCGAACATATAAATGTTTAAATAGGCATTTATCTAAATTTACCCTTTGTAAGGATATGAATAATGGGAAAAAATATTTTCATGGTACTTATTGCTAGTACTTTTATAGTTGCCTGTAGCGGTGCAAGTACGCCGAGCACATCAATTAAAGCTTATGATGGTCCGGTTCAGTTTGCAGATGCAAAATATGATTGTGGTGGTGACAATAACGGATCTGCAGGTCTGACTGATTACTATGGTGCAGTTAACACTACCAATGTAATAATCAACAGCAACCCAGAGTTATGTGAATTCGTCGTTACGGGTAATGCCAACTCAATTGATACCTCCAATGGTAAAGCAATGCCAGATATTGAGTATGTGATACCTAGAGGCTTATTAAAACAGGGGTCTCCAATTACGGCTTCTCCTCTGACAACATTGATTGCTGAACAGATTGTTGCTGATGCAGATGCAGTTCCACCAGTGGTCAGAGAAAATATTTCTGATGTTGTCACGGAAGTTGTTAATGATTTATATGACATGGATTTTGCCAATGATACTGGTTTTACTGCATTAGATCTGGCACTAGATATGGAAGGTACAATCAAAAAATTAGATTCAGGTACTGCATCTAAAGTCATCGCCACTAACCACGTTACTAATGATGTTATTGTGTATGTGAAGGCTAATAAGGGTAAAAAATTAAACGTTAAATCACTTATCAAAACCAGTAAAGCGCTTGCAAAAAAAGTAGTTACTGATAATCCTGGTTATCCAACTACGACTACCGGTGAGAAAGTTGTTACTGTTTCTGTCGCTGATGTCGAAAAAGTTTATATTAAGGTTGAAGCTAACGATCCAGATCCAGTCACAGCTGCAGGTATTACTATCGTCGTAGCGATAGCAAAGCCTGTTCCTGCACCAACAGGTGCAACGGGTTCAACAGGTTTAACCGGCGGCGGTAATTAGTCTTGACCTTTTGCCGTTAAGATAGTTATCCCCTGAAAGTCACTCTCACCGAGTGACTTTTTTATTGCCATCCTGTAATAATAAGCTTATTCCTTTCTTTTTTCTGCCAATATTTTTTCGGAACTGAGCTTTTAGGCTCGGGGGGGGGAATGCTTGAAGGCTGAAGGCTGAAGGCTGAAGGCTGAATGCTGGAGTGCTGGAGTGCTGGAATGCTTGAAGGCTGAATGCTGGAATGCTGGAGTGCTGAATGCTGGAATGCTGGAGTGCTGAATGCTTGAATGCTGGAGTGCTGAGTGCTGAGTGCTGAAGTGCTTGAAGGCTGAAGGCCGGTGTATTCTCTTCAGGCTCGGCTGTTTGATACAAATAAGCCTCCGGTTCTATATATTAGAACAAGGAGGCTTATTTAACGTATCAAAACTTAAGATTCATATTTATATTCTTTGTTACATTATGAAATACGTTTGTATTTTATACGATGCGGCTCGACAGATGCAGCGCCATAGGTTTTTTTCATCCATTCTTCGTAATCTGTAAAGTTACCTTCGTAGAAATTCACTTGCCCTTCATCGCGGTAATCAATGATATGGGTGGCGATTCTGTCCAGGAACCAGCGGTCATGTGAAATCACCATAACACAACCGGCAAAATCGAGCAGGGCATTTTCCAGGGCACGCAGTGTTTCGATATCAAGATCATTGGTGGGTTCATCGAGTAATAATACGTTGCCGCCGGATTTCAATAATTTGGCAAGATGTAAACGGCCGCGTTCACCGCCGGATAAATTCCCCACAATCTTCTGTTGATCTGTGCCTTTAAAGTTGAAGCGGCCGAGGTAGGCACGACTTGGAATTTCGATATTACCAATTTTAATAATATCGCTGCCATCGGAGACTTCCTGAAAAACGCTGATTTTATCATCCATATCATCACGGAACTGATCAACACTGGCCAGTTGCACACTTGCACCTATAGTAATGTCACCTGAATCGGGTGTTTCAACACCGGACAACATTTTAAACAGGGTAGATTTACCGGCACCATTGGCACCTATAATGCCGACAATTGCGCCCTTGGGAATACTGAAGCTTAAATCATCAATTAACACCCGACCGTCATAGGATTTACTCAGATGATTAACATCAATCACCTGATCACCTAAACGCTGACCCGGTGGAATAAATAGCTCATTGGTTTCGTTACGTTTTTGAAAGTCCTGATTGTTAAGCTCTTCAAAGCGGGATAAACGCGATTTGCTTTTAGATTGACGGCCTTTGGCATTTGAACGAACCCATTCCAGCTCCTGTTCAATTTGACGTTGGCGTGCTTTTTCTTGAGAGGCTTCCTGTTTTAAGCGCGCATCTTTCTGCTCTAACCACGATGAGTAGTTACCTTGCCACGGAATACCGTAACCCCGGTCTAATTCTAAAATCCAGCCGGCAACATTATCTAAGAAATATCTGTCATGGGTAATGGCGACAACAGTGCCTTCATAGTCATGTAAGAAACGCTCTAACCAGGCAACAGATTCTGCATCGAGATGGTTAGTTGGCTCATCCAGTAGTAACATATCCGGTTTTTCGAGCAACAGACGGCACAATGCCACACGGCGGCGCTCACCACCTGAAAGGATCCCTATTTTCGCATCCCAAGCCGGCAGGCGCAGGGCATCAGCGGCACGCTCCAGCTGGTTTTCTAAATTATGACCGTCATGTGCTTGAATAATCGCTTCAAGTTCACCCTGACGTTTAGCCAGTGCATCAAAGTCTGCATCGGGCTCTGCATAAGCTGCGTAAAGTGCATCGAGATCTGTTAACGCATTTTTAACTTCACTGACGGCTTCTTCAATAATTTCGCGAACGTTTTTATCAAGATCTAATACCGGCTCCTGCGCTAAATAACCAATTTTTGTACCCGATAAAGCGCGCGCTTCACCGGCGAACTCTTTATCGAGACCCGCCATAATACGTAATAAGGTTGATTTACCTGAGCCGTTTAAACCTAACACGCCAATTTTTGCGCCCGGAAAAAAACTCAGAGAGATATCTTTTAAAATAGTGCGCTTAGGCGGGACGACCTTGCTCACCTGATCCATTGTGTATATAAACTGTGCCATGAGTGATTGCTCTTGTTAAATGAAAGAAAAAGACTGGATCCCGATGATAGGGCAAAGCAGCGGAAAATGACACACTGCTGTTAAGGATAAAAAGGCTGTTTCTGCGGGTATCCTGGTCAATATGCACTTTTTTCATTTTAAATCCTAAAATTATTCATTTGTTTACGCTATGCAACAGGGTAAGATTAGGTAAAATTTGTTACATCAATAAATCAGCCGATTTAAAACCAGACCCAGTAGGAGTTATGCATGTTTAACCGTGATATGAATATTGCCGATTATGATCCAGAATTATGGCAGTCAATAACTGATGAAGTTCAGCGCCAAGAAGACCATATTGAACTGATTGCATCAGAAAATTACACCAGCCCACGTGTAATGGAAGCGCAAGGCAGTCAGTTAACTAATAAATACGCAGAAGGTTACCCGGGTAAACGTTATTACGGCGGTTGTGAATACGTTGATGTGGCTGAATCTTTAGCTATCGAACGTGCTAAATCTTTATTTGGTGCTGATTATGCAAACGTCCAGCCTCACTCGGGTTCGCAGGCTAATGCAGCCGTTTATCAGGCGCTTTGTGCACCGGGTGATACTATTCTGGGCATGAGTCTTGCCCATGGTGGACATTTAACCCACGGTTCCCACGTCAGTTTTTCTGGTAAAATGTACAATGCTGTGCAATATGGAATCACCCCTGAAACGGGTATTCTAGATTATGCGGAAATTGAACGTCTTGCTGTCGAACATAAACCAACCATGATTATTGCAGGGTTTTCTGCTTATTCGGGTATTGTTGACTGGGCCAAATTTCGCGAAATAGCGGATAAAGTAGGCGCTTATCTGTTTGTTGATATGGCGCACGTTGCAGGGCTAGTGGCTGCGGGTCTTTACCCGAATCCAGTGCCTTTTGCCGATGTGGTGACTACGACAACGCATAAAACCTTAGGCGGTCCGCGTGGCGGCCTGATCCTTGCTAAAGCCAATGAAGCCATTGAGAAAAAATTAAACTCAGCGGTTTTCCCAGGCCAGCAAGGTGGTCCACTAATGCACGTTATTGCAGCTAAAGCGGTTGCATTTAAAGAGTGTGCTGAACCTGAATTTGCTGTTTACCAGCAACAGGTTTTAGATAATGCTAAAGCCATGGTTAAATCATTCCTGGCGCGTGGTTACAAAATCGTTTCTGGCGGTACTGAAAACCATTTATTCCTGGTTGATTTAATCGCTCAGGATATCACCGGTAAAGAAGCGGATGCCGCCTTAGGTAATGCGCATATTACGGTTAACAAAAACTCAGTGCCAAATGATCCCCGTTCTCCTTTTGTGACTTCAGGTTTACGTATTGGTACGCCGGCACTCGCACGTCGTGGTGTTAATGCACAACAATCTGCTGAGCTTGCGTTATGGATGTGTGACGTTCTTGATGCAATCAAAGATGAAGCTAAACTTGCGACCACCATTACAGCGGTTAAAGTTAAAGTGGCCGCTCTTTGTAAAGCTTGCCCTGTTTACGGATAATCTTTTAATAATAAGCACTCAAAAGCTACGCATTGCGTAGCTTTTTTTTACCCTTTTTTTGACTCTATAAAGCAAATTACTGTTAAAACAGGCGCTAAACAGGTTACTATTACACCTTGAAATTAAATTCATAGTAAATTTGTGATATTTGTCAATAGATCCAGTCAACTTTTAAGGTTGATTAATTCTGAATAAGAGTGAGATTAAATGTACTGTCCTTTTTGTAATGCTCAAGATACTAAAGTTATCGACTCACGCTTAGTTTCAGAAGGATCTCAAGTTCGTCGCCGGCGCAGCTGCAATGAATGTAATGAACGTTTTACCACCTATGAATTTGCCGAACTGTTGATGCCGCGTTTGATTAAGTCCGATGGCCGTCGTGAACCCTTTAATGATGACAAATTGCTGGTCGGTATTAACCGTGCCTTGGAAAAAAGACCCGTGAGTCTGGAGGATATTGATGCTGCGGTTAACAAACTTAAATCAACCCTGCGGGCAACGGGCGAGCGTGAAGTGACTTCTAAAATAGTCGGTGAACTGGTTATGGAATTACTTAAGGGGTTAGATAAAATTGCCTATATCCGTTTCGCGTCGGTTTACCGCTCCTTTAAAGATGTTAAAGAGTTTGGTGAGGAAATAGCCAAGCTTGAGACTGATTTTTAGCCTAATGGCATCACACTTGTTAGCATAAAATTTTTACTGTTTTTACTCTTTTTAATGTAGAAGATTGAATATTAATGAACACAACGGCTTTTTCAGACTTAGATAAATACTATATGGCCCATGCGATACTGCTGGCCAAAAAAGGGCGCTTTACCAGCTCACCCAATCCTAATGTGGGTTGTGTGATTGTTGCAAATAATATAATAGTGGGGGAAGGATATCATCAAAAAGCAGGCCTCGGACATGCCGAAGTAAATGCCCTTGCGATCGCTAAAGACAAAGCGATGGGTGCAACCTGTTACGTGACCTTAGAGCCCTGCTCCCACTTTGGCCGTACACCTCCCTGCGCGCTAGCCTTAACTAAAGCTGGGATTAAGCGTGTGATCATTGCGATGGTTGACCCTAACCCTAAGGTCGCAGGAGATGGCATTAAAATATTAGAGAAGGCGGGTATAAAAGTTGACCTTGGTCTGCTTAAAAATGAAGCGATGGATTTAAACCGTGGTTTTATTAAACGGATGCAGGTTAAAGAGCCTCGTGTAACAGTGAAACTTGCCAGTAGTTTAGACGGTAAAACGGCCCTTAAAAATGGCCAAAGCCAGTGGATAACAGGCCCTGCTGCGCGTTGTGATGTGCAATATTTCCGCGCCCTGCAAAGCGCTGTATTAACTGGCAGCGCGACCGTGATTGCCGATAATCCAAGCTTAAATGTGCGCTATGAAAGCTTAAAAAATCATCTGGATTTTGATCTGACATTGAGACCTGCTGAGATACGCCAACCGATACGTATTATCTTAGATTCCCACAATAAAATCACCCTTAAGGAAAAATTATTTTCACTTGAAGGTAAAGTGTTGTTGGTGTCCCTGCTTCCCCGTGACGATTTACCAAAAAATAAAAATCAATTCAGCGCTGATATTGAACAACTGATCGGCACAGATGATGGCCATGGTCGGATTAACCTTAAGGTCTTATTAACCCAGTTAAGTGATTATGAAATCAACGATCTTTGGGTTGAGGCCGGAGCGACACTCGCGGGTGAGTTTTTTAATCATCAGTTGGTGGATCAATTTATTCTTTATCAGGCACCAAAATTAATGGGCAGTCAGGCGCGAGATTTAGTAAACTTGCCTGATTATTCAAAAATGATTGAGGTTGTGCAATTATCACTGCAGAGTGTGGTTTTAATTGGCAATGATATTCGCATTATAAGTAACATTACAAGTGACAGGGGTTAATATGTTTACAGGAATTATAGCGGCAGTCGGTAAGGTGACTGCCATTAAAAAAAATGCCAAAGATATCACCATTAGCGTCGATGCAGGGAGCCTTGATTTAAGTGATGTAAAAGTGGGTGATAGCATTTCAAATAATGGTGTTTGCTTAACGGTGACCAAGTTAAGTGATAAAAGTTTTAATGCCGATCTTTCTAACGAGACGTTAAAGCGCAGTGGTTTTTCTCAGATTAAAAATGGTTTTGTGCTTAATTTAGAAAAAGCAATGCAAATGAATGACCGTTTTGGTGGACACATTGTTAGCGGGCATGTGGATGGTGTGGGTGAAGTGATATCCGTTGACCCCCTTGGCAATGCCGTTGAATACTGGATTAAAGCGCCCGATGAATTGGCTAAATATATTGCAGAAAAAGGATCTATTACCGTTGATGGTGTGAGTTTAACCACCAATGAAATTAACGGTGCTGCTTTCAAATTGACTATTATCCCGCACACAATTTCGCAAACGACTATGGTGAACTATAAAGTGGGCACCCAAGTCAATTTAGAAGTTGATGTTATTTCACGTTATTTAGAACGTTTAATGCTGGGTGATAAAGCCTCGACAAGTCAACATGATAATAAATCAACCATGGATCTGCTCGCTAAAAGTGGTTTCTTAGGTTAAGCCGACTATGAGATAGGTGAACTATACCCAGGTCAATTTAGAAGTTGACCTTATCGCTCGTTTTTAGAACGTTTAATGCTGGGTGAACAAGCTTCGACAAGTCACCATGACAATAAACCACCTAACCATGGGATCTGCTTGCTAAAAGTGGTTTCTTAGGTCAAGCCGTAAAATAGATAGGAAAATAAAATGAAATTAAGTACTACCGCCGAAATTATCGAAGATATTCGTTTAGGTAAAATGGTTATTTTGATGGATGATGAAGATCGCGAAAACGAGGGCGATCTAATTATGGCTGCCGATTTAGTCACCCCGGAAGCGATTAACTTTATGGCAACCTATGGTCGTGGTCTGGTTTGTCTAACATTAACGGCTGAGCGCTGTGAGCAGCTTAAGTTACCGCTAATGGTTGATGATAATACCGCTGCATTTTCGACCAATTTTACGGTTTCTATTGAAGCAGCCCTTGGTGTCACCACGGGTATTTCGGCTGCCGACCGTGCCATTACCGTACAAGCTGCAGTGGCTAAAGACGCAAAACCTACGGACATTGTTATGCCTGGTCATATCTTTCCACTGATGGCACAAGCGGGTGGCGTATTAACCCGTGCCGGGCACACTGAAGCGGGCTGCGACTTAGCACGTTTGGCCGGTCGGGAACCCGCTGGCGTGATTGTTGAAATATTAAATAAAGATGGCACGATGGCGCGCCGTCCAGATCTTGAAATTTTTGCAGAAGAAAAAGGGATAAAATTAGGCACTGTTGCAGATTTAATTGAATACCGTAATAACAATGAAACCACTATTGAACGTGTCAGCGCTTGCAAATTACCGACGGAATATGGTGATTTTGATTTAATCGCTTATCAGGACACTATCGATAAACAGGTTCATTTTGCATTAGTCAATGGCGAAATTAAAACCGGGCAAACCACCAATGTGCGAGTGCATTTACAAAACACCTTCGCCGATAACTTCTTTTCCGATCGTTTAAGTAAACGCACTTGGCCATTAAATGATGCGCTGCAGCGTTTAAATAAAGACGGTGGCGTATTGGTTATGTTAGCCCATCAGGAAACACCGAGTTCATTGATTGAACAAGTAAAACAAATTGCCAATGAAGATGCCGGTGAACGTGTCGCTAAAAAAGAGCAAAAAGTGAGCCGCCGTGTGGGGGTTGGTTCGCAGATCCTGCGTGATTTAGGCGTGCAAAAAATGGCCCTGTTAAGCTCTGAGAAAAAATATCATGCGTTATCAGGATTTGGTTTAGAAGTGGTCGATTACATTACTGAATAGCCTGTGTTGCTCTTCGTAATAAAGTTAACAATTAATAAAAATGTGTTAAGATTCACAAAATTTTGCAATAAGGGTAGTAAATGAAAATTATTGAAGGTGGCTTAGCGGCACCACAAGCGCAGATCGCAATCGTTATCTCTCGTTTTAATAGCTTTATTAACGAGCAGTTATTAGCAGGAGCAATCGATACCCTTAAGCGTACTGGTCAAGTTGCTGATGATAATATTACTGTTGTACGTGTCCCTGGTGCCGTTGAGCTTCCATTGGTCGCTAAACGTGTTGCCGCCTCTAAAAAGTTCGATGCCATTATCGCATTAGGGACTGTTATTCGTGGTGGTACACCCCACTTTGAATTTGTTGCTGGCGAATGTAATAAGGGCCTTGGTCAAGTCTCTATGGACTTTGATATACCGGTTTCCTTCGGGGTATTAACAACTGATTCAATAGAACAAGCGATTGAACGTGCGGGAACTAAAATGGGTAATAAAGGCAGTGAAGCGGCCTTAAGCGCATTAGAAATGGTCAATGTTATGGCGGAGTTTAAATAATGAAAATGAAACCAGCTGAACGTCGACGCGCCCGCCAATCTGCGGTACAGGCAATTTACCAATGGCAAATCACTAAACTGAGTGCCGGTCAAATTATTGAGCAATTTAGCACTGATCAGGATCTGTCAAAAACAGATGTTCCGTATTTTAAAGAATTATTAACCGGTGTTATTCATCGTGTTGATTTTTTAGATGAAAAACTATCTCCTTATCTTTCCCGTAAAATTGAAGATGTTGATATGGTTGATAAAGCCGTATTACGTTTAGCCATGTTTGAGTTAACTCAGCGTACCGATATTCCACATAAAGTGGTTTTGAATGAAGCGATTGAATTAGCAAAAGATTTTGCTACGGATGAAAGCTACAAGTTCGTTAATGGTGTTTTAGATAAAGCATTACGCAGTTTAAAACTACGAGAAGAAGAACAGGGCAAGTAATACTGCTTCTAAGGTTAGGTTTATATCCCAACTACTTGATGAAGATGCAGGCTTCTGCATCTTCATCAAGTAGTTGGGAATAGAATAAAAAATCCAGTAGCTCCGGCACTGGATTTTTTATGTTAAAAAACAAAGATTAAAACAGGAAAAAACATGAATAAAAGTTTATTGACCAATTTAGTGTCAGCCGCCATTTTAGCGACTGGCTTATTGTTAGGCGAAACAGAGCTAGCCGCTATTCTAACTATGGTGGGTTTATTTGCGTTATCCGGTGCATTAACCAACTGGTTAGCGGTTTTTATGTTATTCGAAAAAATACCTTTTTTGTATGGCTCAGGCGTTGTTCCAGCCCATTTTGAGGAATTTAAAAAAAGTATTTATACATTAATGATGGAAGAGTTTTTTACCTCTGACAACGTGGAGCGTTTTTTAAATGCCGGATCATTGTCTGCGGCGAACATCAACCTTGAGCCAGTGATTGAAAAGGTTGATTTAGATCCGACCTTTGACGGTTTGGTAGAGGTCATTATGGCCTCGTCATTTAGCGGAATGCTCGATATGATAGGTGGTAAAGAGGCGCTGGTACCGCTGCGAGAACCCTTTATTAAACAGATGAAAAAATCCATTATTGAAATGACTAATGATGATAAATTTATTAAACTGCTGAAAGAAGAAGTTGAACAGCCTGAAATAATGCAGGATATTTTAGGTAAAATTGAGCAGATTATTGAGCAGCGTTTAAGTGAATTAACCCCAACCATTGTTAAAGAAATCATTCAAGCAATGATCAAACGTCACCTTGGCTGGCTGGTTATTTGGGGCGGTGTATTGGGTGGTCTGATTGGTCTTATCAGTGCCTTTGTTATCGCATGGTAGCGGTTGGCTCTAAATGATTAAATTATCATCCAGGTTAAATACAGTTCTGTTTTCTGTATTAGCGCTGCTGGCGTTTGCCGCTAATTCCATCCTTGCTCGTCTGGCGTTAGGAGCAGGCGATATAGATGCTGCCGGCTTTACGATAGTGCGTTTATTATCGGCGATTGTTATGTTGAGCATTCTGCTGCATTTTAAACAGAAGTCGAATGCAATTGCTAATGCCAATTCTAAAGCAACTTCTAATGCCAATTCTAAAGCAACTTCTAATGCAGAGAGCGCTGTAAAACCTAAATCAAGCTGGTTTTCGGCTGTGATGTTATTTATTTATGCCTGCAGTTTTTCCTTTGCCTATCTGTCACTCGAGACAGGTACTGGTGCATTAGTGTTGTTCGCGGCCGTTCAAATTACAATGGTTATTAAAAATCACCTTCAAGGCAACCGCTTGCAGTTTATTGAGTTGCTGGGCTTGATTGTTGCGTTCAGTGGTTTTGTCTATCTGGTTTTCCCAAACTTAAGCACACCGTCATTTCAGGGGTTTGTGTTAATGACGATAGCCGGGATAGCCTGGGCCTTTTACACACTTAAAGGGCAGGGGGTAAGTGATCCTTTGTCTGCTAGCAATACAAACTTTTTACGCACCTTACCTTTTGTTTTTGTTCTTTTTATCTTCTCGTATCCATCAATAATCTATACCTGGCAGGGTATTTTATTGGCTATCACGTCCGGTGCATTGGCATCGGCATTGGGTTATTATTGTTGGTATTTAGCCTTGGCTGGATTATCCATTACGCAGGCGTCGGTAATACAACTATCTGTGCCTGTTATTGCCGCACTGGGCGGCGTAATCTGGATAAGCGAGCCTGTTAGTATAGATTTCATTATCTCCGCCGCATTAGTCTGCACTGGTATCTTGCTGGTGGTGTTTGCTCACTATCGCAAGGCCAGTGCTGGTCTTTAATTAATACCGGTTAACCATTATCGGTTAACTGCCGCGCTCTTCTTTTAATGCGGCTTGGTATGTTGCTTTAAATTTATTAAATTTAGGCTGAATCACCATAGAACAGTAACCTTGTCCCGGATTTTTAAGAAAGTAACCCTGATGATAATCTTCAGCGGGGTAAAATGTTTCTAATTTTTCAATGGTGGTTTTGATACTGTCGGTCAATACAGCCTGTTGTTCAAGGGTGTTGATAAATTCTAAGGCTGATTGCTTTTGCGCGAGATCGTGATAAAAAATAGCAGAGCGATACTGTGTGCCGATATCATGACCCTGGCGGTTTAATTGTGTCGCATCATGCAGACTGAAAAAAATAGTTAATAATTCTGCGTAACTGATGACTGAATCATCAAATGTGATTTGCACCACTTCAGCATGCCCGCTTGTACCAGTGCAAATATCTGCATAAGTGGGTGAATCCGTTTTTCCGCCTGTGTATCCGGAAACTGCACTCTTCACGCCCTTTAAAGCATTGAAAGCCGCTTCCATACACCAAAAACATCCTCCTGCAAAAGTTGCTGTTGAAATTGCCATTTTGATACTCCGTATTAAATTGTTAAAGGTAGCATATTGATATAATAACAATCCATTTTAATTTTTTAAATTAACCTGCTAAATGTTGCCGATATCTTTATGGATACTTTTAATGTCACTGGTGATTTGAAAGTCAGAGTCTCCGTTAATGCGGGATAATACCCACCCTGAAGTTGCACAAAAGTTTAGCCTTTAAGGCATGCTTTTGAACAATTAAAGCGGCATAAAAATGTATAAAATGTACGTTGCTGCCTCTTAAGAGACTCAATCTGATGACGTTCAGCAGTGTAAAATAAGGCAATGTAACTGACTTGATTTGTTCGATACCTAAAATAAGTTATATCAAGCATGTCAGATTTTTAGATGCGTAATAGCAGCACAGTAACGTATTTTATATTCAATGGTGTCATCGCTAAATGCATGACGGATAATTTGCTCGTCCAGTTGGCAGAGCGAGCAGGAACTTGATTTAATCACTTCGGACAGTGATGGTTATTCAGATGCGTACTTATTACCCTGACACTTTTTCTGGGGTAAGTTGATCATAGCGGTTGTGCTGCTAAAAAGTTGAAATATTACGGGTCAACTTCAGTAAGAATTTTTATTTAGTCCATGCCGAACTCCTTCCAGAAAGAGAAAAATAAGCTACCCTTATGAAAGCGCATCCTAGCTCTCCTAACTATTGAGGGGCATGCCAGTAAACAAGGCCGCGCAGAATATAACCGAATATTATGACAACAACATGGCGAGGCTATTAAAGATATCCTGATCACAAGGTTTTAATAGATGACGCTGGCATGACTGCCGTTGGGTATGCGGTTATTACTAGAAGGTGATAATGATCTATTGATGCGCGTAATCGCCGTGTTGTTGCTGAAATAAGCCGTGAAGTACAACAGAAAGAGTTGAAATGAACAATCTATAGCATCGATTCTCCTGCTGAGTGATATTTAGTGCTGATGATAAATAGAAGGGGTAAAGCCTGGTGGCGCTTATTGAGTGGTTTACTGCTGCTAATAAGTTTGTCCAGCCTGACCCTATGGTTATTAAATGAGCAGAAAATAATAACCGCGCTTAAAAGTAATTATGGCGTGCGGGCTGCTGACAGGGGAATAGCCTGGTTTGATATTCTGGATTCAGCACAACAGTTGAGCGACATAGAAAAATTAACCAAGGTTAATAGTTTTTTTAATATGCTCTATTTCATTGATGACAAGCAGCTCTGGGGAGAAGACAATTACTGGGCAACCCCGCTGGAATTTATTGGTGTAAAAGGGGGAGACTGTGAGGAGTTTGCCATCGCAAAATACTTTACATTATTAGCACTGGGTATCGACGATCAGAAAATGCGTATTACCATGGTCAAAGCATTGACGCTGAATCAATATCATATGGTACTTTCCTATTATGAAACGCCCGGTTCAGTGCCTCTGGTGCTCGATAACTTGGATATGCAAATCAAACCTGCCAATCAACGTCAGGATCTTGATCCTATTTATAGCTTTAACGGTAGCCAACTTTGGCTTAATAAAGAAAAAGGACAAGGTGTACTGGTCGGTAAATCAGATCGCCTCGACCGCTGGACAAATTTAATTCAACGTATGGAATTTTCACGGATGAAACAGCCAAAGTTGAGAATGGAGTAAATATTCAATGACCCTGTTTAAGCAGATAAACTCATTATTGTTAGGACTTTTTTTGCTGGTAATGTCCACTTTATTTTATTTTCAGTTTACCGAAACAAGTGCTTTTATGAGCGATCAAATGGAATCAGATCTCAATAATACCAGTATTTCATTAGGTCTGATGTTAAAACCTCATCTGGAAACGGGCGATGTAGTGATGGTTGAAACCTTAATCAATGTTATTTTTGAAGGCGGTTTTTATCAAAGGGTCAGTCTGACCTGGCTTGCAGATCAAAAACAGCAAGTATGGAAGAATCCTGTCATTATAAATGGGGTACCACAATGGTTTGTTAACTTGGGGCTATTTAAGGGGCTAATAAGTGAAACTGTTATTACATCAGGGTGGTTACAGCTGGCAACGTTGAAAATCGAATCAAATCCAGCGATCGGTTACCGGGAATTATGGCGGATTATGAAACATATGGTACTGGCTTTAGTGGTTATTTTTCTTATCGCAATTTTTTTATTCCGCTGGCGTTTAAAAACCATTTTAAAACCCGTAGATCAAGTTGCAGCACATGCCTATGACCTTGCCCGGTGTAAATTCAGTGAAAATTTACCCTTACCTAAAACCACTGAACTTAAAAAAATGGTTGATGCCGTTAACACCATGTCCGGACAATTAAAGTTAGTGTTTAATTCTCTTGCTGAGCAAGTGAATATATTAAAAAATGAAACATTGTTTGATGCTGTTTCGCAGCTTCCTAATAGACAGTACTTAGCGGGGCAATTGACCAGTCGCTTAGATCAGCCGGGGGTAGGGGCGCTAATATTAGCTAAATTTCCCTGGTTAGATGAAATACACCATAAATTTGGTTATCAGGTACGTGATCAAGCCATTAAAAAATTGTCAGATAACCTGCTGAAAAGCCTGCCTAAAAGCTTTATTGCGCGTATTTCAAATACGGAATTTGCTTTTTTAATAATGGATGCTGATGATAAACAGATAACTTATTATCTGCAGCTGTTAATCCGTTTAATTAATCAGGAAATTTTGCAGGACGGCTGTATTCCCAACCGTGATTTTGCGATTGGGTTAAGTGAAAGGACCGCGAATGTAACACCCGCCGAATTATTAGCTCAGGCAGATCATGCTTTGCAAAAAGCGCTGTTAGAAAATAAAATCAGCCAATGGTTTAGGCCTCATACTGAGCAGGAATTTAGCCTGGAACAATGGCGAGTTCGTCTTCTGGATGTCATTAACAAACATCAGTTTATATTCCAATGGCAAATGGTACACAGCATGGAAAGTGATAGTGTCATGCAGAGAGAGATTTACAGTCGTTTAAAAATAGATGAAAAAGTTACCCAAGCGAATGAGTTTATACCCTTTGTTGAACGCTTAGCATTAGGCCATCAGTTCGACAGAAACATACTCGAAGCACTTGTCAAAAGACAGCTGCTAACGATTAATAAAGAACCTATTGCAGTGAATTTAACCCGTGACAGTATAGTCAATAACGAATTTCATACCTGGTTAAGTCAATTTTTAAATAAGGTTGCCGATCCGCACCTTATTCATTTTGAGTTGCCCGAAGCGGGGGTTTTAAATTATTTAGAGGAAGCGATTAGACTCTCTGACATTATAAAAATTAGAGGGGCAAAATGTGGTATAGATCATTATGGTCAACAGTTAACATCCTTTGAATACCTGCGACTGTTAAAACCTTATTATGTAAAATTGGATCTTTCATTGTCTGCTTACCAGGATCAAGAGAAACCACACAATCTGAAAAATCTGGAAATCTGCCGCGCACTGGTCAATATTGCACATGGCTTTGATATTAAAGTGATTATTACGGGTATTGAAGACGAGAAGCATCTGAAGATGGTCAAAATTTTGCGGATTGAAGGTTATCAAGGTTATATATCAGGCCCAGTTGACATATAGACGCAAATTACTTGAAGATGCAAATGTCTGCATCTTCAAATAATTAGGCGTTAATTTTTTATCTTCGTGGCGTTAAGCTGCTTTAAACTCGCTTTTCTGGTTTCTCCATAGATAGTTTTTTTTGCAATGACGACCTTTATCTAAAATAAAAAATCATTTACATCCCCCTTTGTTATTCATTTTCACACAATATTTTCGCTGAAATAATGATCCTGAATGCGGTTTGTTACGTAGAATTTTTCATCTAAACAGATTAGAAATTTGTGCTAATATGAGCGCTATTTTATTAATATCAGCAATATCAGCAAATAACCGACTAGGGTACTTTAGACATGATCCCAAATTTATCTCATCAAGAGAATATTAAACAAGATTACTTTGCATTTTTAACGGCGTTAAGTGCAACAAACTATTCCGGCGAAATAGAAAAAAGTTATGCCAGTCGTCTTGCTGTTGCAACGGATAACAGTGTTTATCAATGTTTGCCGCAAGCAGTGATTTTTCCCCGCTCGACTCAGGATATTGTTGAAATTTGTAAACTTGCACAGGCTGATCAATTCTCCAATATTCGTTTTTCACCTCGCGGTGGCGGAACAGGTACCAACGGCCAGTCCTTAAGTAATGATCTGGTATTAGACCTGTCCCGTTTTATGAATCAAATTATTGAATTGAATGAGACTGAAGGCTGGGTGCGGGTACAAACCGGCGTGGTTAAAGATCAACTGAATGAATTTTTGCGCCCTTTTGGTCTGTTTTTTTCGCCTGATTTATCAACCAGCAACCGCGCGACGATTGGCGGCATGGTCAGCTGTGATGCTTCCGGGCAAGGATCGCTCGTTTATGGTAAAACCAGTGATCATGTTTTAGCACTCACGTCAGTATTAGTTGATGGTCACGTATTAGAGAGCGCACCGCTTAAAGGTGATGCTTTAGTTGAACAAAGTGCACGTCAAGATACGATTGGTGCTATTTACCGTCAGGTGATTGAAACCTGTTCGACTAAGCAACAGCAAATTGAGCAAGGTTTCCCCAAGCTGAATCGCTTCTTAACCGGTTATGATTTAAAACATGTCTATGATGCTGAAACAGGCGGTGTCGATTTAACCCGTATTTTGTGCGGCGCGGAGGGCTCCTTGGCTTTTATTACCGAAGCTAAATTACATGTGCAAAAAATCCCCACTTATCGCACTTTGTTTAATATTAAATACGACAGTTTCCAATCAGCATTACAAAATGCCCCTTTCTTAGTGCAAGCCAATGCGTTATCGGTAGAAACCATTGATTCAAAGGTTTTAAATCTGGCCAAACAAGATATTGTCTGGCATAGCGTTAGTCAATTAATCACAGATGTACCCAATAAAATTGTTGATGGTTTAAATGTCGTTGAATTTGTTGAAGAAGACGCAGAAAGTCAAACGCAAAAAGTCAATGATTTAATTATAAAATTAGATAAATTAATTGCCAATGAAGAAGCGGGTGTGATTGCTTACCAAATCTGTGATGATTTGGACGATATCAATAAAATTTACGGTATGCGTAAAAAAGCGGTTGGTTTGTTAGGCAAGACCGCGGGCAGTGCAAAACCTATTCCTTTTGTCGAAGATACCTGTGTGCCGCCGGAAAATTTAGCGGCTTACATTATTGAATTCCGGCAGTTATTGGATGATCACAATCTGCATTATGGCATGTTTGGCCATGTGGATGCCGGGGTATTACATGTGCGTCCGGCGCTGGATATGTGCGATCCGGAGCAGGAAAAAATCATGCGCACCATTTCTGATAAGGTGGTGGCATTAACTTCTAAATATAAAGGGTTAATGTGGGGAGAGCATGGCAAAGGCTTCCGCAGTGAATACAGCCCGGAATTTTTTGGTGAAGAGCTGTACGTCGAATTACGTAAAATTAAAGCGGTCTTTGATCCGCAAAACCGTGTTAACCCAGGGAAAATCTGTACACCGATAGACTCGAATGAGTTGTTAGTCAGTGTGGACGCGGTAAAACGTGGTACCTTTGATCGTCAAATCCCGATTAAGGTCCGCACAAGTTTTAAAGAGACCGTTGATTGTAACGGCAATGGTCTCTGTTTTAACTATGATACTAAATCCCCGATGTGTCCCTCGGTTAAAGTCACCCGTGATCGCCGTCATTCCCCTAAAGGTCGTGCGGGTTTGATGCGCGAATGGTTACGTCAGTTAGCCAATAATGATATCGATGTTTTACAACTTGAAGAAGATCTTTATGCGGGTAAAAATGCCAGTATCTTCAGAAAATTTGTCAATACCTTAGCTAAACGCAAAGGTGAATATGACTTTTCACATGAAGTCATGGAAGCGATGCAGGGCTGTTTAGCCTGTAAAGCCTGTACCAGTCAGTGTCCTATTCAGGTGGATGTCCCTACTTTTCGTGCCCGTTTTATGCATATTTATCATGATCGTTACCTGCGCCCTTTAAAAGATTATTTTGTTGCCTATGTAGAGCAATATGCCCCGGTGATGGGGAAAGCCCCGCAATTCTTTAATTTTTTTATGGGCATGAAACTGACCGCTGCCTTAACAGAAAAGTTTGTCGGTATGGTTGATATTCCGTTACTTTCAAGCCCATCACTCACCGCTTCACTTAAAATTCAGGATGTGCTTGAGTTTGATTTAGCTAAGCTTCAGGCATTAACTGATGCTGAACGTAAAGAGTATGTATTAATAGTGCAGGATCCCTTTACTACTTATTATGATGCGGATGTAGTCAGAGATGTTGTCTTAACGATTAAAAAATTAGGCTATAAACCGGTGATCCTGCCCTTTAAGGCAAATGGAAAACCACAGCATATTAAAGGTTTCCTGGATAAATTTGCTAAAACAGCCAAGGACTCAGCGCAGTTTTTAAATCAGATGGCAACGCTTAATATTCCTATGGTTGGGACAGATCCTGCCATGGTATTGTGTTACCGTGACGAGTACAAAAAAGCACTAGGTGAAAATCGTGGTGAGTTTCATGTGCACCTTTTCCAAGAATGGTTATTAACGCGTTTAAGCAGTGATAAAACCCCCTTAACCGGTAAGCAATATTTTTTATTGGGTCACTGCACCGAAGTCACTGCAGAGCCGGCATCCGGTGGGGATTGGGCTAAAATATTTAATCATTTTGGCGCCGAGTTTATTAATGTTGCTGTGGGTTGTTGCGGTATGGCTGGTACCTATGGGCATGATGTGACTCACCTGGCTGATTCAAAAGCCATTTACAGTCTTAGCTGGGAAGCCGAAATTGCTAAACGTGAGCGTTCACAATGTTTAGCAACGGGTTATTCATGTCGCAGCCAAGTCAAGCGTATTGAAGGGCATACATTAAAACACCCTGTGCAGGCGCTCTTAGAGATTCTATAGAAATCTTATATAACATAATTTACTGGAAAAAAAGTACAGGACAAAAATGTCGATTTGGAAAAAAAACACGGATTTAGCGCGCTTAAATGCAACCAGTGAAAAGACACTGACCGCTCACTTGGGCATTTTATTTACCGAGGTGGGCGATAACTCTTTAACTGGGACAATGCCTGTTGACCAGCGCACTGTCCAGCCTTTTGGGCTGTTACATGGTGGTGCATCTGTTGTTTTAGCTGAAACGTTAGGCAGTCTGGCTGCTAACTTAACTGTCCCGCAAGATAAAGTTTGTGTGGGCCTGGAAGTTAATGCCAATCATATACGTGGTGTAAAATCTGGGATTGTTATTGGTACTGCAACGGCGCTGCACATAGGTTATACAACACAAATTTGGTCCATTGAAATAAAAAATGAAAGAGGGCAATTGGTGTGTATATCACGCCTGACTATTGCGGTTATTAATAAACCTATACCCTAACTAGCCAGATATTTAGATTTTATTGCTAGTTTTTAAACAGATAAAATAGCGCTGTGGTAATTGATCACAAGGCACTTAAATAAAAAAGAGAAAGTTATGATTAAAATTGGTGCTTATAATGAGCTGACTATTATTAAGCAAGTTGATTTCGGTGTGTACCTTGACGGGCAGGAAGACGGGGAAATATTATTACCCCGCCGTTATGTCACCGATGATATGAAAATCGGGCAAACTGTGGTGGTCTTTCTGTATTGTGATTCAGAAGATCGTTTGATTGCTACCACGCAAAAACCAAAAGCGGAAGTGGGGGAATTTACTTCATTAAAAGTTGTTGATACAAATAGAGCAGGTGCCTTTCTAGATTGGGGGTTACCGAAAGATTTATTAGTCCCTTTTAATCAGCAAAAAACACCAATGAAAGAAGGTTATGGATATATTGTTTATATTTATCAAGATGATATAAGTGAGCGTTTAGTCGCTTCATCAAAATTAGACCGTTTTTTAGACAAAGAAGAAGCCAATTATAAAGTGGGCGATAAAGTCGATTTATTAATCGCAGAAAGAAGCGATATTGGTTTTAAAGCGATTATTAATAATAAACACTGGGGGGTTCTGTTCCCAAGCGACGTGTTTGGTGAGATGGGTATTGGAAAAAGGTGCAAAGGTTATATCAAGCAAGTACGTGAAGATGGCAAAATTGATTTGACCCTGACACAGATAGGCTATGGGAAGATTGATTCATTAGCCGAGCGGGTTGTCCAAACCCTGAAATTGCATCAGGGTTACCTGCAACTGTCGGATAAAAGTTCTCCTGAGCAAATAGCCAAAATTTTAAAAATGAGTAAAGCTAATTTCAAAAAAGCGATCGGTCAGTTATATCGTAAAAAAGTCATTCATATTGAAAATAATGGGATCCGTTTAAACGAATAATTTACCGCAGGTTCGTTTTTCTTTCCTTTATCTACCGTACTGGCCCCATTCGGTGCCAGTACGTACGAATAATCAGCTTTTTTCCTTGTCCTGTGAAATAAGATGAACATCCTGTTGCGGGAAAGGGATCATAATTTCAGCTGCCTTAAAGCGTTTATAAATTTCTTTATGCAATTCAGTAATTGTCTGTAAACGATCACCTTGGGTGGCAACGTAGGCCCTTAGGGTGAGTAGTAAGCTGCTATCGGCAAATTCTTCAAAGTTAACAAAGGGTGGCGGTTCAGTGAGTGTATGCTCATTCTCCTTGGCAATATCTTCAATAATGGTCATGGCCAATTCCACATCACTGCCGTAAGCAATGCCGACCTTAACCATGATCCGGGTAATTTCATCGCTAAGTGTCCAATTAAGTACACGGCCGGTAATCAACTCTTTATTGGGAATCAATAACTCTTTTTCATCAAAGTTGCGGATGGTGGTGGCGCGAATACGAATGCGGATCACTGTGCCCGATGATTCGTCCGTACTGCCGGTGCTGATAATATCACCGACGCGAATGGGCCGTTCAAATAATAGAATTAAACCACAAATGAAATTGGCGACGACTTCCTGCAGACCAAAGCCAATGCCGACACTCAGCGCTGCAAACATCCATCCGATACGGGAGGAATTTATTCCAAGAAAGCTCATGGTGATAAGAATCGTAATAATAACAATGCCATAACGTGTTAAGGTCACAATAGCATAACGGGAACCTGGACTGACTTTTCCGTTTTTAAGTAAAATGATATCTATTAAAGAAGGTAAGTTTCGGGATAATATATACCCTCCTAAGCTCACTAAAAAAGCCACTAATACTTCATCCAGTCTCACGGCAAGCAACACTTCTTTACCATCCACTATCACGTCTTTATTCCACAGCTCTATCTGTTCAAGGAAACTTAATGCAGGTAACATCTGACCCCAGACGCCAACGAATCCGACCACGGCGAGGACTAAGGTCGCGGCATTAATCAGCTTGTGACTGTCGCCGTCTAATGTTTTTAAATTGGCCTCATGCTCTAATATTTCCTCATGAATTAATTCCGGTATTTCACTCTCTGTTGCTTTAAGGCGGTCCCATTTAACCTTTCGAGCAATCACCAAATTATCATAGGTGAGCCGTTTACTGGTAATTAATAACCAGCGGCTTAAAAGTGAATGAAAAATCCACACAACAGCGGCAAATAAAATTGAAAAATACAGACGTTCGCCAAATATGCCTGCTGTGTAGGTGTATCCTGCTAAGGACATAATAACTATCGCGACGGGTAAGCACATAGTAAAGAAAAAGATAATTTTTCTGGTGTGGAATGTTGACTCAGGATCTGTTGTTGCCGGATACAGTAAGCCTTTGTGAGGGTGAAAAATACTATAGATGATTCTTACCAGTGTAAACATAAGACCTGAATAGCCCAATACTGCAAGCGCTCCCCCCAATGTCGCAGGAAATAATTTGATCGCACTCAGGGTGATAAAATAGCAGGGAATACCGAAGTAAATAAATAGGTTGAGTTGTTTGACATATTTTGACAGCGCTTTTGCTTTACGCCCAAAATGCACTTCTGACACCCCTTTTTCAATGCACAGCACTTTTAAAAGCTGCACTGCAAAGAGCGACACCGCAGTGTAAATGCCAGCATTGGCTAATTCGACTGAAATGTTCGACGCAGTTGTTGGGAGTTTTATCGCCCAACTAATAATAAATAAGATTAACCCGGCCGGTAATGCTAACAGCGTGGTGTAAATTAATGCTTTAAGGGTATGCAGGATACTATCTTGTTTGACACTGCCTACCTTTTCACCACAAATTTGTAATGAGGTAAGTAAATTCTGGCGTAAAAAAATCAACAAAAAGACCAAGGATAAGGGGATAAAGAGTAACAAGAGATTTGGTAATCTAATTTTTTTTAGTTTCAATAACTCACTTTTAAAATGACTTACGTAGCATTTAAGATCTGAGGGTAATTGGGTAAACATAATAAAATCAAAGGCGTTACTGCTTTTTAGCCACAGGAGGTGCTCAGTTAAATAATCATCATACTCTTTTGTTTTATTTATTAATTGTAGGTATCTGGCATCCAGTTCGTATAACCCACTCTGCTGTACCCGGTCATTTTTTATCACTCTTTCAAGCATGTTTTGACGGTTTTCTAACAATTCGGACAGGATCTTATGATGTTCACTGCTTTTTTTCTTGTCATACTGCCCGGGTGCTTGCTCATCGTTAATTAACATCTCTTCGTGACGGAACAATCGTAAGCTTATGTTAGCAATATCATCAAGCACCACACTGCGTGACTTTATGTAGGTTTGACTCTTGGGGAGTTTTTCTCGTTGTGCGCGAATGGATAAAGCTATAAAGGATGAGTCACTTTGAAGTTGCAATTTTTTACGTGCACTGTGGAATGCTTCTGATACCTGCAGTGATAATTTACGTTCACTCGTTTCTTTTTCTAACAGTGTTTGCAGTTCCTGAAACTGTAATTCTAATACAGCAATCAAGGCTAAATTTTGCTTGGCTATTCCCTGCAGGTAATTATCCTCTGCTAATGCCCCGTTGAGCACCAAATTGGCAGTTTCAGACACTTTTTGGGTCGACTCTGCGCGTTTGTTAAAAAGCTTTTCATGTAAAAACGCGATGCGTATTTCGATTTTTTTCAGCAAGGTTATTTCGTTTTTTTGTTTTTCCTGCAGCAGGTTCAATAAAGTACTGTTGCCGGTGAGTTCCTGATCAAGCATTAACAGTTCTGTTTGTAACGATTGACGTTTCGTTTCCTGGTACCAATTATCCGCTTCTGTAAATGCAGGACTGTTATTGGATTGTTTATCTATCTGCTTTTCATCAAGCTCTGCCATTTCTAAACGGATATAATTAATTCTTTCTCTGTCCCGGCTCGGCCGTAAGGTACTTTCCCCAATAGTGGTATTAATGGCACTCAGTGTCTCTTCCGATGCCGAACGGTTTTTTTCTTCATCTGAAATCAGTTTTTCTAATGTCGCCAGATCAGTGTATTGATTGATTTTTAAGCTGGCTAAGGGATCGGTTGTCAAGCGTTCCTGCTGTTTTTTTTTCAGTGTGTTTATTTCTTGAGGGGCCGTTAATAATGTTTTTTGATATTCTGCTGTGGCCTCTTTGTGCTGTTCAGTTTGGTGCAAGTGGGAGATGCTGTCGCGATACAGCTGAATTAATTTGGCTTGTGTTTCTGAATCATATTCTTGAGATTTTTTAGCTTGTTCAATACGTTTATCAAGCAGATCAATTGTCACACTATCCTGTGATTGAGCCGATCCAAGCGCACTAAAAAAAATAACACTCAAAAATAAAAGTAGCTGGCTAATATTCTTCATCAAAGCTCCATGGTCATTTGCACAAGCACTGCTGCTGCAAAAAATCCCGAATACTATTGCAGGAAGTCGTTGTTCTTCTCTCATAAAATCGCTTGGCACCATTTTAAATAACTTTAGCCAATTCGACGGGTATTATTGCGCGCTGATGAAGGCATCACAAAATAATTGCCCCCAATGGTGAATTAAGGAACGGCCATGGATATCATTCCAAGGCCGTATTAACGACTTAATAATCAGAGTACGTTACTGGTATCATCTTACTTCCTCGCGGGAGAGTTATTTAGCCTTCAGTGCTAATTTATTTCAGGATCGACTGACTTCGTTTTTGCAATATTACTTATGCTCTGTTTGCAACTGGCAATAATATCCAGTTGACTATCTTTTGCTGTTGAATCAACACCATAGAATCCGAGGAGAGTATGGAACAGATTATCGTGAGAAAAGGTATCATTGTTTGCTTTATCAAGCAGACACTGTTTATCGATCCCTTTTGCAGCGGCATAACCATTTCCTAACCACATAAACCAGGGAACCTGAGTTTGTTCTTCAGGGGCAATCATATAAGGAGCACCATGCAGATATAAGCCATTTTCACCAAGCGATTCGCCATGGTCTGAGATATACATTAAGGCAACATTATATTGCTTCGAATATTCTGTTAATTTTTTAATGGTCTGGGCAATAATATAATCCGTATAAACAAGGGTATTATCATAAACATTGACTATCTCTTGATCGCTGCAGTGTTCAATATCACTTTGATTACAAGCGGGGGTGAATCGTGCTTTACTTTCCGGATAGCGCTGCCAGTAGGTCGGTCCATGACTGCCTTTAATATGTAAAGCGATCAATTGATTACCTTTATTTTTTTGAATTTTTTCGTCTAGATTTTGCAGTAAAACCTCATCGTAACAGGATCCTGCATCACATAACTCCGGGCTGTCTTCCGCTGCGATCTCTATTTTTGAAAAATTGTCAGCGACTCTTTTATCACCGCCATCATTTTCAATCCAGAGCATATCCACGCCTGCATGAGAAATAACATCCAGAGCATTATCCTGGGTAATTGCACGATTTTTGTCGTAATTAGAGCGGTTCATATTTGAAAACATACAGGGTAACGAGTGTGCAGTCGCTGTGCCGCATGAGGAAACATCTTGAAAAGAAATTATCCCCATATCTTGTGTATGGGGATTGGTATTACGCGCATAACCATTGTAAAAAATATTTTGTGAACGTGCTGTCTCACCCACGACTAAAATCATTAAAGTAGGTTTGTCATTACTGCTGTTTTCCAGACTCGCATCCTGGCCAATTTTTTTGTAAGCCAATTCTTTTGTTAAATAAGTTATCTTCAGATACTTATATGAATTGTATGCATGAGCCGGGTTAATCATTTTGTTTAGATAGCTGTTATTTCGCCCTATAGAGGCATAATCTTTGTAATAAAAAAAGGCGATAAACAAAATCCCAACAACGGCAACAATAACCAATAAAAGCCGATTAATTATTTCTCTGGTAATACTTTTTGCATAGGTTATTTTTGTTTTAAAAACAATCAATGCAGGTAGTAGGCCTAAGAATATAAAGTATGAAATTGACCCAAAGTTTATATAAGTAAAAGCTTCCCCCGTATCTGTTTCAAAAATATTTTCTATCATAGAGTAGTCAAACATGACGTTATATTTGATACTGGCATAAAAAGCTAATGCAGATGTTATCAGCAGTGGGATTTGTATTGCTTTAAATAGATAGGGCAGGGCGAGTATTGAAAAAATAATAATAAATGCAAAAGTTAAAACGAGCGGTGACAGAAAATAAAAGACACTCTGATTGTCCGATAAAATATAGATTTTATCGATAATAGGGTAATTGAAAACAAAGCCATAGTATATTGAAAGAAGGGTGATCAAAAACACCATATTTGAGGAGAGATTGATATTTTTAATGGTCTTTAACAAAGTCGATTTCAAGGTGGTTATCCCGATGGGTTAATAATAAGTAATAGTATACTTTTTTAAACTTAAGATTTACTGAGGAAGTCTATTCAACAGTGATTTATTACAGTAATTTATTACAGTAATTTAAAACTTACCGCTGTTTAGCAAATATTGCTTAATTAATGAGCGCCTTACTCTGGCAACAGAGTATATGAAAATTTTATACTGTCTAGTGTTTTAGTCAGTTTGTCACAGACACAGAAGATACCATTCTTTATACTGCTCTATAAAGCAATATATTGTTTTGATGATTAGTATGTCAAACCCGATAATTTTATCTTTATTTATGCGGGTTAAAAAATATGTAGGCGAGGCATAAAAAACTGTTTTAGTCTTTACTCTTGATTTGATTTCAGTTGAGTTGATTTATAACATCCTATTGTTCAACACTTACTAATAGTCAGCTAAAGCTGTTCAAAATAGTTTCCTACTATTGTTGCGTAATTAGAATAGCTAGTTACTGCAATCAATGCCTTGCTTTTATGCGTTTTTTCTGCGCCTAAAGAGATCACTAAATTAACGGAATTGGTACTAAATAATGATTACTAACACGCTCCCATTAACAGATCTTCACCGTCATCTTGATGGTAATATCCGCATAGAAACCATTTTAGAATTAGGTCAAAAATTTGCCTTACCTTTGCCCGCTTATGATATTGAGGGCTTACGTCCCTATGTGCAAGTTGTTGAAAATGAAGCAGATTTAATGGCTTTTTTATCTAAATTGGATTGGGGTGTCGCGGTGTTGGGCGATCTTGATGCTTGTCGCCGTATTGCCTATGAAAATGTGCAGGATGTGATGCATGCAAAAATTGATTATGCGGAGTTGCGCTTTTCACCTTATTACATGGCAATGAAACACAATTTACCGCTTGCTGGTGTTGTTGAGGCTGTTGTGGACGGTGTGCATGCGGGGTGTCGCGATTTCTCTGTTAAAGCCAATTTAATCGGCATTATGAGCCGTACTTTCGGCAAGCAACGCTGCCAACAAGAGCTTGCTGCTTTATTAACTCAAAAAGATAAATTAGTTGCAATTGATTTGGCTGGCGATGAATTGGGGCACCCCGGCGAGCATTTTGTCGAACATTTTAAAACAGTTCGAAATGCAAATTTACAGGTCACTGTGCATGCCGGAGAGGCAGCTGGTGCAAGCAGTATTTGGCAGGCAATTAATAAGCTTGGAGCAACCCGCATTGGGCACGGTGTGAAAGCGATTGAAGATCCGACATTATTGGATTATCTGGTTAAACATAAAATAGGGATCGAATCTTGTTTAACCTCAAATAGTCAAACAAGCACGGTGAGCTCCTTTGCAAAGCATCCTATAAAGACTTTTTTAGCGCACGGGGTGCTCGCGTGTTTAAACAGTGATGATCCCGCTGTTGAAGGGATTGAACTCGCGCATGAATATCAAGTGGCGGCAACAAAAGTCGGTTTAAATCAAGACCAAATTCGTCAAGCACAAATTAATGGTCTTGAAGTTGCGTTTCTATCTGATGCCGAAAAAGCAGCACTGCGTAACGATGCATTAAATCGTTAGCTATTTATCCACGCGGTGCAATATCTGATTAATTCCTTTACTATCAATTCCCTTCAAAATATATATTCAAGGGGATTGCATATATTAATCATTAGAAAAAATGATATCTTGATGTTGTTGATGAAAAATTCATGTGTATTGTATTACTGGGCTTATTTGTTTTGGGTTGTACGCCGACCGTGAGTTGTGAGTTGTGGGCTGTAAGCTGTAGGCAGTAAGCAGTAAGCAGTGGGATGTAGGTTTTAGGCTTTAGACAGTGGAGAGTGATGGATGAAAAAATTGATGGGTGCTGTATTACTGGGCTTATTTGTTTTAGGTTGTACGCCGAAAATCGGCAGCGAAGAGTGGTGTGGATATTTAGAAGAACAACCTAAAGGGGATTGGACGGCAAATGAAGTAAGGGATTATGCTAAGTATTGTATTTTTTAAAAACTCAAACAGGTGTCTACGGATGGCCTTTTTTTAATACAGGAGTTGTGAGTGATGAATAAAATATTTGAAGTGAACATGATTGAATTAATGGTGGGTGGGTTACTGATTTTTTTATTGTCAGTCTGGATTGGAAAAGTTTGGAATAATAAAGTATTACGTAAAAAAAAGGCACAAGTTGACGATTATATTAAAACGCTTAACGCGAAACATGCAGAGCAAGTGGCATCGCTGGAAAATGAGCTGAAAGTTGATCGGCACTCCCTAAGGCTCACTCAAACTCAGCTTATTGAGAAACGTATTGCAGTGATTGATCAATGTTACAAATACTTTGCAGATTTTGATCAGGCTATTGATGAAGTGAAGAGCAGTGAAAAAACGTTCTCGCCACAGGAAAACTATGATTTGGCTCTGCTTAGATTTACCGCCTTTGTCTCTTTTTTTGACAGAAATAGAGTTTATTTTTCTGCCTGGACGGCTACAAAAGTCTCTAAATCGCATGCCTCTAGTGCTGCAACACTGGATTTAATGAAAGCATTAATCTATGCAGACGAAACATTATCAAATACGACCAATGAAGAGCTGCAAAGTCTTTTTAATAAGTTAAACAGTGACGTTAATCGCATCAGGCAGGAGATTGAATCTGAAATGCGCGCTATTTTACAGATTGATCAGACTATTTATGATGACGATCAAGATAGCGATCAGGATAGCGCTCTCCCGGCACTGTCAATATTCCACTGAGTGGTGTTTTAATCTTTTTTATTGCAGCTTTAAAGCTGCTTTTATCAGAGATGTTTTTGTGGAATAATTGGCAATAGTTTGCTATTAAAAATATAAATTGAACAGGGAAGAAACGTGTGTTTCGAGTATATCATTCAAATCAACTGGCGCTTTTAAAAGATTTATTGGTGGCTTTAATGCAGGGGGCGAAGCTGACAGACCCTTTTGCAAGCGAAACGATCCTAGTGCAAAGCCCGGGTATGGCACAGTGGTTACAATTAGAAATAGCACAATCAACGGGGATCAGTGCAAATATTGATTTTCCTTTACCTGCAAGTTTCATCTGGCAGCAATTTAAACATGTTTTAAAAGATGTGCCGGATAAAAGCCCCTTTAATAAAATGTCGATGACCTGGCAGATTATGCGGCTCTTACCCGATTGTTTAGAGGATCCTGATTTTTCTGCTTTATTACATTATCTCGAAGATGATTTATACCTGCGTAAGCGTTTCCAACTAAGCCAAAAAATCGCTGATATTTTTGATCAATATTTAGTTTATCGTCCGGAATGGATTGCAGCTTGGGAAAATGCCTCTGAACAGGAAATCAGCCAGTGGCATGCTGAAAACACCGAATCGATACCTGCGTGGTTAGAGGATCAGCGTTGGCAAGCCAAATTATGGAAAAAACTCACTCTGACTATTGCCGAGTCATTTAAAGCGCAGGGTAAAGCCTACCACCGTGCGGGTTTATATAAAGACTTTTTAGACACACTGGCCACTAAAAAAACACTGGAGCATCTGCCTAAGCGTATTTTTGTATTTGGTATATCGGCACTGCCTGAATCTTATCTGCAGGCGTTATTAGGACTCGCTGAACATTGTGATGTGCATTTTTTGTTAACTAATCCCTGCCGTTATTATTGGGCTGATATTGTTGATCCTAAATTGTTAGCCAAACGTTTTGCGCAAAGTCGTCAGAAATTAACTGTCAGTGGCGGTGAAATAAAAAATTTACCCGACTCCAGCTGGCAAAAAGATGCGTCGCATTTACAGTGGTCACAAAGCAATGATCCTGACAATGAAGTGGGTAATCCTCTTTTGGCTTCTATGGGTAAAATGGGACGTGATTTTCTTTTCCAGTTGTACTCGTTAGAACAACAGGAAGTGGATGCTTTTGTTGATATTACGCGTGATAGTTTATTGCATCATATTCAAGCGGATGTCTTAGACCTGCAGGACAGCAGTCAGGCATTAAGCAAGGATCCTAGCGCGCGTATTAGCCTTGCTCCGGAAGGTAACTCTCTCACCCTACATTTATGCCACAGTGTGATGCGCGAAGTGGAAATATTACACGATAACCTGCTGGCAATGTTTGCGGCAGATAATAACCTCACGCCAAAAGATATTATAGTGATGGTGCCTGATATCGATCAATATGCCCCCTATGTACAGGCGGTATTTGCCAGTGTAGAACAAAATCGTTATATCCCCTTTAGTATTTCTGATGTCAGTGCTCAGCAAGAAAATCCTATTTTGATCAGTTTCTTACAGTTATTGAATCTCAACCAGACACGTTATACTCGGGAAGATATTTTAGCCCTGCTGGAGGTGCCTGCCATATTACAGCGTTTTAACTTGAATCAAGATGAGTTTGTGTTGTTACAAAAATGGATCAACGAAAGTGGTATTCGTTGGGGCTTAGATGAAAAAAGTGCTGCACAGTGGGATTTACCCAGACTGTCGCAGAACAGCTGGTTATTTGGCATCAGGCGCATGCTGCTCGGTTATGCCATAAGTGATACTTTGTTTGAAGGTATCTCAGCCTATGATGAAATACAGGGTTTGCAGGGGGATTTGTTAGGCCGTTTTATCGACTTTATTGATGCTTTAATAAAGTTACAAGAGGGTTTAAAGCAGTCTTATAATGCCAATCAATGGCAGGCTTTTGTGTACCAACTGCTGGAAGACTTTTACCAGGAAGATGACGACAACACCATGGTCTTATCTCTTATCCGTAATGAAATGGATAATTTATTAGACCATACTGGGCAAGCTGATTTTACTCAACCTATCTCATTGTTTGTCTTAATTGAGCACCTAGAGCAGCATCTGTCGGATCAGGGAAACAGCCAGCGTTTTTTAGCGGGGCAAGTTAACTTTTGTACCCTGATGCCGATGCGTTCTATTCCCTTTAAAGTTGTTTGCCTGTTAGGCATGAACGATGGTCAATACCCCCGTAATATTGTTCCTATGGGATTTGATTTGATGGCAGGGCATCGTAAGCGAGGTGATCGCTCGCGTCGGGAAGAAGATCGATATCTCTTTTTAGAAGCACTGCTGTCGGCACAGGAAAAATTTTATATCAGTTATATTGGCCGGGATATTAATGATAACAGTGAAAAAATGCCCAGCGTATTAGTCTCGGAGTTACTTAACTATTGCCAGCAAAGCTTTGTATTAAAAGATAATCAGCAGGATCAAAACCGGGTTGCAGAAAAAGCGCTCAAGGCGTTTATCTCTTTTCACTATCCGATGCAAAGTTTTAGTGAACGTTATTATCAGGGCGATGTTAAAACCTACAATCCGAACTGGTGGGCGGCATTAAAGGATGCTAAAAATGCAGGGGAAAAGAGTCACAAGCGCCTTCTGACTCTGGATCAATCCTTAACTGAAGTACCATTAGAGCAATTAAAACAATTTTTAAAACATCCCTGCAAGGTGTTTTTTAATCAGCGCTTGGATGTCTACTTTGAATTAGATGACGATCAACAGGAAAATGATGAACCCTTCTCTTTTAATCATTTGCAGCAGTATGTTCTTAAACATGAACAGTTTGAATATGCTCTGGAGGGAAAATCATTAGATAATCTTTTTATTGAAAAGAGGGCTGCTGGTAAATTACCTTTTGGCGAATTTGCAGCACTGATTTTCACTAAAGATCTCGAGCCAATGGAGAACTTGGCGGATTTAACCACGAGTTATTTTATAGGTGAGATTGAAACCATTAATATTGATATTCAGTTTGCTGAAAAACGTTTATTCGGTGAGTTAAATGATCATTGTGAAAAAGGATTAGTACGGGTTAAAACTGGGAATATTAAAGGCAAGGATATTTTAACTCTTTGGTTGGAGCATCTTTGTTATTGTATCGCTTCCGGCCAAAATCTGAACTCCACTCTGCTTGGGCAGAAAGAGGGGTTCTATTTTAAAGAGCTGCCTGCGGATTATGCCTACAACAGAATAAGTGAACTGCTTGCGTTATATGAAGCGGGTTTGCAGCAACCGCTGCCTTTCTTTATACAGAGTGCTTTTGCCTGGTGTGAGCAGGTGCATAAACTTGAGCCCAATTGTTTTGTCTTTGATGATTTGGAGTTTGCAACTATTGCCGAAGCCCAGCAGGTGGCATCGCTCTGTTTCTCAAATGATCGTGGTTTTTCGGAAGGACAGGATCCTTATATCAATCGATGTTATGAAAACCTGGAAGACCATTGGGATGCTTTTCAGCCTTTAGCATTGAAAATATTTATGCCGATTTTGTCTAATATAAAGCCAATTGATTACGATGACTTAGATGGTGACGAATAATGGTTATTCCAGAAATTTTTATGGCGGCTGATAGTTTATCCAATATAAGCTCTATTGAATATTCAGAATCGGATGGCGGCGAATAATGGATAAATTAAATAAAATGAATACCACTAAAACAGAACTTGTCGTCCAACCGCTTAATGCATTAACTTTTCCTCTGTACGGGCAACGTTTAATTGAAGCCTCTGCAGGCACAGGTAAAACCTATACCATTGCCAGTTTGTTTATTCGCCTGTTACTCGGTCACGGTGAACAGGCTGCGCATCAAGGTCCTTTGACCGTTGACCAAATTTTAGTGGTCACTTTTACCGAAGCTGCAACAGCCGAGCTACGTAACCGTATTAGAGAGCGTATTCAAGATGTACGTTTAGATTTTATTCAAGGTGAGAGTGATAATCCTTTTACCCAAAGTTTGCTTAAGGAAGTAGTCGATCATCAGGTTGCTATTCGTTTATTACGTTTTGCTGAACTGCAAATGGATGAAGCTGCTATCTTTACTATTCATGGTTTCTGCCAGCGAATGCTGATGCAAAATGCCTTTGAGTCGGGCAGTTTATTCGAACAAAATTTATTAGAGGACGATGCTCAGTTATTACAGTTAGCCTGCAATGATTTCTGGCGCACTTTTTTCTATGGTTTATCCACACCTCTGACCGAACTTATTTTTAGTTATTGGGAGAATCCCGGGCAGCTGCAGAAAAATTTACGGCCGTTTTTATCACGCAGCGATCTGCATTTTTTACCGAAAATTAATGATTTTGATTTTAAAGCTAAGTATGAGCGCAGTATATCATTCATTGAAACCCTTAAAATAAACTGGCTTAATGATCAGTCGGATTATGCTGATATTATTACCCATTCCGCGGTTTCTAAACGCAGCTATAGCAAGAAAAATATCCCTAACTGGTTGAAAGAGGTCTCTCAATGGGCGTTAACCTCCAGCGCCAGTTTAAGTTTACCTAAAAGCCTGGTTAAATTTTCACAAAAAACATTAGATGAAAAAACACCCAAGGGTGAGATCCCAACACATCCGGTCTTTAGTGAGATTGAAGCGCTGTTAGCATTGGACCTCTCATTAGAAAATACTATTTTGGTAAAAGCCACCCATTGGGTGCAAGCACATCTGCAATCAAATAAAAATAAACAGATGTTATTGGGTTTTGATGACTTGTTAACACGCTTGGATGCGGCACTGCAAAACGGCAATGAAAAGAGTCTTGCCTTGAATATTAGGACGGCATATCCGATTGCTCTGATCGATGAATTTCAAGATACCGATCCGGTTCAATACCGTATTTTTACCACTATTTATCAGTCCCTTGAAGGCGAAGATTCCGAACCGCTTGATAAAAGTCTGGGTTTATTTATGATTGGCGATCCCAAGCAGGCGATTTACAGCTTTCGTGGCGCTGATATTTTTACCTATATGAAAGCGCGCCAGAATGTCAGTGCGCATTACAGCTTGGATTATAACTATCGTTCCACGCCCGAAATGATTGATGCTAGTAATACCTTTTTTGAATTTTGTCCCGCACCCTTTATTTATAATGATGATATCCCCTTTAGTGCGGTGCAGGCACCCGATAAGCGACGTAAAAAATTAGTGGTGGAGAATAAAGACGATCCTGCCCAAAGCGCATTACAGTTTATTCACCCCGTTGGCGGAGAAAATAGTCAAGGTTTCAAAGATTCAATAACCCATGCCTGTATCAATGAAATCAAAAAAATACTGTTATTAGCCCAGCAGGATAAGGCTTATCTGGAAGATAAAAAGGGTAAAAGAAGTATTATTAGGGCAAACCATATCGCAGTCCTAGTGCGCACTGGAAAAGAAGCACAGTTGATTCGTAACGCTTTATTTAATGAAAATATTAACAGTGTTTATTTGTCACTCAAAGAGAGTGTCTATGCAACATCCCATGCAAAGGACCTATTGCGTATTTTACAGGCTTGTTTAAACCCTGAAAATGAGCGTTTATTACGCGCAGCGATCGCCTGTAAACTGTTCTGTCAAACACCTTATCAAGTGCATCAAATTTTATTGAATACCCGCTTATGGGAAGAGAAAATAGGGCAATTTATAGAGTACCGCAGACAATGGCGCAGTGTGGGTATTTTGGCAATGTTACATAAATTATTTCATCAACAGGCAATAAGCGCTTATTTACTTAAAGATACTCAGGGCGAACGTTTATTAACAGACGTATTACATTTAGCGGAGTTATTACAAAAAAACAGTGTTGACCATGATGGTGAGTTTGCTTTGTTACGCTGGTTCGGTGAGCAGATAAAACAAGGAAATAGCGGTGAAAGTGAGCAAAAACAACGTTTAGAAAGTGAAAAAGATCTGGTTCAGGTGAGTACGTTACATAAAGCAAAAGGGCTACAATACGATATTGTGTTTATGCCTTTTACGGGGTTATATCAAAAACCTCAAGCCTGTTTATATCATGATCCTGACCAGAATAATGCGCTTATTTTTGATCTGCAAAATACCAAGAATAATGCTGCCCTCGCTGAAAAAGAGCAGCTGGCGGAAGATTTGCGCTTATTGTATGTCGGTCTGACGCGCAGTGTTTACCGTTGTTACATTGGTATTGGCAATTACAAAAAAGGGCGCGAGAAAAATAGTCCGCTGTGTAAAAGCGCGCTGGGTTATATCTGCTTACAGGCGGGTAAGGGTCTGTTAGCCGGTGATACCGAACAATTAAATAAACAGTTACAAAAAATGGCTGACAATAGTCTGAATATAAGCATCCGCCCAACGCCATTGTTGGATGAAACGCACTATCAGGCCAGACAAAGCGATCAACCTTTACAAGCCCCCTTGGTGCTCGGAAAACAGGTTGAAAGGAATTGGTGGATCAGCAGTTATTCATCATTGTCACGCTTTCATACACAGACTAATACTCAGGTAGCTTCAGTGACACCTACCGTTATGCCTATAGATAATATCAGCAATGAACAGACTGAAGTGTCACCCGCTATTTTAACCAGTCCCGAAAAAACACCCTTTAGTTTTCCCCGAGGGGCTAAGCACGGCACCTTTCTACATGAATTATTTGAGTTAACTAACCTTGAAAATATGGAAACTGAAACGCTCAATGAACTGTTATTTGAGCAACTCTTATTACGCCATTATCCGGATCCGGAATTGTGGGCTCCAGTATTAACCGCTTGGATAGAGCAGATTCTAGGTCATGACTTAGCTGCCGGCGCTGATATTAAATTAGGTGATTTGTCTGCCCAGCAGAAAAAAATTGAAATGCAGTTTTTTATTCCCATGCAGGAACTGCAGGCAAATGAGGTCAATAACCTATTAAAAAAATATGATCCATTATCTGCGCGTGCGGGGGAGTTGCAGTTTCGGACAGTACAGGGGTTTTTAAAAGGTTTTATCGATTTAACATTCGAAAAAAATGGACAATATTACGTGCTTGATTATAAATCTAATCATCTTGGTGACTGTTTGCAGGATTATAATCAAACTAGTATGGAGCAGGCCTTGATTGAACACCGCTACGATTTTCAATACCAGCTTTATACTCTGGCGCTGCATCGTCTGCTTAAATCTCGTTTAGCAGATTACGATTATGAAACCCATATTGGCGGGGTTTTTTATACCTTTTTACGGGGTATGCAGGGCGAACAGGAATACGGCGTTTATTTTGTTAAACCCAGTTTTAGTCTGATAGACGGGCTTGATAAACTGTTTTCAGGGCAAAAAAACAGTGCTAAATCAACAGTGGAGCCGATATGTTAACACAACTAAAACAATGGAAAGAGCAGGGGCTATTACGTTCAATTGATTACCATTTTGCAGCCTTTATGGCGGAAATGGGGGCGGATAAATTAACCCAGTTAAGTGCTGCCTTCTGCAGTGAATATCTGGGTCTTGGGCATATCTGTTTACCCGTTGAAGAAATCATTATCCGTTTAAATGATAAATGTTCGTTAAGTGAACTTGATTTGCAGGGGTTTTGCCGGGAACATGATATGGAATGTTTATTGCAGAATAATTTTGAGGCACATGCGTTATTAAGTAGTTCAATCTGTGTGGGTGATAATGCCCCCCTGTGTTTACAGTTTAATGCCTTGTATCTTACCCGTTACGCCCTGTTTGAGCAGCTTATCGCTGATAAATTATTGGATCAACCTAAGTTGTCCTTGGGTTCTGATATCAAGGTGGAACTCGATGTTTTATTTGCCACCAATTATACCTATTTATGGCAGGATTGGTGCCGCGATCCAAGACAACCCCTGCCTTTATTATGTGAAAAATATATTGATCTTCTCCCTGGATCGACAGTTGACTGGGTAGGAGTTGAACAGTTATTTAGTCAGGCCGAAAATGCGCAGGATTTACAACCCTTAGGATCCTTGATTCCGGAAAATAAACGCTGTAACTGGCAAAAGGTCAGTGCTGCATTAGCCTTGACTACTGCGCGATGTGTTATCTCAGGAGGGCCCGGCACGGGTAAAACTACGACTGTTACTAAACTGCTCGCCTTGCTGCTGAAATTTCAACCAACACTGTTGATTAAATTGGTTGCTCCAACGGGAAAAGCTGCTGCGCGTTTAACAGAATCTATTACCCATGCCTTAGTGGAATTAAACATTGAGCCGGGCATTAAAGACAAAATGCCCAAGGTGGCGACGACCATTCACCGCTTGTTGGGGGTAAAAGCCAACAGTAATCACTTTCGTTTTAACCAGGATGAAAAATTAAATGTCGATCTGCTGGTGGTGGATGAAGCTTCGATGGTCGATTTGCCGCTGATGGCAAAATTATTAATGGCGCTACCGGATCATGCCCGCCTGATATTATTAGGTGATAAAGACCAGCTGGCATCGGTTGAAGCGGGAGCTGTTTTAGGGGATATTTGCCATTTTATTGAATCGGGATACAGTGCTAAAAAAGCGCAGCTGTTGGCAGATTTAACGGGTTATACCTCGTTAACCAAGACCGCCCCTCGGTCACCTAATATGGCTGATAATTTATGTTTGCTGCGTAAAAGTTACCGTTTTGACCAATACTCGGGGATTGGCTATTTAGCCAAGGCGATTAATAGCGGCCGCGCAAACAGCAAAAAGGTGATGGCGTTATGTGATGATTATAATGATTTGCAGCACTATCCGAATACTGAGTTGGGTAAAAAAGAGTTGGCAGCTCTGGTCTTGGAAGGTTATCGTCCCTATTTACAAAACCTGTCGACTATTACCGTAGACAATCGAAACCTTGCGGGGCAACTATTAAAGCAGTTTAACCAATTTAAAATATTATGTGCGACGCGCGAAGGGGAGTGGGGAGTCAAGTGTTTAAATAAACTCTGCGAAACGGTATTAGAAAAAGCAGGCCTGTTAACGACCGGGCAAGTGCACAAGGATCCGCAACATGCCTATGTTTATTGGTATGTCGGTCGTCCGGTTATGATAACCCAAAACAATTATCATTTAGGTTTATATAATGGTGATATTGGCCTGTGTTTATTAGATGAATCTTTACAGTTACGTGTTTATTTCCAAATGCCCGATGCGTCTATTGCCGATTTTCAGCCAAGTCGTTTGCCCAACCATGAAACTGTTTTTGCCATGACGGTACATAAAAGCCAGGGATCTGAGTTTGAGCACACTGTATTAGCATTACCTGAAAATCACGTCTCTGTGGTCAGCCGAGAACTCATTTATACCGCTATTACCCGCGCAAAAAAACAGTTGACGCTGTTTGCCGATTTATCCTTAATGGCCAGTGCGATGCGCCATAAAACAAAACGTTTTAGCCGTTTAGTTGAGCGTTTAAAAAGCCCATCCGTAACCCTTGCAGAAAAAGTTAAACAGAAAATAAAAGAATAAAGTGGCAGCTGGGATTAGCTTAATGAAAACCCCGGCTTACAAGGTGGAATGAGTTGCTTATCAAACCACAGTAATTCTCATTTTATTAGTCAATGCATTGATTAATAAAATGAGAATTACTTAGTTATAGGTACTGCGCTAAAACGCGTCTAAACAGCAGCAAAAAAAATTGCTTTATAAGGTAGAAAGAAAGATGACACCAGCCGTTGATCTCCTTAATAAACACAAAATGAAATTTAAAATTCATCAATACCAGCACGATAAAAACTGTGATGCCTATGGATTGGAAGCCGCCCAGAAAATGGGGATTGATGGACAGCTGGTTTTTAAAACATTAGTGGTCAATGTTGATAATGAAAATCTGCTAGTGTGCATTTTACCCGTAACCAAAATGCTCAACTTGAAAAAAGTGGCTAAAGTCTGCACTGCTAAAAAAGTGGTCTTGGCAGATAAACAAGCAGTGCTTCGTTCAACGGGTTATGTACTTGGTGGAGTGAGTCCCTTGGGGCAGAAAAAACGTTTAAAAACTGTCTTAGATAATAGTGCATTAGCATTGCAGTGCCTTTATGTGAGTGCGGGGAAAAGAGGGCTGGAGATAGCATTAAATCCAACGGATTTAATCAACCTCACAAATGCACTTAACGCTGATATTTGCCAATAAACCTTATAATACTTATCATTCGACCACTTTGGGAATATTCTTTAATGTTAAAATTAATCAATTTAGGTTTGTTATCTGGTTTGTTTTTCAGTGCTACCTTTGTGTTAAATGAAATAATGAGTGAGCAGGGGGGGCACTGGTTTTGGTCTGCATCATTACGCTATCTGTTTATGGTTATTTTTTTGCTGATCATTGCTTTATTAAGTGATGGGATTAAACAGTTAAAACAACTGTTGCAGCTTTTTTTACAGCATGCTGTCTTTTGGATTGTCACCGGCAGTATCGGATTCGGGGCTTTTTATGCGTTAATCTGTTTTAGTGCAGATTATTCCCCCGGTTGGATTATCGCCGCTACCTGGCAATTTACTATTGTTGCCAGTTTATTGGTCTTAATGTTGTTTGGCAGACGGTTTCCGTCTCGTGTCTGGTTATTTTCCACCATGATTTTTTTCGGCGTTTTATTGATTAATTTATCTCAGGCCACGGAGGTCAGCATTAATCAGCTTTTATTTGGTGCTTTGCCGGTGTTATTAGCGGCTTTTTGTTACCCTTTGGGTAATCAACTGGTCTGGGAAGTACGTCAGGGACAGCATAAAAAGTTACCAAAAATTCATTCTCCACTGTTAGATAAAGCCTTTAATAAAGTGTTATTAATGTCATTAGGTTCCATACCTATGTGGATCGTTCTGGGTTTATTTGTGCAGCCTGGTTTGCCGGAGAAGAGTCAGATATTAAATACCGCGCTGGTGGCTTTATTTTCCGGTGTGATAGCTACCAGTATCTTTATTTATGCCCGTACTAAAGCGACCAAAGCCAGTGAATTAGCAGGGGTTGATGCCACTCAAGCGAGTGAAGTGGTATTTGCTATGATAGCCGGTTTGATATTACTTAATTCTGTACAAATAAACCTGCTGGCAATCTGCGGCTTAGCGTTTGTTTTTATAGGATTAGGTTTTTTCGTGCTATATCAAAATAGGCCATAAGGGGTAATCTAAGCGTCTCTCTTGGGGGTTATTATTCAGCATTTGGCCACATTCGATTTTTTTGATTGATTGATTTATTTAAGCGTTTTTTTACCCGAATATATTAATGATTGTGTTAGCATTGCGTTTTTAAAAACTAGAGTGAGCCTGCAATGTTGGAAACGTTTTTTACCCTTTATTTAAAGATGTTTTTTATGATGACACCTTTTTTTGTGTTGTCTATTTTCTTGAGTTTAAGTAAAAAGCTTAGCAATCCTGCGAAAAAAGTGGTTATTTTAAGATCCTCAATTGCCGTTGCTGTTGCGGGTTTAATTTTTTTATTATTTGGTAAATATATTTTTAGCTTGTTTGGTATTACCTTAGATGCTTTTAAAATTGGTGCAGGGACAGTTCTCTTTTTAAGTGCCTTAGAGATGATTAAGGGTGGAGAAGTACCTGAAAACACCATGAAAAAAGGCAGTGATTTTGCCATTGTGCCGCTTGCTATTCCAAGTGCCATCGGGCCTGGTCTGATTGGTGTTTTAATGGTTATCGGTGCTGAGATGTCCGGTGTGCTGGGGATAACGCTGGTTATTTTGTCATTACTTGCCGCCGTTATTTCACTCGCTGGGGTTTTATTACTTTCAAACAAATTGCAGGATTTAATTGGCGAGCAAGGTTTGGAAATTATACCCAAAATTACCGGGTTATTTGTTTCTGCCATTGGCGCTCAAATCATTTTCTCCGGCATTCAGGGCTTCCTGTTGCAGTCATAATCGAGTATCTTCAGACGATTTTAACCCGCATAACTGAATATAAAAAGAGTGGATTTGGTATAACGGGTTGATTTCTCATGTTCGCACCCCTATATCCTCTATTAGTTGTAATTACTTTAGATTTGATTTATGTTTTACGACCATTATTGATGCTAACTAAAGATAAAAATATTGTCGCCTATTTGAGCAGTGTGATTTAATTGAAGCAATTGTAAAATATCTATTTTTGTATCTTGCCGATTGGTAATTTTATAAATTATATTCTGCTTACCATTTTTCATTTTTCGTAAGACTCGACTAAAGCATAAACAATGTCTATAATGGTGGGTCTTAAATTTCATCATCGAAATTAAACTCAATAATTTACTGAGGTGTTATTTTAATATATGTTGTTGTTTAAAAACGATAATTCCTTAGAAGTTTAACTCATCACTGAAGGTGGGCTGAACTAGCTAACTTAATTTATTAACGTCAAAAAGATAAAGGAAATAAAATGCAAGTTTCTGTTGAATCAACACAAGGTCTAGAGCGCAAGCTTACTGTCACTATTGCTGCTGAAGCATTTGATAAAGAGTATAATAGCCGCGTTCATCATTTAGCTAAAACACAACGTGTTGATGGTTTCCGCCCAGGTAAAGTACCCACTTCTGTTGTCACTAAACGTTTCGGCGCGGGTATTTTCCAAGAAGTGGCTGGTGAATTGATGCAGCGCAACTTTTCTGAAGCGGTTATGGCTGAAAAACTTAATTTGGCAGCACGCCCTAATTTTGAACCTCAAGCGCGTGAAAAAGGTCAAGACTTTACTTTTACGGCAACATTTGAAGTTTACCCGGAAGTAACACTAAGCCCATTAGAAGCGTTATCTATTGAGAAAGATTCTGCAGAAGTCACTGATGCTGATCTGGATAAAATGATTGAGACGCTGCGTAAGCAACATGCAGAATGGAATGCGGTTGAACGTGAAGCTGCAAATGATGACCAGGTAACACTTGATTTTGAAGGCTCTATTGATGGTGAAGTATTCGAAGGCGGAAAAGCCGAAGGATTCGATATTGTATTGGGCAGTGGTAAAATGATTCCGGGTTTTGAAGCGGGTATTGTTGGCCATGCGGCTGGCAGTGAGTTTACTATCGATGTAAACTTTCCAGAAGATTATCATGCAGAACAACTTAAAGGTAAAGCGGTACAGTTTGCTATTAAACTGACTAAAGTTGAAGAACAAATTCTGCCAGAAATTACGCCTGAATTTGTACAAAAATTTGGTGTTGAAAACGGCGAGTTAGAAACATTAAAGCATGATATAAAACAAAATATGGTGCGTGAACTCAGTCAGGCACTTAAAAATAGCGCTAAAGATAAAGTATTAAACGCACTTGTTGAAAACAATGAAATTGAAATACCTAAAGCGTTAGTTGAAGACGAAATTGTTGTTTTACGTAAGCAGGCGATGGAACGCTACGCTAAAGAAATGGATCCAGAAAACTTACCTGAGTTACCTGCTGAATTGTTCAAAGAACAAGCTGAAAAACGCGTTAAAGTCGGTTTTCTGTTAGGCGAAGTGATCAACGTTAATGAATTAACCGTTGATCAAGAAAAAGTGGCTGCATTAATTGAATCTGCCGCATCAGCTTATGATAATCCTGCAGAAGTCATTGCATACTACAAAAATAACAAAGAAATGATGCAGAACATGGAAAATGTTGCATTAGAAGAGCAAGCAGTTGATTTTATCATCGAAAAAGCTAAAGTAACGGAAGTAAACAAATCGTTCGACGAAGTTATGAACAAAGTAGTTGCTTAATAGAAACTTATTATTCAATTTTATACCCAGTGTACAGCGCAGAGATGAAACTTTTTTGATTTTTCAGGCGTTTGGGTATTAGCTTTCAATGGCTCGAGTGATTTCACTCGGGCCATTTTACATTCAGTATTAGCAATTTTATTTAATTTATTAGGGTAGAAGTTGAACATGTCAAATCCATTTGCTGGAAATACCGATCCAATTAGTAACGCGCTTATTCCTATGGTTGTGGAACAAACAGCAAAAGGAGAGCGTTCTTATGATATTTATTCACGTTTATTAAAAGAGCGTGTTATCTTTTTGACCGGCCCTGTTGAAGATCATGTAGCGAATGTTATTGCTGCACAGTTATTATTTTTAGAATCAGAAAGCCCGGAAAAAGACATCTTTATTTATATTAATTCACCGGGTGGATCGATCAGCGCCGGCATGGCAATATACGATACGATGCAGTTTATAAAACCGGATGTGAGTACTGTTTGTATGGGGATGGCTGCGAGTATGGGCGCCTTTTTACTCGCCAGCGGTGCACCGGGTAAGCGTCATTGCCTGCCTAATGCAAAAGTGATGATTCATCAACCACTAGGCGGATTCCAAGGTCAAGCTTCTGATTTTGAAATTCATGCTAAAGAGATACTTGCCACCAAACATCGTATGAATGAATTATTAGCTTTTCATACGGGTAAAGACATTGAAATAATTGCGCAAGATACAGATCGTGATAATTTTATGCGCGCAAGTGAAGCAGTAGAATACGGCATTGTTGATTCAGTGTTAACGCATAGAAAATAAGTAAAGGAAAAAAAATGCCAAATAAAAATGATAGTTTACTTTATTGTTCTTTTTGTGGAAAAAGTCAGCACGAAGTAAAAAAACTGATTGCCGGTCCTTCTGTTTATATTTGTAATGAATGTGTTGATCTTTGTGATGATATTATCAAAGAAGAAATTGCAGAAATAAACAGTGCAAGTGAATCGACAACGAGCGATAAAAAATTACCAACACCACATGAAATTCGTGACAATCTGGACGATTATGTTATTGGTCAAGACACAGCAAAAAAAGTCTTGTCAGTTGCGGTATATAACCATTATAAGCGTTTAAAGCATGGTGCTATTTCTGATGGTGTTGAGCTCAGTAAAAGTAATATTCTTCTGATTGGTCCAACGGGCAGTGGTAAAACACTGCTGGCAGAAACCATGGCGCGGTTATTAGATGTCCCCTTTGCGATGGCCGATGCAACCACACTTACTGAAGCGGGTTATGTGGGTGAAGATGTTGAAAACATTATTCAGAAGCTGTTACAAAAATGTGATTATGATGCAGAAAAAGCGCAACACGGTATTATCTACATCGATGAAATTGATAAGATAACCCGTAAATCAGAAAATCCGTCTATTACACGTGATGTTTCAGGTGAAGGTGTACAACAGGCGTTATTAAAACTGATTGAAGGTACAGTTGCTTCTATTCCCCCTCAGGGTGGCCGGAAACATCCAAATCAAGAGTTTATCCAAGTAGATACTTCCAAGATACTGTTTATTTGTGGCGGTGCATTCTCAGGTTTAGATAGCGTCATTGAACAACGTGTTGATACGGGCACGGGCATTGGTTTTGGTGCAACCGTAAGAGATAAAGATTCAAAAGCGACGATCAGTGAAACTTTTCAAAAAGTGTTGCCTCAGGATTTAATTAAATACGGTCTGATTCCTGAGTTTATAGGGCGGTTACCTGTTGTTGCAACATTAACGGAATTAGATGAACACGCATTAGTTGAAATATTAACGGCACCGAAAAATGCAATCACGAAACAATATGCTGCGTTATTTGGATTAGAAAATGTCGAGCTTGAGTTTAGAGAAAATGCATTAATCGCAATGGCACAAAAAGCGATGGGCCGGAAAACTGGTGCACGTGGGCTGCGTTCAATTGTTGAAGAGGTATTGTTAGATACTATGTATGACTTACCCTCGGTAAAAAATGTCAGTAAAGTTGTTATTGATGAAAATGTCATTGCTGGTAAGGCAAAACCTCTACTGATTTATTCGGAAGAGCAAGAACGATTAGCATCGTCTGATAAATAACCAATTAAACCAATAATTATTAAGAAAGAGAGCCTTGTGCTCTCTTTTTTCATTTATTACCTTGAAAAAAAAACTCCAATCCCCAGTATAGTTTACTACGCTTTTTAAAATTTATTTGTTGATAAGAAAAATAAATAAATATTTCCGGGGATATTATGAAAACTGAATCAGAGCTGCAATTAACCCTGCCGGTATTACCCCTACGTGATGTAGTGGTTTATCCGCATATGGTTGTTCCACTTTTTGTTGGTAGAAAAAAATCTATCAGCTGTTTAGAAGCTGCCATGGAGCAGGGTAAAAAAGTATTATTAGTGGCGCAAACCGAAGCTTCATTAGATGATCCAAAATTAGAAGATCTGTACACCATCGGGACAGTTGCAAATATTCTGCAATTATTAAAATTACCCGATGGTACCGTTAAAGTGTTAGTTGAAGGCGTACAACGTGCGCAATTAATTAATAATATTGAAAATAAAGATTATTTTTTTGCTGAGGTTGAGCTACTGGAAAGTGAAGCCATTGATGAAAAAGAGGAAGAGGCTTTATTACGCAGTGTAATGGGGCAATTTGAATCTTATATCAAGCTTAATAAAAAAATCCCACCCGAGGTGTTGGCCTCAGTGAATGGTATTGATGATCCTGAACGTTTAGCTGATACCATCGCTGCACATATGCCCTTAAGTCTGGAAGATAAACAAACTGCCTTAGAGTTAAACTCTATCACTGAGCGTTTGGAATATCTGATGGCAATGATGGAAAATGAAGAAGATATTCTGAAAGTTGAAAAACGTATCCGTTCGCGCGTTAAAAAGCAGATGGAGCGGAGTCAGCGCGACTATTACCTTAATGAACAGATGAAAGCGATTCAAAAAGAGTTGGGCGAGTCAGAAGAGGGTGGTAATGATCATGACCAACTTGCTGAAAAAATAGAACAAGCGGGTATGTCTGAAGAAGCTTATGAAAAGGCAACGTCAGAGCTTAAAAAATTAAAAATGATGTCACCAATGTCATCTGAAGCCAGTGTTATACGAACTTATATTGAAAGCTTAGTGAATGTTCCCTGGAAAAAACGCACGCCGATGAAAAAGAATCTGGCCAAAGCAGAGGAAATATTAGAAGCGGATCATTATGGTTTAGAAAAAGTAAAAGAACGTATTTTAGAATACCTTGCAGTGCAGACGCGGATTAATAAATTAAAGGGACCCATTTTATGTTTAGTTGGTCCTCCCGGTGTTGGTAAAACCTCATTAGGTCAGTCAATTGCGCGTTCCACCGGCCGTAAATATATACGTATGGCATTAGGCGGAGTTCGAGATGAAGCGGAGATTCGCGGACATCGTCGCACCTATATCGGGTCACTACCGGGTAAAATAATTCAAAAAATGAGTAAAGTGGGGGTCAAGAATCCACTGTTTTTATTGGATGAAATAGATAAAATGGCGTCTGATCTGCGTGGTGATCCTGCTTCTGCTTTACTTGAAGTGTTAGATCCAGAGCAAAATAATACTTTTAACGATCATTATTTAGAAGTTGATTATGATTTGTCCGATGTTATGTTTGTTGCTACGTCCAATTCAATGAATATTCCCGGACCACTACTGGATCGAATGGAAGTCATTCGTTTGTCGGGTTATACCGAAGACGAAAAATTGAATATTGCTCAGCAGCATCTAACTGGTAAACAAATCAAACGTAATGGTTTGAAAGAGAATGAAATTAATATCGACGACAGTGCTATTATCGGGATTGTTCGTTATTACACGCGAGAAGCTGGGGTACGTTCATTAGAGCGCGAAATATCAAAAATTTGTCGTAAAGTGGTTAAACAGATACTGCTTGATAAAAAGATCAAAAAAGTAGACGTCAATATTGATAATTTAAAAGATTATCTCGGGGTGCGAGTATTTGATTTTGGTAAAGCGGATTCGGCCAATCAAGTAGGGCAAGTGACTGGACTTGCCTGGACTGAAGTAGGCGGCGAGTTGTTAACCATTGAAGCGACCTCTGTTCCGGGTAAAGGTAAATTAACCTATACCGGATCCTTGGGTGATGTCATGAAAGAGTCTATTCAGGCTGCGATGACAGTGGTGCGTGCAAAAGCTGAAGAGTGGCGAATCAATGCTGATTTTCATGAAAAACGCGATATTCATGTGCATGTACCGGAAGGTGCAACGCCTAAAGACGGTCCAAGTGCGGGTGCTGCCATGTGTACTGTGCTGATTTCTAGCCTGACGGGTATTCCTGTTCGAGCTGACGTTGCGATGACCGGGGAAATTACGCTGCGTGGAGAAGTCTTACCAATTGGCGGCTTGAAAGAAAAATTATTAGCGGCAAGACGAGGCGGCATTAAAACTGTCTTAATTCCTTTTGAAAACACCCGTGATTTGGAAGAGATTCCTGATAACATTAAGGGCGAACTCGAAATTAAACCTGTTCGCTGGATTGATGAAGTGCTGGAAATTGCGCTGCAAGAAAGTATAAAAGGTTTTTCTGTGGAAAAGTCACCAAAATAGGTGATAAACTGCAGAAAATAGAGGGCTGTGGGTGAGTTTTCTATAAATTTACTTGCGCCCAATTAAATAGCAACGTAGCCTTATGAAAATAGAATTGAACCTGTGTTAATTAAGTATTTAATTATGGACATTAAAATAATAAAGATGGAGATGTAAAATGAACAAAGGACAACTGATCGATAATATTGCGGAAAGTGCAGATATTTCTAAAGCAGCAGCGGGTCGTGCACTAGATGCTTTTATCGAGAGTGTGACGGGCGCATTAGTTGAAGGTGATAATGTTTCACTTATCGGTTTTGGTGCTTTCTCTGTTAAAGAGCGTGCTGCACGTACGGGCCGTAATCCACAAACCAACGAACCGATCCAAATTGCGGCTGCTAAAGTACCTGCATTCAAAGCTGGTAAATCATTAAAAGATGCAATCAACGCTTAATCTGTTGTTTGATAAATACTATAGCCCGTTTATTTGCAGAGATGCGAGACAACAGTTATACATTAAGCGCATCCGATGATGCGCTTTTTTATTTAATATCGATTCGATTAAAAAGTATCTTGTTAGGGTTGAAATCTGAAGCGCTTTAGTTGCTTATACGGCGATTAACGGCAGAATATTATCAATTAAGTTGCCATTAAAAAATTGGTCTAAGTTTTTAAGAGAAGACAAAGTTATGTTAGATAAAATGCGCGAAGGCGCACAAGGTGCCACGGCTAAAATTATAATCGTTGTGATAATTTTATCATTCGCCCTAGCGGGAGTGAGTAGTTATTTAGGCGGTAGCGGTATTTCCGTTGCTGTTACTGTGAATGATGAAGAAATAAGTAAAGCGACAGTTGATCAAGCTTATCAAAATGAGCGTACTCGTTTAGAGCAGCAATATGGCGAACAGTTTGCACTGCTGGCATCAACTCCTAATTTCAACCAAAAAATTAGACAGCAAGCGATGCAAACGGTTATTTCAGAGCGTCTTCTTACGCAAGCCATTAAGGATATGGGATTGCGTATTGGTGATGAGCAAGTTAAACAAGAAATTCGTAAAATGAAAGAGTTTCAAGTTGATGGAAACTTTAATAACGAACAATATTTATCATTATTAAGACGAGCGAGTTATACACCGGCGCAATTTAGTCAAAGTATAAAACAGGATCTCGCACGTCGTCAGTTGCTTACTATGGTACTTGGTAGTGAATTTATCTTACCGATGGAAGTGCAGCAAGCTAATCGCTTACAAGCTCAAAAACGTGTGGCAAGAGTGCTAACGGTTAAAGCGAGTGATTTTGCTGATAAAGATCCCATCAGTGAACAAGAAATATCGACTTATTACGAAAACAACAGCCAGTTTTTTCAAACAGCTGAGCAAGTCAGTGTCGATTATGTTGTCTTAGATGGTTCATTGTTAGCTGACCGGGTGACCTTAAGCAGTGAAGAGCTGGAAAAATATTACGACATGCACGCATCTGATTATCAGCGTGGTGAAAAGCGCAAAGTTGCGCATATCTTACTGCTCGGAGACAACAGTGCGGCAAAAGAAAAAGCGCAAGCTATTTTGTCTGAACTTGAAGAGGGGGCTGATTTTGCACAACTTGCCGCTCAAAAATCAGAGGATAGCTATTCTGCTGAAAATAATGGTGAATTGGACTGGTTTGAACGTGGTGTAATGGATCCTGCATTTGATGACGCTGCATTTAAGCTCACCAAAGAAGCGCCTTTGTCGAATATTGTTAAATCACAATTTGGTTATCACATCATCAAATTAGTTGATATTCAAGAAAGTAAGAAATTACCTTTGTCCGAGGTGACAGCGCAAGTTGAGAACGCCGCCAAACGGGAAGAAATGAATAATCTTTATTATGAGCTGCATCAAAGGTTAAGTGAAGCCGCCTTTGAAAGACCTGATAATTTAGATGAAGCTGCTAGAGTGCTTGGCACAGATATTCAACATACAGAACTGTTTTCAGCTGCAGAGGCGCCCGAACCGCTTACAGATAATGCGGTTTTAAAAATCGTATTTGATAGCGCATTTCGTGAAGATAGAATGAACTCAGAGCTTATTGAGCTTTCTGAAAATAAAGTGATTGTTGTCCATGTTAATCGTTATCAAGCGGCGGCATTACAACCACTTGCTGACGTTTCTGAGCAGATTATAGCGCAGCTACAGGCACAGAAAGCGCATAAAAACACAGAAGAGTTTGTTAAGTCGTTAATGGTCAAGTTGAAGGCACAAGAGTCGATTGAAACTATCTTGACTGAGAAAAATTTGGCATTCAGTGACCCGTCAACCTTTACACGTAATGACAGTGAGCTTGATTATCGTGTGATGCAGGCGGTCTTTAAATTAGCTAAACCAACGGAGCAGCAAGCGACCTACGATTGGGTGACCACAAGTACAGATGATTATGCGTTAATTGAGCTAACGTCTGTTGAAGAACTTGATTCTGAGTTGAAAAACGTTGATAAGATACAAAAACTTGAAGAGAGGTTGCAACGCTTATTTTCAGAATCAACCTATCAAGCCTTATCAATGGCGTTAATGGCTAATGCAGATATTAAATATCCTGCTGAATAATTAGATTATTTGCTAAAAAACTAAAAAGGCGACTATATTTAGTCGCCTTTTTTATGGCAGAAATAACAGTGGGATGTCAAAAAAAGGGGGGAGCCAATTTACTGGCTCCCCCCTTTTTAATGTTTATTGTTTTTATTGTTTTTATTGTTTCAATTGTTATTTATCAGCACGACCCATAAATTTATGTTCAGCCGTGTTCACTTTAATTTTATCGCCCGTAGAAATATGCTCTGGTACTTGCACTGTCAGGCCTGTTGAGAGTATTGCGGGTTTGGTACGTGCTGTTGCCGACCCACCTTTAATAGAGGGAGATGTTTCTACTATTTCCAGTTCGACACTCGAAGGCAGTTCCAGCGCGACGGGCGCGCCGTCAACTAAAACCACCTGAAGACCTTGAGTATCTTCATTAATCAATAGTATTTCATCCGCTATGCTGTCTTTATCGAGGTTATACGGCGTGTAATCTTCGTTATCCATAAACACATACTGTTCACCATCAATATAAGAAAACATAACATTGCGGCGGACTAAATCAGCTAACGGCAGCATCTCGTTATCTTTGAATGTTTGATCAATTTTTGAGCCTGAAACTACGTCGTACATACGCATGCGGTATAAACTACCGCCAGCACGGCCCTGTGGCACAGAGCGTTCAATATCTCTAATAATATAAACATTGTTGTTGTATTCAATTGCGGTATTTTTTTTAATGTCGCTTGCCTTTGGCATGGGTTAATCCTTATTAATAATGATTGTTGTTTGTTAAGTTTGATTAAATCTAAAATAGTTATTCTCTACTACCCATTAAATGCAGCGGGCGGGTTTTGGTAATCCGGCGATTTTAGTGGCTTGTTTAGCCGGTCCTTTAGGGAAAAGACGGTATAAATAACGACTGCTTATCTTTTCTTTTCCATATTCTTTTTCCATCGCTTTAACCAGCGTGCGCATCGCAGGTGAGGTATTATACTCGAGATAAAAATCACGAACAAAAAAAATGACTTGCCAGTGCTGATCAGTCATTTTCAGTGATTCTGACTGGGCAATAAAAGCCGCTAGTTCCCGGGTCCATAAGCTTGTATCCAGCAAGTAACCTTGCGCATCTGTTGGGTATTCTTGCCCATTAAATAACAAAATTTTTATCCTTTTTCTCTCGAAAATATCCTATAAAATGGAGTTTACCTGTTGTAAAAGCCCTTGTATATCCTCTATGGTTAAACATAATCCAGATATTTTTAGCCTTGATTTTTACCGTCAAAATTAATCTGTTGCAGAATCAATTGAATGTCTATCGCGGCAAATGCAATTAAACGCAATTGCTCAATAATTAATAATGTTTCGCCAGAAAAAGGGGGATCAAAATTTTCCAGTTCTTCAATCGTTTTAACAATTTGTTTCGTATCAATCTGTTGAGGGTGGCAAGCTAAAAATAGTTGTTTGCTGGTACGGTTGATTAAGTTTTGTATTTTAATGTTTTTTTCAAAATCACTGATCTTATGGCGGTGAGAGGCGAGTGCCGCGATATAAGAAACCAGTGCATCACAACGATTGACCAGAGCATAAACTTCTTGGTTTAACTGTTGTTTTGAGTGAGGTTCAAACAACATACTTTGCCAGGCGTTGGCCAATAGCGCATCACTTTGAAAGGTGTTAAAACGTGTTATCCGGTAATTTAAGTTTTCACTTCGACCATGTTGGTACTGATCCGTTACCTGTTTGAAGTAACGACCACTTAAGGTTAAAAGTTGGTTAACTAAGATTGGGAAGCGCTGGAACTGCCAATCAGGAAAGATAAAACTGGTTGCCAGTACGCTTAATAAACAGCCTAACAGAGTCTCGCCGATGCGATAGGGTAAAACTTCCATCCCCGTGCCGTTTAATAAATTGAAGACAAATATCACAAAGATGGTGATAAAGACAATCGATAAACCATAGTTAGTACGCACATAGGTAAAAAAGAAAAAAGCCATTAATACCAGTAAGATAACTTGCGGTATTATTGTTCCTTCAACTAAGATTAAGATTGGGTAACCTAATAGGACGCCAAATAGTGTGCCTATACTGCGTAATACCAATCGCTTGCGTGTTTCACTGAAACTGGGTTGGCAAACAAATACCACCGTCAGCAAAATCCAGAAACCGTGGTTAAGTTGTAAACTGTTCTGCAAAACAAACGCGACTAATAAAGCGATACTGATTCTAAGCGCATGTTTAAAAGTAGGGTTTTTTGCCGTCATGGCTGCCAGCAGTTGCTTGTAAGCTTTCTGTGTTGGCTGAGATTCGGCTTCGATCGGCACGATGACTATTTCATTTTGCTCAGTTTGCTGCGTTTGTAACAATAATGTATTTATGCCATCTAAATTTTCATAAATACCCTGCAGCCCCTGCAGTGCTTTTTTATTATCAATAACCGCCTGGTTTTGCTTGAGCAGAGATAATTGATCCGCTAGGGCGTTAAGGGTCCATTTTAAGCGGCGACTGTGCAGATAGTTTTTTTTATCGGAGATAGCTACCCCCATTTGATAATATTCTTCACCTAATTGTAAGAAAAGCTGATGGTAACCTTCTAATATTTGACTTTCCCGGAAGATTTTTTCCAATTGGCTATATAAATACTGACTTGCGCTCATACGTTCATGAATTTGTTCTGCAACAAAATAGTAATAATTAAGTTTATCAAGCTCAGGTTGTTGCTGGTTGAACTTAAAACGAGATTGAATAATACGTTTGCATTGATCAAAGCGAGCCATAATGGCGATGTTGCGGATTGCTAATTGTTGACGTACGGCAAATATTCCGGCTTTGCTGCTGCCCTCTTTTTCGTTAAATAGAGCAGATTTTTTCTCCTGATAACGGCTCAATGCGAAGAACAGTTGTGCCAGTTGATCCCTTAAGGAGCGATAAGGACTACAAAAATTCCAGATTAGAGAAAACAGGCCGTACCATAATGCCCCGAGGCTTAAGAGAATGGATTGCTCATACCAGATGATGTCGGCCTGATAACCTATCATGGTATAAATGGCGATTAAAATAGTACCAAACCCAACTCTATTGTAATGGTTGCCTAATATGGCAAGCATCATAAAAGCAAAACTTGAGGTAAATAAACCCAGGGCAAAAGCAACCGGATAGGGCATTAATAATTGCACGCAGGAAGAGGAAATAAAAAAGCACAATACGATGGTAAAAAGAAATTTCCGCCTATTTCGATCATTATCATCGGTTTCAACAATGGCACTGGCCATTACCCCTAAACACAGGGAAACTGAAATATGCAGACTATTTTGTGTAAAAAAAGGGATTGAATCTAGCACAAGTACCGGGATAAATGCCATCGACATAGCAATTAATACGCGTAACCCGGCATGCACATTTGAGTCTGATATTAGCTTACGTAATAAGCCGTTAAAATTGAATATTGAATTTGACGGTTGCATAGATCTCTATCTGGTAAATAAAGCGACTAAGAGGTACTGACAAAGGATCTTACCGATAAGATCCTAAATAGAAAAGATATTATCTGAAATAAAAAAAATAACCCCAAATTACTTGAAGTTGTAGGAATCTACATCTTTAAATAGTTTGGCTATATAATGAAACTGGTCAGGATTTATGTGACATCATTCGATTGTTTTGCGACAATACGTCGATATTAAACATTATAAATAGAGAATTGTTCAATGACTGCACAAATCATAGATGGTAAGGCAATTGCAACCACGATTACAGAACGAGTTGCAAAAGGGGTTAAGCTCCGAATAGCCAATGGATTACGTGCTCCGGGGCTGGCCGTTATTTTGGTGGGAGGGGATCCTGCATCGCAAATATATGTTGGCAGCAAACGTCGTACCTGTGAAGCAGTGGGCATTCACTCAAAGGCCTTTGATCTTCCTGAAACAACCACTCAAGATGAATTATTGGCATTAATTGATAAGCTTAATGACGATCCCGATATTGATGGAATACTGGTGCAGTTTCCATTACCCGACGGCTTTGATCAAACATCGGTGATTGAACGCATTAAGCCTGATAAAGATGTTGATGGCTTTCATCCCTATAATGTCGGGCGGCTAGCACAACGTATCCCATTGCTGCGCTCTTGCACACCGCGCGGTATTATCAGTATGTTGGAATATATTGGTACTGAGTTTCACGGTAAACATGCTGTTGTCGTCGGCGCATCTAACATTGTGGGGCGGCCGATGACATTGGAACTATTACTAGCCGGTTGTACAACAACCACTTGCCATCGTTTTACCACGGATCTGGCACATTATGTAAAACAGGCTGATATATTGGTCGTAGCACGCGGTAAAGCTAATTTTATTCCGGGCGAGTGGATTAAAAAAGGCGCCACTGTATTAGATGTGGGCATCAACCGTTTGGAAGATGGCAGTCTTGCTGGTGATGTTGACTTTGCTGGCGCGAAAGAGCGTGCCGCATGGATTTCTCCTGTCCCTGGCGGAGTTGGACCGATGACGGTTGCAACCCTGATCGAAAATACGCTGTTTGCCTGTAATGAATTTCACAGCCAATAAAAAATGAAAATTTGCTAACGAGTGTTGTACCAAAAAAATCACCAGCATCGTTAGCAACTGCCCAGATCACCCATTATTAACCGTTATTATTACCTTCAGCACTCTTGCCCTTAGCTCAACCCTGCAGATTAAAAATCAACTTTTTTAAATCTTAATAGTTAGCCACTGATTAATCACGGCTTTCTTCTATTTATTTTGTATATTATAAAATATTTATCTTTAAGCAAAGTAATAAAGAGCTGTGCTCTTTTCTTTAAATGTGATCTGCATCTCTTTTTGGGTATTATTAATCAGCAGAGCTGTAAACATAAAAGCTGAAAAATCGCCAGTGGCAGTGATTAAAATTGATCGTTAATTATTTTTAATATTTTATTTACCTATTGATTTAATTGATTTTTTTAATTATTTTCAGAGTATTTTATTTTTTTATATAAGGATAAAAAAGCTAAGATTACAGCGTGTTACATAAACTGGAAAAAGTTCAATTCTTTATTGCAAAATGATTAAAGCTTGCTAATGTTATGTCGTGCAGTGCAGATATGCTGTTAAATAAAATTTTTATTGTATCTATAAGTGTTTAATAAAAAAACAAACCTAAAACAAGGAAATAAAAATGAAAAAAGCAATTTTACCAGCAATGATCGCTGCCCTATTAGCCACTTCTGCGCAAGCTGCGACTGTATATGATGCAGACGGTACAACAGCAGATGTTTATGGCCGTATGCAGTTTGATATTAAAGACGACGGTACTGACTCAGACGGCGTTGGCTCTGCGCGTATGGGCTTTAAAGCAGTATCGTTTATTAATTCTCACGTTGATGCGATGGCACGCGGTGAATGGCAGATTGCAGCTGAAAATTCTAAGGGCAGCCAATTTACAGCACGTCATTTGTATGCTGGTTTTCAAGGTGAAGAAATGGGGTCATTAGTTTTTGGTCAAACGGATACTGCATTCTACCAAGTGGTTGGCGTGACTGATATGTTTAACACTTATGGTTACAATGTAATTGATGGTATTTATCGTGGCCGTCAAGAAGGGCAGATTATCTATTCGGGTGAGTTTTCCGGTTTTTCAGTTGGCGCTTCTTACCAGTTCCAAGATAAATCTAAAGCACTTGACAATAGCTTAGCTTTAGCTTTAGGTTATCAGATACAAGATGTTGCACTTAAGGCCGGTTACAGTGTAGAGCAGTATGTTACAGCTGAAGACAAGAAAAACTATGGTCTTTCAGCGACCTATACAATGAATGATCTATATCTTGCTGCTGTTTATGCAGAATCTAAGCAAGATGGCGTTGCTGACTTCCAAGGTTATGACCTTTTTGCAAGTTATAACGTTGTTGCTGCGACGACAGTGTATGGCGGTTATGGCTTCAAAGAAAATACGGTCACAAACACAGATACTGTTGATGAAGTTACTCTAGGCGCACAATATGACTTTAATGCGCAGCTAAAAACGTGGATTGAATACCAAGCAGATATGGTCAGTGCGACAACTGCTGACAAACACGATGACGCTGTAACAGTTGCTTTACAATACAATTTCTAAGCCGAATTAACTTAAACTTAAACTTAAACTTAAGTTAATGGTTGTTAAGACTTTTAAATCCGATCCTTTGATCGGATTTTTTATGCCTGAAGGTTTTTATGTTTGAAGATTTTTTATGTATAAAGATAAGGACAATTAGCAGATATAAATTATTGAATAAAATCTAAAATAGCGACTGTTTGTCACCATTTTAGACTTTATTGATTCATTTTAACTCTACTGGCGATAACTTTGCAGAAAACGGCCTATTTTCGAGATAGCAGTACTGAGTTCATCAACACGCGGCAAACAAACAATACGGAAGTGATCCGGTGAGTGCCAGTTAAAGCCCGTCCCCTGTACAATTAATATTTTTTCTTCCATCAACAGATCCATGGCAAACCGCTGATCGTCTTTAATGTTAAATTTCTTTTGATCCAGTTTAGGGAAAAGGTATAAAGCGCCCTTAGGTTTAGTACAGCTTAACCCGGGAATATCATTAATTAACTTCCATGCACTTTGAGTTTGTTCATATAAACGTCCGCCTGGGACGGTTAACTCATTAATACTTTGATACCCGCCAAGGGAAGTTTGGATAGCATGCTGCATCGGCACATTGGCGCATAAACGCATACTGGCGAGCATCTCTAATCCATTAATATAATCACGCGCTTGCTTTTTTGCGCCGCTTATCATCATCCAACCGACGCGAAAACCGCAAACCCGATAGGCTTTAGATAGTCCATCAAAGGTCACAATTAAAATATCGTCAGCGAGGGTTGCGAGTGGAATATGCACCGCATCATCGTAAATTATTTTCGAATAGATTTCGTCGGAAAAGACAATTAAATTGTGGATACGGGCAAGCTCTATAATCTGCTCTAATAACTCCCTGCTGTAAACCGCGCCGGTGGGATTATTGGGATTGATAATAACAATCCCTTTGGTTTTGACGGTTATTTTAGATTTAATATCCTCGATATCGGGAAACCAATCTGACTGTTCATCACAAATATAATGGACCGCTTTCCCGCCGGATAAATTTGTTGCGGCTGTCCATAGCGGGTAATCCGGTGCAGGTACCAATAGCTCATCACCATTATTTAATAAACCCTGCATCGCCATTACAATTAATTCACTGACTCCGTTGCCAATATAAATATCATGGGTATCAAGTGACAGTAAACCTTTCGCCTGATAATGCTGCATAACCGATTTACGGGCGGAAAAAAGGCCTTTGCTGTCACAATACCCCTGACTTTGCGGCAGGTTTTTTATCACATCCATCATCACTTCTTCAGGTGCATCAAAGCCAAATTGGGCAGGATTACCGATATTTAGTTTTAAAATACGCTGTCCTTCTTCCTCCAATTTATGCGCTTGTTTAAGGACGGGTCCGCGAATGTCATAACAGACATTATCTAATTTAGTGGACTTTTGAATGGTATACATGAGCACCTCTTAATGCATAAATTTTGGTAAGTAAAGAAAAGTTATTTTTTACTGTCAAACGTACCTGATATTGAAGACGCTGTGAAGCAAATAACAAAGACAATGCAGTATTCACGCTTTTATTATGAATTTTTTTCAAGTATTGTTGTAATAATTGTAATTTTCTTTGAAATGGGCTTTCGCTGTGATTGAAATCAAACACTTAAAAACCCTGACAACATTAAACGCGACAGGCAGTTTAATTGACACTGCCCGTCAATTGCACCTGACTCAATCGGCAATATCACATCAGCTAAAAGAGTTAGAAGGGCGGCTTAATTGCGCTTTATTTATCCGTAAATCCAGACCGATTCGTTTTACGGTTTCCGGTTTGCGTTTATTAGATTTAGCCGAGCAGGTCTTACCGCAAATTAATAATGCCGAAAGAGATGTTGCGCGTTTTTGTTCAGGGAATGCCGGTCGTTTACATATGGCTATTGAGTGCCACTCCTGTTTTCAGTGGTTGATGCCGGCGATTGATAAATTTCGTGATAGTTGGCCAGAGGTGGAGTTAGATTTTTGCAGTGGTTTTAGTTTTTTACCTTTACCCGCCTTAAAACGGGGAAATTTAGATCTTGTTGTGACCTCGGATCCGCAACCGATTGAAGGAATTAGTTACATTCCTCTGTTTCGTTATCAGCCGATGCTGGCCTTAAGTCGCCATCATAGATTGGCGCATAAAAATTATATTGAAGCTGAGGATCTGAGTCAGGAAACTTTAATCACTTACCCCGTCGAGAAAGAACGTTTAGATATTTTTAACCTGTTTTTAACCCCTGAGGGGGTATCACCTGCAAAAATTCGTCATGCTGATCTGACCCTGATGATGTTGCAGTTAGTTGCCAGCGGCAGAGGCGTGGCGGGATTACCTAACTGGGCTTTATTTGAATATCTGCAAAAAGATTATGTGGTTGCGCGGCGTTTAGGTAAAGAAGGAATATGGAATACCTTGTATGCCGCAGTGCGCGAAGAGCAACAGGGTATGGCCTATTTACAGGATTTTATTAAAACGGCAATAACCTGTTGTTTTAAAGATCTAAAAGGGATCAAAGTTGCGGATTGTGAGCAGCCCTCATTTACAAAATAAACAGGTTATAAATTATTTAAAATGATCCTGAATGTCGTTATAAGTGATTATTATTATTAATACAATGGAGTGAAAAAATGGGATGTTGTGACGTACAAGGATTAATGCCTTTTGAGCTGGCATTGGATAAAATGCAGGCCGCATTAGGCAATGTTTGTCAGGAAATTTCGCAGCCCTTATCACAGGCATTGGGTTACGCATTAGCGCAGGAGATAAAATCACCTTTAAATGTCCCCTCTTTTAATAATTCGGCAATGGATGGATATGCCGTCAATCGTGCTGATTTAATTAACTGCTCAGCAGATCAGCCAGTCACATTAAAGCAGGTTGGTCAGTCTTTTGCCGGTGCCCCTTATCGCGGTCAGCTAGGGCCAGGTGATTGTATTCGTATTATGACTGGGGCAGTTATGCCCGATAGTGTTGACAGCGTCGTCATGCAGGAGCGCACCACAGTCAAAGATGGCTTAATTAGTTTTACTCAATGCCCTAAACTGGGCGACAATGTCCGCCTAGCGGGCGAAGATATCAAACTTGGCCAACGGGTGCTTTGCCAAGGTCATAAATTAACTCCCCGAGATATCCCCTTAATTGCCTCGCTGGGATTCGCTGAGATCCCTGTTTTTAGCAAACTTAAAGTCGCGGTTATCTCTTCCGGTGACGAACTTAAGAACGTCGGCGAAACACTGGCAGAAGGTGATATTTATGACAGTAATCGTTATGGCATTATCGCGCTGTTATCCCGTCTGAATGTTGATATTATTGATTTTGGTATTGTCAAAGATGATAAAAACCAGCTCCGTGAGGCATTTATCAACGCTGACCAGCAAGCCGATGTGGTCATTAGCAGCGGAGGTGTTTCGGTGGGGGAAGCGGATTTTATTAAAGATATTTTATTTGAATTAGGCAGCATAAATTTTTGGAAATTAGCCCTTAAACCGGGTAAACCTTTTGCTTTTGGGAAATTACCATCGAGTGTATTTTTCGGCTTGCCAGGTAATCCCGTTTCCGCTATGGTAACTCTTTACCAGCTTGCTGTACCGGCGATGGCGACCTTAAGTGGTTTAAATCCTCAGCCTGCCATTCGTTTTAGCGCGATTGCGCAAGAAAAGTTTAAAAAATCCCCCGGACGAACTGATTTTCAACGTGCAATATACTCTGTTAATGACAATGGAACGTTAGTTGTACAATCAACTGGCCAGCAAGGTTCGGGCGTCTTTAGTTCAATGAGCCAATCAAATTGTTTTATTGTACTGGAGCAGGATCGCGGTGATGTTAGTGCGGGTGAAAGCGTTATTATTGAGCCGTACAATGCTTTGATGGACTAAACCGCAGCACATTATTATACAAAAAATACACTTAACTTTTAAGCACAAAAAGTGCGCTATGGGAACTGCAATGATTAATACCGATGATATACATATTAAGGCGATAAAAGAGCTATTACCACCTATTGCATTATTAGAAAAATTTCCGAGAACAGCCGCAATCAGCGCAACCGTTAGCAATTCACGCGCAGCTATTCATAATATTTTAACTGATCAGGATGATCGTGTTTTAGTAATTATTGGTCCATGTTCAATTCATGATACCAAAGCTGCCCTTGAGTACGCACATAAATTGGCACCGTTGCGTGAAAAATATAAAGGTTCATTAGAAATTGTGATGCGTGTTTATTTTGAGAAACCACGTACTACGGTCGGTTGGAAAGGGCTGATTAATGATCCGGAATTAAAGGGCACCTTTAATATCAATAAAGGATTACGTACAGCACGTAAATTATTATTAGATATTAACCAGATGGGGCTACCGGCTGCCACTGAATTTTTAGATATGATAACCCCGCAATATGTTGCAGATTTAATGACTTGGGGCGCAATTGGTGCGCGTACCACTGAATCACAGGTTCACCGTGAATTAGCATCAGGCCTCTCATGCCCGGTTGGATTCAAGAATGGCACCGACGGTACTATAAAAGTAGCCGTTGACGCTATCGGTGCGGCTAATGCTTCTCATCACTTTCTGTCGGTCAATAAATTTGGTCACAGTGCTATTGTTGAAACCAAAGGTAATCCCGATTGCCATATTATTTTACGTGGTGGTAAAACACCAAATTATAGTGCCCAGGATGTTGCTGTAGTTAAAGAAAATCTGCAAAAATCAGGTTTAGCACAAAAAATAATGATTGATTTTAGCCATGGAAATTCAGAGAAAAAATTCGAAAATCAACTGAAAGTTTGCACTAATGTGAGTGAACAAATTGCCGCTGGTGATAAAGCGATTTCTGGTGTTATGGTTGAAAGTCATCTTGTAGAAGGTCGTCAAGACTTAATCGAGGGTGTCTGTGAAACCTACGGTCAAAGTATTACCGATGCTTGTATCGGTTGGGCGGATACAGAGAAATTATTAGCTCAGCTTGCCGAGGCAGTTATTACCCGTCGTGGTTAATAGCATTTTAGGTTAACGGCTCCATTAAGCACTGTTTAGGCAGTGCTTTTTTTTATTCAAAATCTACATATCAGTACAATATGAAGACTAAAAAGTAACAAATCCTTAATAAAAAGAAACCTATTATGATTTTGGGTTGTACCAGTGATGCCGGTAAATCGCTTATTGTAACGGCGATTTGCCGCCTGCTGGCTAATCGTGGGGTAAAGGTTGCCCCTTTTAAAGCGCAGAATATGAGTAACAATGCGGCCGTTACAGAAGAGGGGTTAGAGATGGGCCGTGCGCAATATCTGCAGGCACTGGCTGCCAAAGCAACCCCCAGCGTATTAATGAATCCTGTTTTATTAAAACCCAGTGCAGAGACCTTTAGTCAGGTGATGGTTAATGGGATAGTCAATAATAAAATCAGCAAATTACCCTGTATGGGCCGTAAATCCCTGCTCTGGAAAGAGGTGCAATATGCACTGCAGAGATTACAGGATGATTATGAGCAGGTGATTATTGAAGGGGCAGGCAGTCCCGCTGAAATTAATTTGAGGGCGGGCGATATTGTTAATATGTCCGTTGCGCTTGAATGCCAGGCAGACGTTTATTTGGTATCAGATATTGACCGTGGTGGATCTTTTGCGCACCTGCTTGGCACTTGGGCTTGTCTGGTGCACGAGGAGCAGAAGTTAATTAAAGGATTTGTGCTTAATAAGTTTCGTGGTGATCCACTTTTGCTGGGTAATGCGATGGACTGGTTAGAAGAAAAAACCGGCATTCCTACGGTTGCAAATTTACCCTATTATCGTCACCAACTGCCAGAAGAGGATAGTTTCAAACTGGGAAGTCAATGGCAACGTGGTAAAATCAATATTGCCCTTATTTATTACCCTTATGCTGCTAATCTGGATGAGTTTGATCCGCTATTATATGAGGACGATATTAATCTGGTGCCCGTTCATCAAAATATGGATTTAACCCTTTTTGATGCATTGATTTTACCGGGCAGCAAAAATAGTGGTGCCAGTTTGACATTTTTAAACACCACTGGTCTTGATAAAAGCATTCAGCAGTTCTAAACGACGGGGAAATTGATTCTGGGAATTTGCGGCGGATTACAGATTCTTGGAAACACTATTTTAGATCCTTTTCATATTGAAGATGGAGATAAGCAAGGCTTAGGGTTGATCGATTTGCAAACTGAGATTTGCGGGGATAAATCGACTCAACAAAGAACCCTTAATTGGCTTGGAAAGCGTATTAAAGGTTATGAAATACACCATGGTAAAACTAGCACCTATGCTGCGCTTGATCATTTTATCACGGCGCATACCGGCTGGCAGCAGGCTAATGTTTATACTACTTATGTTCATGGTTTATTTGAAAATAAAGTTTTTTATAATTGGTTTATGAAAAAAATTGGAGGACTCGAAAATGGCTTTGAATGGGCAGAACATCTGGATAATGAACTGGATAAATTAGCGGATATGTTTGCCCAACATGGATGGTTATAGGTAACGCCGTCAGCTCATAGCCATCAGCCGTCAGCTTTCGAACTTCGAGTTTTGAATTTTCGCGCTTTAGGGCATTATAGAGCTCCACATTATATTGTTAACATCATGGGATATATTATGAAAAAATCGATTGTATTTTCTTGTTTACTTATTAGCTCTGCAGCAGTCTTGGCATCTGCTGATGTTCATTGGGAATATTCTGGTGAACACGGTCCTGAACATTGGGCTAAATTGAGCCCTGACAACTTTGCCTGCAGCGCATCAAATCAATCACCGGTTAACCTAACGGGTTTTATTGAAGCGGATCTTAGGCCGATCAAATTTAATTATAAAGCAGGCGGCAGCGAAATCTTAAATAATGGTCATACCGTCCAAATTAACTATCAATCGGGCAGTAGCATCAATATCGATGCTACTGAGTTTGCATTATTACAGGTGCATTTTCATGCGCCAAGTGAAAATCATATTGAGGGAAAATCCTATCCATTAGAAGCGCATTTAGTGCATGCAGATAAAGCCGGAAACCTTGCTGTTGTCGCGGTGATGTATGAACAGAAAGATAAAAATTTAGCTTTTGCAGATGCGTGGCAGCAGATGCCAAAGCATGCTGGTGATAAGCAGCAATTAAACCGACTCTTTAATATTGATAGTATTTTGCCCACCAACCGGGACTATTACCGTTTTAGTGGATCGTTAACCACTCCGCCATGCTCTGAAGGTGTCCGCTGGTTGGTTTTAAAAGAGAGTGTACCGGTATCTGAAGAGCAAGTTAAGGCGTTTGCAGCAGCCTTAACCGGACCAAATAATCGTTATATTCAAGCGACCAATGCGCGTATTATTTTAAAATAATGCGGCAGATATGGGAAAATCTGTCGGCTGTCGGCTGTCGGCTGTTAGCTGTCGGCTTTAGGTTTAAGGGTTTAGGCGTTTCACTGTCCAGTTTTTTTCCGTCGGTTGATAGACAAATCTGTCATGCAAACGATCCGCTTTGCCCTGCCAAAACTCGATGCTTTCAGGGATAACCCGATAGCCCCCCCAAAATTCGGGTAATGGAATTTCTTTTCCGGCAAATTTTTCTTCAAAATATTTTACTCTTTCTACTAAGGTCTGCCGATCATTAAGCTCCTGGCTTTGATGTGAGGCCCAGGCACCAATGCGGCTGCCCCGGCCACGACTTTGAAAATAGGCATTTGATTGCGCAGTGCTGATCCGCTCAACTCTCCCCTCAATACGTACTTGACGTTGCAGTATATTCCAGTGAAATAAGAGTGCTGCAAATGGGTTGGCCTCGAGATCATGGGCTTTACGACTATCATAATTGGTGAAAAAAACAAAACCTTTAGAATCGACTTCTTTTAATAATACCATGCGGGAAGAGGGGCGTCCTTCCGGCGTACAAGTTGAAATGGACATAGATTCAGGCAGGATAATACCGGTATCTTGCGCTTTTTTTAACCAGTTATTAAAAAATAAAATGGGGTCATTGGTTTCTTTTAATGCTTCATTTTCGATTAATACACCTTGACCTAGGGTGAAAGCACAACGAATTTTACTGATAAATGACATAATATCTTCTTATTTAAATTGAAATTTAAAGGGTATACCCAAGCTGCCTCCTGAGTGTATAATTTGTTACAAATTTTGTCGAATAATTCAACCTATGCTATTGAGAAATGTTGTGCCAGTTTTATTTAATTATCAAGATCTCATCACGCTCTTTAATGACACCTTTAGCGATAAGTTTAATACCGAATTAATAGCGGGTGAAGATGAGCCTGTCTACTTACCGGCAGACACCCAAAACAGGCAGCACAGAATCGAGTTTGCACATTGTTTTTATGCCAGTGCATTGCATGAAATCGCGCACTGGTTAGTGGCAGGTGAGCAGCGCCGCTTATTGGTTGATTATGGCTATTGGTATGAACCCGATGGCCGTGATGCCAAACTTCAAGCAGAATTTGAAAAAGTTGAGATAACACCACAGGCAATCGAATGGGTATTGGCGGCAAGTTGTGGTTTTAAATTTGATGTCAGCGTGGATAATCTCAGTGGCGTTAGCATTGACCGATTAAGTTTTAAACATAACGTACATCATAGGGTGATGAATTATTTACAAAATGGGTTGTCTGAGCGGGCTATGTTGCTTATTAACGCCTGTCAGGATTTCTATCATACCCCGGTTTTATCACCTGAATTGTTTAACTATCAGGGACTAGAGACTGCAGATGCAAATAATATTGGAACCCGCTTATGAATAAAACTTATCATCATCCGGTGCAGATTTATTACGAAGATACTGACCATTCGGGGGTGGTGTATCACCCTAATTTTCTGAAGTATTTTGAACGGGCCCGTGAGCATGTGATTGATAGCAATCGGCTGGATAAATTATGGCGTGAGAATGGGCTTGGTTTTGCAGTCTATAAAGCCAACATGACCTTTCAAGACGGGGTTGAATTTGCTGAAATTTGCGATATTCGCACAACCTACCAAATTGATGGCAAGTATAAAACCTTATGGAGACAAGAGGTGTGGCGACCTGGCGCGACTAAAGCGGCTGTTATTGGTGATATTGAAATGGTTTGTTTGGATAAGAACAAACGTTTACAACCCCTACCAGAAAGTATTTTAAAGACGCTGCTTGGTGAATAATATTAAATTTCATCGGATTTATTATTGTGGCATAAAAACCTGATTTTCGACTATGACAATACAAGCTTTTAATCTTCTTTCAATATAGCATGGAGACACAGAGGCTATTTGAACGACATAGGATTAGCATATTAGCAATATTTGAAACTAAAAAACATGACCAATGCATACACAATAATTGAAAAAGATGTAGATATACTGTTAGTGGGGGCGGGTATTATGAGTTCGACCTTAGGTCCTTTTATTAAAACAGTTAGACCTTAGTCTGAGAATAGCTATGATCGAGCATCTACGCGATGTAGCGACTGAAAGCTGTGATGGTTGGAATAATGCCGGGATGGGACACGCCGCTTATTGCGAACTGAATTATACACCGGAAATGAGTGATGGCAGCATTGATACCAGAAAAGCATTTTTTATCAATACCGCTTTTGAAGAGTCGTTACCGTTTTAGTCTTATTTAGTTGATCAAAAAGTATTACCCAGTCCGACGCACTTTATTAATCAGGCACCCGATCATAGTTTTGTGAGTGGCGATAAGGACGTAGAGTTCTTGCGTAAACGTTATGAAAAATTAAGTGCCCACCCTTTATTTTCTGCGATGCAATACAGTGAAGATCCCGACGTTTTGATAAATGGATGCCATTGGTTATGCAGGGCCGGGATTCGGATAAGAAGGTAGCTGCTACCAGAGTGCGTTACGCCTCCGATGTCATTTCGGTGCATTAACACGTGACATGCTGACCGGCCTGCAGGAAATGGGCGATTTTGAAGTGCTGGTGCAGCACCGTGTTACCCATATTGAAAAGCAAAAAGATAATCGCTGTTATTAAAGTAAGGGCTACAAATAAAACCAGGAGGGCTCTTTACCGCTATTACAGGCATCAGGCATTGCTGAGGGGCATGGCTATGGCGGTTTCGCTATCAGTGGGCAATGGTTGGTCAGTACTGTTCCTGAAGTGGTTGAAAAACATCATACCAAAATGATAAATGATGCGCTGCGCTTTGATAAAACGTAGATTTAGAGTAGCCAGATCATCATTTATTATTGTACTGATACCTGTATCCTGGATTATATAATTAGGGAATGGATGTTTTTAAGTTCCTTTTCCATCCTGTGTGGTAGCCGAGTGCTTAGCAGATGCGCTGAATATCATGCTAACAATAAGATGAAAAACGCTATTCCAATTAATATTAACTTTTGAGTATTACTTTGATTACTCATGCAAACATTACTGATTGCTTTTTAGCATGCGGCAGATTCAACTTTGAAGTGCATAACCACTAAGCGGCTATAGCCACTCTATGTTCAGCCATTAATTTGGCTGGCGTTTTGTAATTTATTTTTTTTCTTGGTCTATCATTGAGTTTGACTATTACATCTTGAACTTCTGATTGCGATACTTTTTTGAAGTCTGTTGATTTCGGCCAATATTGTCGTAATAGACCATTGGTGTTTTCATTCAATCCTCGTTGCCACGAACAATAAGGATCTGCAAAATACACATCACATTTCAAACTCTCAGTCATTTCTTCATGATAAGCAAATTCTTTACCATTATCCGCAGTGATCGTTATTACGGAATCTTCAAACGGTTTTAACAAAGCAATGGTCGCTGCTGTGACTGTTTTCGCTGATTTGTCATCTACACGTGTCGACACCGTAAAGCTAGTTTTCCGCTCTACAATAGTGACCAACGCGCCACTGTGTCCTTTGCCAATAACCAGGTCGATTTCCCAATCACCCATTCTGCTTTTATCATCAACAACTTGTGGGCGCTCATCAATACTTATGCGGTTCTTTATAAACCCTCTACCTGCTTGCTTATCTTTATTGCGTGTTTGGTAAATTTTTCCTTTCCTACGTAATTTTTTGAATAAGTTACCGCCACTTTTTTTATCTGACCAAACATGCTGATAAATGGTTTCATGGCTAATATTGATGCTTTGTTGCTCTCTAAGCCTGCCTGATATCTGCTCTGGACTCCATTTTTCTTTAATTCTGGAGTCAATTAACTCAATGAGACTTGTTGTCATTTTAATGGCTTTACAAGCGGCTAATCGACGCTTATCTGATGATATTTGAGCTTGCTGAATACGATAACCACGCTTACCTGTATTACGGGACAACTCCCTGCTAATCGTTGAGTGGCTAACACTTAGTTGCTTTGCTATTTTATTTTGACTCAAACCTGTTTTCTTTAAGGCATAAATCTGGCATCGTTGTTCGTAGGTCAGTTGGTTATATGTTTTCATTGTTGCATCTCTTGCCGGAGAAAAAGCGATTAGCATATAGTCAGCTGACCGTTTTTTCTACCTATTCAAGTTATGCACTTATTATTTGAATCGAAGTGCTATTTTGTCGTGCCAGCAGATCAACAACGCGACAACATAGTAGGCAATGCTTGACGTGCTTGTGGGGGGTGAATAAGATGGAATATTAACGGTTAAATTAATAAGCAGCTTTAGCCATGTAAAATAACAGAAAGTGAAAGTGATGAAAAAAGATAAAGTTCTTTCCCCAATCAAACAGATGCAACAAGATGTAAAAAACGGTGGCAGTAAATACAAGGCATTTGCCCGATACCAAGCTGCTGGTGGACAGCCTGAGCCAGGATCAATGGCATTAGCGATGATTCCCGATAAAGCGGCCGTTAAGCAATATCGCTGGATGAATACGTTAATTTTGCTTATGTATTGGCTGCCTGTCGGTGCTTTATATGCGGCTGGTGCCTTTATGCAAGGAAACTTCTATTTAGGGCATCTGCTGGTACCGATGATTGTGACTTATTTTGTGTTAAAAAAAAGCGCAATCAGTTACTATTTTTTTATCTATCTGAGTGCAAAAGTCATCTACGAGGCTTTTAACTCAAGCTCTGATAATAACTTGTTTTTGTCATTCGTGACTGTCTATTGCTCTTTATTGATTGTTCTGACTATTAAGACCAAATTAAAATTATTTCCATACCAGAGTTTTTTCCAGCAGAAGAAAAAACCAGACGGCACCTTTTTTTTCACATCGGAACCGAAATAGAGGAAAAAATAACCAATCCAATCGGATGGTCTATATGAGAATGGAAATAGATGGCGTTGGTTTAGTTAGCATAAAATGTTGTCGTTGATAACAATAGCCAAATCACTTAAAGAGGAAGATTCTGCCTTTTTAAGAAGCAGCTTGGCTATCTATCTGCCATCAAAATTACAGTTTAAGGCATTTAATATCACCCTCCTTTAAAATACAAAAGTTTCACAAAGAAATTGTATTTACCCTATTTTTTGGCAATTCTAGACTAGAATTATAAGTGGATAATAGGAAAAGGAGAAAGTTATGCACTTTCACAATGCTGCCGGTCAGGTGATGAGGCTTGCTGATAATTTAACACTGAAAGAACTACATGATATGGGGATAGAGCTTACCATTTCAGAAAAAGTTGATCCTAACCATGAACTTTGGTTGTCAGATGAAGATATAGATGCACTCGACACTGAAAAAAAAGATGCTTAATTTCTTCGTGTCGTTAAATCCTCCGCTTAATACCCGGAGATTTTTTTGCTTTTTTTAACCTTTAATATTAATTTATATCTATTCCGATAGCCTTCTGCTGCATTGATAGTCAGCACTAAAAATTGATGCTGGTAACAGCCCTCCATTTTACCAATACAGTGCTGAATCGATTTGACAATCTTTACTATGAACAGGGAAAAGAATCTTCAGATCAGCGGTGCAGCTATTTGCAACAGCAAACCGCTCGTGTATTATCGCGATCATTACTCTGTTTTGGGCATCAGTTCAAGGCTTTGTTGATAGCACACATTCATTCCCCCAACCCATAAAGATAAAATATGACATTTAAAGATTATAAATTATTAAGCCAACAAGCCGTTGCATTAATTGCAGATGAAACGGATTTAACTGCAAACCTTGCGAATCTCAGTGCATTACTCAATATGAACTTGGATAATATTAATTGGGTCGGGTTTTACTTGTTAAAGGATAACCAATTAGTTTTAGGTCCTTTTCAAGGCCAGCCCGCCTGTATTCGTATTCCCTTAAATACAGGCGTGTGTGGAAAAGCATTTTCTACCAATACGATTCAAAGAGTGGCCGATGTGCAGCAATTTGTAGGACATATTGCCTGTGATGCAAACAGCCAATCTGAAATAGTTTTACCTATCAGTCTACAAGGAGCACCTGCGCTGCTATTAGATATAGATAGCCCGATTAAAAACAGGTTCACACAAAACGATCAAGATGGACTAGCCTACTTGGTTGAACAGATACAACAGCACCTGTGATTTTGATCTTGCAGGGGAAGCAGTAGCACTGTTTTTGGTGTTATTGGTACAATAAACAATGATCAATGTTGTTAGAATGCTTTGATTTAGAATGACCAGAACATCAGCCTTCTGCCTGGAATATCATCATTTATCGTCTTGTTGATTCCTGCATCTTTAAGTAATTTGGGTATATACCTTAATCTTATCTGGTGTTGTTCTTTCTCAGGTATAAAATGTCGCCCCTGTTTGTTGTTTTTTATTTACTGATGTGAGGTTTATTAAGTTGGATTCAAAAAATTGTGTTGTTATTGCAATCGCAGGCGCTTCTGCATCGGGCAAAAGTTTAATCGCAAATACTATATATCAAGAGTTATGTGAAGAATTAGGGACCAATCAAATAGGGATGATTTCCGAGGATTCTTATTATCGGGATCAAAGCCATCTTGAATTAGAACTGCGTAAGTTGACTAATTATGATCATCCGAAGGCATTTGAGCATGAGTTGTTGTGCTCTCATCTTAAAATGCTAAAAGAGAACTGTTCCGTTAATATCCCTGTTTACAGTTATACCGAGCACACCCGTACGCTAGAATCAGAGACAATGACCTCCAAAAAAGTGATTATTTTAGAAGGTATATTATTACTCAACGATTCAGCTTTACGGGAGCAGATAGATGTCAGTATTTTTATTGATACACCCCTCGATATCTGTCTTATGCGCCGTTTGGTTCGTGATATGGCCGAGCGAGAAAGAACGATGGACTCGGTTTTATTACAATATACAAAAACAGTCCGTCCGATGTTTTTACAGTTTATTGAACCCTCTAAACAGCATGCTGATATTATTGTGCCACGTGGAGGCAAAAACCGGATTGCGAAGGATCTTCTCAAAACAAGAATAAAGTACCTATTGGGCAAATAAATACGCCGCTATTTAAGGTGATATTTTCCAGAACGGTTTAACTGACAGATTAAGTGCTTTTATCGGCATTATTTCTCCATTTTTTATTTTAACCAACCTTTTATCTAAGAGAACATAATGTTATTAGAATCTTATTACACTAAATATGAGAATATAGTGCGTATTACTGCTGAGCAGGCAAGCGACTTCGCAAAACAGCAATGCCATGATTTCAACCCGCTTCATGATCCTGATAATAAGCGTTTCTGCGTACCGGGTGACCTTTTATTTGCTTTGGCTTTATATGAATATGGGGTCAGTGAGTCGATGAGTTTTACTTTTACTAATATGGTGGGTGCGAACATGGGTATCATTTTTCCGGAAGCAGACAGTGAGCATATTATTATCACTAATGAGCAGGGGAAAAGTGTGTTAGAAATTAAAAAAGACGGCAATACCAGCCATGATCCCGTATTAATCGAATCTTTAATCAAAAATTATGTGGTTTTTTCAGGGCAAAATTTTCCCACGCTGTTGATGCCTTTAATGAAAAAGCATAATGTAATGTTCAATCCTGCTCGCCCGTTAGTTATGTACAACAGTATGAGCCTTGAGTTTGAATCTTTATCACTGAATAATCCACTGCATGTAGAACTATCTGATGCTTATTTTGAAGTAGAGCCAAAGCGCGCAGATAGTTTTCTTAATTTTGATATTTTTGACGGGCAGAAAGTGATTGGCAAAGGTATCAAAAAGCTTATTGTTGCCGGTTTAAAACCCTATGATCATGAACGTATTAGCGCTTTCTCACTGGCTTATGAAAGCAGACGTTCTGCATTTTAATTATTTTCAGGCATTCGCCTAGAAAAATCAAAAAATTATAATTAATTTTTTAATTGCAATTTGTGCACTATCTATAATAATCACTTTATTTTAAAATAAAACTTGACTTAAAAAACAGTATCTTAGCCAGTATTTAATAAAATCCCCCTGTTTTCACATTAGCTAATCTCATCTTTGATGATTAGCTGCAGGGGGATTTTTCCTTCTTGTCATCGAATAGTCATAATAAATCTTTACAGTGTTTAACATGACTATGTTTAATAATATTTATCAATACGATCTAAAGCTATTAATGTGGTGTAGAAAAAGCAGTACATCCCACCATTTTATTAGTCTGGTTCGGATCACATCAAAAAGCGGTGATGGTTATTTACAACTGTTACTGCCCGCTATCTATTGGCTGATGACAACGCAATTTTACAATCACTTTCTTATCTTAACAATATTGACTTTTATGCTGGAGCGGCTTCTGTATTTTATCTTAAAACATACGTTATGCAGACGCCGACCACCACAAGTTATCCCTGATTTCAAAAGCATAATAGAAGCTTCAGATCAATTTAGTTTCCCGTCAGGTCACACGATGGCAGCATTTACTTTAGCTGGGCTTTTTACATTTTACTTTGGTGTTATCGCTTTGCCACTGTACATATGGGCAATTGCTGTGGCGATATCTCGCGTTATTTTGGGAGTGCATTTTCCAACCGATATTTTAGCGGGTGCACTTATAGGTACAATTTTAGTTTATATAATGGTGGCACTATGAACATACTTTATGGCATTCAAGGTACAGGAAATGGGCACGTGGCGCGAAGCAGGGTAATTGCTAAATATATAGCCGAAAGTGATGCTAAGGTTACCTACTTATTCTCTGGTCGCGACAAAAATCAATATTACGAAATGGAGGTATTTAACGATCACCTGATTCGCGAAGGATTAACTTTTGTTAGTGAAGGCGGGAAAGTTAATTATGTGCAGACCACATTAAAAAATAATTTATGGCAATTTCTTAAAGATGTTTTTTCATTAGATCTTAGCAGCTATGATTTAATCATTACAGACTTTGAGCCGATCACGGCCTGGGCTGCCAAATTAAGAAATAAACCAATTATTGGGCTGGGTCATCAATATGCCTTTGGTCCCAATACACCGCTTGCTGGAGAAAATTGGCTGGCAAAATGGGTGCTAAAAAACTTTGCTCCCGCACCATTCGGCATTGGTTTACATTGGCATCCATATCAAGAAAATATATTACCACCGATTATTGACATTAATTTATCCCGTAAAATCACCCAAAATTTTATTATGGTGTATTTACCTTTTGAAGATCAATCAGAGGTGACTGATTTATTAAATACATTTAGCGATTATAATTTTATTCTTTACTCTCCACAGCTAACTGAAATACAGCATGGAAATGTACTATGGCAAAAGACCTGTTATCAAGGTTTTACTAATAATTTGACCCAAACCCGAGGCGTTATTTGCAATTCTGGATTTGAATTGATCAGTGAATGTTTACACTTGGGCATTCCAATATTAGTAAAACCAATTCATGGACAAATGGAACAGCTTTCCAACGCCCTTGCACTTAAACAATTACAGCTCGCAGATGTAATGCATCATTTAGATGAAGATTTAATCGGCAATTGGTTAGAGATGTTAGATGATGATATTCAACATAAACCTCAATTAATTCCTAATGTGGCAAAAGAAATTGTTGCTTTGATCATGGCAAAAAATTGGGAAAAAACAAATGAGTTGAGCGAAACCCTGTGGAAAACGCCTATATTTCAAGCACGTTGATTTACCAACCTGTTGATCTTTCGATACTGTCACAGCCCGCAGGCTCGAAGGCTCGAAGCTCGCAACCAGCAGCTCAATCTACCGGGATAAGTTCATCTCTAATGATCCTTTGTCAATCATTTGTAACTGTAAAATAGTACGTTTAGTTAAATCATCCCGTCTTTTTTGGTCAACATCTAAGGCCTCTGCACCCGCACTAAAAACAATGATGATCGTTGCGTTGGCTTGCAGATAAGCCGACTCGGCATTTAACTTGTTAGCTTGCTGTAAATAACCGCAAAGTACCATAGTAAAAGAATCTATTTCACGGCTCAGTGCAGTTCTAAATGCTGTTGAGGCACCGGCTCTTTCCTGTAATAACAAGCGAAAAATATTAGCGTATTGTTCAATGAACTCCATAAAAGTCAACACGGATATTTTTACGGCTGAACCGCCTTTTTTAATGCGCAGTCTGGCTTGAGACCTTAGTTGCTTAAGCACTAAGCCTACTTCGTTAATCAAGATCAAACCAAGCTCTTCCATATCTGAAAAATGACGATAAAATGAGTTTGGTGAGAGTCCTGCCGCTTTAGTCACTTCTCGTAAACTTAAATTTGAAAAACTGCGTTCAGCACTTAATTGAGCGAAAGCTGCATCAATTAACAGACGGCGGGTTTTTTCTTTTTGCTGTGCTCTAATGCTACTCATGACCAGACCTTTTCATAAAAACCGTTATTTATTCCGATAGCATTCCGAAGCGTATGGGTATTCCCAATGTATGACTTTAGCAAGCAATGTGCAGAGATTGAAGTTAAATTTGTGTAAAAAAATACGCTGCGTACCTGAGTATTATGTTAGGATGAATGCAAGGTGTACATCTGTACGCTGAATTTTTCTTTTTTATATTTGCCGAGTTGGAGGCGAAATGAATAAACCCCGTATTCTTTGGCTTAATGTTTTGTTCTTTTTGAGCACTTTTTTATTAGCCGCAATTGCCGTACCTTACCGTGCTATCACGCATGGTTTTGATGCGTCCGAAATTATGTTTGCACTCTTATGTTTTATTTTCTGTGGCATGTCCATTACGGCAGGCTATCATAGATTGTGGTCACACAAAACTTATCAGGCACATTGGAGTTTACGTTTTATTTTTGCCTTAGGCGGTGCATTCGCTTTACAAAACAGCATATTGCATTGGTCATCGGATCATCGAATTCATCATAAGCATGTTGATAATAATGATAAAGATCCCTATTCCGCTAAAATGGGATTTTGGTATTCACACCTTGGCTGGATGCTGCGTGAATATCATCCAACTACTTATGACGACTATAATAACGTGCGAGATTTGCAAAAAGATCCTATCGTAATATGGCAGCATAAGTATTATTTGTTGTTAACACTGCTGCTAAATATTGGCATACCGTTATTTTTTGGTTTTTGGCATGGTGATATCATTAACAGCATCCTATTAGTGGGGTTTTTACGTTTAGTGTTAAGTCACCATACCACTTTCTTTATCAACTCATTAGCGCATATCTGGGGGAAACAAACCTATAGCGATAAAAACAGTGCAAGGGATAATGGTTTTTTGGCCTTTCTTACCTTTGGTGAGGGCTACCATAACTTTCACCATATTTTTGAAAATGATTATCGGAATGGTATCCGTTGGTGGCAATTTGATCCGACTAAATGGTTGATAAAAAGTTGTGAATATCTGGGGCTGACCAGTAAATTACGCATCAGTCCTGAAGATCGGTTGGAAAAAGCTAAATTAGCCATGACCTTAAAGCGCAGTCAACAAAAATTAGCAACATACCCTAATCCGGAAAAAATGCTTGAACGTTTACAATCCGAATATGATCTGCTTATTGTTAAAATAAATGAGTATTATGCCGTACATAAACAATTGTTGTCAGAAAGAAAAAAAGAACTTGTGAATGATGTTGAAAATTCAGAGTTAATAAAAACCTGTCTGGAATTAAAAAAATGTGTAGCAGAGCAGCAACGCAGTTGGAAATTATTAACCGCTAAATTTGTTTAATGACCTTGGGTTCAAAGTATCATTAATATTATTAGAGTAAGCTTATCAATTAAGTGATCGATTCAACCAATCCTCTGACTCTTTGAGGGGGTTGAATCGGGTCACTATCTTCGCTTTGCAGTCACCCGTTCTATCCCCGTCAAGATTGAAATATGTACTAAAATCAATATAAATCCTTGACCAGATTAATTGGGTAAGCAGAGCCACTTAACAAGTGCATAAAGATTAACAAACTTAATTTTGTTTATTATAAATATGTAAGGTCATTAAAAGAAGCTAAGGGGGAAAAATAATGAACAAACCTATTTTTTTTGTGTTGCTTTGTCTGTGTATCTCCTTTGCTGAGAGCGGAGAGCAGGTAAAAATCGATACCCTGTCTGCTGAATATGGCGATGCCGCTTCACAACACAATCTTGGGGTTATGTATATGATGGGGAATGGCATACCCCAAAGCTATCCGCTAGCTTTAAAGTGGTTTAGTAAAGCTGCTAAGCAGGGGCTTGCTAGTGCTCAAGTCAATCTCGGCAGTATGTACAAGGAGTCTCTCGGGGTCACACAAAACAATGCAGAGGCCTTTATATGGTATCAAAAAGCCGCGCTGCAGGGGCATGCGGCTGGTCAAAATAACCTTGCACTGATGTACATGCTCGGTCTTGGTGTAACGCCTAATCCAATTGAGGCGAGCAGATGGTGGCTTAAAGCGGCACAGCAAGGACATGTCAGTGCGCAACTCAGCCTTGGTACACTTTATGAGCTTGGCTTAGGTGTACCAAAAAACAGCGACGAAGCTATAAAATGGTGGCGCAAGGCTGCGATGCAGGGTGATAGCAGTGCCAAAAAGCAACTCAGCAGTGTGGGGGGCGTTACTAAATAAGGCACATTGAGCCAATATATATACCCATGATACTTCAAGATGTAAAGTCAGCAAGGAAAATTGTGCTGAGATGCTAGGCATAAAATTGAAGTATAGTTATTCTACATAGAGATTTTATAACAACGCAGATTGGCACAATTTACCTTGCCCTACGGGGCGCAAGGTCGAAAACCAGCGCTGCGTTGCACCAATCGAAAAGGGAATAACCATTACCTCATGTTGCGTCTTGCTCTGGTCTCCGCCCTTGCGCCTGACAAAGCATTTTGAAGTAACATGGGTATATCCTAAATCAATACCATAATGTAAAAGTAGTCTATAAGAAGGAGGTCGCACAATGGAGTATTTATGGGATCAAGCTCAATTTATCGCACCAGGCTTAATAGTGATGGTAACTAATAGCTTAGGTGATAAATTAGGTACCGAAGCGGTAAATATTAAGACCGGCAGAGTTGAGGTAATGTGCAAGCCCCATCAAGTCACAGTGCAGAACGATGGGGATTGTTTTTGGTTAGCATCGGGAAAAATGCCAAATATTGATATCAGCCAAGATGAAGCTGATTTATTAGCTAAGTTACTGAAGGTTGAAATTGGAATGGGCACTAAATAAATACAGTATGTTAAACAAGATTCTTGCTTGCTGACGGAGAATCTCATTAGAGAGCCTGCTAATGCCTGTTGTTGTAAATAAACTATAATTTAGGTATATAACAATAAACAGGGTGATGACTATGGATAAGCAACCGCCAGCGTTTTTCCCTACCCGCTATTGGCATAAAGAGGTGGGAAAACATCAGGGAGAGGACTTGGTTACTTGTGATTTATGTCCTCATCATTGCCACCTGCGTGAAGGAAAACGTGGAATTTGTTACGTGCGTATGAATCATCAGGGTAAAATAGTACTGACCAGTTACGGCCATTCTTCGGGTTTTTGCATTGATCCGATTGAGAAAAAACCGCTTAACCATTTTTACCCCGGCTCAAGGGTGATGTCATTTGGCACCGCCGGTTGTAACCTCTCCTGCCAATTCTGCCAAAATTGGGAGATCAGTAAATCCCGTGAAATAGATACTCTTTGTGATACCGCTATGCCCGAACAACTGGCACGGGTTGCCAAAGAGCAGGGCTGTAAAAGTATCGCCTTTACTTATAACGATCCGGTGATCTTTATGGAATATGCCATTGATGTTGCCATCGTTGCTAAAGCATTGGGACTCAAAAGTGTCGCAGTCAGTGCGGGTTATATGTGTGATCAGCCTAGAGTTGAATTCTATCGCCATATGGATGCCGCCAATATTGATTTAAAAGGCTTTACCGAGGCGTTCTATCATAAAATCTGCCACGGGCAGTTACAACCCGTATTAGATACCCTGTTATATCTTAAACATCACACCTCGGTCTGGTTGGAAATTACCACTTTACTGATCCCCGGTGAAAATGACAGCGATCAGGAATTACATAAAATGTGTCAATGGATAGCTGAAAACCTTGGCCTGAATGTACCGCTGCACTTCAGTGCTTTTCATCCTGATTTTAAAATGATGGATAAAGAGTCCACGCCACTAGCGACCCTATTACGCGCCAGAAAAATAGCGTTGAGCTATGGCCTGCATCATGTGTATTGTGGCAATGTGCATGATAGCAAGTCAGACAGTACTTATTGTCCACATTGCCAAGATTTGCTGATTGAAAGGGACTGGTATCAGTTGGGACAATATAACCTCGACGAGTTCGGGCACTGTTTGAATTGCGGGGAGCTATTGGCAGGGCGGTTTGCCAGAACGAAAGAAAATTTTGGCCGGCGGCGAGTACCCGTCAAAATAGGATGACAGTATTGTCTATACCTAAACTATTTGAAGATGCATCCTCAAGTAGTTTGAGTATAAAACCTATTTTCGTTAATTTAAGACGAATTTTAATTTGTTATTTTTCCTAAACAAATACCTGCACCCTATTATCGATTACTCTAACCGGATAAGTCACAATATTTTCAAATGCGGGTGCAGATAATACGGCGCCTTTTTATATTAAAGCCACCATGACGCTGGAAAATTCTTTCTGTTGTACTTTCTTTTGGGTTTCTTTTTTTTAATATTACTGAATTTAAGTTGAAAAGTGTCAACTTATCTCAGGACGATTATGGCTTATAGTTGCGTCAGAAGCACGCCAGCCGCATCTGCCCAATTCGCCTTTGAATTGATTGAAAGGGCTTTTTCAATAGCTACTTTTGCTTCAGCACGTCGACCTGTTTTATCCAGCACCACACCCTTGTGATACCATATAACAGCAGCTTCCGGTGCAAGCTTGTTTGCATTATCCAGCACCTCTAGTGATTCATTCAGGTTACCCTGTTTGTAGAGAACCCAACCTAACGTATCCAGTATGCTGGCATTATCACTCACCACACCGACAGCGCGTCTTGCCATCGTTTCCGCTTCGTTATGATCACCTTTATCAGCAAGGATGTTAGCCAGATTATTTAATGCCAGCGCATGATTGGGTACTGCCTGAATTATTTTTCGATAGAGAGTTTCTGCCTCATCAAAACGTTTATTTGCTTCTAACTGAGTCGCATAGAAGATGGCTGGCTCAGTTCTGTTGGGTTGCAATACATAGAGTCGAGCGGCGGCATTGACGGCATCCTCGTTGTGGTCAGTGCGTGCAAGTGCCAACGCATATACTTTCCAGATAGCGATATCATCAGCTGAAAGCTCTGTGGCTTTTTCCAGTATAGGGAGTGATTCCTCGTAACTTCTGATAGATGCCAGGTAACTTCCCAGCCTCAGGTGCAAATAGGCATCGTTCGGGAAACGTTCAATGCCGTTACGCAATATAAGCTCACCTTTTTCGATATTGCCTTCACCCATCAATAATTCGGATAATTGACCATAGGTGAACACATCTGCAGTTTTATCATCGACCATCGCCTGATAAATATCACGCGCCTGTGCAAAATCCTTATTATCGAGGTGAAATTTGGCGATACGTTGATTGACATAACTGCGGCTTAAGCCTAGTGCAACGGCTTCATTGAAGGCGCTGTTGGCTTTTTTTCTTTGGTCTAACCTCAGTAAAATCTCGCCTTTTTCCATCTGCGCCAGAGCAGAATCTGGTTTTTGTTTAACAAGTTTATTTATCGTCTTCATAGCGGCAGAAAAATCACTTTCGCCACGTTGTGCCTTGGCAAGCCCAAGCAATGCCTTAGGCATCGACAGCCCTGACTGCAATACATGCTGAAATCGCATGCGAGCGTCGAGGTAATTGCCGGTTGCCAGATAGGCAGTTGCTAGCACCATTTGTGCATCAGTATTCGTCTCGTAAAGTAAGACGCGCGGCTCAAGTACCGCAATGGTCACAGCAAAGTTGCCTGATTTATTCAATAAGCGCCCAAGATTGACGGCAACACCGAGATAAGATTCATGGGTTCCTTCGAGGCCAAGTTGAAAATGATGTATCGCTCGCTGGTCCTTAGCCTGATATTCATATAACAAACCAAGGCGTTGATGTGCAAACCGATCTGCTGGAGTAATTTCTATCGCCTTCAACAATAATTTTTCCGCTTCGAAAATATCACCACTCTCCATCTTGATTATGCCCAATTTAGTCAGTGCTCCACTCTGCCCGGGCTCTAGCTCGATCGCTTTTTGTAATGAGGTGGCCGCCTTTTCCTGCTGTTTGTTGAGAAAATAGGCGGTGCCAAGTACTTCATTTGCCAGACCTGAATTCGGATTATTTTTTAATACAGTGTTCGCTTTTTCGATAGCCGTTGCATAGTCTTTGATCGCCAATAAATTATTGATATCAGAAAAAGCCTTTGCATCAGGCCTGTTGGACAAGTCAATAATATCGCCTTGCTCGTGTCTATCGATTAAAAATGTTGACTGCAGCAACTGCATTGAGATAGCTTGTGGGGATGAAATTAACAGCAGGGTAGCGAACATCAAAGAGTAAATAATAGAATTACCTGTTAGTCTTTGACGGCCGGTTTTTACTATCGATGCAATCATTTTTAAGCTCCCTGAATTTTTATAGTGTGATGGGTAAGATGCTCATCATTTGTTATAAAACCATGACGTTGTAAATTATATATTTTTAATTATTTGCTATGTTTATCATAAGAAAAAGAAAAGGGACCCGAAGGTCGCTTTTCTTGTCTAACATGACAAAGCTGTAAACTGTAGGTCGTCTTTAGCTGCGACGTTTACGCGTGGCACCCATACCGATTAGACCCAGACCCAACAGAGCCAGCATACCAGGCTCTGGTACGGAGCTTACTGTAATTGTATCTCTTTCTGCAGCAGTGGTACTGCCATCAACAAGTGCGAGGGTATCAAAACCATGCACCCCTTCAGCCATACCGGTGAATGTTACGTCGTACTCGAAGGTTCGCTCAACACTACGGTCGAAAGAACCAGTCGCATCACCACCAACACACGCACCTGAATCTGCAGAGACACAGGTAGCCGAGAAACCAACACCCGGCATACCACCACCGAGATCATCGACAGTGACCGCTGAGTAAGTGTCAAATGTTGTACCAACACTGTTAAGAATAGTCGTAACGAGACCAGCAGTATCCAGACCAACTCCACTATATGCAGTACCGCCAAGATCAGCAATATCAGCTGAGAAAGCTCCGTCGTAGCTAATACCAATCAAGTTAGCATTGGCTGCAGTCAATGAAGCAATTGTTGCCGCTTCTGTTGGTGGCGTTTTGAAGTTGGCATCGCCAAAAGCGATGATGAAACGGTTTGAACCTGGACGCCAGCTGGCGGTATCAGCCGCATCACTGATACCAGCATAACCCATTTCAGGGGTGTCGCCACCACTACCAGAAATAAATGGAACCGTGCTGATACCTGATGTTACATCAGTGTTACCTGAATTTAGATCAACTCGAACCCCATCAAAAGTCGGGTCGTTGTACCAACCGGAACCTGACTGCAGCAAACCGAATCCTGCCAGACCAGTCAAAATGGAATTTGCAGCTGCTTTAGCCTGATTAATTTCAGTTCCCATAGACCCCGTTGTGTCGAAAATAAACATAACGTCAAGTGGTGCTGTGGTAGGTGATTCTTTAGTGATAGTGACTGTTTTACGAATGGTTACGCTATCGCCGAGACCTAGTGTAGTAGCATAAACTGCCGGATCGATTGAATCCGCTATTGCAGAGAATGGCGTCATAATAATTGCAGCAAGGGCAAACGTCGCCCCTTTTATCAACTTAATATTCATAATTATTTCCTCGTTTATTAACATTTAATCTGCATGAAATTGTTCTCAGCAAAAAGTTTGTGGATATTATTTACATGCATGTCAGATAGAATTTATAAATCAAATTATTAATCCTCCCACTTAACTCTTAGCAAAATATGTGCCAATATAATTTAATTAATAAAAACAGTGAGGTAGAGTATTTTAATCAATCACGAGATTAGAATTGAAGAAAAAGTTGTAAATTAAAGTGACACCTCGGTAATCGATCAATGATTGACTGCAGAAGGATTTTTTTTAAGGTGTTGTTTTATATTATTTAATTTTTTTTATTACAGGATTGAGCACTGTAAGTTTTATCGACAGTTAAATAGCCGCGACTGTAAATACCTCATTAAGATAGATCCAATCAAGAGGGGTAACCAGAAGGTAACCATAGTCACTCTGGCCTTTTTTTTGATCTCTGTTATTTCTTGTTGTAAATGAATATAAAAACCTATTTTTAAAAATAAGCTTAAGAAAAGCTTCAAATATGATTTGTCAAATCAAGCTTATGTTGGGGATATCACTTATGTTTGGACGACCTAATTCTGGTTATATCTTATTGTTGTTATTGATTTATATGCTAGAAAAGTAGGTGGATGGAGCATGTCATCATGAATGAAGGCAAGTCTTGAATATGATACATTTTGTGCATTCAGATCAAGGTGTTCAAGATGCAAGTGATAAATATCGAAGCTGCTCAAGACCCTCAGCTCACAGCGAGTATGAGCAAAAAAGGCAGCTATTGGGTAACGCGGTGGCAGAAAGTTTTTTTTGGCAGCCTAAAGCAGGAAAGAGTGCATTGGAACAATTATGCTACTCGCTATGAAGCACAACAATATATATTGAATTATGTAACTGTGTGGCACAACCGCAATCGTCTTCATTCTTACGTGGGCTATTGTTGCCCGAACGCTTTTGAAATGATGAACGGTTATTTGAAAAAGTAGCTTAACTAAGTTAACTAAGGTGAATGAAATTAGTTGACCACGTCAGAAAATTTTGGTCGGCGGCGAATACCTGTCATAATAGGATGACAGTATAGTCTATACCTAAACTTATTTTGTTATTTTGTTATTTTGTTATTTTTCATGAAGAAATACCTGTACCTCATTGTCGATTATTCTAACCGGATAAGTTGCAATATTTTCAAATGCGGGGGCAGACAATACGGCGCCTGTTTTTATATTAAAGCGTGCACCATGACGCGGGCAGGTTATTTCTGCAGCGCAGATTTCTCCACCGTTTAACTCACCACCATCATGGCTGCATCTGTTCTCAATGGCGAAAAATTCACCCGCGATATTGATTAATAACAGCTCTATTTGATCTAACGCCAGCACTTTAGTCATGCCAGCGCTTAACTCATCTGCGGGTAAAACGCTTATCCATTTTGCCATTCTATAAACTCCTCATTTTTTATAGCAGCCCCAGCTGCAGTTTTGCCGCATCGGAGACCATTTCGTAACTCCATGGAGGATCAAAGACAATAGCCACCTCAACCTTATCAACATTGGCCAGAGCCAGACATTTACGTTTTATCTCATCAGCTATCACCGTGCCCATAGCACAACCGGTGGCAGTCAAAGTCATCGTTATACGCACAAGATTTCGCCCATCAATTAATTGATAGCAGTTAACGTCATAGATCAAGCCGAGTTCTACAATATTGATAGGGATCTCAGGGTCATAACAGCTTTTAAGCTGTTCATAGAGTTGTACAAAGTTGACTTCATGATCGGCTGTATTTTCTTTGCTGGTGGCTATTAGCGCAGGTTTTCCAAGCGCATCGCTATCTTCGTTGCCCACACGTAATAACTGCCCGTGATAATTAAGTGTGTAACTGCCACCCAATGCCTGAGTAATAACAACTTCATCACCTTCCTTAAGGGTAATAGTTTCCCCATATGGAATAGTAATGGCTTTACAATCGCGTAATACAGTCAGGTGTTCAAACATGCTGTTCACTCCGTCGAAACGATCTGCTTAGTGTTGATATTATTTAAGCAGGCATTAAGTGCGTGCCAGGGCAGGGTTGCGCACTTTATGCGGACGGGGAAATCTCTCACCCCACCTAATACCGAGAGCTTGCCTAAGTACTCACGGATATTGTCAGGCGGCTCAGCTTGCGTGACTAAGTTCTGAAAAGCGGTAAACAGTTGCCGTGCTTCTGTCACTGTCATATTTTTGATTCTTTCTGTCATCAATGAAGATGCCGCCATCGAGATAGCACAGCCTTCTCCCTCAAAACTGGCATCAATAATTCTATTATCATCAATTCGCAAATAAAGTGTCAAACGGTCACCACAGAGCGGGTTGTATCCTTCTTGAGTGCAACTCGGATGCTCAAGCTTTTTGGAATTTCTCGGACGGCGGCCATGGTCAATGATCACTTCCTGATACAATGCGCGTAGTTCATCATTCATCTTATTCACCCATTTTTTATGGTAAAAATTTTGTTTACCAGCCGCAAACTTTGCACTAATTGTTCTATATCACTTTCATTATTGTAGAAAGAAAAGGAAGCGCGTGCGGTTGCCGGGACATTAAAACGGGTCATCACCGGCATCGCACAGTGATGACCTGCTCGAATTGCGACTCCCTGCTGATCAAGAATTGTACTTATATCATGAGGATGCGCGCTATCAAGCACAAAAGAGATAATACTGGCCTTGTGTTTTGCTTGGCCAATAATACGTAACCCGGCTGTTTGCTCTAATGCTTTGGTGGCATAATCTAATAACTGTTGTTCGCGTTGGCAAATATTGTCAAGACCTATCGTGTTGATGTAATCGAGGGCAGCAGCCAGACCTACCACACCCGCAATATTAGGTGTACCTGCCTCAAATTTGTAAGGTAAGCCGTTATAGTCACTGCTCTCAAAACTGACTCGACTGATCATTTCCCCACCTCCCTGATAGGGCTCCATTGCATCAAGGTAGCTTTTTTTGCCATATAACACGCCGACTCCGGTAGGGCCGTAAATTTTGTGACTGGAAAAGGTGTAGAATTCACAATCTAAAGCCTGCAGATTGATCCTGAGATGAGGGGCTGCTTGAGCACCATCAAGTAATACCGGTATTCCTCTAGCATGCGCCATGGTTATCATTCGCTGCACCGGTGCAATACTCCCCAAAGCATTGGAGAGATGGGTGATTGCCACTATTTTAGTTTTTTCACTTAATAATGCCTGATAACTATCCAGCATAATCTCCCCGTTATCATTGATTGGTATAACCTTTAGCTGTGCGCCGGTTTGTTTGCAGACCATTTGCCAGGGAACTATATTGGAATGATGCTCTATCGCACTGATCAAGATCTCATCTCCTGATTTGAAGCGGGGCCGGGCATAACTCTGTGCGACCAGATTAATAGCCTCAGTCGCACCGCGGACGAAAATAATTTCCTCTCGCAACCTGGCATTTAAAAAACACTGTATTTTATCCCTTGCTGCCTCAAAAGTGGCAGTAGCCCGCTCACTTAATTGATAAATACCACGATGAACATTGGCATTATCAAAACGATAAAAGTGCGCGATACTATCAATCACACTATTGGGTTTTTGCGTCGTTGCGGCATTATCGAGATAAGCTAAGGGTTTATTATACGGTTTTTGTGCTAACAGAGGAAAATCACGCCGAATTGCCGGCCAATCAACCTTGTTTAATGGCAAACTGCCATGCTCTGCTGGTCGGTCGACTAAGGACATAACATCTCACCATTTTCCATTGGGGGAAACAGCGCTAAGTTGCCGGCATCATTACCCACCAACTGCTTAAGTTGTGCACTGATGGACAGCTGAATAAAGTTGCGCAGGGAGAGATGATTGATACGCTCAAGCAGTTCACCGACAAAGCCATCAACCAGACAGGCTTGCGCATCCTTTTCACTGATCCCCCGGGACTGCAGATAAAATAGCGCCTGCGTATCCAACTGTCCAACGGTGGCACCATGGTTACATATAACATCATCAGCATAGATCTGCAGCTCGGGTTTAGTATCAACTTCGCCGTTATCACTGAGTAATAGGTTGTTATTGAGCTGCTTCGCATTGGATTGTTGCGCCTCGGGATGTATGATCACTTTACCGTTAAAAACTGCCCGCGCGTGTCCTTGGATTACCCCTTTGTAGAGTTGCTGACTGCTGCAGCCCGGTGCTAAGTGCGTTATTTGAGTATGGTAATCAACGTGCTGGTTATCATCTGCCAAATATACCCCGTTCAAACAACATTCGCATTGGCTGCCGGTAAGCTCAACTTGAATGTCGTATCGCGCAAGCGGCGCACCCAAGGAATAACTGTGCGAAGTGAACCGGCTTGCCTGGTGCTGCTGCACATACATGGCAGCAATATGGCTGCTGTTAAGCGACTCGCGCTGTAATTTATAGTGATCCAACTGCGCTTCAGAACCAAGGTGTATCTCTGTCACCGCATTGATTAAATTAGGATTACCGCTAGTCCCATTGGCTGCCGTCATGTCTGGATCTGATCTGGGGGAGCAGAGATCAATATAGTGCTCGATCAGTGTTAATTGCGTTTTGTTTTTAAGTACCAAAAGTAGCCGAGGGTAACAAACAACGGTCTTGGCGGTGGTGGTGGAAATAAACAGGCAGTGAATGGGCGGGGCCATTTGACTATTTTCCGCAGCCCATAAAAACAGGCCGTCGGACATAAATGCGCTATTTAATGCGCTGAAAGGGTGTGTTTGGTGATTAACCATTTCCCCTAATGTTGATGCTATTAGGATAGGGTGATCCTGCAGAGCCTGAGCGAAACTGCTAAGAATAATGCCCTTAGGCAAGGGGGGATTCGATGAAAGATCATGGTGATAAGTCCCATTAATAAATACCATGCGATGCTCATCAGGGCAAAACTGTTGCTCACTAATTTGAGCGGTTAGAGAGTCAGTAGGAGGAATGATTGACTGTTGGGCAAGACAATATTCAGTTTGCTGCAGCTTTTTTGTATTAGTGTATTTCCAACTTTCATCTTTGGGGCTTGGGAAACCTTGAGCTGCAAAATTTTTGATGGCACTTTCCCGCAGATCGTTTAACCAGGGCAATAAATGTCCGGGCAAATATTTCTTGCTTCGAGTAAAGTCTTTAAGCAAACGTTCACGGGCATTCATCTGTACCTCCTGAGTGGCTCAATATTTAATTTAAGCCTTTGTTAGATAATATTAAGGCTGTTTAGAAGCATTTTTTTCTGTGGAAGGTGCCTTAGGCAATAAATCGGCATAACCCTTTCTCTCCAATTCCAGGGCCAGTTCGGGGCCGCCAGATTTGACAATGCGCCCATCAAACAGAATATGGACAAAATCCGGATTGATAAAGTTGAGCAGGCGTTGGTAATGAGTGACCAGAATAATACCTGGCTTCTGCCCGGAATCTGCACTATTGCGAAAGGCATTAATACCCTGTGCCACCAGTTTTAGTGCATCGATATCCAGACCGGAATCGGTTTCATCAAGGATCGCCAGTTGCGGTTCCAGTACTAACATCTGCAGGATTTCATTGCGTTTTTTCTCGCCACCAGAAAACCCTTCATTGATCGAACGGTATAAAAGTGGCTCTTCCATGCCCACTTGCTGTACCTTGGTTTTAACCAGTTGTAAAAAATCAAGAGCATCAAGCTCACTGAGCTGACGATATTTACGTTGACTGTTAAGTGCCAGTTTAAGAAATTGCACGTTACTGACACCCGGAATTTCCAGCGGATATTGAAAAGCGACAAAGACACCTGCACAGGCGCGCTCCGCAACGGAAAGGGTCAATAAATCACGCCCTTGAAAGATAACTTCGCCGGTTGTCACTTGATAGTCTGGATGGCCAGCCAGAACATTAGCAAGGGTACTTTTCCCTGAACCATTAGGCCCCATAATGGCGTGAACTTCCCCGCTTTTGACGGACAGATTTAACCCTTTTAGAATCATATTGCCTTGGATTTCTGCGTGTAAATTATTTATATTCAACATCCCTGACTCCTGCTTATTCAAGCAAACTCAACCGGTACAACCTTCCAAACTAACTTCCATTAAAGCCTGCGCTTCAACTGCAAATTCCATCGGCAATTTACGAAACACCGTTTTACAAAAGCCATTAATAATCATAGCGACCGTATCTTCCTGAGAAATGCCGCGCTGCATACAATAGAATAACTGCTGATCACTGATTTTCGAGGTGCTTGCCTCGTGCTCTACTTTAGCTGTGGAATTTTTCACTTCGATATAGGGGAAAGTATGGGCAGCGCAATTTTCTCCGAGCAGCAATGAATCACATTGACTGTAATTGCGGGCATTAACCGCTTTCGGACCAATCTTTACTAACCCCCGGTAGGCGTTAGAGCCATGGCCTGCCGAAATACCCTTGGAAATAATAGTACTGGAGGTATTTTTGCCAATATGGATCATCTTAGTGCCGGTATCGGCCTGTTGATAGTTATTGGTTAACGCGACAGAATAAAATTCACCGCGCGAATTATCCCCCTGCAAAATAACACTGGGATATTTCCAGGTGATGGCCGATCCAGTTTCTACCTGAGTCCAGGATATTTTGGAATGATGCCCCCGGCATAGCCCCCGTTTAGTAACAAAATTGTAAATCCCTCCTTTGCCCTTTTTGTCACCCGGATACCAGTTTTGCACCGTGGCATATTTAATCTCACCATCATCAAGGGCAATTAATTCAACAACGGCTGCATGTAATTGATGCTCATCCCGTATCGGAGCAGTGCAGCCTTCAAGGTAACTGACATAAGCACCTTCTTCGACGACTATTAAGGTGCGTTCAAACTGCCCGGTATTAAGAGAATTAATCCGAAAATAAGTGGACAGTTCCATCGGACAACGCACTCCCTTGGGGACATAACAGAATGAACCATCGCTAAATACCGCGGCATTAAGCGCCGCATAATAGTTATCGGTATAAGGCACCACCGTGCCCAAATAACGTTTAACCAGTTCAGGATGCTCCTGCACGGCATCTGAAAATGAACAGAAAATAACGCCCACTGCGGCCAATTTTTTTTTAAAGGTAGTTGCCACGGAAACACTGTCGAAAACCGCATCAACGGCAACACCTGCCAGCTGCGGGCGTTCATGAAGTGGAATGCCCAATTTTTCATAGGTTTGTAAAATTTCAGGCGCAATCTGATCGAGGCTTTTTGGGCCATCCGCAGCGGTTTTCGGGGCGCTGTAGAAAACAATTTCATCAAAATTAATAGGCGGATAATGCAGTTTTGACCATTTTGGCACCTTCAAAGTTAACCAATGCTGATAGGCTTTGAGACGCCATTGCAGCATAAAATCAGGTTCATGTTTGCGCGCCGATATCTGCCTTATAACCGTCTCACTCAAACCTGCAGGCAGGCTATCTGTTTCCAGGTCGGTCACAAAACCATGGGGATATTCGCTGCCGACAAAGCGATCTAAGTTCTGCCGTGATTTTGCCATCATTTATTCCACTATGTAATGCCCGCTCGGGACGATTTCTTTAACCTGATTTTTAGCGGGTAACATTTCCTGCAAACTTATCTGCGCTTCTGGCAACTTCTTGTTTGCCAAGATGTGAGTAGAGCAGGCCGCTATTCACTAATATTAGTATAGTATCTGTTCATAGGTTGGGCATTAAGAAATAATCGTCCTTTTTCCTTATCTCTTCTCGGATTTACTCTTTGAGTGTCTTTTGACAAAACGCGACTGTTTTCTTTCATATTTTATTCTGTGTCGAGCCTGCTCTTTGGGTTATTGATTCCATTAATAGATAAAACCAGCCTTGTGTGTTTTGGCAACCATAAATGTTGATAATGCGATGCCTGATAGCCACTAGATGCTACTGCCTATCTTTTTTTTACCAATAATGTTAATAAGCTAGCCCGCACTAATACTTCCATCATTGTCGGTTTTCTGGTATTAAATTTTTTAAGATTACAATATGATACCCACTCTTTAAAAAGCAATTCTATTGGCCAATATAAGCTATCGAGTTTACTCATTTTTTCTGCACTAAATTCTTCTCTATTAAAATTGGTAGCTCAGTAAGTCGGTTAGCTTTTTCCTTTTGGCCTGCTCGCAATTAATCGGTAATTTTTTTCCTTCCTCATCCATATCAATAATTACGCTACGGCGAATATTTTTTTTAACGTTTTTCTCGCACGAACAATATAATAACCAGTTGCTGTATTGATTGCGTCCAGATATGAAAGTTCAAAGTACTCCCTATCGGCGAGATAAATCGGTATTAGATTCGACCTCAGTTTGGTCAGGTTAGCTAACCGCGGAGTCATGGGCTTTGTATGTGCCGAGTTAAGCGTTAATGGGGCAGCCGCAGGCCGTTTATTTATATTTCGGGTGCCTTGAGGATAACAATTCCATCTTCTGCAAGTATGATTTCGGTAAAACTGTTATAAAACCATGTAAAGATACTTTCAATTTTACTGATGTTGATGACTAAAGGGGCTATCGATGAAAATTTAGCTAAATCGTCAGTTTCTTTGCCAATATTTACAATAAAAACAATTAGTTTATTTTCTAAGCTGTAACGGTATAATTTTTTGGCTGTTTCCTTATCATAATCACTCCCCAATCCATCTGTGAATAAAATCAACCAGGGGCGTTTCACTTTCACTTGCTTTTTTTTCAGCTGGTGCACCCGAGTGAGTAGCATATTAAAAGCAACTTCCAATCCTTGTGCCATTGCTAGATCTTTACCGTAAGCGCCAAATAAAGGGATTGAATTAATATCCTCAACACGTTTAAGTGGAGAAATGACTCGACAATAATCTGCAGTCTGGATTAATACCAATCCGCTTATTTAACTGATCAATGACATCCAATCCCTCGTACACATTTTTATCACTCTTTTGCTGTCACTTACAAAATCATTCCAAGCATCACAGACAGTTTCAACTATTGAATCATAACCACTGAAACATCTGTTTGCTAAGTGATGTTGTCGAAGCCAACTCCATACCTGTTCAATCGGATTTAGTTCGGGTGAATAGGGTGGCAGCTTTATGATTGTTAAATTCTTGAAGTCAGCGTCAATATCATCGCTATGCGAACCAGCACCATCCATGATGATAACGGCATCTCTATCAATTGGGGTTCTATCTGATATTTGTTGAAGATGCGTCATCATAATGTCTTTGTTTACATAAGGTACGACTAGTGCTTCTGAAGCGCCATTGGTAATACAGACAGATCCAAATAAATAGGCGTATTCGAATTGCTGTTGTTTTACTGCTCTTGGACGGCTACCTTTTTCAGCCCATAATTTGGTTGTTGTATTTTGCTGGCCAAATCGTGCTTCATCTTGTAGCCATATATCCACACGATCTAATGCAATATGACCAGGGATCTTAAAGATCGTTTTGAATTGGAATTTTTTTAAAATCCTCTTGCGCTTCAATTGATTGCTTAGGGTGCTTAGAACGGGATGTTATCCAAGAAAAACCTAACTTATGCAGTAACTTATAAACACTTGATAAATGGTAATGCACTGCAAAATTTTCTTCTATATAAAGTTGTATGTCTGAGCCATTTAATCGTCCACCAAGCTCACTTTTAGATGACTCAGTTACATAATGAATGAGTTGCTTATGTTGCTCGTTCGATAATCGAAAAGGCCTGCCAGTTGTTTTTTTATCGATTAAGCGATCCATTCCAAATTGGTGATACTGAGAGATCCATTTATTTATACTGGTTCGGCTGACCTTTAAAAATTTAGCGATAGCAGTGCGTGAATTACCTTCTTGGAAGTGTGCAAGTGCTAAAAAACGGAGCCTCATTCGAACGCTTTGATGCGTTTTAGCTAATGCAGTAAAGTCATGTTTTTTTGTAGTCATCAATAGCGTTTCATTATTTAATAATTGGAATACTATTAGATCACATAATTAGTAGAATTGGTATAATGCTAATTCAAGGTTGTGCTTTATTTTTTTGTACTCTTTAATATTTACAATAAAATTTTCAATGGAATCGTTGATTGCTTTGATTGACGGCCCTTGCGCTTTTTTATTGACTGCCACCACAATAGCGACAGGTAGTGTTCTATCTAGCGATAAGCGTTGTTTTTCATGCGCTTGATAATTTAATTCATTTACTCTTTCCAAGCCCTGTAAAATAGATTTTTTCACGGAAACATCCAGTTCAATAAGTAAGTTGTTGATGATTATCTCGTGATTGAAAAAATATATAAGGATATCGTGCGCAAATTAAGCGCCAGGAAGGAATAACAGAGTGAAAAATACACTTATTATCTCAGGTTATGATCGGAATCATTTTATTGCTGATTGGATAATTGTTATAGGTTAGCCATTTTTACAATGTGACTTTACACTCCTACAAAAAACAACCCTAATGTCAGTCATCGAATGGCATTTTTTGCTGAATTTTGTTATAGATTTAACCGTCTTTTTTCACTTGAAAATATATATGTATGTGGCGATAAGAATATTAGCTACGCCATAAATACGGCTAAGTATGGTCAAAGCTTAGGGGAATCCTGAATGCAGTTCCTGATGCGGTTTTTTCTATTCTTAAAGCCATATCAAGGGCGTTACTGTATAGTTTAGTACGCATATATTATCTGCAGGTATCTTAATTTAGTACAAGGAGCACAAATCACAGGCATAAAAAAACCGCAAGCCAGTTGGTGTTCGGCATTGCGGACTTAGTCTGCTCTTAATATTTTAGAAGGGTGGGGAATCTATAAGTTATCACTATTAAGTGGATAAAGCGACTTAGCACTCTTTTTCTGTTGAGATTACCTCATTTTGCTCGTTTTCTCGCAATAGTGAGCAAAATAAAATTTCCTTACCAGTAAAGTCGCTTTGAATGCTTTCATCCCAACAGTGACTTACAACAGAGAGTATGTATCTAAAAAAACACCTATCCCCATTAATTAGATCGCACCCTATAACTTAAAAGGGTGCTTATATTCTTAGAATAACAGCCTTCTGGTTAACTGTGTGTTTACGTTTAAGGAGATCAGAGAACTTTACTTAAAAATTGTTGTGTTCTTTCTCTCTGAGGATTACCCAAAACCTCATCAGGTGGTCCCATCTCTTCAATTAATCCTTTATGGAAAAATGCAACTTTATCAGAGACTTCTTTAGCAAAAGATATCTCATGAGTAACACAAATCATAGTCATACCATCATCCCGAAGCAATCTTAAAGTATCCAACACTTCACCAACGAGTTCTGGGTCAAGTGCTGAGGTCACCTCATCAAATAACATATAAGCAGGTTTCATTGCTAATGCTCTGGCAATAGCGAGTCGTTGCTGTTGTCCTCCGGACATTCTGGTAGGATACACATCAAGTTTATCACCAAGACCAACATGAATTAGTTCGTTTCTAGCAATTTCTTCTGCTTCTTCTTTAGTAAACCCTTTTACAATTCGTGGAGCAAGCGCGGCATTTTCTAATACAGTTAAATGAGGAAAAGAATTCCACTGCTGAAATACCATTCCTAAATTCTGTCTTAACTTGTTTTTATCTGTTTTTTTATCATGAACATCTATGTCATCAACGATAATATTGCCACTGTTTATCTTCTCAATGGCATTAATACAATACAAAAGTGTGGATTTTCCACTACCGCTTGCACCAATGATACTAACAACTTCACCGCTGTTTACGTTTAAATCGATCCCTTTTAAAACTTCCAAATCTCCGAAAGATTTATGCACGCCTTTGATTTCTATCATATTGCCATTTTCCTTTCTACATGTTTACCATAACGTGATAAGGGGTATGAGATCATAAAATAAAACAATCCTATTCCTATCAGTATCATAAGGGGTTCTTGTGTCCTTGAGATCAACTGCTCTCCGGTTCTAAGTAATTCCATATATCCAATCACTGAAACAAGTGCCGAGTCTTTTATAACACTAAGTGCGACGCCAAGCCAAGATGGGAAAACAGCTCTCATTCCTATCGGTACCCTGATGTGTATTACTGTTTGCAGGTAAGTCATACCCAGCGATCTTGACGCTGTTCTCATGGAAGTTGGAACACTATCAAATCCACTTCTAAAAACTTCGCTCATAAATGCCATGGTATAAAGAGACAGTATAATTGAGCCTGCAATAAAAGGAGATAGCGGGTGTCCCATAGCACCAACATAAGTACTAAAAAGTATAAGTTGAATAATAAGTGGTACAGATCTTAGAATATCTAAAAATCCGCCTAAGACCAGATTGACAGATTTATTAGATTCTGCTCTTAAAAATCCGATTAATAGCCCTAAAATTGTTCCAATAACTATTGCAACGACAGAGATATAAATGGTATTTAAAATCCCGGTTAAGATAAAGCCTGAATCATTCCAAGATAAAGGAGTAAATAAGTTCATTATGAAAGCTCCCCTTTAAACACTTTTTTTGCAATCAAGCCTGATGCTAACAGCACCAATTTTGTTATTACAAAGTACATCGCAGCTGCGACTATAAAAAACTCTAATGTTCTAAATGAAGTCGATTGAAGTCTCTGCGTCTCACCTGAGAGCTCATTCATACCCACAAGTATACCAAGAGAGCTCATTAATATTGACCAAACAAATTGATTTGTCATTGGATGATAAATCCTTCTAAACATTTGTGGCAATATCACATGTCGATAAACTTTTAAGCTGTTCATTCCGAGCGATTTTGCCGCACTATATTGAGTCGTTGGGATTGACTGAAAACCACCCCTAAATGTTTCTGCCAAGTATCCTGCATTTATAAATACTAATGCAGAAAAAACCGAAAAATAAGGACTAAGATGGATACCATAAGCACCTAGGCCAAAGTACGCCATGTAGATAAGAAAAAGTGCTGGTAAATTTCTTGCTGTCTCTATCCAAATATTTGCCATATTATAAAAAACTTTTGAATCTGACATTTTCCCTAAAGCTAATAATACCGCAATAACTATGCCGAGAAGCATAGATAAAACAGATACATGTATCGTTGTAAACGCCCCACTTAAAAGTTGCGGGAATGCATCAAATACAACATTCCAATGAAATTCATAATTGTCCATATATCCTCTTTATAAGCTTCTTTGATGAGCCTTAAATAGTCAAATATCTCCGGCAAAGTCGGAGGATTGATTTTATAAACCGCTTAAAGCGGATTAATTCTGCGGTCTTCTTGATTTTGGTACCGAATATATGTTCATCTCATCGATCGTTGAGACTTGCTATTTCCTTGCCCAAAAGCCCTTCCCTGTAAAATTCTTTGTCTTTCCCAATTAATGATGGGTTACTGGTACGTCACTTTTACCCTTTATATATTCAAACTTTATGATATTTACAATCCAAAACCCTAAGCTTTAAACTTTTTTGTTCTTTTTTTTGGTGTTTTCTCATTTTATGACTTTAGGCGGATCAGAAATATAGGGGCCTTTAAATGCTTACAACCTCCAGCAGTGCTGAAGGTTGTAAGCCTCAATAAAAAACTTATTTATTGTCTCTTAATGATTGAACCATATCAGACGATACGGGAGTTCCAAAATGTTTTATGTGTAACTCATTTAATCTTCCATCTCTAATTTGGTGAACCAAAAATAGATTTAGATAACTTTTCCAAGCAAGTTCACTTCTTTTTACAATAAGACCAACTACATCATCATAGTTTGGAACGTACGGTCCCGCTACGAAGTTGTCAAACTGACCTGAAGTCAGTTTTGTTGCTATATTTGTATTTGTAGATATAAGCGCATCTATTTTGCCTTGATGTAATCCTAAAAAGGCATCGTTTTCTGATTTGAAAGAAGTGTAGTTATCTCTTCCCCAGCCTTTGTCATCTGCATATGCAAAGTACTCTTTTTCATATGTAGTACCCAGAGCTGCGCCAACCTTTACATTTTTAAGGTCGTCAAAAGATGTCATTTTCACACCTTTCTTAGATAAAACCTGAAATTTGAAAACAAAATAGGGATAGGTAAACCCAACAGATTTTGCACGCGCTAATGTGTCTGAAGTAGATCCTACAACAACATCTGTTTTAGCAGAAATCAATGAAGGGATTCGGTCGCCCCATGTAAGATTTATTACGTTTGATTTTACGCCTAGAACTTTTGCTAAATCATTACAATAATCAACATCAAAACCAGCTGGTTGATTATTTTTATCTGTATATCCCATTGGTGGAAAATCGAGCACAACGCCACAATTTAAAGTACCACTGTTTATAACGTCATCAAGCTTATCTGCACTAGCGGTAGAAAAAGCACCGATTGCTGCCATTGATGCAACGACTAACGAAATTTTCTTTACTAACTTCATAAATTCTCCTTGAATTTTTTTATTTTAAATCTGCTTATCTTAGGGAGGTCTACTGCATACACCCGACACACCACGTTTCATTATCTTGGATCTTAATAACTTCTCCTTTTTTATTATAAGTTGATGTTATCTTTACAGATTAATGTTGATTTTATAAGTGAATGTTAATTTTTATAAGTCAATGTTAATTGTTTTAACATTATAGATACTGTATCAAAATTTAAAGTAACTACTCAGTATCTTGATCACATTTTTAACAGTTTATTGGATGCTAACTACTTTCTTTTTAACCCGCGTAGCTGCGGGGGCCGTTTTTAATACGACTAGCTTAACGCAGCATATTTTGTGCCAAGGTTATTGAAAAAATTTATTTTCAAGTAATGGCATTTAACTAATTGTTTTTAAATGATTTTTAAATAGAAGGAGGATATCTAGAGGGGGAGAAGGGAATAAAAATGAATCTCAGGCTGTATGCTGCACCACAATAAAGCATATTTAGGTTAAAAAAGGGCAATTATTGATGAATTCTTCTAACTATCTGCATGATAAGGCAGATGATATATGCTTTATCAGGCATTGAGGGCGCGAATAGACGTTGAACATTGCTTTTTTGTTAATTATACCAATTTTATGGATTAGGGGGTCTATTTAGGCGCGGTAAAAATGGACTAAAACAGGGTGCTGACTTCAGCAACGATAAGTTCTTCTAATGAGACTAAATCCTACGAAATGATTTTGGACAGCTGTGCTGGCGATGCAGATGCGGGGTCTTGTTTTTTTACATTTTTTTCTTGGGCTAAACAAGGGCAGGGCAACCTTACCTTATATGCTTTTAAATCGTTACATTAACTGAAAAATTATATTCTGATTAACTAAAATATTATACCGAACAAAGACTAATTATCTGAGTTAATCGCGGTTGATAAAGTTTGTGCATTAGCCGATAGAACACTGACGAATAGCGAGCCTTTCTTTGCGGAGCTCGACCGTTGTGATGCTGAGGTGCAATACCCAATGCGTCTATCCTTCATACACTCTTAAGGTCAGCGGCAAATGGTCGGAAAAACCATTTTTGTTATACTCTTTACTCTAGGGTCTGGAGTGACGTATTACCTCGTTTTTGATTATCATCCCTTCGAAACTGAAAATTTTAACTTTATTAGCGCTTGTATAGAATTTCTTATTCTTCAATGCGCCGCGATTAACTAGAATTTGATCCAGCATTGCCCACTCACCTCCATAAGAGTGAGTCCCTTGAGTACCGTCCATCAGTGGCCACATCATATTGTACAAGTAAGGATTTTTATTGCGGTTCGACTTAACTTTGCTAATCTGATTTGATGAAAGTGTGTAGCTGGTCAACGATCTATTAAAAGGTTGATCATTGAAGTCCCCCATGACCAAAACGGGAATCTCTCCGCGTATCTTTTTAATGCGGTCGAGAAAATAGGAAAGTGTTTCCCCGGCCATCATTCGGTATGGTTCGGAATCTATCTCCCCTCCAAGACGGGAGGGCCAGTGGTTTCCAATCACAATAAAATTGTTTCCTTGTTTGGTCTTAAAATTAACCTGGACTAAATCTCGAGTAGCATTTTGCTTTTGGATAACATGATGAAAAACTCTGTTTTTAACAATACCCGCATCATCAAGTGTTGTTTCAATTTCGAATAGGTTTCTATCGTAAATAAATGCAACATCAATGCCGCGCATATCACTGTTATCTGCATGAACAACTGCATAATTACGTTTAGGCTGATTTAAAGTTCTGACTAAATCCAGCAGGACGCGAGATGATTCAACCTCACAAACGCCCAGAAGATCGGGACCTTTACCGTCGTTCATGGCATTTATCACAGTTGCTAATTGTTGCAGCTTAATTTGCAGTTCTGCTTTACCCCATCCCTTAAGCTCTGCATTAAGCTTTTTTTGCAGCCATTCTGGACGATTCGCTGAATTATTTTCTTCAAATAAATTTTCGACATTCCACCAGGCGAAATAGTATTCAGTATTCATAAGGTCCTTCTGCCTATAAGATTATGAAAATATCAGGCTTGAATAATAGTATAGCGCTTTTAAGTGTCTATAAAATGCGCGTAATGAATCAATATTAATTTACTGTGACCGGCGCTATTAAGTTTCTTTGGCTTAGTGATCGAGGTTATAAAGCCGTCACTGTGTCTCTTTATTTAACCTCGTGTCGAAATGGCAATATATAATCTCTCTATCATTTTCAATGACTCTCTTTTTCAGTACTAATGAGGCGTTTATGGGCGTATTGGGTGACGTTAGCTCTTTCTTCATCGGTATAAACGCCATCACATTTATGTAATGGCGCTAAAGGTGTTTTAGTTTGATGATTGAATGTCTTATGGCAAGAAAATCATTTATAGCGTTGTACCGATCGCGCTTTCCCCACTTAGTGAAATATGCGCAATGGCAATGTAGGCATTGAGGTGATGAATTGAAAATAGGATGGATCAGTTCACTAATCGTAATTTCTAGTTGAGGTACTTGAATAACGTGCTGAACCGTTAACCTTTGAGCAGGCGTCATGCCTAAACTACGTTTACAACCTGTCAACCGGCCAAAGAGATAAGTTGACTATAGGAATGTAAAAATTACTCGCTAGTCAAGATGAAAAGAGGTGAACTTTGAAATTTGCTCTAAAGTATATTTTAAAGCTTATGAGGAATGATGTTTATTCTCTTCATACTTATTATCAGTCTTATCGGCTTTTTCTTTCGAGTACCACTATTAATAATCAGTTAAGGTAAAAAAGAAAAACCTGCCACTCGATTTTAAAATCCCCGTTTACTGTTCAATCCTAATGCTTGGCGCTATGTCCGCAGATTATGCGCTCCCCAATATAAAATCCGACGAACAGCTACAGTAACTAAAGGTCAGTGGGCGAAGTGAATGGTGTTGTCTTATTTTTTGCCTTTAATTCATATTGTATGGGGAACAAAGTTAGTTTATGGTGATTGTTTTTTATTTTAACTCGTTGATTTTATTTGTATCAAAAAATGGCTTTCCTAATTAGTAGGTTGTTATTTCTGATTTTTTCAAAAAACAGCTAAAATAACAAACTCGATTGGCTATATCATTAAGTGCATTTTTGGATACAAAATAGTGAGGGATATTATGCTTTATGTGATTGCGCAATTTATACTGCTGGCTGTGATTGCTTGGCCCTTGGCAAGTTTAAAGATTTCAATTGTCGGTTTATTATTAATTTTGCTTTCTGTCTTTATTGCTTTTTCTGCATTAATGGCTAACCGTCCCAGTAATTTTAATGTTCGCCCACACCCAAAAGAAACGGGGACATTGGTTGTTCACGGTCCTTATAAATTTATCCGCCATCCTATGTACAGCTCCCTCTTCTTTGGTGGTTTAGGCATTCTTTTCTGTCAGTTTAGCTATTGGAAATTAATTGCATGGTTATTACTGGTTGTTGTGCTGGTTTTAAAATCTCGTTTTGAAGAAAAAGCTTTATGCGCGCATTATGCGGGGTACCGTGTATATCAAAAAAGCAATAAAGCTTTTATACCTTGGATTTGGTAGCCTGAATTAGAATAAAAAGGAGTCATTGTTTAAAATTATTTTACTGACTTTTGTCATTAAACTATGTGAATAGGATGCCTCTAGCCTTTTTTTGACTACAAACCTCCTCAATAAGCCACTCTGTTTATTAAACAAGATTAATTAGAAGGCTTAATTCAGCTAACTTAGAATTTTCAACCATCATTTTTATGGCTTGATTCTCAGCATACACTCGACATTTCCAGGTTAATCACTATCAAATCAGCAATGACGAAGATTCTCAGCTGAGGAGAGCTTAACTTTGCTTTAAGAGTAGATAGCTCCACGATTACAGACTTGAAGCATCTGCCGATATGCTTAACGCACACTTTCAGTGTTATTCAGATAGGAGTGATTTCCATTAATTTTATCGTCTGGCTATTATTTTGACTGGCTACGTACAGGAAAAAACGGGTATTTTATCTAAAGGTTACACTTATATATTAGCATTTTTTCTACACTAACTGACTGAAGATAATCAACAATTAAAAATTTAGAATGCCTTCTGTAAGTATCTGAATCTTCATTATTAATCATATTAATGCTTGCTTTTTTTGCCGTTATTTTTAGGAAGAATCGCTTGAAAATATGAATACGGTAGAACGTATCAGTCTCCGAATAAGAACCTGCAGAAATGAGCACTAAGGAGGTATTAATAAAAGTGTCCTCGGATGTACCTTATAATTTTAGCTTTTTTAATCAATTAATAGTCAAATTTTGATGTTGTTTTGTACTATTTTCTGTTTAAATACGCTCGAATTTAATCAATCCTATTATTTCCATTCAGTTGTTTAAATATTGTAGCTGGAAAAAAGCAAATTAAGGGAAACCTTAATACGCAAAACCACCGGCCTGTTGATTGACTATTTAGTCTATGGCAGCGGAGTTACCAAGGCGATAGCACTTCTTATCATCCCTTCTAATTTGCAAATTATAAATAACTGCTTGATCACTTTTGTGGAGACAAAATGAATCAACGAGTTAATTTAATCTATAACCGCCTAATTTTAATTTTTTTATTAGTTATTAGTCCTGCTGTACTATCTGCAAGTTTACAGATTACATGGAGCGATAACTCATCAAATGAAGATGGTTTTTTAGTCGAAAAACGGCTTTTAAACGAGGATAAAATTCAAAATATTGCGATATTACCTGTTAATAGCCAAGAATATAATGATCTAGATCTTGTTAGTAATGAGACATATTGCTATCGCATTACAGCATTTAATAAAGCGGGAATGGGAAAGTCTGACGAATTCTGTTATCAAGTACCGACTGATTTTATTACAGATGAAGACACTGCTGCTAATCAGGTCACTGCTGTCGATCAGGTCATTGCTGCTGATCAGGACACGGCTGCTGAGCAGGGTATCAGTTCAGTCAAGTTTACTGGAAAGGTTGTCCTATCGCATGAGATTATTGCACAAGTGGTGGATCTTGAGATTGGTGAAAAGACACTTTATTCCTTTAAAAGTGATCTTGCATATAATCAGGAATATACCAAAGATACGCTTAATAACAGTAGCTTTACGGCTAATGTTGGTGAAATAAGATATTCAAATGAAGATTATTTTAGCTTTCAAAATCAGGGTGTTGAAATTGATAATGGCTACGCGAGTATGGCATTTAACAGCAATAATAGCCTCTCATTTGTTTTACAGGGTACGGGCAATAAACAAACTGCGCGTTTGTATATGCAAGCAGGTGTATGGTCTGACGAGCAATCTAATATTATTGTAACAGCGGGTGATCAGGTTGAGGTTATTACGCTACCTAATGGTTATGCTTGGCATTCCTTTGCCATTGATATTGTTTTTGATGGCACTGTACCTGTCCATATAGCAACAGAGTCCGATCGTTCAGGTTACAGCACTGTTATGTTTGCTGGCATTGTTTTTGATAAAGAAAATTTAGAAAAAAATACTTCTGTTGCCTCCCCTGTTTTTAACTATGCAGCTTTTGTTGATATAGATACAAATTTTGGTGCAGTAATTGATACCACAGACGTCACTTTTTACACTGCAAAAGCGATTAAGGATAATGGACAACTCTCTAATGCTTCTCTGCAAAACTTATCCTTTTATGGTGAACAAATATATCGTGATGATATTTATTCTGTCATTAATGATGGAGCTGAAATAAATTCAGGTTATCAAAGCATGTCATGGAATGAGGCTAACGGTGCTGAAATTAAACTTGAAAGTGCTGATCAACAGATAAATACGGCTTCTGTCTATTTTATTGCGGCAGTTTGGAGCTATGATGCAGCATTTGTTGAGCTGGTTATCAACGGTGAAAGTGAATTAATTGAGGTACCTTCAGGTTATGGATGGCATTCCATGAAAGTTGACATTGAATTTGAAGGTATCGTCGATATAAATATCCATCCAGTGGGTGAATTCGGAGGCTATAGTGGCTTCGGTGTTGCAGGGATAACCGTACAATAGGGTAGATAAAGTGCTTTGGTTATAATAGGGAAGAAGCAAAGGCTTATTCCCTATTTTTTAATACAATTGCAACAAAGCTTTTTTATCATCAGCCGATGACGCAGATCTCTTCCTTCCAAAAAAACAACAAATTATTTTTTGAATGCTTTTACTGATGAAATAACAAACTATCAATAAAATTAAAGATTATTTTCAAATCTATTTAAGACAGGTTCAATACTATTTTAAAAAGTTTAAAATAAAAACGTCGATTTTTTTACATTCGAAAATAACCACGAATCCGGAAAAACCATAACCCCTTTAAAAGAAAAACTTTTTGTAGATTGGTATGATTTTTGCTCTGTTATTAGTAGCTAGCTAGCAGAGCAATTAGCAGTATTGCTCTTTTTACCCATTGGTAATTTAAGGCTGATATAAAAGGAATTTATAAATAGATAGCCTTTATTACCTCACTGATAAAGAGGCTACCCATGAATACAAAAAATATTTTTACAAAAACCTTATATATAATATTGATTTCAATTACTTTATTAACAAACTCTGCTTCTGCTTCGATCATTTTTGAAAGTAGTAGCATTGACGGGGGCATTAGTTATTTCGGAGGTTCCGATACCAGTAAGTATTTTGAGCGTAGCTTTTTTCCAAGTACAGCCGATAGCGGCTCAGAGCAACTACAGGCATTTAATGGTGATTTATTGAACCAACTAACATGGAATATTAAAGGCAATAGTGCCACTATCAAGTCCACAATGACCACAATCCCCGAAGCTTCTGAAGCTTGGGTATTGGCTTCATTTTCATTCAGAGTACAGGGTGCCCCGGTTAATTACAGTCTTGAAACATCTGTCGATATGATTAACACCCGCTTTATGCGTACTCCTGAGGGGAGTTATATCCATGAATGTTTATCGCCCGGTTGTGATTATGACCATCTATGGCCAGGAAAAACAACGGGCACTTTATACGAAGGTTATACTTATGCATTAGAATTTAGTCCTCACTCATTTGCAGAAAAGACTCAACATTCAGAATTCCTTTTTCAAGTACCTGAACCGCCAGTCTTAATCATCTTAACACTTGCTTTTTTTACCCTTATATTTAAGAAAGCAGCCATTGAAAATATGAATAGGGTAAGAAAACTGAATAAACCCCTACAGAAATAAATAGCAAGGAAGTGCTAATAAAAGTGTACTTGCATGTACTTTTTAAAAATCCGATTCAAATAATATGTGAATAACTTGAATCGGTAGAAAAAACGGTTAGCTGACTTATAGGCTAATCGTTTTTTCTCCGGCAAGAGAGCAGGTGGTGTTGAGCTAATTAAGATATTTGATAGATTACTTTCCTAGGCCGCAAATTCGTACAGACTAACAAGGTGGATGTCTATTTGCTGGCGGTATAATCAAATCTTTAGTGTCTTCTTATTAGAGTATGAAAAGAAAGCGAAAAACATGGCCAGTAATACGTACATAAAGAGCCAGAAGAAAAGCTCAGGGCCGGTGATGCCGCTGTCAATAAGATAGCCAAATAAGATAGGAGAAATAGAGGTCGATATTACAGCAAGAGATGCCATAAGTGCTCGGATTCTCCCAAGATGCTTAGTGCCATACACTTCAGCCCAAAGCGCATTAATGATTGGACCGCCGGAGCCGATGGCAGTGCCGAGTGAAATAAGCAGCACGTAAGCAACCCAGTCGCCAGTCAGTTGTGATGCCAGCAGCAAAGCCATGAGCATAGGAATGGGGTAATATTTTAACAGTTGTCTTCCGCTGAATCGGTCCACCAATGCGCCTGCATACATTGATGAAAGCCAATGGGTAATCCCATAAAAGACAAAGCAATTGGCAAAAAGCATGGGTGTCCAGCCCATTTCGGGTAGAAAAAATCCCTGATGAATAAATATGCCTGTCATGATGAAAGGTGTAGAAAGGACGGTTGGTAGTGCCAGCCAAAAACGAAAATCAGAAAGTAGTGTTCTTCTGGAGCCATCCTCATTGAGTGGTTTAGCAGTTTCATTATCGACAGTGGGATTATGCTCAGCATATTTTTTATTTTTCCCGCGTTTAATAAGAAAAAGTGCCATAGGAAGATAAAGTAGGGGGACTGACAGTGCGATCACCATCCAGCTTTGTTGCCACCCGAATTGTGCAATAAGAAATACGGCAACAGAAGGCAGTATGATTTCACCTAAGGGGACGCCAGTGGTTGCCACACTCAGACCTTTCCCTCGATTCAAAGAAAACGTTTTCATCATTGTGGTTATGGCGGTGTGTGGAAACAGTCCCTGACCAAAAAAACGCAGAAGAAAAATCCCGATTACAAGCATAGTTAGATTATTGGCCTGCCAGAGAGTGAGCGCCGCCAGGAAAAGTCCAATGGTGCAGAATATGACAAACTTTTCTAACGAGACCTTGTCAATGCTCCCACCAATCCACATAAGAAGCAGGCCACTTGCAAGTGTGGCCGACGAGTAGGCAGTTCCATAGCTGGTGGCTGATAGACCAAGACTTTCTTGAAAGCTGCTGCCAAACCAGCTGATAAAAAACGACTGACCAAAATTCCCCATGAAAACTGTCATCATTCCAAAAATGAGTATTGGCCAGCTGTGCCTTATAAAACGTAAATATTCTTGAATCATTTCTTATCTAAGCTCCCTTGAAAACGCACAGAATTCACTTTTTTTGGTGGTTTGTCAACAATAGAAGGTAAATGCGAATAACTATGATGTGAAGCTTTTTTAGCAGAAAAATACTGTTCACCTTTAGGATCTTTCCAAGTCAAAATAGTTAAATAAACCTATTGTCTTGCTGGTGTACGTCGCCGCTTTATAAGTCGGAGGGGAGATTGTGCGTTAGGGTTCTAAGGTGGAAAGGGGCAGATGCTGCTTTTCTTCATACCTAACCAGTCTTAATCTCACTACTTTTTCTATATCCGATCAGGCTCCTAGAACCAGACTCACGATACCGATAATCGTCATAATAAACATAATCGTTAATATGAGTCCCACGGCAATAAAGACGAGCAGGTTACCCGTGGTGAAATCCCGCTCACTGTTCTTACTACTCTGTACACCAAATGCTGCCGCGATAACACTGAATACAACCTTGAATATCGAGGGCGACTTTTGTTTCTCGGGTTTTTCCTGCACAATTTATCCTTTTAGGAATGACTAAAAAGAACATATTCTAACATTGTCTGCCCTCGATAATTCACAAGATAATGAGGGTCAAACAACCTTTCTACGATGGCAATTGTATAAATAGAATAAACGTCTTTTTCATAAAATTTAAATATACTTTACCCCATGTTTTGAATCTTACCTCGTTCATATCAATGAAAGTGCCACACAGATCAACAAAACAAATGGGGCAGGTTAAATTTAATCTTTCAGCTAAAGAGCCAACTATGCATCGAGATAGATCATCACTTAGCAATAATGCGTTGCGCTCAATAAAACTGGTTACCTGCTGGTGATGATATACGCCAATGTGCTGGCTTTAAACAGGTAAGTAATAGCTAATGGCGCTTAGTATCGCCGGCTACTTTATCCATGTAAGCAAAGATCAGCCCTGAAACAACAAATGTTAAGTGAATAATAACTTTCCACATGACCAAATTTGCTTGCTCATTCGAAAGACTGGCTGGAAGATTCATAAAAACTTTTAACAGGTCAATTGCTGAGATCGCAACAATGGCACCGATGACTTTCAGTTTGAGACCTGAGAAGTTAACCTTTCCCATCCATTCAGGACGGTCTTCATGATCACCCAAATCAATTTTTGAGATGAAAATTTCATAGCCACTAAAAATAATCATCAGTAATAAACTGCCCACAAGTGATAAATCAACCAACGCCAAGATACCAATCACGACGTCACTTTCCGGCATTGAAATAACATTACTGGCGATATGCCAAAATTCCTGAACAAATTTCACAAACAACAATATAATGCTAAGCATTAAACCCACGTAAAAGGGGGCTAACAACCAACGACTTTTAAAAATGGTTGTTTCTAATGCGATTTCAATTTTTTTCGACATGTATTCCTCTGTTATAAGTAATTGATACAGTGAGCTAAATCACGAAGAGCATTCTAAATGTTTCATTCTTTATTTTCAACAACTTGCCTTGCCCATGACCATTTCAGATCTCGTTGCTGCTGTTTTTTTAAACTATTATGGCTATTTAGGGCGTGTTGACCTTTCGAGTATTATTTTTTCCAAAAAATTAGCATATAAGCACACCATGCCAAGATAAATTTTAACAGAAAATTTGTGCTTAAAGCTATCTCAACATAGCGGGAAATTATACAGCCTGGATCACCAGATAACTTATATAACCTAAGCCATCAGTAGTAGGTCACTTTCACGGCGACCACACTTTCACGGCGACCAATAGGTAAAGCACTCTAAGCAAAGAGTAATAGCATGAAAGCAAAGATCAGCATAGTGATAAAATGGATTTCGTTAAATCCGGCTGCGGATACCGGGTGGATTAATACTGCTGCGTCCAAAATACCAGCCGTTATAATAAGGTTACCGATTGAAATATCATTTTGACCGTTAAGTGCAGCCATCACCGAGGCGACAAGTTAAGCCATGCTGGTGGCTATAGCCATATAGGTGAGCGGATAACAGATGATAGTATCCAGCCTTATTTCTGGCGATAGTTTCTCATTTTGGAGCCCAATTTATAAGCTGTCACATGCTTGTTTGACAAAGGCTGAAAAAATTATTTAGTCATTTAATGTCTCTTAACATATTTAGTTAATGTCTTAATGTCTTAATGTCTTAATGCACTGCCCAATCTCTTTCTAATGCACCAGTTCGAATCCTAGGTCTTCGTGCAAGGCCGAACTGAGTGAAAAGAAGTGACACCCGCTCATCATCCTGAACGGGTATTCAATTCTCACCATGATTTTACTTGTTAAAGCGTTTGTTCATTAGATAAAAATGGAAGGGGATTACGTGGCCCAATTTTTTGGGTGTTTTAAAAGATAAATAGCCAGATGCTGTGTCTTTCTTCCTTTAATGAAAAATCAATGTCCTTAATCCGTAAAGATAAGGCTGCTTGAATCCGCAATCCGCAAGTTTATAACAATGCAACCAACAGCTAATATCTTTAATCTAAAGAGAACATAATTTGCACTTTTTTCTTGAGAGGAAAGAGCGATTGGCAAGTTTTTTAGAACAGGTGTGTTTTGATATTTTAGTCCCGTGATCTCCTGTTTGAGAATAGGCGCATACTATAGTGCTGTGTTCTTACTTTTAGCGACGATCATCAAGTCATGAAAGCGTTGAAATTCTGGCGCGGACCGCAGAAAGAGAAAAAAGTATCGAACTTATTTTAGCTCTAACAGCCACTGATATTTTTCAGAATTACGAGGCTTTCTCCAATCTTTCTGCACGAACAGCGAAGGTTCAGGTGGATGATATTTCTTTTGGTTATTACGCTCTACCGCCTCGGGAAATGCAGGCATGTTTGATTCCTGTTTATCGATTTAAGTGCTCGGTGCCTACAAAATATTTGGAAAACCATTAGTTTACAAAATATGTAATAGCCGTCAACATAGTAGCAGATAAGCTTAAGAAAATGGGAGGAACGGCAACAGAAGCCCGGCTGTGATATAAAGATAGTTCTTGTGCCCAACAATCGTGTCAACTCGAACTGCCGAAATTTGCGCCGTTATTGGTAGTTAGTTACGCGCAAGGTTAGGCTTTATGATGCATTTTTCGCAGGCAAGAGAAAGTGAATGGGCAATCGCATATGTATTGCTTAGTGGATAATACAGAGAAGTTAAGAAATAAGGACGCAGCCCTGATCTTAAATACCTGACGTTATACGCCCTCAATAAACCAATTTATCACTCAATTTTATCAATCTATTATTAAAAATCAAAGTAACTAATTGAATATTCATAAAATGTAAATTAATGTGGTTTGTATTTTATATCGACGGGCTGAAAATGAGAAATTCTGCAGCTTGGTTAACTTTCTTATTAATGATAAATTAAAGGTGTTGTTCTATGGATATGGATAAATCTGTCAATGTGTTTGGTGAAACATTAGAAATCTGTTGTGAAAAACCAATCACTGGTTTTTACCGTGATGGTAAATGTAATACCAATAAAGATGATGTTGGTTCGCATACGGTCTGTATTAAAGTAACCAAAGAGTTCTTGGAATATTCAAGATTTAGAGGTAATGATTTATCTACACCTATACCTGAGTTTGATTTTAAAGGTTTAAAGCCTGGAGATAGCTGGTGTCTCTGTGCTTCGAGATGGTTAGAGGCCGAGGAAAACAACATGGCGCCCAGAATTCATCTCCAAAGGACTCATATTAAAGCGATAGATATTGTGCCGATGGCGTTACTAAAAAAATACGCAGTTGATCTGAATTAGGCGTTAAAAAAAGCTGACAACAAACAAGGCACTAAAAAGTGCGGGCTGTTAGGTTTCGTCTCACATTCCAGCCTTCAATTTTTAGCCAGTTATTTGGGCATTTTTTTGAATAATGAGAAGATCATTCTGAGCAATCTTGTGCAGCACCCGTTTCCTTGGTTGATGCGGCTTATTATATGAATAACATCCCTGTTATTCACTTCTTCGAAGCCAGCTGAAGCTGTTCAAATTTATTCTCTAAAAATTTGTCATTGTATTTCCCATTGTGTACATCGTGCTTTTTTGTGTGGTGAAAACTATATAGCGGGAAAGTTTTGTGCATGGCCATGATGGCAGTTGTTGTGATCAATAAAAAGCATGCTCACACATTGTTGGTAAATCCTTTTTTGGTCTTGTAGCAGTATAATGTAACCAGCAGACACAAGTTATGCTCTGTACTTTTATCAACTATTTAGAGGCTTGTTGATTGGATTAGATGAGTATTAAAGGATGATAAGCATAGCACTGTTAGGTTGTTAGAATAATTTGCCTCCTACACTGAACATACGGGACAATATTAGATTGCCAAGAAAAATGTACTGCATCAATGTTTACATTAATCGTCTGATTTAAAATACTTTAATGAGGTCTTGTGCAACTCTACCCGTTGAGGTGCTTAAACATGCGTTAAATTATTATCATTGTAATTAATGGATGTCTGCAATTTTTTTCTTTAAGTTGACGAATTTCTAATTGTTCAGGCGCTAATTTACTATTGCCCCTGAATGCAATCTCATCATTTTTTCAGCATTTCTAATCCATTTACCCAGTCATCCTAGGCTAATAGCAAGGTTTCTAGGCGCTTCAGTTTTACTGTCGCCTTGCTTATTAACGAGCAATATTGCATCTAATTTTAATTCTTTTGAATATTTTTGCGGGTTGCCATTCTATTTCTCTAATTAAGTTCATTATGTCTTAACTGGGAGAGGGGGAATCCATTAAACCACGTCACTGCTTTGTAAGTCTGTTACTATATAACCTCGATCAATAAACAAAATTTTAACCGTGTATTAGTGATAATGTAGACTAATACACGGTTAGGTTTCCAAAGTCGCCGCATAGGGAATCGCTAAAAAAATCATAGCGGCTATAAAAGTGAGAGTAAAAGATGAGTAAAGTAATTAATGAAATAACCTCAGCAAATGCAGATTATGTCGCAAACTTTGGTGATAAAGGTGATTTGCCAATGCCTCCTGGCCGACAGTTTGCCATTCTTACCTGTATGGATGCCCGCTTAGACCCTGCTAAATATGCAGGCCTTGCAGAAGGTGATGCTCATGTGATTCGTAATGCTGGTGGTAGAGCCAGTGATGATGCAATACGTTCCTTGGTAATTTCATATAAGTTACTTGGAACAAAAGAATGGTTTGTTATTCATCATACGGATTGTGGGATGGAAACATTCAACAATGAAATTATGGGTGACCTGTTATCGGGTAGCCTAAAAACAGCCAGTGTAGATCAATCAGGCTGGCATGATAGTAATGCCGGTGGCGGTACAACCGATGGAAAATTCATCGAATGGCTTACCATTAGTGATCAATCGAAAAGCGTTTTGGCCGATGTTCAACGAATTAAAAGTAATTCAATGGTGCCAAAGGATATTCCTGTTTACGGTTATATTTATGACTGTAAATCTGGAAAACTTGTAGAAGTCCCTGAGGCAACAGAAGCCGGCAAGGCAAGTTAAAAAAACTAACAGTTAATCAACAAGGACAAAATATGGCGGGCTATTTAGTCCGTCATGTTTTTCCTGTTATTAAGGCGTTGGCTTTCTTATTAGTTATAAATTAAAGGTGTTGTTTTATGGATATGGATAAATCAGTCAATGTGTTTGGTGAAACATTAGAAATCTGTTGTGAAAACCCAATCACCGGCTTTTACCGCGATGGTAAATGTAATACCAATAAAAATGATGCGGGTTCGCATACGGTTTGTATTAAAGTAACCAAAGAGTTCTTGGAATATTCAAAGTCTAGAGGTAATGATTTATCTACACCTGCACCTGAGTTTAATTTTAAAGGTTTAAAGCCTGGAGATAGCTGGTGTGTCTGTGCCTCTCGATGGTTAGAGGCTGAGAAAAATAATATGGCGCCCAGAATTCATCTTCAAAGGACTCACATTAGAGCGATAGAGATTGTGCCAATGGCGTTACTAAAAAAATACGCTGCTGATCTGAATTAGGGATTAAAAAACAAGCTTGTAACAAATAAACAAGTGCCGGCTGTTGAGTTTCGCTTTACATTCTGGCACTTAATTTTCAGCCAGTTGTGTAGGCATTACTGTCAAAATGAGTATTGTTGATTAAAGCAAAATTTGGCTGAATTTTTATAAAAGTAAGACATTAAGCTTACTGTAAAAACAAAAATGTTTGTCCGCCGTTGGCTGTTTTATGTCATTGCAGCGATATCTGATTGCAGCAATAAGTTACTGTCAGAACGAAAGCACCTTGGCTTCTCAGTCACCGGATCAATAAACTGCAGCTCCTTTGCCAGTAACTGCAAGGGAGCTGCATAGTTATCCGCTGATAGTGGCTCTAATTGCGGGTAGTATTTGTCATTCAGTATGGGCAAGCCCAGTGCCTGCATATGAACGCGTAATTGATGGGTTTTACCCGTAACGGGGGTTAATTCAAATAACGCCGTCTGCGCAGATTGTCGCAAGCATCGAATCACCGAGTGGCTATTGGCTTCGCCCTCGGTTACCCGCATGCGAAAGCGTGGTTCGCCCTGCACGATACGATTTTTAATTTCCCACTCCTGACCGGTAAGGTTTTCAGCGTCACTAATTGAGGCAATGGCCTGATAGCTTTTGTGTATCTGTCGTGTTTTAAATAACTGATGGTAACGATGGCGGGTATCCGGGTTAACAGAGAACATAACTAAGCCGGCTGTCACTCTATCCAAGCGGTGTAAGGTTTGTAAAGCCTCAATGCCGGTGCTGCGTCGTAGCCGATTTTGCAGGCATTCATTTACATATTTACCACCGGGGGTGACCGCTAGAAAGTGGGGTTTATGGGCCACTAAAATATGCTCATCCTGAAATAAAATCGTTTCCTTAAAGGGGATGCTGGGCTCGCTTTCGACTTCCCTGTAATAGTAGATTCTTTGCTGCGGTTGAAAGGGCGATCGTGCCGTTACCAGTGAGCCGTCGTGGTAGTGTACCTTGCCATCAGTGATTCGCTGTCGCCAAATCCGAGCATCAATATAAGGAAATTTAATGATCAGGTATTCCAGCACCGTGGCGACGCCGGGATTAGTCTGGGGTAAACTCAGCTTGGAGGGGCGCTCGGAAATTATCATTTAGAGGTCCAATTTTTTGATTATAACATGAGCTTAATAGCGCTATGTTGTGGGATTATTTATTAGCCACCGGCCCATTTTCTGCGTATCTGAACCAGATGCCGCGTATTTTAAGGATATTATCAATGTTTCGACAAAATGAAAAATATAACAGTCACATTAAAAGCGCCGCTCGACCCTGGCGAATTTTAAGTGGGTGTTATGTGTTTTTATATTCTATCTTTCATTGCGTTACTTAAGGTTTGAATTGGCAGCGAATCAAACTCGATTTATTTAGGGATTGAATGATATTACGGTCGGGGGTGATCGATTTTGGGGCATAAATAAGCTAAAATAGTGGGCTATTATCTTATCTTTGAGCCCTTTATATCAATGAGCATTGACACAACCCAAATCACAACCCAGATTACAACATCAGCCAACTTTACAGAACTTGGCCTTATTTCACCCTTGTTATCGCGATTAACTGAGCTGGAATATCAGCAGCCAACGCCTATCCAAGCGAAAGCTATCCCAAGTGTATTAGCGGGACGAGACTTAATTGCTGGGGCAAATACCGGTTCGGGTAAAACCGCCGCTTTTGCGTTGCCCTTATTGCAGCAATTCGGGCAGCACTTGCCTATTAACAAAACACTGAGTAGCAAAAACCGTGAAGGTAACTATGTTGCTGGACTGATTTTGGTGCCTACCCGAGAACTTGCTAAGCAAGTTGCTGACAGCATAAAATCATATGCAGCGCATTTTAACGGCGCGATTAAAACCGTTGCTGTTTTTGGTGGCGTATCTGCGAATACTCAAATGCTGGCATTACGTGGCGGCACTGATATTTTGGTTGCAACGCCTGGCCGACTGCTCGATTTGATTTCAAGTAATGCCATTAAGCTCGATAGAGTTAAAACCTTAGTGCTGGATGAAGCCGATCGAATGTTAAGCCTAGGTTTTACCGACGAGCTATCTGCGCTGCTCGCTTTATTGCCATCGAGTAAACAAATTTTATTGTTTTCAGCGACCTTTCCTGAGCAAGTACAAGCTTTAACCCAGGAACTGCTTAACGATCCGGTTGAAATTCAATTGCAAAGTAGCGATGCTAGCACCTTAGTACAGCGTGTTTTTACCGTTAATAAGGGGCAAAAAACAGCCTTATTAGCGCATTTAATCAAGCAGCATCAATGGCAACAAGCGCTGATTTTCGTCAATGCGAAAAACAGCTGTAATCACTTGGCTGAAAAGCTTTCTAAACGTGGTATTAGCGCAGAAGTGTTTCATGGCGATAAAGGCCAGGGCGCTCGTAGTCGTGTGCTTGACGCATTTAAAGCAGGCGAGATTGATGTGTTAATTGCAACTGATATTGCTGCCCGTGGTCTGGACATCGAAAAACTGCCCGTGGTGATTAATTTTGATTTACCAAGAAGCCCATCAGACTACATGCACCGTATTGGTCGAAGCGGCCGTGCTGGGGAGGTGGGCCTCGCCTTATCACTTATCGATCATGACGATTTGCATCATTTCAATGTTATCGAAAAGAAGAACAAGCTTCGCCTTGAACGAGAGCAAGTTGCGGGTTTTGAAACCGCTGAAGTGATGAATGATGGATCTTCAGCCGTAGATAAGCCAGTGGCAAAGCCCGAAGGCAGTGGCAAGAAAAAAAGCAAAAATAAAGAGCAAGTGAATGCTGATATCTGGTTGAGAAATGATTAACCGTTAAAAGTTAAAGCTGTTTGATAACACTGATAGCAGAAACATTAAACGTGCATGCATAATGGCTGTCGTGGTTTTGCTAAAAACAAAAAGCCCACAAAAATAGCGTCAGCCTATGAGCCAGTTAATGAAGGGTTAATGCAGTCTATTAAAAAAGCTATTTATAAGGATAGACAGGGTTTTATGCTCGCTGATGGAAATGAGCGGGCGTAAATTTTTTCTACTTAATACCAAATTCATTTATTTTCTGTTCATTTATGCGATGCTAGCGAGCCAACCTATTAACATCTGCCAGATGCGCTCATTTCCCTCTGTTTTCTCTTTAATGCTCCCTTGATATAATTGCGATTTTAACTAATTTCAGACCTGCAATAGCGCTATTTATTTGGTTAAAAATACAATTTATACTTAACCAAATAAATACCATGCTTCTTTAGGCTATGCGCTGTACTTCCAACATCTGTTCTATACTTTAACCGAGAAAATAATTTCTCGGTGTATTAGAAATATTTTGTAGGAGGAAATAATGAACAACATAATACCAAGAAAGCAATGGTTAAGCCCTGAACATATTTTGGACGATTTTTTTGCCTTAAACAAACTAAAAGGTGGAGAGGGTTATTTTGAACCACGCGTAGATATTATTGAAAAAGATGATAAATTTATCTTCGTCGCTGAGTTGCCCGGAGTCGAAAAAAAGGATATCAATGTCCAACTCCAAAATGGTTTGCTGACCATTGAAGCTAAGATGTATGAAGACAAAGAATCTGAAGTAGATAATGTTATCAGAAAAGAGATAAGGAGTGGTTTCTTTAGCCGCAGCATTAATGTAGGACAAAATGTTAAAGAAGAAGACATAAAAGCCGAATTGGTAAACGGTTTATTGAAGCTCACCGCGCCAAAAATAAAACCAACGGGCAGTGAGGTTCATAAGATTGCAATCTCATAACAGCTGTTGATACGAATAAAAAAGGGGTTAGGGATTTGTAGGCTTAACCTCTTTTTTAACGCAATCACATTCCAATCTATTCACTAGATACATTTTATCCCACACATTCATTAGTGCCGCTGTTGTCTACTCATATTGTATCTACCGTATGTTTCGAGCATATCTAAATATGCACTGCAAGTAGTAGCGGAAATCGGTGCGCGGAGCACACCCTACGAGCTAGGTGCCATTGAACAGGCATGGGCATAGTTAAGAGGCGATGATTTGGTCAATTTTGTATTTGAAGATTATAAACACATCGTTGAGTAGGTCAGCCTAAGATGGAATAACGTTAGGCATCAGGTAGAACAGGCAAAAAAACTCTGCCAAAGTGAGGGAAGTCAGATCACTTTATTAATGCGTTTGATATTATCACTATATCACTATAATACTAACGGATATGAGCAAGAAGGCGGCTCCGTAACTCGCCTAAATGACAACCGGCCAAGCGTGTCGCTAGTCTGGCAAGGGGCCTGGAGACTTTGGCCAATCTGCGGTTTTGCAGGCTGGCCAGATTAATCCAGGCAGGAGGCATTCGGTCGATTCTCTCGGCCATACCTCCTACATCGTCATTCACCAGATATACTATTTCACCAATCCCGGCTAGCAGCAACCGGGTGAGACACATCGGGCATGGTTCAAGAGAGACCATTATAGTTAACCCGCTGCGATCACCATATTCGGGATACTGTAATTCAAAACGGTCAATAACCAACATCTCGGCATGTCTTGCCGAGTGAAATCCCTCAAGGAACATTTCGTTACCCGCTTCAATGAGAATATTATCATTTTTATCGAACAGAATAGCTCCTACACCATAACAACCATTTTCCAGAGACCCACAGGCGATTTCGCAACATCTTTTTCCTAGAGATTCTTCGGGGAAATTCTTGTCTATCTGATGAGTTACCAGCGCTTTTCTTAATTCTATCAGATCGTCCATAAAGTTACTAAACCTCTAAATTGCTGGAAATGTAAATGTACAAAGGTCTTTGGCGGATAATTATGCAGATTGGGTAGGTTCTGCTGAACTCGAGTATTATCTAAATGTAAAATGGGACAACCGTTTATATAATTGAATATTAATACTTATCGCGTTGAAATTTTAGAATGAACGTTTCCAGCTAACGAGATTTCTTTATTGATCACTACTTCACTGGATTTAGATAAATCAATAGCAACTAATATCTGCTTATATCTCATGTTTTCCTTCCGATTGGCTCTACCATTCTTAATGCGTTTAAAATAAGTTTAGCACTAATATCAACTCTTTCAGTTTTAATGGTCAAGTAAATCTGACCATTTTTATGTTTTTGTAAAGCACTCTGGGGGTGAAAGCGAGTCAGAAATCTATGGCGCATTGGGTGCGCTTTCGAGTTGATTTTCTAAGGAAGAAGGGGCATAAAAAACCTTTTTTTGTTCTCTGCGCTTGATGTACTCAACCGGTATTGTCTATTTAACCCCTGATTTTTGTACGGTGTAATATTTTTGATTGCTTAATTCGAGTATGATTTTTCCTTTAATATGATGATTTAAAAAAGTATGAATGGTCCTGTCTTTTTTGCGGAATCAAGAACCCTATCAGTATTTTATTGTGCTGATTGATGAACGCCGGACGGCACACTTCGCTGTAAAGCGACGGGAGAACAATTTTTAATGGTCACTTTTCCCTGTAACAAGTTACCCTTAGAATACTCGTTAAAATGGCAGGTATTGGTTTCTGGATTATAGTTTTCAATCCACAAATTATCGTCTTTCCAAGTTGCGGTAATATGTTGCTGACCATCGGGTACAGTAATTGACATCACACCCCCATAATGTTTTACAAAAACTTGCTGAAAATGAAAATAGTAAGCCAGCAAACCAATAAAAAATACAATGGAACACGCAATCATGGCAGGTTTCCATTTCTTGTTCCTACCCAATAGGAAGCCCAATACAGCCATTATCCCGATAACAACAGCCCAGTAAATATAAGTAATCATCCTCAATTCCTCGTGATGGGTTTAAATTTTTCAGCTGGTTTAAGGCAGGTTAACACGTTTAAAAATCCTAGGGGTTTTATAAAATTTTGTTTTCTTTAGGCGTAGCGAAAAATATATCACGAGATTGGTTATTTGTGGATTTAGGAGTCGTGATTATTTAGGGGAAGCTGGGTAAAGCGTGGCTGTCATTCTGTAAAAGTGTTGAGAAATAGGGATTAATGTCAGTATTTCAATTCCTAATAGCGATGAAAAAGAGGAAAATATGGAAAATATGAGGTAAGCATATTGTAGATATTACGAAAAAGAACGTTTATTCTACCTATACTCTGCTCACATTTGTATAGCCGGAAAAATGGCATAGTCAAAAGAGTGCATGATTACTCATCCTAGTAGGAACGTCATGTCGACGCTACCCCCTTCAAAGTTAGTCGCGATGAGTTTGGTTTTACTATCGATCACTTGCTTGCTGACGTATTCTGGCTGTACAGGCATTTTACCTAGACCACCAATACCATCAACAATAAAGGTTGGAATGGCAGGTCCTGATCTCTTTGGGATGATTGACCTGGATATTAAGCAGAGTTACACGATTTTTTACCAATACCTGGCACAGCTCTGGCGTAATACGAGTAGGTAACTGAGCGGACAAGCGGCTGCCGATACGCAGTATTTTCAGAACTGGCCTAGCCTGATCGTCCTTATCTATCAACTGAGTAATATAATGCGTAATACGAGGCAATGACCTTATAGACCTCACCATCGACCAGGTTAATATTGTTAAAAACCTTGGCGAGCTGCTTATCCGTTTTAAAAGAGCGGGCTAATGTTTCGCGCCAAGGGCGATTGGCAACATCAAAGTCCATCAATGACTGGTAGTCAGCAAATTTATCCTCTTCTTTATTCTTGGCCAGTTTAAGCGAGATATCAGGAGTATACTACTTAACTTTTATAGATATATGCGTCATGAAGGTTTACCTATAGCTGAATAAAATTTAATTATAGCAGCTAACAAGTCAGCCCTTATTTTCAACTAATCTACCCTCCGATCCGCCAATGACAATGTTGGATTCGTCTTCGCTCATACTCGTCCCAAAGTGAATTTGGCTGCTGTTTTTTATTTTGTAAGGCACTATGTGGCGTTAGCGAGTTATCTTTCTGAGGCGATGTATGGACTCCACAACTCGAGCAACTAGCCTAGAGTTAGGGGAACTATTAAGGGGACCATACTATGTTGAAATCTAATGTTATCGGAATCAATTTAGCTAAAAATATTCTTCAAATTTGCCATATCAATAAACAGAATTAGTTAACCTGAATTAGTGATAAGAATTAAAATAAATTGAACTTAATGCCTATTTGACGATCTGATCTTTTAACTAAAAAATCAGATATAAAAAGGGACTGACATGATTAATTTAACGGATATATTTTGTGATGTAGATGATTTTTGCAACGTTTTTATCCCCGAGTGGGAAGCGTGTTTAATAAGCAATGGTGGGATAAAAAGACGAAGAGTCAAGTGTATGAATAATGCAGAAATAATGACAATTATCATTAGCTTTCATCAATCTCATTACAGAGATTTCAAAAATTATTACTTAGGCTATGTCGCAAGGCATTTAAAAGAATATTTCCCCTCATTACTGAGCTATACAAGGTTTATAGAGGTTATGCCATCTGTCATCATTCCTTTGAATACCTATCTAACGACATTATTTGGCAAGCCAACGGGGATTGCTTTTGTTGACTCCACAAAATTTGCGGTATGCCATAGTATTAGAGCAAAACGTAACAAGGTTTTTAACGGAACGGCCAAGCATGCGAAAGGTAAGGATAAGTAAGTGGGATAAAGCGATGCTCAGCACACGTTATCTTATCGAAATAATTAATAATTAATAATTAATAATCAAGTGAAAAATATTTCATATGTAGAGCAAACTCGACATCTTAGTATTACTGGCTTTGCTGCAAATATGCAGAGTGGTTTAATTGCCTATTGCTTGCAAAAAGATAAGCCATCAATCAATTTAACCCCAATGAAAAAAATGTGCTGATTGGTGAAAATATTATAATGGCTTAACTCGATCTCAGGTTGAGTAAGCTTATCTAACGCTGTATTGATTTCCACGGCAGTAAATAAGTCCACTATCGGAATAAACGAATGCTTCTGACGGATCAACTTTTTCTATACTTCGTTGCTCGAACGATCTCATCTTTAAACTACTTCGGTCTTTGGGCTTTAGGTATTAACTTCAACCAGCACCATCTGTTTGTAACCAGCTTAGTGCCAGTTCGCGCTCCTTGTAACTAAAGTGTCGAACTTCAGCGCTAACAAAATGTTTAACTATTTTTGGCAGTATAGAGAGAATACCAATATCAGTAACCGCCGCGATCCTTTTTACTTTTTTCTCATATTGATTGATAAAACGTAAGTGTGAAACTAGCCCTGCAAAATTTTCCCAGCCAGGAAAAGATTCGGCATCAATCAATATGCCATTCAGTACAGCGTGTTTTTCAAGGTAAGGGTTAACTAATAAAGCGACCTGTTTAAAATCTTTTTTTTCCAATTTATCGACCGGTTCAACAATTAGGATCCCGTCGTTGCGCATTAACTTCGCGTTAATCATAAATGCTCTTTTTTTGTTCTATTGATGAGGTGAGTCGATGACCGATAAAAGTTCAATTTACACTTGTTTAAAACTCGCATTGATATTTCGTAGAGTAATCAAACTCAATAAATTTAAAATAAAAACATCAAGTTGTGGCTAGTTTTATTCTTAATTACTAAATAGCAGAATTTGATAAGGCAATATTTCAGCTTCAATCCTGCTGCAAATTATGTAACTCTTTATTTATTATTTATGCATTTTGGTTTTTCACAAATGCTCGGCTAAACGTTTTGCAGCAAGTCGGTTGTATTATCACGCAAGTAGCGCTCCACCTATCCGTCTGCCAGACCCCAAATCAGAGCAATTAGACTGCCCAAAGGCGCGATAGTATAGTCTCTGTAAATTTTTACGATTAATGTTGGGTCGATGGAAGCGCCGTCAAATGCAATGACCCACCATGATCCGAAGAACAGACCAAAACCCCATAGCAAACAACAGCTGAGTGCGAAAGCACGAATATCCAGTTTCATCATTGATTTCTCCTGATGTCTAAAATATTTTATTAATATCAAAGTACTTCACTGGAGTTAGATAAATCAATATCAACTAATATATGCTTATAGCTTATTGTCTTCCTCCCGATTGGCTCTACCGTTATTAATGCGTTTAAAATAAGTTTAGCACTAATATCAACTCTTTCAGTTTTAATGGTCAAGTAAATCTGACGACTTTTTATGTTTTGTAAAGCACTATTTGGGCGAAAGCGAGTCAGAAATTTATGGTGCATTGGGTACGCTTTCGAGTTGGTTTGCTAAGGTAGAAGGGGCACAAAACACCTTGGTTTTTACTCTCTGCGCTCGATTTACTCAACCAATATTGTCTATTTAACCTCTGATTTTTGCACGGTGTAATATTTTTAATTGCTTAATTCGAGTATGATATTTCCTTTAATATAATGATTTAAAAGAATATAAAGTATGTGCGTTTACACCATCGGGATTAGATCTTGTGCAAAGACTTAATTTAAAGTTAATTGATAGTGGTGCAACCATAGAACTTCCTGAGTTGCCTATCGTTAATTTTGAGTGAGGCGGTGCACTTAACAATAGCAAGCAATCAGACACTTTAGTGTTGTCGAGGTTTTTGCAAAAAAAACCTGCAACAACAGCACCAATCCTAAGTGCCATTGTTGCAGGCGTTAACTGGCAAAGAAGGTTCATGGATATAATTGTAGCTTCAGATGTTTTTGGAAAAACTTCAGAATTAATAACTTTATGTGAAGATCTTGATACGATCAAAATTATTGATCCTTACAATGGTATTGATATGGGCTTTAAAAGTGAAAGTGAAGCGTATTCTTATTTCATGGCGCATATGAGGATTGATGCTTATTTAGCAATAATCCTAAAACAAGTTGAACAAATTTTTACTACCGTACACTTATACTATTGCCTTGCGGCCAGGTCAGTCGCGTTACCCCGACACTCTTCATTTAGTGCTTCATTATGCAGATAATTTTTCGTTCCCTTATGCCATTGCAGCCTTGCTTTAGGATAATGCCTCGCTGGTATCACAACATGAATATGCGAATGTATGTCTCGTTTTCTGCTGTGTGTGTGCAACACCAGCTGGTGTTGCTGTTCGGTTTGTTGATGCTGCTGCAGGTGTTTAACACTTTTTTCATTGCTTTTTGTACACCGCTCTTATCCATTGGCGAATCAGTTCCTGCACCTTGCCCGGGAAAGAGTCATTGCGGATAGTGATGTATTTTCTAATAGCAGCACAGTGCAGCGAGGGTGCGTTGCGGTATTGGGATTAGCAGGTCTTTGCCAAATTTCATTCCCTAAGGGATTTCAAATATATGTCAATATGGAAAATATGAGGTGAGATGTATTTTCATTTTATGAAAAATGACGTTTTATTCCACCTATACACTCTTCTACCTACACACAAGAGTGGCTTAAAGTAAATGTTGTCTAGGATTGTCAGCCTCGAACGTCGTTGTCAAGCTATAGTAAGATCCTTTGCCCTACGATTACCACATGTTCTAAAAGTAGGGCAGAGGCGCGTTGCTGATTTTTTTTGTCAATAAGACATTAAGATGATGGATCCTCCGTCAAGGGTTTCGCTTCGAATGTTAGTATCCAAAACGAACCGCTCCTTGATCGTTAATCTTCTTCATCTAAGGTCATGAGTGACGTATTACCACCGGTCGCGGTGGTATTAATACTGACAGCTTTTTCTGTTAATAATCGCTGCATTAAATTATCAACATATTTTGAACTGATCACCGGTAAAATTGCACCTTGACGTTCTGCTAATTTCTCACTGATATAATGTTCACGGTCGCAATGACTATCAACAACAACACCTGATAATCCAGGCTGTGCCAGCAACGTTGTTAAATGGCATAACCGGGCAATTTGAAAAATATTCTCATCTTCCCCTGTTGCAATAAGTTCATCTCTAAAAGCGATTGCTTGATCATAAAACAAGTCAGAGACAACGGAGATCACGGTATTACCCGTTGCCAAAGCCGTTACGACAGAAAGCAACCAAAAGTGAAAACTAACATTCTCGTCAGCAAAACAGATTATGTTGCCACGATTTTCTAAATATAGAATATTAGACTCACCTGTTGGACCTGGTAAAACGGTTGGTTCTTTCAAGTGTTTTTCAATATCAATTAATTGTGAGCGCGCCGCTTTTAAAGTATTAGTTAAATCGTCTGCTAAATTAGTAATGATATCGATATGAGCTATTTTTGCTAACACTTCGCTAACACAAGATATACGGGTATTTAACTCGGTCAAGCGCCAGATTTTTTCTGCTGTCCTCGCTTTGTCCATAAATAATACTGCTTGCGCATCCGTATCGCTGTTTGATGCTTCTGCTTGCTGTGGTATTAAATTAAGTTTCTTGGCAGCGGGCGTTGTTATTTCTTTAACTAAACGCGTTAAATAATATGGGCCACCTGCTTTTGGCCCTGTACCTGAAAGACCACGACCACCAAAAGGTTGCACACCCACAATAGCGCCAATTATATTGCGATTTATATACACATTACCTGCTCGTGATAGCTTCGCCAACTTTAAGGCTCGCTGTTCAATACGGGTATGGATACCCATCGTTAAGCCAAAACCTGTGTCGTTAATATCATCAACGACTTTTTCTATTTCATCGCCTTTAAAGCGAACAATATGAACACAAGGGCCAAATACTTCCTCCTTCAGCGCGCTAATATTCTCTATTTCATAAAGTCGTGGCGCAAAAAAGAAATGTTCGTTATCTGCTATTTCATTTGTTATCTCATCAGAAATATCGCATTGATATAATAGTTGACCATGGGTTTTCATATAGTCACTGTGAGCATTGAGTGAATCTAGCGCTTTTTGATCAATAACAGGACCTACGTCAGTACTCAGTTTTTCTGGGTTACCCACATGCAATTCTGCTAATGCGCCTTTAAGCATTGTAATAACATTATCAGCAATATCTTCTTGTAAAAATAACACTCGAAGTGCAGAACAACGTTGACCTGCAGATTGAAATCCTGAAGAAATAACATCATCAACGACTTGTTCAGGTAGGGCGGTAGAGTCAACTAACATACAGTTTTGACCACCCGTCTCAGCAATAAACGGCACTTGATCGCCACCTCTATCAGCCAATGTTTGCGAAATTATAGTCGCTGTTTTAATAGAACCAGTAAAAATAACCGCTTGAATACGTGCATTAGGAATAATAACTTTACCCACATCACTACCCTTTGCAATAACGGCTTGTACAACGCCATGGGGTAATCCAACCGATGTCATTAGTTCAATAGCGCGCAATGCAATTAAACTTGTTTGCTGGGCTGGTTTAGCTAACACTGTATTACCAGTAGCAATGGCAGCAGTCACTTGCCCTACAAATATAGCTAACGGGAAGTTCCAGGGGCTGATACATAACACCACACCACGGGCTTCTATACGATCATCTTCTGCAAGTTCAATCGCTTGTTGTGCATAATAGCGACAAAAATCAACTGCCTCTTTGACTTCATCAATACCATCTTGTGTCGTTTTCCCTGCTTCCTTAATGCATAAGGCAATAAACTCATCCATATGATGTTCAAGAACATCGGCAACACGGCATAATAAGTCCGCACGTTCAGATACAGACGTTTGTGACCATGAAGCAAATGCATTGTGAGCTGTTTCGACCATCGCGAGCATTTCATCCTTGCTGTGATGTCGTTGAAAACCAATAATTTCACTCTGCTTTGCTGGGTTTCTAATAGCGATAGAACCTTCTGGCACATCATCTTCAGAGAACAAGTTATTCACAAGCCAGTTATCCAGTGATGTTTTTAAAGGGGTTACTGTATTGATATCTGTTAAATCTAGGCCCTTGGAATTATCTCGACCGACACCTTTTTGATCATGGTATAACGCGATGGGTTTGATTATCTGGCCGTTATATTTGTCTTTTAAGCTATGCATTTTTTCAACGGGATTGCGAAGCAAAGATTCGATCGGTTGTGAGTCATCAATAATGGCGTTAACAAAAGAAGAGTTAGCGCCATTTTCTAACAAACGACGAACTAAATAGGCGAGTAGATCTTCATGAGGACCAACCGGTGCGTAGATGCGACATTGAACATTTTCATTTGTAACAACTTGATCATATAACGAGCCACCCATGCCATATAGACATTGGAATTCAAAACTTGTTTTGTCATTGCCCGCCAGCTCAAGAATAGTCGCGACAGTGTAAGCATTATGCGTAGCAAACTGTGGAAAGATGGTATCTCTATATTCTAATAATTTTTTCGCACAGGCGATGTAAGATACATCAGTCGAAGCCTTGCGAGTGAATAGCGGAAAATGCTGATAACCCCCTTTTTGGCTGTTTTTAATCTGAGTATCCCAATAAGCACCTTTTACCAAGCGCACCATCATTTTTCGGTCAACACGGATGGTTAGTTCACGTAACCAGTCAACTATAAAAATAGCGCGTTTTTGATAAGCTTGCAGGGCCATCGAAAAGCCATTCCAACCTGCTAACTCATCATCACTAAATACCGCCTCAATAACATCAAGGGAGATATCTAATCGCTCAGACTCTTCCGCATCAACAGTTAAACCAATATTGTAGCTTTTGGCTTGCAAACAAAGTGCTTTAAGTTTGGGAGCAACTTCAGCCATTACCCGTTCTTTTTGTGCAAATTCGTAACGAGGATGAATCGCAGTAAGCTTAACTGAAATACCAGGCACTTTGCGAGGGTCGTTCTTACCCGACGCACGAGCAACTGCGCCAATAGCATCTATAGCAACTTGATAAGCTTTAAAATACTTTTCAGCGTCACTCATGGTTCGCGCACCTTCACCTAGCATGTCGTAAGAATAGACGAAGCCTTGCCGCGCTTTCTTGGCAGCATGATCAGTAGCATCTTGAATAGTTTCGCCCATAACAAACTGCTCACCCATAATTTGCATGGCGTAGTTCATTGACTTGCGAATGACAGGCTCACCTAATCGACCAATAACCTTCTTCAATAAATCAAAGCTATCTTTTTCGCGTTCATCAGCATAGTCAACCATCTTTCCGGTCACTAATAACCCCCAAGATGAGGCATTAACGAACAGTGAATCACTGCTGCCTAGATGACTGTCCCACTGCCCTTTAGATATTTTGTCACTAATGAGGGCATCTTGGGTATGCTTATCTGGCACACGTAATAAGGCTTCGGCTAAACACATCAACACCACACCTTCTTCACTTGATAATGTGTATTCTGCCAGTAAGGCATCTACCGCACCGTTTCCCGATTCATCTTTACGTATTTTCATAGACATTTTACGGGCTTTTTCCCACGCTCTGCTTGCTGCATTATCGTTAACTTCTGCCAAGGGTAAAATATGCTCTACCGCAATACTTTCATCAATACGATAGAACTCGCGAATTTTTTGACGAATAGGGGACGCTGTGATGTTTGAATTATTAAAAAGCATGTGCTTCACCTCAAAATTTTTTTAAATAATGTATTACAATAACATAAGTTAATTACAATTTAATTGACTGCTTCGATTGAATGTAAAATTCAGTTGGTGTGAATCCACAGAAGCTCATATTATAATTAGGGTACTCCCCATCATTTTTATGCAGATTAAGTTAATATTTTTCGCTAATCAAAATAGTGGTAAGACTCACCACTGAAGACCAGTTCACTAAAATATCTGAATGCACTTTGGCCCATAGAAAAGCACCTAACCTAAAGACTTACGTTGTCCATACGACCTAATAATGGCGGCTTGAAGTCGGGCAATGAATTTACAGGCAACTCAGATTCTAGTGGGGAAATTTATGTGTTACTTTTTTATGGCGAGGGGGACATAACACCTTAGCATGTTCACTCAATTTGATGCCGATTTTAATCTATTTAGCTCGCTTTGTGAAAGGGTAGGTGAGGAGGCATTATAACTATTTAGAAAATTATAATGTAGAACAATAGTTCGACTCCCCAAATCAACTGTAGGACGAGGGTCCGACCTCCCAAATTTAGAGATACGTTAAGTCCTTCAACCCTGTCGCTTGAGCGACATTATCCTGTACGTAGATGTGTTAATAACTTGCCTATTTGAAATTTCCATTAACCACAAAGCAACATGGATTTTTGACTCCATTTCGTGGAGTGAATTAATTTATCTGGCTCGCTTTGGGAAAAATAGAGCGTGGTGATAGCTTGACTTTTCACTATTTAAGGCTCGAAGAGGTGGCTTAGCTTTTTGTTCTTTCATATCAATTTGAACAACCGATATTAGCTTATATGCCAGTTTTTTTGGTTGTGTATATACGTGAAAGTATTAAGGTTTAATTGATTATAGTATGATATTTATTTTAACTTTATGATTTAAAAGAATATAACTTATGGGTGCCCAGCCTTTTTGTTATGTGTAAATATTGTCTTGCAAGTGACTCTACAGGGAAGAAAATTCAATGATCATCTCGTGATTATTAGAAATTGAAATGCAAAAATACTTTATATTACTTTAAAAGCAGTTATTATTGTCAGCATCTGATCAAAATATAAGAGATTTTAGCACAATGATGGAAATATTCTCAAACGGCAATTATCTACTCTCATGAAAGATAAATCAATTATTACCATCTCTACCATTAATGGTACAAGAGGGTTTCATCTAGCCCCATGGCACTTTAAAACATTTAAAATAGTCTCTGCATTAATTGTATTTTTTTTCCTAGCTCTCACCATAAATTTATTTGAGCTCTCTGATAAAATGGACCAAGTGACTCTTTCTGAGAACCAATTAATAAGCCAAGCAAATAAATTACAACACCAATTAATAAGCCAAGAAAATACATTGCAAGGTACCATTACTGATTTAAGTGATGAAAAGCTAGAACTTAAACAAGACATAAATCAACGTGATTCTATGTTAGATAAGTTTTACACACGATTAAATAATCTAGAAAATTACTTAGAAGGTGATTCTTCGCTTAATGATACAAAACAAAACTTAGGTGCCAGCGAAAGTATTGATAGTCGTTTAAATGCAGCAACCATAAACTCAGCACTCAGAATCAACTTTCTACGCAATGTACCTAATGGATCACCAGTAAAAAAAGCTCGATTATCATCACAATTTGGATACCGCACTCACCCTGTGACCAAGAAACGGAAAAAGCACAGAGGTTTGGATTTTGCAGTTAATACTGGAACGCCTATCTATGCCACTGCAGATGGTGTTGTTGAAATGGCAAGGAAAAGTAATTTAGGCTCTGGAAATTTTTTACGTATTCAGCATAGCCATGGTTTCAGTAGTTCTTTTTCTCACATGAAATCTTTCAAAGCACACAGTGGTCAGTTTGTTGAAAAAGGGCAATTAATTGGATATTCTGGCAATACTGGTATGTCTTCAGGTCCGCACTTGCATTATGAAATTCGTTTTGTAGGACGAGCCTTAGATCCACTCAATTTCGTGAGATGGAATAATGATAACTTCGATACAATATATGAAAAAGAAAAGGGAATAAAATGGGATTATTTAGTTCAAAAACAGGAACAACAGATCAACATTCAACTGCAACTGTTATCGCAACTGGATGCAGCATTACTGGTACAGTCCAATTAGCATGCGACATTCAAATTGACGGTGAAGTTGAAGGGAAAATAATCTCTGAAAAATCAATTGTCATTAGCCATTCAGGTAAGGTCAAAGGCGAAGTTTATGCTAATAATGTCATCATTAATGGCACTCTAGAGGGAACTGTTCACGCAGATAGCATAGAAATTTTAGAGAAAGGTCAAATTAATGGATCGATATACACTGATAAGTTAAGTATCGATAAAGGGGGATTATTCCTAGGCAATACTAATCCTAGAAAAAATGATCAAGTAACTAGCATCAGTAGTAACGAAAAAGAAATGTTGATAAAGCCTGAGAACAAAAGTAGTCACGAAAAAGAAATGTTGATAAAGCCTGAGAGCAAAAAAAACATCAATAAATAACAAAGATTAATATGTCTTAGACAGTCATCGTCACTAAAATCAATGGGGTTAGGCATTTAATGCCGATCAGTTAAGAAAAATCTATTGATTTTTAGCTGAATGAGATCAAAATCCGATTTTCACTTAACATCGGATTTTTTTATACCTTTAGATTATGATTTCCACTCTCTTTCTACTTTCTGCCCTAAAAATTTTCATTCATTATCAGAAGTACTGTCCCCTGATTTAATTGATACTTGCCTTAAAGAATCAGGCGTCGTTACCCTAAAAAAGCGTCGATTATCCGTATAAATGATGGTCTGGAGCGTTATTGGCATGTCTATTTTTAGACACTTACCGATAAGCGATATCGTTAATCAGCTTGACATTATGCTACCGGGAAAACGACCATTTTGCCTCGTGCCGTTGTTCAAGCAAGGCAACGGCTAGAGGCAGATGTTGTAAAACGTATTTTTAATTAAACTCAACAGCTATCGCATGAAAAAACACCTTCTCCTACTTTTTGTGGTTTGAAACTGCTTGGAGTCGATGGTGTTGTTTGGCGCACACCTGATACCAAAGAAAATGAAACTGCTTTTGGGAAGTTACATAACAACAAGCGCGGGTTTGCTCATCCACAAATTCGAATGGTATGTCAAATGGAGTTTTATTAGCTGACTCTTCATTTGATAAAGTAGCTACTAATGAGATGAATTTGGCTGCCGATTTAATCCCTTCCACACCCAAAAATTCATTAACTTTATTTGACAAAGGCTTTTATTCTCTCGGGCTATTAAATAAATGGATGAATACAGGTATAGAACCCCATTGGCTGATTCCTTTGAAAAAAGGAACACAATTTGAAACGGTTAGAAAATTCAGTGGGCGAAACCAAATAATACGTTTAAAAACAACACCACAAGTAAAACGAAAATGGGTTGATTTACCCGATACTATCGAAGCTCGTTCAGTGAAACGCATCATTAAAGGAAAGTCGTACTCAATTCTCACCTTGATGACAAACCTACTACGATATCCTGTTGAAAATATTGCTGATTTATATCCTCATTGTTGAAAAATCGAGTTAGGGTTTAGAGAAATGAGTTAGGGTTTAGAGAAATGAAACAGTATATGCTTAAAAACCAACTAACATTAAAAAGCAAAAAACCAGAAATGGTGGAGCAAGAATGATGGGGTGTTTTACTCTCGTATAATTTAATTCGTTTTCAAATGGCCAGAATGGCACATAGTTTAAAAAGAAGTAATACCCTATCAGCTAAGTTTTAACCGCGCCCGGGCTTATGAGTTAGCGATGTTACCGTTTGTATCTCTGGGAAAAATACCTAAGGTAATTAATGGATTGATTGATATGCCGGAAGCCTTTGTATTACCAGAGCGGCGGGAAAGAGCTTACCCAAGAACAGTTAAAGCAAGACCCAAAAGATACTCAGAGAAAAAAGGTAAAAATGCCTATCAGCTCTTAACTGACAGGCATTAATATTCAGAGCTGGTTTGCATATCCTCTACATTTAACAACAGCAATATACGCTTAATAAAAATGCTGTTGTTGAAGGCTTGAGTTTGCTTTTGATCAGCTTGTTTAATATTTAACTTACCGCCATTGAAGCGCTTAATTCAATGGCGGTAAGTTAAAGCAGGTGATAACTGAATTATTTTGATCTAAGTGCTAGCTTTATGCGTATAACTTTTTTTAACTAATTGAATTATATCCATGAAACGTACCTTATACTGGGTGAATAAAGATCTTCGTATCAATGACAACGCCGCGCTTAACTTAGCCAGTAAAAGTGATCGTCTGCTTTGTGTATATGTTGTTGATAAACAGTCCTTTGAAGCAAATAATTTTCAGTCAAAACCTTTAGGCGATATCAGGTGGCAATTTTTACAAGGCTGTTTAGAGGATTTTAATGAGAGCTTATCAAAGCTTGGGCAAGCGATGCATATTGTTTATGGCGATACCTTATCCACCTTAATGCGGCTCTGTGAAAGCTACCAGATTACTGATGTAATCACTACGAAATTACCAGGCACTTATGAAAATAGGCTTATTACTCAGCTTAACGAGCGCCTGCCTGAATTGACCATTGATCAAGTAGACCAATTTACTTTATTTACCAAAAAATCATTGCCTTTTGAGCTTGATGAATTACCAATTAGTTATTCTAAATTTCGAAAAAAAATGGCTGAAGTCATTATTCCCGAGCCAGTGTCAACTGTGCAATCTCTGCCTAGCATGTTTGACACCCTACCGGCGCCAACTCGCTTTAAGCCTGAATGGCTACCCACCGTAAGTGCTATCAAGGCCAAGCAGGGTTTTGAGTTTGAAGGGGGTGAACAACAGGGCTTAAAGCATCTTAGGCAATATTTTTCATCAAATTCCCCCGCAGAGTATAAGCAAGTCAGAAATAATTTAGACGGTTGGAAAAATAGCAGCAAGCTATCGCCGTGGTTAAATTCCGGCTGTATTTCTGTGCGCCAAGTGATGAATAACCTTGCTGAATTTGAACAGCAGCATGGCAAAAATAGTTCAACCGAATGCCTGTATTTAGAATTACTGTGGCGAGAATACTATCAATGGGTACATTATAAAGTTGGCGCTAAAACCTACCAATTTAAAGGTCTTGCTAAACATCGCCCCCTAACAACATTCTATCCTGAACGCTTTAATAAATGGTGTTTAGGCAATACCCCTTATTCCTTGGTTAATGCCTTTATGCATGAGTTAAGACAAACCGGGTATTTAAGTAACCGAGGTCGCCAAATTGTTGCAAGTTGCCTAGTTAATGAACTCAGTGTTGATTGGCGCTATGGTGCTGCCTGGTTTGAAGAGCAGTTAATTGATTATGACGCTGCAGTTAATTGGGGTAATTGGCAATACATCGCTGGCGTAGGTGTTGACCCTAGAGGTGGCAGACATTTCAATATTGAGAAACAAACTACACTTTATGACCCTAATGGTGATTACCAAGCACAATGGATAGATCTAAGTCAGCAAAGCACTCAAGCCAATCAAGCACTAGACTCTGTCGATGCTGCAGATTGGCCGGTGCTGCAGTAAGCTAGAATGGCAGCTAATATCGCGGCAACTAATATCCGGGCAGATAGTGTTGTCAATATTGTTTGGTTAAAGCGTGACCTGCGGCTTAGCGATCATCAGCCGCTGAGCGAATCAATTCAGTCGGGTTTAACTCTATTGTATTACGTTTTTGAGCCTTTATTAATAGCAGATCCTCATTACGACAAACGACATTGGCGTTTTATTTGGCAATCAATTGAAGATATTAACACTCAGCTCAGCGCTTTTAATGCCCAGATTTATGTTTATTTTGGTGATGCGGTTGCCGGCCTTAATGAAATTCAGCAGCGCTTTAACATTACCGGTTTATTTAGCCATGAAGAAGTCGGCTTATTGTCTACTTTTGAGCGCGATAAAGCGGTTAACAAATGGTGTAAAGCACAAAACATTGTTTGGCATGAAAGTGCATCAGGAGCGGTAACTCGCGGTAAAAAAAATAGAAATAATTGGGACAAAGATTGGCGTAAGATAATGAAAGCTGAGTTATGTCAGCCAGCGTTGTCTTGTAACACACTGCTAAGTAAGCAATGTTTAGAGCGGTTACCTCAGTTTATTTTACCTGTGTCGTGGTCAACACCTGACGATTTTATGTTAAAAGGTGGTGAGCTTTGGGCGCAAAAAATGCTGCAGTCATTTTTGAATGGCCGAGGTAAAAACTATCATTTTGACATATCCAAACCGCAGGCAAGTCGTAAAAGTTGTTCACGGTTATCGCCTTATTTAGCTTGGGGCAATATAAGCTTAAGGCAGTTCTATCAAATCATTTTAATGAAAAGACCACAAAACGGTTGGAAACGACCGATAGATGCACTGGCATCTCGGCTGCATTGGCATTGCCATTTTATACAAAAATTTGAAAGCGAACATCAAATGCAGTGGCGTCCGGTAAATCGAGCTTACAGTAATTTTAGCTATCCTGACCTTCACTGTGGTTTGAGTGTTGAAACGCGATTAAATAAATGGAAAACGGCGCAAACAGGCTATCCGCTAGTTGATGCTTGCATGCTTTGTTTAATAAAAACAGGGTATATAAATTTTCGCATGCGCGCGATGTTAGTCAGTTTTTTGTGCCATCATTTACTGCTAGATTGGCGTTTAGGCGTTAGTTATTTAGCGAAATTATTTCTCGATTTTGAGCCAGGAATTCACTATCCACAATTTCAAATGCAGTCAGGGGTAACTGGCACTAATATCATTCGGGTTTATAATCCAGTGAAACAGTCATTGGAAAAAGATAAAGATGGTCTATTTATTAGAACATGGTTGCCACAATTATCAGAGTTGCCAAATGAAATTATTCATACCCCTTGGCAATTATCGCCAATGGAGCAACAGCTTTATCAATGTCAATTAGGTGAGACTTATCCTTTACCTATCGTGGATATCAACGAAACAGGTAAGATTGCCCGCGATTTACTCTGGGGTTTTAGAAAGCGATTTGACAGTAAAAAAGAAGGTCAGCGCATTGTAGCAAAACATGTTCGAGCGACTAAAAAACCGACGAAAGCAAGAAAGCCTAAACCATTAGAAAAGTTAATATGATAAGCGATGCATAAAAAATTATTGTTACCCCATAAAAATTGTCTCACCTGTAAAAAAGATTTTCTATGGCGCAAAAAATGGCAAGCCAATTGGGAGCATGTGTTGTATTGTTCAGAGCGATGCCGGCGCAATAAAAACACGATTAATAGTTCACTTAATAGCTCAATCGATAGTCCAAAAAAGAGCTAAACTCAAACTCAAACTCAAATTTGAACTTAAACTAAACAAAGCGCTAAATCTGGCGCTAGCCAGCGTTCAAATCAAAGTAAGGTAAATTCATGACGGCAAAACACCTCAGGCTTATATTGGGTGATCAGCTCAACCCTATGCACACTTGGTTTGAACATATCGACGCTGATGTTGTTTATGTCATCGCGGAGCTTCACCAAGAGGCAAACTATACCAAGCACCATGTGCAAAAAATAAGTGCATTTTTTGCTGCCATGGCTAATTTTGCCCAAGACCTTGAAAGTAAAGGCCATCGGGTTTGTTACTTAACCTTAGATGACAGTGCAGCATATCAAGATCTTCCACAGCTGATAAAAGCATTAGTTGCACGTTATGCTTGTCAAAGCTTTACCTTTCAACGGCCTGACGAATATCGCTTACGAGCTCAATTAGCAGGCATGTCAGCGCAGTTAGCTTTACCTGTGGTTGAAGTCGACAGTGAACATTTTTTACTGCCTTTTGATGAGTTACCTAGTCATTTTAAAGCGGCAACGCACGTAAGAATGGAGAATTTTTATCGCTTGATGCGTAAGCGTTTTTCTATTTTGATGACGGGCTTAAAACCGGCAGGTGGTGCATGGAACTTTGACGCGAATAATCGTCAATCATTTAAGCAAGCTGATCTCAAACTTATCCCCAAACCTTTGGTATTTGACAACTCAGCAGACGAGTATTTACAGCGTATAAAACAGCATAATATTAATACTATCGGGCATGAGTCGGCCAATGTTGCTTATCCCATTAATCGGCAACAATCCTTAGTATTACTGGATTATTTTTGTCAACATCAGCTGGCTAATTTTGGCAATTTTCAGGATGCAATGACTGTCGCGTCGCCCTACGCTTGGAGTTTATATCACTCGCGTTTAAGCTTTTCACTTAACTGTAAAATGCTCAGCCCAATGGAGGTAATTGAAACTGCGCTTATCGCTTATCAAGATTCTGCGGGTAAGATCACATTGGCGCAAATTGAAGGTTTTGTTCGGCAAATTCTAGGCTGGCGAGAATATGTCAGAGGTATGTATTGGGTTAATATGCCGAATTACGCAGAGCAAAATTTTTTAGGTGCTAAGCGCAACTTGCCTGCTTTTTTCTGGAATGCTGACACTAAAATGCAGTGTTTAAAAAGTGCGATATCACAATCACTGGAGCATGCTTATGCCCACCATATTCAACGGTTAATGATCACAGGAAATTTTTCTTTATTAGCCGGTATTGCGCCTAGCCAAGTTGATGACTGGTATTTAGGCATCTACATAGACGCGATTGAATGGGTAGAACTACCCAATACTCGCAGCATGGCGCTTTTTGCTGACGGTGGTTGGATTGCAACAAAACCTTATGCAGCAAGTGGTAATTATGTGAATAAAATGAGTGATTATTGTAAAAACTGTCATTATAAAGTGAAAGAAAAAGTCAGCTCAAATGCTTGCCCGTTAAATAGTTTATATTGGAACTTTATCGACCAAAACTATGACAAGTTTGCCTCAAACCATCGCATGAGCTTCCCTATCCGTAACTGGGATAAAGTTGACCCGGCGCAAAAAATTGCCATCAGAGAAAAAGCGGCCGAGTTATTAAATGATTTAGACAAGTTATAGATTTACTCCGTAGTTTTGTAGCGTAAATTAAAAGCCTTTTTCCACAACACCGTTTGGCGGTTTTTTTGTAGGTTGGACTTTAGTCTGTCAACCGTTAAACGGGTGATTAATATTTATTTTTACTCTGTGCTTTTATTATTTATCGCATTGATTTATTTTAATATTGAAAGCAATAACTAGGGCGTGTTGATCTTTCGAGTATGATTTTTAAACAGCATGGTAAAGCGTTATAATTTATTTCGCCAAAAACTAACTACAACACTAAACCATGCCTAGATTAATGTTAACTGATAAACGATGGGAAATGCTACTTCATTTAATGAAAAGCACAGGTCGTATTTATAATAAGCCAGAGCACAGGAATACTTTTGAGGGAATTCTCTATCGACTTAGAACGGGTATTCCCTGGCGAGATTTACCCAAAGAGTTTGGTGGCTGGAGTAGTATCTTCAGGCGTTTTAACCTTTGGTCTAAGAAAGGTATTTTATCCTACCTATTCAAAGAGTTAGCAAAGGATTCCGATTTTGATTGGGTGTTTATAGATGGTTCAATCATTCGTGCTCATCAACATAGTACAGGTGCAGCTACAACAGATAGCGAATGTATAGGTAAAAGTCGTGGCGGTAACGCTACAAAAATTTATCTCGCGGTAGATAGCAATGGTTTCCCTATTTATTTTGAACTATCGGAAGGTCAAAGAAACGATATAACACATGCTCAAAGTTTAGTAGAGCATACCTGTCAGGCTAAAATAGTGATTGCAGATAAAGGGTACGATAGTGATATATTTAGGGCGTTTATTGAATCGGAAGGGATGGAATCAGTTATCCCTAAACGGAAATATAACGGTGAAAAGCAAAAAGATGTTGATTGGTGCCTATATAAATATCGCCATTTAGTAGAGAATGCATTTGGCCGCATAAAGCATTTTCGTTCTATATCAACCAGATATGACAAGTTGGCTAGAAATTATGCCAGCATGGTATCACTGGCATTTATGATGATGTGGTTACCGATGTATTGTTGAGTGTATTTTATACAGCAAAGATCAACACGTCCTAGTGATATTCATTGTAAAATCTTTTTTGTCTTTCGCATTTGTAGTAATGCACTCTTAATTATAGTCAATACTACAAGTGTTGTGGTTGAGTGATTTTGGCCACAAGTTTGTAAGTCGTGGGGGCAAATGACTTTGCTCAAAGTGTGACATTATCGAGATAGCTTTTTGGGGCAATGTTTGATGCGTTCAATGATTGCAATAGATACAGCGTTTTCAAATGTTTATCATAGGTGAACATATATAGCGGTAAAATGGGATAAATATTGTATAGAGAGCGTTTGCGAGTTAGCTTTCTAAGTCGCTTCGGGGCACGTTGCACCTTAGCTTTTTGTTCTTTAATATCAATTTGAACAACTGATATTAGGTTATACAACAGTTTTTGGGGTGTGGGTGTACGTGGTAGCATCAAGGTTTAATTGATTAGGGTATAATATTTGTTTTAACATAATGATCTAAAAGAATATAAGATATGTCCAGCCTTTTTTCAGTAGTGCAGCTTTGCCGTATCCGGTTGAATAAGTTTGTTAGAGGGCAACCAGACCACTTTGCTTAATGCCATCAAAAATGAATTGAACTGCCAAGGCAGTCAACAATACGCCCATAACACGGGTGATGACATGCATTCCCGTAATGCCAAGCAAATTTTGGAGCTTGCTTGCAAGCAGCAACGATATGAATGTCAGAAACAAGATTGCCAATAGCGAGAAAATGATTATCACCTGACCCGTTAAATCTCCATGCTGATTAGCCATAAGTAAAATAGCTGATCCCATTGCACCTGGTCCCGCAATTAGAGGTGTCGCTAATGGAAAAACTGAAATATCCGTTTTGGAGATCGCTTCTTTCTCCTCATCGTCGGTGGTAGATGTACCTCCTGAAGACCGCGCAAACACCATATCAATACCGATAAGCAATAAAAGAATACCACCGGCAGCTCTCAGTGCTGCAAGAGATATACCGAGACTAGATAACAGCAATTCTCCGACCAACGCAAATGCTACCAGAATAGCGGTACCAATTAGCGTGCCACGAATAGCCACCGTCCGTTTTTGTTGATCAGTTTGATTTGCTGTTAACGCAGCAAATACCGCGGCAACATCTAATGGCCCTATCGTTGCAAAGAATGTTGCTAGTGCTAATCCTGCAGTTTCAATCATTGGATTTTTGTCCGGTTATTGCCCTCTAACGAGGCTGTATAAATTCTCCATTTGTAGGGGAAATATACTTTTAATAAATGTTATCGTCTTTTTTAAAACAACGTGTTAAAAAGTTAATTTTTTCGGAAATTTATAAAAAGTGAGTTATTATACCGCCTATCGTGGTAGAGCGATCTTTTACCAGACATACCTCACTCAGATTTTGAGGTGCGGAATTAACGCATCCGCCTCTTCAGTTACTATTCACTCATGTAAAACATGGCTAGTACCAGTAAACTTCCATATTTCGCTTTCTGAGTATCAGTACCTTAATTTCAAAATACGTTTGTATCTTATTGAAATAAAAATAATTATAACTTCGCCGACCACTTCGCTTATTCAACTACTTGTACAGTGTATGCAAAAAAAATTGTATAATGCGATCAGCTTAGACTGTTATCGGGTAATCCAAAGTTATTTTTAAATCCTAGCAGTTTTTGTTTTTATTGTGGTAACCACTCTCTCAATTTCAGTGATCGTTGCGCTTTTATCCATTGGTAATATTCGAACAGCGTAGCTTTCTGTTTCTTAACAGTATTTTTTCTTCTGAGTCTCGCTTTACCATTGGCATATGTTCTCCCCTGTGCCTTAAATAGTGAAAATTTAAGCTATCGCCGCGCTCGCTTTCTTTCAAGACCTAGCGTCGTAGGGCCCACGTGAATTTGGCCATGGTTTTCTTGTCTTATAAGTCACGATCGTGGAGGTGGGGGTAGCGAGTTAGATTTTTGAGGTGCAAAGGGCACATAGCTCCTTAGCTTTTTGTTCTTTTATACCAATTTGAACAATCGATATTAGCTTATATGCCAGTTTTTTGGTTGTGGGTATACGCGGTAGTATTAAAGTTTTATTGATTAGAATATAATATTTATTTTAACGTGATGATTTAAAAAAATATAAGGTATGGGTATCCAGCCTTTTTTTTGAAGCTAATGCGTTTTAGTCATATTGACTCTAGTTAACTGTTAATATTGAATAGATCATTTCTATGTGTTATTTGAATAAAATAACTTTAAAAAATTGGCCGTTCCAAAACCTTAAAAATTAAATGATAATTTTAACCTCTCACACTTTTTCCAGAACCCTTATGTATGTGGCGCACTCATTAATTGCGCGTTTACAATAAAATCATAATTAAAAAGGAAGGGTAAAGTATGAATAATAAAAAAGCATATATTTGGAAACTCGCTGTATTTTTGCATGCTCAAAAAATGGTAATGTCTGGTGAGGAGTTAGCTGAGCACCTGAATAGAAACAATTTCCTTACTAGTTATGGCACTGAATATCAGGGTGGGCGCGGTACTTATAAACTGATTAAACAGACATGGGAGTGGCTAGAAAACGACCTTGTGTTAAATTCAGAAGCACAAGCTGTTGCGTTGGCATTTGTTAAGCAAAATGAAGATACGCATACGAATAAACCATAGCGTCTTGGTACTCTCCCTAACTCGCATTGCAGGAGAATAATAATGCACATATTAATTTTAAGAACAGATGCAAGAGATATCTATTTATGCGATTAATTGTTGCTATTTTTTTTCTTGTTATGCTTACTGCGTGTATTGGAAAAAATATTCGCCAATTTAAAATTGAAAATGTTGCTAAAGCAGATATTGACTTAGTAACTGATATTCATATTGAACAACTTCAAAGATTAACTAAATATCTTACCGTGAAACTTTATAAGAGAAACCCGAAAGAGCTGAAAAAAAATCCAGAGATGACTATTGATAAACGTATTTATCAATTAATGAAAATAAGAAAAAATCCTAAAGAGGCATTAGCTGAATTAGGTCATTTAGATAATGTTGCAGCTTTAAATTTAGCCTTTTCTGAGGATTTTTCTGGAGATCGGGTCTTTGCATTAATGGCTGGTGTAACTGTAATGCTCAGTAATTCTTACAATAATCAATTGGAGTTCTATATGCTTGATGATATCGATCAACAAAAACTCTATAACAGTGCTCGTAATCTAGAAATCATCTCTTGGAAGTTAAATAATTTAAAAGATGAGAATGGTAATGTATTACTGCTTAGCAATGGTTATAGTGCGAATGGAGTTGCTAACTATAGTTATGAAAGAGTGTTAAGCCAGATGATTATTATTCAAGATATGATGGCTATACTTATTTCAGATAGCACTAACCGTACAATAAATAAAGTTGTGCACGGGCTTGCTTCCTTCTTCTTTATTCCGGTTTGATATCTATTGATAGTTGTCACTGGTTCGGTTGAAGTCGGCAAGCATGTCAAGCATGTCAAGCAGGGAGCTATAAGTGACAATCTGAGCAGCTTCCCTAGACTCGCCCTCGATATTGAAAACGTTCCAATACATCAGGCCAGCACTTGCCGATATGGGCGACAACAGGACAGTCAGTAGGGTCAGATATTTTTTTATTTTTGTCATGGGATTAACCCCAAAACGCTACGCCATAAGTTTCCTATATTTGCAATGTCCGCACCATGATCATAAGTAACTGAATTGCTTAACAATAACTACTCGGACCAATTGTAAATAATGCCGATGTGTAAAGAGAGCCGACAGAGTTGTGCTGCATTGATAGATCTTTTGCCATTTGAATGTTTGAGTCTGTGATCGTTTTCTCTTTTTTAGCTGGCAGATAATTGATGATCGCGATCTCTGATTGGCTCAAATCAGCTTTCACAAGTGATTTAAATAGCGACTTTATCGTTTCATTATTAGTCATTTACTGATGTCCTTTTGTGTTAGCCGCTAGTCAACGGTTACTAACCTACACTCATCTTAAAACACACTTATTTGTTCAAAAATTGAACTATACTTAAGTTTGTATCGTAATACCCCCATAAACGACTCTAGGAGATTATTATGCAACTATCTGAAATCAAATTAGCCATATCCCAACACGGTACACATCCGACGATTATTAGCTATGCCGACTCCAATCATTACTTACTGGGTATTAAAGACGAAAAGGGCAGTTTTCAAGGCGCCCGCAATAAAACAGGGGTGTTACTCATTCTTAACTCAATCGAACAAGCTAAAGACTTATTGAAACAACAAGGTATTCATTACGCCATCATAGAAATTCAAACTGCATATGATGAAATGGTCGGTGATGGTAAGGATGATCATTGTCGTTACCGAGCTGAATTTTAATATCGGACCTCAATTTGGGATGAAGAGATGGGATAAATTGATAAAAATTAGTTTCTTTTTTAGTCAGTTTACTTGCAAGTCACTAATATGAGACGGGACATTTATAGTGCAAACAAGGTGAATTTAACCGTCAACAACCTATATTAGGTATATCATGCCAGTTCGTTGTGCACTGCGTTTAAAAATTGTCGTCGCATTGCCCACTTTTCATTTGTCCCTTGGCTGGCGATGAATGCGGCATTTGTACCGTATCTTTGGTTAATATTACCCAATAATTTCATTAATACACCATCATCTTTATGCGCATTAAACAGTTCAAATTGTTGATGCTGTTCACTGCTTAAACCCAATAAACCCATACCAATTCTGTAATATTGGATACCCGTTTGAAAAAGTGAATCAAGATTTTTATTGATCGCTTTGATTAATTCAGGTGTGCTATTGGTTGCAGGGGTAAAGTGTTTAAAGATTTTAAAACTACGCGGCTGTTTATCAAAAGGGCTGTTTGATGTGGTCAACTAATGCAAATAAACGCTCATCAGAAAGGTTATAACCACCGAACATTGGTGCGGAAAATGTTTCAATGGTCGTTCAGGGGGTTGTTATACCTCAGCCAAGACTATATATAACTTCTACTTTGAGGAAATTTACTTTGTGGGTGTAAAGCTGGAAGGATTCAAAATAGGTACTGATATCGTTTTATTGCGCTGATAATCGCTAAATAAATTACTTAGTTATCGCTTTTACTCTAACAAGGTAGATAAATAACACAGTCTGAGTCAACACATAAGCATAATATGATTAATACAGATTTTTTTTAGAACAGTTGCGTCATTGAAGTTGTACATTCTGGATTAAAATTTAAATATTGACATCAATGATGTTTTTGTCGATTCATTTTTTTCGGTGTAAATTAATCCGGTTTATATTAAATAATTGTCTGTAGTGAATATTTTTTTGTTAAAACGGACAATTAAAAATTGTGACTAAATATATTTGGCTATTCAAAAGCACTTTACTTTTTATGCATTTTCCCTAACGCGCTGAAAACCTAATCCCATTAAACCAAGCATTATTATTGTTACCGTTGAGGGTGCAGGCACGCTTGCCAGAGTTAGCTTGTCTTCAAATTCAAATGCAAACCTAGCTTCAGGATCCCCACTAAACGGGGTATAGATATCTAAACTGCCTGTTAGATCATAAATATGATTACTATAAAGAGGTATCTCAGCGCTATCTGCACTACCCCTATAAAAGAAATCCCAGACTAGAATTCCCGATGTTTCATCATAGAGACTCAGCATTGCGGATCCGCCCATCGCTTCCGCAAATAGATATATTGATGAGTCACCTTCTGTCACTAGAAACTTCAGATTCATAGTGGTCTCAGCCAAGGCCATACCAGATCCATATCCAAGGCCACCCATCCATCCAGCATTTACTGTAAATTCGTAACCAGGTAAGATACCCCGACCGGCATAGTTGATAGATGAATATGAAGTGGAATCAATCATATTTCCGTCGGAAATATAGGCAGTTCTATCTCCCGTAAGGTGATAACCACTAAATACTCCTCCAGGAAAAATAGGACCGGAAAATGTTTCAATGGTTGTGCCGGGATTGGTGACAAGGCAGCTATCACAGTCCTTGCTGCCGCCGGGATAATACGTCACTTGCGCATATGCGTTAGTCTGGTCTTCCAGTATATTTATTAATGCCGCATTAGCTGCATGGGCAGATAGGATGCTAGCAGTTATAATGGCTGCTTGTAATAATTTTGACATGATTTATTACTCCACTTGAATTAACGTAGCGCGCACCCAATTTGACGTTATTGTCTACGGAACCTACTATCAAAAAACGATGAGTAATGGTTCACTTAGCTTTCGCTGTATGGCTGATGGATAAAATCATCATATGTATTTCAAATCAGTTGACTCTAGAAGTATAGTAAAGATAAAACAACACCACAAAAAATCTTTTTGTGGTGTTGTTTTATCTTATAATGCCACGACTAAGACGACGGCAAGATATCGTTGTAACTTGTTGTTTTACTTGCTAAATGTTTTCATCCTATATTGGCTTCTACCCGATTAGCAGGGGCAGCGAAGCCTTGTCTCTACCTCTCGTTTGATACAAAAGCATCTATTGTGAAATTGAAAAGGTAGCCAGGGAATTGGTTTTTCATTAAGATAAAAAGAGATATTATCGATAACAACATAACAACAGGGTCTTCAATACTGGAAATTATTTTGACCCGGTCACCGCGATGCTTGCAAGCCATAAAATCAGCCGAAAAACATTACGTTGAAAAAGTGATTATTCCAGATTTGATTGAATCGTTGGAAGCATTAATAAACGATACAATAAAATATAAGAAAGCCGCTAAAAATTTGTAAATGAATAAAAACTGGATTGAGGATGTTGTTCTTGTCTATCCGCAAAACTACTTTTAGAGTTAAGAAAAATCTATTGATTTTTAGCTGAATGAGATCAAAATCCGATGTTCACAAGATATCGGATTTTTATGCAACTTTCTTCAGCCCTATCTCAATTATCAGCTAATAATTTCACTGAATTTACTGCGCTCAATGAACTAGTAGACCAAGATTTAGCCTCGAACTAGACCAAGATTTAGTCTCGAACGCACTCTCCCAAGCTGGTGTCACCACCATTAGAAAGCGTAAGTTACCGATGGAGAAAATGGTCTGGGCTGTTGTTGGAATGGCACTTTTTCGTAAATACTCGATGCGTCAGTTAGTCAATCAACTTGATATTATTCTTCCTAATGGCGAGCCTTATGTTGCATCAAGTGCAGTAACACAAGCACGGAAGAAACTGGGCTATCAAGCAATTGAATCTATCTCCAATCAAACACAATCATTGTGGCATGAAAAGTCAGAGCACCCAATGTGGTGTGGCCTTTCACTCTTAGGGGGTGATTGCAAAAAAACTGAAGATGAATGTTTATTGTTTTCTTAAAGATTCAACGGGTTGTGTAATTACTCACCCGACATATATTAAACTTAAAAATGATAAAATAGTGAAACGATATCATTGTTTTGAATCAGTTAGAGATGCATCAATTGCATTTCAATTATTAGGTACAAGTGCAATTTATAGTCCCGATGCTCTATATGAAGATGCAATTAGCAATTGGATAACTATTGGTACTATCAATACTAATTATAGACAGAGTGCTATTGCAGACCTGCAGACCTGAAGGGATGCAGCAAGTTATGGTGTAGCTAAAGCGATATCGTTACTGGGGAAAATATACTTGCATGGTCTTTATGATGCCACTGTTGATATTGATGTCGCTTTAAAGTTATTAGAAGAGGCTGCTGAGAAAAATGAACCAGGAGCTATATTTGAATTGGCTCAGTATTATTTAAAGTCTAATAAATTCGAAGATGCATTTGAATATTTGAATATGTCAGCAAGTTTAGGCTCTCCTATGGCTAAGTTTTTACTTGCTAAAAATATAATTGATGGTGTTTTTAAAGATGAAAATAACAATGATGTTGAACAGTAATTAGATGAAGCATGGGATGCAGAGATTCTAGAGGTAGGCTTATACCAAGCAGAACGGCTAACGTTGCTATCAGGAGATCATTTTTGCGAAAAAGTGTTTGTAGCCTATAAGAAACTTCTCAATAAAATAGATTCTGCAAATGAACTCGATGTAGGGTATTTATATGTGATTACGATAAAGAAAACTATAGATTATCTGATAGAACGTAAAGGAGGTGTTGATAAAGCCTATCAATACATTATTAGCACTGAAATGTGTTCAGAGGATAAAAATGTTCAGTATCTAATTAGAATACTTAATGGGAGAGTTGGAATTAAACAAGAGTCTAGAAGAGAATGGTTAGAAAAATCATCTATAAAACCACATGATTTTCCAGTAGTCTCTAATGAATCCAGACTGTTAGTGAAGTTAGGCCGGAATGAACCTTGCCATTGTAGGTCTAGATTAAAGTTTAAAAAGTGTTGTTTAAAGTAGTTATGCAACGAGTAATATTTCTCTGAATGTTGAGAGCTGATAATAGCTAAAATTGAATAGTGTAATTAAGAAGCGCTAGATCTTTAATTTTGAGTTTTAGGAAACCAGATCTAATCATCAGGTCCAAGGTTAAATATTTAACGAATAGCACACAAATTTTTTAGGTTGTTGAGTTGGTTTAGGCTCATTTACAAATTGATTTTTAAGGCGCTATGGGAGCGTTTACACCTTAGAAATTTTACTTTATTAACCTGTTGAATTACCTCATTTACGCGCGCTTTCTCCCAATATCGAACGTAAATGCATCGGAGCTCTGAATATAGTCTCCGATAAAAAACAATATTTGCTCTGCTGCTTTAAGATCAACATCCATTGACGGGTTACTTTTTTGATTTGATGATGAAACAGTTATTTACATAAGAAAAATCACTATTTGCCATAACTGGTATTTTGTGAATGTTGTGAAAATTTTCTATTTAAGGTGTTTTGTTGACCTTTCGTGCGATTGTTGCATTATTTTTTTGATTATTTGTTGTCTTTTTATGGCTCGGTACCAAAATAATGGTTATGCTTAATGGTTATGCTAGTTGCTTAATAGCTAAACGAGATAACGACACAAGGGACTAAAATGAACCGTAATAATCTGAAAAGCAGTCTAGCAGAACTAGTCAACACTGAATTTTCCCTTCAAAATGAAGAAAATAATAAATGGGCAGTAGAGCTGGCCATTGCTAACAGGAAGCTTGCTTTTCAAAATGAAGAGAAGGATAAACGAGCAGCAGAGCTGGATATAGCCAACAAGGAGCTTGCTTTTCAAAACGAAGAGAAGGATAAACGGGCAGCAGAGCTGGTCATTGCTAACAGGAAGCTTGCTTTTCAAAATGAAGAGAAGGATAAACGAGCAGCAGAGCTGGATATTGCCAACAAGGAGAAGGATAAACGGGCAGCAGAGCTTGCCATTGCGAACAAGGAGCTTGCCTTTCAAAACGAAGAGAAGGATAAACGGGCAGCGGAGCTTGCCATTGCCAACAAGGAGCTTGCCTTTCAAAACGAAGAAAAAAGTAAACGTGCAGCAGAGCTTGCCATTGCCAACAAGGAGCTTGCCTTTCAAAACGAAGAAAAAAGTAAACGGGCAGAAGAGCTCAATGACCTCGCCTTCTATGATGCGCTTACCGGCTTGCCCAATAGACGTATTTTGATAGACCGGCTGCATCACGCATTATCGTCCAACGTGCGTCAAGGCTTTGAGAGTGCGGTGATGTTTATTGATTTGGATCATTTCAAGGATATCAACGACACCCTCGGCCATGAAGTGGGTGATTTACTGCTGATACAGATAGCGCAACGCCTGGAGTCCTGTCTACGCAAATGCGATACCGTGGCGCGTCTGGGTGGGGACGAGTTTGTGTTGATTCTGGAAAACCTGGACCAAAAAACCATTGAAGCCGCAGCCAAGGCGAATTTCATTGCTGATAAAATTTTTGCTGCGCTCAACAAACCTTACCAGCTCGATATGCACGAATGCTACAGCACTGTGAGTATCGGTTTGGCCTTTTTCGGCCACGAGGGTAAGACAGCAGAAGGTCTGCTGAAACAAGCCGACATCGCCATGTATCAGGCCAAAAAAGCCGGCGGCAATACAATGAGGTTCTTTAACCAGAAAATGCAGGACATCATTAACGTACGGACAAGCCTCGAACATGAATTGCGTATTGCAGTTGCAAAGTCGCAATTTAATTTGTATTACCAAATTCAAATGGATAGTTCCAACCGAGTATGGGGGGCCGAAGCATTGATCCGTTGGGTGCACCCTGAACGCGGGCTGGTGTCACCTGCCACCTTTATCCCTCTGGCGGAAGAAACCGGATTAATTCTGCCTATTGGGCAATGGGTTATAGAGACGGCTTGTGCGCAGATCAAAATATGGCAGAAAGAGTCGCTGACCCGCGACTTGACACTGTCAGTAAACGTGAGTGCAAAACAATTCCGGCAGACGGATTTCGTGGATCAAGTGCAGTCAGCTGTGCGCCGACATGCTATTTCCGCAAATTTACTCAAGCTGGAATTGACCGAAAGTTTGTTCCAAGAGGACATCAAAGTCACCATTGCCACCATGAACGCATTAAATAATATTGGCATTCAGTTCTCTCTAGACGACTTCGGCACTGGCTATTCGTCCTTACAGTACCTCAAGCAGCTACCGCTCGACCAGATCAAGATAGACCAGTCGTTCGTGCGCGATATTGCGATAGATAGTAATGACAGAGCGATAGTAAAGGCAATCATTGCTATGGCACACATTCTGAAGATAGACGTCATTGCCGAGGGAGTGGAAACGGAAGAGCAACGACAATTACTCTTAGGCAAAGGATGCTCATTCTTCCAAGGGTATTTATTTAGCAAACCGATACCTATTGAGCAGTTTGAAGCGTTAATCCGTAGTGGTTCAGAGTTTAATTGACACCGGATTTTATACAGTGAGGGTACCGGTGTTGGTGGGGCCAAACTAACCATTAAATAGCGATCGCCATGCGAAAGCGAATTAGTTTTCTAAGGCGGTTTGGGGGCGTTAGCGACTCTGCTTTTAGGGCGAAAAGGAGCAGAAACCGCCATAGAGCTTTTGCTCTATTAATTTTTTATACACTCCATTTACGCTCGCTTTCTCCCAATACCGAGTGTAAAAGTCTTTCTACCCTTATATTTCTATTTTGTAAGAGGGTGCATTAACGCCTCACTAAGAGGCTAATAATAGTTGGTTAAAATAAGCGACGAAAGGGAAAAAACCAACTGTTATTTTTTTGACTGATTTTTTAGACGACACCATTACCTTTTCCAAGCATCTGTACCCCAAGATTTGGCTAATTCGTCTCTACAAGCGTGCGCCAGTTTTAGCGCGAGATTTGCTAGGTCTTTTTGCTCATTACTATCATCGAGGGCATTTCGGAATGCGATCATTGCTTTCGCAACTTTGTCTCGTTCGACCATTGCTAGCTCACCCCAATACAGTTCGTTAAATCGTTTTATAGCAATCCTAATTTTTTCCTAGTCTTTAGACGTGGCGATAATAGCGGTTACTTGTGTGGCCTCTGTGTATAAATCTAGTTGCTTTTCTAAATATGGTAATGTGGCTTCGATTCGTCTTGTCGCTGCATTCCGCTCTGCCTCAGCGATTTGCGCCGCTAGTTGTTTTTCCGAAGTATCGAGGTAGGTATATATACCCCAGACAAACACGCCTATTGCCAATATAGGACTAAGTATCTTTAGAGTTACCTCTAACTTACTTCTTTCGTAATCTGACATGGTTTCTCCAGAAGGGAAAAAATTTGGTGTCCTCTAACGTCTGCAACAACGGCACTTAGGATCGATGCTGTTTTTGCTAGCTTTTTGTTTTTGCAAAGACCGCGACAAGACCAAAGCGTCCGATTGCTTGGACTTGTTAAATGTCGGTGCGACACTCGATAGAGTTTTCTTTACACCACTCAGTGATCGCATTTTTTACTGCTGCATTTTCGTAAGAATACCATTTCTCCACGTACTCTAAACTCTGCAACAAAGACTTAAATTTAGAATAAGCTCCATGAGAACGAAACATAGAATATACATTATCAATTTCATCCGGCATCTCTTTAGAAACAAAGCTCAAAACAAGAGGTTTGCCTAACTCTAAATCTCGCTTTGAGGGAATTGATATATATTTACTAACTTTATCTATGTCATCAGGTAATTCTTCATCTACGGCATCTCCAGAATAATAAATCACACCAGTTTCTGAATTCAAATAAGCTGCGTTATCAAATGAATAAGCTGAGGATACAAATTCTATTGCTAATTCAATATCATTTAAATCGACTTGCATACTGCTACCTCTTGACATTTGACAGTGTATTATTTTTCATTGTTACTAACACACATTTTAAAAAATTTTTATTGTTAAAGATTAGACCAGAACAAGCATAAACACAGTTAGATGGCATATAGAATGATTTGTAAGTTAAATCTTTATCTTGAGGAAATGAGGCATTTTCATTTATAGAGATCACTATAAATGCAAGCTACAATAAAATAATTATTTATTTTCAATATGTTAAAGTATTAAGAATGTGGAGTTTGTGCATAAAGTGTTCATGTGATGTGCAAAAAAGTGGCAAGTTATTAGTATTTTCCAGACGAGCATGAGCGTGTCGTGTCAGTTTCATTCAAAAATATTGAAGATAACTTTCGTCTAAAAAGTGTGATGTTAGGGGAGGATATTGTTGAAATTTCTGATAAATAAAATAAATATGTTCTGGATATGAGGCGTGTAGACAAAGAAGATATAAATAAATTAGAAGTAATATTGAAGAAAATGAAGTTTGATAATAGGTTCACCATAGGCCGTGTCTAGCAAGTTAGCTTCCTAGGGCGGAAAGGGGCACATAGCGGCTTATTTTTTTGTTATTTAATCTCAATTTGAACAACCAATATTAGCTTATATGCCAGTTTTTTGGTTGTGGGTATACGTGGTGTGGTTAACAAAAAGACAAAACGCGATCCTATTGGTACTATTGGTATTTAAGCCCTATTTCATGTACATAACAGGGATATTGTTTTTGCTGATTATCAACAAAACCAAAATCTAAATGAAATGAAACTACAGGATTATCAGATGGAGTTTCAGATATAAGTGAACCATCTGGCGAAAAAGCAAACCCTTTGCCACCAAAGATTAATTTATTGCCACACTTTCCTACGCGATTTGCGCTAACAACATAGCAGCCAGAAACAATTGCGGCCATTGCCACTGCTGTTTTCCAACGCTCAAAGCCTTGCTCAGAAGCCCTTGGTATAACAATAAGATGAGCATCTTGGCTTCGATAAGATCTTGCCCATTCATTGAACATCAACTCTGTACACAAAAGAAAACCAACATTTAATTTATCGGTTTTGATTACATCAAAGCCTGTTCGTCCAGTACGGAACCAAGCCGTCTCATAAAACCCAGATTCTTCGGGAAAGTAATGTTTTTGGTGTGCGAATCTATATTCGCCATTTACTAGAGCAAATGCTTCATTAGCCAATTTATTGTCAACTGGAACCGGCCGAGATGAAAGAACAATAGGAATATTAAGCTTTTTCAATGCATCTACACTATAATTGTGCGCTGAAATAGATGCTTCTGCATCTGCTGTATTAAATTCGTTTTCTACAGCAAGCCAACTTCCAAAAGGCATCTCGTTGGTAACTAAAACCTCTGGTTTTTCTGAAATTATTTGTTGTTTCAATTCTTCCCATTTCGTTCCTTCATGCAACAATCCTTCAGGTGACTCAATGTAAGTGATTTTCATCTTATTACTCTCCAAATTTAGATGCTTTGATCAGGCTATGGATAAGCTTCTTGTAATAAAGAAGCAATGCACAAGTGATATTGTAATGTATTGAGCCAGTAATACAGATAGGCAAGTCGCCAGCATTAACCAGGGATTCGTCGTTTATGCTGTTGAATCGACACAGAACCCGACAGATATGTCATACTATCTATTTCCCGTAGTGAGATACATGTTTAGCGCTAAGTGATTCTATGGATAATTTAAATCAAAAAATTCTAGCCTGTCTCAGTGATGACGCTCGGCAATCTAATGCGGAGATAGCAAGAAAGGTAGGACTGTCACGAAGTGCCGTCTCAGAGCGTATTCACAAGATGGAAGATCAGCAGATGATCTTAGGGTATCGCGTTGAGCTTAAATCACCAGAAAGCAAGGTTGCAGCTTATTTTTAATTGTCCTTTGATCAGAGTTGCTGCGATGAGATCTAAGCTCTTATACGGTCTTATTGGGAGATTCGAAGCTTTCATAGTACCTCTGGTGAGGTGGATATGATGATATTTGCAGAAGCAGAGGGAATAGCTGAATTGAACAATCTACGAAACCACCTTGAACAATTACCTAAACTGACTCGAATTATCACTCACTCCGTATTAGAAGAGCGTATTCGGAGATAGTCGTTCTTTTGACAAGAACTAACTTGCAGCCAGCTTGTATCGCAATATATGACTCGTTACAATCTGTATCATAACACTTGTTTTACGTAACGTCTGAAGGCTACCTGCTAAAATGGTAGCCTTTTTTGTATCTATCATTTTTTATGAGTTTTTTAACGGAGAAGGTTGATCGTATTATGCACGCTTTTTCCCGATTCCGAGCGTGGTAGTGTCGAAGTGAAATTGGTCACTGTTTTTTTGTGAGTCGTTAAGGGGGCGAAAGCGAGTTAGGTTTCTAAGTCGCAAAACGTCTCTGCCTTTTATTCTTGAATCTAAATTTACTCAAAACAGACAAAGTGAAAGCGAGTTAGGTTTCTAAGTCGCAAAACGTCTCAGCCTTTTATTCCTGAATCTAAATTTACTCAAGACAGACAAGGTGAAAGCTCTATTTAAAAAATTATTTTTCATTACGTACCACAAAAAGTATGATAACCCTTATCGCCGTCTACAGGAAAATCCTGATAATTTACGGTGGTAGGTATCTCAAAATAAGGCGAACGTAAAACGCTGAGAAAGTCATCTGCTGCAACGGCAGTACCACTGTCTTCACAGGCTTTTAGAACGGCCTCGACGTGATGATTCCTGGGGATAACAAGCGGATTTTTTTCTTTCATCAATAAGCGTGAACACTCAATCGTATCTGCTGATTGCTCCAGGCGCCCCCTCCAGGCAATGTACCAATCCCCGAGGTTTTTCTGTGATTTTTCAGCAGCCACGTCATCATCAAGGGACTGTGTCAACATGCTAAAAGTTTGCGTATAGTCTAATTTCTTTGCCTGCATTACTTCCATTAGCTCTAGAATAAAATCCTGATCGCTCAGCGCAAAATCCGTCATTCCGAGCTTACTACCCAGCATCTTGAAATAACTATTTTGAAAGCGATCAGTAAACGTTTTGAGTAACGGTTCTAAGCTGGCAATAGCCGCGTCTTGCTCACTGTTAATGAGTGGCAACAGGCATTCTGCGAGCCGAGTAATATTCCATAGAGCAATATTGGGCTGATTACCAAAAGCGTATCGACCCTGAGTATCAATTGAGCTATACACGGTCCCTGGGTCATAGGCGCCCATCATTGCGCAGGGCCCAAAGTCAATGGTTTCACCGGAGATAGCGCTGTTGTCCGTGTTCATCACACCATGGATAAAACCAACTCGCATCCACTCGACAATCAAAGTAATTTGCTTTTCCATCACCGCATCAAGAAAATCAAGCTCGAGGTCCTCACCATCGGAACTAATCTCTGGAAAATGACGCTCGACGGTGTAAGCCAATAAAGCTCTCAACGACTCTGTATCTTTTCTGATAGCAAAGTACTGAAACGTTCCTACGCGGATATGGCTTGCAGCAACCCGGGTGACAACAGCTCCCGGTCTGCCTCTTTCTCGATAAACGGTCTCCCCTGTCGCTACCACCGACAAGCAGCGTGATGTGGGCACACCTAAATAGTACATCGCCTCACTCATGATAAATTCACGCAAGGCAGGGCCTAATGCACAACGACCATCACCCTGCCTCGAAAAGGGTGTGGGACCTGAGCCCTTTAACTGGATATCAACGCGATGGTTGCTGCTATCCATTAACTCACCGAGTAGATGTGCACGACCATCACCCAATTGCGGATTGAGCTGGCCAAATTGATGCCCACTGTAAGCTAAAGCAATACTCTCCGCGCCCTCGGGCAACTGATTTCCAGAAAAAATATGGGCTTTTAAATCAGAATCGCTGAGTAAAGCTGCACCCAAGCCCAGGCTTTCAGCGAGCTTATCATTCCAGATCAGTAATTTGGGCTGGGCAACAGGCAGCGGTAAAACACGCTTAAAAAACGCATCACCGAGCTGGGCATAAGTATTAGTAAATTTCATAATTCATCATGTGTCATTGCTGGAAAAAAGAAAAGCCAATCGTTAGGCTGCCAAGGATACACCCTTCTATGCGCACAAGGTTAGATTTATTACTGCTTATCGTTAATTTGCTTTGCCATCGCCTTGGGCTCAACAGTCGCAATAGTAGTAAGCCACCATCAAGTGATCCGAACAGAGAAAAATCACCAAAAAATAACAGTTCAAATAAAACGAGCGGACAAAAAGGTCATAATGGATCAACACTGGAACGTGAGATAGATCCAGATATCACCCATAAATCACCTGTCGATACAACTCTCTCGCCCAAAGGGCATTATAAAAAAGTGGGTTATGAAACACGTCAAGTTGTTGATATTGAATTTCAACGCATTGTCACTCAATATCAGGCTCAAATATTTGAAAATTAATTTGGAAAACGCTTTACCACCCCTTCCCTGATGGTGTTAATAGTCAAATTCAATACGGTAATGGCGTTAAGGCGCATACGGTGTACCTCTCGTAATATCAGTTACTGCCTTATGAACGTATTCGTGAATACTTCACCGACCAATTAGATATCCCCCTGAGCAGTGTCACAAAGGCAGCATGAGCCGTGATGACGTACTGAAATATAAGGACAGCTACAAGGTAGCTGCTTCTTCTTTCTCAAACCAGAGTGCAGGTGGAGCCTGTCTTCTCGACTAACCTTTTAATCACTATGGCCCAAGCTGATAAACTGTTGTGGCTAAGTTAAATTGGCTAGAACCTTAGCTTTCTCGGGCGCAAAGGGGTACAAACCGCCTTATTTTTTATTCTCTAATCTGAATTTCTTAATTAATATTGACATATCCTTGCCATTTACTGACCGTAATGTGTTTTTATATTAATTTTTATTTAAGTAGGGGATGATGTTTCTTTAATATTTTGATTTGAAAGGATAAAAGGTATGGATGTCCTGCCTTTTCTTTTCAGTCCGAGTGCAATGCCTTGTATATGCGATCTTTCTTTTGCGTAATAAGCTCTTTAATTTATTTTAATTCAAGCTCTATTTTCTTGTTACTTTTACTGTTTTTGTAAGACATGATAATCAGTTTGACTGAGAGTAAAAAAACAACGGCCTCTAACAAAATGTCATGTGTGAAATCAGTAAAAAAAAGCAGTAACGAAAAGAATAAAGGTAATGATTAAAATGGAACTTACATCAAATTTTTTATCGTTAGTCATCATCAATTTGAATCAACCAAAGCATACCAATAACTTAATAACAGGAAACACTCGGCTGGCTAAAATAGAATGAACCAAAATAGATATTCATATTTTTCCTTGTTTATTAACTTGTTAACTGCATTGCCAAAAAAGAGCCGTTTGTAAAAGTATTAAACTCTCACTCCAAATATAGTACCGACTGCTGCGGTCAATCCCATTGCAAGTGCGCCCCAAAAAATCACCCTAAAAGCCCCTACTCTAATTGACGCACCACCTGTTTGTGCCGCAAGCCCACCTAGAACAGCAAGAAATGTAAGAGAGAACACTGCAACTGCAAATATTAAGAAGTTTTCAGGAGTTGTCCAGGCAACAAATAAAGGCAGTGCTGCACCGATTGTAAATGCACCCGCTGAACAAATGGCTGCTTGAATCGGTTTTGCACTAGCAGTATCTGAGATACCTATCTCATCTCTAGCATGTGCACCTAGTGCGTCGTGAGCCATTAGCTGCTCAGCTACCTGTTCAGCAAGGAGGGGGTCAAGCCCTCTGTCTTGGTATATTTGAGCTAACTCTACTTTTTCAGAAGAAAAATTGTCTTGTAGTGATTTTTTTTCAAGCGCCAAATCGGCGTTCTCTGTATCAGCTTGAGAACTAACAGACACGTATTCACCAGCAGCCATAGACATCGCACCTGCGACGAGACCAGCCGCACCAGCAATAAGAATGTTTTCTTGGCCAGTGCCAGCTGCAGCTATACCGATGATAAGGCTCGCCGTTGACACAACACCGTCATTTGCCCCTAAAACAGCAGCTCGCAACCAACCAACGCGATGTGACTTATGCTCTTCATCATTACTCATATACTAACCCTCTTTGTTTGCAGCTAATGCCGCGTTCCCCGACTTGTCCAGTGCAACACTTTGTTAGATTAAACATAGGTAAAACTAAGGCTTGTAATGCATGGAACCTAAGTCGTCTTTTTTACCAATTTCTACGCCGTTGTGACGTAAAATTGAGTAAGCGCTAGTAACGTGGAAGTATACATTGGGAAAATAGCATGCTCAATGGCAAACTCTAGGCCAGTAAGATACTTCCCTTCCCAGTGTGGCTGAGTTATTTTTTGTGTCTCTGCTGTCGCAAAGTTTTCGCGGGTAAAGCCAGACAAATAATCCAATACAGCGTGGGTACGCTCTTGTAGCTCAGCAATTATTTTTACAATAGCATGAGAGCACTAGTCGGGTTTTGTTTTGTGATGATGTTGTCGTCTTCGATCACAAACTCACTCCAAGGTTTAACTTTGCTAAAACGCGCGGCGCAAACGATTTCTTCTTCACCGGTAAAACCGGTAAAAAGAGCCGCTTCCTACTTACAATTGATTCCAGTTATAACTAATATATTCAATATTTTTTTATCCTAACTTATAAATAGACTGTTAGGGAATTGTTGAAATTGCTTATGATTGTAGGAACTCTCTCGTTAACTACGTCATGCATAGCCTCGAACGCCTACTTTTGATACTGTACCTTATCTGGTCGTCGACCGCGGTCGAGATGACAGTCTCATTTTTATTAGAATATCGATAATTATCTGGAGTTATGCATGAGTACTAATGTTGAATCAAATATTAAACCGGACTATGACCAACCCATCAAAGATATAACCAATTATGTGACCGATTATGCGATAAAAAATGACCATTTGTATGATACCGCCCGTTTTTGTTTAATGGATACTCTGGGCTGTGGTCTTTTAGCACTTAGATACCCGGAATGCAGCAAACATTTAGGACCCATAGTTCGTGGAACCATAGTGCCCAACGGTGCGCGAGTCCCGGGTACTCAATTTGAAATGGACCCCATTAAAGCTGCGTTTGATATTGGTTGTATTATCCGGTGGCTAGATTTTAATGATACCTGGTTAGCCGCTGAGTGGGGCCACCCCTCGGATAACATGGGCGGAATTTTAGCGGTTGCTGATTATGTTTCACGTCAAAGCCTGGCCAGCGGTTATGAACCACTGACTATGAAAGATGTGCTCACGGCCATGGTCAAAGCACATGAGATCCAGGGAGTGCTAGCGTTAGAGAATAGTTTTAACCGGGTAGGGCTGGACCATGTGATTTTAGTCAAGATAGCGACCACAGCGGTGGTGACTCAAATGTTGGGCGGGGGATCTGAAGAAATAATGGATGCACTTTCCCAGGCACTGGTCGATGGGCAAAGTTTGCGAACTTATCGGCACTCGCCAAATGCCGGTTCACGTAAATCCTGGGCAGCTGGTGATGCGACCAGTCGGGCAGTGCGTTTAGCGATGATCACTTTGTCGGGCGAAATGGGTTATCCGGGCGTATTAAGCGCCAAAAACTGGGGGTTTTATGACGTGTTGTTTGGCGGTAAAGAATTTAAATTGCAGCAACCTTATGGTGAATATGTCATGGATAATGTGTTATTTAAAATTTCTTATCCCGCAGAATTCCATGCTCAGACTGCGGTTGAATGTGCGGCTAACTTGCACCACAAGGTGGTCAATTGTTTAACTGAAATAGATCGCGTTGAATTAACAACACACCAATCAGCCATTCGAATTATCAGCAAACAAGGTGCGCTGCATAATCCGGCCGATCGCGATCACTGTTTGCAATACATGGTCGCCATAGGATTAATTTTTGGTGATTTAAATGCGGACCACTATGAAGATGAAGTAGCAGCTGATGGTCGTATTGATACGTTAAGATCAAAAATGCATGTCATTGAAGATAAGTCTTACAGTGAGGATTATCTCGACCCTGAAAAACGCAGCATAGCTAACGCAATTCAAATTTTCTTTAAAGATGGCAGCAGCACAGAAAAAGTGGTAATGGAATATCCGATTGGTCATAAACTTCGCAGAGAAGAAGGGATCCCGTTGCTACAAGCCAAATTTGAACGTAATGTTAAAACACGATTCCCTGATAAACATGCAAGGACAATAGTGGAAATCTGCAGTGACAAGCAAGAGTTCGAAGCAATGCCGGTAAATGAATTTATGGATTTGCTGGTTATTTGAGATGAAGAGTTTTTACCGATAGTCTGTTTAGGTTGTTTGTAAAATATTTTGTTTTATTTCTATTAAATCAAGGTCAAAAGCGTTAGCGCTGTGAAACGTCTTTGACCTTTTCTTTTAATGAAAATTTTTCAGCTTCAACGGGTTCTCAAATATAGTATTCCTGCACCATATCACAAGATCACATCTTTAATACATTTGGTATAAATAGATATTAATAAGGATATATTATGAAAATTAACGGACGCTGCCATTGTGGTGAAGTTGTATACAGTGCAGAAATAGATGAAAATAAAGTAGTAAATTGTCATTGCACAGATTGCCAAGTGATGTCGAGTGGGCCTTTTCGTAGTGTGGTAATGTCATTACCTAATGCGGTTACTTTTAGCGCGACGCAGCCCAAAGAATACATAAAAACGGCTGAAAGTGGTAATAAACGAGCCCAAGGTTTTTGTGCTAACTGCGGTACGTCACTCTATGCAACCTCGGTAGGTGAAGGCAATAAAGTTTATGGCTTACGGCTAGGCGCGATAGAGCAACGAGAGCAGCTTATCCCTAAAGCACAAATATGGTGTCGCTCTGCTGCACCATGGCTTAAAGAATTAAATAGTATTACAGCATTTGATACTGTACCACCGGCAAAATAATGTGTATGTAAGCCTGAGCTGACTGCAATTGTCGTCAGTTAATTGCAGCCAGCTTTATATTAAACAGCTTCATCAATTTCAATTTATTTTATTAAGTGGTTTTAAAGCATTTGTACTTAAAGTGACTCGCTCAAAGTAATGTTACGCCCGCCTAAATAACCAAACACACCACAGAGCAGACTTGCTAAAGCACATAACCACAGTACAGGTGCCCAGCTTTCAAAGTGAGTATGCAAAGATCCTGCAAACATGGGGCCGATAGCAGCAAGTAAGTAACCTACGCACTGCGCCATACCCGACAGCGATGAGGCTTGGCCTGAGTGATGTGTGCGTAAACTAATATATGACAGTCCTAAAATAAAAATTGCCCCGGCACAAAAGCCTAAAGTGGTTGACCATATAAAAGCATAATTTGGTAAATACAGTAACCCTAATGAACAAAAGCACCCAATTAACGCCAATCCCAGGGCAAGTAAACGTTGATCTTTTAATTTTCCTAATAGCGGAATAAGTACAATTCCGGGCACAGCAGAGGCGAGTTGAAATGCACCATGCAGCACGCCAGCTTGCTGTGCATCGAGGCCGCCCTCCATTAATATATTAGGTAACCAAGCAATCATCACATAAGTAAAAAATGAATTAAGACCCAAACACAAAGTAATATGCCACGCCAAAGCATGATGCCAAATTTTACCCTGGGTATCCGGTTGAGTAATATCTCTAGTTGGTTTGGTATGTAACTTTAATTGCGGTAACCAAACAAGGAGACTTATTAGCGTCACTAATCCGTAACTGGCTAAAGCAATTTGCCAACCTATTTCTTTATAGGCGGCTAAAGGAATAAGTAAGGCAGAATAACTACCAGCAAAAATCCCCATAGCGAGTACATAGGCAGAGGTCATTACCGCGACTTTATGCGGAAAATCACGCTTAATTAAACTCGGTAACAATACATTACCAATGGCAATTCCGGCCCCAATGACGGCAGTACCAATATAAAGCACAACAGCAGAATCTATCAGCCGGGAACTCAGCCCTAAACCAATCAGCACTAACGCAACAAACAGTGATATTTCAAGGCCTTGCTTTTTAGCTAAGCTCGTTGCCATTGGCGAGGCGATAGCAAATGCGAGTAATGGCAAAGTGGTTAGCATACCCGCTTGAGGAGCGCTTAATGCAAAGCTCTCAATAATTTGATCAAGTACTGGTCCAATACCTGTTATTGGTCCACGTAGATTAGCGGCGATAAATAAAATACCAAGGATCAAAATAGCAGATGAGAAAATAGAGCGGGTAGGCAAAACTGGATGCACAATAAAACTCAATAGTTAGAAAAAAGTCCTAGGATGATAGCAGAGAGAGACAGGTACACGCATTAATTTATAGCTTTGATTTGTCTGCAATCATCGGATTATCTTCATGATTATTAATATTTTTTTTTGTTATATCGGCAGATTATTTTTAGCTCGCTCAATGCTAAGTCCGATATTCCCCCTATCTCAAGTACTTCCGCTTGAATAGCTTATTATGGGTTTTCACGCTGACAATTCCAGCACATTTCAAAAGAAGGATCATTTTTCTCAGAACCATATTTACAAATCCAATCCGTTTCTTTATTACTCTTCTGCGATAATGTTGTGATTTCTACTGCACGATCAAAATATTAATCGCCATAAACCCAAACTTCAGGTCAAGAATCGAAGGGTGATATTCGTACTCACCCAAGTACGTGGATTGAAACCTACCATTATTGATGTGGCCAGCTATAAGACAACCTAGTACCTCAGTTCATAATAATTAAAGCATAATCTTCGTTATAAAATTGATGCTATCGCCAGGCTCGCTTTCCCCGAATCAAGCGTCGTATTTCTCCAGTGAATTCGGACACTGTTTTTTTGTTTTGTAAGTCGTAAGGGGGCGAAAGCGCCTTAGCGAAATCGTTCAAGCAGTGCATGAATATTAAAATCAACTTTGCTGTAAGGAGCTTTTGTTTTGCTCGCTACCGGGAGAAATGCATGCAGCGTGCGACAACAGTAAATCACATTTGGCTGCGGCGCTAAAAACAGTTATAGTTCGCGTCTAAATTTAGTCATTGTTTGGAGATGTTCACTATGCCTGATGGGTCAAGCAGTACACTGACAGTTAACTCCCCACTTGGCGTATATCAAGCGCAATTGGGTAGCAAGCTTGTTGACGATCCCTCACAACTACAAGCAATAATTGCTCTGGATGCACTGTTTAGCCAATTAAATCAGCAAAGTACAACGTCACCCGGGCCCATTAAAGGGCTTTACCTGTGGGGCGACGTGGGACGGGGTAAAACATTTTTAATGGACTTGTTTTATGATTGCTTGCCACAGGAAGGCAAACTGAGACTGCACTTTCATCATTTTATGGCACGCATTCATCACGCCCTCAAAGAGCATGCAGGTCAACAAGATCCTTTGGTGCTCATTGCCAAAGACCTGGCTAAAGAATGCCATATATTGTGTTTTGATGAGTTTTTTGTTTCCGACATTGGCGATGCCATGATACTGGCAGGTTTGTTTGCATCTTTGTTTAAACAAGGGGTGGTGTTAGTCGCTACGTCGAATATACCCATCGAGCGTTTATATGAAAATGGCTTAGCCCGGCATAAATTTTTGCCCTGCATTGCCCTGCTACAACAACATACGCAAATGTTGCATCTGGACGGTGAGCAAGATCACCGCTTACATCAACTAGATGTACAACAAAATGAAACTGGGTTTATCACCCCATCCAGGCATGTGGGAATGACTGGGGAAATGGATTTTTCAGCTGTTTTTTCTGAACTAACGCAAGCCACTCCCTCAGCAAAAACCAACCATAGCAGCATCAACATCTGCCACCGTGAGATCACTGTGGTTTGCGCCACTGACAGCAATATTCCAAACTCAATTGTGTGGTTCGACTTTTACGCTTTGTGTGATGGCCCCCGTTCGCAACTTGACTATATGGAAATTGCCACTCGCTTTAATACTGTGATGATAAGTGGTGTACCGCAATTAGGTGGCCAGGTACGGGGATGGATTAAGGCCCGTGGCACCGAAGATGGCATAGGTGATAACCAGGCTACCAGCACTGGTGAGCGTATATTATCTTATGCGGCTAATGACGATATGGCCCGGCGTTTTATCAGCCTAATTGATGAGTTATATGAGCAAAAAGTAAGGCCCTATTTAAGCTGTGATGTGCCATTTGCCGAGCTTTATTTAGAAGGCGCACTGATATTTGAATTTCGCCGCACGTATAGTCGCCTGATTGAAATGAGTCAGGGCTAAGTAAGTTTTCTCAGAAGCAAAAAGTTGTTGTTAGGGGGACGCCATCCTTTACGTGTGTGACATGCCATTACTCATAAGCCTGTCACTTGTTTGGTTTAACCCGATGCCCGAATCAAGACAACTTGTTCCACTAAGTTTGGTGAAAATCAATATATAGAAACATCACCTGACGTTGCTCAAAAGCTACTTGAAACAATATCTTCAATATTAGTTTTTAAATGAAAAAAACGAGCCTTAGCGGGCGCTGTTATCATCAGCATATTTCAAACCGGAGTATTGCTGAATAGCCGTCGTATTAGCGAGATGCACCTGGTAGTTAGCGTCATTTAATCCATCAACTAGCCAATACCAGTTGAACGTAGACTCAACGACTAAGCCTGCCAATTGCAGCTTGAATGGGGAAAGAAATAGGAGAATTTGTTTTATGTCATTAGGTAATTTGCGTCGAGCTATAACATCACCCGTTTTATCTTTAATTGAAAAAACACTGTTATTTGAATGTAAGTCAATGCCACCATATAGTTTCATTTTAAAGCCCTCGTTTTAGCTATGTGTATAACATATACTCTAGGCTTGAACGTGAATCGTAGGAACTTACTATATGATTATCAAGTCTTTCATTTTGCAGTTTGTTAATAATTAGTATCTATTCTAGGTCGTAATGGGGGAGTTTGTGTCTTAGCTTTCTGAGTCGCAAAGGGGCACAAACCGCCTTAGAACTTTTACTCTATTTATGATGATACGATTTAGTTTTAACTCTCTTTCTAACAGGTACTATGCTCTTTCGACGCTAGATTCTATTTCTTTAAAGCCAAGCTTTTTCAACACAGAAGATCTTCGAGCATTCCAAGAATGAACACCAACCCACACAGTGTCTCTGTAACCAGTTCTTTATATGTGAAATTGCAATGATTTGCACATTTCCATTGCGATGCATTGTCCCAACAAACTCGGAACTACTCAATATGCCAAAGCCAAACTGTTTTCTTTTGGAAGTAGAGTCACCTGAGTCATAATTGCTGAATCTGACCTTGGATTTACTGCTTGTATTAATAATTGAAATAATGCACAAATAAACGAACTAATTTTACATTCTCACCGTATAAGTTAAGTATCTATAATTTATCTGAATTAGAGTCGCAAACTACACAATATGTAACATCATTGTCCCTTTTGCGCCAACCAATGAAAATGAATTAATAGAAGATTAACTAAATCAACAATGAATTTTAGTAAGGCAGGTAAATAACATTATGGTAAATTCACAAAAAAGTAAAAAAATCGCAATTATAGGTGGCGGCATAGCAGGGGCTTCTGTTGCTTTATATTTAAGTGAAATAGGACTTGAAGTCAGCTTGTTTGAAAAAGGAACAAGCTTAGTCAATGGTCCTCCTATTTGTCATTTGCATGCTGGTGGTAACTTATATCGTGAAATACCCGATAGCCAATGTGTCACCTTACTAAAAGAGTCTATTGAAACGCTGCGTTTATTTCCTGACTCTATTGATTACCGTCCGACAGTCATTGCTGTCCCTAAAAGAGACAGTGGGGATGCGCTTGCATTATTACCTCGTTTAAAAATGCTAACACAGGAATATGAACAACTCATTCAGCAAGATGCTAGTAATGAAGTGCTGGGCGCACCGAAAGATTATTATCGTTTATTTGAATTAGAAGAGATGCAAAAATTAGCAAAGCTCGATGAAGTCGCAGTACCTAGTACATCAGAAGAGTGGATGATTCCGATTGCTAAGCATGTTGATTTATCAACCCTTAAATTTCCATTAGTACTGGTGCAAGAATTTGGTTGGAATGTATTTCGATTGGGTGCAAGTGCTGCATTATCATTAGAAAAGAATCCGAAAAGCAAAATCCTGCTGAAGACTAAAGTTAATCAGTTAACGCACACAGAAGGTAAAGGTTGGAAAGTGTTTTTTGAGCAAAACCAACAAGAATCCGTTGAATATTTTGATTACATAATTAATGCCGCAGGTTTTAAAAGCGGTGAAATAGACGACGCAGCAGGTTTTCACAAGCAACGTATTGTCGAGTTCAAGGCTGCTTATGTAACGCAATGGGAAGGAACTGGTAGCTTTTGGCCTGAAGTTATTTTTCACGGTGAGCGGGGCACACCTCATGGGATGGCACAGTTTACACCTTATCCAGACAACGTAATACAATTGCACGGTATGACTGAAGAAATCACCTTATTTGATGAAGGACTTATTGCGAATGATAAAAACAGTGCGCAACCTAAGCTAGGCAAGTCTTTTTTAGATAAAATTTATAAAGGCTGGTCTTTGGATGAAGTTAAACTACGCACTGAGCGAGCTATTGATTATATGGCGGAGTTTATACCTAGTTTCTCGAGAGCAAAGGTAACTGATGTTCCATTATTCGGCGCGCAACAAATACCTGGTGATGATGCAAACCTTCGCGCTGCAGGTGTTTCATTTGAAGACAATAACTATGCACGTTGTGAAATAGTCAAAGCCTCTTCAGTCTTAACCTGCGCTGATGAAATAACAAAACGGTTAATTACATTAGGTTATGTTAATAAATCGGTTCAAGGTTGCAGAGAGTTTGCAATTACTAACTCTATTAGTGATGAGGCAATTACCCAACGCGCTTTAACCTATACCAAACAACGTGGGTATCCAAGTGGATTAGCTTATCGAAATATTAAACAAACGTTTAATCAGACAGAATTACAAGTGAGTTTTGCTTAATAAAATCAATAAAAACACCGCTTTTATTAAGCATAATCAGTCGTTAGAGATACTTGTTGATGCATCTGCAGAGTGTTTGGATATATATCAAGGAGAAAATGTGTCTTTAATTATTGAATCGCTAAATCATCAAATCATAGACGGTAATAAAACGCGTAACTTGCTGTCGAATATTGATTTATCCGTGTCACAGGGGGAGTGTGTCGCCCTAATGGGGGATAGCGGCAGTGGTAAAACCACCTTACTTAACCTTATTGCCGGGTTAGAGCCCATTCAGCAAGGTAGTATTAAGGTTGCTGATCTGCAATTGGGACAGGCGACTGAAAAGGCACTGAGTGAATTAAGGAAAAAACAGATAGGTATTATTTTCCAACAGTATAATTTACTCTCTAGCTTATCTGTTCGCGACAACATTGAATTTAGCGCGCGTTTAGCCGGGCGCTATGACCCTCTGATTTGTAATAAACTGGTTAATCAGTTAGATATTTTTTCATTATTAGATCATTATCCCGCGACGCTTTCGGGAGGTGAAATGCAGCGGGTTGCTATCGCTCGAGCCCTTTGTGCCCAACCCCATTTATTACTTGCGGATGAACCAACGGGTAATCTCGATGAACACAATGGTGCTTGTGTCGTGACCCTATTAGTTGAACTCGCAAAACGTCAAAACACCGCATTATTGCTGGTTACTCACAGTGTTAATGTCGCACAGAAAATGGATAAAATATATCACTTGGCAAAAGGTAAATTATCTCTAGTTAAGGGAGCGTTTTAGTGGCTTTCTTAATTCCCCAAATGGTTACTCCAGTCGCTAAAATTAAAAAATGGTTTAACCAAGATCTTTATTTGGTATTAAAAACCCAAGTTGCAGAATACAAAAACAAACCACTCCTACACCTTGCCTTTATACTCAGTTTAGCAATAGCAACCAGTACATTGTTATCTGTTTTGGTGTTAAATCATGCCAGTAGAGAGCAATATCAACAAGCAAATTCTTTGTTAAAAAATCCCGTGGGTTTTCATATTATTGCCCAGCAGGGAAGTAAACTGAAGAAAGAAGATTTTTTCAGCTTAAGAAAAAAAGGTTTTACCCAAATAACCCCAGTGCTAACCTTTCGTAAAAAACTGACTAACGGCAAATATACTACCTTCACCGCGATCGATTTATTGGCACTCAGTTTGATAAAAGCAGAGCACTTTAATAGCCAAAGTGTATCACTGACGGAGGAGTACGCTAGATCCCTATTATTATTCAATGGGGGAAGTAAAAATCAGGATAAACAATTTTTTTTAGCTGACAATCGCGCTATCCCCTTCAGCATTAGACCAGCAGGACAATGGCAAGATCAAGCATTACTCGATATAACCCTTGCTTGGAAACTATTTCCAGAAGAGGGGGATTTTAGTTATCTACTGGTTGCACCCTTGAGTGAGCAAAGTAAAGAAATACTGGAATCTGTTTTACCGACACATTTATCTTTATATAAACCATGGTCAGTAGAAGAACGTCAAGGTTTTGCAGATGCACTGCATCTCAATCTCAATGCGCTGGCTATTTTAGGTTTTATTGTCAGTTTATTTATTGCTTTTCAGGCGGCTAACCAGGCATGGCGAAAACGCGCTCAATTAACAGCACAGTTACGCTTATTAGGCGTGCAGTTGTTTACCATAAAAATTGCAGTGATAATTGAAGCATTATTTTTAGTTACCATGGCCACTGTACTAGGGATTTTACTGGCCATCGGCTTAGTTTCTATTTTACTCCCCCTATTAGGTTTAACCCTTAAACAATTATATTCCCTAAACAGCAGTGGGCATTTTATATGGCAGTGGTCGTATAATTTATGGGCATTTTTCATTTCATCGCTTGCAGTCCTGCTGGCATTAATGAAGCAGTTTAAGCTGCTCTCCAGTAAATATATCGCTCGTTCTGCTCACTTGCAACGTGAGCTATTCTCTGCTCGAAAACACCTCATAGCAACGTTTCTGCTGTTAGCTTTATTTATACTTTGGCCAAATAATAACTGGTTACAGTTAATGATTAAATACGGTTTGTTATTGATGGCAAGTATTGTTTTTTTGCCTGTTTTTTTACAATTAACCCTTTTTTTAGGTGCTAACTTAGGTAAATCGTTCCGCTTTAAGTTCCTTATTAAAGATGCGTATCAGCAGATAAAACGGCGTTATTTACCGCTTGCGTCTTTTTATTTGGCGCTAACGGCCAGTATTGCTGCGGCGTTATTGGTCAATAGCTTTGAAAGCGCTTTTGTACGCTATCTTGATCAGCAATTAAATGCAGACATTTTTATTCGCCACAAGGCTTGGCAAAAAGAAACTATAGAGGATTGGTTAGGGACTCAATCCGCACTAAAAGAATATACTCTGTTTCAGCATACTTGGGCAAAAATAGAAACCGAGTCAGTTAAGCTAGTCAATCACCAATCCTTGCGCCAGTTGGAATCACTGCTGCTTAAATCGTCTGACCATAGTGATGAAGAGGGTTGTTATATCAATGAGCAGCTGGCCTTGAAAAAAAAGCTAAACATAGGGGGGGAAATAAAAATAACACAAGGCAAACAAGTTTATCAATGCAATGTAAAAGGAGTCTACTACGAGTATGGATACCCGGGTTATTCTGTTACCGTTGACAATGCGCCATTAACCACTCATTTTAGTGGCTGGGCCGATACAGGATTTGGTTTGTTTTTTGAATCGGGGCAGTTGATTACAAAACAAGAGATTATAACGGCATTAAAACTCGATTCTCAACAGGTATATCAACCGCAGCAGATTAAAATTTTGGCTCTGGAAATTTTTTCGCAAACCTTTATTCTGATCCAGGCTATTACAGCGGTTTTATTATTGGTCGCCTGTTTTGGTTTATTTTTGTCCGCACAGAGTTTGGAGTTGGCTCGTAAAAGCGATTTATATATTCTTTACAGTTTGGGATATGACAAAAAGGCGCTGTTTACCCACATGTTGGTGCAATGGTTATTGCTTGTTTTATGCTCTATTATATTGAGCTGGCCGATTGCAACGCTTCTGGCTAATGCATTAGTCACAGAGGTTTTACCGGCATCTTTTGGCTGGTCTATGCCGTTGATGATCAATATTGCCCCCTTTGTTGTCAGCAGTTTGCTCGGTTTACTCTTATTAATTCCGGCGGTAAGTATTCCCCTGCTTAAACTGAATGTCAGGAAAAATTTATGTCCTTGAAAAAAGTTAATAAATACAATGGTATTTCATCTAAAAAAATATTGGTTATATTATTCATTGTCTTTTTTTTATTCTTATTGAGTATTGCTCTTTTAAGCAAAGAACCCCCGAAGGGGAACCCTCTGATGGTGCTAGCAGAGGATTATACGCAATATGAATTACCGTCAGAAAATCAAAAGATCATCTTTCCACAAGCACATTGGCCGCATAGGGGATTTCGCCATGAATGGTGGTATTTAACGGCCAATTTAAGCACTGAAAGCGGTCAGCGTTTTGCCACTCAGTGGACACTATTTCGTACTGCTATTAATGATCAGCATTGGTATTTTGCCCATGCAGCTTTAGCTGATACAACCGTTCATTTGGCCGAATTTCGTGACGGACGAGAAGAGTTAGGCAATGTTGAATTAATAAACTTTCCGTTTACTGCGCTAATAGACGATTGGAGCTGGCGCTCTTCTGCGCAGCTATTACCTGCGCAGTTAACTTATGGCAGTGCGAAGTATGGTTTAGCTGGTGGTATGGCTGACGATCCTGATTTTCCGCTAACAAACTGGCAAGTTAACCTCTTTTTAGCTGATGCCAACCCTTTTTATCTGCAGGGGGTGAACGGTTTTAGTAAAAAACATCCCAGTAAAGATATCGCCAGTTATTACTATTCACAGCCATTTATTAGTGTCAAAGGTGATATTTTATGGCAGGGGGAACGTTCGAGTGTCACTGGAACGGCTTGGTTTGACCGCGAGTGGGGATCAAAAATGCTAGCTCCGGAACAAAAAGGTTGGGACTGGTTTTCATTGCGTTTAACTAAAGACAGGGCATTGATGATTTACCGTATCCGTTCAGAGAAAAATGATTTTCTGTACGGAAGTGTAATGGATAGCAGCGGTGACATAAAAATATTAGCGACTAAGGATATCAGGCTAAAAAGTCAGGCAATGGTTCAAGGGAATTACCCGCAGGCTTTTACTCTGGAGGTTCAACCACTTGGTATCAACTTAATGATTAAGATCGTCAACGACCAGCAAGTGATGCGCTTTGGCATTGAATATTTCGAAGGTATGGTCACTTTTAGCGGCTCACACAAGGGGGAAGGATTTGTTGAAATGACCGGTTATCATTAATAAGCCATTATTTTAAGTGCGTTGTTTATCTGTTTTCACTGTGTTGAATCGTTCATTCGTTTTTTAAACCCTAAATAAAATCATCTGAATGAGCCGCGACTGCTATTGTTCTGCACTGTGAAATGTTAACCCTGCAGTGTTCTAACGTATGATTTTTCCTTGGATTAGCAGTGAGGTTCAGGTTTTTAATTTTGACTGTCAATGAATTTGAGCTAGTTTTTCTCTTGCCAGAGCAAGATATTGCATTTAACGAGTTCCATGATGCGCGTTATCCGCTTCGTTTGCGCTTGCATAAATGTAGAAGTAAGGGCAGCTGGTATTTAGTTCGATCTAGTCATGGAAAGTCAAAACATGAAAAAATAGGCAGTTATCCGCACATTAAACTAAAAGATATTTTATCTAATTTAAGACACAATTTAATTGCGGATACTGCTGAGCCAGAAAGTGAATTTCAGACAGTGGGGCAGCTTTTAAAATGGTATTTGGCGCGCACTGAACAGAACAGCCAAATCACTTCACAGCGTAAAACGACTATACGTTGGGCGATCACCCGGCATTTATTGCCCCTTATTGACGAATTACCTCTAAATCAGACAAAGTTGTTGGCCCACATTTCATCATCAAACTTATTGCACGTAATGAAAATATTATGGGTAGTAATCATCCTTGCAAAGTAAAAATAGCAAGTGTACTTGGTACTACACCAAACAGACGCGCATTATCCCTACGCACTCACTATGAAAATGTGAATGCAGTTCTTGGTAATTACTACTGGGTGGGGTTGAGTCATACAACCCGGCTAAAGACCAATTTTTTAAACGTTTGATTACTGTTCTGAACAATGGTCGTTCTAACTCTTAATTGGATAAGCGGGTCTGTAGTGGCGAGTAATGTTAGCCACAAATTTGTAGCTTTGTAAGTAGGTTTGAGGGTGAAAGCCAGGTAGTTTATTTACTCTAATATTGCGCTGTAATCTAATTGAACTGGCTCTGTTTAGGAAAAAATGATTGGGCGATTAATCTCCAAAAGTAAACTCATTTCAAAATGCCGTGATGTGAAAGTTCACTCAATAGCAGCAAGAAACATATCCGGTAGACCAACACGCTGTTTTTATTCAAGGTTAATAAAATGTCAGTACATTCAGAAAACTAGGAAAACTTAAAATGGTTTCCTTGGATTCCGCTTTTTGTTCATATTAACGTTTATCAGGTAATTCCTAAGACTGCGGGAATCTATCGTATTCGGGCTAAAGGTGCAGAGCCATTGGTCTATATTGGCCAAACTAATCGTGATGGCGTGAATAGCTTACTTAGGTATACAAACAACTTAAAAGCTAAAGAACTAAAGCGATAAGCTGATTCCTTGTTAAACTTTATGCCATTATCCTTGGCATAGAGTTCAGCAATGGTAACTAATGATTGGTCGGGTCCTCCGGCGCCTTGTACCGTCGGCGCTCCCGGGCGCGCCTGATCTCTTCTGCGCGGTAGCCCTCTTTTTCCGTTTCGGGGTGGCTGTCCTCGTAATCCTGCACTGCTTTGTCGTAATCTTCTTGTTTTTGAAATCGGCTTCTTACCGGCCGGTCTGTATAAGTTTTCTTCATTTTTAAGCTCGCCATCTTTGCCATCATTAGTCGGGAAAATACCCATGGTTTTATTGTAGCTAAGATCACGAATCGCATTCCATAAAGTAGATAGATAATCAATATTCTTCTGAATATCAGTATCAATAAACCAAAATGATTATCCAGCCCCAACATCGGCATCTACTTTTGCGTAGCTGGCTTGTCTGGTGAACTCGATTCTGTTGTCTCTTGCGTATTGTTCTGCCGATTCAACAATTCCTCGAATTGGTCCATTGATCCCTCGGACTGAGGGTGCGCCCGTAAGAGCCGTTGTTGTCCCGCGCGTATCCCGTTCTCTTCCGTTTCCACTGGGTTGTTGTACTGCAATTGTGCTTTGTAGTAGTCCACTCTCTTGCGATACTCGCTTCGCATCGGTCGGTCTGTGTGATTTTTCATTTTTAATCTCCTTATCCTTTGATTGACCAGGATTAGCAGCTTTTTAAGGACTCTATAAATAGATTGGTGCTTTTTTTAGCATTCGAACCCAGTTTGAACGGCATGATTTTAATCTAAAGTAGTACCGTAGCTAGTACCAGAAACAAAACGATTAAATAAACTTCCTTTTACGCGCTATAAAAAAACTTTTTCATATTGGGTTAGACTCCCTCTGTCTCATTCCATTATGATAATCTCTTTTTTAGGGACTCCATTTACTTAAGGCTTTTACGGATTAGAGAAATTATTGCGCATAATCATAATAAATCAGTTTTAAAATCTAATTTTTTTCCTATTCGTCTTTCTTATTCATCTAAGGTAGGAGCTCTGCAGGCTTTGCTAAACTGGCTTTCATGGGTAAAAAGGGCAGTTTTTCAATTGAAAAAAAATTAACTGCTAAACTGTTATAGTAGTAATGTAAGCATTTCAAATCTAACTCCCCCCAAAAAAACATTTTAAAAACACAGAAAACCAATTTCATTTAAATAAACATGCAGAACCAATTTTACATCAATCTTATCTAAAAAAAGGAACTAACATGCCTAACAATACAATTAATAAACTTCCGCGTAGGAACTCAGTTTTTAAGTCCGAGTTTCCAGATGGATCTATTTTCTATTCAGCTAAAATACCCCCTCCAGGAAGTCCAGCTGCAAGCATTAGATGGGTATTGGCGGATATTCAGTGGGAAGTTGAAAGCGGAAATACCAGATCCCACCTTTAGATATAGTTAAATAACGCATGTTTAGTACCTTAATTTAGTACAAACAGCACAAATCACAGGCATAAAAAAACCCGCTAGACCAGTTGGTAACTGGCGTTGCGGGTTTAGTCGGCTTTTAGTATTTTTAAAGCCTATAGGTGGTGGGATGGGGTAACTCGAACAGGGTCTGTAACAATCTGAATTTATTGTTAAATTGTTGGTTTAAATTTTCAGTGGAATACCTTATGGAATACCATTGTTTTTTTTAGAGCGGAAATAGTTAAATTTTCAACCATAATAATTCAAATCGAATCCGCGCTTCCGCCTCTGTGAAGTGGCTCAATTAGGCTAAGTTATATTGCCCGTTTAACTTGAGGTTTCGCAAGGCGGTTTGTGCTCATTTGCGAGTTAGGAAGCTGTCTCGCTTTCGCCCCCAAGCGACTTACAAAATTAAAAATAGGTAATCACTATTTATCAGGTCTTGTTGAAGTTGATGAAATTTTAATTGGTGGTGTTGTGCCTAGGAAAAGCATTAAAAATCATAGTGGTAAAAGTAAGGCAGTCGTTCTCGTAGCGGTAGAACTACTTGAACCTAAAGGTTTTGGGCGGATTCGTTTAAGACATTTTTCTGCGGCAAAAAAAGATAATATTGAATAGTTCATTATTGATGTAGTGAAACCCAGAAGTGTTATTTATAGTGATGGTTCTCCGGTATATAACCGTGCTAAAGAAAATGGATTTGCTCATCATAAACTGTTCATTTGGGCTCTGACATTGCGGCACATTTAACAATGCCAGGTGTTCATAGGGTCGCTTCATTATTAAAAAGATGGCTTTTAGGGGCATATCAAGGAGCGATACAAGAAAAACAGTTAGAGTATTATCTTAATGAATATACTTTTAGCTTTAATCGCAGGAAAGCAAAATCAAGGGGACTGCTATTCTATCGACTGCTTGAGCAGGCCGTCATAACTGCTCCGCTAACTTATGACGATATAAAAACACGATAAGCACTACATGTAGTGGCTGGTCGGTCTAAGTGGATAGCCCTTATTTATATGCAGTTATAATTATTTTGATCCATTTACAAATAATTACATATGCTATTCAACTGTTTTATTGCGTGTTCTGGTCTAATCTTTAACAATAAAAAAAATTAAACGTGTGTTATTAAGAATGCAGACTAATACACTGTTAGCCCACCCCGGTAGCCCTCAAATATTTAAAAGGAGTTGTTATGAAAGTTTTCACTAGTGTTCTTTGTTTGTTTGGTTTAATTACAGTGCTTACTGGTTGTGCCACGCCCGGCCCCCTCGTGAATAGCAGCATCACACCCGAAGTAAGAAATGCTATTGCTTATTGTAGTGCGGGCATAGCGTCGGAAACAGGTCTGAAAATTGAAGCGGCCATTGTTGAAAATGGAGGGAAGATTGATACTGTTCTACATGACAAAATTACAGGTGTTTTTGCAAGTATACCTGGTGTTACGGAAGCTAACGCTGTTGCTTCGCAAAAGCTGTACATGGATTGCCTCGACAAAAAAACATCACAAGAGAAAACATCTTCAATTGAAGCTTGCCATGCAAAATTGGCATGTGAAATAGACACCATGCAACAGTTCTGCAATTGCAGAACCATTATTACCGAAATGACCATTGAAAAGGGGTATTCTGATTCGTTTGGGGACAAGATGCTAAAAGAGCGGTGTTACTCTGGACAGTACGATCTAAGGGAATGTTGGAATGGCGAAGATGTAAATATGGCGCGTGCATCCTGCACAGTTTTATTGCAAAGTAATGGGCGTGAGCTGCCAAAGGCAATGACGGGAACATGCCTGACCAAGCAAAAAGACTAACCCGACATTCAACCCGGACTCCGCAAAAGCGCGTAACCAATTAATTTTACGTTATAAATCAATTGAAACTAATATACATATGAATATTTTTCAAATTATTAAGTCGTTAGGAACGCTGTTGTTTGAAATAGCTATGTGGTTTTATTTTTGACCTAAAACCCTAATGAAAATAGTATTAAAACCAAAGTGGATTGCTGGACATATAAGAAATGAGTTAACAAAAAGTATAATGATCAATTTAGGGAAATCTTAAACCCATTATTATTTTTTGTTTTAAGCATTGTGCCAATTTATGTTTTTAGCGAAATTAACCTTGCAAGGAATACAATTCCTGAATAAATTAAAATTCCGGTGCTCCCCATTGAATTTAAATTTAGTATAAATGTAAATTTAAATGTAATGTAATGTTGCCTCTATTACTATCTATCTTATTCGTAAAATACAAAAAAGAATCAATTACAAGAAGTACAGTATATTTCATTTTCTTATTTAACTGCATGGCATGCTCAGTTTTTTTATTATTACTTACAGTATGTTCTAATTTAATATTGCCTATCCTTGTGAAGGGAGAGGTAAATTGGTCTTATATGATAGCTCTTCCTTGTTTTTTGTATGCTCAATCAGCATTAATAAAGGATGAGCTGGGGATTGGTAATATATAGTGTTTATGGCCAAAAAGAGTTAATGCAGAACAGAATGTATCTCCCTAATAGATAAATACTATGATAATTTGTGGACTTATAACCGATCAGTAAACCAGACCGAAAAAATCGTCCCATTGCTCTTCTGTCGAAGCTATGGTGGAACTCGGGCGTACCTAGTTCCTTGTCCTACGTCACCCTCCATTTCAAACTTTTCCAACTCCACCGCAGAAGTTGTAGGTTTTGCGAAGGAACAGGGCCACAAGGTTGAAAGCCTTTACCAGCCATGAGGGCTCAGTAAGGAAGTACTGTGATGTCGGCTAATAAGGCAAATGCAGTCTCTTACAAAATCTAGTTTAAGGATAGAAAGATTTTTTACGCTCGCTCTTGGGAGAAAGCGAGCGTAAATGGGGTAGTCTCAACAGATAAATAGTGCAAAAGTTCTAAGGTGATGTATGGACTCCACTTTTATTCGTTAATACCCCTAAAAGATGATTCCTAGAAACGTAGGTGATATTCCCATCAGGTAATAAGGCACTATTTAGTGCCAACGCATATAACCTTTACACATAAATGGTTAGCCTAGTATTTACTCATTCGATTGGCCCATCTAATTTCATAATCTCGTAATATACTTCATCAATTTTTGGTTTGTTCGCAGCTATTTCCCGATTTAATTTATCAATTTGCAGTTCGAACTTGTTTGTTAATATGATGGCTCTTTCTGTATCAGCTTTCATTTTTTCTTGCTTAAGCAGCGACATCTCTAATGATTCGATACGTGCTATTTGGTTGTCCTCATGAATATAAAATTTGTCATGCATAATCTGTAAATTGTTCTTTTTCGCGGCTGTAATATCATCTTTTAGGTCTGAATCGATTTGCTTAACAATAACCATCGTGTGTAATAGTTGTATACGCACCAAATTAAGCTCATCACTTAATGATGCTGTTGAAGCAGATAAGTATCGTCGGACATCTTCATTCGTGCAGAGGAATGTACTGTAATGGCCAAATTTTCGTGCATTTTGATTACCAAGTGACGCTACTCGTTTCTGTGGTGGCGGTTTTTTCAAGAGGGCAGTGTTTGCAAAAGTATCACTTTTATTTTTGTTAACCGATTGAATTTTATGCTTATAACTTTTTGGAACTGTTGTTTTGCGAGTGCATTTGTCATTTTGTGCTGCGCGTAGTTTGCGCACTCTGTACTGCGTATTTTTTTCATTTACTTTGATATGTCGTCGCGCGCTAGCGTAATTAATATTTGTCTGTTTACACCAAGCTTTGACAGATATTTCGTTACGAGCATGCTCATTTATAAAACGCTGAGTTAATGCTTCCCAATCAGTTAACATGACAACCTCACCAATAACTTTTCAAAAAATACACATATAAAATGCCGTAAACAACATTTTAATCTATATGTAGTTGCTAAACCCTATAAATCCGCTTTTTGTAGTAAAAAACATCCCTTTGATCAATTTCTATTGTTTACTAGGATAAATCCTTGAAATGGCTTGCAGGGCTTGTATGGCAAGGGCTGGTGGCTATTAGGCGAAATCTTTTATCTTTGGATTGTCGTTGGATGATAAAATTTCAATTTTGCTTTGTTGATACCTCACCATTGTTACATCTATCACTTTTTCGTTATTTTATTTTTACTTTTTTCCTTTGATTATTGATAAAAAATGCTAATAAGGTAGTCTGCAATCATTTTTCAATAAATAAATACTGTGTTTTATCTTAAGCACTACATTTCCTGACCTACAAATTGCGTAGAGCCAAAGGTTAAATCGTGGAGCGTTAATGAAACATTTAATAAATAGAAAAAATTCTCACGATGAAAAAATTAACACTTATTTCATGTACTGGGGAAAGGCAAAGAGCGAGTCACAGGCAACGGGTGCTGATTATCATTTATTACCCTATCATTGCTTAGATGTGACGGCGGTAGCTGATGTGTGGCTAGAGGAATCTAATATTCTACTGTCGCAAATATCTTGTTATTTGGACACAACTCAAGATCAGGCAAAACGAATTTGCTTGTTTTTTATCCTACTCCACGATTTAGGAAAGTTTGATGCGCGCTTTCAAAACTTCCGTGAAGATATTCGTCAAATATTACAAGGTGATGATTGGGAAATTGAACCAGATCCAACCTATTACTCGCATGGCTCTTGCGGTTATCGGCAATTTAGTGAGATGTTCGATACTAATGAAGCGATGAAAGCAGTGGCGGGGCATCACGGTTCTTGTGATACCTCTCAGCCCTACCATGATCCAGATGCGGATGACGAGCTGCTAGAGCTAGATGAACAAGCTAGAAAGGAATGGGTTGAGTTCAGTCTTGACTTTTGTCAGTTAAAAGAAGTTCCCGATGTCGGTGATATTCCCATGTTGGCCGGTTTGTGCAGTGTTGCTGATTGGGTGGGGTCATCCATCACTAATTTCACAACTGATCCATCTATTAATTTACAGCAGTATTATCAAGACACTTTACTTCGAGCAAGAAAAGCACTCGTCGATACAGGCATGATTGAAAAATCACAGGGAGCGGGGTTTGCTTATTTATTTAACGGGTATCGTCCTCGGGGCATTCAAACATTATTGAGTGAGATGCCATTAAAAGCGGGACTGACCTTAGTCGAGTCGGATACCGGATCAGGTAAAACAGAATTTGCGTTAGCTTATGCGTCCTCTCTTATTGAAGCTGGGCTTGCAGATGGAGTGGTATTTGGTTTACCCACACAGGCAACCGCCAATGGTCTATTTTCTCGCGTGGGAGATGCTGCAAAGAAATTATTTCCTGATACAAAAACGACACTTGCGCATGGTAAATCTAAATATTTGATGTCAGATGAAAGCGGTTTTTTACAGCAATCAAATAAACGCGCTTTCTTAGGCTCAATGTCAGTGGCAACCATAGATCAAATTCTGATGGGCGTGCTGGGTATTCGCCATCAATTTGTCCGTTCATTTGGTACGCGAAAATCTGTGTTGGTGCTCGACGAAATTCACAGTTTTGATGCCTATATGTTGGGCCTTATCGAACAAGTTTTAAAAGGGCAGCATCAAGCCTATTCAAGTGTGATTTTACTTTCCGCCACATTGCCTAATACGCTAAAAGAAAAACTACTCTCAACTTACAAAGGAAAATCGCTTAATAATGCGTATCCGCTTGTTAGCCATACTGACTTATTCGCTACTACCCAAGAATTTACCTTGCCTAAGCAAGCAACTAACAAAACGATCACTTTAAAAACATGGTGTAGCGATGATCTCTTACCCAGTATTAATCAGCGAAAAAAGATGATTGATTGGGTATCTCAGGGCGCTATGGTTGGGGTTATTTGCAATACAGTAAAAGATGCACAGCGGTTATATCACCAGATTAAAATAGCAAATCCAGAACTGAAAATAGAATTGTTTCATGCGCGTTTTACCTTTGGCGACAGGAAAAAACGAGAAGATCAGGTGCTTAAAAATTATGACAAAAATGCTAAACGCACGGGACGACTGCTTATTGCCACTCAAGTAATAGAACAATCACTTGATTTAGATTTTGATGTGCTAATCAGTCAAATTGCACCTATTGAATTTTTGATGCAGCGCATGGGCCGATTATGGCGGCATGAGCGTATAGACAGTGGTTTATGTCCGCGGGCAAGTTGTATTAAAGCACCTTTATTTATCACTTTATTACCCAATGAGAAAATAACAGATCTGACATCGAGTGAGCAATTAAAGCATCATTACCAAGGCAGCGGATATGTTTATCAAAATAGCCGCTTACTTTATCGCACTGAGCAATATCTAAATCAACATCCATTGTTACATTTTCCTGATTGCTACCGAGAGGCGATAAATTATGTTCACGAGGAACAATCTTACTCGGAGGAGCCACAAGTTTTAACTTCCGTGGCAGATGAATACAGTATTATAGCTGATGGTAGTAACTATACCGCTCGTTCTTTAAGCAAACTGCAGTCAAAGCCACTTAATGATGTTGATCCGCGCTGCGCATTGTTAACCCGAGATGGTGAAATGAGTGCCACTGTAGTGCTATTTAAGGAAGACGGTAGTTTATTACACGGTGGGGATTTTAATGAGCAGCAAGACCGAGAAAACAGCACAGTCGCATTGGCAAAAAAACATGCCAAAGGGATAAAGGACGAACGCTATTACTGCTATAAGGCGGTAGTGGACAAAGATATTATTTATAACGAGATGGGGTTTATAACGACCGATCTCATCGATGAATTAACAGCAGGGAGTTAACTATGTATTTATCACAGGTGATGCTCAACACGCATGACATTTATGAGCAGCATCAAGCTATTTGGAGTTTGTTTGAGAATGTAGCAGATCGTAAGCGTGATCACTTATTTCGGGTTGAGGTCGCGGATCGGCAATCGTGTAAAGTTTTGTTGCAATCAAGCACTGAGCCTAAAAGCAGCGAACAAGCCAAGGTGTTAGCCAGTAAGTCATTTTTGGCTGAGATTAAGCAAGATGCATTTTATAAATTCAAGCTGCTGGCTTACCCGACAAAGTGTTTAAGCCAAGGTAAAAAAGTAATAGAAATAAAAGAGGCTAATGAACAGGTACAGTGGCTACAGCGAAAGCTTAGTGGTGCCAATGTTACTGTGACAGCCATGGATGACCTCATGGTGCGCAGTAAAAAGTCATATAACAGCCGCTTCGTCTGCTTTGAAGGTATTTTACAAGTAACAGATAGTGAACAAATACAGCGTGCATTAGTGATGGGAATTGGCCGTAAAAAACATGCGGGAGCAGGTTTGCTATCACTTGCCCGCACACAATAGGGAGAAGGTATGTATCAAAGAATATATCAAGCTTATCAGTTACTAAGTAATGGTGATAAGGCAGATTTGAAACGCTGCAATTTAAAGAAATTGGCCGATTCCCCCGCCTATTTTCGAGTGTTAAAATTCAGCAGAGCGAAAGATACACCGCAAACACAGCGTATTTTGTATTTATTGGTTGGCCTTAAAATGAGTGATGATCAGCCAGGCGTGAATGTTGCCAATGCATTATTAAATGCGGGTGTAAAAGAGGCGCAAATCATTCAAATCACGCGTAGTGGTGATAACGGCATTGATTACTTAAAACGCCAGCTAGTACGCTGTGAAAATATTAAGCTTGAAAGTATCGGCAAGTTAGCTCAATTTTGGGGTGACAATGCCCGCCGTAATCTATTAAAAAACTTCATTTTATCAGCTAACGATACACAAACCGCTAGCTAACCATTATCAAATTAATCCAAAGGATATTTTCCATGACAACGTTTATTAATATTCATACCCTTATTTCTCATCCATCATCGATGATGAATCGTGATGATTCAGGCATGCAAAAAACCGCTGTTTTTGGTGGTAGTGTACGCAGTCGTATTTCCAGCCAATGTTTAAAGCGTGCTATTCGCCAAAGCGATATTTATGGAGAAGCAGTTGCTGAAAAGTCTATTCGTACCAATAAGTTTGATGAATTGTTAGATCTATGCAAAGAAGCAATGCCTGAAACTGATATTAAACTAATTGAAGATGTGTTGTTAAACATGGGTTCGAAAGTAACTAAAGATAAGAAAACTGAGATACGCAATTTCGATGCTGTTCAACCTTATGCAATAGGCTCAATACGTGAAGCCATTAATATGGTGAATGAAGGAACTGAATTAAAAGATCTTAAAAAAATTGTGCAAATCCCAACCATTGATGTGGCGTTGTCAGGTCGGATGGATGCTAGCTGCCCACCGCGAAATGTTGAAGCGGCAATGAGTGTGGCACACAGCTTAACCACGCACAGCGCGGATATTGAAGTAGATTGGTTTACCGCCTGTGATGATTTAGCAGAGCAAGGCTCCGGACATATAGGGACAACGGAATTCAGCTCGGGCGTATTTTATCGTTATGCGTCAATCAATGTTGATTTATTGGCAAAAAATGTTAAATCCACTGTGAGTGAAGTAACACCCATTATTAATACTATGATCCGCTGTTTTGCTCAGGTATCACCTAGCGCCAAGCAAAAAGTATTTGCAGCCTACAATCAAGCTGATTTTGTGATGGCCACACATTCCAACCAGCCGATTTCCCTTGCCAATGCATTTAGAAAACCGATTGAAAATAATGGTGATGTGATGGAAAACTCGATCGCTGCGTTAGTGAAACATTATGAAAAGCTCACCAATGCTTATGAGCTTGACTCAAAAGCGATAGCACTCGATTTAACCGATAGTGCGCAAAGTAAACAAATCAATTTGGTTAACAAAATCAGTGATATTCGTTTTTAAGTTTGCATAGGATACGTGTGATGAAAACCTTGATATTAAAAACCGAAGGAATGTCGGCCTACGGTCTGCAAACTTTTGATGTGCACCGTAGAGCAAATCACTTTCCAACGCGCTCAGCCATTATGGGCATTCTGGGTGCCGCCATGGGGATAACTCGTGAAAATTTTAATGAACTATATGCGCTCTCGGAGCAGCTTAAAATTGCAGTACAAGTGAACCTGAGTGGCGAAAAAATGGTGGATTACCATACAGTCCAACACTTTCGCAGTCCACAGGGGAAAATTCAAAAGGGAGTTAAACCGACCTACCGGGAATACTGGTGTGATAGCGAACATACCTTTGCAATCAGTGCTGCTGAGCACGTAATTGAAAAATTGGTAAACAGTGTGAAATTTCCTGAATTTACTCTGTTTCAGGGGCGTAAATCTTGTCCTTTAACCCGGCCATTATTTGAAGCTGTAACTGATGATGATAACCCCGCCAATGCGTTGAAAAACCATGGAGAACAAGGTCAAATTTTTAGTGATATTAGCGGCGATAATCAACTGGCGATTGTCCAGGTGCGCGACTTGATCACCGCAATACCACGCAAATACGCCATGCGGACAGTCTATGTTTGCGGTCAAATAGCAAAAGTACAGAATGATAAGGAGGAAATGAATGAACCTGCTTAAAGACGATTTTATTTCAACCTCACAAGGCAAAATCTCCTTAAAAACAATTTTAACCGGTGAGCAGAACTATCAACTGCAATACTATTTTGATGAAATTCAGCTGGCAATGTTACAACTGTTAAGTTCGCTAAGCACTGTTGTATTACAACCAACGGTTCAAGAGCTTAAAGATTATTTAAAAAATGGATTAACACCTGAACAATATGAAGCTGCTTTGGACAAAGTAGAAAGCCAATGGTTTGAAAGCGATTGTTTTATGCAATCTAAACCGCCAACTAATGCTAAATGGCCTGATGCCCCAATTACCAAGTTACTATCTGGCATTGAATGTGGAACATCTGCTAATGCGATGGGGCTTTTCTCGGAAATTGAACAAGCAGAAATAAGCTGTACCGACTGCATGCATGCATTGAATTATAACTTGCACATGAATATCAAGGGTGAATGCTTTGGTCCTACAGGTGCCACCGGTATTCGAGGTGGAGGGGCAATTAGTACCTTAATCGCAGGTGAAAATTTAAAACAAACACTTTTGAATAATACCATTGCCAAAGATTATTTTAATGATTATGCACAACTTGACAGCGATGCCGAGCAGAGACCGATGTGGGTAGCCCCCTTATCAGGGAGCGTTTATCAGGCATCAAAAATCGGTATTAATCGTGGTTTATTTGCTTTGGCGTATCACATCGGTTTTAACATTGAAGATAAACCTTGTCTTTGTGATGTTTGCGGTAGTGAGTCGGAACAATCAGTAAAAACATTTAATCGTGAAAAATATAAAGGTAATTATGGTTCAACTAAAAATGGACGAGAAGCTGGGGCTGGCTGGTGGCCACATCCTTATACACCGCGAACCATAAAAGAAGAAGGGGCTTTTGCGGTGTGTGCGCGTGATCAAAACTGGCAAAGTTGGCAAGAACTTGGAAGTTATATCGTGGGCAAAGAAACGGATAAAGCGACGCTAGAGCCTGCTTATATTATTAAGCAATTTCAATATATGAAAACCCCGCGTCAAACCAATTTATTAGTCGGTGGCAATATTGCGGATCAAGGAGGGATTACGGGTCGGGTATATGATTTGTATTCCATGCCCTCATCGTTGAATAAACACTTGAGCAAAGTGACTCAGGTACTTGATTCAGGGCTTGATCAAAAAAACCGCTTATCGCAGGCATTTAACAAAATGTTTGGCGCAGGCTATGACAAAAATTTTGTTGGGGGAATTAAAGAAAATGCGATGTACCGCTTTACGGCAAATGCTCAGCAAATTATCCAACGAACCCTGCTTGATGTTGAACGCAAAGAAGCCACTGAATTAAGAAAAACAGCCGTCATTGAACTTAAGCAAGAAGCACAACGGATCTTTATGGGAGTTCAACGAAAATATCAGCATGATCTTCCTCTTTTTAAAGCATTAGTAAAAGGAGAGAGCGCACTCTATCGAAAATAACAAAGAGAATACCTTATCGAAGGGGTATTGCCATTAACATAAGGAGGTTGAAAGGTGACATTTATTCCCCTTAAACCCATCCCAATAAAAGCGCGAACGTCCATGATCTTTGTGGGAATGGGACAAATTGATGTAAAAGACGGCGCATTTGTCGTTATTGATAAAAATGGCGAACGAATGCATATCACAGTCGGCACTATCGCATGCATTATGCTTGAGCCGGGTACTCGGGTTAGTCATGCGGCCATTAAACTTGCCAGTATTTGCGGCACGTTGCTTATTTGGGTGGGTGAAGCGGGCGTTAGGCTTTATTCTGCCGGGCAGCCTGGCGGTGCGCGCAGTGATAAATTACTTTATCAAGCCAAATTGGCATTAGATGCTGAATTGCGTTTAAAGGTTGTTCGTAAGATGTTTGAACTCCGTTTTGGTGATGAAGCACCGCAACGCCGCAGTGTTGAACAATTACGTGGAATCGAGGGGGCTAGGGTAAAAAAAACCTATCAGTTACTCGCTAAGCAGTATGGGGTTGAATGGCATGGTCGACGCTATGATCGAAAAGACTGGGATAAAGGTGATACCATTAATCAATGTATCAGTGCTGCGACCGCTTGTTTGTATGGCATTACCGAGGCGGCAATTTTAGCGGCAGGTTATGCCCCGGCGATCGGATTTTTACATACAGGAAAACCCTTGAGTTTTGTCTATGATATTTCCGATATTATAAAATTTGAAACGGTTGTGCCAGTCGCCTTTCAGGTTGCAGCTAAAAAAACATACTCTCCAGATCGGGATGTACGCATTGCATGCAGGGAATCTTTTAGAAAAACCAAAATCTTAAAAAGGCTTATTCCTCTGATAGAAGAAGTGTTAGGCGCTGGAGAGATAAAACCACCAGAGCCTTACGAAAATGCACAGCCACCCGCTATTCCTATGCCTGAGACGATAGGTGATGACGGTCATCGTACTTCTTAACAAGGAATTAATATGTCAATGGTCACAGTGGTAACAGAAGCTATTCCACCTCGTTTGCGGGGGAGATTAGCGGTTTGGCTATTAGAAGTTCGAGCGGGTGTCTATGTAGGTGAGGTTTCTGGGCGAGTACGAGAGATGATCTGGTATCAGATTAATGAACTTGCTGAGAATGGAAATGTTGTTATGGCATGGTCAACCAATACCGAATCAGGGTTTGATTTTGTCACTTACGGTGAAAATCGCCGTATGCCAGTTGAGTTGGATGGATTGAGATTGGTCAAATTTAAACCTGAAATTAAAGAAAACTGAACAAAATTTGCTCTTTAAAAATCGGTAATTATTGAAGTACTCTATTTATCCTTACAAAACAATGATATATACTTAGAGTGTTCCCCGTGCCCACGGGGATGAACCGGTTATAGATTGGCGGGGGGATTCTAGGGACACGTGTTCCCCGTGCCCACGGGGATGAACCGACAAATTTTGTGCGGCTTGACCTGCTTTGCGGGTGTTCCCCGTGCCCACGGGGATGAACCGTAAAATCACAGAGTCATGGTTCGCTGGTCCTCGTGTTCCCCGTGCCCACGGGGATGAACCTCGCGTTGCCGCCGTAAAAATGGTTATCATAGTGTGTTCCCCGTGCCCACGGGGATGAACCGCCTTTTAACTTCGCTCTGTGTTCTGGATTGGTGTGTTCCCCGTGCCCACGGGGATGAACCGTGATGATTGGCTTGATATTTTGGCACGTTGGCGTGTTCCCCGTGCCCACGGGGATGAACCGTTAATGCAAGGCCACAACGTTTTTGGATCATGGTGTTCCCCGTGCCCACGGGGATGAACCGCCTTATTAGTTATTTAATTAATATATTTAATAGTGTTCCCCGTGCCCACGGGGATGAACCGCTTAGAGCGCGGAATGTATTAGAAAGTAAAAAGTGTTCCCCGTGCCCACGGGGATGAACCGTGCAATCTATCGAATCTATGAACACTGAAGCAGTGTTCCCCGTGCCCACGGGGATGAACCGCTCTTTCTGCCTTGGCAAGTTCTGCTAATTCTGTGTTCCCCGTGCCCACGGGGATGAACCGCTTATGTGATGCTTTCCAGTAATCGCCTAATAGTGTTCCCCGTGCCCACGGGGATGAACCGCATGAAATATATGAGAGAAAATCCGCCAAATCGTGTTCCCCGTGCCCACGGGGATGAACCGTTGCGAACAGTTGAAGATTATCAGCTATCAAAGTGTTCCCCGTGCCCACGGGGATGAACCGGGTAATAATAGTTTTTTTAGTTCAAACTGTTGGTGTTCCCCGTGCCCACGGGGATGAACCGGTGATCATTTCAAATGGCACTACATCACCACTGTGTTCCCCGTGCCCACGGGGATGAACCGTGCAGACATAAAATCATGTGGTTGTGGTAATGGTGTTCCCCGTGCCCACGGGGATGAACCGCGCGATATTTATTAATCTTTTGTATTGAAAAGGTGTTCCCCGTGCCCACGGGGATGAACCGCATGAACACGCACTATTGATGATTATAGCACCGTGTTCCCCGTGCCCACGGGGATGAACCGCTGGCTATACACTGTAAACGTTATGCAAAAATGTGTTCCCCGTGCCCACGGGGATGAACCGCAATATAACTATTAAAAACCAATCCCAATCATGTGTTCCCCGTGCCCACGGGGATGAACCGCGTAAAATGTTCCGGTTTAATTGCTACATTAGAGTGTTCCCCGTGCCCACGGGGATGAACCGTGCCATTTTAGGCGCTCTAACGCTGCCGCTTTGTGTTCCCCGTGCCCACGGGGATGAACCGCAAGCGTGCCTGATTTGAATATTGATCAGACAGTGTTCCCCGTGCCCACGGGGATGAACCGCGTTCATTCCGCGATACACGCGCCTTACGATAGTGTTCCCCGTGCCCACGGGGATGAACCGCTCTTGTGACCAAGGCACTATCGCCATGCACAGTGTTCCCCGTGCCCACGGGGATGAACCGCCTCACCCAGATGAACATAACCAAACTGATTGTGTGTTCCCCGTGCCCACGGGGATGAACCGTGATACTTGGTGCGGTAATCCGTAAAACTCAAGTGTTCCCCGTGCCCACGGGGATGAACCGTAGCAGAAATAGCAGCGTAGGCAATGGATTTTGTGTTCCCCGTGCCCACGGGGATGAACCGCTTTCAAGTCAGATCAGCCGCTTAGTTTCCCGGTGTTCCCCGTGCCCACGGGGATGAACCGTCAGATTGTATTTTGTGAGCGTGTGCAACTGTGTGTTCCCCGTGCCCACGGGGATGAACCGCAAAACAATTAGCAGTGATATGTTTATATAATGTGTTCCCCGTGCCCACGGGGATGAACCGTAAATTACAAGCCGCCAGGATGGCCTGAGACTGTGTTCCCCGTGCCCACGGGGATGAACCGGAGCAAAAACAGAACCCGCATTTTAACGAGGTGTGTTCCCCGTGCCCACGGGGATGAACCGGTATTGAGTTAGCAACCTGGCGAATGATGAGAGTGTTCCCCGTGCCCACGGGGATGAACCGCCAATAACTTGATCATGGTTTTGAGCGTGTATGTGTTCCCCGTGCCCACGGGGATGAACCGCAAGTACAACCTGATTAAGTTTAGCGACTCTGGTGTTCCCCGTGCCCACGGGGATGAACCGCGGTAAAGACAACAGTAATAAATCGCTGTTAAGTGTTCCCCGTGCCCACGGGGATGAACCGTATTAAGCCATAAATTAGCAGTGGCAAATAAAGTGTTCCCCGTGCCCACGGGGATGAACCGGTTCTCGAAAAGCTAGCAATTTGACTTAAATCGTGTTCCCCGTGCCCACGGGGATGAACCGCAATGACAAATTAAACGTAAAAGTAGTGCACCGTGTTCCCCGTGCCCACGGGGATGAACCGCAGATTGATGTTAATGCAATAACTGAAGATAAGTGTTCCCCGTGCCCACGGGGATGAACCGCAGCCGACCATGGGCGATAGGAAAATATCTGGGTGTTCCCCGTGCCCACGGGGATGAACCGATAGGATTATGTATCAAAGATCATCAGCAGCAGTGTTCCCCGTGCCTACGGGGATGAACCGCTTCAGTCACACTGCACTGTTCCGTGTTGTGAGTGTTCCCCGTACTCACGGGGATGAACCATTATAATATAATGCTTCAATTTTTATTCCAATAACGCTTAACTGTTGCTATCGACAAGCCTGTTGCTTTAGACGCTTTACTTTGGCTAATTCCTGTTGCTTTCGCATCTTGCACCGTTTCTATGGTGTTAATCGCGACGGGGCGGCCTAATTTTTTACCTTCTGCTTTTGCACGCGCAAGGCCTTCATTGGTGCGTTCGATGATTCGATTACGTTCAAACTCGGCAAATGCTGAGAACATTTGCAGCATTAACTTTCCTTCTGGGCTTGATAGATCTGCAACGGGTAAGTCTAAGCAAATAACCTTTATTCCTTTACCGGTTAAGTTTTGAATTGTTTGTTGTACATTAATGTTGTCACGGCCAAGACGGTCAAGTTTGAGAACAATTAACGTATCGCCTGATTCAAGTTTGTTATCAACCAGGTTTTTAAACTCAGCACGTTTTTCTGTCGGGGTTGAGCCTGAACAAGTTTCGGTGATCACACGTTGTGCTTCGACACTATACCCTGCATTGCTAATTGCTAAGATTTGATTTTCAGTTGTTTGCTCTGTTGTCGAAACGCGGCAATATGCAAAAGTTCTCATAAATCTATTCCATCTGTTTTTGTTTACTACTGGTATCAACAAACGTAATCATAAATGATTGTTGGCATCAAAAAAGCCTGATACCGTTTAATGATACTCATTTCAGTGCGTGATTAATGATGTCATTTAACGAGTGTTTGTTGATACCAGTCAGCTGAGTGTTTTTTTCTTGCGTTTCATGGCTGGAGCGAACACTCTCTCAAGGCTATATCCTCTACCAATCCTAGTCCTAACAGTTACAATATTAAGCCCATACCTCTCCGCATGTTCTTTTACGGTCAGGAATTGTCCATCATACTCAAGGCGCTTGGAGTGTTTGTTATAAATCCGTTGATCTCCCACTGGTAGTAGTAATGCCTCTTTAATGCTCCAACCTTGGTTCAGTCGATACCTAACGGTGGCTTCTCCTTGCCCGTATTTTTCAGCCATTCGATATAATGACAAGGTTTCACCTTCGAAGGTGATTTGGATAGTTCTGCAAGTGTTAAATGCTTGAGTATTTGCATCTGCCCAGCGACAATTTTCAGGACAGTAATTGCCATTGGAATCTATTCTATCCAGTGACATTCCTTCAGGCCTTTGGCCCATATCTTCATAAAACGCCAGGAAATCACCAACCCATCTATCACAAATTTTAATACCTTTGCCACCATATATGTTCCAATGGATACCCTTAGGATTTGAGCACCTTTCTTTCATCCCTCGCCATGACTGATATTCAGGCGTGCCCACCATGCCATGCGTTTTATTTCTCGCTGCTGTGACTTCTGATTTTTGGCACCCGCACGACTTAACTTTATGGTAAACCAAACTTGAAGTAGATTTGATTGTTGTATGACCGCATGTACAAACACACTTCCATTGATGTCGCCGGCTTTTCTTACCTGTTTTTTTGTTCGTTACAACCTCACATCCAGCATACTCAAGAACAGTTAACCTTTCTGTCTTGTAACCGATTAAATTGTGGCTGCAGGAGTTAATTTCTTCTTTAATTATTGACATAGACATATTCCTTTATGATTGTTAATTATAAAATAATGTTAATTTATCAAGCATATAGATGAACTCAGTTGTAATAATTTAAATGCTGCTGTTTGGTTACAAACCAATATCGATGAGTAATATGCTCACCGTAATATTTTGGTTATGTTGGTTTAGGCCTAATTCGGCTTGTGCCATAATCATTTGCCCGTGCAGTGTTTTTATCCTTTGTCCATACCTTGGCTTGATAAGATAATCGCTCAATCGCTTCCGCTTTGTTTATTTCCGTATCTCTTTTAATGTTGTAGTAACAATTTTCCAGCCCGTGTAAGTGACCACCTAGCGTGACTTCATCCCACATTAATTTTATTTTATGAAATAGCCTTATTGGATTTTGTATTTTTGAACCATCTACAATTATTGCCATGTGATAATGCTGTCTTGGCGACGTGTTCTGTTCCCGGCACCATGCATAACCTAATCGTTTGATTTTATAATGTTGTTTAAAATGGAAACGTAATTTACTGATGAATGCCGCGATGTATTTATTGTCTAAGCTAAAGTCAGCAACATGTAAATCGAACACATAGACAAACACCCGACTATGCCAACTGATCATATTTTCCACCTGTTCAATTATTTTTCCCATTTGGTGGGTAAATATAGGTTTACCCCTGTCACAGTTAACTTTATATATTTTTCCTTTAGTCCTATAAACAGGACTTTCACTTTTATATTTAGCCATATCAGGTATAAACTCGGCGCTAGATATTATTAATTACCCAACTGTTTTTAGGTATGTAATGCCTTGCTAGGCAAGTAATGCCTAGCCTTAAGCGGAAAATTAATTAATAACAGAAGAGGGTACAAATGCTTCAAACTGTTCAATACTGTTTCATTTTGTGTCATTCAGTATCAAATTGTTTCTCATGCATTAACCCTGTTCTTTTTTATTAAGCCATTGTTGGACGGCTTCCTCGTTCCAACCTAATGTCCTTCCGTTATAAAGTAAGGGCTCAGGGAAAATGCCCTTTTTCCACCAACGGAATAGTGTTCCACGAGAACGGCCTACAATTTTTGTTACTTCATCTGTAGTTAATAATTTCATCAGCAATTCTCACTATTTTTTTTCGCTTCAATCTGTTGATCGCGTTCTTCAATGCGTTCATTAATCCAATCCAAAATTTCGATTTCTACCCAGCCGACTGCGCGGCCACAGCCACTACTGAGGTTAATACTCATGGGAAAATCATCTGTGGCCATTTTTTTATAGATTGTTGCCCGCGCGAGCCCTGTCATATCCTTTACTTCTGGTAAGCGAATAATTTTTTTAGATTTGGTCGTCATCACTGCATCTCCTTGATAGGTAATCGACTTAATAGGTAATCGATTTTTTTGAGCTTACGGAGATTTTTTTGCATACATGGACACTTAGTTAAGTGTCCATGGACACTTAACTTTTATGGGGTAATATGTTTATTATCATTATTTTTATAGATAAAAAAGGAGGGGTTAAATTACGTTCATAAGTTGGTATTAACTGAGTTAAAACTAGGTGAGGGGGAATAAAAAGGATTGTGCAACTGCTTATTATCTATAACCTTAAAACAGGCCAAAATAATGAGTAACGCGATGAATAAAGATAAACTACAAGCACTTGCGAATGAGTTAGCTAAAGACATTAAACGCCAGATGATCTCAGTCAGTTAAGCGCTATGCTCACTAAGCTGACGGTTGAAGCTGCTTTAAAATCAGAAATGGACGAACAAATCCTAAGGTTGTATGCAAAAGGCATGAGTACTCGCGATATTGTTGCTGCTTTCCTAGAAATGTATGGTGATGAAATATCGCCAGGCTTAGTCTCTCAAGTAACCAATACCGTGATAGAGAAAGTTGTCGAATAGCAAAGCAGACCTTTAGATGCAGTGTATCCAATCGTATATATGGACTGTGTTTTTTAAAAATTCGTCAAGATAAAGGGGTGATCAACAAAGCAATTTACCTTGCACTCGGCATAAATATTGAAGGCCATAAAGAATTATTAGGTATGTGGATTTCTGAAAATAAAGGCGCTAAATCCTGGCTTTCAGTGCTGACGGATTAAAGGGTTTCCCAGAAGCCATTAATGCAACGTTCACATATGCAAAGATCCAGCTCTGCATTGTTCATCTGGCCCGTCATTCGTTAAAGTTTGTGCCTCGGAAAGATTACAAGCAAGTAACCAGTGACTTAAATCGAATATATCAGTCTGTAAAAGAAGCTAAATTAGAGCTCGAACATTTCAGTGACAAGTGGGATGATAAATACCCTCAAATAAGCCGTTCTTGGCGTGTTAACTGGGAAAATTTAAACACACTTTACGATTATCCCGCCGATATTCGTAAAGTAATTTATACAACGAACGCGATTGAATCATTAAATAGTGTCATTAGAAAATCGGTTAAAACGAGAAAAGTATTTTCGAGCGATGATGCTGCATTTAAAGTTGCCTATTTGGCAATTCAAGCAGCTTCTAAAAAGTGGACGATGCCAATAAGGGATTGGAAACTAGCTTTAAATCGTTTTATAATTAAATTTGAGGAGCAGTTAGCTCCCCATATCTAACGGGCATTTACACAGTTTTTTTACACCCTCAAACTTAGTTATAAGCGTTCTTTCCCAGCTTTTATCATTCGATAAAGCGTTTTTGCAGACATTTTTGGTGCTTTTAATAGTTTAAAAGCAAAGTCTTTTTCGAGTAACTCCATTGCTGCACTAGGTTCATTGAATAATTCATCAGCGAATGGACAGTAAGCATCGAGAATCTGTACCAGTAGAGTGCTTGCTTGTATTGAAGGGGATCTGGGGTTTCGTTCTTTTAATTCGTTTAATTCGTTTAATTCTTTAAGTGGCATTTTATTTCCATCTAACTTTACCAGCTCTTCTCCCCCATCTAAATGGGCATGTAACCTTTGCATATCATCATAACTTATTCGGATATCTTGAACCGCAACATCAACGGCAAACCCGCCTAAATAAGCACCATGTATTTTATCAACTTCATAATGGTATAAACCTTCAGGCATATAGGGGACGACATTAATTAATATCGGAGTTTCAGATGAGTGAGTAATAAGCTCTTTAATTTCATCCAAGGGTTCTATTTCCCATAATCCCTTGATCCAACAATAAAGTATTTCACCCATCCTGCCATTTTCATCCATATTGAAAAAGCTGACTTGGATTTTTGAATGGTAGGTTCCAAATATACGGTTCAATGGGCAATTGTCTAAATCTTCTCCATCTGAATTTTCTGGATGAAACCCAAATTCATCTTCAACGGTGTTTGTGTCTAATTCGTCTCTTTTTAACCACTGCTTATTAGCTTCCGTTGTATCAATGTCAGTACTAACAAATACTGCTGAGTGTGACTGATAAGGGTGGAAATCAACAAACAATACGCATGCTCGTATTTTGCGATCGACTATTAATTTTATTAGGAATTCTTCTGAAGTTTCCAATACTTTTGCGGCATCACTTATACTATATTCCCGCTTTTGGATTTGAGGGCGATTTTTTTTATTCACACTATTACCTTAATTGTTGCGTAATTATAATTAACGTATGCAATTGTAAGCATTAATCGTTTGTTATTTCCCGTAAGCGAATAGGTGACTAGAAGTTGTCACCTATTACTTTTAAGCTTTTAAACCCAGTAACAGACAGGTTTCCCTGTGATGCTTTTTCAATATGCTCGCTCCACCAGTACATCATTGGTCTTCTGCGTTCCAGATAATCAGTCCGGTTATAAGCATTACGCACTTGATTATCACCGACATGTGCCAGAGCTGCTTCCACTAGGTCAGCTTCAAAGCCTTGTTCATTAAGTGTGGTACTGGCGATTGAACGTAATCCATGACTCACTAAACGGCCACCAAAATTCATGCGTCTTAAAGCAGTATTGGCCGTTTCGCTATTAGCATGAGTTCTTGGGTTGCGGTCTGATGGGAAAAGATATTCTCTATGTCCACTGATTGGACGCATCGTTTCAAGTAGTGTCAGAGCTTGATCCGTCAATGGCACCACATGTTCACGGCGTTTCTTCATACGTTCAGGTGGAATAGTCCATGTTTTAGCTTCAATATCAATCTCTTCCCATTTTGCACCGGCACTTTCAGAAGGGCGGGTCATGGTATGAAGTTGCCATTCAATCAAGCAGCGTGTTGTTCTCTTGATGCTGGCATTGGCAATGGTCATCATCAATTCAGGCAGTTCGTCAGGTGTTAGGGCGAGCATGTGTGATTTTTTAGGTTTTTTGAAATTAGCTTTGATGCCACTTAACGGATTAGCAAAGATTAAACCGCCATTGACGGCGTAGGTCATAATTTCATTTAAACGTTGAGTAAGGCGTTTAACTGTTTCTAAGCTGCCTTTTGCTTCTATCGGCCTTAATAGATCGATGACCATTGGGGCTGTAACCGAGGATATGGGGGTGTTTTCAAGGAGGGGGAAGATATGACGATCTAAGGAGCGCCAAATATCAGTGGCATAATCAGCCGTTACTGAATGTTTTTTTAGTTCATACCATTCTAATGCGACATTTTTCACTGTGTGTTCAGTGATTTTTTTATCTTCTGCTAATTTTTTTTCCCTGTTTTCTTTAGGGTCAATATCTTGTGCCAGAAGATCACGATAACTCAATGCTTTTTTACGTGCATTAAGTAATGCAACACCTGGGTATTTACCAATATTAATATTAATACGTTTTTTTGTTTGTGGGTGTTTGTAGTTGAAGTTCCAGATTTTAGAACCATTAGATCTCACTCTTAGCTGTAATCCATCACCATCAGATAATACATAATCTTTATCGTGAATCTTTGCTGAGTTAATTTTCTTATCAGTTAGGGGAATTACTTTTACTGCCATGATTTACCTGCAAATAGCTAAGAATGGTATTCCAAATTATAACAGGATTTATTTGGAATACCTTATGGAATACCATTATTCGTAGCTGCTGGTAGACGCCTATAGGCACTAATAGACGATAAGTTGTTGATTTTACTATATTATAGACGAAAAAAAAGACGTCCTGAGACGTCTTTTTTTAGATAGGTGGTGGAGATGGGGGGAGTCGAACCCCCGTCCGAAAAACCTACATCCTCGGCACTACATGCTTAGTCAGTTATTTGGTTAACTCGTTGATCTCCAACTGACAGGATATCAAAAAGCGAGTCCGATACTATTTCGCGGTTCACCCTCGAACAAGGTTCCCTCGCTATCCAATGTGAATGACCTTCCGAATCCCTGCCCATAGGAGAAACGTGGGTGGAAGGCTAGCTAGCCTAAGCTGCTAGAGAGTAGTTAGAGTCGTTTGCAACTATAACGTTGGCGGCTTTTTACGAGGCCAACCGCCACCTCGGCATGCACCTTGGGTTTCAAGAATCCCGTCGAGTCCTAAATCATCCCCACAGTGGTAAGCGCTTTATCTGCTTACGTTTTAATGATAGCAAAAAAAATATTCTTTAGATAGTGTTATTGTTATCTATATCACATTATTTTGCTATTAATTAATTTTCACATTTGTTGCTAGCGAACGCTGTGTTTCATCATACGTTCTTTGTCTACTTTCCATTCCCTATCTTTCACATCAGCACGTTTGTCGTGTTCTTGCTTACCTTTTGCCAGTGCAAATGATATTTTTACCCACGCGTGTTTCCAGTATAAAGAGATGGGAATAATAGAGTAACCCTGACGTTCAACTTTACCGACTAAGTTGTCGAGTTCTCGCCTGTTAAGCAGTAATTTACGATAACGCATAGGATCACATACAACATGTGAAGATGCGACAAGAAGAGGAGGAAAAGTGGCACCCAGTAGCCATGCTTCTCCATTTTTCAGGAAAATATAACTATCAGCGATATTCGCTTTGCCCGCGCGTAACGATTTTACTTCCCAACCCTGTAATTCAAGACCTGCTTCAAAGCGCTCTTCTAGGTGGTAGTCGTGACTAGCACGTTTATTTCGTGCAATCGTATTGTCATTGTTTTTAGTTTTTGAATTTTTTTTAGCCATAGTCTCGTATTATAGAGTGACTATTATAAATTGATAGAGTGACTATTATAAATTACTCATTGATTTGTATAAAAATCGCTTAAATTTAGGATTAAATCCTTATTTGTTTTTTCTTGATGGCACGGATCGTGTAATATAACTTTTTTTATGTAGGGAAAGCAGATGGCACAGGTATCTCGTAGTGCGTTACTCATGTACAGCGCCGAAGAAATGTATCAATTGGTTAATGACGTGAATGCTTATCCTGAATTTTTACCGGGCTGTGTTGATGCTAATATATTAACCAACAATAATAATGTCATGCGCGCTTCAGTTGAAGTGTCAAAAGCTGGTATTAGCCAAACTTTTACCACAGAAAATATTTTAGTAAATGGTCAAAGCATTTTAATGAATTTAGTCGACGGCCCTTTTAAACATTTAAAAGGTGGCTGGACATTTTCTAAACTCGATGAACAGGCCTGTAAGATAAATTTAGATTTAGAGTTTGAATTTAATAGTTCACTGGCTGAACTTGCATTTGGTCGGATTTTTAATGAGTTAGTGGGTTCAATGGTGAAATCTTTTTCTAGCCGTGCAAAAGTAGTTTATGGAATACGATAGGGAAATTTATGAATGAGTTGATTGAAATTGAAGTTGTTTATGGACGGCCTGATAAACAAGTTTTACTGTCGTTATCTGTGCCAGTCGGTAGCACGCTGGAAGACTGTATTAAGTTATCCGGGATAACCACTCATTTTCCAGAAATTATACCCAGTGAAGCCATGGTTGGTATTTTCAGCCGAGCAGACAAATTATCCAGCATTGTTAAAGCGGGGGATCGTATCGAGATTTATCGTCCGCTAACAGCAGATCCTAAAGAGATGCGCAAATTACGCGCCGCTAAAATGAGTAAAAAATAGTCTTTTCATTTTCATCCTCATTATTATTAATAAGTTAGCCGTTATCAATTGAACTCAATTGATAACGGCTAACGCTATCTAAGTTAATTAACAATAACTGGTGTGTCATTATCTGTTTGCGGGTTATCGCTAGTGCTGGGGTCTTCAGTCGCTGCATTCGGCACATTTCTTGCCTTAGGCGTTTTAATCAGCGGATTTATATCAATTGTACCTTCTCTTGCAATATCGGTCAGCAGCAGATTGTCAAAGGTAAAAACGACTTTGTCCTGTTGAATCGGTTCTCCACCCGGTTTAATGTAACGAATATAGTACCATTTTGATGAATCGAATTGATCAATCAACATGGGAGAGCCAAGAATAAAAATAACTTGTTCTTGAGACATACCAAGGAGTATTTGATCTAATTTTTCATCCTCAATGTAATTACCCTGTGTAACATCAATTTGATATACAAAGGTATCATAAAGAGATGTACATCCCGAGAGTGCAAAAATAAGAAAGAAAAAGGTGGCGATATTTTTAATAGGCATGGTTTAAACAACATCTTAGTTGAAGTGAGTGGATATTAATTAAAGTAATAATACCCAAGGGTCGCTGACTTGTAAAAATATTAAAGGAAAAATTTGTCATTTCTGCTTTGTTTCGTGCGCTTTTAACCATCACATATAAAAATAAATTGCTTAAATGTAGTCGATATACATCGTTTTCTTTAAATCTTGCGTAAATGTCCGTAGAATTCCTCATTCTCCCCTAACCGTTTTAACTTGTTTTGTGAAATTATTACATGCCTCTATTTGCTTTAGGAATTAACCATCAAACGGCTTCAGTCGCATTGCGTGAAAAAGTCGCGTTTTCAGCTGATCTGTTATTAGATGCCTATCAAGCATTATTAGCGCAACCGACAGTATTGGAAGCGGTCATTGTTTCAACTTGTAACCGTACTGAAATTTATTGTCATTTAAAACAGGACAACTGTGATGAGGTCATTAAGTGGCTTTGTTCTTTTCATCAGATCGAAGATCATAAATTAAGACCCAGTTTATATTGTTATTCTGAGTATCAAGCTATCCAGCATCTTTTTCGCGTCTCATGCGGACTGGATTCGTTAGTGCTGGGTGAACCTCAAATTTTAGGGCAGATAAAACAAGCTTTTGCCACCGCTAAACAAGCTAAAGGTGTGGATAAAATTGTTCAGAAATGGTTCCAGCATACTTTTACGGTGGCAAAGCGAGTACGTACTGAAACGCAAATAGGCGCTAATGCTATTTCTGTTGCCTTTGCAGCTGTTTGTTTAGCAAAACAAATATTCAGTGATTTATCTCAAAGCCGGGTCTTATTAATTGGTGCGGGTGAGACAATCGAATTAGTGGGTAAATATTTAATTGAGCACCAAGTCCCTAATATTACTATTGCTAATCGTACTTTATCACGGGCGATGGCACTGGTTGAGCAGTTTGATGCGCAGGCTATTACTCTGGGGGAAATTCCCAATCATCTTGCTCAAGCTGATATCATTATCTCATCGACAGCAAGTCCGCTTCCTATTATTGGTAAAGGCATGGTTGAAAGGGCGTTAAAAGCGCGTCGCAATCGACCTATGTTATTTATAGATATCGCTGTACCGCGTGATATTGAAGCGGAGGTTTCAGAGTTACGTGATATTTACCTTTACAGCGTTGATGATTTACAGGGCATTATCGAAGAGAATAAACAAGCCCGTCAGGTCGCAGCGCTTGAAGCCGAAAAAATTATCGACGGCTGTATTGTTGACTTTATCTCATGGATAGAATCACTAAAGGCGGTTGAGTCTATTCGTACTTATCGTCAAAACAGTGAACAATTACGAGATGATTTATTAAATCGAGCCTCTGCTGCGTTGCAAAACGGAGAGGAAGCTGAGAATGTTTTAAAAGAGTTAGCCTTTAAATTAACCAATAAATTGATTCATCATCCCAGTCTGGCTCTGAACGAGACTGCTCGGTCGGGTAATGATGATGAACTGATATTGTTGCGTAATGCTTTGGGCCTGAGCAAAAAAGATTAACATTCGCTGTACACTCAGCAAATGAATAAAAGAACATAAGAGAAAAATATGAAAGCATCAATAGTGGCAAAGCTCGAAGTCCTAGTTGAACGTTACGAAGAGGTTCAAGCATTATTAGGTGATCCGGGTACGATCAGTGATCAAAATAAATACAGAGAGTTAACCAAAGAGTATGCACAACTGGAAGTTGTGGTACTTTCCTTTAAAAAATATCAAAGTGCCCAAAATGATCTTGCCGTTGCTGAAATGATGTCCGATGATGATGATCCCGATATGCGTGAAATGGCCAAAGAAGAAATTAAAGAAGCTAAAAAAACGGTGGAAAAATTGGCTGCCGATTTACAGATTCTACTGCTGCCAAAGGATCCTAATGATGATCGTAATTGTTATTTAGAAATTAGAGCGGGTGCCGGAGGTGACGAAGCAGCCATTTTTGCGGGCAATCTGTTCCGTATGTACAGTAAATATGCTGAAAGCAAAGGTTGGCGAGTTGAGGTGATGAACAGCAATGCCAGCGAGCAGGGCGGTTACAAAGAATTAATTGCTAAGATTGATGGTGAGGGCGCATACGGGATTATGAAATTTGAGTCTGGCGGTCATCGTGTGCAGCGTGTGCCGGAAACTGAATCTCAAGGTCGTATTCATACCTCCGCTTGTACCGTTGTGGTTATGCCGGAAGTACCTGAAGCCGAGGCCATTTCCATTAATCCTGCTGATCTTAAAGTTGATACCTTCCGTGCTTCTGGCGCGGGTGGACAGCATGTTAATAAAACCGATTCAGCGGTGCGATTAACTCACTTGCCAACCGGTACCGTGGTCGAGTGTCAGGATCAGCGTTCACAGCATAAAAACAGAGCACAAGCTATGTCTGTGTTACAGTCGCGTCTGCAGCAGGCTGAGGATGAAAAGAGCCATGCTGAAGAACAAACTATTCGCCGCAGCTTAGTTGCAAGTGGTGATCGCAGTGAGCGTATTCGTACCTACAATTATCCGCAGGGACGTGTCAGTGACCACCGTATCAACTTAACGGTTTACCGTTTGAATGAGGTGTTAGAAGGTGATTTAAATGCCTTGCATGAGCCTATTTTGCTGGAAGATCAAGCCGATAAACTCGCGGCACTTTCTCAGGCGGAATTCTAATTGTCTATTGACGACGCGCTTGCTTGGGCAAAGTTTACTCTGGTCAACAGCGAAAGTGCGTTATTAGATGCGCAGGTACTGTTAGCGTTTGTTTTAGAAAAAGAAACCGTTTACCTGATGACTTGGCCTGAGCGTGAGCTTAGCCAAGCGCAAAAAAGTGCTTTTGAGGGACTAATTAGTCAGCGAGTAAAAGGTGTTCCGGTTGCCCATTTAACGGGTGCCAGAGAGTTTTGGTCGTTGCCTTTAAAAGTGAATAATTCAACATTGATACCGCGCCCTGACACTGAACTATTGGTTGAAGCTGCCCTTGACTATTGCAGCGCCGATGCCCGTATTTTAGATCTCGGTACAGGGAGTGGGGCGATTATTTTGGCACTAGCCAGTGAATTACCTGATGCCTATTGTCTGGGTGTTGATGTTAATGAAAGCGCGGTGCAGCTGGCGATTGAAAATGGAAAAAATTTAAAGCTTAACAATGTTCATTTCCAACAGAGCAATTGGTTTGATAATATTAACGGCTTGTTTGATGTGGTTGTTTCAAATCCGCCTTATATTGAAAAAAATGATCATCACCTTAAGCTGGGAGATGTTCGTTTTGAGCCTTTGTCGGCTTTAGTGGCGGATGAAAATGGTCTGGCAGATATTCGTAAAATTGCACAAAAAACGCCGGAATATCTTAAAAAAGGGGGCTATTTATTGGTTGAACATGGTTTTAACCAAGGTTCAACAGTTCGAGAATTATTCACTGACCTAGGTTATTCAGAGGTTATTACCATTAAAGACTACGGAGATAATGATCGCGTTACGATGGGATTGTTTAACCAACCTAATTCACTATAAAAATAAACCTAATACTTGGAGAAATAGATGTATAGCTTTTTAAAACATACTCATTTAACGTTGATATTAATAGCGATTGTGCTTTTTATCTTATGTTTTTACTGGATAGTAACGGGGCATAAAAATGCCCAAAAAGTTATTTTCAAAAAAATATTATTACACACACATTTAACCATTGCGCTGATAGGTTTAGGACTGATGGGTGTTTTGCAGATCAATCCGTTTGAAAGCCAGAATTATTGGCTAATTGAAAAAATAGGTGCATTCATTGGTTACTTAATCCTTGTTAGTGTGGCCTTGAATGAAAAAACCCGCAAAGGGATGCGCTTTTTAGCCTTTGTTGGTGTGTTTGGTTGGATTGTTTATATCGGACAACTCGTCTTCAGTAAACAAGCCATGATATTGCTAGGATAAAAAATGACAACAGTTTCCAAAAATGAAAAAACAGAATTTATTATAAATGAACAGTTTGATTTCGCAGAGCATTCACTTGTCGATGCTGCTATTTCTGTCGAGTCTGAATTGACTGGGCTGAATGTGGCAGAGTTTCATAAGACGTTACGTTTACAGCATCTTGTTTTGCAGTCTCAGTTATCCGATTTTGATCTTGTTGATAAAGCGAAGTTGTTAAAATTAATTGATTGTTTATATCAACAACAAGCTTTCAAGGGTGATTGGAAGGCATTTTTTAAAGTAGAAAATGCCCTTGTTTCAAATGTATTATCACGTCGTAAAGGTATTCCAATTAGTTTAGGCGTGTTATTACTGGATTTCTTGAAGGAGAGTCAGTTTGATGCGCAGGGAATTTGTTTTCCGAGTGGTTTTATTATTCGCGTCAATATTGAAGATGAAACGCTTTATATTGATCCCTTTACCGGCGAATTAGCGTCAAGGAATCTACTCGAGCTTAAACTGCGCGGTCAATTAGGTAACCATGCCAGGTTAAGTCCTGAGATGTTGGAGCCCGATGATAATAAAACTATTATTATGCGTTTAATCAATGTTATCAAGGCCGCTTATGTTCAAGAGGAGTCATTAGAGCAGGCGTTACTTTGTTGCGATATGTTGCTGCGTATTGATCCGAATGATGCTTATGAGGTGAGAGACCGCGGTTTTTTATTCCAGCAACTAGACTGTTTGAATTTAGCGCGCACAGACTTTGAGTTTTTTATTGATCACTATCCCCAAGACCCTATTGTCGGTTTGTTAAAACGACAAATCAGACAAATAGATATTGATACTCCTACGCAAGTTGTCCATTAATCAAGTGAGCAGGTAATGAAGCAAAAAATAATAAAAGTAGGCAATATTGACGTTGCTAATGATCGCCCCTTTGTCTTGTTTGGCGGCATGAATGTGCTTGAATCCCGTGATATGGCGATGCGTGTCGTAGAAACCTACGTTGAAGCGACAACTGCCTTAAATATTCCTTATGTCTTTAAAGCCTCATTTGACAAAGCGAACCGCTCATCTATTCATAGTTACCGTGGCCCTGGCCTTGAAGAGGGGCTGCGTATTTTTGAAGAGATCAAAAATACTTTTAATGTGCCCATTATTACCGATGTGCATGAACCCTCTCAAGCAGCCCCAGTTGCTGAGGTCGTTGATGTTATTCAATTACCCGCATTTTTAAGTAGGCAAACTGATCTGGTTAAAGCCATGGCAGAAACGAATGCGGTTATCAATGTTAAAAAAGCACAGTTTTTAGCACCGCATGAAATGAAACACATTATTACTAAGTTTAATGAAGCGGGTAACGACAACATTATTCTTTGTGAGCGTGGTAGCTGTTTTGGTTATAATAATCTGGTTGTTGATATGCTGGGTTTCAGTACGATGAAAGAAACTGGCTATCCGGTCATTTTTGACGTCACACATTCTCTGCAAAAACCAGGCGCACGCAGTGATAGTGCTGATGGTCGTCGCAGTCAAGTGGTACAACTTGGTTTGGCGGGGATGTCGCAGGGTATTGCTGGTCTTTTTCTAGAATCTCATCCTGATCCGGCCAATGCAAAATGTGATGGTCCTTGCGCGTTACCATTACATCAATTAAAAGCCTTCCTTTCTCAAATGAAGCAGATGGATGAGTTAGCCAAAAGTTTTGATATTATTGATACTGAATAATGCTTAAACAACCAATAAAATTGACTGAAACAACGCGCTTTTTTTTAATTCTGGCCTCTTTATTAGGGGCTTCGGGCGTTGCATTAGGGGCTTATGCCAGTCATGGTCTGTCGGCTTGGGCGACGGTAAAAGAGATTGAATATTTTCAATTAGCCGTCACTTATCAACTATTTCATGCGATCACTTTATTAGCAGTTTGTCTGTTATCCCTTTTTATCACTAACGCTTTTTTAATCGCGAGTAAAATCGCTTTTGTACTGGGGGTAGTTTTATTTAGTGGTAGTCTGTATCTGTATGTTTTGACCGGGACAAAAATATTGGGGGCGATTACGCCAATAGGTGGTTTGTGCTTAATTGTTGCATGGCTTTTAATTGCTCTAGCTTTATTAAGCCATAGAAATAACACCAAGTAACCTAAGCTTGGGATAAGAAAAACAATACAATACTGTTATTTTCGCGTATTTCTGTGTTAAATCATCTTTCAATAGCCCACTATTGTGTTGATAATTTGCCTTGAACTACACAAAACTAACGGCACAGTATAAAATAAAGTGTAACAATTTGATATTAAACAGTATTGCGCTTTCATTATGCCGAGTTTAGGTTAAGTAAATTGTGAATGAACGTTTTAACAGAATGAAAATTTCCACGTCGATGACGGGAACTCATTCTAGAGGTAAGTATGTTAGGAATTTTATTATATTGTCGCCCGGGGTTTGAAAACGACTGCGCTAATGAGCTGCAGGACAAAGCAACGGCATTAGAAGTCTTTGGTTTTGTGAAAACAAAACGTAATAGCGGTTATGTTTTCTACCAGTGTTATGACCCACAACAGGTGGAATATTTATTAGAAAAGCTTGATTATAAACAGCTGATATTTGCACGGCAGTTGATTGCAGTTAAAGCCTTTATTAATGATTTACCACTGGACGACCGCATTAGTCCTATTTTAGAAATTACGCGTAATCTGCCATTAGGTGGCGATCTTTATGTTGAAACACCTGAGGGTGACGATACTAAACCACTATTAACTTTTTGCCGCAAATTTACAGTGCCTTTGCGTCAGGCATTAAGAAAACATAATAGCCTCACCGCAAAAGAAAACCGCAATAAAATTTTTTATCATTTATGTTTTTTGGATAATAAATCTGCTTATATCGGTTTTTCTGTGCCGCATAACCGGAGTGAATTTTATATGGGGATCCCCCGTTTACGTTCACCAAGTGAAGCACCCAGTCGTTCTACATTAAAGCTTGATGAAGCTATTCAGGTTTTTCTTACGGCGGAAGAACAGCAAGAGCGCTTACATTCAGGAATGCGTGCGGTCGATTTAGGTGCCTGTCCCGGTGGCTGGACATACCAGCTTGTTCGCCGTGGTTTATTTGTGACTGCTATTGATAATGGTGCTATGGCACAAAGCCTGATGGATACCGGTCAAGTTACTCATTATACGGTTGACGGGTTTAAATATGAACCTGAGCGTAAGAACATAGACTGGCTGGTCTGTGACATGATAGAGAAACCCAAGCGTGTGGCTAAATTGATGGGGCAATGGTTAATTGACGGCTGGTGTAAAGAAGCTATTTTCAACTTTAAATTGCCCATGAAAAAACGTTATCAGGAAGCCTCTGAAGATATTAAAATATTAACCGATATGTTCGAAAAGGAAGATCTTCAGTATGAACTGCAAGCGAAGCAGCTTTATCATGATCGTGAAGAGATAACCCTGCATGTGCGTTTAATCGGTAATCACTGGGGTAAACAACTGGGTAACGGATAATACCAAATCTATTCATTTTCTGTTCATTTATGCGGGTTAAAATACATGCTGGCTAGACATAAAACGTCGTTTTAGTCTCTGTGCTTGATTTGATTCATAACATCCTGTTATTTACCACTTCGTGGCCAACTAAAGCTGTTCAAAATCGTTCCAGACGATTTTTTGTAATTAGAACAACTAATTACTGCAATCAATGCCTTGCTTTCATGCATTTTCCTACGCCTAAACAGCTCATTTCATGAGTGGAGTTGGTCTAAGTTTTAATTTTTTATTAGCTATTGCAAGCAGCCTTAACTTATTGCTTAAAAAAAGTTGGTTGTGATGGCTAATGTCATTTCTGGTTTTTATCTCTGTTGACCGCTTTATCCCCAAGAACGAACATTACCCGTATCAATGTGAACGAAATTACTTTTAGGATAGTAACCTACACCGCCCACTTTAAGGGATAATGCCGCTTTTTTAACTTCGATTAATGGTACACCTTCCAAACGAAAATCAATTGCCCGGCCGAGCATATGCAGACTTTTTTTCGCCACGCCACCTGACTGAGCACTCAGCATTTTATTGGTCGCGGGAGAACGATAACCCGAAATTAATTGAACTTGACTATTAGAGCCAATGGTTTTTTGAATTGCCATTAAATGATCGAATAATCGCTTATCCATATTGATCGTTTCGTTGCGGCGAAAATCACGACAGAAATGATTGATTTTTTTCATTTCACTGCGTTGATAATGCTTACCATCAAAATACTCAGTCAGTAATTCTTCACCCGTATGGAGGTTATTCAGGTTTAACTCTCTCGGATTGTTTTTAAATAAAGATGCAAATGAAGCAGAAGGGGCGCATATTGCGCCCAAGGTGACGATACCGGTTAATATTGCATGTCGACGACTAAGATCAGTTTTTGGCATAGGACTCAACAGTAGAAAAGGAACAAATAGACAAGCGAACAGATGAAACTACTGATTTTTTATACTACCGTCAAATTTTAAAAACGGCATAAACGCTGATAAATATATTTTCAGTGGTTAGTTATTGAACAGTAAACAGTTTTTTATTTTCAAAAAAAAATAATTTTTAGTCAAATTTAAAGCGTTTTTATTTGTCGTAGTGATAAATATCATTTCTAAACTGTGTAAAGCCAAACTGATCCACCCAGACAGTCCGATAGACGCTATAAACCGTGATTTTTTTCTTTAAACTTACGCTGCTAGTTTCTGGAACATTATGATGTATGTTGTAACGCTCAAGCGGATAGCCTGATTTATCCATTAAAAACAGTGCAAATTGTTCTGCTTTTTGCACGCGTATGCAGCCTGAACTGAATGCCCTATCTTGTTTTTCAAATAAATTTTTTGCAGGTGTATCGTGGAGGTAAATGGAATTGTTGTTAGGGGTATTAAATTTATATAAACCAAGCGCATTATTTTCCCCTGATTTTTGGCGTAATCGATAAGGAAAGTTATGGACAGTGATTAATTTCCAGTTAATTGTCTCTGCATCTATCACCTTTTGACTTTGATAATTTTCAATAATTTCATAACTATGGCGGCTGAGGTAATTTATGTCCAATAACACCTTAGGCAGAATATCTTCACGCATTATGATCGTTGGTACATTCCATCTAGGGTTGAATACGATGGCATTAAGTTGGGCTGAAAAAAGCGGGGTTTTTCGCTTTGTTTGACCCACTATGACCTTACTTTCAAATATTTTTTGATCTTCTTCCCAATACTCCATTGTATAGTCCGGGATATTAATGATTACTTTTCTGGTATTATCCATTGTCCATAATTGCTGCCTGAGAATGTTTAAGGCCATTAAGCGGACCCGTTCCTGGCGGCTGATATTAAGCCAATATAGGGTGTTTTTTCCTATAATACCGTCGGGCTCTAAACCATGGCGAATTTGAAATGAACGTATTATTTCTCCAAGTTTCTGGCTGTACCCTTGATGGTTTTCTAACTCAATTTGCTGTTTTTCTTGTGAAGATAGTTCACCCGATATTTCTAATCGAGACAGAAGCACTTTTTTTTGTGCAAGCGAATCCCCTATTTTAGCAAATTCAGTTAACTTTACCGCGTCAAAAATTTGAACCGGTTTATTTTTCAGTTTTAATATATTTTGATAGAGCTGGGATTGTTGTGCAGATATCGGCGACAACCTTTGTAAATAGCGCAATCTTATTTGAGGGGAACCTGTATTAAAAAATGCGTCGATAGATTCTTTTGAAGGTGCCTTTAAGCTATTTTTGATTCTCTCTCCAAATAACCAATAAGTTACTTTGTCGGGTATTTGTTCATGGTAGGACAGATAAAATAGCAATAAATCCGATGCTAGCCGTTCATAGAGCAGCCAATTTTTTTGCTCTTTTGCATTTTTTAATGCCTGATAGGAATAAAATAAATCATCACTAATATCAGCAAAAACAATTAATGATATCTGTTTTTCAAATTCGTCTCGAAGGGCAGGTTCTCCCCAAAAAAAATTGTCCGGGTGCTGTTGATAGATGGCTGTGATTAAGGTCGGATATTTCAGGTTGAGCTTCGGATTAACAAGCTCAGCGCGCAAAGGTACACTCATTATTTGCCATAGTAGAGACAATAGGAGAGCCGTTTTACACCAACGCATTATATTCATTAAGTTCTCCACAAAATACCCTGTGCTTTAGCGTAGGGATGAATAGCGGGGGAGTGCAAAGTACTCCTTAAACCACTTTAAAGTAATAGTGGGCTGGCAGTTTTTTACCAGCACTGTGTAAATTAACGGTTAAAACCCTTACGGAAAGCAAATTCTCGTCTCCACCGTATTGCGTAGGATTCGCTTTTTAGTTGTCCAATTTTTCCGACTTTCTGTCGACTAGATAATGACAGATTTGTCATTATAGTCACTCACAACATAGCGACTAATCGCATGTTTACAGTATAATTCTATAAATGTGGTATTCCAACGTGCCTATTTCTGTCTTATTTTTTGCATACTGCTTACCATCTCCAGTATCTAGTCTGGTCAACTAAGAATCCCACTTTAGTGGGGTAGTTGATATTGCTCCTTATCGTGAAAACTACATTAAAGTATGAGTATTAAGTTAATTCATGTGACTCAAATTATTATAAAATAAAGACACCGAGGTGAGCGGATCTTTTATAGTATAATAGATGTATCCTTTTATGCGCGCGCATTAAGCTTGAGTGGTAGTTAACTACTTGGTTTTATTATTTTTATTTTTATTTTTAAATTCACGATTTATTTTGTATTCTAATGAGGTTACATAGTCTTCCATCTGCTCAATATTTTTCTGCATTTTATCTAATTCAATGCTGATATCTTCTAATATTTGCTGTGCAGAATCACCTGTCTGCCAAGCTTTCTTTTTTACCTTATGCTTTTTATAGGCATTTTGTTGCCACTGTTGCTTTTCCGGCATTTCATCTAGCGTAAAATAAGCCACAATATAGATGAGAAACACAATAAATCCTGCGGTAAATAAAAAGGCTGATACCACTAATAACCGGACAAACCATACTTCAATCTCAAAATACTCTGCTATTCCGGCGCATACACCTCCTAACTTGGCATTTTTAGGATCACGATGGAGTCTTTTCTTATTCATTTATTTCTCCATTGCGGTGCTTCTTTATCAAGAATTTCTTCTAATGAAGCTATCCGCTGCTGCATCTCTTCAGTACGATTCACAAGGGATTGTAAATTTTCTTGATCAACAGCGGACAAGCCTTTGCCAGTCTCTTTTTTACTGCGGTAATACAGGAATAACCAGAGCGGTGCGACAAAGATAAAAAAGATACTTAATGGTGTTGCAATATAATTCATAGAAATTCCTTAATAAATTTAAATAAAATTGTTATTTTTTAATCTGTTAATACAGGCAGTTTTAATTTCTGGTTTGTAACATATTATGTCACCTATTTTTTATTTCCTACAACACTGCACGCTTAAAAGCAAGTGTTACAATGTTTCTATAAAAACTTTTTAATTAAAGCGGATCTGTTCAAGTAACATTAATAAGAATATGGATATATTCGGTGATTTAGTCTCTAATTGTTTGATGTTTTTTTAAATAAAATTCAAGTCAAAGCTATCTTTCTCTTTATTGTATCGTCGCGGAGTTATTATGACCAAGTCATTAAATCAAGTCGTCGTCAGTTATCAAGATTTGTGCTCTAAGGGGCTGATAAGTGATCTTAAACAAGCTGCTTTATGCGAGGTTAAAACGCTATGCCGTTTATCTTGCAATAATTGCCCAAATGTCTGTGTCGATATCAATTTAAAAAAAGTATCTTTTGTCGGTCTGCAACCTGACTCTCTGATTATTAAGTACACTGAAAACGAAGATCTTGATATACATATGAGTGGAGAGCATATTATTGTCTGGCTTGATAAACATGATTTAGACTACAAACTGTCTTAGTTTTTTAATGGGTGCCCTAGATGTTGGACAATCGCTGAGATAAACGTACATGTTTATAAACCTCTCTAGCCGCTTTAGTTTTCCCAAAAAACGCAATGCTATTGTGTTATAACCATTCTGATGCGGTTCACAAAGTGAAGAATAACAGAATCAAATCAATCATAAAGACTGAAACCGAGTTTTATATCTGACTCGTATTTATTTTAACCCACATAAAGGAATAGAAAATGAGTGGATTTGGTATTACAATCCATGTTGTTTTTAATAATTGAGGTAAGTATGGCGGGAACAGCAGCTGCTTTGCACATTTTAGTGAAGCATAAAGAAAAAGCGGATGAGATCCTTTTGCAGTTAAAAAAAGGCGCTAAATTCCAAATATTAGCGAAGAAATACTCAACTTGTCCATCGGGTAAAAAAGGTGGCGATCTCGGTGAATTTAAAAAAGGTCAGATGGTGCCTGCCTTTGACAAGGTGGCTTTTACTGGCGAAATATTAACCCCGCATTTAGTTAAAACCAAGTTTGGTTGGCATGTAATAAAGGTGTTATATCGTACTTAGTAATAATTAGATTTTAACACCGTTAAAATCTAATTATTACTCTGATCCGATAAAGCATAGTCCACGGCGTCGACAATTGAGTTAAATGTCAGATGGGCAGCGCTGATTTTATGCTCATCGCCTGTTTGGTATTTTCCCGTACGCACCAATCCGGCAAGCAGCCCGGCATTTATTGCACCCTCAATATCACCATAGATATCATCGCCAATCATCAAAACTTGATCTGCACTCAAACCCGTTGATGCAAGCGCTTGTAGAAAAAAATCTTTGCTGGGTTTTCCTATGATAATGGCTTGCGTTAATGCCGCAAACTCAATGGCTTTTATAAAGGGCCCTGCATCTAACAGGAGCTGACCCTCTAATTTAAAATAACGATTATAGCCAATACCGACTAGCACTGCGCCTTGCTGGCATAATTGAAAGGCGCGATTTAACTTATCATAACAAAAATTTTGCTCAGCATCTCCAATCACAACCGCATTAGGCATTGCCTGAAGCAAATCAGCGAATTCACTTTTGATATTGTGATGAATAAGACAATAGGGGCGAAGTTTTTTTTCTTGCAGCCACGCATGCACAGCAACAGGGGCAGTAAAGAGCTCTTTTTTTTGCAGATCAAACCCTAAATTTTGCAGATCAGTTAACAGCTGAGTACGGGTTCTGCGAGAGGTATTCGTTACAAAACGTAATTGTAATTGGCTCGCTCTGGCCTTTTTAATGGCCGCGACGGCGCCGGGAATAACGTTGTGACCTTCATACAATACGCCGCTTAAATCAATAAAAAGGGCTTTTAACATAACCATTCACTCCCCGTTGAGACTCTGTCTAGAGTATAGAATAAAGCCTTATTTTGAATACAACACTTTTTTTGTGTAGGGTCTACACCCCTATTTAGTGCTTGATGACGGCACAAAAAGTCCCTAGTTATCGTGTCAATCTTTATCTTTAATCGAAGTTATTAAACAGTCATTATTTAACTGATATTTATATTTTAAGCGGTTTATTGATTTTTTTATAAAAAATAGTTGTTTGTGATATTTATTTGATGCGCGCGGGTAAATTTTACGTAATAATTGTTTCATAATTAATACAATAAGTTGTGTCATTTAAGTTCTTTTATAGATAGATTTTGGTACCCAGATGCTGTCTTTATTGGGTTATAGGGTGATGGCAGGCTTATATTTTGATAAACTGTTTTTTTTTGCAAAATCACCATTAGGGATGTTTTTGAAACATATAATAGTTTTTTTTTTGACACTGCTTTTTTTAAGTACAATAGTACCTGTCTCCGCTAAATCAACCCCTCCTTCAAAAATAGAAATTGAGTTCAATAAGCTGTTTAAGCGGGCTATGCGTGTGAATCACATTCCCGGTGCCACTTATGCCATTGTGCGAGGCGATCGCGTGTCGACAATTAAAGCCTATGGAGTACGTGGACAAAAGAATAACAAAGCGATCGATAAAGATACCTCTTTTAGATTGGCCTCGGTATCAAAAACATTTTCCGCTGAGTTGGCAGCGCTGATGATCGAAAAAAAATCATTTGCTTGGAACGATTCTATTGTCGATTATATTCCTGAATTTAAGCTTAAGCAGGCAGGTCAAGCCGAAGCTATTACCATCAAGCATGTGCTAAGCCACAGCAGCGGATTAATGCCCAATGCCTTTGATGGTTATTTAAAAGGTGGTTTTCAATTTAGCCATATTATATCAAAATTTGAAGCTTTAGAGCCTTATTGTTCACCTGGGGCATGTTACGGTTATCAGAATGTACTGTTTAGTTTTATAGCCGAAGTGTTTAAACGCAGTACAGGTAAAGCATACGCTGAATTGATGCAACAGATGATTTTTTCCCCCTTAGCAATGAACAATGCCAGTGTCGGTTTTGATGCTTATAAAAATACCACTAATAAAGCCTACCCTCATGTTAAAGTCAGCCGTAACGGGCCTTGGCATCAAGTAAAAATAAAACCAGATTTCTACAAAGTCGAGGCTGCAGCTGGTATCAATGCCAGCATTACGGATATGAGTAAATGGTTGCTTGCGCAGTTGGGGCATACGCCAGAGGTAATTTCGGCGCATTTATTAGAGACAGTAAGGGAGCCTGTCGTTAGCACAGAGAAAGATGTAAAAAGTCGCACCTGGAAGGGCATCATTGATGATGCCCATTATGGTATTGGCTGGCGTGTTTACCAATATAATGAGGACATATTATATTTTCACAGTGGCTGGGTTGAAGGTTTTCGAGCGGTAATTGCCTATTCAAAAGATAAGCAGATAGGGTTAGTTATATTGGCTAATGCTGAATCACGCAGTATTGATAAATTAACGGTGGATTTCTGGCGTTTGTTACTTAAAGAGCCTTCGGTTAAGGAAACCCTATTAGTGAAGGATATTAAACCGGTTAAGGCAAACCGATCAGTGAAGGATATTAAATCGTCTTTCTAATAAAATACTGATGGCAGTCAACGCTTCAGGCTATCTCACCAACTAGTTATTTATTATATTTTTTTAAGATAGATCGGCTTATAAATATTTTATATGAAATGACATTTCATCTTTTATTGCCGTTTTACTTTTTTTTACTGAATTCTTATGTACAGTGCTAAATTCTATTTTTTGAATAAGGTTTGTCATGCAAAAAACATTATTACGGGGAATATTAAATCTATTACCCTTGGCAGTGTCGGTGTGGTTATGTTGGTCTATTACCGTGGCGCTCGATGATATGGGGCATGCTGTTTTAACCTTAATTGGCCTGGGTAATCAGTGGACAGGCAGTGGTTTTATCCTTATTTTTTGTTTGTTACTGGTGGCCGGCGTGGCCTTTAGCGTCAGCCCAATCATTTGGTTGTATCAAAAGCTTGAGAAACAGATATTACGTTTCCCCTTTTTTAGAACTATTTATACCTCGATCAAGGATTTAGCATCGCTGGCAGGCAGTGACGGATCAAAAGCCCAAAAACGTCAGACAGTGCTGTTTAAACAAAGCAATGGCACTTTTATTATTGGCTTTGTGACCTCTGAAAGTATCCCGAAGGCCGTGAATGATGCTTTACCTAACGATCAATGGGTGCCTGTTTTGATTCAAATGAGTTATCAGGTAGCAGGAATCACTTCACTGGTCAAACGTAGCGATCTTATTTATGTTGACTGGCCTTTTGAAGACGCCATGCGTTTTATGTTAACCGCAGGCATTTCGCCAGCAAAGCCGAAATAGCGTTGTCATACGTGAGAAGGGAATAACCCTTTGTAAGTGTTCAAGAGTTACGCTTTTTTCCTGCATTCGCGCAACACTCTGAATCTTCAAGTAGTTTAGGTATAGATTAATAAAGAGCTAAAATTAATAATGACAGTTACCTGTTTTCTGGACCCTTTAAAGATAAAACATTTAAAATAAAAAAGCCCCAAACAATTAATATGTTTAGGGCTTTTACATTTTTTTTCGGCTTTAACTGACAAGCATTATTTTGCTAAAAACGAAATGGGCCTAAGACTTACATTATACGTTGGCCCGGTTTTGCACCATCATCTGGATTTAGAATGTGGATCTCTTTACCGCCAGGACCCGTTGCTAATACCATGCCTTCTGATAAACCGAACTTCATTTGACGTGGCGCTAAGTTCGCAACCATGACCGTTAACCTGCCCTCTAATTCTTCAGGCGTATAGGCTGACTTAATACCGGCGAATACTGTGCGTGTTTCGCCGCCTAAATCTAAGGTTAGTTTAAGTAATTTGTTAGCCTTAGGTACTGCTTCCGCTTTTGTGATTAGAGCGACACGTAAGTCTGTTTTAGCAAAAGTATCAAAGTCAATTTCCGGTGCCAGCGGCTCTTTATCCAGTTCTGATTTTGCAGCATCAAGTTGTGCTGCTGCTTGTTTCTGCTTGGCAGCTTTATCCGCTTCCAGACTGTCTTTCGATGCGTCAACCATGGCTTCTACATGTTTAGGATCAATACGTTGGAATAACGCTTTGAATTTATTGATGCGGTGACCGGCAAGAGGCTTTTTAATGATTTCCCAATCCAGTGTTTCCGCCAGAAAGTCCTCACTGCGTGCCGCCAGTTTTGGGATAATAGGTTTTAGATAAGTCATTAGAACACGGAATAAGTTGATCCCCATTGAGCAGATCTCCTGCACTTTCACTTCGCTGCCTTCCTGTTTCGCTAATGCCCAGGGTGCTTTTTCATCAATGTATTTGTTAGCGATATCAGCCAATGCCATTATTTCACGAATCGCACGGGCAAAATCACGTTGTTCAAATAATGCTGCAATGCTTGTCCCTGCATCAATAAATGATTGATATAACTGCGGTTCAGAAACATGGTTTGATAATTGACCATCGTATTTTTTAGTAATAAAACCCGCTGTACGTGATGCAAGATTAACCAGTTTGTTAACCACATCGGAGTTTACCCTCTGTGTAAAATCTTCAAGGTTTAAATCTAAATCGTCAATGCGACTGGTTAATTTAGCTGCATAATAATAACGTAAACACTCAGGATCCAGGTTATCTAAGTAGGTGCTGGCTTTAATGAAAGTGCCTTTAGATTTTGACATTTTCGCGCCATTTACTGTGACATAACCGTGTACATTAACAGCCGTTGGTTTACGGAATCCGGCACCTTCTAAAACAGCTGGCCAAAATAGGCTGTGGAAGTTAACAATGTCTTTACCGATGAAATGGTATAACTCAGCTGCGCTGTCTTTTTTCCAATAATCATCAAAGTTAAGTCCCTCGGTTTTATCACAGAGGTTTTTAAAGCTGCCCATGTAACCAATCGGTGCGTCTAACCAAACATAGAAAAATTTACCCGGTGCATCGGGTATTTCAAAACCAAAGTAAGGCGCATCACGGGTAATATCCCACTGCTTTAGACCGGTTTCAAACCATTCACCGACTTTATTTGCCATCTCTGTCTGTAGCGCACCTGATTTAGTCCAGACTTTTAACATATCTTCAAATTGCGGCAGATCGAAAAAGAAATGCTCAGTGTCTTTCATAATGGGCGTGCTGCCTGAAACCGCTGATTTGGGGTTAATCATCTCTGTTGGGCTATACGTTGCGCCACAAGCGTCACAATTATCGCCGTATTGATCGTCAGCTTTACAGTCAGGACAGGTCCCTTTGACAAAACGGTCCGGTAAAAACATCTTTTTTTCAGGATCAAATAATTGTGAGATAGTTCTATTGGTAATATAACCATTTTCACGTAGTGCGATATAAATTTGTGAAGACAACGCCTGGTTCTCTTCGCTATGGGTGCTGTGGTAGTTATCAAAGCTAATATTAAACCCGGAAAAATCACTTTCGTGAGAAGCTCGAATGTCCGCTATCATATCGGTCGGCTTAATACCCATCTCTTGTGCTTTAAGCATAATAGGTGTGCCGTGCGCATCATCTGCACAAATAAAATGGATATTGTGACCACGTAAACGCTGAAAACGAACCCAGATATCAGCTTGAACATGTTCAAGCATGTGTCCGAGATGAATCGGACCGTTTGCATAGGGTAGGGCGCAGGTAACAAGGATTTTACGTTGTTGAATTTCCATTTTATTTATTATTCCTGTTGTATTAAATCTAAATTTTAAGGTTGCGATTCTACCCAAAAAAGGCTTGAAATCCCACTCTTAAATGGGCTTGAAAAATCCTTATTTAATTGTGGATGAAATAACAACAGGTTTTGTTACACTGTTTTTATCGTAACAGGAGATCTCGTTGCTTAAATAAGGAGCATTTGTGTTTTTTAAGAAAAAAAGTTTGTCAGATAAAGTTACCGCCTGTTTGCAGGAAAATGATCCCACTAAGGTGGTCGCTAAATTAATGGCCAATAAGGCAATCTTAATCGATGAAAATAGCGCTACTATAAAAATTGTAATGCCTTTTTATGCCCCTGTTTGGCTGCACAATCTGCAACTTGATTGTACCGCTAAACTGGAAAAGTTGTTTGGCAAACCGGTTAGCTGGAAGGTTAATCATCAGGTGGCTGTATTACAAAATGACACCACTAAATCTGCTTTGCCAAACATCAAAAATATTATCGTGGTTGCATCGGGTAAAGGGGGCGTCGGTAAATCGACGGTAAGTGTTAATTTAGCCCTTGCTTTAGCCGAAAATGGTGCTCAAGTGGGTATTTTAGATGCCGATATTTATGGGCCTTCTATTCCGACTATGTTAGGTGTTAAAGGTGCAGAGCCTGTAAGTGTTGATGGTAAATTAATGTCACCAATTGAGGCGCACGGTATTGTTTGTAATAGCATCGGTTTTTTAGTGGCCGAAGAGGATGCCATGATCTGGCGTGGCCCGATGGCCAGTAAAGCTTTGTCGCAAGTGCTCAATGAAACGGATTGGCAAGGACTTGATTATTTAGTGGTCGATATGCCCCCCGGCACTGGCGATATTCAGTTGACTATGGCGCAAAATGTGCCTGTGACAGCGGCTGTGGTGGTGACAACACCGCAGGATGTGGCATTAGTTGATGCAAAAAAAGGCATCTCGATGTTTAATAAAGTCGACGTTAATGTCGCTGGTATTATTGAAAACATGAGTCTTTATTCATGCAGTCAATGCGGTTATGAAGAAGCTATTTTTGGTACGGGTGGTGGTAAAAAACTGGCTGAGCAATTCAATTTACCTTTTTTAGCGTCATTACCCTTACATATAAAATACCGGGAAGACACAGACCAGGGGATACCAACGGTTGTTAAAGACGATAGTGAGGTGTTAAGTGCGCCATTTTTATCCTTAGCTGAAACCTTAACAATTAATCTTTATCGCGATTTAACCATCGCTTTACCGGAAATCACGATCACTAATTTAGGTTAATCCTTGTCTTAAAATTCCTCTAAGTTGTTGGCAGTTTTGTAACTGCCAACAACTTAACAAAATCATTGCATGCAGTATGTTATCACTATCATTAAATAAAATGGGTAAAAATATTTTTATTGGCAGGGCAGTGACTAAATTCAAATATATGAAATGCTTGAATTTAAGGTTTTGTTTTGATTAATGACGCCTGTTTTTTCATTTGGATCTATTCCCTGTTATTACAATTTAAAATTGGATTAACAAGGCGTATTCAAATGTCAAATTCTACCGCCAGTAAGCAATTATTTAGCCCGTACTAACTCGGTTCGTACCTGTTACAAAATCATCTTGTTATGTCACCGATGACCCGCAATCGGTCCATCAATAATGCGCCAAATGATCTGATGGCAACGTATTATGCACAACGTGCAACGGCTGGACTCATTATTACTGAAGGCACCTCACCTTCGGCTAATGGTCTTGGTTATCCGCGTATCCCGGGAATTTTTCAGCGGCACAGGTGGCAGGTTGGGAGTATGTAACGAAGGCCGTACATGCTAAAGGCGAGAAAATATTTATCCAGTTAATGCACACAGGACGTATTGCTTATCCCTTTAATCTGCCGAAAGGCGCTCGTATGCTTGCCCCTTCCGCTGTTGTAGTGAACGGTGAAATGTATACCGATGCATAGTGGATGAAACCCCACCCAGTAGCGATGGCGATGACCATCGACGATATTATCAGTACTCAAAAAGAGTTTGTCACAGCGGCTAAAAACGCAATTTCAGCCGGCTTTGATGGTGTTGAATTACACGCAGCAAATGGGTATTTACTGGAACAGTTTATCCGCCCTAATGCAAATATTCGTAACGATCAGTATGGAGGCACGATTGAAAATAGAGCCCGTTTTGTGCTGGAAGTCGCCGCGGCAACCGTTGCTGCGATCCGTAAGGATAAAGTTGGGATCCGCTTATCTCCCTTTGGCGTATTTAATGACATGCCCCTTTATAATGCAATGGAGCCTGATTACACTTATCTAACTGAAAAATTAAATGCATTGGGATTGCTGTATTTACACATTGCAGATCACTCATAAATGGGGGCTCCGATTGTGCCGGATTCGATGAAAAAAATCATGCGCCGTTTATTTAAACAGACCCTGATTCTGTCGGGAGGTTATGATGCAGCGGGCGCGGAAAGTGATCTTGCGGCCGGTAAAGGGTATTTGATTGCCGTCGGGCGTCCCTTCCTTGCAAACCTGGATCTGCCTGCGCGCTGGCAGGCTAATACGCCTTTGAATATCCCTGACATGGATACCTTTTATTCAGCAGATGAAAAAGGTTATAGCGATTATCCGGTGCACAATAAATGATCTGATTAAGGCCGTTATCAATTATTTATAAACCGACGATTTTGTTGGTCATTACTTTATATTTAAATAATTAACAGGTCTTATTGGATTTAACAAAGTTGTGTATAAAAGAGGTAAAGTTGTGTATAAAAGAGGTAGTAATGAACATTAGTGAGGGCTCTAGAAAATATAAAGTAGTTAAAGTGGTGGAGCCATGCGGGATCGAACCGCAGACCTCAACGCTGCCAGCGTTGCGCTCTCCCAGCTGAGCTATGGCCCCACTTTAATCTTTAACTAACCGTTTGAATTGGCTAGGTATAACAAGAACAGGGCGCATAATATGCACCTTGCTCTTAACTGTCAATCAAAACTTGCAAAATAAATTATATTTAAGCATTTTTATGAAGCAGCTACGCGCGCAGCGATAAATTCAAGTGCGCGATCGATACGTTTAATACTACGCTCTTTACCAATTAAGCGCAGGGTGACATCTAAAGAAGGTGATTGCCCGCCGCCTGTGATAGCAACCCGCAGAGGCATACCTACTTTACCCATACCAACCCCTAATTCATTGGCAGTATCATTGATTATTTGATGCAGTGCTGGATCTGTCCAGTCATCGCTTGTTTGCAGTTTTTGCTTAACTAAAACAAGTGCATCTTCAGCCACTGGGCGAAGATGTTTCTTGGCAGCTGTAGCATCAAAGTCTTCATACTCTTCAAAGAAGTAGCGGCTGGTGGTCGCTAACTCAACTAATGTTTTAGCGCGTTCAGAAAGTGCGCTGACAATTTCAGGAAGGGCTGGACCATTAGTCATATCTATTTTTTGATTCGTCATGTGCCATGCAAGATGCTGTGCAATGTAAGCCGGATCCAGTGATTTAATATAATGTTGATTTAACCAAAGTAATTTTTCAGTATTAAATGCAGAAGGAGCTTTATTAATCGCATCTAAGGAAAATAGCTCAATCATCTCTTTTTCTGAGAAAATTTCCTGATCACCGTGTGACCAACCTAAACGTACCAGATAGTTTTTAAGTGCTTCAGGTAAATAACCTTCATCACGGAATTGCATGACAGAGACTGCACCATGACGTTTAGACAGTTTTGCGCCGTCATCCCCTAAAATCATAGCAACATGCGCATATTCAGGGAGAGGGGCTCCTAATGCTTTTAATATATTAATTTGCCGCGGTGTATTGTTGATATGATCTTCGCCTCGAACAACATAAGTAATACCCATGTCCCAATCATCAACGACCACACAAAAATTATAAGTCGGTGTGCCATCGGTACGCTGAATAATTAAATCGTCAAGCTCGGTATTTGAAAATTCAATAGGACCACGTACATGATCGTCAAATTTAACACTGCCTTCTTTAGGATTTTTGAAACGTATAACATAAGGGGCATCTGTGTTCTGCGGTGCTAAGCCTCGACACTTGCTATCATAGCGTGGTGACTCGCCTGCCTTTTCCTGCGCTTCACGCAGTTCATTAACGCGTTCTTTTGTGCAGTAACATTTGTAAGCTGTTCCATCGGAAAGCATTTTTGCTATGATTTCTTTATAGCGATCAAAACGTTTGGTCTGGTAATAAGGACCTTCATCCCAAGTCAAACCCATCCAAGTCATCCCTTCTAAGATCGCATCAACTGCTTCTTGAGTTGAACGCGCAATATCCGTATCCTCTATGCGCAGTACAAACTCACCCCCTTTACTTTTCGCATGTAACCAGGAATAGAGCGCAGTACGCGCGCCACCAACATGTAAAAAACCAGTGGGGCTAGGGGCAAAACGTGTTTTAACTTTCATTGAAAAATGTCCTTATGTATAGGCGCTAAAATAATAGGCGTATTTTAACGGATACCATTGTAATTACATTAACTATTTCTGTTTTCTCGAAAACAAAGTAAGAAAAAAAAACGTATTAGCTAGAAAATAAGCAAGCATTGTTTACCCTTTGAGCGATCGACCATAAATCAAGGTTTTTATTATAAAAATGGCTTGACTGAAAAAAGGGGATCCCTATAATACGCCCCACAAACGACATGCCTGATTAGTGCCGTTTTGCTCCGAGCTTGCTCGAAGTGCAGTTGAAATTAAAGATGGGCGATTAGCTCAGTTGGGAGAGCACCGCCCTTACAAGGCGGGGGTCACTGGTTCAAGCCCAGTATCGCCCACCATCTTTAATCTTCTTTATTCAGAAGTAAAACGAATTCTATATTAAAGATTAGCGGTTAGTACCGTTATACTTCGAGCTTGTTCGATGCCTTTGAAAAATTAAAGATGGGCGATTAGCTCAGTTGGGAGAGCACCGCCCTTACAAGGCGGGGGTCACTGGTTCAAGCCCAGTATCGCCCACCATCTTTAGTCTTCTTTATTCGGAAGTAAAATGAATTCTATATTAAAGATTAGCGGTTAGCGCCGTTATACTTCGAGCTTGCTCGATGCCTTTAAAAAATTAAAGATGGGCGATTAGCTCAGTTGGGAGAGCACCGCCCTTACAAGGCGGGGGTCACTGGTTCAAGCCCAGTATCGCCCACCATCTTTAATATTCTTTATTCGGAAGTAAAATGAATTCTATATTAAAGATTAGCGGTTAGCGGCGTTATACTTCGAGCTTGCTCGATGCCTTTAAAAAATTAAAGATTGGCGGTTAGTGCCGTTATGCGGAGAGCAATGCTCGAAGCTTGTAAAACTTAAAGATGGGCGATTAGCTCAGTTGGGAGAGCACCGCCCTTACAAGGCGGGGGTCACTGGTTCAAGCCCAGTATCGCCCACCATCTTTAATCTTCTTTATTCGGAAGTAAAATGAATTCTATATTAAAGATTAGCGGTTAGTGCCGTTATACTTCGAGCTTGCTCGATGCCTTTAAAAATCAAAGATAGACGGTTAGTGCCGTTACGCGGAGAGCAATGCTCAATGCTTTTAAACTTAAAGATGGGCGATTAGCTCAGTTGGGAGAGCACCGCCCTTACAAGGCGGGGGTCACTGGTTCAAGCCCAGTATCGCCCACCATCTTTAATCTTCTTTATTCGGAAGTAAAATAAATTCTATATTAAAGATTAGCGGTTAGCGGCGTTATACTTCGAGCTTGCTCGATGCCTTTAAAAAATTAGAGATTGGCGGTTAGTGCCGTTATGCGGAGAGCAATGCTCGAAGCTTGTAAAACTTAAAGATGGGCGATTAGCTCAGTTGGGAGAGCACCGCCCTTACAAGGCGGGGGTCACTGGTTCAAGCCCAGTATCGCCCACCATCTTTAATCTTCTTTATTCAGAAGTAAAATAAATTCTATATTAAAGATTAGCGGTTAGTGCCGTTATACTTCGAGTTTGCTCGATGCCTTTAAAAAATTAAAGATTGGCGGTTAGTGCCGTTATGCGGAGAGCAATGCTCGAAGCTTGTAAAACTTAAAGATGGGCGATTAGCTCAGTTGGGAGAGCACCGCCCTTACAAGGCGGGGGTCACTGGTTCAAGCCCAGTATCGCCCACCATCTTTAACGAACAAATTTCATGTTCAAATAAAATGCCAGCCACCACATTTAACGCATTAATTATCTACGTTCACATCAAATTAAACACCACTTACCATCTTTAAATCAAAATATTTTATTATTTATATTGTCATACTCGGCTGTATTCCAATCCTGAAATAACTGATTTTTATTATCAGCTGTTTAGCCTTCACACAGAAATCCATTTTACAGCCTTTATACAAGTCTACTAATCATCTTGTTTTACGCTGCATTGTTATTCTCTTTTTATAAAATATCGGAAAGTGTGGTAAGACTGTTATTTTATTAGCGGCATGATTTAAATTTATAATTTTCATTAATCCTGATCTTTGTCATTTTTTTGTTGTTTCTTGTAAAAAACACCTGTAAATATTTTGATATATGCAAAGCATAAGTTAAAATCCGTTAAATTTTTTTTTGGGTCAACAATAGAGAATTAAATGGATTTAATACAAAATCATGTTACTGCATTAGTCAGTAGTGCAGATACGTTATTTATTTTATTGGGTGCAATCATGGTATTTGCCATGCATGCAGGATTTGCTTTTTTGGAAGTTGGCACTGTGCGCCATAAAAACCAGGTGAACGCGTTAGTTAAAATTATGTCTGACTTTGGGATTTCAGCATTAGTTTATTTTTTCTTTGGTTATTGGCTGGCTTACGGTGTTACCTTTTTTGATAGTGCCGCGATATTAGCTGAAAATAATGGTTATGAATTGGTTAAATTCTTTTTCTTAATGACCTTTGCTGCCGCAATACCGGCGATTATCTCAGGTGGTGTTGCTGAGAGAGCTAAATTTAATCCCATGCTAATTGCAGCTGCGTTATGTGTTGGTCTGGTTTATCCTTTCTTTGAAGGCCTTATTTGGAACGGTAATTATGGATTCCAAGATTGGTTAGCGGCGAACTTTGGTGCGGTATTCCACGATTTTGCCGGCTCAATTGTTGTACATGCTGTGGGTGGGTGGATTGCATTTACTGCCATTATTGTTTTGGGCAGTCGTAATGGCCGTTATCGTGCTGGCAGATTAGTGGCTTTTGCACCCTCTAATATTCCCTTATTAGGACTTGGTGCTTGGATTTTATCCGTTGGCTGGTTCGGTTTTAACGTTATGTCTGCTCAAGCTATTGAAGGTATTAGTGGTTTAGTTGCAATGAACTCTTTAATGGCGATGGTTGGCGGCATTATTAGTGCACTCGTTATTGGTAAAAAAGATCCGGGTTTTATCCACAATGGTCCATTAGCCGGACTCGTCGCAGTCTGTGCTGGTTCCGATATAATGCACCCAATGGGCGCATTGGTGACAGGTTTAGTGGCTGGTGGTTTGTTTGTATGGTTATTCACTTACGTACAAAAAAAATATACCAGTTTTGACGATGTATTGGGTGTGTGGCCTTTACATGGTGTTTGCGGCTTATGGGGCGGTATCTCCGCAGGTATTTTTGGTCTGGAAATCTTTGGTGGTTTAGGTGGTGTCAGTTTTGCAAGTCAATTAATAGGCTCGTTTGCCGGTGTCTCAGTCGCGCTGATTGGCGGTTTTGCTGTCTACAAACTCGTTAATCACTTTATGCCCATTCGCCTCTCTGAAGAAGAAGAATTCAATGGGGCAGATGTTTCAATACATAAAATTGGTGCAACTAATGTAAACAACCAATAAGTTGATTGCCGGTTAAAAGGGGATTGCATAAACTATCCCTTTTTTTCCATTAAATAATATCAAAGACAGTTACTGTCATTAGATGCTTATTCAAGGGGAGCTTGGTTGTTCTGGAGAAAATTATTGTTATAAAAATGACCGGCTATTATGCCTAAGGTGAGTGACCAAGGCTCCTTGGCCCAGGATCATGTACAAGTAGATTTTTATTTTATGATTAGGAATGAAGAATATGAAAGTAATTGAAGTAAAGCATCCGCTGATTCAACACAAAATAGGCTTGATGCGTGAAGCTGACATTAGTACTAAACGTTTTCGCGAAATAGCGCGCGAAGTTGGCAGTTTACTAACTTATGAAGCGACCAAAAATCTGGAACTTGAAACAGTCAAAATTCAAGGTTGGAATGGAGAAGTAGAAGTACAGCAGATTAAAGGTAAAAAAGCGACTGTGGTACCTATCTTGCGTGCTGGTTTAGGTATGATGGATGGCGTGTTGGAACATATGCCAAGCGCAAAAATTAGTGTTGTTGGTATTTATCGCGATGAAAAAACCCTAGAGCCGGTGCCTTATTTTCAAAAATTAGTGAGCAATATTGATGAACGGTTAGCCATTGTTGTTGATCCCATGCTTGCGACGGGTGGATCTATGATTTCCACCATTGATTTAATCAAAAAAGCTGGGTGTACTAGAATTGTTGTACTTGTTTTAGTGGCTGCACCAGAAGGTTTAAAAGCATTAGAAGCCGCACATCCTGATCTTGAAGTTTACACCGCGTCTATTGATGATCACTTAGATGAACAGGGTTATATTGTACCTGGTCTTGGTGATGCTGGTGATAAAATTTTTGGTACAAAATAACTAACCAACTAATACCAACTCCACTCATTTTCTATTCATTTATATGCACTAACTGAATGCTAGCCAAGCATAAAACGCTATTTTAGTCTTTGTCATTGATTTTATAATTAGAATATCTAGCTACTTAATCAGTGCTTTGCTTTTATGTGTTTTCCCTGCACCCAAATAGACGGCCTAATGAGTGGGATTAGTATAATTTAACCTTATTCTAAAATTGATAGGGTTATTTTTTGAGTATTATGGAGAAATAGATGACTGCTCGTACCGATTCTGAATTGGGAACACCAGAAAAAGAAATAGTTGAGGACGTGACTGCTGACTTTAATGCATTTCAGCAAGCCTTGGCTGGATCACAAATGTTATTTGTAGCATTTGGTGCCTTAGTATTAATGCCATTAATCACTGGACTTGATCCAAATGTTGCCTTATTTACGGCTGGTATTGGTACTTTATTATTCCATTTAGTGACCAAAGGGAAAGTGCCAATATTTTTGGCATCTTCATTCGCCTTTATTGCTCCCATTGCTTATGGCATTCAAACCTGGGGAATTCCCGGTACTATGTCGGGATTATTTGTAGCTGGCCTTGTTTATATGCTGATGTCATATGCGGTTAAACTTCGTGGTGTTGATTTTATTCATCGCTTATTACCGCCTGTTGTTGTTGGACCCGTGATCATGGTGATTGGTTTAAGCCTTGCGCCTGTTGCTGTGAATATGGCACTGGGTAAAGCGGGTGATGGTAGTTTTGTTTTAATAGAACAAAATACAGCAATGATCATCTCTTTCTCTTCACTTATCTGCACTTTATTAGTGGCGACTAAAGCGAAAGGCGTTTTTAAATTACTGCCTATTCTCTCAGGGGTCGTGCTTGGCTATAGCCTGTCATTGTTCTTTGGCGTGGTTGATTTCAGTCCGGTCGGTAATGCAGCTTGGTTGAGTATACCCAACTTTGTCGCGCCGGAATGGAACTGGCAAGCTGTCTTATTTATGATTCCGGTGGCAATTGCCCCCGCAGTTGAACATGTTGGCGATATTCTTGCTATTAGTAATGTAACGGGTAAAGATTTTTTGAAAAAACCAGGTCTACATCGTACTTTGTTTGGTGATGGTCTGGCGACTAGTGCTGCTTCATTATTTGGCGGCCCCCCTAATACGACTTATTCAGAGGTAACCGGTGCGGTTATGTTAACCCGTAACTTCAATCCTAAAATAATGATTTGGGCTGCTGTTATTGCTATTTTATTAGCTTTTATCGGAAAATTTGGAGCCATATTACAAACTATTCCTTCGGCTGTGATGGGGGGAATTTTAATCTTATTATTTGGGACTATTGCGTCTGTTGGATTAAATACGTTAATCCGTCATCAAGTTGATCTCTCCAATTCGCGTAATTTATGCATTGTCTCTGTCGTTTTAGTTTTTGGAATCGGTGGAATGGCTTTTGATTTTGGTGATTTTAGCCTGCAAGGGGTCAGTTTATGCGCGCTTGTTGCAATATTTCTAAATATGGTTTTACCCAAGACAAAATCATAAATTAAATTTTATCACTTTAAAACGTAAGGCAGATTCAACTTTGAAGTGCATAACCACTAAGCAGCTATAGTCACCCTATGTTCAGCCATTAATTTGGCTGGCGTTTTTTGATTTATTAGTCTCCTGAAAAGGTAAAACCATTGGCTTTAGCCGCTCAGCTTTAGCTATAATATCTTAATAGGTATTTGGTTAGGAGATGGAAATGGATTATCGATATGGTAGCCCTACGGTTTTCAAGATTCAGTATCATTTTGTTTTTGTTACTAAATATCAACATTCTGGACAGTTTTAGGAGAGAAATAAAATTAGGCGTCAAGAACAGGAACTACGAGAATAAGGTTTCTGACGTCAAATAAACACAGAAGCCTGCCCACGGAAACGATAGTAGAAACAATTTTAGCCTCAATGTCCAATGTTAAAAATCATTAGAGAACCTTTATGCTTTCTCTGTTTGCTGTTTTGGTCGTTTTTCAAGGTAAGGCAACCTTCAGTAATATGGGCCGATACAGCTTTATGAATGAAAAACGATTTCGACGCTGGTCCGATCGCGCTTTTGATTATGCCGAATTTAACATGAAATTAATTGCACTTACCTTTCCTGAGCAGGAAGAGCAGATTGCAGCGATTGATGCCAGCTTTATCAGTAAATTGGGTCGTAAAACGGATGGGTTAGGCTGGTATTACAACGTCTGCGCAGGAGAGGCACAGCCAGGTTTGGAAATATCGACGATTTGTATACCGATCTGAAGTCAAATACAGCCTATGCACTGGATTCACGTCAAACAATCGATATTGAAGGAGCGACTCGAGTTGAACAATATGCATAGCATGTTGTTGATGTTGCAGATAACCTACGTCAACTTAATATTCGGTATCTTGCTGCTGATGCCTATTATAGCAAAGTGAAATTTGTATCGAAGGTACTTGAAACCGGCATTCATCTTGTTGGGAAACTCCGTGTTGATGCTGATTTACAGTGGATGTACGAAGGTCAATACAATGGCATAGGTCGGCCCCGACGATTTGATGGCAAGGTCAATTTTGAAGATTTAGCGCGCTTTGATTATGTAGGAGTTCTGAATGAAAAGATAGCTGTTTTATACCTAAGTGGTTTATTTAAAGATCCTTAAGCGTAAAATTTGTGTTGTGATGTTGAATTGGAATAACAGAATAAAAACAGGCCGGGCTTTATTGTATTCAACCGATATTATGTTGGATGCGATGACGCTGATTAAGTATTACAAGGCCCTATTTCAAATAGAATTTTTATTCAGAGATGCAAAACAATACACCGGGCTAACTCATTGCTAATCACGGCGTAAAGAAGCAATTAATATGCACGTAAAAGCGTCATTAACGGCATTGAATTTACTGAAAATTGAAGAGAGAAATCAACCAGGAAGCCCACGATAATATCAATCGCTTCGTTGAAACGTCGAAAATTCAATCAACACTTTATAGACAGACTTTTTGACGCGTTAGGATTAGACGTAAGTTGTCCTAAAGTATTGAAAATATAGGTATCAAGTTTTAAAAGGTGATGTTGGGTTGAAGGTCAGAGAATTGATCAGGCAAACATATAATTCTTTTAAAATTGAGATTTTAAAAGGAGTTGTTAGCAAAGATCATGTTCATTTTTTAGTTTCAGCTCCCCTAATATGGCACCAAGTGAAATAATGAGAAGGGTGAAGCGGAGATCATCATCTAAATTATTTGAATGTTTCCCCGACTTAAAAAAGGGATACTGGGGCGTCATTTTTGGTCTAGAGGATATTTTTGTGTCACATCTGGTGATGTTACCGAAGAAATGATTAAAGAGTATTTAGCTTATCATTTTGAGCCAAAAGTCGAAGATAATTTTAGAACTGAGCACTAAAACAACGGGTCTTTGACCCATATCCTGAGTTTGGCCCAACCCTGTTTTATTTGAGGCATAAATCTGGCATCGTTGTTCATAGGTCAGTTGGTTATATGTTTTCATTGTTGCATTTCTTGCCGGAGAAAAAGCGATTAGCATATAGTCAGCTGACCGTTTTTTCTACCTATTCAAGTTATGCACTTATTATTTGAATCTAAGAGTAATATTTAACTAGAATCTGTACCTTATTTAAATAACAATTTAAAGGGCAATTATGTTTAAACATCAGTTAGATAGTGATTTTATTCTTAGAAAAAAGAAATCCATAAAAAAAGAATTATTATTAAAAAATAATTTAATAAAAAAGAACATAGCTATATTAGGTGGTTCTACTATATCAGAAATAAAAAATATTTTAGAGTTATTTTTATTAGACAATGGAATAAAAGTAAATTTTTATGAATCAGAATATAATAAATATTATGAAGATGCCCTATTTGGCAATGAGGATTTAGATAAATTTAATCCTGATATAGTTTATATACATACAACAAATCAGAATATTATTAAATATCCAGATCTAAAAGATAGTGAAGATGAAATCAAAATACTATTAAATAATGAAATTCAAAGATACAAATCAATATGGAGTTCATTATCTAAATTTGATTGTGCAATAATTCAAAATAATTTTGATTACACAATTGATAGAAGTTTAGGAAATTTAGATTGCTATGACATACATGGTAAAACATATTTTATAAATCAATTAAATAATGAATTTGCAAAAGAAGCAAGAAAAATAAAATTCTTGTATATTAATGACATTAATTATTTATCTTCATATATTGGATTAAAAAATTGGTTTGATAAATCACTATGGCATCAAGCGAAGTATGCTCTTAGTATGAATTCAATTCCAGAATTAGCATTTAATATTAGTAAAATTATGAATGCAATTTTTGGTAAAACAAAAAAATGTCTAGTTTTAGACCTTGACAATACTTGTTGGGGTGGAGTGATTGGAGATGATGGGGTAAATGGTATTTATATAGGGACAGAGACAGCCATTGCTGAATCATATACATCTTTTCAAAAATATACTAAAGAATTAAAACAAAGAGGTATCACTTTAGCTGTATGTTCTAAAAATGATTTTAAAAATGCTAAAGAAGGATTTGAACACCCTGAAAGTGTATTGAGATTTGATGACTTTACTTCATTTAAAGCTACTTGGGACCCTAAGCATGAGAATATTATGGATATAGCAAAAGAGATAAATATTGGAATTGATAGTTTAGTCTTTATAGATGATAATGCAGTGGAAAGAGATATTGTATCATCTCAGATTTCAAGTGTGGCTGTTCCAGATGTGGGTAATGATGTAATACATTTTATAGACCACATAGATAGAAATGGATATTTTGAACCAATATCATTGTTAGCTGATGATATTAATAGAAATAAGTATTATGAAGATAATAAAAAAAGAGTAAATGAAGAATCTATTTTTAAATCTTATGATGAGTTTTTGATTTCATTAGAAATGACAGCAGATATTAAATCTTTCTCTCCAATATACTTAAATAGAATAACACAACTTGCAAATAAAACTAATCAGTTTAATCTGACCACAAAAAAATATACGGCGGGGGAGATAGAGAATATTGCGTCTAACAATGAATACATAAAAATTTATGGAAGATTAATAGATAAATATGGAGATAATGGTTTAATAGCAATAACTATTGGAAGAATAAAAGACAATCAATGTCACATTGATTTATGGCTGATGAGCTGTAGGGTTTTAAAAAGAGATATGGAATTTGCGATGCTTGATGAAGTTGTTAGGCAGTGTAAAGAACAAGATATAACTGAGATAATAGGTTATTATTATAGAAGTGCCAAAAATAATATGGTTTCAGATTTATACGAAAAATTTGGATTTTTACTAAGTAATACAAATAATGAAGATACAGTTTGGAAGCTTAATATTTCAAATTATGAAAATGAAAATGAAAATGAAAATGAAAATAAAAATAAATCTATAAGAGTAAATGTACGTATGAAAGATGAATTATTAAATATTATATACAAAAATGCACCCACTCAAGAGAAGAAAATCAAAGTTTTATTTAACGAGTTCCCTCAAATGGAACTAGACTTAGAATCGTTTTTATTAAATTATAAAAAATTTATGCTTTTAGAAAGTATATCTGTTAAGGATATTGCTAATTCATATTTAGAGATGTTGGATCAAGTCTTTTTTTGTAGAAAAGAATTTTTATATAGTGGCCAGTATCACACTCAAAACCAAAATGAAGCATTTGAACATACTTATAATGATGAAAAGGTTATGACTAATTATATGTTAGCACTAGCTCTATCTCAGTTTTTATGGAAGCACCATTATAAAATATTTACCTTTTATAAGTCTATTGTACAAACTTTTGATAGTAAATCAAATATTTTGGAAGTTGGAAGTGGTCATGGTTTGTTCTTACTTGAAATTTTAAATCATAATGAAAATTTAAAAGATATTGATGTTGTTGATATAAGTAAATCATCTATAAGAATGACACAAAATATACTTAAATCTATGGAGAATGAATATATAGATAAGATAGTTTTTTATAACTACGATATCAACTTATATAAAACAAATAAAAAATATAATTTTATAACTATGGGTGAAGTACTAGAACATGTGGATAATCCATTATCGATATTAAATAGTTTGTATAATCTCCTTAGTGAAGATGGAGAACTTTTTATAACTTCATGTGCAAATTGTCCTGCAATTGATCATGTATATCTTTTTAATAATGTAGATGAAATACGAGTATTAGCAAAAAAAGCTGGATTTAAAATAAAGTCTGAGATGGTTGCTCCATCAGTAGATAAAAACGATGACTACTTAGAAAAAAATAAAGTTGATATATCTTATGCAGCTTTACTTACAAAATAAAAAGGAAAAATCATGGACATAAAAAACATATTACAAGAGTTATTTAGAGATATATTGGACATAGAAAATTTAGTTTTAGAAAATAAAACATCAGCAAATGAGATAGAGGAATGGGACTCTTTGGCCCATATTAATTTAATAGTAGCGATAGAAAGAGAGTTTAATATTAAATTTGCTTTGGGAGAATTGCAGGATTTGAAAAACATTGGGAATATAATGAATTTAATATCAATAAAAATTAAAAAATGAATCTTCATCACCTAGGAATTGCGACGGATGATATTAATAGAACATTAAAATATGTTAATAATATATATAATATATCAAATGTTACAGATATTATATACGATGAATTACAAGAAGCTTATTTATGTATGGTTACTTTAAATGATAATAATAAAATAGAGTTGGTATCGGGAAAACAAGTTTCTATTTATGTGAAAAAAAACATACAATTATATCATACTTGTTGGGAAGTCGATGATATAAATAAAGCTATTGATGTACATCTTGACTGCGGCGCAATTCTTGTTTCTGAACCTAAAAAAGCAGTATTATTCAACGATAGGAAAGTTGCGTTCCTATATTCTGAGCTTGGGTTAATTGAATTACTTGAAAGAAATACCTAGATAATGTTATTTAATAGTTATGAATTTATTTTTGCTTTCTTACCAATATCTTTTTTTGTATATTTCTATTTAAATAAAAAGAGGTTGACAATTGCTTCAAAAGCTTGGCTTGTATTTACAAGTTTACTTTTCTATAGTTGGTGGAATATCATTTATTTGCCACTTATACTTATCTCTATACTATTTAATTATACCATTACAAATACAATGTTTGAATACAATGAATCTAAGCAAAAGTATTTTTCTAAAAAAACATTATTACAAGTTGGATTAGTATTTAATATTTCATTGTTGGTGTATTTTAAATATATGGATTTCTTTATTAAAAATACTAATGTTTTTTTTGATTCTGAAATAGGACTGTTACATTTAGCTTTACCACTTGCTATAAGTTTTTTCACACTTCAGCAAATAGCATTTTTGATTGATAGCTATGAAGGCCTAGTTAAAGAGAGAAACTTTTTAGACTATACTATATTTGTCACATTCTTTCCTCAACTTATAGCAGGTCCAATCGTACACCATAAAGAGATGATGCCACAATTTGCAAGTGTTAAGAACAAAGTCAACAATTATAAAAATATAGCTTTAGGACTTTTTATATTTTCCATTGGATTATTCAAGAAAGTAGTGATTGCAGATACTTTTGCTATATGGGCTACTACTGGATTTGACACTGCTACAACTTTAAATCTTTTTGAGGCTTGGGCTACATCGTTATCTTATACTTTTCAAATTTATTTTGATTTTAGTGGATATACAGATATGGCAATTGGTGCTGCTTTACTATTTAATATTAAACTGCCACAAAACTTTAATAGTCCATATAAAGCGACAGGTGTAATTGATTTTTGGCAGAGATGGCATATGACACTTACAAATTTTATAAGTTATTATATTTATACTCCCATGCTATTAACCTTTAAAAAAACAACATTTGCAAAAGCTATGATAGTTACATTTGTTGCCTTTGTTATTGTAGGAATTTGGCATGGTGCTTCATGGATGTACGTATTGTTTGGAGCATTACATGGAGCTGGAACAATCATAAATCATTCTTGGAAGAAAACAAAGATAAAGATGAATAGATTTTTAGCGTGGTTTATTACTTTTAATTTTGTCAATCTTAGCTTAGTAATTTTCCGAGCTAAAGAGTGGGATGATGCTGTAAAGGTTTCAGGTGGGATGTTTTCTTTGGAGAATATCGTGTTGCCAAATATATTAGCTACAAAACTTTCATTTTTAAGCAATTATGATATTGAATTTGGTGGTTTCGTAGAAAATATACAAGGAGATTATTATACTCCCCTCTGGTTAATTATTGGATTTATTTTAGTTCTATTATTCAAAAACTCAATTGAAAAAGGGAAAGAGTTTAAACCAAATTATAAAACTTTAATCTTAACTTTAATCTACTTATTAGTTGGTCTTTTATCCTTAAATAAAGTAACAGAATTTTTATATTTTAATTTTTAAGGATAATTTATGAATAGTAAAAAATGGATTAAAATATTATTGATACTTTGTGTGTTGGGTGTCGGATTTATTAGTGGAGTTAATTATTTGGTTGACCCAATTGGTTTGAATAACAAAGTACTAATTAATAATATTAATACTAAAAAATATTCAAATACACTCATGACTACAAGATTTAAAGCTAATATACTTGGAGATGGAAATTTTGATACTATAATGCTTGGAACATCAAGAATAGGTGTAATGAATCCAAATATAGTAAATAAGCATTTGAATTCAAATGCTTTTAATCTTGAATATCCTGGTTCAAATACCGTTATTCAAAATAAATTTTTTAAATATGCAAATCATTTTAATGATATAAAATACTTAATTTATGCAATTGATTTTATAGCATTCAATGAAAATATAACTATCAAAAATAATTTTCATGATTTTTATAAATTAGAAAAAGAAATAGATAATTTTGATGAAATAGATGATTTTGATTTATATTTTAATATTGAAACTTTTATTAAAAGTGTAAAAATTGTTATAAAAAATATTTTAAATATACAACAAACAGAAGTAATTTATTTATCTGAAAATGGTATGAGAGATTATAGGAATTATATTGAAGAAAATGAAAAAGGAACATTCAAATTAGATGAAAATATCAAAAAGAGTATTTCATACTCTTTTAGTAAAAACTCAATAACCTCTTATAAAAGCTACAAGTTTTCTTATGAATATTTAGAATACTTTAAAAATACAATTGACTATTGTAATAGAAATAATATAAAATTTTTTGTATATATTCCTCCCATGTATAGTGACGCTTTTGATGCAATAAATTCGGTTGGACAATTTGATGAATTTGAATTATTCAAAAAAGAACTTGTAAAAATTACAGATTATATTGATTTTACTGGACACAATAAAATCAGTGAGAATAAAAATAACTACTGGGATTATGGTCATTTAAGAGTTGAAACAACAGAGCAAATAATGGCAAGAATTTTTAATAACAAATCAATTGATCTTCCAGAAAATTCTGGAGTTTTAGTAACAAAAGAAAATATAGATGAACATTTAGAAAATCTGAGAAAACAAGTAAAAGATTATGATTTAGAAAAAATCTAAACTAGAGCCTGTAAAATAAACTGTGTAAACTGTGTAAACTGAATATAAAAACCTCCAGTAATTCCCACGAAAAAAAATTGAATTCACAAGTAGAATTTTCTCGTAAACTAATCGCAGGAGATTCTGCATGAAAAAATCACATTATTCTGACAGCCAAATTATGGCTATTTTAAAACAAGCTGAAGCAGGCACACCTGTTTAGGAGTTGTGTCCAAAATCACAAAATCATTGGGGTCTCCCTGTAATGGTGAATAAAAACTGGATACTTTCTTAGCGACTTTATTCTCATATTGAATAGGAGATAAGTACCCATTAACTGAATGTGGGCGCTTACCGTTGTAATAAGCAAGATAATCTAAAATGCTTAGTTCTGCTGCTTTCTTCGTTTTGAATGTTTCATAGTTTAATTGCTCATGTTTTAAACTACGGAAAAATCGCTCTGTGGGGGCATTGTCCCAGCATTCCCCTTTACCGCTCATGCTAACATCCATTTCCATGGTGCTAAGTAATTTCCTATAATCATCGCTTGTATACTGGCTCCCCCTATCGGAATGATGCAGTAATCCCGATGCTGGTTTTCTCTGCCAATAGGCCATATCAAGGGCGTTACTACATAGTTCAGTACGCATATTATCTGCAATAGACCAACCAACTATACGGCGCGAATATAAGTCCATGACGATCGCTAAATAGATAAACCCTTGATGCGTGGCGATATAAGTAATATCGGTAGTCCAATAGTGATTAGCTTCTTCAACAGTGAATTGCCTATTTAATTTATTCGGTTCAATTCGATTATTGTGGTTACTGTCAGTGGTCGTTTGATATTTCTTGGGGTATCGCGCCACAAGCCCTAATTTACGCATGGTTGAGCGTGCTTTATAACGACCTATAACAATGTTTTGCTTTGCCAGTTCAGTCACCATACGCCTACTACCTAAGGTCATTCTGTGCGTTTTAAAGGTATTCTTCACGGTGCAGTCTAGATTAAAACCTAATGTGTCAAAAGGTTTAATCGCCGTATTTTCCCAAGCATAAAACGCACTTGAACTTACCTGCATGACGCGACACATTACTTTAATTGGCCAGTCTTCTTTGTGTTGTTGAATAAATTGAAATCTTATTATTTTTCGTTCGCAAAGAAGACTGCGGCCTTTTTTAAAATATCACGCTCCATTTTTAACCGGTTGTTTTCTTTGCGTAATATTTCTAGTTCAGCTCTTTCTGATATATTTAATGTTGATTGTTTTGAGCCTGGTCTAGAATCTGTTTGTGTTTCAGTTCTTACCCAGCGGGTAATATTCTGGTCAAGTCCAACCGGACACCTGACTTTGTAAATTTTCATAGTTAATCGCTGTTAAATTACGGAGTATTGTATGAAGTTGTTCATGGTTGTAATAACGGATATATTCTTCAACATCCATCTTCATCCTTTCACGTGTTAAATGCACAACATTTAATAACCATTCATTTTTTAAACTACCAAAAAATCGTTCTACAACAGCATTATCTAAACAAGCACCGACACTGCTCATTGAGGCCGTTATTCAATCGACTAAATAGCCCGCTAGTATATTGAGAGCCCCTATCACTATGGAACATTAATTCAGCTTTAGGTTGCCTGATGTTAATCGCCATTTGTAATGCACGTTCAACTAAATCAACCGTCATACGTTTCGAGATAGACCAGCCTATAATCCTGCGGGAGTATAAGTCCATAACAATGGCTAAATACATCCAGCCTTGATTGGTTCTCAAATATGTTACATCACCCGCCCAAACTAAGTTTGCCTGTGTGGGATTGAACTGCTGGTTTAATACGTTATCAGCAACGCTATCACTATGCTTACGCTTTGTTGTTACTTTATATGCCTGGCGTTGGGTCACCACAAGTTTCAGCTTACGCATGATGCTGCGCGTACAGTAACGGCCTACATTAAAACCCGCTCGTCTCAAGTTCTTGCACAACTGGCGAGAGCCTAAACTGCCACGACTGCGTTTAAATAGCTGACGCGCCGTACGATACATATTCAGCTCTTCTTCACTCATTATTTTAGCTGGCCGTTCAAGCCAATCATAAAATGCACTACGACTCACTTGTAGTACATTACAAAGTAGTTTTATTGAATATTTAGAGCGATATGCTCGAATATATCGAAACTTTACTTCATTTCTTTTGCGAAGAAGGCGCTGGCCTTTTTTAGTATTTCTTTTTCCATACGAAGCTGTTTAACTTCTTTTCGTAAGGATAATAACTCAGTCCGTTCATCAGAATTTACCGTTGAATTGGCATGCTCTTCGGTTTTTTGTTTCCAGCTATAAAGCAGGCTAGTTATGATACCTAAAGCAGAAGCTGCCTCCTGAACGCTATAATCTTGCTCACTGATTAACGCTAATGCTTCTGTTTTAAATTCACTCGTATAAGTTTTGTATTGACGTTTTGTATTCATGTACACCTCAATAGTGGATTGTATTATCCAAAATTAAAGTATCCAGTTCAATTAGAACAGAATATCCTAACTGAACTATTATTAAAATACAGTGCAACTTTGGAGGGGTAATAATGAATAAATGGCCTATCTTTTGGTTATTATTTTTAACCTTTTTTTGTTTTACTGCCAGCGCTAAAGAAGTTTGGGTTATTCCCGTTCAGGGGGCTATTGGCCCTGCGACCTCTGATTACATAGAGCGGGAATTTCAATTAGCGCAGCAGCAAGATATCTCTTTAATGATCCTTAAAATGGATACGCCAGGTGGTTTAGACTCCGCCATGCGCAGTATTATTCAAAATATCACCTCCTCTACCATTCCTGTTGCGACTTGGGTTGGTCCTAATGGTGCGCGCGCAGCGAGTGCGGGTACCTATATACTATTAGCCAGCCATATTGCCGCAATGGCAAATGCAACCAATCTTGGCGCAGCCACTCCCGTTGCTATTGGCATTTCCGGACCGGAAAGTTCGCCTAGTGATGAAAACTCACCATCAAGCCAGAAAGACGCTAAAAATAGCGAACAGGTCAGTGCCAAAACGACACTTGAAAAAAAAGTAATCAATGATGCAAGTGCTTATATTAAAGGCTTGGCAAAATTGCATGGGCGTAACGAAGAATGGGCTGAGAAAGCCGTCAGAGAAGCTGCCAGTATCGATGCGCAAACAGCATTAGCGGGGCATGTTATTGATTTTATTGCTGATAATCTTGAACAAGTCATTGAGTTTGCCAATGGCCGGGAAATTTTATTATTGGGTAATAAAAATAAACTTTCATTAGATGAGGTAAGCCTTATCGAGCGCGTGCCTGATTGGCGTTATAGTTTTCTGGCGACTATTACCAATCCTAATATCGCTTATATCTTAATGTTAATTGGTATTTATGGATTAATACTTGAATTCTACAGCCCGGGTGTTGGTTTGCCAGGCGTATTAGGGGGGATCTGTTTAGTGCTGGCAATGTACGCGATGCAGATGTTACCAATAAATTATGCGGGATTAGCTTTTATTTTACTGGGTCTTTTATTGCTTGTTGCTGAAGCCTTCAGTCCAAGTTTTGGTGCTTTAGGCCTTGGGGGGATTGTCTCATTTATATTGGGTTCAATTTTTCTTATGGACAGTGATTTACCTGAATATCAAATTGCTAAACCCCTTATTATGGCTCTTGCTCTGTTATCGACTACTTTTATTTTGTTGATGATTGCTCTGTTATTAAAAATCAGGCGGAAAACAGTCACTACGGGTGTTGATCGTTTGGTTGGTCGATTGGCTATCGTAAAAGATGATTTTGATACAGGCCAAGGGTGGGTTGAAATTGCCGGTGAAATTTGGCACGCATCTAGCGCTGATAGTTTACTAGCAGGGCAGAAAGTGCGCGTTAAACAAGTCTCCGGATTAAATCTGATTGTCTGTGCTAATGAGAAAAACAGCCTCATGGAATAAAAACAGCATAAAACGTGTGTTCATTAATAAGGAGAAAGGTAATGATGATTTATAGTATAACCGGCGGTCTGATTTCTATTTTAGTACTGGCATTACTCTTTAGTATGTTCAAAGTATTACGTGAATATGAGCGTGGTGTGGTTTATTTTCTTGGGCGTTTCCAGGAAGTAAAAGGCCCTGGATTAGTTATTTTAATTCCTGTTATTCAGCAAATGGTAAGAGTTGATCTGCGGACAATTGTTTTAGATGTACCCACTCAAGATTTAATTACACGTGATAACGTTTCGGTTAAAGTTAATGCGGTTGTCTATTTTCGAGTTGTTGATCCGCAGATGGCGATTAACAATGTCGAAAGTTATTTGGAGGCAACCAGTCAATTATCACAAACGACCCTAAGGTCAGTGTTAGGGCAACATGAACTTGATGAGTTACTGGCCGAACGGGACCGTTTGAATAAAGATATACAAGTTATTTTGGATAAACAAACGGACAATTGGGGTATAAAAATAGCAACTGTTGAAGTTAAACATGTGGATCTTGATGACAGTATGATTCGTGCTTTAGCCAAACAAGCAGAGGCCGAGCGTGTCAGACGGGCAAAAGTTATTCATGCAACGGGTGAATTTGAAGCATCTGAAAAATTACAGCAGGCTGCAATGGTTTTAAGTAAAGCGCCTAATGCGATGCAGTTAAGATATATGCAGACGTTAACTGAAATTGCTAATGAGAAAACCTCCACGATTATCTTTCCGATGCCGATTGATTTGTTGGATAATTTAAAAGCGTTAGTTAAAGAAAAAGATACCAATTAGTCTATTAAGGGGCAAGCTATTTAAACGGAGTCTTTAATATTGAAATAGATTGTAGGGTACTATGACACGATTTTTTTATGTTTTATTGTCCTTGGTCTCATTTTTATGACAGCTATTAGAGGCGTTGTTATTATCCACCACTCTGGTTGTTAAAGCAGGCATTGATAAAGAAAACTGGCAATTAATAGCATCGCCCTTTATGCTGAAAAATGCCAGAATGACCGGGTATGTCAACGACTTATTTTGAATAAAAATAAGTCGCCCTATATAACATCTATAATTTTGGATCTTGACGGTAAAGTATGTGATGATACTGATCAAAATTTGTTAATCTGCCAGTAGGAATATTTATAAAAACTATGTCTAGACTATTCAAACTAGGTTGGAAACGATTCGTAAAAGCTTTTCAATCTTCTCAAGAGTTCCAACAGCGAATTTGGGTCGTTAGTATACAAAAAGGCGATCAGCAGAAAAAGAGTGTTTTTAATGATACCTGTTTGGTAAACGAAGATTGTTTCGATACGCCTATGCAGTGGATGAGTGACAAAGGCTATTTAGCAGAAAGTATTAAAAAAGTAGATAAGATGCAATGTTCACAGGTACTCACCATAGAGTTTGACAATTATCGGCATAGTTTGATGCGTGTTAAGTAGTCTGTTGATAGGCCTGCAGAAATCTTGTGCAGACCTGAATTGATGTGCAGTTAAAGCTCACAGGGCTGCTTCTAAAATTTTACGCGACCTGCTTAAATCATTGTTCCGACTTTCCCCTAATGCAACCATACCATGCTTTTTTAAGCTGTTTAAGAGAACTTCAATCGAAGCTCTTTCGAGCCCTGCATGATTCAGGGTTGTTGGGACATTCATTATGGTGAAAAAATTAATCGTTTGGGCAATTGCCTGATCAATGCGTTGATCTATTGCACCTTCAGTAATAGCAAAAACTCTTTCTCCATATTGTAATAATTTTTCCTCTTTTTCGATTCGACATATCTTCATTACAGCGGGTAAAATAATACTTAAGCTACGCGCATGGTCAATACCATAATGACCGGTAAGTTCATGGCCAATACCATGCGATGTCCAGTCCTGTGGTACACCGGCACCAATTAAACCGTTTAATGCTTGAGTTGCACTCCACATTATATTCGATCTTACGGCCAGATCGTCCGGTGTTTTTAATACTTTGGGACCCTCTTCGATTAAATTCAATAATAAAGCCTCTGCAAAACGATCTTGTACTTTTGCATTAACCGGGTAAGTTAGGTATTGCTCCATAACGTGAACAAAGGCTCCAACAACACCATTAGCACTCTGACGTGGTGATAAACTTAATGTTGTTGTTGGATCCAAAATAGCAAAAGCGGGGCAAACTAGTGGTGAATTAAATGCAAGTTTGTTATGTTCTCGTGTAATAACTGCGTTTCCGTTACTTTCAGATCCTGTTGCCGGCAAGGTTAATATACACCCTAGGGTAAGTGCACTATTAACCACCGCTTGCGCTTCTAAAATATCCCAAGGCTCAGGACCTTCAAATCTACAAGCTGCGGCAATAAATTTTGTACCATCAACAACGGAACCTCCGCCAACGGCTAACAGATAATCAAAATTTTCCGCTTTGATGATTGCGACTGCTTTAAGTAAAGTCTCATATTTAGGGTTTGGCTCAATGCCTGAGAATTCACTCCAATTATAATCAGCTAAAACTGCTTTAACCTGATCATATACACCGTTTTTTTTAATGGACCCCCCGCCATAAAGTACTAATACTTTCTTGTCTTTTGGTATTTCAGATGTGACTTTACTAATCTGACCTTCGCCAAAATGAATACGTGTATTATTAAAAAAGGTGAAATTATCCATGTGTATCTCCATGTAATAACATTGAAACTTTAGATAGTACCTATTATAGGGTTAATTCACATTAGCAGTTAATATCAAATATAGCTGTATTGTATTCAGTCTTAATAAGGATTTATTATTCAAATGTCTTAATTCAATTTATTACTTAATTTTTTAAGCATTTGATTAAGTGGAAATGTCTCTATCGGTCTATTGTACTAAAAGAAATAATTAAGTGATCATGTTGTAAGATATGCATAGTTTTTAGTCGTTGATTTAAATTAGTATTGTAGTTTTTCAATTCAGGTCTAAATTTTATTTATGTTAGTATTGGCTGTTTATTTTGTCGAAATGTATATAACCAATTGGAATAAATTGTGGTGGTAAAAAAGGCTAATGAAGAGATTATTATCATTAACCTTTCTCTGAAAATTTACAAATTAATCAGTATGACGTTCCTGTAATTTATCTGCAATATCAGAAAGTTGTAAACCTTCATTTTGTAATAAAACGGTTAGATGATATAACAAATCAGCACTTTCACAAGTTAATTCATCCATATCTTTGGCCATCGCAGCAAGTGCAACTTCAACACCTTCTTCTCCCACTTTTTGGGCTATGCGTTTTGTTCCTCGTGCATATAGACTTGCAGTATAGCTACTTTTTGGATCAGCATTCTTACGACCCGCTATTACTTTTTCTAAATCGGCGATAAAAGTGAGCGCAGGTTGTAATTCACCCTTAAAGCAGCTTTCTGTTCCCAGATGGCAGGTAGGACCAATGGGATCAACTATTGCCAACAGCGTGTCATTATCACAGTCGGTGCTTATCTCCAGCACATTTAAAAAGTTACCTGACTCTTCCCCTTTACACCATAAACGCTGCTTGGTACGGCTAAAAAAAGTCATTTTGCCACTTGTAAGGGTTGCAGTTAATGCCTCTTGGTTTACATAACCCAGCATTAATACTTTGCCTGAGGTGCGATTTTGCACAATAACCGGCATCAAGTTATCAACTTTTTCCCAATCTAATGCTGTAAGCTGTTGTTCATTCATTAACGCTTTGTTCATAATCTTATCTCTACCTGCTGTGTTTTAAGGTAAGCTTTCAACTCACCAATATTAATTATCTGCTTGTGGAATACACTCGCAGCCAGAGCACCATCAACATCTGCCTGCTTAAAGACTTCGGCGAAATGGACCATTTCACCGGCACCACCAGAAGCAATTAACGGTACATTACAAACTGCACGTGCCTGAGTGAGTTGATCGATATCGTAACCGCAACGAACGCCATCCTGGTTCATCACATTAAGCACGATTTCACCTGCCCCACGAGACTGTACTTCTTTAATCCAATCAAAAGTATTCCATTTGGTGGTCAAGGTTGCCTTTTCATTACCGGTAAACTGCTTAACCTGGTATAAACCCGTTTCCTTATCAAAGTAGGAATCAATACCGATAACAATACACTGCACGCCGAATTTTTCAGAAAGGCGATTAATCAAACTGGGATCTGCAAGCGCCGGGCTGTTAATGGACACTTTATCTGCGCCAAACTCTAAAATACGTCGAGCGTCATCGATAGTCTTGATACCACCGGCCACGCAGAAAGGGATATCAATCACTTCTGCGACACGGCTTACCCAGCTTTTATCAACGACGCGTGCATCTGAGCTGGCAGTTATATCGTAAAAGACTAATTCATCGGCGCCTTCTTCTGCGTAACGTTTAGCGAGAGGGACAATATCACCGACAATTTCGTGATTACGAAATTGCACGCCTTTTACGACCTGCCCGTCCTTGACATCAAGACAGGGAATTATGCGCTTTGCTAACATGATGACCTCTTATGTAGTAATTTTATATATTTCAAAGTGTTATCCAATATTTTTTTCTGTGTAATTTAAGTAGCATCATATTTGCATACAAAAATATTAGTTAGCGACAATATTATTGCTTAAGTATCCGTCAAGTATATAATTATTCATCATTGCTTTGTAGGCTTTCGGGGTACATTTAATAACTTATTTCTTTTAATCAGGACTGTTTTAGTCCTTTTATCGGTACCTTTGGATCTTTGTTTATTAAAACTGCCAATGAGCTTCCCAAACATAAGGTCTCATTTCCGAATCCGGTTCAAATTTCGATTCACTTCGCTTGCCTATCACATACGCCAATTACTTGAAGATGCAGTAATCTGGATCTTCAAGTGATTGGCGTATAAACGCCTGCTTAAGCGGTTGGCCCAAGTGTATCAATGGTTGAGCTGAATTTCACGGTAATAAATTTCTCCTGATGGCTTTTTAAGGGTAGGATTGGTGATATTTTATAATCTGCAAAAGCAGATAAGTCAGTATTGAAGTTACTTATTTTACTAAATATTTTACTTTTACTTTTGACATTGCCCTAAGGGGAGGGGGTATTGTTCTTGTATATAACCTCATTTTGCAATTTTATGAAACGAACTTTACGCAGTCTATTAATATTCCCATTCATTTTTATGGCTTTTTTTTCAGTGCAAGCCGAACGTGTAACTGAGCATTCAAGATCTGAAATTGAAAGTTGCTTGTGTTATGAGATTATCGATAATAGTGCGAATAACCCTTGTTCAACAGTCTCGTTTTTATTTTTTTCGTTGGAACGATTAAATGTTTCAAATGACACACTTATTTTTGATCGTGCCGCTTTTGTTGACTATAAAAGTTATCTGCTTAGGCAGCATAGATCGCGTTTATTTCGACCCCCAATTGTTTATTCTTTGACGTAACTCTTTACGAAATAAAAACTTATTATTAAAATTAAAATGGACAATCTTATGAATAAATTTAAAACACTTTTTATTACCCTTTCTCTGTTCGCGAGCAGTGCCTTTGCAACCGAAATGACTTTATATAAATCACCCTATTGCGGTTGTTGTACAGCTTGGGCTGAACAAGTTGAAAAGGCGGGTTTTGAAATAACAGTGATAGAGCAAGCCAATAATAATCAACTGCACAAAGCTCATGGAATCACACAGGATCTTGCAGCTTGTCATACTGCAATAGTAGACGGGTACGTGCTAGAAGGGCACGTGCCGGTTGATGATATTCAACGTTTATTAAAAGAGAAACCAGGCATTACAGGAATAGCAGTTCCGGGTATGCCAGCATCATCACTTGGCATGGACGTACCTAACAATACGGATCCCTATCAAGTCATCGCCTTTAGAAAAGACGGAAAAACGTCGGTCTATAACCAATATCATTTCCCCAAGAAATAAGCATTTTTGAACGGATAATTTCATATAAACAGCGCTTAGAGCGCTGTTTTCATTTATATAATATATAGAGCGAAACCGTTGTGCAGGTGTGAAAATTTCAATAGGATCAACATATCAGGGAGATGTTTTTTTAAACTATCCAGCAGTGCTTATTCTGTCTTTATTTGTGTGTGTCATGCTAATCAATTTTTAATTTCTTCTAAACTAAGCCGCTTTAACTTATTGCTTGTTAAATATCTATTTTAGATTTTTAACAAAACACAATTAACCTGCTCGTTATTTGTGTTTGATGCTTTGGGCTGGTGGTCGACTGCAACAAGATGGCTTATGTTTGCTATTTTCTATCATATTTTGATCGACGAATTTATAATAACCTGTTTTGAAATGGTTCCACCAACCCCCTGAAAATTCAGCACCGTGCTTAACTACGAGATGTTTAATGGTGTCTAAATTAATATGCGTTACATCATAGGCAATCTTCAGCAGGCCATCTTTAATATCAAGCGTGACATTCTCAATACCTAAAGCTTGATCTATTTCGAAGATTATTTTCTCCTGGTTAAATTCGGTTAACCCTTTTAATTGAAGTTTTCGGATAACTAAATTAACTTCTTTGACGCCTACTCGGTGCTTGAGATCATTCATGATTTATTCCTTATTTTTTTACTTAGAAAATGCTGCCAATATTATTTACTTATTATCCTTATCGCTCCCGTACAGGTCAGACTATATATCAATAATTTGAAGATTACGGACACTGCCTTTAAGAGGGTTTCGACTGTCATCTTGAAAGCAAGTTTAGCCATTACCCTTGGGGGAAGGTCAAGCTGAGAGAGAGGATGAAAATTATTTATAGAGGTTTTTCAACTTGTCTAAAGGGTAAAATATTTTATAAAAATAAATTCACAGAGGCGCCTATGTTGTTATTGTTAGAGCTTTAGGAAGAAATTAGATTAGATCTGTTTAAGGTCAAAATACAATATTTGTTGCACATCGGGAAGAGACTATACTAGATAACAGCCCTGTGGATTATGTTGTTTGGTTTTTTTCAATGTGTCATTCTACTTGGATCAACTCATTATTGATCTTACTTAACTCATTATTGATCTTACTTAACTCACTATTACCTAAATCTATATTGCCTAAATTTATATTAGATTGTATGGAAGGTTGAGCGAGTAAGGGGCAACCAAGATTTGAGTTGGTGAGACGTTAAGTTATTGACTCAGTGTATTTTACACATGCAGTTTTTGCTAAAAGAAAAGCAGCACCATTATACACATTGGTGGGCAAGGCATTGGCGCGTCAAGCGACTTGCAGGGTTACAGTCTCTCATCACTCTTAAATGGTCTTCGCTGTTTAGGATAAATAAAATTCAGGGCGATTTATGTGCTTTTCAGCAACAGCAAGTATCAGTCTGGGATTGGTGTTAGTCCCCGTGGGTATCTACTCAATCAAAAGGGCAGCCACGCTACCTTCTGGTTTTAGAGTGTTGGCGTTAACACCTTTACTGTTCGGCTTGCAGCAAACTTTAGAAGGTTTTGTCTGGCTAGGTCTCGCGTCGGGTGATGCATTGGCTACTCGATTCGCAGCGTTGGGTTTTAATTTTTTCTCCCTCTTTTTCTGGCTGGTGTGGATCCCTTTATGTTGTTATTCCATTGAACCAAGTGCACTCAAAAGAAAGCTGTTTTCTCTCCTGTCGATTTTAGGGCTGGCTCACGGTTTGTCGATGTATGTGCCATTACTCCTTTATAAAGATTGGCTAACAGTCGACATTGTTGGTCATTCCATTCACTACAGCGCACGGCTGCTGCATGACGGTTATGTGCCGATTATTTTTCTGCAGATTTTGTATCCCCTGATCATTATTGTGCCTTTGTTATTGAACAGCAATGCTCATGTAAAGATTTTGGGGCTTATTACTCTGTCCTCACTATTACTGACCAGACTGTATTTTAATGATGCACTTATTTCGGTGTGGTGCTATTTTGCAGCTGTATCTTCTATTTATATTCTCTTTATGATTATTCAAACCTCAAAACGCGCTGAAAAATCAGCCATTGGCATCACCATCTAATTAGGTCGTGCTGTTATTCTACATAAGCAGGCCATAGCGCATAGGATCGTGTGCACAAATGCTGCCCTTCGGGGGCATATAAAAGCGTTCTGTGCTAAGTTATTTGTCATTTATAGAGAATAACTATGCTTCACTTTTCCTGCCTTACTCAGAACACTTTTGATTGAACAAAATTTGTATCAGAAAGGTCAGCAGATCCTGCATTATGATGCACCATAGAGTGCATCAACTTCTCCATTTTGTATGCCTTTATTGACTCGCAATAAACTACTTTGCGCAATTGATAATACTTCCTGCATATTCTCATAACAGCGTCGATCATTTTTGCCGTAAGCAAAAAAGGTTAAGGTCACTTGATGACCTATACCGCCAGTATCAGGTTGATTACCCAAGACTAAATAACAGGTCGGTGATTGGGATAAACAAATAGCGCCAGCTTTAAATCCAGGTTTAGTTGTCGTTACATGCTGCAGTATATTTTGGATCAACCAATCAATACTTTTCGCCTGACAGTTCTCCGGGATATCACGAAACAAGACCATTAACCGTGCACTGCACTTTTTCGCGTAAGGATATTGCTGATCAGAATTATTTTCTGCCGGATTAAACACGCAATCGTTACTTTCCAATAATGAACGTGGACCGTTTACCCATTCTATCAGAGCATAAAACTGTTCGACAAACCCCCATTTCTTAAAGGGGATAAGATCTTCGATAGCGCTACGGATAAGCTTAGGTTGTTGTTTAAAGTCTATATATACACTGCTATCATCGGATACCATACTCGTCCATGGGTGTGATCTTAATGCTGAGTTATCAATCTGCTTGGAAATAAAAGCGTCCACAGTTTCTGCCTTTGTTGAGTTATATACTAATGAAGGGGCTGATTAAAATGCCGATGGTTTTTGGTTTTTAATTTAAATATGGCTTGGTTATTTTTTGTGTTGTTCACTATCCGAGGTGATTTGTGTTTTTGGTCTGTCGGAGTTCCAATCCTGTAATAAAGCTGTAATTCTTTTATTTTAAAGGGATTACAGCTTTTTATTTGTGTGCTGATAGTTATTTACGTAAAAGGCAAAAAATTATGCGTTTTCCCAACAGAAAATGGCCTCTTTAACGGTAAATTTACCTTCCAGCAGCGCGCGACCGACAATCATGCCCGATGCGCCGGAGCGGGCAACCGCTGCGATATCATCTAATGAGCCGATGCCACCCGATGCCTGCCAGGCTACTTGCGGGTAGGCTGCGGCCATTTCTTTATAAAGAGAGACATTTGAGCCGCTTAAGGTACCGTCTTTGGAAATGTCAGTACAAAGCACATGTTTTAAGCCGACTGCTAAGTAAGTCTCTAGCAGAGATTCAATTGTTTGACCACTTGCTTCCTGCCAGCCGGAAACCGCCACAATTTTGTTACCTTGTGCGTCGATGTTGATATCCAGTGCCAGTACGATATGTTCCGCACCGTATTTTTTCATCCAACCGGCTACCATTGCTGGTTCTTTAACAGCTGTTGAACCAATAACCACCCGCTGAGCGCCAGCATCTAACAGATCTTGTACGTCCTGCTCGGTGCGTACACCGCCGCCAATCTGAATTTTAGCGGGGGTGTTAGCTATCAGGCTGGCGATCACTTTTAGCTGGCGTTTAGTCACATCTTTCGCGCCGTCTAAATCAACCAGATGTAACCAATCGGCTCCCTGCTGGTTATAAATAGTAAACTGGCTTTGCGGGGAGTCACTGTAAACTGTTTTTTGTGCGTAATCACCTTGATATAAACGCACGACTTTGCCATCGATAAGATCGAGTGCTGGAATAATCATTTTAAAGCTCCAGGAAGTTTTTAATCAGTTGGGCGCCAGCTTTACCGGAGCGTTCGGGGTGAAACTGTACCCCGTAAAAATTATCTTTATTAACGGCCGCAGTAAACGGCGTACCATACTCGCAACTGGCGATGGTATTTTCATTGACTGGCAGGGCATAACTGTGCACAAAGTAGAAGTAACTGCCCGCAGGAATATCTTTAAATAAAGGTTCATCAAGTTTAGGGGTGATTTGATTCCAGCCCATATGGGGAGAGCGTAGCGGCGCAACATCCATCTTTTCGATATGGCCTTCAACTATTCCCAGTGTTTCAATAATAGGTTGATCACCAAAACCTTCTTCCGAGGCATCCGCTAACATCTGCATGCCTAAACAGATCCCTAAAACAGGTTGGGTCAGGCTTTTAATTGGTTCAACTAAATTACGCTCAATTAAATTAGCCATTGCCTCTTTAGCAGTGCCGACACCGGGTAAAAAGAGCTTATCTGCCTGCTGTAAAATGGCCGGATCTTTACTGACGGTGACACTATAGCCTAAACGTTCGATGGCAAACCTAACCGAAGAGAGGTTAGCGCAACCCGTATCAATAATGACTATGTTCATAAAACACCTTTGCTTGAAGGTAAGTCGGTTCCCACAACTTGTATACATTGGCGAAGGGTACGGCCAAACGTTTTGAATAAACCTTCAACCATATGGTGAGTATTACCCTTTTCAACTTCAAGGTGTAAGGTTGCGCCCATCGCTTGTGTTAAGGAATGGAAAAAATGTTGAACCATTTCCGTTGACATAGTACCGACTAATTCACGCGGAAAATCCGCTTTAAATTTAAGGTATGGGCGGCCGGATAAATCCAATGTACAACTGGCTTTTGTTTCATCCATAGGTAAAACAAATCCAAAACGGCCAATACCACGTTTGTCTCCGAGTGCCTTTTTAAAGGCTTCACCAAGTGCAAGCGCGGTATCTTCAACCGTATGATGATCGTCTATGTGTAAATCACCTTTAACCTGTACATCCATTTGGAAACCACCATGGGTGGCGATTTGATCTAACATATGGTCAAAGAAGCCCATGCCGGTATCAATATGGTTTTCACCCGTATGATCTAAATCTAAGGTGACATTAATATCAGTTTCTTTGGTTGTACGGGTAACGGAGGCAATACGCCCTTGGCTGGTTAACTGTTTAACAATCGCATTCCAGCCACCGGTTTCTCTGTTGTACATAATGCCGGTGATGCCCATATTGTCAGCAAGCTGGATATCGGTAATACGATCGCCAATAACATAGGAATGTGCAAAATCGATGCGTCCTGATTTCAGGTATTCACTGACTATCCCTAAATGGGGTTTACGGCAGCTGCAGTTATCCGTAGTGAAGTGCGGACAAAGCAGAGTGGCTTCAAATTTTACACCTTGAGATGCAAAAATTTCCATCATTTTATTCTGCGGAATATCAAAATCAGACTGCGGATAACTGTCGGTTCCCAGACCATCCTGGTTTGATACAATCACCAGAATATAACCTGCATCTTGTAATGTCAGTAAGCTCGGGATGACATAGGGTTCAAAAATTAATTTTTCTAAACTATCAACCTGTTTGTCGCTGATGGGCTCATCAATTAAAGTACCATCACGATCGATGAATAGAAATTTTTGTTTGCTCATTATTTATTTCCTATAGCGAGTTTAAGGTGGTTAATGTTGCCTGCATTTCAGCTTCTGTGCCGATAGTAATGCGAATACAGTTTTTTAAACGTGGCTTATTGGCAAAGTCGCGCATAATAATGCCATTTTTGGCAAAGGCTGCGAATACTTTTACTGAGTCTTTAAAGCGCACTAATAAAAAGTTACCGGTTGCCTGAAAAATCTCTGTGACACAATCAATGTCCTGCAGTGCATCTTGTAACAGTTGGCGGTTGTTATTAAGTATTTTTACGCGCTCAAACATAACCGCCAAGCCGTCTTTTGATAGTGCCTGCGTGGCGATCTGTGCAACGGGGGCTGGAACCGGATAAGGCGCAATGACTTTTGATAACATCTCAATAACCGATTCCTGTGCCAGAGTAAAACCACAACGGATAGCAGCCAGGGCAAAAGCCTTTGACAGGGTTCGGGTGATAACCAGATTTTCATATTGTGCAATCAAATCTGCCTGGCTTAATTTGGGACAAAATTCAATATAGGCTTCATCCGCGACAATTAACGCTTTGCCTTTTGTTGCCTGCAGCAATGCGATCAGTTTCTGCCGGTCGAGTATATTACCAGTGGGATTGTTAGGCGCACATAGGAAGACTAATTTAACCTGACTGTCGACTTTTGTTACCGAATTTTCAACTGCTTGATAATCAACATCAAAGTTATCTGCTAAGGCGACCTCTTCAATTGCAACACCGCAGGTTTCAGCACTGATTGCATACATGCCGTAGGTTGGTGGGCAGATTAAAATACTGTCTGCACTGGGCTCACAAAAAGTGCGGATCAGTATTTCAATACTTTCATCAGCGCCGCGGGTGCTTAAAACTTGGCTGTGTTTAACAGCAGCATAATCGGCATAGGCTGTAATTAATGAATGTGGTTGAAATTCAGGGTAGCGATTGAGTTTACTCGAGTCGAGTTGATATTCACTGCAGTCTGGAGATTCATTCGCGTTTAACCAAACGTCTCCCGTGCCACCAATGCGACGTGCGGAAAGGTAAGGTGTTAATGCTTGCACCGTTTCACGGGCAAGGTGTTTGATGCTGCTCATGTATTTTATTCCCTAGCAAATAATTTCTGATGTCCGCGGCAAATGTTAGCGTGCCTGTTTTATAACACTCAACATTTGCCCAAAATTATTAAAAGTTAACTTTATTACAGGCGATTATTTTGTACTGTTATTTTGTACTGTTTAATTTATCTACACGGATAGTAACAGCACGTTTATGCGCCGTTAACCCTTCTGCGTCTGCAAGACAGGTCACCGTAGGGGCTAAATTAAGCAAGCCGTCTTCAGTCAATTCCTGCACAGTATAACGTTTAACAAAGTCTGCTAAGCCTAAACTTGAATAGGTACGGGTATAACCATAAGTAGGTAAAACATGGTTTGTCCCACTGGCGTAATCGCCCACTGACTCAGGTGTCCAGGCGCCTAAGAATATGGAACCGGCATTTTTAAGTTTTGGCTGTAAAGCTCTTGGATTGGCTGTTTGAACTATCAAGTGCTCCGGGGCATAACGATTGGAAATTTCACATGCCTGCTGGATATCTTTACAAATGATACTAACACTGTGTGCTAATGCCTTTTCTGCGATGTCACGACGTTCTAAAACAGCTAATTGTTGCTTAATCTCAATGGCGGTTTGCTCTGCAACAGCAAGGCTTGGAGTCACTAATATAGATTGTGAGTCATGGCCATGCTCAGCTTGAGAGAGCAAGTCTGCGGCGATAAAAGTGGGATTAGCATTCTCATCTGCAATGACCAGTACTTCCGAAGGACCTGCCGGCATATCAATGGCGGCACCGGCAAAATCATTACTTACCTGACGTTTTGCTTCCGTAACATAGGCATTGCCGGGACCAAAAATTTTATCAACAGAGGCAATGGTGTCTGTGCCATAGGCTAAAGCGGCAATTGCCTGTGCACCCCCTACAGTGTAAATTTCGTTTACGCCGCACAGTGAGGCGGCAAATAAAATTTCATCGGCCACGGGAGGTGGCGTACACAGTACTAAGCGGCTGCAACCGGCAATTTGCGCAGGTGCTCCGGTCATAATAACCGTTGAGGGCAGTGGGGCACTGCCACCTGGGATATAGAGACCGACTGATTCAATGGCTTGAGTGTGCATTTCACAAACCACACCCGGCATGGTTTCAACACGGATTACATCCTGCACTTGCGCCTTATGAAATATAACCACGTGGTTATAAGCGGTGCGGATAGCTGTTTTAATATCATCACCTAAACGTGCACTTGCCTGCTGAATTTGCGCTTCTGAAATGGTAAAGTTTTCGCCATCTAATTTATCAAAACGTTTAGTATAATCTAAAAGGGCGCGATCACCTTTAATACGAACATCAGAAATGATTTCAGAGACGGTTGTTTTCAGTCCGGCAGAATCCGCCATTGCAGGACGAGTAAGCAGTAGTGCTTGTTGCTTATTGGATAAATCTAACCAGTTAACTGTCCTCATCTTAGTTTGCATATCTACTCCATCATTTTTTCAATGGGTAACACTAGAATAGAGCTCGCGCCTAAGGTTTTAAGCTGCTCCATTGTTTCCCAGAATAAGTTTTCTTTGCTTACCACGTGCAGGGCGACATGGTCACTGCTGCCTGAAAGTTGCATGACTGTTGGTTGCTCTGAACCCGGTAATAGCGATTTGATTGCTTCTAAATTAGCCGTTGGTGCATGTAACATAATGTATTTACATTCTTTAGCTGACTGTACACCATCAATACGGGTTAAAAGACGATTAACTAAATCTTGTTTTTGTTGGTTTAAGGGGTCTGCGCGCTGTATTAAAACCGCGGTTGAACGATAGATAACTTCAACTTCTTTAAGACCATTTGCTTCAAGCGTTGCACCGGTTGAGACCAGATCACAAATTGCATCGGCAAGGCCTGCACGCGGAGCCACTTCAACAGAGCCAGTTAACATACAAGATGTGTAAGGGATATTTTGTTCTTCCATAAAGCGCTTAAGGATATGAACATAAGTTGTTGCAATGCGTAAATTGGCCAGTGATTTGGCACCTTGATAATCAAAATCCTGATCAACAGCAATGGAGAAACGACAGGCACCAAAAGCGAGTTCTTTAACTACTTTGTGTGCGGTTGGCTCTTTTGCCACTGTCCGCATCATGTTTTCTTCTTCAAGTACATTTTGACCGATAAAACCAAGGTCAACCACACCATCCATTATTAAGCCTGGAATATCATCATCGCGCACGCGCAGAATATCAATGGCCATATTGTCACTGTGCGCAATTAAGCGTTGGGTATTGAGGTTAACTTTTACACCACAAGCTTTTAATAACTTAACGGTATCTTCACTTAAACGACCTTTCTTCTGTATTGCAATTCTTAAACGTTGCTCTGGCATTCTTATTTCCCTTGTCTTAAAAACTAAAAAACCCTCGGGAGGCGGACTTCCGGGGGTTTATTTTATTGGTAACCTCTGGAAGAACGCAAAAATTCTCCCAAGAATAAGATCCTGAAAGATTAGATAATATGATGGTGCAGTGATTTCAGGGTGATTTTTTTCATGGTTACATAATTCTCTATTTATTAAGTGTCTATAGACTAACAATCTCGTTATTAAAAGTGAACTGTTTTTTTCGGTCTATTCACTATAATTGATAACAATTCTGATTATTGTTCAGTCATTACTGCGTTTTGTGATTCGCTGTTCTGCTCTAATGCTTCTATTCTTGCACGCTCTGCTTTAGAAACATATTTAGGTTTTAAAGCCGGATTCTTTTTGGCATTCATTCGTTTGATGCGTTTATCAAGAATACTGTTTAATTTTTTCTTTCTGTTCATCTTTTTTTCCGTACTTACCCGTAATACATGCATTGTAAAGATCTGCCTAAATAAACACAAGTTAAAGCAAAATATTGCGGATATTAATTAACCTTTGTATTTGCAAGTGTTAAACAGTCATCAGGGCCGGGCGCTAAAGAAGGGCCAAAAAAGATTTCTCTATTGCAATAGTAAGCTGTTTAATCAATTTAATATAAGCATATATGGAGTTGATTTTTCCCGATATAATGCAGGACGCTGTCTCTCTTTTAGCTTCAGCAAAAAAGAGGGATAACTGATTGTGGCTTTTAATAACAGTAAAACTTTATGCCCATTTTGCAATGGGGTTAATAAATGTAGTGCCGAAAGTGAATCAGCTTGCTGGTGTTTTGAGGTTCAGATTCCCAAGTCCTTAACAGCTTTACTACCGATAGGGTTGATTGATAAATCATGTATCTGCCTGGCCTGTATTAATGCCTTTAAAGAAAATGAACATTTATTTAAAGAAAAATACGGGCCTAAACAGAACTGAAAACTAATCCTAAATGAAGGATTAGATTCGGTAATTATTGATTAATATTGAACAGTATAGAAAACGGTAAGTCGAAGTCGCTAATCGTTTTCTCCAGCAGAAAATATAACAGGGCAAACTGTGAGCTGATTTTAGAATTTATAACCCAACGCTAGAATAATTGTTTTTTAGTTTTTAGCACAGCGCTGATGGCAAAAATAATAAATAACAATGTATAGAGTGAAAAACTAACAATTAACCATTGCGGCATAGAATAACCTAAAAATTGCCAAACAATATCGGAGCAGTCACCCGTTGGATTAAATAACCATGGCAGCCATTCATGTAAAGGTGCCCATGCCGGGAAATTAGGAAAAAAATCACAGGTGAAAAAGGGAGAAGGGTGCAGTTGATAATCCGTATGTTTTATTGCTAATAAAATTCCCCAAACGGCACTTATCCCCCATAATAAAAAAGCGCTCAAACGAATAAAAACATTATTTGGCGAACTGGCGCCTATTAAACCCGCCAATAAAATTCCAAGCATGGCAAGGCGTTCATAAACACACATAACACAGGGTTCAAGTTGCATAACGTGCTGAAAATATAAAGCAGATAATTCAAGGGATAGCGCGCTTGCTGCCAATAGTAACCAAGACCAACGCTGTTTGGAAATCGCTTTTAAAATTGTTAACACAAAGATTCCTAATATCACAAAAAAGAGTAACATAACTTTAGCATTTAGAAGTGCTAAATGGAAAGAGATTCAACTGCGTCATTGCTGATTTTAGGCTCTTTATTCGTGGTATGTGGTCTCGTTTTTATCTTTTAAATTATGACTTGTTATTAAAAACATAAAATCCACTGTCATCTTAATATTGTTAAGTCGTTAAGCAGCTACAATAAAGCGACCATAAGAGTATTCACAAACAGATTATTATTTTTAGTTCGGGTATTACATTTGATTGTTGATGCTTGATTTACAAAGATAAACGACCTGTTTTGTCTATTAACCTCTGTGTTACTATAGAAAGATAAAAGTAAGGGGGATTTTAAATGATAAAAAACGTAAAAGGGCCTGCAGACATAGCTGAACAGTATTTGATAGAGTCTATTTGGAATGGCACTATTGCAATACATTCAGCATTGCCCGCTGAACGAGTGCTTGCTGATAAAATAGGAGTGACGCGCACTACTCTGCGTGAGGTTTTACAGCGTATGTCAAAGGATGGTTGGATTACAATTTGCCATGGTAAGTCAACGAAAGTAAATGATTTTTGGGAAACCTCAAGTTTAAATGTGTTAAGTACTATTACCCGCCTTGATATTGAGAGGCGGGCAGATTATATTGACCAACTGATGTCAGTACGTACTAATGTTAGCGCCATTATTTTACGCATGGCTGCAAAGCATAATACAAAAAGTGTGCTTTCTTTTTTAGATAAAGTACCTTCAATTGATGCCAGCAGTGAAGAATTTACTGAATTTGATTACCGTTTTTATCACCATGTCGCTGTTTCCTCCAATAATATGATTTATGTTTTGATTCTTAATGGGTTACAGGACTTGTATCGCCGGGTTGGCTATTTTTATTTTTCAAATACAGAGGCTAAATCTATTGCTCTGGCTTTTTACGCTGACATTAAAATTGTATTAGAGAAAGGGGAAATACATCAGATCATGCAGGTTGTTCGCGATTCGGCTTTCGCCAGTGGAAAAATTTGGCTGCATTTACGTCACCAGCTTCCCGATGACTTTCTGGATTAAATAAACTAAATTAATGTTTCACTACTTTTTTATAACAGGATAACTCTTTTGTCGAAAAACAACTTTCTTAACCGGCTCTCCGGTGCACAAAAATTATTAGAAGTTGGCATCATTGTCTGTGCGTTTGTCGCCATTTTTATTAGCATTTCATTGTTTACATTTTCCCCCGTTGATCCGAGTTGGTCACAGCAACAGTGGGTGGCAGAAATTCAAAATGCTGGTGGTATGGTGGGGGCTTGGATAGCTGATATTCTATTTTATGGTTTTGGATTACTCGCTTATTTTGTTCCCGTACTGATCGCTTTTTTTGCATGGTTTTTTTTATGGAAACCAAAATTTAGTTTGGATATGGATTTTTTAAATCTGGGATTACGTATTATCGGGTTTATTTTTACTGTCTTTAGTACCACTGCATTAGCTTCTCTGAACTTTGATGATTATCACTATTATCCCTCCGGTGGATTGGTAGGTGACATTATCGCGCAAGGTATGTCAGGTTTTTTTAGTTTGTTAGCAATGAATTTTATCCTGTTAACCCTGCTTGTTTCAGGCATAACCTTTTTACTCGGTTTTTCCTGGCTTAGTTTAATCGATAGTACGGGCGCTTTTGTTATTATTTTTGTTACTTGGTTAATGACATTGCCAGAACGCTTTTCTCTTTGGAAAGAAAAGCGCAAGGCAGAAAAAATCTCACGGCTTAATGAAAAAGAGCCGGATTGGGGTGTTACAAAAAAACAGCGGAAGACGGTGGCTGAACAGCCAGCTTCTTCTGATGTAGTGGCTAAAAAAAAGCCTGTTGAGAAGGTTTCTGGTGGCCCTGATGATTCAGATTTTAATTATTCAGACATTGATGATTCAGATATTGATCAACAATATTTTGATGCGCCCTTTGATATCGATGCTGTGGAAGACGATAAAAAGGATTTACACAGCTTTTCATCTACATCACCGGAAATAGAAAACATTCCTGCTTTTATCACTGAATCCACACCACAAAAAGCAGTCAACCCGCAACCGGTCGTAGACAAAGCCAAACCTGCTATAGCCCCGAAAAATAATTTTGACCATCTTCCTGAACATGCCAAACCCGCTATTAAACGGAAACCAGTGGAAGAAAATATGGCTGCCTTTCCGAGTATTGACCTGTTGGATCGGCCCGATAAAAAAATTCATCCCATCTCAAAGGAAGAGCTGGATACTGCGGCACGTTTAGTTGAAGCTAAATTACTTGAATTTAAAATTAAAGCTAAAGTGGTTAATGTCTTACCCGGACCTGTTATTACACGTTTTGAACTTTCTTTAGCACCCGGGATGAAAGTGAGCACAGTGAGCGGTTTAGAAAAAGACTTAGCACGTGCCTTGTCCGCAATGAGTGTGCGAGTGGTTGATCAAATTCCCGGGAAGTCGGTCATTGCCTTAGAGTTACCTAATAAACATCGTGAAATTGTTTATTCTTCGGAAGTATTGGGCAGTGCAAAATTTAGAGAAAGTAAATCTCCTTTAAGTATGGTGCTTGGAGCTGATATTTCCGGACAGCCTGTGGTGGTTGACCTTGCTAAAATGCCGCATCTTTTAGTGGCAGGTACAACGGGCTCGGGAAAATCTGTGGGCGTCAACTGTATGCTGGTCAGTTTGTTATATAAATCAACGCCTGAAGATGTACGTTTGATTTTAATTGACCCTAAAATGCTCGAATTAAGTGTTTATGAAGGGATCCCGCACTTATTAGCGGAAGTCGTTACTGATATGAAGGATGCGGCAAATGCATTACGCTGGTGTGTTGGCGAAATGGAACGCCGTTATAAACTTTTGTCTGAAATTGGTGTCCGTACATTAGCCAGTTTTAATAGTAAGGTAAAAGAAGCGGCCGATGAGGGCACGCCATTAACAGATCCTCTTTGGAAAGAGGGGGATAGTATGGATTTGACTGCCCCTGAATTAACAAAATTACCCAGCATTGTTGTGGTTGTTGATGAATTTGCCGATATGATGATGATTGTGGGTAAAAAATGTGAGGAGTTAATTACCCGTATTGCACAAAAAGCACGTGCCGCCGGCATTCACTTAATTTTAGCGACACAGCGTCCTTCGGTAGACGTTATCACCGGCTTAATTAAAGCAAACATTCCTACTCGAATTGCATTCCAAGTCTCGAGTAAAATCGACTCAAGGACTATTTTAGGCATGCAGGGTGCTGAAACCCTGTTAGGTCACGGTGATATGTTATATATGCCACCCGGGGTTGGCGTGCCGACACGTGTACATGGTGCCTTTGTTGATGACCATGAAGTCCACCGTGTTGTTGCGGATTGGAAAAAACGCGGTGAGCCGAATTATGTACAGGAGATCATCGATGGTGACAGTGGCTTAGATATGTTGTTACCTGGTGAGGAAGCTGAAGGTGCTAACGAGATTGATGCTTTATTTGATGAAGTAGTTGAATTTATTACCGAAACTCGTAAAGTATCAATATCAAGTATTCAGCGTAAATTTAGAATTGGTTACAATCGCTCGGCGCGTTTGGTGGATCAACTTCAAGCACAAGGTGTGATCAGTGCACCATCAGGTGCCAATAGTAATCGCGATGTTCTCGCTCCGCCTCCCGTTAAGGATTAATGTATGAAAAAAATAGTTATTGTCATTTCCATCTTGTTAACGTCATTTTTGTCTTCTGCTGTTTCGGCAGCGACAGATAGTCAATTATTAAAAGAAAAATTAGCCAAATTTAGTTTTATTAATGCTGAATTTTCACAACAAGTGAGCAGTCCGGAAGGCAAAATATTAGATGATAGTCAGGGCATGTTAGCTATTTCGCGTCCGGGTAAATTTCGCTGGGAAGTGCTTATGCCAGAAGAGGAATTAATTGTCTCCGATGGTCAAACCATGTGGATGTACAGTCCCTTTATTGAACAGGTCACCCTGCTTAATTTAAGTGATGCAATACAAGGCACCCCCTTTATACTGCTTTCCGGGGCTAATGAGTCGCAATGGGCTGACTATCAGGTAAATAAAGTTAATGATCAATTCATCGTCAAGAATATTGCCGGCACCGTTCAGGATAGATCTTTTATCTTTGAGTTTAATAAATCAAGTCAGGTTAGCAAGTTTGTGGTTATTGAAGCGCTGGGACAACGCAGTGAGTTTAAATTGAGTCATAAAGTCTTATCTAAGCCCTGGGTGGAAGGCTTTTTTGATTTTAGCATCCCAGCAGGTGTTGAAATAGATGATCAACGTTAATGAAAGATCTTTTTGAATTTAATAATGATTTTCAGCCATTAGCGGCACGAATGCGGCCAAAATTTTTTTCAAATTACATTGGCCAGGCACATATTATCGGTGCCGGTAAACCGTTACGCAATGCATTAGAAAATGGTGCTGCGCACTCCATGATTTTATGGGGTCCGCCCGGTACGGGTAAAACAACCTTAGCAGAATTAATAGCATCCTACTGTGATGCGCATGTAGAGCGTCTTTCGGCGGTGACCTCGGGGATTAAAGAAATACGTGCTGCGATTGAAATTGCCCAACAAAATCGCACTAATGGTATTCGTACCTTGTTGTTTGTTGATGAAGTACATCGTTTTAACAAGGCCCAGCAGGATGCTTTTCTGCCCTATATTGAAGATGGCACTATCTTATTTATTGGTGCAACGACGGAAAATCCTTCCTTCGAGCTCAATAATGCATTGTTATCCAGAGCGCGGATCTATTTATTAAAAAAACTCAGTGAAGCTGAAATCATCGCTGTGATTGATCAGGCTTGTTCTTCAGTCGATGGACTCGCAAATAAAAACATTCAATTTGTGGGTGATGTAAAAGAAAAATTAGCGCAACTTGTACAAGGGGATGCCAGAAAAGCCCTTAATTATCTCGAATTATTGGCAGATATGGCCATTGATTCTGAGCAAAGTTTATCCATTAATCTAGATCTCTTAAAGGAGATAGCAGGTCGTGAAGGGGTTAGCTTTGATAAAAAAGGGGATCTTTTTTACGATTTAATATCGGCCTTTCATAAATCAGTGCGTGGTTCAGATCCCGATGCTGCACTTTATTGGTATGCGCGTATGCTCGCTGGTGGATGTGATCCGCTGTATGTGGCGCGCAGGTTATTAGCAATTGCATCGGAAGACATTGGTAATGCCGATCCGCGGGCGATGCAAATTGCAATAAATGCCTGGGATTGTTTTGCCCGCGTTGGACCCTATGAAGGTGAGCGGGCAATTGCTCAGGCGATTGTCTACTGCGCCAGTGCACCTAAAAGTAATGCCGTCTATACGGCCTTTGCCAATGCTAAGCAAGCGGTGAAAGATTTTCCTGAATATGAAGTGCCATTACATCTTCGTAATGCACCGACTAAATTAATGAAGGAACTTGACCATAGTTTAGGTTATCGTTATGCGCATGAGGAAGACGGCGCATTTGCTGCCGGTGAAGTTTATCTGCCGGAAGCCTTACAGGGCACTAAGTTTTATCGAGCAACAGATCGTGGTTTTGAAAAGCAAATTGCCGCCAAACTTAATTATTTAGATGAGTTAAACCAGCAAAGTAATAATAAACGTTATTAGTAATTATATCGCTTATGGGATAATTTTTATAGGGTGTTAATAGTGCAACAGAGACAGAGTATGAGACATTTTTATGAATAGTATGGTTATAAATCTAGCCTTGGTGGCCAGCGGGGGAGCGATTGGGGCGACATTACGCTATTTAATCGGAATTGGAGTAATAAGCCTCTTTGGAAAAAGTTTTCCATTTGCTACACTCTCGGTCAATATCATTGGCTCGTTGATTATGGGTTGTCTTTTTCAACTTGTTCAGCAGGAAACCATTTCGGCATCTCCCTGGTGGCCGTTAGTTGGCGTTGGATTTTTAGGTGCATTAACCACCTTTTCAACGTTTTCAATGGATAATTTACTGCTATTGCAACAGGGTGAGTTATTTAAAGCGATGCTAAATATCGCATTAAATGTTGTGGTCTGCCTTTTCGCCGCATATGTTGGCACATTATTAGTCTTTAAAAGTTAGGAAGAAGCATGTTAGATCCAAAATTTTTACGTAACGATATAGAACAAACTGCATTACGATTAGCTTCTCGTGGATATACTTTAGATGTTGAATTATTAAATCAACTGGAAGAAAAAAGGAAAATTCTACAGATTACCACTGAAACCTTACAAGCCGAGCGTAATAGCCGTTCTAAAGAGGTTGGCCAAGCGGCAAAACGGGGTGAAGATATTACCCCGCTGCGCACTGAAATGGGCTTATTAGGCGAAAGATTAGACAGTGCCAAAGAAGATTTTGCACTGTTAGCAGAGCAGATTAAAAGTTTGGCATACAGTATGCCTAATTTACCGCATGAATCAGCACCTCTTGGTAAAGATGAAAGTGAAAATGTAGAAATATTAAAATGGGGTGAGCCGAAGAAGTTTGATTTTGAAGTCAAAGATCATGTTGATTTGGGCGAAGCCTTAGACGGTTTAGATTTTAAATCGGCCGTTAAAATCAGCGGCTCACGTTTTATTGTTATGCGCGGTAAAATCGCTAAATTACACCGCGCTTTAGCGCAGTATATGCTAGATCTTCACACCGATCATCATGGTTATACAGAGATGTATGTCCCTTATCTGGTCAATGCTGATAGTTTATACGGTACCGGGCAGCTGCCTAAATTTGGTGATGACTTGTTTAATACTAAGCCGGCAACAGAAGAAGGCATTGGTATGTCACTTATCCCAACGGCTGAAGTTCCGCTGACTAATATGAGCCGGGATATGATCTATGATGAATCTGATTTGCCGCTTAAATTAACGGCCCATACCCCTTGTTTCAGAAGTGAAGCGGGATCCTATGGTCGTGATACGCGTGGTTTAATTCGTCAGCATCAGTTTGATAAAGTTGAAATGGTGCAGTTTGTGCATCCTGAAAAAAGTTTTGAAGCATTGGAAGAGTTAACCGGGCATGCCGAACAGGTATTAAAAAATCTGCAATTACCTTACCGTAAAGTGGTTTTATGTACTGGTGATATGGGCTTTGGCGCAACTAAAACCTATGACTTGGAGGTGTGGTTGCCTGCACAAGATCAATATCGAGAAATTTCATCTTGCTCAAATATTGGTGATTTTCAGGCGCGCCGTTTGCAGGCGCGTTTCCGCCCGACAGGTGCTAAAAAGCCGGAGTTATTACACACTCTAAACGGCTCTGGGTTAGCAGTGGGTCGTACTTTGGTTGCTGTGCTAGAAAACTACCAACTTGAGGATGGCAGTATTGAAATCCCGCAGGTGTTACAACAATATATGGGCGGCTTGACACATATCGGCTAGATATTCTCAAAAATTCAACCTTTGAACAGGTGCAGGGCACATTCTCGTCATCTTTAGCGGCGAAGCCCTGCAAAATACCAAATCCATTAAATTCATGCCCATTTATGCTTGTTAAAACACATGCTAGCTAGACATAAAACTACGCTTTAGTCTTTGTTATTAATTTGATTCATAACATCCTGTTATTCCCCACTACGTGGCCAGCTAAAGCTGTTCAAAATCGTTCCCTACGATTTTGTATAATTAGAACAACTAGTTACTGCAATCAATGCCTTGCTTTCATGCGTTTTTCCAGCGCCTAAATAGATCATCTAATTAGTGGAATTGGCATAATAATAAAATTTTGTAATGGCATTCTTTTGTTTTGCCGGTGAAGCTAAACGGCTTCTGACAACCTTCTAAAAATAACCTGTTCAATCACGCCTATCTCAGGCTTTCGGTCCGCATAAGACCGCATTTTAATTTCCCTCAATTTGTCATTCTTTGCGCTTTTTACTCCTGTGTTGATCAGAAACATGGTCAAAGAAGTGACGTAGTGAATAGAGCATAATTAAACTCGGAATAACCATTAAGGCGGTGATAATAAAAAACGTTGACCAGTCATTGAGAACATCTATCAATTGACCGCTAAATGACGCGAGCGTAGTACGTCCCAGATTACCTAATGAAGCCAATAGGGCATATTGGGTGGCAGAAAATGCGGTGCCGGTTAACAGGGTTAAAAATGAAACAAAAGCAACCGTTGAAAATGCGGTTGTAAAGTTATCCACTAGGATGGTGGCTAAGAAAAGAAGCTCATTCGGGCCCACATTTGCTATCCATGCAAACATCAAGTTGCTGGCTGCCATTGCCGTGCCACCAATCATTAAACCACGTACAATACCAAACTTAACGTTAAATACACTGCCCAGCAAGGTGAAGAAGATAGTTGCCCCCCAGCCAATAAGTTTTGAATAATGACCTATTTGCTCATTGCTAAAGCCTATCTCTTTATAAAAGACAATAGACATACGGCCAAGGAAAGCTTCACCAATTTTAAATAAGAAAACGAATAATAAAATAGTGAGTGCCACTTTAAGACCATTACGTTTAAAGAAATCCCAAAAAGGCTCAATCACAGTGACACTAAACCAGGTGGCCGCGTGAGACTTCATCACTTTGTTATATTTACCCTCGGCTTCCTGCTGTAAGGCTTCTCGTTCGGTTATTGGCTCCCCAACAAGCAGGGTAAACAACATTAATATTGCAACAACAACCGCCATTGCATAATAAACACCATTCCAACCCATACCGTCAGCATTCATAAAAGCGAAGTAGCCTGGCAGGGAATAACCTGTCCACCAACCGATCACTGCCATCGCAGCAGCTTGGGGTAATTTACTGGTTTGTTGTCTTGGAAAAGTATCTATTCGGTAGGCGTCAATAGCAATATCCTGCGTGGCAGAAAAGATAGCAATACCTAACGCAAGCATTGAGGTCAGCATCAGATTAGTTGCAGGATGCGTCCCTGCGATCAACAGTGTCAAAACCAAAATAAATGACTGGCAAAGGAATATCCAGCTGCGGCGTTGCCCCAGAATGGGATAAAGGATGGGTATTTTTACGCGATCGATCAACGGTGCCCAAAGAAAATTAAAGGCGTAAACAGTAAAAACTGAACCAAAATAACCGATTGCGGCACGTGTTAACCCGGCATCTTTTAACCAACCGGACATATTAGAGCCAATAAGAACCCAGGGAAAACCGCTTGAACAGGCAAGCATAAATACCCATAATAAGCGCTTATCTAAATAACTACGGAAGGTTGCCTTCCAAGATAGCGTTGTGCTCATTAAGTTTTCCTTTTTATTAAAGCCATACAGATAAGCACTATCTGCATAATGTTATAATTTTTGAATGGGTTTTACACCATCAGACCGTTAGAGAATGAACCTGCTGCCCGATTATTACAACTGGAATTTAGTGTTCGAACTGATGCCCGATTAATTCAAATCTCCAGCCCGTTAACAGCTTGGGTTTATTGGCTGTTTGTCTTTGCAGATTGGTTAATTTCCATAACCAGCTTAAATATTCGTTAATAACACGTTTAGAGGCAAGTAACTCAAGGGGTAAGTCATATTTTTCGGCGCAAAGCTGAATTTTATCGCGCATTGATTTCACCGTGCTTTTGTAAGCGGGAAAATCAACCAAACGGTTCACCAGAGGGGGATAAGTACTTTCATCTTGACTGATTACCTGGGTCATAATGGTTAAAATCTGTTGTCCATGAATCCGAATTTCATTGGGCAATAAATTTAAACGACGCAGATCGTCTAAAGAAGTGGGTTGATAATAAGCCAATAACCACAGGTGATCAGCTTTTACAACAAAGTTAAGCGCAAGATTACGTTCTTGTGCGGTGAGTAAACGCCATTTTGCTAATGCCTTTATAATAGCCAGTCCTTGGCGATCCAATTTAAATAAATTGTTAAGCAATTTATAGGCTTTGTCAGGATCTTGTTTCACCATTTTTTGAGCAAGTACACTTTGGCATTCTTGCTCAAAAAAAGGGAACATTTTTTTATTTTCAAGTTGTTGCTGCAGCTTCTCTAAGCAGGGTTGTAAATATAAAACGTCCACGCCGGCATAGTTTATTTGCTTTTCGCTTAAAGGACGCGCACACCAGTCTGTTCGTGATTCACCCTTGTCAACGATAACGGCCTCTAATGTTTCAACCATTTTAGCATAACCAAGAGAAGCGCCCATATTAAGAAAAGAGCATGCAATTTGGGTATCAAAAAGGGTGAAATTGAGATCACCTTTATGATCTCGTATTATTTCTAAATCTTCACTGCTGGCATGCAAAATTATATTTTTATTATCAATAGCCTGCCAAAAACTTGATAGGTCGCCAACCGCAATCGGATCGATTAAGGTGATTTGTGTATTTTGAGATATTTGTAACAAGCCTAAATTCGCTGCATAAGTGCGTGTGCGGACAAATTCTGTATCAAGTGAAATCGGGCTGCCATCAAGGGTTGCTATAAAATCATGCAATTGTGCTGTTGTCGTAATTATTTCAAATTGCATCGGTGCAACCTATATATTATTTTATTTAAAGAAGGGCTATATTACGTAATTAATTGCTAATCTGCCATTGATATTCACATTTGCCGTGCAGTTATCAATATTTACTATTAAATGAATAGATATTCTTAATAATTGCATAGGGAAAGCCTTTAAAATCTAAAAAAACAATAATAAGACTATTTAGATAGTCTCATTATTAATTAAATTTGAAGTTAATACTTTGATTTTAAATGGATTGTAGTCTGTATTTGTTAAGTCGGAAAATTGAATATATATTTCACTAGAATGCAGTATTTGATCTTGCTATATTGTTTTATTGACATCGATCAATTAGAATAAATTTTCTAAACGGAACTAAACAACCTATATCTGCTAGTGACTGTTATATGGTTTATCTCCTAGATGGTAGGGATTAATAGAAAGCATAGAGGTTGAAGGAAAATAATGACTAAAACAATGTATGAAAAAATCTGGGATGCGCATTTGGTTTATGAACCAGAGTCAGGCTCTCCAATTCTGTTTGTTGACCGACATCTAATGCATGAAGTGACTAGTCCACAAGCATTTGAAGGCCTTAAACTGCAAAATCGTGGTGTGCGCAATACGCACAGTATATTAGCCACAATGGATCATTGTGTTCCGACAAAAGGTCGTGCCGAAATTTCTGATCCTGTTGCAGCAAAACAGATTCAAACGATGGCTGTTAACTGTAAAGAACATGGTATAAACCTTTATGATATGAGCAATGCTAACAACGGTATTATTCATATCGTTGTGCCAGAGCATGGTTTTGTTCATCCTGGCATGGTTGTTTGTTGCGGTGATAGCCATACGTCAACACACGGTGCATTTGGTACACTCGCATTTGGTATCGGTACTTCTGAAGTTGAACATGTAATGGCAACACAAACATTACAACAACAAAAATCAAAAACCTTGCTTATAAATGTAGAAGGGACACTTTCTAAACATGCAACGGCTAAAGACATTGCATTGGCTATTATCGGTAAGACCGGTACTGCTGGCGGTACAGGTTATGTTATTGAATTTGCTGGTGATGCAGTTGTTAACCTGACTATGGAAGGTCGTATGACCCTCTGTAATATGGCAATAGAAGCGGGCGCTCGTGCAGGTCTTATTGCACCGGATCAAAAAACCTTTGATTTCCTTGAAGGCAAAGAGTTTGCACCTAAGGGCAAAGATTGGGATGCGGCTCTTGCTTATTGGAAAACGCTGCCTTCTGATAAGGGGGCTGATTTTGATAAAGTCATCAACTTTAAAGCTGAAGATATCGCACCGCAAGTTACCTGGGGGACTTCACCGGAACAGGTGATCTCAGTGAATGGAATCGTACCGGCACCTACTGATTTTGATGATCCGATTAAAGCACAGGCTTGTAAAAATGCCCTTGAATATATGAAAATTAAAGCCGGCCAGAAAATGACCGATGTTAATGTTGATATTGTATTTTTAGGCTCTTGTACTAACGGACGTATTGAAGATTTTCGTGCTGCTGCCGAGATGCTCAAAGGCAAAACCATTGCACCCGGTGTTCAGGCCATCGCAGTCCCTGGTTCTTACCCTGTAAAAGAACAAGCGGAAGCCGAAGGTTTAGATAAGATTTTTCTTGATGCTGGTTGGGAATGGCGTGAACCAGGTTGTTCAATGTGTCTTGCTATGAATGGTGATGAATTAACAGAAGGTCAACGTAGTGCTTCTACTTCAAACCGTAATTTCGAAGGTCGTCAAGGTAAAAATGGACTTACTCACCTTGTTTCGCCTGCAATGGCGGCAGCGGCATCTATTGCCGGACACTTTGTAGATATTCGAGATTGGGCATAAAGGGAACAATAATGGAAGCTTATAAAAAACATACTAGCATTGCGGCATTAATGAATCGCAGTAACGTTGATACAGACCAAATTATTCCAACGCAGTTCTTGAAAAAAGTAGAGCGTACGGGTTTTGGTATCCACCTTTTTCACGATTGGCGTTTTTTGGCCGATAATGTCACTCCTAACCCTGAATTTGAGCTTAATAAACCGGTCTTTAAAGGTGCTAAAATCTTAGTTACCGGTGATAACTTCGGTTGTGGCTCTTCGCGCGAACATGCTCCTTGGGCAATTGCTGATTACGGTTTTAATACTGTTATATCAACCAGTTTTGCTGATATTTTTTATACTAACTGTTTTAAAAATGCGCTTCTGCCCATTAGAGTAAGCAAAGATGAACTTGCTGCATTAATGGCTGAGATCTCGGCTAATGAAGGGGTTAAATTTACGGTTGATCTTGAAGCTGAAAAATTAACCACACCAGGCGGCATTGTTATTCATATTGAAGTGGATCCGTTTCGTAAAGAATCTTTATTGGGCGGTCTTGACGATATTGCTTGGACGTTAAAACACGAAGATAAAATTACTGCTTTTGAAGAAAAACAAAAACAAACTTTACCATGGTTATGGAAATAGTCGTTTTTAACTTCTAAAAAATGAGATTGATTCAAAGGCGCATTTATTGCGCCTTTTTTATTTTGGCATTGGGTAGATAACTTTAATAGAGAAAGGCAATGGAGCTGAGAAAAGATTGCTCATTAATGGATACAACATTACGTTCCTTGTCAGGGCGTAGCAATATTAAACTACTTGATAATGGTTGTCCGAGTCTGAAGGTGTAAAGCCTAAGGGCTTAATAATTCACCGTGTTTGAGGCCGCATGCATCAATCAACGACGGAAATGCTAACATCAAACCTGTCACTAACCGATGATTCTCCCTCCCACTCGCACCAATGTTTCAATTGAATACTCGCAGTACCCACTGAGATTGCTTTAAATGTAAGCGTTAGCACTCCATCTTCACCAAATTTAGGCTCTTTCGGCAGAGAATAGCGAGAATCCTGCAATGGCAAAATATGAGTCTCTGTATCTGACTTTAATTTCCAGCGGTATGGCGTAGTACGATTTTCTTTAAGCTGAATAGTGATTATATCTCCCCGGCGAACTTCAAAGGATTTTCCTGTATCGTCTAACATTAGTGTCAATTTTGACATTTAAGTTTCCTACTAATATGAGAACCTTGAGCTTTATGAGCTTGCCAGCTCGATACAAGCCTTAAACGTCTCACTGCTCTTCTGTTTTGTAAATGGATTGCAGAAGTCAACATTCACTCCGCTGACTACCTGTAATCCATTATTACTATTTTTGATTTCCCAACTTTAATGATAGGAATCTAACCGAAAAGAAGAAATGATGAAAGATCACAAGTTTTTCCAACACCTCATCAGCGTGATTTTATTGCTGTTATCCCACCATACATCAACGCGGTTGGCTGCAAAAGCAACTTGGGCCAGACCTTGCTCTTCAGTGTTAGTCACATTCGCACTGCGCCAGTCACCTGAATGTGCCCAGAGAATGCGAGTTGAACTGGTCGTATAATGATCCAGTAAAAGATACTTTGCCTGTCCACTTCCGGCAGCACCGAATGTGGTTTCGGCGAGATTAGGAGTGGTGGACCCTGCGGTCATAGGTGGACCACCTGCGACCATACTTTGGGCAAGGGAGACCTGTGCATTTTCCAATTGCTGCATAATTTCTAAACTTATTTCTGACATATTATAGCTCCTTAATATTTAGTGACTAAATATAATGCCATCGCATGTTTGATGCGACACCAAGGATTCAGTCGATATAAACCACTTATCCAAGTTGATAAATAACGTCTTTATTATAGATTCTTCCATGGGCGGACCAGTGTGATCTGATCTTTATCCCAGTAGATATCGACACGATTTGCTGCAAATGCTTCTTGGGGGAATCCGGCCAAATCTGCATCTGAGATAACTTTGTAACGCCATTGGTCTCCGGCGTAAGCCCAAAAAACAACATTACCACCAAAGCGCTTATCGACTAGAAGATACTTGGCGGCTCCACTGCCCTTCGCAGGCTGAACATCGGTATCTACCGAGTAGAATGCCCAACCCGTATCTATCAGCAAGTCAGCTTGATTGTATGCTATTCGAATAAAACCGTTCTCACCCCAGCCAGGTCCCCAGCTATTTTTGATAATCCAGCATTGCTGGTTGTCATCATAGCCGACGACGCTAACACAGTGATAACCTTCCAGCTCGTTGTTTGCAGCAGATGATTTCCGATAAACTCCCCCCGCGTAGTTATAAAAATCAGTAAAAACCGCCATACCTGCTACCACAGGTCCCTTGGCAATGGCATCTTTTCGAGCCTGCATACTGCTGTGACTGGCGTAGTTTAAGATTTTTACCAGGCGCGATTGCCAATCGCTGCAGCGATCAGTACAAGGCATGTTTTTAGGTTGATAGGGAAAGCAGGCTTCATCAGTAACACCGGTGCTTTTAGCGTAATCAAGCCCAGAAGTTAATCCCCAACCACCGCAGCTTCCACCTCCACAGAACTGCATAAATGCTTCAGAAAGATCAAGCGCCAGAGTGTGGTCTTGGGCCTTAATACGCATATTAGATTCTATGGTCGCACAAGTCCCAAAGGAGACACAGGATCCACATCCGCCCTGATTCTTAACACTCGTTATGTAATTCTTACCTGATACATTCCTCCAATCCATCGCGGTAGGAGCGCCATATCCAGAGCCTACTTTAAAAGCTTGTGTTTCTTCTGCAGCTTGTTTTTTTACGGCATTCGCCATTTGCGTCAGTTCAGCCTTCGTGACGTTCAATCCAAGATAGTTTTTCCTTTCTGCCGCCGGCAGCATGGAAATATCTGTCTCACCGGCTTGCCAACTTAACCCCTCTTTTTTAATTGCCGCCGCAATATCGGTTACTGTTAATTTACCTTGTGCCATTTTTATCTCCTCAATCGGTCCAAGTAAAGAGAAAATCAATTTACTTTAGACCTGGCTATTTTGTCTAAAATCTCTATTGCTTCGAAAAGCCCCAGGTATTGTTTTATAAATTTTTCCAACACCTCATTAGAGTGATTTTATTGCTGTTATCCCACCAGAGATCGACGCGGTTGGCTGCAAAGGCAACCTGTGCCAGGCCTTGTTCTTCAGTGTTGGTGACGTTCGCAGAGCGCCAGTCACCTGAATGTGCCCAGAGAATGCGAGTTGCGCTGGTCGTATAATGATCCAGCAAAATATACTTTGCCTGTCCACTTCCGGCAGCACCGAATGTGGATTCAGCGACATTAGTGGTGGTTGCCCCTGCTGCTATTGGTGGGCCACCTGCCATCATACTTTGCGCAAGAGACGCTTGCGCATGTTCCAATTGCTGCATAATTTCCAGACTTATTTCTGACATGTTATAGCTCCTTAATATCTAGTGACTCAATATAGTTTCTATCTAAAAAATGGGGATAGATTATTTTTCCACTCATTTTCCATTCATTTTTTGCCCTTTTTGATCTTCCACCTTCATTTAGACTTGATAAAGACCAAACACTTTGTCTGAAGTTTAATATTAAATTTGAATCCTGCATGCCCAAATCATAAAACGTGGTGATTTTAAAATTGTTTTATTTTGTATAAATAGACACTATTAAGTATAGGAAGAATAAAATATATTTAGCAAAGAAAAATCAAAATAATCACATTTAAGTGGGTAAAATTAACTAAGATCAAAAAAAATTTACCAATCGGGGTATTAATACTAATCAGGTATTAGCGCAACAATTTGAATGATTAATCTCAAACGGGCTAACGGCCGCAGCTAAGAGGTAGTTTAAAAAAGCCTTAATCTATTGATTAAGGCTTTTTTAATAGGTTACTGGCTTGTAATTAGTTAGACTATGTAAAAATCAGATCAGTAACAGAGAAGGAAATAATAATGCGAGTTTGTGGTGTAGAGTTAACGGGTAATGAAGCTATTATCAGCATATTACAGTTAAAAAATGGTTTATATGATGTACCTAAGGTGCGTGCGACTAAATTAAGTCTGCCCGATCCAATTAATACCGATCCCCTTAGAAAGTTTCAATTTGAATTCTCACAATTAATGAAAGATTATCAGGTTGATACTGTTGTTATAAAGCAGCGTGACTTGAAAGGAAAATATGCCGGCAACCCTCTGAGTTTTAAAATAGAAGGTGCATTACAGTTGATGTCGGATTTAAAGGTGCACGTTTTATCAAGCCATTATATTAAAGAAGGTTTATCTTTCGCTCAGGTAAAACCTGATGTGCGTGAATTAGGCTTAAAACAATTTCAAAACCAAGCGATGCTGACCGCATTTGCTTATTTGGAGCAGCAAGCTGCCTTATCCCGATCAAATCAATAATATCACCCTGGATTACCAAGGAGGCAATGATTTTTAACATTGCTCGCTAGTGGGATCTTCAGGGACTATTTTTATGTTATTTTGACTGTTGGCCGGCAAAGGAAATTGAAACACCTTTGTCGTCTAGCAAGGCTATTCTCCTAGACCTCTGTCATTTCCCAGTTAACAACATTATAATTTTATAAATTACAACATATTATAATAAATAAAAAATCTCAGTTATTTTCTTAATAAGATGTTGGACCGATACAATAGTGCCGTCAGTACGGAACAGAGCTATCTTAATTATTAAGGCTATTGTGATTTATAACTATTCCTAAAGTAAAACTGTCCCGCTATATTTTCGATCTACTGGCTTCCTGCGCTTAATAAACAAAGTTATCACTGCGACCTTTTTTTTTAAAAAATGCAGATATTTTATATATTTTAAATACATTTGACAATATAGAATTAAAAACATTCTTTTTAGATTAAAAAGAACTAAAGAATAGTGTTTTTTTACTTTACTAAAAATAGGTTTAACTGCGATTATTAGGAATTGAAAGCGTCAAGTATTTAATTGCAATGCTGACCAATATTATAAAAATTAACTTATTTTGGAGATTTATATGGGAAGTGAAAATTCTCAGCAATTTGATACTGATAATGAAGCCGAAGAGGAATGGGAAGACGATGATTGGGAGGGTGGTGAAATTATCAGCGAAGATGACGTTGTCAAGGTAAGTGATTCGAAAGAAAAACAAAAAAAAATTGATATCGAAAAAGCTAAAGTGCGTCGCAGTATTGAAGAATTTAGGGAACAAAAAAGATTAAGAGAGTTATTGGATGATGACTTTGATGACTTTGATGATTAAATCACATTAACTTACTATTAACTGCATAAATTAAACCTCTATTATTTAAACCTCTATTTATTTAAACGCTATTATATTCAGAAGATGGCGTTTTTATCAAAAATTCTTACCTGTTATTTATTCTTCCTGACATGTTTTTGTCATATAACTCTGTTATAAATATTAAGTCAACTTGTTAGGTTCATTCGCTAATACTGCGGAGCATCGAAACTAACACCATTTGAATAGTAGCAAACAGTAGGGTAGTTAATATGCAAAAAAACATGAGCAATAAACAGGTCAATAATGAATTACAAGAACAGGCCTTATCGGAAGAAAACAAATGGGAACTCGCGGTTAATAAATCCAAGGAGAAATACAAATCAGCCGCCCGTCGAAAGGATAAAATGGGTGGTGAAAAGAGAGAATATTTCAAGGATACAAAAGCCTACGGGGAAGTTAGAGGGAGTGATTTTGACGACTATTACAGCTGAGAAAAATGCTTTTTCTACCAGGCTGTATAAGCTGTACTGTACATTTTCTCACAAAAAAGGTTATGGTGATCTTCTAAGGACGATAAAATATGGTATTTTCAAATGATCACTTATCATTTTAAGTGCTAATAAATGCAACCAAGCAAATTAGGGCTATTGAGGGTAATAATCTAATAGCTATCGTCAGTTCAAAGATGCTGGAAAGCCCATAAGCGTGAGCCAGCTATTGGCACATATTCCTATCAGTAATTCAACAGATATTCTTTTTAGTTAGCCATACTGCAGCTTATGGCAAGCTTAAAATACTTGATTACTCCCTTTCCGCGCAAAAGAGAAGTTCACAATCCTTCAATGCATAGGCCAATTTTGTAGGGAACCTCTCTATTTTTTCGGTCATTTTAGCCACCTTTATATCAACTTTTTTGCGTATTAAAAACCGCTGGCATCGTATGCTGTGTAAACTATTTTTCTGGAGATAGACAAATCACCCGCGAAAGAAGTAATATTGTGATGGGCTTGGCAAAAGAATATTTTGACAAAAAAAAGTGATTATCTTTGCTGGTTCAAATTATCCCTAACTGCGTTGTGAGTTTTATTAAGAAGGTCCTGTTCTTCACCATTTAGTGTTCAGCTAAAGCTGTTTAAAATCGTGCCATAGGATTTTGCGAAGTGATAATAACGACCGAATACAATTCACGCCTTGTTAGTGTTAATTTTTCCTTCATAATCATTGATCACTTTATTCATTCTTTTGGTATAACCCCAAGTTTGATTGATTCTTAATAAATCAAGGAGAATAAAATGTTAGAAGTACCACATGGTTTTGTTAAAGGGACGGTGACAGATCGTATTGATTGGACGGAAAATGAATTTAGCTTGATGATTAATGCACCCGTCGATCCCTATTTTTCCGGACAATTTACAAAATTGGCGTTACCGGATGCTGACGGTGAATGGGTACGGCGAGCCTATTCTTTAGTTAATTATCCACACCACAAAGCCGGTTATGAACAGATGGAATTTCTTTTTATTACGGCGGATGAAGGCGAGTTAAGCCCGCGTCTTCAGCAGTTAACTGCGGGCGACCCCGTTTATGTTTCCAAAAAATCCAGCGGATTTATGACCTTAGCCGAAATACCGGACAACATGACCAATTTATGGTTACTCTCAACCGGCAGTGCTATCGGCCCCTTTCTTTCTATTTTAGATGAATTAGAAACGGCTTCTCGTTTTGAAGAAATCGTCTTGGTTCATGCAGTAAGAACTGAGGCTGAATTAGTCTATCAATCTAAAATTGCGCAAATGGTCGAACGCTACCAAGGCAAGCTTCGTTATATTCCTATTGTTTCAAGGGAAGAGTCTAAGGGGCTTTTACAGGGTAGAATTCCTGATTTACTGCTGTCAGGTGTACTGGCTGAAACAGCTCAAGTGGCATTAAACAAAGAGAGCAGTTTCTTTTATATCTGTGGTAACCCGAATATGGTTAAAGATACTAGTGCCGCTTTAAATACGCTCGGTTATATCAAAAACTTAAAGCGTAAAGCCGGCAATTTCAGTTCAGAGAATTATTGGTAATTTTTCGAATACCTACGCCTTTGGATAAGTTTTCACTCAATGATGACTATGTTTTCAAAGGGCTTGGGTATACTTCTGCGCCGGCAGGGAAAAAGCCGCTTTTTTACCATTAGGCGGCTTCAAAGGATAGAAAGGCGCTAAGATACTTGTGCAAACAGTCCGTAGGGTGTGCTCCACACACCGATTTCCGCTACTTGCGGTGCGCGAAACGTACCCTAGCGATAACATAATCCCCATTCATCCTGACGGCTTTGTTAGCGTAAATTTGTGCTTTGAAGCAAAGATCTTAAACTTAAAGCTTTTGGTATTAGTTAGGTACGCAAGAACAGCCCTTATGCTATTTTGTCTATTTAATTCTTAATGGTCTCAATATATTCAAATAACTTAACGCAGCCAGTCAACCAGTTCTTTAGTCACAATAGTAGCTGCTTTATTCAGTGCGGCTACCGCGTTACCTGCATTGATCGGCGGTGCCACCGGTAGACTTGACACAAAATTCCGGCTTTTGATAACTCTGCTGGTATTATTATCGATAAGGTTAAAGTGGATTTTTATCAACCCATCGGAGGTCCCGTCATCATTTACCCTGTGGCTGAAATCGAGCAGGGTACTTTCGAGCAGAAAGTCAGATTTCGACTGAGATGAGTAAGGTACAACTGCAATATAACGCCCGCTTTTTTCAAGTGCTTCCTGAAAAATAAGGCGCAACATGATGGTCGGTGAATCACTCCAGCGGCTATAAGCGTAGCTGCTCTGCCCATAGCGCTGATCGCTATAGATTATCTCTCGAGCATTAAACACATGCGAACTGCCCATTCGGCCTAACATAAGAATGCCGGCAGGTTTTCCTTCTTGGCTCTTAGGCAGGTAAAAAGTATCCAGCGCGGGATAAAGAGTATAGGTCGAAACGGGAGGCAGTTTTTTGCCGGCACATCCTGTTATCCCGATCAATAACAGCGCTAATAAAAAGAAATCTCTATTTTTCATAATAGCCGTCCTCACCAGGTCCAGGATTTGCCTGCGTGCGTTTGAAAAGCAAATCTGCAGGGCTGTCTTTAATGTCCTGCAGGGTTGTCTGCAGAGTGCCGGTAAGAATATCAAGATCGCTTAAAAGCAGGTTCAATGCACTAAAATTCGCGTGCATTCCCCGGCTCATCTCCTGACTAAGGCCAGTGGTGTTTTTTTCAAGATTATCAGCCATTCGTTGGACACTTATTGAGGCTGCACTGATTTTTTCAGAGGTTGCGGCTATCTTGTTCTCCATTACGACGCCATTATCAACCAGCGTTCGAATACCTTTTAATTGTACCCGCAAATCTTTAAGCAGTTCTTTGCTTTCAAAGAGCAGCAGTTCAACATTATTTATATTTTTATCATTAAGTAAGCGGTTGATGTTTTCCAGTGTTTCAATCGATTTTTCTGCTAATTTGCTCAAAGACTGATCAATTCTTCTTAATGTTGAGGGTCTTGACGGGATGACGGGTATTTCACCATTGACACTCTTTAACAACGCGGCTTCTTTGTCGATACCCTCCAGCTCGATATAGGCAAGCCCGGTAATACCGTAAAAATTTAGCGCCGCAGTGGTATCTGTTTTGATAGCTGTGTTCTGGTTTATTTTGATCAGTAGTTCCACTACTTCAGGGTTATCGACTTTAAGTCCAATTCTGACCACTGAGCCCACGTCTACGCCTCGATATTTAACCGTGGCGTCGGTGTTCAAACCTGCAACGGATTCTAATAAATGCACAAAGTAAGTATCATAGCTTTGTTGTCCGTGTTGCCTTGTTAACCAGAAGGTTATACTTAACAAGGCTGTCATTAGGATAACCACAAAGAGTCCGACAATAGTGTAATTTATTTTACTTTCCATGACCATTCCTTAAGCGCCCGCGCTCTCCCCGAAAGAACTGCCGAATGACCGGATCAGGGAGCTGTATAACCTCTTTGAGCGTACCTTCAGCAATCACTTTTTTATTTGCCAGTACGGCAAAACGATCCACAATGGTCCAGATTGAGTCAAGATCATGGGTGACCATCACAATAGTGAGATCCAGCATATTCCGTAATTCAATAATCAAATGGTCAAATTCTTCAGCACCAATAGGATCCAGTCCAGAAGTGGGCTCATCTAAAAATAATAAGCGCGGATCCATTGCCAGAGCCCGCGCCAATGATGCGCGCTTGACCATGCCGCCGCTTAACTGAGCAGGATAGAGATCTGCAGCGTGGTACGGAAGACCAACCAGATTTAACTTCATATGGACAATCTCTCTAATCAGTTTTGCCGGCAGAGCTGTATACTCTTTCAGACTGATCGCCACATTTTCCATTACCGTGAGTGAAGAATAAAGTGCCCCTTGTTGAAAAAGTACCCCCCACTGACTGCGCAGTTCGGCAGCTTCTGCTTGGCCTATATTAATCACATCATAACCAAGCACCTGTATTTTTCCTGATGCAGGCTGTAACAACATGATCATCTCTTTCATTAATGTCGATTTGCCGGAACCACTGCCGCCAAGCAGGCCATATATTTCACCGTGCCGAACGCTTAAACTAAGGCCATCATGAACAACCTTATCAGCAAACCGTGTCACTATATTGTCAATACTGATAATGCTACTCATAGTCCCAGCTCGGTAAAGATAACGGAAAAAAGTGCATCACAGGCAATGACCAGAAAAATAGCGTTGACCACACTGATTGTCGTGTAACGGCCAAGACTTTCCGTATTGCTGGCAACCTGGAACCCGCGAAAGCAGCCGGTGATGGCGATTAACCAGGCAAAGAAAGGGCCTTTAAAAAGCCCTATCCAGAGGTGTTTTATATCGAGTACATGTTGCAGACGATGGATGAATTCCGCATAGGAAATATTCAGGTGGATATTAGATACAATCATCCCCCCCGCAATACCAATAACATCGGCAAATAAAATCAGCAGGGGCATAACAATCATTAAGGCAATGATGCGCGGCAGAACAAGAAAACGGTGCGGCTCAAAGCCCATGGTACGCATGGCGCTGATTTCTTCCGTAATGGTCATCGCACCAAGTTGCGCTGTATAGGATGAGCCGGTTCTGCCGGCGACGACTATCGCGGTGATCAGCGGGGCCAGCTCTCTGGTAACCGAAATACCTATCATATCGACGATAAAAATATTGGCGCCAAACTTCTGCAATTGTAATGCGCTCTGATAGGTTATCACCACACCAATCAGGCAACTTGTCAGGGCCACAATAGGCAGCGCACGAACCCCCGCTTCTTCAATGTTTTTGACAATGGATGCATAACGGATCGATGATGGATGACGCAGTGAGGTAAGCAGCGCGGCTGAATGCTCACCGATAAAGGTCAGAAAATCGTTAATATCCCGCCATAAATTTTCCGTAGACTTGCCAATATTAGTGAATGGGAGCAGCAGGCGAGATAATAAGCCGGGTTTTGACACCGCTTGCTGTGAAACATGGGAACGTAATAACTGATAAAGATTTTGATACTCAGACCTTGCACCCGTCAGTTCTACAGTGCAATGCTGTAACTTGAGCAAATCATGGTAATGGATATAAAGCATTATACCGGCAGAATCTACCTTTCCTACGCCAGACACATCCCATTGTACGGACATATTGAACAGGATGCCGGCCTCTTTTTCTAAATATCTCAGCACATTCTGAAGGGCTTTAGCTGTCCAGTCACCCTGGCATCGAAATAATATTGAGCCACTATTATTTTGAGTCTTCTCAATCTGAGCCTGTTGTAGTTTCAAATATGTCATCCATTTAATATCATTTACTTTTATTGGCAATCGCTGTTAATCAGTGATCCCGGCAATAACATAATGCTTTGTGTCAGAGTATAGTAAGAATAAAAATGGGTTACCCAAAAAAGGTGAGATATTTGTAAAGGAGACTGCAGTGGTAATTATGCTGCTCATTGTTTATTGTTTATTGTTCATTGTTTATTATTTAATGTGCTGATTGCTGATTGCTGATATTACTTAAGGGAGAGGGCAAAAAAGTGGGGATTAAATAGCGATCCAGTCCAGACCTTCTAAGGTTTTTCTAAAGTGGATATTAGTGGTTTTCGGTATCGTTCAGTTATGACTTAGATTGTTTTAGTCTTTCCTTTGTAATGACCAATAGAAAGATAATATAGGGACTACTGGTGAGAAAGGAATTTAAATGCTGTCTAAAAATTTACTTATTATGGCGATTTTATCTTGTATCGCATTTTCAATTATAAGCTCGGGTTTATTATCTACTTTATTTGATCTTGGTGCTTTTGTCTTACTCGGCTATATTTTATTCACTCAAAACAAGCGTGCTAAAAAGTAGCGACTGTTTTTTTGCAAAAATATTTAGGCTGCCGCGTTTTACATTAGTAACTGAATATAAGCCAGTGAGCCCGTAGCGGTTATTATCCAAAGAAGAACCCCTAAAACAAGTGGCTTGGCCCCTGCAGATTTGATTTTATTAAAGCTGATGGCAGATCCGATTAAAAATAAACTCAGCACCAGAAAACGTTTAGAAACGGAAAAAATAATTTCATATAAAGACGAAAATTGCGGTAAATAATAAGCGACCAGTATCGACAGGCAGTAGAATAAAATAAACGTTGGCACCGTGATTTTCTTATTATCTCCTTTAAAAAGCAGGGCGCTAATAAATGCAATGGGAATAATCCATAAGGCGCGTGCCAGTTTTAGTGTGGTTGCGATTAACAAGGCTTCATCACCATAGGCAGAAGCTGCCCCAACAACCGATGAGGTATCATGGATTGCGATTGCACACCAAACCCCAAAGGCATGTTGCGTCATACTCAGCAAATGGCCGATAAAGGGGAATAAAAATAATGCCACTGAATTGAGCAGAAAAACAGTGGCCAGTGCAATGGAGGTTTGATCCTTGCTCGCATTAATTGCCGGCGCGACAGCTGCAATGGCACTACCGCCACAAACTGCCGTGCCGGAGGCAATTAAATAACCTGTTTTTGGATTGATTCGTAAGCGTTTAGTCAACAGCCAGCCAATGATTAAGGTACTCAGCAGAGACAATACAATCAGACCAAAAGCATCTTTGCTGGCAGCAATAGCCTGATCTAAATTAATCCCAAATCCTAACCCTATGATTGAATAGGCTAATAGATTTTTGGTTAATAAGTTCATATTTATCCGTTTAGGGACTAATCCAAGCATGGCCAGTGTAAAGCCGAGAAGTAATGCAATAGGGGACGAAACGACGGGCGATAAACATAAAATTGCGGCACCCATAAAAATTAGATTTTGTTTTTTCCATTTTGCATTATTTAACAACTTTTCCATGTGCTCTTCCAATATTAAAATCTAATCCATTATAAATAAATTTCTGAGTTCAGTATACCAGAGCTATGTTATCAATTTTATCAATGAGTTTTGAGCTTCGGGTTGAGAGCTGACGGCTTTCCCACCTTTCCACCTTCCCTCGATGATTTTAACCGCTATTAAGCCTTGATAATTATTTAGTATCGGGTGATTGTTTAGGGGCTGATACCTGTGTATATTGTTCACCTGCCCACATCCAATAAATTGATTTAAAAATGAACAGATTTTAATGTCTAAGCAGCATAAAAACGCAACCACCACCGAAGAGATGCGTATTTTTATATTTGAATCGGATTTGCCCACGGCAAAGTTATCCCGCCTTCTGAATATTTCTGAATCGACAGTACGAAAATGGCGTAAACGTCAGAATTGTGCCGATCTTCCTCATACCCCTAAGCAATTAAATACAACCTTAACGGTCGCCCAGGAATATGTTGTTGTCCAACTGCGCATCCGTTTGCTGTTGTCACTGGATCAATTACTGAGCGTGTGCAAAGAATTTATTAATGAGAATACATCTCGTGCAGGATTACAACGCTGCTTAAAAAGACATGGTGTGTCGCGCCTTGCGGACATGGAACCTACGCCTAATGAGTTGGTGCATGTGGTTGTCGATATTGAAGAAAATCAATCTAATATGGTGTTCAGTTCGAAGATATCCCCGCAGGCCATGACCGATGTACTTAATCAACTACGGGAAAAAGAGTTAACCATTGATAATTTAAACAGCCCGCTCACGGATCATGCGCTTAATGCACAATCAACCAGTCTTAACTGCCTTGATGTGGTTCAGGTGAATGTCACTACCTTGCCCGAATTTGTCAATCAAACTGAAAATTATCGCTTGTTGGTGGCCAATGATCCAAGCGGGAGTTGGGTCTATGTTGACCTCTATTGTGATCAGGAAATAAATGCGGCAAGGCGATATATGAAACATGTGTTAACTAAAGGGCCGTTTCACATTCGCCGCGTACTGGCGGCTAATTACAATGAATTTTTAAGTCATTTTCGTTTGTTAGATGATAACGCGAAAAATAAACAGGTCACTGCGCCATAAAATAATCCGTTTTCTATGTGCAGAAAAGAGTGACAGATAATAATAATGACTAACGCAACAGGTTTTTAACCGGAGTAATCAAATGTCTACAGAGCAAAGCCCGAACAACCACGATATGGCAGAAGAAGAGCAGTTAAGTTCACGCATGCAGGAATGTCCTATCGCGATTGTTGGTATGTCTTCGGTGTTTGCAGAGAGCAAAAATCTTGACCAATTTTGGGATAACATTGTTGAGTCAGTGAACGGCATTCGGGATATACCGGAAGATCGTTGGGCGATTGATGATTATTATTCTGCCGATAAAAAAGCGGCGGATAAAACCTACTGCAAACGCGGCGGTTTTTTACCTGAAATTGATTTTGATCCGATGGAATTTGGTTTGCCGCCCAATTTGTTAGAACTGACCGATATTACCCAGTTGATGTCTTTGGTGGTTGCGCGCGATGTACTGGCCGATGCCGGCATCTCCGATGAAAACAGTTATGATCGTGATAAAATTGGAATCACTCTGGGGGTTGGCGGAGGTCAGAAACATATCTCGCCTTTAACCTCCCGTCTGCAGGGCCCAGTGTTAGATAAGGTATTAAAAGCATCGGGTGTGGATGCAGCCGATCGTAATATGATCATTGAAAAATTCAAAAAAGCCTATATTCCCTGGGAAGAAAATTCATTCCCGGGTATGTTGGGCAATGTTATTGCTGGACGTATTGCCAACCGTTTCGATTTTGGTGGTACTAACTGTGTGGTTGATGCTGCCTGCGCAAGCTCCTTAGCGGCGATTAAAATGGCGGTCTCAGATTTACTTGAGTATCGTTCGGAAATGATGATCACGGGCGGGGTCTGTTGTGATAACTCCCCCTTTATGTATATGTCATTCTCAAAAACCCCCGCTTTTACCGATGGACAAAATATTCGTCCCTTTGATGACCAGTCCAACGGCATGATGATTGGTGAAGGTGTGGGCATGATTGCACTGAAACGTTTAGCCGATGCCGAGCGAGATGGCGATAAAATTTATTCTGTTATTAAAGGCATAGGCAGTTCATCCGACGGTCGTTACAAATCTATTTATGCGCCAAGTCCTGCGGGGCAAGTAAAAGCGCTTAAACGTGCGTATGCTGATGCCGGTTTTGATCCCTTAACCTGCGGTTTGATTGAAGCGCATGGTACCGGCACAAAGGCGGGAGATGCCGCTGAGTTTGCCGGTTTAAGTGCGCTCTTTAGTGAAAACAATGCGCAAAAACAACATATCGCCTTAGGATCGGTTAAATCACAAATTGGCCATACTAAAGCCGCGGCCGGCACTGCGGGGATAATTAAAGCGTCTTTAGCGCTTTACCATAAAGTGCTGCCGGCAACGATTAATGTGGAGCAGCCGAATAAAAACCTGGATATTGATAATAGCCCTCTGTATATCAATAGTGAAACCCGGCCCTGGATGCCGCGTGCCGATGCGATTAAGCGTCGTGCCGGGATCAGTTCCTTTGGTTTTGGTGGTACTAATTTTCATATCGTCCTTGAAGAATACCAAAGCAAGCAAAGCGGCCAATACCGTTTAAATGAAGTACCGCAAACGATTGTTATCAGCGCGGCAGACAAAGAAGCTCTACAACAAAGTTTAACCACCTGGCGCACTAAACTTGCGGTGACCAATGATTTACAGGCCTATGCATTTAATGCTTTAGTGGTTGAAAATCCATTATCAACACCGCAGCAGAAGCTCGCACGTTGCGGCTTTGTGGCTAAAAATGCGCAGCAAGCACTGCAATTAATTGAACAGATAATAAAAGAATTTTCCCTGAATGACGCGCCCGCATGGTCTACACCAACGGGCATCTATTACCGCGAAAGCGGGCTTAAAACACAAGGGAAAGTGGTTGCGCTGTTCTCAGGGCAAGGTTCTCAATATGTTAATATGGGGCGTGATTTAAGCTGCAACTTCCCCTCAATATTAGACACTCATGCTTTGATGGATACCCAGTTTAGTGATAATGGTTTACCGCAGTTATCTAAAGTGACTTATCCGATTCCTGCCTTTACGGCTGAAAAACGTGCTGCACAGGAAGAAAGCTTACGCTTAACCCAGCACGCCCAACCTGCGATTGGTGCTTTTAGCGCAGGACTATATAAAACCTTCCTGCAGGCTGGCTTTAAAGCTGATTTTACTGCAGGTCATAGTTTCGGTGAATTAACCGCTTTATGGGCCGCGGGCGTGTTATCTGAGCATGATTATATGCTACTTGCCCGCAGCCGGGGTCAGGCAATGGCTGCGCCCGAGGATGAAAACTTTGATGCCGGTACTATGATCGCCGTGATCGGTGATCCTGCGCAGGTAGCGCTGGAGATTAAACCGCTTGCTGGTCTTTCAATTGCGAATTATAACGCTAATAATCAAGTGGTTGTGGCAGGTCCAACCAGCGAGGTAGGCGTTGCTTTTGAGCAGCTTAAAGAAAAAGGCTACAAAGTGATACAGCTGCCTGTTTCTGCAGCTTTTCATACAGCATTGGTAGGACACGCACAAAAGCCCTTTGCTGATGTTATCGACCGTGTTGAATTTAAATCGCCCTCTATTCCTGTCTTTTCCAATGGCAGTGCAGTAGCCCATTCAACACAACCTGAGGTGATCAAGGCCAGCCTGAAAAAACATATTTTAGAACCGGTTCATTTTAATGATGAAATTGATAATTTATATGCCGCTGGTGGGCGACTCTTTATTGAATTTGGTCCTAAAAATGGCTTAACAGGCTTAGTTGATAATATCCTTAAGGATAAATCCGATGTGACTACTATTGCGGTCAACGCTAATCCTAAAAAATCAGCTGATTTGCAACTGCGTTTAGCCGCCGTTGAAATGGCTGTGTTAGGGGTGCAGTTGAATAATATTGACCCCTATAACGGGTTACAACGTCCCACAATTCCCGCTAAAAAATCACCTCTGGCAATGAAATTATCCGGTGCTGCTTATGTGAGTGAAAAAACTAAAAAAGTGTTTACGGATGCTTTAAATGATGGTCAAAAAATCAATACTCAACCAGCCAATACTGAGCAAAGCAGGGGCATTGAAAAGCAGCTGCCCGTTGAGAAAGAGGTGATTGTTGAGAAAGAGGTGATTGTTGAAAAAATTGTGGAGAAAATTGTCTACCTCAATCCCGATGGTACGGCCTTTGATCATCAAGCTGTCAATATGGCCAGCGTCAATATGCCGCCTGACAATAGCACCGCGTTAGTTGCCTCTATTGAACAAAGTGTCGGCCAGGTTGTGCAGCATCAAGCACAACTATTAAGTGTGCATGAAGAGTATCTGCAGGGCCCGAAAGAGTACGCAAAAACATTTCAGGCAGTATTAGCCTCTCACGCGGGTGCGGCGCAATTGCCTGAGAGTTTGGACAAAACATTAACGATGTACCATGACTTTCAGTCTGAAACATTACGCGTTCACGAAGCCTATTTAAATCATCAGACTGAGAATATGCAGCAGATGTTAACGGCTGCGCCCATGACGGAATCTGCCGACCTATCTGCTGCCGTCCAACAGAACGTTGCTGTTAACAGTGTTGCGGCCATCAAAGCGGTAAAACCTGCAACCTCTGCGCCAGTCCAACAGAATAAAACCAAGGTTGCTACTCCTGCCGTCTCGACTCCAGTGCCAACAGCTGCCATTGATTTAAATGAAATTCAAAATGTGATGCTTGCTGTAGTCGCCGATAAAACCGGTTATCCCGTTGAAATGCTCGAACTTGGCATGGACATGGAAGCGGATTTAGGTATAGATTCGATTAAACGGGTAGAAATTTTAGGCGCAGTGCAGGATCAGATAAGCGACTTGCCGGAATTAAATCCGGAAGCGCTCACTGAGCTGCGCACTTTGGGTGAAATAGTTGACTATATGCAGGCACAGGCGCCGGTTGCAGGACGTGAGAATAATAATGTGCCTCTCGATAATATTGCATCACTTGACAATAATGTCCCTGAGATTGATTTATCCGCTATTCGGACTGTGATGCTGGATGTGGTTGCCGATAAAACCGGTTATCCTGTTGAAATGCTCGAACTTGGCATGGACATGGAGTCGGATTTAGGCATAGATTCAATTAAGCGGGTGGAAATTTTAGGCGCGGTGCAGGATGAGATAAGCGACTTGCCGGAATTAAATCCGGAAGCGCTCACTGAGCTGCGCACTTTGGGTGAAATAGTTGACTATATGCAGGCACAGGCGCCGGCAGCTTCTATCGTTGCAACAGAGAATGAAAGCGAGCAGGCAAAAACACAGAACAGCCAATCTGCACTCTTACCCATTGATCTGACGCATATTATGCTGGCAGTGGTTGCCGATAAAACCGGTTATCCCGTTGAAATGCTCGAACTTGGCATGGACATGGAGTCGGATTTAGGCATAGATTCGATTAAACGGGTAGAGATTTTAGGTGCGGTGCAGGATCAAGTTAGCGACTTGCCAGAATTAAATCCGGAAGCACTCGCTGAGCTGCGCACTTTGGGTGAAATAGTTGACTATATGCAGTCACAGGCAGCTTCTATTGTTGCAACAGAAAATGAAAGCGAGCAGGTAAAAACACAGAACAGCCAATCTGCACCCTTACCCATTGATCTGACCCATATTATGCTGGCAGTGGTTGCCGATAAAACCGGTTATCCCGTTGAAATGCTCGAACTTGGCATGGACATGGAAGCGGATTTAGGCATAGATTCGATTAAACGGGTAGAAATTTTAGGCGCAGTGCAGGATGAGATAAGTGACTTGCCAGAATTAAACCCGGAAGCGCTCGCTGAGCTGCGCACTTTGGGTGAAATTGTTGACTATATGCAATCGCAGGCGCCGGCGGCTTCTATTGTTGCAACAGAGAATGAAACCGAGCAGGAAACACAGTTAAAAATACAGGATAGCCAGCCAGCTGCGTCAGTAACAGCTCTGTTGGATATTAAAAATATAATGCTGGATGTGGTGGCAGATAAAACCGGTTATCCCGTTGAAATGCTCGAACTTGGCATGGATATGGAAGCGGATTTAGGCATAGATTCGATTAAGCGGGTGGAAATTTTAGGTGCGGTGCAGGATAAAGTTAGCGACTTGCCGGAATTAAATCCGGAAGCCTTAGCCGAGCTGCGCACCTTAGGTGAAATTGTGACTTATATGCAGTCGCAGGCAGCGCCTCTGAATAATGCCGTGCCTATTGTTCCGGTGCTGGGGTCAGCGCCTGTTGATTTAACCCTGATTGAAACAGTTATGCTTGACGTGGTTGCCGATAAAACCGGTTATCCCGTTGAGATGCTCGAACTTGGCATGGACATGGAAGCGGATTTAGGCATAGATTCGATTAAACGGGTGGAAATTCTAGGCGCGGTGCAGGATGAGATAAGCTCGCTGCCGGAATTAAATCCAGAAGCACTCGCTGAGCTGCGCACTTTGGGCAACATTGTTGATTATATGGTCAATCTCACGGGCACGAGCCAGGCTGACGTCATAAAGTCTGCTGAGCCGGTTGATTCAGTTGAACCGGTGGCAAGTTTCGAACCCGCGCCAAGTGCAACTGTAGTGATAAAGCACCTTAATGTGATTGAAAAAATCGCCATGGATGTCAACGGTGAAAATCTTTTATTAGTGGATGACGGTCAAGGTTGTGCAGTCCGTTTGGCCGATAAATTAAGCAAGCTGGGTTGGTCTGTGACTGTTATCAAACCAAGCTGGGTAAACTCCGATAGCGATAAAACATTTTCTAAGAAGGTTAATGTTTTTGAATTAAATGCGCTTAATGAGCAGGAAATAAACACGATTTTAGACACCCAATCTGTTTGGACAAGTGTTGTTTATCTGCATCCTAAAACCACTATCACTGCTATTGAATATCCGCAGGCAAGCAAACAGGGGTTAATGCTGGCATTTTTATTAGCCAAACTGTCAGATTTGGCAGCACCGCAAAACAATATTAAAACCCGAGCATCATTTGTTGTATTAACCCGCCAGGGTGGGGCTTTTGGGGTGGAAGATAATGAACTTGAATCTGACCTTGTGCAGACGGGACTTACCGGGCTGGTTAAAACTATTTCTCATGAATGGCCTGGGGTATTTTGTCGTGCCGTTGATCTGGCCAGTCAATTGTCTGCCGATAAAGTTGCTAATATTATTGTGGATGAGTTAAATGATAAAAATGTTAAACCCGTAGAAGTGGGTTTTAACCATAATGGCCGTTTAACGCTAGTGGCTGAAAAAACAGACAGTTACACTCTGCAATCCGGCAGCAGTATAGATCAAGATTCAGTGTTTTTAGTCAGTGGCGGCGGCCGAGGGGTGACCGCTGAGTGTGTTATCCGTTTAGCAAAGGAGTATAAATCTAAGTTTATTCTTTTGGGGCGTTCTGATTACAAAAGTGATCAACCCCGCTGGGCAATCGGAATCAATGATCAAGCTGCGCTTAAAAAAGCGGCTATGCAGGCATTGCAGGCCAAGGGTAAAAAACCCACGCCCGCCTCCATTTCAGCATTGGTTGGCTCAATACTCAGCAATCGTGAAATCAAACAAACCTTGGCGTTAATAGATGATGCCGGTGGTATTGGCGAATATATTTGCGCGGATGTCACCGATTCAAATGCGGTGTTGAATGCGCTAACACCGATCACCTCTCTCTGGGGAGAGGTTAGCGGGATTATTCATGGTGCGGGTGTGTTGGCCGATAACTTTATCGAGCAAAAAACAGTCGTGGAATTTGAGGCAGTTTATAACACTAAGATAGAGGGCTTGTTATCCTTGTTAGCTTGTTGCCAGCAGGACAAACTTAAGCAACTTGTTTTATTCTCATCGGCGGCCGGTTTTTATGGTAATCCCGGGCAGTCTGATTATGCCATTGCCAACGATATTTTAAACAAAACGGCTTATCGTTTTAAAGCCCTGCACCCGGCAGCCCAGGTACTGAGTTTTAACTGGGGGCCCTGGGATGGAGGCATGGTGACACCTGAACTGAAAAAAATGTTTAAGGATCTTGGGGTTTATATTATTCCTTTAGCAGCCGGGGCTGAGTTATTACTTAATGAACTGGCTGCCGATAGTAATCGTTGTCCGCAAATTTTGGTGGGCAACGATATGGGCGGGCAATTACCAGAAGATGATGTTTTAGATGAGAAAGTTTTAGAGGACCATGTTTTAAAGGACGATATATTAGAGGGGAAAGTATTAGAGGATACAAGCGTAAAAAAGCCATTAGTTAGTCGCTTAGCAAAAAGATTTTTAGCGGCTAACAATCCTTTTTTGGCTGATCATAAGATAGGTGAAAATCAGGTACTGCCAACTGTCTGTGCCATTGCCTGGATGGTCGAAGCCGCAGCTGTTAGCTATCCAGATTTTGTCTACCAGGGGCTTAAAAATTATCAACTTTTTAAAGGAATTGTCTTTGATGGTAAACAGGCCAGCGATTATTTTATTGATCTTAATACTGTGGAAAAAAAACCGGGTGGTTTAGCCATTGAGGTTAAAATATCCGGTGAAAAATCCGATGGCAGTCTGAATTTTCATTATGCGGCTACCTTATTAATGAGCAAAGAAAATCAAGCCGCGCCGCTGTACAGTTCTGAACTGCCTGATTTAGTCTTAAGTAAACAAGAAAATGCCGATGCACTTTATCAGGATGGCACCTTATTTCACGGGAGCAGTTTGCAGGGGATACAATCCCTGCTGGAATGCGATGCTAAGGGTTTATTGTTAAGTTGCTTAATTCCTGAATCAGTAAAAAGCAAACAGGGTGAATTTGATCTGCAGGAAAACAATATTTTCGCCAATGATTTAGTCTACCAGGCGTTATTAATTTGGGCGCGTAAACAGTTAGGTTTGGGCAGTTTACCCGGCAGTACATTATCCTGGATTGTCTATGGTGAAGTTAAGGTTAATCAAGCCTTTTATTTAAAGCTCTCGGTGCGTGAGCAGCAGGCAAATAAAGTCGTTGCCGATATTATTCTGATTGATCGAGATAAACAGATTCTGGCAGAGATATCGGGCGCTGAAGTCACCTGCAGTGCCAGTTTAAACAAATTGTTTAAACTGGCCGTTGAAGTTGATGGCTGATAACAGAGGGCTTGATACCCTTAATGCCAGGCTTGCTATTATCGGAATAGATGCGCAGTTTGAAGGATTGCCTAATATCGATTATGTTGAGTCAGCTTTATACAAAGGTGAACGGTACAAAGGTGAACTGCATAAAGCGGATCTGTATTGGGTTGATGGTCAAGATCTTGATCCGCTTTTAGAACAAAGTGATTATCCAACTTTGTGCAGAGATTCAGCCGCCCGTGTTGTCGCAGCTAATAAACTTAGCGCACAACAGGTGGCGGTTATTATTCTGAGCGATCCAAGTGAGAGCATTGCAGTGACTTTGCAGGAGTACTTTAGCTGCAGCATCGTTAATAACCTTGGTGTGGCCCTTACCCGCGGTGAAAAGCTGATTGCTGAATTTAATGTCGCAGTCTTAATTATTGCCGCGAACCTGAATGCTGATTCAAATATAAAACAGGATCAAGCCAGTATCAGTTTTAGTGATGATTTTAGTGGTTACGCGCAGCATAACGGGGTGGTCAGTGTATTATTATCGGCTGCTGATTTTGCGGCCGCTAACGGCTGTTACAGCTATGCAACGCTGCACAGCGCGGCCTGCAGTGCTAATACTGCAGAGCAAATGTTTGCTAGTGGTGCTGATACCGCAGGTAAAATGCGCGCGACCATCGAGCGCTCTCTGCGCGCCGCAAAGATAAGTGCTGAGATGATTGATAGTGTTGAAGTGTCGGCACTTAAAGCGCCTGCGCTCTGCATCTTAGAGACCAATGCATTATTGTATGCTTACAGCCACGGTCAAAAATTAAATACTGCCATTAGCTGCAGCAAAAGTGTGCTGGGGGACAACGGCGCCTTATCGCAGTTGCTGGGGTTATTAAACAGTGTTTTTGTGCTGCAGCAGCGTTATCGTGCGGGGATTAAAGACTGGGCTAAGCCCTCATTCGAAAAACTTCAGGCCTGGTCTGAATCGCCTTTTTATTTTTTTAATAAGGCGACCCCGGCCTTTCCTAATGCCAATGGCAGTCCCCGTTATGTCGCTTACAGCTGTTTATCACAAGATCATTATGCGCATATTATTTTGCAGGAAAATAATGACAAATTAGTGCACAGCAATGGTTTTAATGCCTGTGCAGACTTGACCTTATTTGTGCTGGCGGAGAACAATCAAGTCGGGCTGACAGTGCAGTTACAGCGCTTGTCGGCCGATATCTCGGGCGGCAACTTTAAAGCCTTAGCCAAACAATATTTTAAGGGATTTTCTGAGAGTCAGAATAAAGCCTTTAAAATGGTGCTGTTAGCCGAGTCGCCCGAGCAGTTAATAAAAGAGATAACCCTGGCATTAACCGGTATTAAGCATGCTTTTACAAATAATACCCATTGGAAAACCCCTAAAGGCAGTTATTTTAGTGCAACTCCGCTGTTGACCAAACACAATATCGCCTTTTTATATCCTGGAATAGGGGCAACCTATGTCGGCTTAGGGCAGGATCTGTTTCACCTGTTTCCTGAAATCTATTCAAATGTTGTGAGCTTAGCCGATAATATCGGCAGCACCTTAAAAGAGCAGTTAATCTACCCGCGTTCCGTGACCCGCTTGGATTTCCGTGAACTGAAACAGTTGAATCTTAGCCTGCGCAGTAGGCTGGCTGATATCGCTGAATGTGGTGTCGGTTTTGCCTGTGTTTTCAGTCAAATATTTGCACAGGTCTTTAATATTAAAGCGGATTTTGCCGCGGGTTACAGCATGGGTGAAATCAGTATGTATGCTGGATTAGGATGCTGGCATAAACCTGGTTTAATGAGTGCGCGCTTAGCGGATTCTGATACCTTTAATCACCGCTTGTCGGGCGAGTTACGTGCGCTACGCGAAAGGTGGAATCTGCCCGATGTGAGCGATGGTACTGTTGAGCGAATCTGGGAAACCTACAGTATCAGAGGGAGTTTTGATGAGGTAAGCAAGGCTATTGAAAAGGGCGAACGTGTTTATGTTACCCTAATAAATACTGCGGACAGTCTAACCATTGGCGGTTATCCGAAGGATTGTTTACAGGTGATTAAGCGCTTAGGGGTACGTGCTGTGCCACTTAATATAGGTAATGCAATTCACAGCGAAGTGGCCTATACGGAATATCAGGCGATGCAGAATCTTTACACTATGGCGGTCAGCGAGCGGATTAACACAAAGATGTATTCCAGCTCATGTTACCTGCCTATTCCGCAGCACCCTAAAGCGATTGCGCTTAGTATCGCCAAGTGTCTCTGTGAGCCGGTTGATTTTCCGCGGCTGATTAATACCCTGCATGATAAGGGTGCTGAGGTGTTTATTGAAATGGGCGCTGGAACGTCATTATCCGGCTGGACCAATAAGATTTTAAAAAGACCGGCAACAAGTGACAAAACCGCAGCTGATTTTTTAACCGTGCCGGTTAATGCTAAAGGCTGCGATGATCAACTCAGTTACGCACGTTTAGCGGCAAAGCTTGTCAGTGCGGGTATCGATATTAATTTAAGCAGCTTTTTCTATGGTTCGATTATCCAACCCGTGTGCACGTTTAGCGGCAAAGCTTGTTAGTGCGGGTGTTGATATTAATTTAAGCCACTTTTTTACGGCTCGATCATCCAACTATCCAACCCGTGTTGGCAGTTAAATAAAGAGATAATTTATGGAAGACATTGCAGTCGTTGGTATAGCCAATCTATTTCCCGGTTCAGATACACCTGAGACCTTTTGGCAGCAGTTATTAAAAAAACAGGATAATCGCAGTCAGATAACCAAGCGGGAGCTGGGCGTTGAGCCGCAAAAATATTACGGCAGAAAAGGGGATATGGACAAATTTTACTGTATGTATGGCGGTTATATCCGGGACTTTGAATTTGATTCCGGCCCGTTTATCTCCAAAGGGTTGAATGAAACCTACCTTAATCAGTTAGACAGTCTTCATCAATGGGGTTTATATGTCACCTACCAGGCGTTAATCGATGCGGGTTATTGGGGCAGTGAAAAATTACAGGATTGCGGGTTGATTTTAGGTAATTTATCTTTTCCAACCAAAACATCCAACCATCTTTTTTTGCCCCTTTATGGGCATGTGGTTGAAGTTGCCTTAAAACAGTTAACTTCCAGCAGTTTTCAGTTAAGCAATTTTAGCGCGGGGCAGACAGTTAACCCCGATAATGCCCTGATTGCAGGTTTCCCTTCGGCATTATTGTCTCAAGCAGCGGGGCTTGGCGGCAGCGTATTGTCCTTGGATGCCGCCTGCGCATCCTCCTGTTATAGTGTAAAATTAGCCTGTGATTATTTGCATACGGGTAAAGCCGATATGATGCTTGCGGGCGCGGTGTCAGGCGCGGATCCGCTCTTTGTTAATATGGGTTTTTCGATTTTTCAGGCCTTTCCCGAGGATAATAACCACGCACCTCTGGATAAAAACTCTCAGGGTTTATTCGCCGCTGAAGGTGCCGGCATGATGGTCTTAAAACGTCACGCTGATGCTCTACGGGATGGTGATAAAATTCACGCGATTATTAAGGGTGGCGCACTGTCTAATGACGGTAAAGGTGAGTTTGTATTAAGCCCTAACAGTAAAGGGCAGATTCTTGCCTATCAGCGCGCTTATCAGAATGCCAAAGTTAATCCCGCCGACGTGGATTATATCGAATGCCACGCCACGGGCACCCCGAAGGGCGATAAAGTAGAATTAAGCTCCATGGAAACCTTCTTTAGCCAATACCACAATAAACCCTTATTGGGGTCGGCTAAATCAAACCTTGGGCACTTATTAACGGCGGCGGGCATGCCGGGCATGACCAAAGCTATCTGGGCTTTAAATGAAGGTAAAATCCCCGCTACTATCAGTTTGAAAAATCCCATGAGCTCTAAAAACGGCTACTTTGGTGCTGCGCAGATGCCTGTTGATATGGTTAATTGGCCCGATACCAAAGATAAAACCCGCAGCGCAGGTGTCAGTGTTTTCGGTTTTGGCGGCAGTAATGCCCATCTGGTCTTCCAGCCTGGTAATACGGCCTATGCGCCGAGCAGTGCCGCGGTTAAACCTCGCGAGCCGTTAGCGATTGTCGGTATGGATTGTCACTTTGGCAGCGCCACCTGTCTGGCGGAATTTGACACTTTATTAACCACCGGGCAGACAACTTTTCGGGAACTGCCACCCAAGCGTTGGAAAGGGATGGAACAACACCCAAGCATTAAACAGACTTTATTATTGAATAAAGCCCCCAAGGGTGGATACATAGAAAACTTTGATATTGATTTTCTGCGTTTTAAAGTGCCGCCCAATAAACAGGACTGCCTTATTCCACAACAGTTATTAATGATGAAAGTGGCCGATAATGCAGCGAAAGATGCGCAGTTAACCCCGGGTAGTAACGTCGCTGTTCTGGTTGCTATGGGGGTTGAACTCGATCTTCATCAGTATCGCGGCCGGGTTAATTTAAGCACCCAAATTGAGCAAAGCTTAAAAGAGCAGGGCATTGAATTATCAGTCGATCAGCGGTTGACCCTCACCGGCATCGCTAAAGAAGGGATCGCCTCGGCGGCGCAGTTAAATCAATATACCAGTTTTATCGGTAATATTATGGCATCGCGGATTGCCGCGTTATGGGATTTCTCCGGACCGGCCTTTACGGTTTCCAGTGAAGAAAATTCTGTTTACCGCTGTCTGGAACTGGCTGAAAACCTCTTTCAAACCTCCGAGGTTGAAGCGGTGCTGATTGCCAGCGTTGATTTAGCGGGCTCACTGGAAAATATCAGTTTACGGCAACGTTATGGTCCAGTTTCTGAAAATGCAACAAACAGACCCAACCTACTAAGTTCACAACAGTGGTTAGTCGGCGAGGGTGCGGGCGCATTTGTAGTCAAACCGAATTCAAAGGCCAATTCAAATTCGGTTTATGCAACCGTTGACGGATTAAGTTTTGCAGCGGGCAGTGATGCGCAGGCCATTGAAAAAGCGGCACTAAAAGTCTGCCAAATAGCAAACTTAAGCTGTGCGCAAATAAACCATGTGGAAGCCTTTGCCAGCGGTTTCAGCCTTGATAACCAGGCGGAAAAAAGTGCATTTAATAAACTTTACCCTTCGATCAAAATCGACAGTGTTAAACGTCAGGTAGGGCACTTATTTAATGCATCCGGCATGGCAAGTATTATTAAAACGGCTTTACTGCTCGATAAACAAAAAGCAGGCGTTAATACGGCTATTAATGGTTTAGGCAAAGATTTTTGCTGTGCGCATCTTATCCTATCGGCAACGGATTCTGCCCGTCAATCTGCGCCAAAAAACAGTTTAGGACGAGTCAAAACTCCTTCCTTAGTCAAAACAATTACGCTTGGGGGGGATGATATTCAGCAGGCTATTTTGAAACAGGGTGATAATCCGGTATTTTCAGATATCAAAAAACAGCTCGCGGGTAAAAGTTTACCGCCTGTTAGTGATCCGGTCAGACTTGAGGCTTTACAAATAAATCGTACACGCACAGCTCAAAGCAGCTCGCTTGACAGCGCGCTTGAAAATTTAGCAGTAGCAGACAAACCAGCAACCATTCAAACAGCGACGTCGATAAGTCGCGCCGGGGTAAACGTGGCCAGTAAAACCAGTAAAGATATTTTTCAGCAGACAAAAACGCATTTGGCATTTATTCGTTCACGGCACGCAGCTGAGCAGCAGATAGGCCAATTAATCAAACTGCAGGTGCAGTTAACCTCCGCCAACCCTGTTTTTACTGAACCTGATCAAACGGCAGAAAAAACACCTTCGGCTTCATTTGATTCAATGAAAGAGACAGCAGCGCCACGAATCAAAGCGGTGGAGTCCCCAAGCACCTCGTCTGCCGGTCTGCAAATCAAGGGCGCAGCCGGTTATGCCTATCCGCCACTGCTGTTGATCGAGCGTTATAACCAACCGCAAAAGATTATTTATGACAGTGCCGCGCTGGTGGAGTTTGCTGAAGGTAATATCGCTAACGTCTTCGGCAGTGATTATGCTGTTATCGATAGCTACGCGCGTCGTGTGCGTCTGCCAATGACGGATTATCTGCTGGTCACGCGGGTAACTGATTTAAAGGCTGGCATTAATGAATATAAAAAATCCTATATGGCAACGGAATATGATATTCCAACCGATGCGCCTTTTTTAATCGATGGCCAGATTCCATGGTCGGTGTCCGTTGAATCGGGTCAGTGTGATTTAATGCTGATTTCTTATATCGGCATTGATTTCCAAAATAAAGGGGAACGTGTTTACCGTTTGCTCGACTGTGAATTAACTTTTTTAGAGGAGATGGCCTTTGGTGGTGAAACATTACGTTATGAAATTTATATCGATTCTTATGCTAAAAATGGCGAGCAGTTATTGTTTTTCTTTCATTACGACTGTTTTGTTGGGGATAAAAAAGTATTAATTATGTGTAACGGTTGCGCCGGTTTCTTTACCGATGAGGAGTTAGCCGACGGTAAAGGCGTGATTCACAACGATCAGGATAAAGCGCAGTTTACAAAAGCTGAAAAATCTTATTTCCAGCCGTTAATTGTCAATCAGCGCAGCCGATATGGTTATGAGGAGATGCTTAAACTGGTTGACGGTGATATCAGCGGTTGTTTTGGCCCTGAATATGATCAGCATGGCCGTAATCCGTCGTTAAAATTCTCATCAAAAAAATTCCTGATGATCGAGCGAATCACTAAAATTGATCCGCAGGGAGGACACTGGGGATTAGGATTACTTGAAGGGCAGAAAGATCTCGAACCCGATCACTGGTATTTCCCCTGTCATTTTAAAGGTGATCAGGTGATGGCGGGCTCCTTAATGTCTGAAGGTTGCGGACAGATGGCGATGTTCCTGATGCTTTGGCTGGGTATGAACAGCAATGTTAATAATGCCCGCTTCCAACCCATGCCGGGTGAGGCGCAGACCGTGCGCTGTCGTGGTCAGGTATTACCGCAGTCAAATACCCTGACTTACCGAATGGAAGTCACCGCAATGGGGATGTTCCCGCGTCCGTTTATTAAAGCGAATATAGATATTATTCTTGATGGCAAAGTAGTGGTTGATTTTAAAAACTTGTCTGTTGAAATAAAAGAGCAGGATAACAACTCCCCCTGTCCCGTGACCCTGCCGAAAAATGTTATTCAAATTCCCGGTGCGCCCTTAAGTCCTTCGGCTATCAGAGCGACGCGCGATTCCGTCAGTATTTCTGTTGATTTGGCGCTTAGCCGTTTAGAAAAACATTTAGCGGAAATAGACGCCGCGGCCGTTCAAAAAATAAGCAGTGAACTTGCGGACGAGCGCGGTATAAACCCCTTTAAACATCCCGAGCGTCCGTTGATGCGTGTTGAATCAGATTTTACGGCTTACCGCGAAAAAGGGGTGATACCGATTAAACACTTTGCGGCGCCTATGGTTCACGGACAAAATCGTGTCCCGGATCAAATCCCCTTTACCCCCTGGCATTTGTTTGAATTTGCAACAGGTGATATCAGCAAATGTTTTGGCCCTGATTTTGATGTCTATCGGGGACGTATTCCGCCGCGCACCCCTTGTGGTGATTTACAAGTTGTCACGCAAGTGGTCGAGGTTAAAGGCAAACGCTTGGATCTTAAAAATCCCGCCAGCTGCATTGCGCAATATTATGTGCCTGCAGATGCCTGGTATTTTACCAAAAACAGCCACCCAAACTGGATGCCCTATGCATTGCTGATGGAAATCGCTCTACAGCCAAACGGGTTTCTCTCGGGTTATATGGGCACCACGCTTAAATATCCGGGCAAAGAGCTTTTCTTCCGTAACCTTGACGGTAATGGCACGCTCCTAAAACAAATCGATTTGCGCGGTAAAACCATTGTTAATAAATCGGTCTTACTGAGCACCAGCACAGCCGGTGGTGCCATTATTCAAAGTTTCACTTTTGAACTGCTGGTCGATGATCAAGTCTTCTATACAGGCAACGCCGTATTTGGCTACTTCAGCGGCGAATCTTTGACCAACCAGCTGGGTATCGATAACGGTAAGATCACTCAAGCCTGGTTTGTGGATCATAAAACCGCCCCGGAACGCATTGAACGTTTTGATCTGACCGATAAAAAATCGCCGTTATTCAGCGCACCGGCGGGTAAACCCTATTACCGTTTGGCGGGCGGAGACATGAACTTTGTGGACAGTGTGTCGATTGTCGAAGGGGGCGGAAAAGCCGACTTAGCTTATATTTATGGCGAACGTACTATTGATGAAAGTGACTGGTTCTTCCGTTACCACTTTCATCAGGATCCGGTCATGCCCGGCTCCTTGGGTGTCGAAGCTATTATCGAACTGCTGCAGGCTTATGCATTAAAAAATGATTTAGGAGCAGGGTTTAACAATCCCCGTTTTATCACCCCAAGCACACAAGTTATCTGGAAATACCGCGGACAAATTACCCCGCTTAATAAACAGATGAGCCTGGATGTGCATCTCACTAAGGTCATTCGCAATGAGCATGAAGTGCGTTTAGTCGGGGATGCTAATTTGTCCAAAGATGGTCTGCGGATTTATGAAGTGAAGAATATCGTATTAAGCATTGTTGAAGCGTAATCCTCAGCAGACTGTTTGCTGGAATCTTAAAACGTTTTATATGACGTTAAATTACAAGCACCAAACGCAGGTCAATCCTGCTTCGTTTAAGGTACAAATATGTCAGCTTTAGGTTTTAATACAGACAATCAAATTAACTGGGTATGGAAAGTCAGTCCGGCAACCATAAACAGTGATCCGCAGGCTATTAAAGATTGCTTAATGGATTTGCACAAACCCGTCTACCTTGTACAACAGGCTGAAAGTTTAGGGGTAAGTCAGCAGATTGACGCCGATGGCAGTGAGGCAGTACTCGCCTTTGCACAGGCGCTTAATCCGGAAGATCTCGGCGATCCGGCCTTTAAGAAGAGCTACGGTCTAAAATATGCCTATCACGGCGGGGCGATGGCCAATGGTATCTCTTCCGTAGAATTAGTCAAGGCCCTCGGCAAAGCAGGATTTTTATGCTCCTTTGGTGCGGCGGGTTTAGTGCCCGACGCGCTTGAAAAGGCAATCAAAGCTATTCAAACGGCCTTACCAAACGGCCCCTTTGCGGTCAACCTGATTCATGCTCCCAGCGAAGAAGCCTTAGAGCGCGGCGCCGTTGAACGTTTTCTAAAACTCGGTGTTAAAGTGGTCGAAGCATCGGCCTATTTAGCCTTAACTGAGCATATTGTCTACTACCGTTTAGCCGGTTTATCGGAAAATGCCGATGGCAGCGTTAATATCGGCAACAAAGTGATTGCCAAGGTATCGCGCACTGAAGTCGGACGGCGTTTTATGGAGCCGGCACCGAAAAAGTTGGTTGATAAATTACTTGTACAGGGCAAAATTACACCTCTGCAGGCAGCGCTTTCAGAGCGTGTGCCGATGGCCGACGACATCACCGCCGAAGCTGATTCCGGCGGGCACACGGATAACCGTCCGTTTGTAACTTTGCTACCTTCTATTATCGCTCTGCGTGATGAAATTCAGGAAAAATACAATTTTTCACCTGCTCTGCGGATTGGCGCTGGTGGGGGAATAGGTACCCCGCAGGCAACTCTGGCGGCGTTTAATATGGGGGCTGCCTACATTGTTGTCGGCAGTGTTAATCAGGCCTGTATTGAAGCTGGCGCCTCGGAGCATACGCGCAAATTATTAGCCGATGTTGAGATGGCCGATGTGACCATGGCGCCCGCCGCAGATATGTTTGAAATGGGGGTTAAATTACAAGTGGTTAAACGTGGCTCGATGTTTGCCATGCGCGCCAATAAACTCTATGACTTGTATATGGCTTATCCGTCAATCGAAGCGATTCCAACCCTTGAGCGTGAGAAAATTGAAAAACAGATTTTTCGCAAAAACTTAGATGCAGTGTGGGCAGATACTATCGCTTTTTTCCACGAGCGCGATCCCGCCATGCTCGAGCGCGCGCAAACTAACCCTAAACGTAAAATGGCACTGATTTTCCGCTGGTACTTAGGACTTTCATCGCGTTGGTCGAACGAAGGAGAAGCTGGCCGTGAAATGGATTATCAAATATGGGCAGGCCCAAGTTTAGGTGCGTTTAATAGTTGGGTGAAGGGCAGTTATTTAGAGGACTACACACAGCGTAAAGCGGTTGATGTGGCGCTGCATCTGTTAAAAGGCAGTGCCTATTTACAACGAATTAATCAGCTTAAACTGCAGGGCGTTACATTAGCGCAAAGTTTGTCGGGGTATTACCCGAGCTAAAAACTGCTTTGTGGTGTGCTGATTTATCAGCACAGGGTGATCTAAAAAGCACTCATAAATTTATTGTTAGCCTCAAGTTGTTTAATGCTTGGGGTTTTTTATGGTTTTTAAAATCAATTGCTTATATTGGTAACCTTTGGGTGTCCTATCTTTTATCCTTTCCTACCAACTGCTTTCACCGCAACAACAGCCAAAAACCCCAGAAAACTGCGTGATAATGTTGATGCCGTATTGGTTATTAGTAAGCTTTCGCTTCTGGCTTTTGGTTTAACTTTATTTGTTGGTATTCCGCCCTGACGGCGCGTAGACGATGAGAAACCGAAACGCAGTTTCGCCGTTCGAGGGAGTTGCCGTTGCTTTCCATTTGCTTTTGGAATATAAAGTCTGCTGGCAGGCATCGGCTGATAATGACCTGAGCGTAAATCATCACTGATTTCACTTAGGTAAGTATACAGATTAGTCTGTCAATGAACTTTAGTTATTCCATCCACGCCAGGCGTTTTAGCTCCTTTGGAGGAAAGCGTTATTTGAGCCGCTGGTATAACCATTCGTGATGACTGATAAGGCGCAGCAGTCGACTAACTCGACGAGTTTTGTCTCCTGCTGTCCATATTGCTAATTTACGTTGCAGTTCGCTGATTATCAAAGGTCTTCACCTCATTAAGGTCAGGTAATTTGCTTACGCAAATCAATTAAACTGCGCCCCTTCGCCATGTAATCGGCTTTCCCCATCTCAAACTACTACGAGCGCTCCGCCAGCTTATTTGTCATTGGGGTCGTGCTCCCTTATCATCCAAATAAACCTCCCCCAGTTTACCTACCTGAACTCAAACATATTGGGGTGGATGCCGATCGCAGTCTTTGACCTTATCTTTCTGTAAGGTGATAATGCTTAAACGCAGAATTGTGATATAAACGTTTATCTATTGACAAGAATATATATACTTGAAAAGTGGTAATATTGTCCATCTTATTCACAATATTACAGCATAGTACTACCTGTTAATTCGTGTAGGTAGTGGCGACACTTCAGCCCTTAGATGCGGGTTAATCGGTTCATGTTCTTCATCCGTCCAATACTCAGTTTAGAGAAGCCTTTTGGCGTAATGAATTAGCCTCACTTCCCGTTGTCAGCGAGTTACATCACCTTATCAGCATACGATAAGTCACTGCCGCTCAAATTCAACTATCTGCACAACCAAATAGTGCCATAAATACTTTAGCTCCTGCCGCATTATTCATGTATTTCAGGTAGACTCGTGGTTTATTAAAGCATTCCATGCTAGTGCTGAACTATGGGCACAAAAAACTGCGTATCTAATAAACTAATTTGCTGTGAACGAGGTTTAGGCATGACAATCACCAGACTAGCTAACAATAAATTAAGTCTAATTTATTGTTGTAAATATAACCAATTTATTATGGGTGGTTCGATTAGGGAATAGCTTTTTGCATAACGATTAAAAATACTCTGCTTTGTTTTGGTAACCTTGCTTGATATGTTCTATTAATAAACGAATTTTTGTTGGTAAATGTCGGGTGTAAGAATATACGGCATAAACGCCTAAAGAGCGGGGTTTATAATCTGTCAAAAGTGCAATTAATTTTCCATTTTGTAAATCTTCATACACACCGCAGCGTGGGACGTAAGCTATGCCGTATCCTGCAAGCGCTGCTTTTCTCAGTGCTTGGGCATTATTTGTGGCAAAGTTACCTGAAATACGAATACTTTGCTCTTGTCCATTTTGCTCAAATCGCCAATCATGTGAACCTTTTGCTTGGCCGGTATAAGCGAGGCAGTTGTGGGTTAATAAGGCGTCAATTTTTTTTGGCATACCGTGTTGCTCAATATAGTCGGGTGAACAACACACTATCCAATGGGAAACAATGAGTGGTTTCGCAATTAAGGTAGAGTTTTCCAAGTTTCCTGTTCGAATAGCAAGATCTAAGCCTTCTGTGACCAAGTCTGCAAATTCATTTTCAAGGCGTATATTCACACTGATATCTGGGTGCTGCTGACAAAATTCAGCCACTATTTCGGCTAATAATAATTCACCGGAGATAGTTGGGACACTAAGCTTGATTTCTCCTGAAATTTTGTCACTAAAATTGCTTACCGCACCTATCGCTTCATTTACTTGTTGATTAATGTTTTTTGCATGTTTATAAAGCGTTTCTCCCGCTTCACTTAAGCTCAGCTTACGTGTGGTACGATACAAAAGCTGCACCGACAGCTCTTTTTCTAACTTAGATATTTTTTTACTTAATGCGGGTGTCGATATACCGGCGATGCTTGCCGCCTTATTAAAAGATCCGGCTTCAACCACTAAGACAAATAGAAATAATTCATTCACATCCACCATATTTTCACCCCTGAATTGACCATCTAAACCTGATTACGACGTTTTGTGAAACAATCAATTAATAAACGACTTATATATTAACAATAACATAAGCGGTATGGTTAGTTAACTTAGAAGAAAACTGTGTGGTTATTCTTCTTATACTTAAAAAAGTCATCTTCGTTGATAAGGGCGGGTAAATGTCTCAAAAAATTAGTAATGCTGGTAGAACTCCATCGAATACAATTGAATGCCTAAATATTTCTGAAAAGAAAGTCGGTTTATTTGTGACTTGCTTGGTTAATACTATGCGTCCTTCAATAGGCTTCGCCTCAATAACACTACTTGAACAGGCGGGATGTACGGTTGAGGTGCCAGAGTTGCAGTCGTGTTGTGGACAGCCAGCATTCAACTCGGGTGATGATGAAGGCACCCGTCAGATTGCTTATCAAACGATTAAACAATTTGAAAACTTTGATTACGTTGTTCTACCGTCTGGCTCATGTGCAGCAATGATCAAAAAGAACTTTATTGAAGTTTTTAAAGATCAGCCTGAATGGCTTGCTAGGGCAAAGCATTTAGCTGATATAACCCATGAGCTGCTTTCTTTTTTAGTCGATGTTTGTCAGTTCGAACCCAATGGTATTGAGCTTGATGGCTCTTACACTTATCACGATAGTTGCTCAGGGTATCGGGCTCTTCATGTCTATGAACAACCAAGAAAAATGTTATCCACAGTAAAAGGCTTGGAGCATAAACCACTGAATAATCATTCTGAATGCTGTGGTTTTGGCGGCACATTTTGTGTGAAATACTCGGATATTTCTAATGAAATTGTTGGTGAAAAAGTCGAAAATGTTTTAGCCACTGAAGCTGATTATTTACTCGGTGGTGATATGGGCTGCCTAATGAATATAGCGGGTAAGCTCAACCGAGAAGGCCACAAAGAAATAACCGCATTGCATACCGCTGAGGTGTTGGCGGGTTTAGCGCCACAAATTTTAGGAGGCAAAGATGCGAGTTAATAAACCTGAAGATTTTTACAAGAACGTTAGCGAGGCGTTAGCACAGCCAGATTTGAAAATGATTATTCGGCGCACTACAGATAAAGCTGAAACAAAGCGCGCTGAAGCGGTTGCTAACTTTCCAGAGTTTGAGAATGCACGAACACAGGGACAAAAAGTCAAAGATCATACGATTAAGTATATGGATCATTATTTGGCTGAGTTTGAGAAAAACGCTTTGGCCCAAGGCACTATTGTTCACTGGGCGAGTACTGGTGAAGAAGCGTCGAAGATTGTGTTAGATATTTGTCGTCAGCACAAGGCTAAAAAAGTCACCCGCAGTAAGTCTATGCTAGGTGAAGAAATTGGCTTAACCCATGCTTTTGATAATTCAGAAATGGAGCGGATTGAAACGGATCTGGCCGAGCATATTATTCAGCTTGCCGGTGATCCCCCTTCTCACATTGTTTGGCCCGCGATGCACCGCAGCAGAGAAGATGTGGTGAAACTCTTTCGGGAATTTCACGCAGATCCAACCTATTCAGAAGAGATTACTGATCTGGTGAGAAGTGCCCGTCGCGACCTTCGTAATAAATTTTTAACGTCGGATATTGGCATTAGTGGCTCTAACTTCTTGCTGGCTGATAGTGGATCTTCTTGTACTGTAACCAATGAAGGTAACGCTGAGCTGACGATAACACCGCCTAAAGTCCATATAGTTACTGCAGGAATTGAAAAGTTAGTGCCTTCAATGGCTCATGCTGTGCCGTTGCTGCGCTTGTTAACCCGATCTGCTACCGGAGCAGAAATAACACAATACAACACCTTCCATAATGGGCCTAAAAGACCTAATGACGCAGATGGGCCAGAAGAGTGCCATATTGTTTTGGTGGATAATGGCCGTACTAAAATGCTCGCCGAGGGCATGGAGGCAATGTTGCGTTGTATCCGCTGCGGCGCTTGTATGAACCATTGTGTGGTTTATAAGCATATTGGTGGTCATGCTTATGGCTCAGTATACCCTGGACCAATGGGCTCTGTTTTGACTCCCCATTTAGACAGCCTTGAAGTGGCAAACAAGCAAACCCATGCCTGTACGATGAATGGTCGCTGTGAAGAAGTGTGTCCGGTTAATATACCACTGCCGACCTTATTGCGCTCGCTACGTGCACAGTCTTGGGATAAAAAATATGAGCCGTTAACAAACCGTTTTGTGGTGCAATCTTTCGCCATAATGGCTAAAAGGCCGAAGTTATTCCAATTACTTTCTTCTTCTGGGGTTATCTTCATGAAAGTGTTTAGCCGTAAAGGATGGATTAAATACATGCCATTTACATCGGGCTGGACGCGTAACCGTGATTTAATTGAGCCAGAGTCAACGACATTTATGCATCAGTATAAAAAAATAAAGAATGAAAAAATGAAAAAAGCCAAAAAGGGTGGAGCGTAACGAATGAATAAACACATAAGTGAACTCAGTAGAGCCAAAATATTTAGTGCGATTAAAGCGGCTAAACCAAACGTCACCATGGATGTAAATACCATTAGGCAAGAGGCGCTTGAAATTCTAAAAGAAAGTGAATTCGCCCGTCCCAAACTTTTGTCTGAGGATGCAACGCAGGCCTTAGTACTTCGAATTGAAGCGGGGTTGGTTATCGGCACTACCTGTGAAACGCTTTCAATACTTGATGAATTACCTCATTCAGTGAAGCAATTTTTTGACAAACACTCACTACCTCAAGAAATTAAAATACAAAATATTGATAAATTAGCAAAACTAAATTGGCAAGGTATCGCAACGGATAGTGATATTTTAGAAGATAACACCGTTGGCTTATGCTGGGCTGAGTACGGTGTTGCTGAAACTGGGTCGTTTGTTGTGCATTCAAGTCCCAAAATGCCCATTTTACTCAATTTTTTACCCTTGTATCTTATTGCTGTTATTCCAAAATCGAAAATACTGCACTATATGGATGACTATGCCCTTATCGCCAATGAGATTGCTAAAAAGGGTGAGACTCCGCGCAATATGTGTTTAATATCAGGTGTTAGTGGCACAACTGATATAGAAGGTGTGTTAGTTCAAGGGGCTCATGGGCCTGAAATTTTGCATATTATTATTGTTGAAGATCAGTAAAAAAGAAACCTTACATACCTTTCCTGTGTGATTAACAACCTAATTGTGAATAATTGGGTTGTTAATACCTAAAACCCTCATTATTTATTAAGCACGTAACATTCTACGTCCAATACCCCCTCATTAATCTATATTGATTTTATTCCATTTTAAATCAAGATATTATTTTTGATTTATGTATTCATTACCACTTAATATAAATCTAATAACTTTTTTAATTACAAAAACTAAGTACAAACACGTAGATAAAATACGTGTATTCGCTGATTACGCCCAAGCCACTATTTTACTATCTTAGTTGAGACAACAAGCAAGATGACATTTTGAAACACTAAGTCATCACACTCTCAACAAAAAGGTAAAATAATGAGAACTATAATTAAATCCAGTTTTATGTTGGCAGCACTGATATCTGTACCCTCTTTTGCAGGTTATAGCATCGATATTAAAAGCCATTAAGGTCACCCATTAGTAAGTTCTGGTCAAGCTGGTATGTAAGTTTCCTTGGTTTTTTTTAACCAAGTATTAAATCGTACATGAACCGCTAATTTGTTGCTTATTAATACACACCTAAAAATCACAATGTTGGTGTCAATATGCACCAGTCACCCATCTGCCTTTTTATTATTGGGAAAGTAAGAGCCGTAGCCATGCAATTTTGTATGGCTACGGCTCTTGGCTTTATAAGCCTCAGTAATTATTTAGTGCCAACGTTAATCCAGTTCTTTGCAGAATTTTCTGCAACTCAACAGATCTATGGCTCGGTTTTATTCAAACCGTCCAACCCGTTATGGCTTTAACCTTGGGCATATCTTTTTACAACAAATAAGATGGTATCGTTCAAGGCTCAATCAGGTCTGATGGTTATACCAACCCTCGGTGTAACTCATGAACGATGCCAAATTCTTAACAAAATGCTTTTTCTACTTCAAACGGTACTTTGTCACGAATTAACAAGACGAATTAACAAGACACCCATTATAAGATCGCCTATTTTTTGAACTGTTCTAAAATTATAAGGTGTTTCATTTTGATTCAGGTCGGTGAGCTATGCCACAGTCTCGAAAAAGCCAAGTCAGTTTAATTGATACGCCTTATTATCATTGTGTTTCCCGCTGCGTTCGCCGCTCATTCCTTTGCGGTATGGATAAATATTCAGGAAAAAGTTACGATCACCGTCGAGGATGGGTAGAAGACCGCTTGCTGTTTTTATCTACGGTCTTTGCAATTGATATATGCGCCTATGCTGTGATGAGCAACCATACTCATGTGGTGTTGCATGTAGATAAAATCGAAGCTGATAGTTGGGATACCGATCAGGTATTAATGCACTATCATAAATTGCACAAGGGCACACTGTTAACCCAGAAGTATCTGAAGGGTGATAAGCTAAGCTCAGGCGAACTGATTAGCTTTAATGAAACAGTTAAGCGCTATCGGCAACGCTTGTACGACATTAGTTGGTTTATGCGCAATCTGAACGAGTACATTGCCCGAGAAGCCAATAAAGAAGATGGTGCACTGGCCGATTTTATTCGCTGCCATCCATGGCGCTCACCCTGTGGGCCAGCTAAAGCTGTTCCAATATTTTCCCTAAATATTGGTGGGAGAGGCGGTTTAAGTCTCAAGCTTTGTTAGATGAAAGTGCAGTGTTAGCCTGCATGGCGTATGTGGACTTAAATCCAATTCGGGCGAAAATGGAGAAAACACCTGAAACGTCAAAATACATCAGCATAAAGAAACGCACCCAGGCAGTAAAACACAAACAGCAACAACCTAAATATTTGATGCCTTTTGTAGGTGAACCCAGACAAGACATGCCTAAAGGCATTGCCTATTCATTAAAAGATTACTGTGAGCTCGTCGATATCACAGGACGCTGTATTCGAGAAGATAAAACAGGGTCTATCGATATCAGCTACAGTCCCATTTTAGAACGCTTAGGCTTAGATTCACAGCAGTGGTTAACCTTAACCACTGAGTTTGAAAAACACTTTTATTATGCCGTGGGCGCAGAGCCGAGGATGAATACTTTTAAACGCCATACCCACCATCAACGTATGAGAGGGATGGGCAAGGCGAAGGTTTTACTTAAACAAGCTTGAGAATCTCCCTTAGATAGAGAAATTAAAAGAACAACACACCACCTAGATAATCTGTGGGATCTTACGTTGCCCAAAATCTGTCGCAATGACCATTTTGTATTTTAGTTACTGACTCACAGACCTAATTAAGGGGTGACTTACGCTTCCCCCTTCATTAACTATACTCTCCAATAAGGTGGTGTTATTCTGAGTATTAAGTAATTAACATGGGTGTCTTGTTAAATTGTGTTTTGAACTTCCTGAAGGAATCAATAAATATCAACAGGTGGCATTTATGTCGGCCTATCTATATCTTAGGAAAAATAAATGAGCACTCTATTTGTAGATAGCGTTAGTGCGGCCATTGAAATTAAAGATTAGCTGAAGATTCTTCCGAAGGATATAAAGCTCACCAGATTATGAGCTCAGCTCTTTTATTTTGCATTATCTTGTTTTTTACTCGGAGCTACAATACGACTTACTGATGAATAATGTATTTTAAAATAGCCGTCAAACTCTTTCATTATGTAACTACCTGATTGATAAGATTTGATGATAGTCTCATTCGAGTCTTTGATTGTGCAAAATGAAAGGTGACCCTCATGACTCTCACAGCTAAAAAGAAGCATATAAATAACAATTAGTTTATTTACAACTTTATTCTGAATATAAAGCACTATCAACAAAAGCTTGAGTTAACTGCTGATACAGCTGATCGATAGTAGGTCGCTCGGTAATATGTTCAAAAAGTGCAGTATGCACCTGCGCTTGTACCCGCTCCGTTTTATCAGATAGTTGATAACATAAGTTAACCGGTTTTATAATCTCATCTAATAACACGTCAATAAGAATAAAAGCTTGTGCTAACACTATCTTGCCACCGCCTTTTTTTAATATCACCCGCTGCGCTGTACCCACTATTTTTTTACCGTTAATATTAATATTGTAATCACCATCACAGTAAGAGAACTTTGTCGCATGTGCTTTGCTAACCAAGTTAAATTGATAAAAAAAACCATGTAACACTGTACATAGATTTTCGTAGGCTTGGGGAATTGAATACGGTGTATCTTTTGACCAAAGATAAAGGTGAGATAAATTTATAATACCTGGACATTGCGGCACTGGAGCTCCACCCGTTTTACGTGAATGTAACAGCCATTCATCCGCTAGCAAACCCGCTTTAAGTGCGTCTGATTCTGGCCATTTCTTACCTGCAGGTAATATCAAGGTAGCTTCTTTAGCTTGCCAAAGCATTAAACACTGCTTGAGCTCACCAGTTTGGATTTGATCAATAAGCGCTGTTTCTTTTTCAAAGACCTTAGCGACAGAGGTTTGTTGGTAACGCAGTAGTTTATTGCGGCTCATATTAACTTCTTATACGGGTATCATGTTGAGTGTCAGTATTTTACCGCTAAATCATAATAATTCACCAAGTTAATTTAACAAGGAAGTTAGTAAGTGTATAGGTAAAATAATAAAAATAAATAACTGGACACCCATCTAATTGACTAAAAAATAATCTGCTTCTATATTTGTTCAGGCACTGTTTTGAATGATTAGGAGCTCATTATGACGCAATCTCGTGCAACACAGGTTTCCCTGGTTGATACACCTTATTATCATTGTATTTCTCGTTGTGTACGCCGTGCTTTTTTCTGTGGCAAGGATAAATTCAGCGGACAAAGCTTTGAGCATCGCAGACAATGGATGGTCGAACGCCTTCAGTTCTTAACCTCTATTTTTACTATAGATACCTGCGCTTATGCCATTATGTCTAATCCCCGTAGTTAAAATAAAAGGCATCTGGTTTTGCATGTTAATGAATTAGAAAACAGTGGGTTAACCAATGAAGAAGTTTGTCTGCGTTGGAACTATCTTTATTCAATGCCAACATTGGTTAGCCGATGGCAAGCGGGGGCAGAGTTATCCGAAGGGGAGTTATTGATGGTCAAAACGGTTGTCAGTAGATGGCGAGAAAGATTAATGGATATCTCTTGGTTGATGCGCAGTATTAATGAATTTATCGCCCGTAAAGCGAACAAAGAAGATAACTACGCCAGTCGGTTATATTCGCTGCCATCCATGGCGCTCACCCTTCGGGCCAGTTAAAGCTGTTCCGATATTTTCCCTAAATATTGGTGGGAGGGGCGCTTTAAATCGCAGGCACTATTAGATGAAAATGAGTTAATTACCTGCATGGCCTACGTAGATTTAAACCCGATACGTGCCAAGATGGCTTCTAGGATAGAGTGCTCAGAGTACACTTCTGTCCATGAATGCATTCACGGCAAGGCAAGTCAAAAAATAACAGCGGCATCCGAAGGTGATCCCATTAAACCTTTGTATGGTTTTGTGGGCGACAACCCTCAGGATGCATCCCAAGGCATTCCTTTTTCGCTGATTGATTATCTTGAATTGTTGGATTGGACTAGCAGAGTATTGCGGAATGATAAGCGGGGTATGGTACTGGTTACTCAGCCTCAATCACTTGATACATTAGAGATTGATGATAACAGTTGGTGTGAATTAGCGTGTAGTTTTGGCAAAAATTATCAGGGTGCGGTGGGGTCGTTAGAAGAATTAGCCTCTTACGCTGAACATACTGGTAAATGTTGGATTGCCAAGAAAAATGTACTGCATCGATCTTTGCATTAATTCTCTGATTTAAACATATATTGATGGCAGCCTATATACCTCAGCTAGTTGAGGTACCTCAATACGCGTTACGCGTTAAATTCAGTCAATCTAACCATTTAACCTATTTTTCAATGAGATTTTACTGACTACCTTAATAAATCACCTAAATACGGGTGATTAGAGCTGATATTTAGAAGCCTTTGCATTAAATTCTAGCCATTGAAATTAATGGATGTCCGCAATTTATATTTCAAGTTTAGCCAACTTTTTTTGCCGCTTAATGCGGCGTTAAATGTTCAGGGATGATATGGCATTCTTTTCAGAGTTATTAAAAACAGAACATATACTATTCGTTTGGGTTATTGTTGCATTTATTGCATTTTCTGGATTTTTAGTATCTATTAAAGGTTTTTTTGAGTTTATTGCTTGGGTTAAGAAGGTTAGACTAGAGAGATCTAGTGATTTAGATTTAGCCAAGCGCTCTACATTTAAATCAATTATAGCTCTTGCGCTCTTAGGGGCAGCCTGGTCTTCAGGTTCGACTTTATATCGATCATACCTTGATGGTAAAAAAATTCTTTTTGTAAAATTTAATAAGAATCTGATCGTCAATAAAAAAACAGGGATTATCCATTTAAAGAATGTAAGTGCAGGCGTGCTTCCAAGTAGTAAGTGGGCAGGTAACAAGTTAGATCTTGTTAAACACAGACCCTATTCGGAAAGCTCGAGAAGAATTTATGAACAAATTGCTATTGAAGCTCTCAAGCAAAAAAATGATACTGTTGCTATAGAAGCTTATATATTAGCAATTCAAGTAAGTCCATTGAGTTATCATCTATATGATAATTTAATTAGAATTTATGGTCGACAAAAAGAATACTCGAAAATAAATTTATTATTTAATGATGCCTTAGAGAATTTATCTAAATTAAATTTAGGTAAACGCCAAAAGAAAAATGCAAATAAAGAATTTTTAATGCGATTAAAAAGAACAGAGCACAGAGCTCTACTCGCATAAGGTTTTGGGCATAGTATGTCTCTCAGAGACTGCACTCGGCTTCGAGCTGGGTGTGAGGAATCCTCCCTTTCGGGAGGATTTCAGCCCAAATTAACTATTCAGTTGAATGTGCCATTAGGGTTAGGTCTGAATGGCACTTAATTAAGGCAGTATCCTTTGGTATCAAAGGGTTACTTAACTTTTTTAGGATGGCCATTTTCATAATATCTTGCCTTGCTTCATTTCTTGGGATCATTAATAATTTGTAGGGTTTTGGTCGCCGTTTAACTGCTCTGGGTTCTATCTTTCCCGGTCGGTTACCTACAACTCGTTTTGCTATTAAATTAAATATTTCTTCGTCAAGAATCTTGCGTGCCATTAGTATCAGGTCTTTCATTTTACAAAAAGCGCATGTGCCATTCAGACCTGACCCCGGGAACCCATTAAGGCGTTAGGCTCTAAAAAAGGAAGTTATAGATATGCCCAAAGTATGTGGTATTGAACTCAAAGGATCAGAAGCTATTTTGGCTATTATTGATGCCGATGGAAACGGACAACAATATATCAATATTGAGCCCCGTAAGATTAAAATTGGAGATGATGAATCGACCAATGCGGTTTTATCTTTTTATGAATCCTTTAAGAGTTATGTAACCAATAATCATATAGAGGTAGTCGTTGTTAAAAAAAGAAAGAAAAATGGTTCTATGTCAGGAGGAGGTGTTTCTTTTAAACTTGAGGCGTTGATTCAGTTGAACGGGACAGCAGAAGTTGTTTTTGTTTCTGGACAAGGAATTGCGGCCTCACACAAGAAAGATAACTTTGAACTTCCTGAAGGAATCAATAAATATCAAGAGGCGGCATTTATGTCGGCCTGTCTATACCTTAGGAAAAATAAAGGAGCACTCTATTTATAGATAGCGTGAGTGCGGCCATTGAAATTAAAGATCAACTTAAGATTTTTTCGAAGGGTATAAAGCTCACCAGGTTATGAGGTCAGCTCTTTTATTTTGGATTATCTTGTTTTTACCCGTAGCTACAATACGACTTACTGATGAATAATGTATTTTAAAATAGCCGTCAAACTCTTTCATTATGTAACTACCTGATTGATAAGATTTGATGATAGTGTCATTCGGGTCTTTGACTGTGCAAAATGAAAGACCTGACCCGAATGGCACTGCTGTGACCCGAATGTCACTGCATATATTTTTACTTTTTTAATCTATTGTTTTAAAGGCTATGAAATTTCGTAAAAGAGTGTTTTTTCTGAAAATGGAGAAATTCTACAGCCTCGTTTAGGTAGAACATAATATAATCACATATTGAGGGAAAATAAATGAAGAAACCTGATATTCCTCAAGATGAAGGGGGGCGCCTCAAAGCACTTCGTTCGCTTGATGTATTAGATACCCCTTCAGAGGAACGTTTTGATCGTCTAACACGGTTAGCAAAACGTATGTTTGACGTGCCAATAGCACTCGTAAGTCTTGTCGATGAAAACCGACAGTGGTTCAAATCCTGCACAGGTATTAATGTTAGTGAAATACCACGTGATATTTCATTTTGCGGGCATGCGATTCTCGAAAATGAAATATTTATAATTCCTGACACGATAAAAGATGAACGTTTTTCGGATAACCCATTGGTGTTGAATGAGCCATATATTCGCTTTTACGCAGGATGCCCGCTACGTTATTTGGACGGTAGCACGTTGGGCACATTGTGCATTATCGACACACAACCCAGAGTTCTTGACGAAGAGGACCTTGATGCATTGAAGGATCTCGCGGAATTAGCAGAACACGAACTTATGGCTGTTCAGCTAGCAACTCAGGATGAGCTTACAAAGCTCTCCAACAGGAGAGGCTTTATTAAACTTGCACAACATGGACTGGATATATGCGCTCGTCATAATATCTCTGCCTCACTTGTGTTTTTTGATCTAAATAAATTCAAATCGATCAATGATACATTTGGACATGCTGAAGGTGATGCAGCATTACTCGCTTTTTCCGATCATATGAAAAATACTTTCAGAGATTCGGACATCATTGGTCGTTTAGGTGGTGACGAGTTCGCCGTGCTATTAACTGATACATCACTCGAACCTGCTGAAAAAACCATTTCACGGTTTCGGAGTTCCATAGAACATTACAATAAAGAATCTAATCTAGGCTATGAGATCTCATTTAGCGAGGGTATTGTAGAAATCGATCATGAAAAAAATATTTCTCTTGAATCATTATTGGGCCAGGCCGATTCTTTAATGTACGATAATAAACTTTAAACACCGAAGGAAACTTACATATCAGCTTGACCAGAACTTACTAATGGGTGACCCCTGGAAGATTTGGTGAGGTTAAATAGATAATGTTATGATTGTTTTTTATAAGATAGGTGTAACAGATTTTTGTGCGTAGTGATGCCTATAAAGCTGTTAGCAGAATAGTAGAGTTCGATAAAAATGAATGACATGAATATATATATGAGTATGGCTCTTAGTTTTCTTATCGGTGGTTTGCTTAGTTTTTTGATTAAGTATCTAAATCAAAAGGGTAAAAATAGCGCTTTTTTAGAAGAAATTAATAAGCTAGAAGCAGAGAAGCAGGCTGCAATACTAGAAAAAGAGACTTCAGTTGAGAAACTAAAATCTCAATTCAATCATGATTTAGAGGTGCAAAAAAAACAGTTCACGTTAGTAATTGAAAATAAAAAGTACAAATATGAAAGCAAGAAAAATGAGTACTATACATTCATGGCCTATTTGGATGTATTTAATAATGTTCAGATGAAAGCATTGCATGACGACTTTTGGCCAGTAATAACATCCTATTATCAAGCTGATGTGACGGGCCTTCAAAAGAAATCTGAAGAGAAAAGCATCGAGTTTAATAATAAATGTTTACTGGCGTTATCTAAGTTCAGAGAACAACAAGGAATATTATTCTCACAAGTTAATGGGCTAAAGCTATCTGCTAGTGAACAAGTTATGCAAGTAATATCCGAACTAATAGAAGAGATACAAGTTATAAATATTAATTTTCAGGACCTTCTCGAAGAATTAGATAGCCCTGACTTTCAATTTCAGCAAGTACTTTCCAATGACTTATTTTCTAAAGGGCAGAATGAACAAGAGAAAATAACGTTGTTGAGAGAAAATCTTCTAAGGGTTATGAAAGCTGACTTAGACAAACTTTGAAATTTAGCTAACAAGCTGTTTAAAAAGGATACAATACGGCTGGCTACTTAATTTTAGCCAACCAAATTTTCCCTGTTAACAGGAAATTAACATAAACGAATTACTGGACACCCCTCTAATTGACTAAGACATAATTGAGGACAGCCATGTTTTTGTAGCTCGTTACATAGGGGACGTTATATAGCTAGCCGTTACATAGCCACCCATAATTATTGCTAAAGTTGATGGTGCATCAACGGGCCAAGGGTGTAAAAGTTTAATGCAGTGCTATTCAGACTTGACCCCTATGAGATACTTATTATGTAGCATCATTTCTATAAATACCTCCTTTACCGTTGTTTGCTTTCCTTTGTATTATTATTTATTGTTGAAATATTACAGGCCTTTATAATCAGCAATAAACCATTATTGATGATAGGTATCTAATAAGTTTAAATAGGAAATAAAATGTACAATATGGACTTATTTGCAGCACTAGAAGACTCACCTATTAATATCATTAATTGTGATGGTGTGGTGGAATATCATGGACTGTTAATTCCCTTTGACCAAGCTAATCATTATTTCGGTGTATTACTTGAAACAATCCAATGGAAGCATGATCAAGCCAATATATTAGGTCAAATCATTGTTACTCAACGTAAAGTGGCTTGGCATGCTGACAAGCCTTTTCATTACACCTACTCTAATATGACAAAAGTCGCTTTACCGTGGACGCTTGAATTATTACAACTGAAACAAAAGGTTGAAGACGCAACCGGGCATCAATTTAATGCTTGTTTACTTAATTTGTATCATAGTGGCCAAGAGGGCATGGCTTGGCACAGTGATGCAGAAAAAGATCTACAAAAAAACGCAGCAATCGCTTCATTAAGCTTTGGTGCTGAACGTAAATTCTCTTTTAAACATAAAGTGAATCAAAAAACTATTTCAGTCTCATTGCAACACGGCAGCCTGCTGGTAATGGGAGGTGACACTCAACGTCATTGGTTACATCGATTACCACCCACTAAAAAAGTCACCACCCCCCGTATTAATTTAACCTTTAGAATGATTAACGAAACGAATCACCTATATTAAAACCACCTTAAAAAATAAAGCTATTAAAATAGTTGGACCCATCTAATTAACCAAACATTAATCCGCTTCTATATTTTCGTAATTATCCTTGATCATAAAAAAAAGGTTGGCTGCCCAACCTCTGACCATTAGCTTAAACAGCAGGGCGTGAAATTAGCGCAAAGTTTGTCGGGATATTATCCCAGCTAAAAAACCGCTTCAGTTTTATTTGGGCCCTTGCGCTAAAGAGGGGGCTTTTAAACACTAACTTATTGGAAAAAATAACCGGCGCTTACTTTTATCTGGTATCTTTTTATCCCTGCAGATGCAAAAAAGCAGCCCCCCGGACACCGGATGAATCACCGTAAACATTTTTAACAATTTCGGTAACTGTTTTTTTCGTAAAGGTATACTGATTTAATTTCTCATTAACCAGTGGATAAATTTCATCAATATTAGACATTCCACCCCCCAGTACTATCATTTCAGGATCAACAAAGTTGACTATATTTGCGCAAACTCGCGCCAATTGATCACAATACAAATCAAGATGCACGACTGCCTGTGTATTCCCTTGCTTGTATTGATGCATAATTTCTTTTGAATTTGCCTGGTGATATTGTGCCGAGAAAGTACGCGCAAAACCTGTTCCAGAAACGAATGTTTCAGTACAGTTTTTAGATCCGCAGTAGCAAAATACTTCCGGACCGTCTACTTCTGCTAAATAATTTGGTAGCGGACTATGTCCTAGTTCTCCGCCCAAATTATTCAAGCCAGTAACCAGTTTATTGTGAATAATTAGACCTGAACCACAACCCGTACCAAGAATAATTGCAACACATGAATTCTGTGCCTCTTTCGCTGCTCCATCTTTAAATTCAGAAAGTGCCAAACAGTCAGCATCATTAGCGATTGCAACAGGTACGTTACTCTTATTTTTGATGTCACCAATAAAATCTTGACCATTTAAAATGAGTAGGTTTGCCCCCTGCATTAGTCCAGCTTTATCCACCGAACCGCAACAACCTATACCAATAGATTCAATATTACCGTACTTTGCCACTTCATCAATGACTGATATTACCGACAACAAGAAACCCTTATAAGTCTTTGTATAAGTCACATTGCGATAAGTAACCAGTGTTTCGTATGTCACTGAATCAAGACCAACACCTTCAATTTTTGTTCCACCAATATCTAATCCCAGAATCATATTAACTACCTTAAATATTCAATTTATGAGGCTGTGAGTAATAACGGCTCACGCCACCATAATTAACTTAGCCAGATGTAAATGCAAATAATGATTCATATCAATAACACGAGCAGCTATTTAGATAATTACAGACTGTGTAAAGCGGTTGAGGTGGCGCTGCATCTGTTAAAAGGTGGTGCCTATTTACAGCGTATTAATCAGCTTAAAATGCAGGGGGTTAAGTTAGCGCAAAGTTTTGACTCGCTAAAGTTGATAGCGCATCTGTTATTAGTAAGCTTTCGCTTCTGGCTTTTGGTTTAAATTTATTTGTTGGATTTCCGCCCTTGACGGCGTGTTGGTTATAAAAATGGGGGCATGGTTTTTTATAAAATCAATCGATTATATTTGGTAACCTTTGGTGTCTTGCCTTTCAGCCCAGCCTTTCTGTAGTAAGTTGCCTGTTTCAGTTAACTAAAATGACGAATTAAGATAATAAGTGTTTCGCATCTCAATTATATGTAACGTGCTTAAAAAGTTATAAATTTATAGGGCTTTCTTTTTTCCCACTCTGATTTGATATGTACTTATTCCTATGTTCTGAATAAAAGGTTTGGTCTTTGATTGGTGCTGCCAGCGGCTTGGATGAAATGAAAGAAAAAGGCTCGAATCTAAGAGGAAAGATCTTTTATTCATCCTATACTCAGAATGACCTCTCATTCGTGAAAGAGTAGAGTTCACAGCAACTTTGGGACTTGCTCAGATACCCGAGAAAAACACTTTTACTGATAAATTTAGGAGATAATTATGATTTTAATAAAATACTTTAGAACTATTTGTATACTGTTTTTATTCTCTCTGAGTATACTCGTGACAGGGGAGTCAGTTGCCCGGCAAAAACCTTACGATAGTATTGTGGTGTTTGGTACTAGTCTAAGTGATACCGGTAATGCATTTATTCTATTATCTGACCCATCACGTTTTGGCTTCGATGAAAGTTGCGGTTTAGGTACACCGGTAAATGTCCCGCCTTATGATAAATTGGATGATTTATTAGTACCTGACGGATCCTATGCCAAAGGTGGCCATCATGTCAGCAATGGTGGAACCTGGATAGAAGAAATGGCACGCAGTAAAGGGCTGGCCGGATCCGTGCGCCCGACATTGAGAAATGATGGACTGAAAGCCCGCAATTATGCGGTCGGAGGTGCAAGGGCATGGCCAAGAGAAGGTGATTTTCCCTGCCGCTTCAACTTATCAGATCAGCTTAATGCATATCTTGTGGACTTTGCAACAGCCTCGGCTGACACCTTGTTTGTTTTGGAATTCGGTGCTAATGATGTGAGGGATGCATTAGGTTCCCCAGTTCCTTTAGTTGTCATTGAGAGGGCAATTTTTGAGATTTATAACACTATCGAAGAGCTTTATTCTCGAGGTGCCCGCCAGTTTCTATTGATGAATGTACCTGATATTGGCCAGACGCCTGCTGTACAAATTTTGGATGGCAGTTTCCCGGACTTAGACCTGGCTGTCGCTGCAACCTATTTAACGAATGCATTTAATGTCGCTCTTCAGGATCTTCAGGAAAATCTGAATTCATTTCCCAATATTGATGTGCGTATTTTTGATGCGAATGCTCTGCTTAATAAAATTATTGCCAATCCTGATGACTACGGGATCGAAGTCACTGATGTTCCCTGCGTAACGCCAAATGTTCCCCCTTACAAATGCAAAAAACCTGATACCTATTTGTTCTGGGATGGCATACATCCGACTAAGGCCGTTCATAAAATCATGGCGCTTGAAGCTGCTGGAGTTCTTTACACGCCCTAACCATAAAGGTAAATGCTATAAAAAATAAAAGGTTGATCGCCGGCAAGAGGTCAACTTTTTTGTATTGATCTTTCCTCTTCCGGTTATGCAGTACAATTCCGCTCTGGTATGAATACCTTATAACTGTCCCTTAATCACTCACTCAAGGAGTTTATAATAAACACCTGACAACTTTCACTCATACACGTTATACAAAATCACCCAAGAGGCTGCTACTAAATTAGTGGCTTTTTTGTGTTTATTAATGATGTACCATTTTCTATGGTACTTGGATTTAAATAGTAAGTGCATAATGGTGACCAAGCTGATTTCATGGTTAGAAAAAAGGGTGGTATGGTTGTTTTTTTGCATGTTTTTTTTAAAATAACCCAAAAATGCTGTACACAGGTACGACAGATCCTGTCCCGCTGATAAACCGGAACTGTCGTTCAATGCGTTCCATGTCTCCTCTTGCTAGAGGAATTGATCAAGAAAAACTTACGGAAATGGCCTATCCGCATTGGTTTAGTGCTTTAGAAAAGAAAACCTTTGGCTGTCCCATCTTTTTCCATCTTTTCTTTTATACTTACTTTGCGAAAAGTTGGCTCATATCTTTAAATGCCTTGAACTCTAAAGCATTGCCGCAAGGATCTAAGAAAAACAATGTAGCTTGCTCACCCGCAAGCCCTTTAAATCTAATATAAGGCTCAATAACAAATTTTACATTATGTTTCTTGAGCCGCATTGCAAGTTCCTCCCACTGCTCCCAAGTAAGAACAATCCCAAAATGAGGAACTGGAACATCATGACCATCTACCGGGTTTGTTTCTTTTTCATCTTGATCAGTCGTTTTAGAGTGATGGTGAATAACTAACTGATGACCATAAAAATTGAAATCTACCCATTCATCACAAGAGCGGCCTTCTTCTAATTCTAAAACTTCGCGATAAAACTGGCGAGCTAAAGGGACATCGTATACTGGAATGGCTAAGTGAAACGGTTGTAAACTCATTGTTTTTTCCTTTTGATTAGATTTCGTTATCTTTAACTGTGGCAGATTCAATTTTGAAGTGCATATTTGCTCTTCTCAAGGGGGGCAGTTTTCAGAGATTATAATCAATTGTATACTGGTAACCTTTGGGCTTTCTCTGCTTATTCGACGAAGCTGCTAAAAAAAGTGCGCATTCAAGTGTTATTCATCATTGCAGCGGGCAGCCCATAGGTGTCATAGAAAAAATAGATGGTAATAAACAGGCTTGCAACAGTGACAAACATTCTGATGTGAGCCTGAGAGAGTGTTCTTGATAGCTTTGCCGCAAAGTACCCGCCCGACAGTGTACCCAGTAAGACAAAAAATCCTGAAGACCAATATATCGTTCCGTTGGCGATGAATATAACAATGGCGATAAGAGAAACAATCGAAGAAATTAACAGCTTGATCCCGTTCATAAGGTTAATGTCTTGATAACGTGCGAGCACTAAATAACTCAAAGAGACAATGCCGAGCCCGGCATTAAAAAATCCACCATAAATACAAATAATCAGTAACAACAGCACCAGTAGAATTGAACCAATTACATTGGCATGTTTGTGTTTACCACCAACTTTCACGAGCAGTTGGTTGAGTTTACCGCCAAAAATAAACAGCAGCGTTGCAAACAGTAAAAGCCATGGAATAGCTTCTGTGAAGACACTTTCAGGCGTATTGAGTAATAATAAAGCCCCTAGTAGGCCACCCATCACACTTGGAATAATGATTTTTTTTAGACTGTTTTTATCCGTCGCTATGTCTTTGCGAAATGCATAAGCACCACTTAGGTAGCCTGCGCAAGAGGCAAAGGTATTGGTTGCATTAGCAGCAATAGGCGGAACGCCCGCAAATAACAGGGCAGGAAAGGTGATAAAACTTCCTCCGCCAGCTATTGAGTTGAGAATGCCCCCAAGTAGACCGGCAAAAAATAGAATAAACGAATCTAATATCATGTTTTTATTACGTTAAATTGATTGTTTTAATAGCTTACAGGAGTTTTATTGAACAAGCTAGAAGGGTCATATAAGCAAAAGACAAAATATAAATGTTTCTACTTTTATTGTTAACCTGAAGCTGTTTAGCTGCTTGGGCTTTTTATGGGAATTTAAATCAATCGTTTTTTCGAGCTTCTAGCTATCCAGCCTCTACTGCCATTGGCTGTATGTAGATATTGTCGCTATTTATATCATTATTCACATTAGCTTTAGGGTTAATTTGTAAGCAGTAGGAGCAAATAGAAATGAAATGGTAGCAGCTGCCGGCCATGCTAGCCAAAAAGCATAGTGCCAGAGTGAGATAAAATGCTCGTGCATCCCTAAGTTTATGAGTGTTATCCAGCAAGTCATGAGAAGGGATAAAATAAATGACATTATAATCGAAAAAATAATCCGTTGTTTTATAATAATTTCCATTGTGTAGTAGGTAAATATAAAGTGTATGATTGATGAAAAAGTAACTATTTCTACAAAAATAAAACAAGAAAAAATCCATTATAAAACCGTTAAATAATTAACATGGATGTATTGGTAAATATTTAAATCCAAAACTAGAAAGGAGTATATCTTTGAGCTTTTATGAAAACAATATTCTTCCGCATATTCTAAATTGTGCTTGTTCTTCAGAGGGTATAATGAAGACGCGAGAAAAAATCGTTCCTTTAGCTTTTGGAAATGTTTTAGAGGTTGGTATGGGGTCTGCTGTCAATATGGATTTATATAATCCTGATCAGGTTACAAAGGTATGGGGACTTGAACCCTCTTCTGGAATGCAAAAGAAAGCGAAAAAAAACTTAGCTAAATCAACTGTTCAGGTTGAGTGGTTAAGTCTTCCTGGTGAGAAAATCCCCCTTGATGATAATTCAGTGGACTCAATTGTTTTAACTTATACTCTTTGTACTATTCCTGATTGGTATGCAGCTATGAAGCAAATGCACCGAGTATTAAAGCCTGAAGGTAAAATTCTATTCTGTGAGCATGGTCAAGCACCCGATGAATCAATTAAGAAGTGGCAAAATCGTTTAAATAAATTATGGGGTAAAGTTTTTGGTGGTTGTCATTTAAATAGGACAGTGATTGAAAATATACAAAGTAGCGGATTTTCTATAGATTGGTCTAATAGTAATTATATAAAAGGTATGCCTAAATTTGCATCTTATATCAGCTTTGGTGTCGCAACTAAAATGCAGAAAAAATAAGGATGTGTGTTGCATAGCCGATACCTATCTGGTTGTTGAATAAGCCGGCACCAAAAACAAGAAGACACCCATTATAAAACCGCCTATTTTTGCGCCCTAAAGCAGGGCAGTCATAAAATTTTTCAGCCTCAAGTTGCTGAACTTCTGGCAATGCCGTTCGGTTAAGTCGCTTTTAATAAAATTTGGACGATCTTGCCGATAGAGCCTAATCTGGTCAAAAATTTGGGATTTTTTATGGGATTTTAAAATCAATCGGTTATATATAATTTGTCGAATTAAACCCTTATAAGTTAATCAACATGGACGAGAAAATGTGGCTTAAGAAAATCGAATTACAATCAAAAACTGTTAAGCTTGTACCTTTACGAAAAGAGCATGCTGATGATTTAGTGAAAGCTGCGTCAGACGGTAAACTATGGGAGTTATGGTATACATCAATTCCTAACGCAGAATCAATTCATGAATATATATTGGATGCCCTCAAAGACTAGGATAAAGGAACAGCCTTAGCTTTTACTATTATCGAGAAAAACAGCAACAAAATCATTGGTTCTACCGGTTTTGTCATTCTGATCAGGTCAATCAAAGGGTTGAAATAGGTCACACCTGGTACGCAGAGAGTTACCAACGTTCATCTGTAAATACTGAATGTAAGCAGCTGCTTTTAAGCCATGCTTTTGAGACTCGAGGAGCGATCGCCGTGGAGTTTCGTACCCATTGGCATAATCATAAATCGAGGGCTGCGATATTACGTTTAGGTGCAAAACAAGACGGAGTACTGCGTAATCATCAAAAAATGGCTAATAATGTTTATAGGGACACCGTCGTATTTTCAATCATTAATACAGAATGGCCAGTGGTTAAAGTTAGCTTGAATCACAAATTGACAAAGTACCGCTAACAGCAGGTAGAAAGAGACCAACATGTCACAACATACTGAATATCCAGTTTCACATGTATTAATTACGCGCCAACATGCAGAAAAAGATGCTGAAATGATTGGACAAAAGAACAAACTTGAAGAAGCAAATAACAATGGTCGAAAGATTTTTGCGACTCGCATTATGCCTGATTTTGGAGAAGAGTTAATCACTGAATCGCTTTGGAAAGCACCCTCAGTGCTCCCTACTGGAAAGGGGGGATTGGAGTTAGCAACCTTTACTGAATACTCTGCTCAGGACCGTCACAAACATCAACGTGGAATAGAAATCTACACTGTTCTCAAAGGCATAATGCAGATTTACATCAATGATACCGGCCCCCATTTACTGCATGCAGGTGATGAGATCGTTATTCTTCCTGGGACTATCCACGAGGTTATTCAGCAAAAGCATAGCGATCGGGACAAAGAAGCCGCATTTGAATTAATCGTCAGGGTTCACTCTGTATATTGTCATGGGGCTGAAGACAAATATGCCCAGTTGAAATCCAATGGCCCATGGTTGGCATGGAGCGATCTTTCAAAAACTCAACGATTTTCAGCTTACAAAAAGCAAAAATAAGTAATCATAAGATTAGATTGTAAAAATACTTAGGAATTTTTTGATAGTAATTTAAGATCAATAGGTTATATTAGTAATCTGTGTAGCTTTTCCTTTATTAACCCACAATTTTCGCCTGTTATTAAGGTGATTATGTTTATCGAGGTAACTTTTATGATTTCATGGCCATGCATGTTAAAACTAACTGGAGATGATGAGCTTATTTATTTAGAGTCTGAGCGAGATTTTATGTCTGAATGTCGAGACCTACTTTTTTGTGATGACGACTATGTTATAGACTCTGCTGGTTATTGCTATTTAATAGAATCAACTTCAGAAAAACTGGCGTTAATCAAAACAGAGCAGATGTTGGCTGCGCACGAAGTGTCGAATTTAATACGCGCTCATGAATTTAAAAAGGCCACACTTTGCCTCACTAAAATTCATTTTTTAACTGTATTGGACGCTATTAAGTCGTTGTCTTATTGAAAATAAACATAAGATGTTCAACAGGACTAAAAAGGCAGGGTCCCTATAAACTTTGCCACTTTTATGGTTAGCCTCAAGTTTTTTAACTACTGGCAATGCCGATCGAGCCGCTTTTAATAAAATTTGAACGATTCTGCTGGGAGAGCCTAATCCAGTCAAAAGTTGGGCCTTTTTTTATGGGAGTTTAAAATTAATCTGTTATATTAGTAACTTTTAGGGGCCAGTCTTTGTTGGAAGGCTCAAAAGAGCCAACAGCCTGATTTTTTAAGGGTTTACCAGCGGCGGTTGATCATTAACCCATAATTTCCATTACTAACGGTGGGGGTAATAGTAAAACCTTCATAGGATTGAGTAAAAAGCCAGCTACTTAATGAACCTATAGCAGCCCCTGCGATAACATCTTCCATATAATGGTTATCAGATTCCACTCGACTATAACCGACATAAGTTGCAGCGATATAAGCCGGGATAGCATATTTCCAACCATACCTTTGCTGGATAAAAGTCGCACTTTGAAATGAGAGAGAAGTATGACCCGATGGAAATGATTTATTATCTTCACCGTTAGGACGTTTTTTATCGACCAGCTCTTTTAGACCAAAAGTAACTGCGGCATTAGTTGCAAAAGAGTAATAAAATTGTTCACGCCCCTCGCTATCATCCATATAAAAAGTGCTGCCATAACCGATGGCTGGCAACAGAGCTGTGATAATATCACCTGAAGTTTCTGTTGTACCTGCCGCTTGGGACAAGGGTGAAAAGAGAAGTAAACATAACAGCGTTTTTTTATTGTTAAAAACAGACATAATGCCTCTATTTAATAGTTAAATGAGATTAATGGTTAAAATAGGCACAAGCCAGCAAACCCAGAGCAAAAATAATACGATAAATAGCAAAGGAATTAAAGGTAAATTGATTTAAAAATGCAATGAACCATTTCCTTACAAAACAGGCCGATACAAAGACGACAAAAAAGCCTGTTAATAGTGGCCAGTTAAATAAACACCTCAAACGCTTCAAGACTGTCTGTCTGTGCTAATTTCAAGCAGTTGCTAACCACCATTAAGTGCTCAGTTGATGAAACAGGCAAAACGCTGTAATGCCTTCAATCAAACCTAAATAATGCTTTGTAACATATTGATCCTTTGTTTAGCCTATAAAAAGGTAACTATTCAGCCCCAAAAAAGAACTAACACGACAGGGGACTCTGAGTTTAAAGGTCACAGAGTTTAAAGGTCATATTCTATGTAAAACTGCTCTGTGCTGAATTACCTTTTTGCTGAATAGTTAAAAAATTATATAAAACGACTTAAAACGGCTAAGCAAGCCAATACCACCGACATTATACTTAACATCAACACCATCGCCGCCAACATGTCTTTAACCTTGCCAATGGCAGGATGCGATTGGGGGTGCAGGTGATCGATTAAAGTCTCAATAGCCGAATTTAATAACTCAGCAGCCAATACCAAACCGATACAAAGCAAAATTAAAGCCCACCACAGTGGCGTTAAGCCGATAATAGCAAAGACTGTTATTGTTAGCACAGCCATCACCACTTGGGTGCGAAAACTATGCTCTTGTTGCCAAGCCTGTTTAAAGCCAGCCAAGGCAAAACCTAAACGTTGTTTAAAGGGGCGGTTTTTGAAATCCTGTGCTGACATGTTATTGACCTTACTGTTTAATACTTATACCCATGATACTTCAAGATGCAAAGTCAGCAAGGAAAATTGTTCCGAGATGCTAGGCATAAAATTGAAGTATCGTTATTCTACATAGCGATTTTATAACAACGCAGATTGGTACAATTTTCCTTGCCCTATACGGGGCGCTAGCTCGAAAACCAGCGCTTCGTTGCACCAATCGGAAAGGGAATAACCATTTAAGATGTAAATGCTTGCATTTGCATCTACCACTAGAGGATTAACGCAGTTAATCGCTCGAAAGGTCATGTTGCGTCTTGCTCTGGTCTCCGAGCTTGCGCCTTACAAAGCATCTTGAAGTAACATGGGTATATATGAAACTCAGTTATTTAACATTTACCCAGAGTAAAATGGCACTGACTATTACTACCAATTATTCAATATACTGATCAGTTTTTGGCTCCATCACGGAACCAAATAGAGAGACCAGCAGAGCAATGTGATTAAGTTTATCGTCGTCCTAATCTCTGCAGTTTAGTCATCAGGAGTGATATATCGCTCTTCTGCAAGTGGAAATCAATCGTCGATACTTTGTTTGCCTAATAAGCGCTGCAAAGTCGACTTGTTTTTTGTTGGTACTGGCTTTATCCGTATTTTGTCAGGTTGTTCAATCGAGTAGTTGTGCAATCAAGCTTTGCATCTGCTGTTTGCGTTGTTCCATAGTAGGGTCATTTTCTAAATGTTAGATTTGTAATGATAAGGCCGTTAGCAAAAGACAAAGCATCTAAATTTTTCCACTTTTATTGTTAGCCTCAAATTGCTTAACTGCCGGCAACACCTATCGAAGCGCTTTTAATCAAATTTGAACGATCTTGCAGATAGATAATCATCCCTCATCCTGTCAAAATTTGGAGGATTTTTTATGGGAGTTTAAAAGCAATCATTTATTAAAAACCGAATTAACTTATTGAATATCAATAAAATGCAAATTAATGGGGTTTATATTTTATATAGACGGGCTGACAATGATAAATTCTACCGCCTCCTTTTATGTGCTCATGTCTTAAGTGTCCTGTTTCTCTTGGCTTTTACCTATTTAGTCGTTTACTATCTCATCTCTTATCTCAAGAGAAAGGAAATATCATGACTACTCGAGTCTATGTTTTAGCCCAATTTAAGGCAAAAGAAGGAAAAGAAGCGGAGCTTTTTAAAATCCTCCAGGCTCTCGAACCGGATGCTTATCGGGAGGAAGGCTGTATCCAATATACGCTGACTCGCCAAATAGAGCATCCTAGTGCAACAAAAAACGAGTACACTATTGTATTTAATGAAATCTGGAAAAATGCACAAGCATGGTCCGCTCATGGCCGTAGAAAGCAAATTCAGCACTTTTTTGCAACTCAAGTGCAAGCAGAGTCTGGTTTAGTTGAAGATGTTATAGTTAATGCATATACAGATGAAGGGCATAATTTCGATGCGCCTGTTTATGAATAAATTAATGCCTATTACACTGTGCATATCATAGGGTCGCCGGAGGTATATTGCCTCCAGCCTTTATAACCCTTCATGCGGTTTATTTTTTGTAAGAAATATTGACTGATCACTTATTTGCTGTGTTTGATGTTAATGATGACCAGCCCCTAGCAAAAACCGATTAAGTCTATTAATTTTATTTTTCATTGTAATCCCCCGATGTTGATCCGTCAGTGCGCTTATTTTTCCTTTATATAATTTCAAAAACTTAGATAATTCATAGCGTTATGGTAATTGAAATTTTTCTTTTTATAGTTAGCCTCAAGTTATTTAACTGCTTGGGGATTGTTTATACGATTTTAAAATAAATTGGTTATATTGCTAACCCTTAAGTGTCGAGGTTTTGGGTAAAGAATTTTATAACCATAGCTCGAGTAATCAGCTGAACTGCTGGTTGTAATGATAGCCTGCGGGTTTATTAGATTCGCTTGTGCGAAATTCCGTTTGGCGTCATCAAAACTCAGTTTACAGTGACTTAGGTTTTAGGACACAAGCCACAGGGAAAGAGGATAAGGTATATGGGGGCTAATAAATGACTGTCGATGTGTGCATGCCGTGAAAAAATTCGGCTTCACATCCGGCCGATGAAACAGATGTCATTAATATCTTGGTGGCCGATACTCGGCTTTCTATTGAAGAGTGAATATCTATTTCCGCGCGTGCGGCTGAATTGGTGGGCGTTTTGCGAACAGAAGCTGCGCCGACAATAATTGAAATATTTTTTGTGTACGGGCTAAATAACCAGTCCTTATGTGCCTGGCCGAAGCGCTGCTTGAGTGCCGGACAAGTAGAGTATTGATGCCCTGATTGAAGATAAAATTACCTGTGCAGATTGCCTTGATGAGTCCAAGTTCCCGGTGGTTAATGCTGCTAGCCTTAGGCTGTTTGTGACGGGCAAGCTTATCAAACCGGTTGAGAAAAGAGGGTGGCGCTGATAGGCTGCATTTAATGATCAAGCGGCAGTACGTGCCGCCTTCGATCAGGCAATGATGGGAATGAGACGCCAGTTTGTGCTGGGGCGTGATCTGCCAGAAGCGATTAAACACAGCAAAAGTATTAGTCCCGTGGTTATACCTATTTATAGGACATACTCGGGGAAGTGGCTCGAACGGATGCTGATGTATTACGCTAATTTCCTAGTGCTTTCGGACTTAAATAAGAGTACTTATTTTTCTTATTCAGTTTATTTAAAATAAAAGACTTGAGATGTAAAATAATAATGCGAACTTAAATTTTTTAACACTATTAATTACTACTCATAAATAATCAATACTGGATGATAACTATGTCTAAAAAAATTCCAAAAATATTAATCACCGGCGCAACCGGACAGGTGGGTGGGAAAGCACTGAATTATTTATTGTTGCAAAAAGATATTGAAGTGATTGCAGCGGTACGTACACAGGCTAAAGCAACCGTGTTTCACGACAAAGGCATTGCCACTGTGATTCTTGATTTCGATGATGACAGTACGCATCTGGGGGCTTTTGAAGGGATCGACAGGCTGTTTATGATGACCGGCTACACGGTTGATATGCTATTACAAAGCAAAGTGTTGCTGGATAATGCCCGAAGATCGGGAATTAAGCATGTGGTGCATCTTGGTGCCTGCGGGCCAGATGATACCACAGTTGGGCATTGGGCCTGGCATCAGCTGGTGGAAAGATATATAGAGTGGGGCGGATTTTCTTTTACGCATTTACGTCCTCAGGACTTTATGCAAAACCTTTTAAGCTATGGCAATAAAAAGGCAATAATTGACGGGGTGATTAATGCCTATGTTGACCGAGCATCGCTGAGTTGGGTCGATGTTGATGACCTGGCGCAAGTGGCAGCTTTGGCTTTAGCCTATCCTGAAAAACATGCCGGCAAGACATACCGGCTTGGGTATGATGCCAAAACCTTTGACGAATTAGCTGCGCTAATGACGGCTATTATTGGCAAACCTTTCCGCTATGAAGCCTTGTCTCCTGAAATATTTTTACAGGCGATGCAAGATTCAGGTGCGGAAATGACCTATATGGGCTGTGTCTATAACCATTGGAAACGCCATGCAGCAGGCACAATTCCTAATGCTAATGAAACATTTGATAATTTCTTTGAAATAACCGGCAAAAAACCGACTAAATGGGCTGATTTTATACAAAAACATCAAGCTGAACTGGACTACTAAAAGTGAAGATTTCAGTACGCGCTAATCTAGGAAAGCCAGTACACCGAGATAAATCAGTAGACAATTAAAGGCGAAATTCTTTATTCGATAAAGGATCTAAACTTCTGGGTATCGATAAAATTTTACATTTGCACCGTTAGCCTCAAGTTGTTTAACTGCTGAGTTTTTTTTATGGGACTTTAAAATCAAAAGGTTATATTTAATAATCTTTTGATTTCCAGCATTTCTCTGTGCTCGCCATAGGGGCAATGCGCATAAAAGTAATATTTAATGATGTCTGATATTGAAAAAACAGATAATGCTATCTGTGTGGGTAAATGCTATTCAGCGTACTAGAAGGTATGAAATATAGAGAAATTCTACAGTTTCATTGAACGCCTCTCAGACCCCCATCGAAATTATTATTTACTCAAGCCTTCGATTAAACTTAACCATAAACCTTGGCTGCCCAGTCTTTTCAAAGGTTGAGGTTATCGTATTACTTTTTTTATAAATCCCTGTCAATTTCATTTTTTAATCTATGATTTGTAATCATATGCTTTATTTTGAATACCGCCGGCCATGCTTTGGCTCTTTTACAAGCCGCAAATACTCGTTGGAACGATCGCAATATTGATCATAAATTCCGTATGATTGCTGAAGGTCTCGGCGGTTTTGTGAGGATAAGATGCTTGATAAATCTATTCAGCGATGAATGAAAAGAGAAAGGGGATAAGCAATGATTACTATCCGTGAATCACAATATGTAGCGCCAAAAAATGCAACATTGAAGCAATTAGCTGATGACATCGCAAATCAGGTTAGGCTTGGATTAGACAAAGTGGTCTTGAATCATTTTGATCCCACTACATTCCAGATGCCAACGGAGCAATCTTTCGAAACTATCTTGGAACCGTTATTTCAACGTCTATCGGACGAGAAAAAAACAGCGGCTCACATGCTTGCTTTGCCAAAAATAAATGTATTTCATAAGCCGCAAGACCGACGGCTGGGTTATTTGACCGGCATTGATTTTAGTTCGAAAGTATCTATACAAAATCAAGTAAAAGCGCTCAATCGTCGAGAAAATATAGGTTTGAGCACCGATGACCTTTTTAATGAGCGCGCGAATACTTTCAAAGGAAAGCTAAGAACTTCTTCCGTGGATATTACAAAAACACCCTCGAAAGACATGCTTAAATTGCGCAATAAGCTCGAATTTGAGATCAAACGCAAACCAAGGGTTTTCACCAATGTTATTTCGGAAAAACATAAAACATTAGGCGGAGACACAGGGCTGCTTGGAAAACAAATGGCATGGCATGGATGGTGGGCTCGTTATGAATACGGTGCTATTTTTTGGAATGAAGAGACTGTTTGTGAAGTGCATGGCGCAATTTGGTCTAAGTATTATGCGCTTGGGGGACCCGACAGTTATTTGGGCCTGCCAAAAATAGATGAGAGTATTACACCTGATAAGATAGGACGGTATAACCATTTTGATCGGGCTTCAATCTACTGGACACCTCAGTCCGGGGCACATGAGGTTGCCGAATCAATTCTGGAAAAATGGAAGAAACTAGGATCGGAAAAAAGCTTTCTTGGCTACCCCATTACGGACCAGCTACGAGCACCCGATAAAATAGGTCTTTACAATCATTTTCAGCATGGTTCTATCTACTGGTCACCAAAGACTGGTGCGCATGAGGTTCATGGCGCTATCCGTTCAAAATGGCAAGAACTTGGATGGGAGCAAAGCTCGTTAGGTTATCCCGTGAGCGACGAAGAAACGCTTATGGATGGTAAAGGTAAATATAACCGCTTTGAAGGCGGTGAAATTCATTGGTATCCGCATTCTGGTGCTTATTTGGCAAACCCTGACGTTTCAACCCTGACGTTGCGTTGTGTGAAGCTCCATTGCATTGATGAAACTGGAAAAGAATGGACAGGTGGTGAGGCAGGTTTTGATGAAATAAAAATGGGCGGGAGTTTAATCGAGATTGGCCCTGCGGGCGAAAATGTATATAAATTTGGATTGGTTGATCTGGAAGGGGGCTGGGATGACAATGAATGGAATAACTGGACGAGTCCACGCGGCTTGGTCGCCACGCCAATCAATTCGGACAATGGTTGGCCAAAAGCGTTTCTTGCCACCTTTGTTTTGATCGAAGTTGATAGTGGCGACTATTCTAAAATATTGTATGGACTTATGGAAAAAGTAAGACCAATAGTAAAGGAGGCGCTTGAAAAGGCGCTACCGGTGGGGGAGCTTGCAGCAGGTGGTCCACTGGGAGCCGCTATCGGCTTCGTGGCTGCTAAATTAGCGGCGTATATTCTTGAGCAAGTGTTTGACTGGATTTCAGGCGCTTGGCATGATGATCCATTTAAACCGGGGAATATGATTTTAGAGTTGTCAGGTCCCGGTGCCCTTTTCAGTGGTGGTATGTATGATGCACCGGACACTTATTGGACATCCATAGGTCATGACGGAAAGTATGAATACTGGTTGGACTGGACGCTTTCCTGAAATTCAAACTTTTGCACAGGCGTAATCGTCAGCATTGCTTGAGTGGAATAAGGATTAAGTTGCACTCAGCCACAACTTAATCCTATTGTTGGATTCTCTGCGATGGATAATAAATATTTAAAACGTTTATTATCCACGTTATCATTCGCACTTAAATCGCTAATTTGTTGCTCTGTAAAACTCATTTTTTTCCTGTATTTTTCTATATTTAACTTAATTTTTATGAAGTTATATCAATTTTATAGTCAGGGTTATTACGTTGTTTTGCTCGTTGTGTTTTTCTATGATACATTTAAATTATTTAGGAATAGTTCATGGAAAATAGCGCAACATTAGATACCCCACACAAAAGTAAACTCAGCCACCTCCTTCAATCGCTTGGTCCCGGGATCATGATGGCAACCGCTGCTGTTGGTGGCTCACACCTTGTAGCTTCAACTAAAGCTGGGGCTATTTTTGGTTGGCAATTAGCGCTGCTGATTTTACTGGTGAATTTTCTTAAATATCCATTTTTCAGAGCGGGTGTTACTTATACTATGGGCACGGGGCAAAGTTTGATCGCCGGTTATGCAGATATGGGTAAAGGTTATTTGTGGTTGTTTACCTTGTTAACCGCTATGTCAGCCGTGATTAATACTGCCGCGTTAACTATCTTTAGTGCCAGTTTATTAGGTATATTTCTACCTTTTGATTTATCACTCCCGGTGTTATCAGCTATTGTTATTATTGCCTGTTTGGCAATTTTATTACGTGGCCACTTTAATGCCTTAGAAGGTTTAGCGAAAATCATAATGGGAGTCTTAACGGTGACCACACTTATTGCGGTGGTGGTCGCTGCGAATCAGGTACAAGCTGTGCCTGCTGACTTTAATCCCCCTTCGGCATGGAGCATTGCTTCCATCGGATTTATTGTGATTATGATGGGCTGGATGCCGGCGCCGATTGAAATCTCCTGCTTAACATCGCTATGGTTAAAACGACAATGCAAAGAGATCAAAGTAACCAATCAATCTGCTTTGTTTGATTTTAACGTGGGATATATTATTACTGCCTTATTAGCTATCGCATTTTTAGCGCTTGGCGCGTTAGTTTTGCACGGTCATACAGACAGTTTAGAGAAGTCAGGCATTGCTTTTTCACATCAACTGGTGGGTATGTATGCCAGTACTATTGGTGAATGGTCTAAAATGTTGATTGCAGTGATTGCCTTTGGTTGTATTTTTGGTAGTACTATTACCGTTATTGATGGTTATGCGCGTGCACTTGCAGAAGCTAAAGCACTGCTGCAACACTCGAACGATGAACCTCGCCATAATAGTTGGATGTTATTAATCAGCGCTTGTGCGATGGCGGTTATCTTGTTTTTTGTTTCATCATTGATGGCGATGCTGAATTTTGCGATGGTATTAGCTTTTATGACCACGCCTATTTTTGCTTTGCTTAACTATAAGCTGGTCAACGGCAGTAACTTACCCGTTGGGCTGGCATTAACCAAAAAAATGAAAGTGTTATCCTGGTTAGGCTTAACTTACTTATTTGGTTTTCTAGCGCTATTTATCTGGTGGAAATGGCTGATGTGAGCCGAATAAGGCAATAACGGGCGCTGCGCTTGCAGTGTCGAATTTAAGTGGCTTAGTTGATAAAAAAGCAAAATAAACTCGGTTAGCTGCAAGTTAAAACGATATTCAGGGTTGTCTTTTAATCAGGCTGATTATTTTTAACCCGTTAAAATATCAAAGTTTCTGGACTCATTTTGAGTTCGGTCGTCGCTGTTTTTTGCTGATTATAACCAGCCATAAAAACAGCACCAATTTAATCGCTGCTGAACAGGGCGATTAGTTTATATCAACTGATGGAGAATTATCATGACTAAAGCAGTACGAGTATCTGATACGCCTTTTGCAGTAGAAGTTGAAGAAGGTAAAAAATATAATTGGTGTGCTTGTGGTAAAAGTGAGAAGCAACCTTTTTGTGATGGTTCTCATCAAGGTTCTGAATTTTCGCCCGTAAGATTTACCGCGACAGAATCTAAAAAAGTGTTTTTTTGTGGCTGTAAACAAACTGCATCACAACCCCTTTGTGATGGTAGTCATAAAAAAACATAACCATCTAATAAAGCAGCACAGAAAATAGTTGGCTAGCTTTAGCCAACTATTTTATTGCTCATTAAACCCGTGTTGGTAACTATGAAACTATGTATAAAGCAGATAAAGATGCATAAAAATGCGTAAAACGGATAAAAAATTAGATAATCAGCTCAGGGTCGCTTTAACTGAGGTATGCGAGTATGCATTAAAGGAAGTTGCGGGATTTCAATGGGTAACGCATTTAGTTAACTACGCTCATTTTCCTAAAAGCTTAAAAGTAGTGTGTGTTTTTGATAGCAATGAGAACCTCCACCGCTTTATGGCAACGGCAAGCAATCACGAATTAAACAGGCTAATTCAGAAAAAACTTTTTGGAATTGGCATCAATATTAGCAGTATTTCTGATCATGTCTTATACGATACAGAAGATAATTATAACAAAAAAAATAGCGTGAAATCCGTGGGCAGGCGCGCTAAGTAGTCTGTCTGATAATTAATTTAAACGGCAGTAAGAACAGTTGGTCTTACTTGGTTCGTTATTTTAGCCCATGATTACTTCCCCCCTTAATAAGATTATGTAGATTAATGAAACAAGCAATTATCGGATATCATAAAGATCAAGAAAATGATTGGGTAGCTGAATTACGCTGCGCTCATTTTCAGCATATCAGGCATAATCCCCCTTTTATCAGTAGACCCTGGGTAACAACGAAAAGAGGGCGTTGTTCAATGTTAGGGTATGAATTAAATTGTAAAAAATATGATGCTGGCGCAGCAAAAGATGTCTTGCCTGGTTGAGAATACAAAATACCTTAGCTTAAGTGAGATGCTAAGCCTTCTAATATCAAATAATACTGCCAATCTATCTCAATAAGCTGATTTATAAGTCAATTTAATCAGTTCTGTATTGATAACAGAGTAATCCATTGAATATTCACTCAATATAAACTACCTTAGTTTTTATTTTAAACTGATAGGCTAAAAATGAAAAATTTTCTAGCCTCCTTAGTTGCCCCAGATCAAGGGGGATTTATGCTGAGTTTCACCAACTTCATTTCGGATTAATCATTACATGTATGCAAGGTTAAAAAAAACAGTGCCAATCAGTGCTTGGTATATGCTGCTATCTGCGCTTGGTTTCGCCTTGATGGCGACCTGTGTCAAAATAGCGAATACTGCCTACAGTATCCCGGTACTTGAGATTGTTGCGGCAAGAGCAATTGTTTCAGCGATAATTAGTTATGCTGATGTTAAGCGTAAACGAATCTCGGTCTGGGGGAATAATAAACCCTGGCTTATCGCCCGCGGCGCAGTCGGGGCAGTTGCCTTAATGCTTATCTATTATGCCATTACAACGCTACCGCTAGCAGAAGCCACTATCCTGCAGTATTTACACCCGGTGTTTACCGCAATACTGGCATTACTATTTTTAAAAGAAAATATACAGCGTTCAACGCTTACTTGTATTGTATTGAGTTTATTGGGCTTGTTTATTATGATTCAGCCTAATTTCCTGCAGGATAATATGACGCAATATCCATGGTTAAGTATTGGTGCCGCGATATTAGGCGCTTTTGGCAGCGCAGTCGCTTATGTTATTGTTAAGAAGCTCACCAAAACCGAGGATAGCTCGGTGATTGTTTTTTATTTTCCAATTATCGCACTGCCTATTTCTGTTTTTTTATTAGGCAGTGACTTTATTGTACCCAGCTTAGCGGCATTGGGTGTCTTGATGCTGGTGGGTATATTTACGCAAATAGGTCAAATAGGTTTAACTAAAGCTTTGCATAGCGCAGATGCAAATAAAGCAACGGCTTATGCGTACGTGCAAGTTCTATTTTCAGTCTTTATTGGCTGGGCTTATTTTAGTGAAATACCTGCTAGCACAACTATTATAGGGGGCACTTTGGTTCTGACGGGCGCGTTAATTAACGTCTTCTGGAAACGATAAAATAATTGACTCTTTTGCCGGATTTAATTTTTCTATTTTTAATCAATAGGCTGCTAAGCCTTACTCTATAGTCAAAAGGTAAGTAGAGCCAAAAGGTAAGCGCTAAACCGCACTTTTATTTTTTATCCGGTAAGGGTATTGTGTTCAGCCTTTTCAAAATAGCCTCAAGTTCTTTAATCGGCACTGGTTTGCTAAATAAATAACCTTGATAACGTAAGCAGCCTTTTTTCTGCAGAAACAGACGTTGCGCATTGGTCTCTACACCCTCAGCGATAACGTTCATATCCAGGCTGGAGGCAATCGTAATAATGGTGTGCACTATCGCTCTGTCACTGCTGTCGGTGGCAATATTACGTACAAATGACTGGTCTATTTTCAATTCATCTAGCGGCAGCATTTTCAGATATTGCAAAGATGAATAGCCGGTACCAAAGTCATCTAATGAGAAACGAATGCCTATCTTGTTGAGCGCTTTCATTTTGGCAATAATATCAGTAATGTTATTAAGCAGTATGCTTTCTGTTAGCTCTAGTTTGAGTCGTGCCGGATTAGTGCTATGGCGTTGCAGAGTGGCGATCACTTGCTCCACAAAGTCAACTTGATGTAATTGCTTGGCACTCACATTGACGGCAAGCACGAGATCCTCAGTGAGAGGATCTTCCTGCCATGTTTTAAGCTGCGCACAAACTGTTTCCAGCACCCATTGCCCAATTGGCAGAATCAACCCTATGTCTTCCGCCAAAGGAATAAAGTGCCGTGGGGAAATTCTGCCACGTTCCGGATGCTGCCAACTAATTAAGACTTCGGCACCTAAAGGCTGACTGTTGCTATCCACTTGTATTTGATAATATAATTGAAATTGCTGCTGCTTAATGGCTTGCCGTAGCTCATTTTGAAGATCAACACGAGCAATGATAGCCTTCTGCATCATTTGGTCAAAAAAGCGCAGGGTATTACCGCCTTGGGCCTTGGATTGATACATCGCAATATCTGCCTGTTTTAACAATTCCTCTGCCGTCAGTTGATGGCCAATGAACAATGTGGCGCCTATGCTCGGGGTGTTATGGTAAACGTGATCAAGAAGTTGATAAGGTTGGTTGAGTGAGAGGCTGATTTTTGTCGCGATATCTCTAGTTTGAGCTGCCGCTTCAATGCTATATGTGCTCAGGTTTTCCAATAGCACCACAAACTCATCACCGCCAAAACGGGCGACAGTATCGCTTTCTCGAAGGCTGGCACTCAGGCGCTCTGTCACTTTTTTTAACAGCAAATCACCAATATCATGTCCCAGAGTGTCATTCAGTGTTTTAAACTGATCCAAGTCGAGAAACAGCAGCGCGCCTCGCTGACGACTATGGGTACTTAAAGCTAACGCTTGATTTAGCCGGTCAATAAAAAGACGGCGGTTAGGTAACTGCGTAAGGGGATCATAGAAAGCGAGCTTCTCGATTTCATTCGATGCCGCTTTACTCGCGGTGATATCAGTGCGTGTCGCTACGTAGTTGGTGACAATGCCCTGCGCATTTTTAACGGCCGTAATGCGCAGATATTCCGGATAGATTTCGCCATTCTTGCGACGAGTCAAGATCTCACCTTCCCACAACCCGGTGCTGTTGATTTTCTTCCACATGGTAGCGTAGAACGCTTTATTGTGCATGCCTGATTTAAGCAGACTGGGTGTCTGACCGACAGCATCATCGCTGCTATAACCTGTAATATGAGTAAAAGCATGATTCACTCGAAGAATAATCTTGCTGGCATCGGTCACCATCATGCCTTCTTGGGATTCGAAAACGATGGCGGCAATACTAAGTTCTTTATTGGCGATGGCAAGTTCGACAGTACGCTTCTCTTTTTCGTTATTTTGAAATGTCAGCTCTTTATTGGCGATGGCAAGCTCAGCCGCCCGTTTTTCTTTTTCGTTATTTTGAAATGTCAGCTCTTTATTGGCGATGGCAAGTTCGGCAGTACGCTTTTCTTTTTCGTTATTTTGAAATGTCAGCTCTTTATTGGCGCTGGCAAGTTTAGAAGCGGCAATCACCAGTTCACCAGCAAGATTGGCGATGATTAGCTCGTCAGCAAGTTTCTCTTTCTTGCGCTTTTGAATAAGTTTTTCTTTTTCATTAACGGCTTCTGTCATGGGGAGTGCCTCGGTGATACCGGCTTTGCAGCCTTTAAATTTAATGTTTTATTAACTGCTCGGTGACTGCTGCTGGCCATGATTGAAAAATCAATGCTGGCAGACTCACTGTTGCCTAATTTAAGGCCTTACTTGTATATTTGCGCTCACTAAAGATAATATTCAGAAACTGTGTAAGGGGCTTTTATTTTCCCGCATTTTTACAGTCGCTTCGGTTTCCTTGGATAGGCCGTTCGAATCCGTGAGTCCCCTTGAAAACCTATCCCAAACGAGGCAAATGATAATGGGCATATTGCCTAACGCTACTTCATCAGTATAGCGAAAATATTGGTTTTTTTTATATGCGTAGCGTTATTCGTTGTTAGTAAATAAAGGGTATTTTTGATCAACTTAAAAAGTAAAGGCCTGTTACTGTTCACTGATAGCAGACAGTCTATCGAATATGAGCTAGTTACTAAAAATGTCAATAAAATAATAAAGTGAGTGGCTGTCGTTAGCGCTTTATTTGCACAAAAAAAAGGACAGAGTGGCAATCAGTACACAATTTATAACTCAATATAATCAGCCGGTTATTAAAAAGAGAGCAATCCATTGAATCTCAAGTGAATATAAACTACCTTGTTTTTTTAGCAGACAGGCAGAAATCAGAAATTCCATAGACTGATAAGCTATCAAGGAGATTATTGTGGTGGGGGAGAGTAACTTAATTAAGTTACTGGCTTCAATGGAGGCAGTAAGGCAGGATGAAGAATATGTTTTTTGTACTATTGAGGGAGCGCAATACGGTGATTATGCTGAAATTTCACCCTTAGCGTCTATCTTGAATTCGAAGGTTTAATGCTTTTCGTAAGCAAAGTGAATGCAGAAAAAGCACATCTGAAATATGAGGCTGTCTTTAAATGCATTACATTAATGGTTTATTTCAGTCTTGAAGCCATTGGTTTAACGGCTGCCGTTGCAAGTAAGCTGGTCGAAAAAAAGATCAGCGCTAACGTAATAGCTGCTTACTATCACGATCATTTTTTTGCACAAGCTGAAAAATCTGAAATGGCTACAACGGCTTTAAATGAGTTTGGCAGCTAAGTGCTCACCCGAAAGTTTTCTGATATTAAAGAGCATCTTTATTGAGTAAACTGCTCAAAATGCCGGGAAATTTATGTAAGAATACTTAACAACTGGATGCATTTTGGCTGTCGTGGTCTTATCTGCACAAGCTCAGGAGATATAAAGTGAATTATACAATCGAAGAAATAAAATCACAGCACGATATGACAGTGTGCGACATCATTAAAAAAGTCGGCAGGGAATACGGAGCCATTGGTGAAGGATTTGGTCCTTCGGACTCTGAAGTTAAGACCATGAGCCAGCATTATAAAAATGAAAACGCCAGTCGCTATCTTGTTGCAAGTATAGAAGGTGATATCGTCGGTGGTAGTGGTATTGCTGCTTTTAATAACAGTAATGAAATTTGTGAATTACGAAAGTTATTTCTTTTACCGGAAAGCCGAGGGTTAGGCATTGGCAAAAAATTGACGGAAGAGTGCCTCGAATATGCCAAAAGTAAAGGCTATAAGCACTGTTATTTGGATACCCTGACCAGTATGAAATCGGCTATTGCTTTATATAAAAAGTTAGGGTTTCAGTTTCTGGATAAACCATTACCAGGGACCATACACAACGGTTGTGATGTTTGGATGCTAAAAGAACTGTAAGGCAGACTGACTCGTTATATATTTGGTATTAATAAGCAGAAATCAAAAATGAGTGGATTTGGTATTAGGTAGTTTGGTTGTATCACTTGTATTCAAAAGAGTGGGGTGGCTAAAAATCATCGGTTTCTCCGCTGCAAAGTTTAAAAAAACACTTAGTGGGGCTGGATTCAAAGATTAATGATAACAGTTTGATACTGTAAAAAATAAGGCTAATCAGTGAATCACTTATTAGCCTTATTTATTTAAAAAAACGTATTTACTGAGGGTTAAATCTTATCTTTATTTTCTTTTTTATCCCGTTTTTCATTGCGTTTTTCTTTTAGTGTTTTTTCAGATTTTTTCTTTTCTGATTTTTGTGAATCTTGTCCTTTAGCCACGATTTTATCCTTTGTTATTGTTAGATAGGTTGACTGGAACTGTTTTTATAACACTTTAAACTGCCATTATTAGCAGGGGATTATCTCCTTTAGCTAATATATTGAGCATACATCAAATAAAAATAAGCGACAGATTAAAAGAGCTTTATTTTAATAAATATTTTTACTTATTATTAGCACCGATATTGCGAGCCCGTAATTGTTCAATAACAAGGACAGGGCCCCCTTTTTTCTTTCTTATTCATTAATCTGAATACTTATCCCGAATTCGGGTTAATGAATAGAAAATCCACTTTTTTCCTATTTATTATGCATTTTTTAGAGAGCCTAAATAGACAGCCTGATGAGTGGAGTGGGCATCATCTCGCAGCTTTAATGTGTTCTGCAATCAAAAAGGCTAACTCCAGTGCCTGATCGGCATTTAAGCGTGGATCACAGTAGGTATGGTAACGCTGTGCCAGATCATGCTCTGTAATTTGGAAAGCGCCGCCGACACATTCAGTGACGTTACGGCCGGTCATTTCAAAGTGAACCCCACCTGCGTAAGAGCCTTCCGCTTTATGAATTTGAAAGAATTGCTGCACTTCACGCAATATATCGTTCACACGACGCGTTTTGTAGCCGTTTGGCGCTTTAATAGTATTGCCGTGCATCGGGTCTGAGCTCCAGACTACGTTTTTACCCTCGCGCTCGATCGCGCCAATAAGTGCTGGCAGGTGATCTGCCACTTTATCTGCGCCCATCCGCACAATTAAATTCAAACGGCCCGCTTCGTTGTTCGGATTAACAATGTCGATAATACGCAGCAGTTCTTCAGGAACCGTACTTGGGCCTACTTTTATGCCAATTGGGTTTTCGACCCCGCGTAAGAATTCTATATGTGCATGGTCGATTTGCCGAGTACGATCACCAATCCACAGCATGTGCGCCGAACAGTCATACCATTTACCCGTAAGACTATCGCAACGGGTTAACGCCTGCTCATAGGGCAGTAACAGAGCTTCGTGCGACGTGTATAAAGTGGTTTCGCGCAGCTGTGGTGCGGTAGCGGGATTAATCCCGCAAGCATTCATAAAAGCCAGCGAGTCTTCAATACTACCGGCTAATGTTTCATAACGCTTACCAAGTGGGCTTTTCTTAATAAAATCCAGGTTCCATTGATGAACTTGATTTAGATCGGCGAGCCCCCCTTGAGCAAAAGCACGCAGCAAATTAAGGGTAGAAGTTGATTGGTTGTACGCTGTCACCATACGTTGTGGATCTGGCAGGCGACTTTTTTCATTAAAATCAATGCCGTTAATAATATCACCGCGATAGGAAGGTAAGCTTAGACCGTTGATGGTTTCCATATCAGCGCTACGCGGTTTAGCAAATTGTCCTGCAATGCGGCCAATTTTTACCACCGGCTTTTGCCCGCCAAAGGTTAATACTACTGCCATCTGCATTAAGGCTTTAAAAGTATCGCGAATATGACTGGTACGAAACTCGTCAAAACTTTCTGCGCAATCGCCTCCCTGCAGCAAAAACGCTTCTCCCTTAGCTACTTTTGCCAAATCTTCACGCAAAGCACGTGCTTCACCGGCAAAGACTAAAGGGGGTTGATTAGCCAAATAGTGCTCGGTTTGTTGAAGTTTGTCTTGATCAGGGTAAGAGGGCAGTTGTTGTACTGGTTTATTTCTCCAGCTTGAGGGTGTCCATTGGGTCATAGTTGATTTCCAAGAGCGATAAAGAATCTATAATAGGCATTATTCGGCACATGAAAAGCACTTATTTTTTTATGTGTGAGATTGGCTTGCGGACCGGGGAAATGCAATCGCATAACTAATAGCGTAAAGTCTCGGCTGCTAAGCGCTGATTAAGTTTTTTCCTAAAGAGAAAAATTAAAAAATTATCCCCATAAATCCATCTAAGGTTTAAAAAATGCTGTTAGAAATTCAATCCACCCACGCCATGACCGCCGTTATTGGCATTCTTTTTTTTCTCTTCGCCCTGTTTGATCTGTTTGACTGGACAACGATATGTCAGCGATTCCATTTTCATCCCGTTGCTGTGCTGATCCTCAGTACAGGCCTTATACTCGAGCCCTTTACCCTTGCTATCAGTGAACAAATTGAGTTGCCGATAGTCAGTTTGCTTATCTCATTGACGCACCTTTATTTTATCGCGATAGGCATTTTTTATAATCTAAAAATACGCAGAAATAAAAGTGAATAAAACCACAATCTGTTTATTTTCAGGACTTAAATGCCAACGGTACTTTTATATTAAGTGACTGATTAAAGCTTTTCTTAAGTCACTTTTGCCGGCTATCTACCGACCCTGACACTCTCAGCTGCATTCGGGTCCTCCTAGATCGCGTTGAAGAATCTGCTGAGCAATCTAGTCAGCAGAGTCGGTATCAACTTAATACTGCCTTTTCTACAATGGAACAGAGGCAACTGGATCAGAAAATAGTGGGCATTGAGGTTGAATCAGCAGTGGTTACCTATCGGCAAACGCTGTATAGCGCATTTAAAGAAGTGGATAACGTCCTCTCTGCACGCCAGCATTATCAGTATGAGACAGCCAGGGCTGTAGAGCGCATCTACGCAAGCCAATACCGACACGGTGCAGTGAGTATTCAGACTTGGTTAGATGCCAAAGAGACACAGCGCAATGCGGAACAATCACTGCTTGTCAATCGCTATAATCAGTTCAGCACTCAAGCCACGATCTATCAAGCATTAGGGGGAAGTAACATTGCAGCGCGACTCTCAGCTGAAAAAGTGAGGTAGACTTAAAGGGTGAAACACATGAGTGGGTGGAGTGACTTAATCAGTCTCCGCTATTTTTTTCTAAAAAAGATAAATTCGACAGCCCGATTAGCGCTAAGACTAAAAAAACACGCTCTCTTTAGACAAACAAGGAGCCTCAAAGCTGCTCTATTACGCCAAATTTTATTCAAAACTAAATGATACTTTTTTCAACTATATTCAATTTTGTGCAATTTTTCGATTATCTGTCAGCGCTTAAGGCAACCCGCACACTAACAGGCAAGGGTTCGCCATACCTTAGCGCGCTTCGGAATGCACCTCTAATTTTTATTTAACGCCATTATTTGGATCTGCTCTGGTTAACTGTGTTGTCGCTGTCATCTTTTAAATTAGAATGTGTTATAACAACATAAAAACAGGTGTAATATCAATATTTACAATACGTTAAGCATAGACAGTAAAGCTTACTCTGAGATAGCCAAGTATATGTCCAGCTTTTACCGCTTTACAGTGGCAGGAGACCCCAATGATTAAAATTAATAAATCCAACACCGCCAGCTTTGATGTCGATCCGCAGCGCGGTTTCACGTCATTGTGTCCCAACGAGCTACCTATTAGTGAGGGGGAGCAGATTGCTGATCAGTTAAACGCCCAAGCACAGTTTGCAGCTTATCGTCTGGTCAGTAAGGATTGTCACCCTGCCGAAGCGCCTTGGATTGCCAACTCGACCGATGAGGTAATGACACCCGTTGCTGGAGATTATCCTAATTTGGATATCAAGTGGCCGGCGCACTGCGTGGTTGGCACTGAAGGGAATCAGCTTATTCCGGGACTGCCGGACGAGGCAGACTATGATCTGCTGGTTACAAAGGGCACTGATCCGTTTAAACACCCCTATGGCGCTTGCTATCAGGATCTTGGCGAAAGTGAAAGCACTGGAGCGATTGAATGGTTGCATAAACGGCAGATAAAAGTTGTTATTGTCGGGGGACTGGCAACCGATTATTGTGTCAAAATCACTGTACTGCAACTTTGTCTAGCCGGATTTAAAGTGATCGTTAATCTTGGCGCTTGCCGGGGAGTTGCCAGCGAGACCACTAAAAGTGCCTGTGCGGCAATGTCTGCTGCCGGGGCTGAACTGATTCAAGGCAGTGGGGAAATGGAGTTGCAATGAGTATAAAAAAGCTGGATTACTGGCTGATTGAGTCGTTGATGGATACAGATCTCTATAAAATTACTATGCTGCAGGCCTATTATCATGCGCCGGAGTTCCGCCTTGTTGATATCGAGTGGAAGTTTGCCTGTCGTAACCGCAACGGCCTTGATTTAAGCATCTTGATTCCGGAAATTTTTCGTCAGCTTGAGCATCTCTGCACACTCTCTTTCAGCGATGCCGAGCTCGACTATCTGGCTGGTTTTTCTTTTATCAAACCAGATTTTATTGAATTTCTGCGTATCTTTCGACTCGATATGCGCTTTGTGCATATCGAGGCGAAAGGTGAAGATATTAGCCTGCGCTTTAGCGGGCCATTGCTGCATGTCTCTCTGCTGGAGATTTATACACTGGCCATTATCAGTGAACTGCATACTTTTGTGAATTGTGGCGGTATTGATCTGAAGGTTGCACGGGAAAGACTGGCTGAAAAGATAGCCTATCTGAAAGCTGAGGATGATCTGTCTGGTTTTAGTTTTGCCGATTTCGGCACTCGGCGGCGAGCGAGCAAAGCCTGGCATGAAGAGGTGCTGCTGACCCTTAAAGAGCAATTACCGGCGTCTTTTTCCGGTACCAGCAGCCTGCATTTTGCACGCACCTTAGGTTTGCCTCCGATCGGTACTATGGCCCATGAATGGTTTCAAAGCTGGCAGGCAGTAACAAGACTGGCCGATGCCCAGAAAGCGGCACTTGAGGGTTGGGTACAGGAATATCGGGGTCGATTGGGGATTGCGCTGACCGACTGTTATTCAATGGACTCTTTTATTCGGGATTTTTCCGATCCCTATTTTGGTAAACTTTACGATGGTCTTCGCCACGATAGTGGTTGTCCGTTTGTGTGGGCTGAAAAGGCCATTTTGATGTATCAGCAGATGGGCATTGACCCGCTCAGTAAAACCCTGGTCTTTAGCGACGGGTTAAATTTTCCGCGTATGCTGGAAATCTGGAAGCGGTTCAAGGGGCGCGCTAAAATCTCCTTTGGTATCGGCACAAATCTGACCAATGATGTGGGTAATGTGCCACTAAATATTGTGATTAAAATGATCGCCGCTAATGGCCGACCGATAGCAAAAATATCCGATGAACCGGGAAAAAGTATGTGTGAAGATCTCGGTTATTTACAATATTTGGCCAGTCAGTATGGGATCGATCCGAGTCTGGTGAAAATTTCTCAATAGGACTGCGCTGATTTAGTTAGCAGTACAGTACCTGTCATTTTTGGCTGATTGACTATAAAACCTGCCAAAAATAGTTGACTATTATCCCCTTATTTCCTTTAGAAAGGTTTTATGGGGTTTTAACTGCGAGAATGATGTACCTGTAAGCCTGCCTAACAATAACAATCTAATTATTTTCTCCTTTCTGATTTTGCCGGGAGATTAAGCTAAATTTTAATAGAGATATTATGGGAATAATGAACATGAAAGACAAAATGCATCATCAAAAAGTATATTTTTGTGATGATCAGGCGCTCGTTTCGGAGCAAATGCAATGTTTGGAAACACTTTATGACTTTAATTTTACCCGGCCTACTGAAGTAAAAAAGAGAGAAATTCTTCTTTCCAAGTTATTTGCTGAAATAGGAGATAATTGTTATATCGAGCCACCACTCCATGCTAACTGGGGCAAGCATACACATTTAGGTGACAACGTTTATGCAAATTTTAATTTGACCTTAGTCGATGATACTCATATATATATTGGTCATTATGTAATGATTGGACCTAACGTCACCATCGCAACCGCGGGCCATCCCATTGACCCAGAACGACGGAAAAAAGCCGCGCAGTTTAATATTCCAGTCTATATTGGTAATAATGTCTGGATCGGCGCAAATTGTGTCATTTTACCGGGCGTGACTATTGGTGAGAACAGTGTCATTGGAGCCGGCAGTATAGTAACAAAAAATATCCCTGCAAACGTCATCGCCGTCGGTAATCCGTGCCGTATTCTGCGTGAAATTAATGACCGGGACAAAGAGTATTATTATAAAAATCTGAGGTTCGATGGTGAATAAAAAAGCGGCATTGACAGCGGCAGGTTATTAGCCTGTATTAATCGTTTAATCAAGGGTTAGCTAATATGCTCATAATAAAGACACTTAATGGTTTTTACTCAAATTTTGCTGCTGCTCATTGCTACTTTTTGGAGGGAATAAATGATTGAATCTTTAACTGCTCTCTCAGAAAAATCAGGTTTACCACCCGGTTCACTGATTCATATTGGTGATGTCAGGGAAACGGTCACGCAAATGACTGTAATTGACTATTGCTCAGAAAATATTAAAGAGCATAAAATTCAATCACTAGATGAAATTTTAAAATATAAGGATAGTGATACGGTCACCTGGGTTATTATCGAAGGGTTAACAAATGTTGATATTGTAGAGCAGATCGGCACCATGTTTGACATACATCAGCTGGTGCTCGAAGATATTTTAAATACGCATCAAAGGCCTAAATTTGAGGAGTATGATGACCATCTTTTCATCGTACTTAAATGTTTATTGCCTGAAAATGATCAATTCTCGGTGACCTATGAGCAGATAAGCCTGTTAGTTTTGAAGAATTTTGTTTTCGCATTTAAAGAAAAAAAAGATGAGCTTTTTCATCCCATTATACAGCGCATTCGCACCAGCAGCGGTCGATTAAGAAACCTGCAGGCAGATTATCTTACCTACACTATTCTAGATACTATTGTTGACCAGAATTTTATTCTTATCGATTCATTGGATGAAGCCATTACTTCGCTGGAAGATATATTATTAACGTCTGACCCGGTAAACAATACACTTAATACTATTCAAAAACTTAAAAGAGAAATAATAAGCATTAGAAAACATGTCTCGCCAGTGAGAGAATTAATCTCCGCAATGCTGCGCAGCGAATCGCCATTGATTGATGAAAAAACGCATATATATTTAAGGGATGTTTCTGATCATGCAATACGTGTATCAGAATCAATAGAATCATACCGAGAGATATTAACTGGCTTATTAGATATTTACATATCGAGTATCAGCAATAAAATGAATGAAACAATGAAATTCCTGACGGTTTTTGCTTCAATATTCATTCCGTTAACTTTTCTTGCGGGAATTTATGGAATGAACTTTGAATATATGCCCGAGTTAAAGTGGAAATGGGCATACCCGGCTCTTTGGGCTGTTTTTATTATCTTGCCAATAATACTATTGATCTATTTCAGAAGGAAAAAATGGTTATAACTCAATTCTGCAGTTTTTTTGTTACGGCTTTAGCATGAAATTTTACTTGCTTGAAATTCAAATAGTGACATGATTTTTAAAAAAAGAGCCTTTTTATCCACAATTTGAACCAATGAAGATATCTTATTGATATGATAAACCGAAAATTTTCGTGCCATCTTTAAAATTAAAAATTGCGGAATCGAGTATAACTGAGAGATTTAAATGGCCAAAAATCCAGATCAGCTGTCCAGTTATCTTTAATTATAATCGGGGGTAATATTTTCGGTCAGGCTCCTAGGCTCCGTCTTCATTCTCTTGCTCGGCGCTCTCATTTATGTGATATTTTTTGTGTAACTGCTCTAGTTGCCGTTTTTTTGATTCCATTTTTGCTTCGGCTTTAGTGGATCGTCGAATTGCTTGATCGAGTTGCTGGCGGCTCTTGCCTAACTTATTATAGAGCTTGGTTCGTTCTTCTTCGCTACCATGCTGACGCATTTCTAACAAATTATCTTCGATAGCCTGATTGATTGTCTGTACCTCCTCTTCGGTCTGTTTTGCATGCGCCTGTGCTGCGTTCAGCTTATCCTCGGCCTTAGCCAGTATTCCGGCAATACCTTGCTCCGGCTCCGCATCAAGATCAATTTTTTGTGCTGCGATAACCAATGCAACTAACGGCAGTACCGGCAGTAACTTGTCGACAGATAGCCCGGAACAGTCGACAATTTGATCCGCCTTAAGGGTCAGAGGCAAGAATATCAAGCTTGCATCCTGTGAATATTTTAGGATCGTCGCGCTGCTAAAATCCTCCACAATCACCGCGTCGGCATCGATTCTAATATCTTCCAGCTCTTGCTGTAAGACTGCTAGTGTGGCCTTATAATCACCACTGTGAACCGAGCTCAGTACGCGCAACTCAGATTCTAGCCAAAAGTCCGAGCGAGTCATTAGATGCGCCAGTAGCAACATCAGCGAACCACTGTTTCCTGATATATACCAGATATCAATCCGGCGCTGATCAGGTGCTTGCTGTGCTAGCTTTTGCCATTCAGGCTCTTTGGCATCCAGAACGACGAGATTATAACCAAGCCGCAGTGCGGAATGCAGATTTTTGCCAAAGCTTTTCAGCTGCAGGGTAAAAAAATGTTGCGTGTAGCTATCCAGGTAATTGAGTAGGATAGTGTTGGCTTTTAAGGGGCCAATGCCGAAGGATTGCAGTAATAATGAGCTGCCTATCTCAAGCGACGGAGCATTGATCACCAGCGGGAAAGCTTGTACGCCACTGGCAGAAATATCCTCATAGAGCTCATTTTCGGCGGATTTTTTCTGTAATGGACTCTTTTCCAGAATGTGCACTAGTGTGGTCAGGCCACTGCCCGCTTCGAGCCAGGAAGAAAATTTCAGTAGTCGTTCGCGCCTTGTTCTACTGCTGGAAAAAGCGAGGATTTGTGGCCGCCAGTCGCGCGGATGTTCTAGCTCAAGTGAAATCTGCAGAAGATGCTCCCGGACCTGCTGCAAGTGGTAGGAGCGGCGCCCGTCAGCCCAGCGGCTTTGCTTGGCGGTGCGCTGCAGATACTGATAAATGGCGAAGATCAAGGTCACCGCAAGCGCTGCCGATTCCCAGTTAATGGCTAACATAGCTAGTAAACAAACGCCCGCTCCGGCCAGACTTGCATATTTATGAAACCATTTGAAACGCGGACGGAATGAGGGACTGGCAGAACTGGCTTCAAAGTAGGTGGCGTAATTGAGCAGTCCATAGGAAATTAGAAAGAACATTGCAACGACACTGGCGATCAGATTGAGATCACCCAGACCGATTGTGAATATCGCGATAGCACCGGCCAGTAGCACGCCCCGTTGCGGATTGTTGGACGAGCCAACGCCTGTGGCAAAAGGCGTTAACAGCGGAAAAACCTTATCGGATGCTAAGGATTGTAGAATACGTGGTGCACCGAGAAAAGAAGCCATCGCGGAAGAAAGGGTGGCGGCAAAGACCCCGGCAATAATTAATACAGGTAGCCAGGCAATTCGGTTCATGGCTGAGTAATCACTGGCCAATAATTGCTGGGGTAGGCTGCCGGCAAAAAAGAGTGCAGCGGTTAAATAGACTATCAGTGAGATGCCTACCGCCATAAAAGTTCCCTTGGGTAAACTGCTACCTGGATCGCTCAGATCCCCCGACATGCTTACACCCTGAGTGAAGCCGGTCACCGCAGGGAAAAATACTGCGAACAGTACCCAGAAAGACGGCGCCTGCGGTGCCGATTGCCAGTTACCCCGCAGCAGTGCGAAGTCCCAATGTAATAAAGCACCCATAAAAAAAGAGATCAGTGCCAGACAGATAACTGCCATGACAACATACTGAAAACGGGTAGACCAATCCGCTCCTTGCCAAGCTAAAAAGAACAATCCGGCAATCGCTACAAGCGCAATGATCTGCGCTATACCATCGTTCATTGCGAACAGTCCGGCAACTACCTCGCCAAAGCCGATGCAGTAAAAACCGATCGAAACTGACTGCGCCATAAACAGCACTAGCCCTAGGGCGCCGCCAAATTCAAGCCCAAGTGTTCTGGATATCAGATAATAGTCGCCGCCGCCTCGGACTTTTAAATTGGTGGCGATGGCCGACAGAGAAATGCTGGTCAGTATGGAGATAGTGTAGGCAATAAAAATAATCAGCAGCGTCTGCTGCAAGCCCCCCGTACCGACTAAATAACCGAGCCGCAGAAAGAGAATCAGTCCGAGTATCGTTAAAATACTTGGCGTAAAGACACCGGCAAAGGTGCCTAGCTTGTGTTGAGTAGTCTTAGACGAGTTAGTAGGGGGGGTGTGCATCAATTCTTTCCTTACAGTCTGAAAACATGAATATTGTTTTCTCGGGACGTCATCACCACTGCTGTTTGTGGACTTATAAAAGCATAGTGCAATATTTTTTTAAATTTTTTCTATAGTGAACGTGTGAAAAGAGGCGACCAGATAAAAAAATACACTGAATTAAGCTTATCTGTAATATCTTGTAACCAAGCTCTAATTAAAAGGACTGACTATCTATAAAAGCTAATCAACAGTGCGGGAAATCGCTTAGATTATCTGCACTGCAGCGTATTTCGCCGTTATTATATTATAGGCGTAAACCAAAATGCGACTGTGTTCTGGAAAATAATATTTTAATCTGAATAGGGCTTTACAATAAATAAGCTAAAAAACTGTTTTTCTGATGGTCCTTTTTCTGTTGATAAAATGGCGGTGTTAATGCTGCATTTATCAACTACAATTTACCTACATTTAGACCAAAACAGGGTGCTTTTTCTTTTAAAGAACAGGCCATAAATTGAGGAAATATATGCAGTTGTCTGAACAAGTTGTCGATGTTTTTTTTGCGTCCTTACCTTCCTTGAGCATTTTTGTTTTCGCGGTGCTGAGCATAGTGGGATGCCATTGGTTTTTTCTTGCGCGGCATCCCGAACTGGGTAATGAACGAAAATTTCCCATCCAGATTTTAATCTTGGCTCTGACTATTATCTCGGTGTTGGCCGTTGTTATTGCCCTACCTATAAATGAAAGTTCTCGTAATCAGATAATGGGGTTAATTGGCATTCTCCTGTCGGGAATTATTGCGTTTTCATCAACCAATGTTATCTCAAATTTAATGTCCGGCGTTTTGCTGCGAATAACAAAACCTTTTCAAACCGGTGATTTTATACGCGTCGGTGATTTTTTTGGTCGCGTGGTAGAGCGCGGTTTATTCGACACGGAAATTCAATCGGAAAACCGGGAATTTGTCGCTTTACCTAATACATATCTTGTTAACAACCCCGTCTCTACCATTCGTAAGTCAGGCACTATTGTGTCTGCAACCTTGTCATTAGGATACGATCTGCACCATTTACAGATTGAACCTTTACTGATTAAAGCGGCAGAGAAAAGTGGACTTGATAGCCCCTTTGTTTATATTCTTGAACTTGGCAATTTTTCCATCACTTACCGAATTTCAGGGTTACTGAATGAGGTCAAAGGACTGCTTACCGCTCGTTCAAATCTATTCCGAAGTATTCTGGAAACCTTACACAGTGAAGGGATAGAAATCATGTCTCCTGCTTTTATGAATCAACGTAAAATAGATGATGGTAATAAAATTATTCCAACCTTTATACACGCGGCAGCAGACAAAAAGATTGTCGATGCGGAAGGGATAGTTTTTGATAAAGCAGAGCAGGCAGCACAGATAGAAGATGAAAAAAACGCGTTAATGGACGGCATAAAAGATTTAGAAATTAACCTAAAAAACACTTCGGATACAAACAGACCGCAGCTAATCAAGAGTATAAAAAAGAAACGAGAACGGCTTGAGGTTGTTGATCATAGAGAAGTTGAAGAAAATAGAGATAACAGTCCGGGCAGCGCAACGCAGGCTGACTAACTGCAAAGCCGGTTTTCAAATTATCCCTGTTCGGTATAAATATTTTAACCTGTTTAGCCAGACATGCTGCTTAGTCAGCCATGTTTTTGTTGGTTGCAGTGTCTGAAAATAGACAAAATAAAATAGTCGAATATACTCATTTGTATCGAACTGAGGGCTATTTCCAATACGATTTAACGCCTTGGTTTCTATTGCTACCAACCCATTGATTAAGATAGTCCTTAGCAGGTTGCTGTTAAGCAATATTTTCAAATTTACTGTTGGAGTCTTTATGCCACGTATTATTATATTCGTTTTGCTCAGTTTATCTGTGTTAGCTTGCAGCGTAAAACCAGCCACTGATTACGTAATAGGTCATGATTTTTCGCGGTATCAACATTTTGCATTTGTTGCCACCCCCAAAGATGGGGTCGTTAGTATAGACAGTTCGAGAATAGAGCATGCCCTCATTAGATCACTAAGCCAAAAAGGAATCAGTCAAACAACCAAAGAGCAAGCTGATTTATTGGTGAATTATTATATAGAAAGTGCAACTGAACTTGAATCATATGGTAGTCAGATAGGCGTTGGAATTTTCAGCGGTGGAGGTAGTATCGGCATGAGCAGTCCCATTCTTTACCGAGAACGTTATTACGGTAAGTTATTTATCGAATTCTTGAATCCAACCAGCCACTCAATTGTATGGCGTTCTGTTTCTCAAAGTCGGTTGCTTGAGACAATGGGAACGGTTAAACGTGCGGAATTTATTACTGCTCAAATTGAATTAATGCTGAGTGATTTTCCTCCAAAAGACAAATAAAAGCTCTTTTTACTTTTAAGTCCATTAAATAAGAGCGTTTGGTATAAGATAGCGATCAGCCCTGCATTTTTGATGAACAGGCAGGTAATGACTGCCATTATTCAATAGGCTCTTTATTGATCAAATGACGGTTTTAGAATTTTAAAAATTCCAGCACTAACTCGCCGGACAGTTATCAGGAGAGCACTTATTTTTTATTTTAACAAGTTATTCACCCATTATATAAGATGCAGTATTAATTTAGGCCTATTCATAATGTTATCCGGCTGCGCTTCTTTTATGGCACAAAAATCTTCAGTTTCCTCGCGGCCGACAGCAGTCACTACCTATTTTGACTATCGGATAGTCTCAGCAAACAATAAGGCCATCACCCTTCAGGATTTGTCGCGTGAGATCAAAAATGCCAACGTGGTGCTGATTGGCGAGTGGCATACTCACAGTGGTATTCATCGTTTTGAAACGGATCTGTTGCGGGCTCTGTTTGTGCAGAATCCAAATGTAACACTCTCTATGGAGCAATTTTCGCGCGACAGCCAAGAAATTGTGAATCAATACCTGGCGGGTGAAATAGGTGAAACAACATTGATAAAGCAAGCTAACACATGGCCGAACTACGAAAGTGATTATCGTCCTTTAGTTGAATTCGCAAAATTTAATAAACTTGATCTTATTGCCGGCAATGCACCTAATAATATTGTCAGTTGTATCGGTAGAGAGGGGATCGAGTATATTAATAGATTACCCGAAAAACAGCGATCCTGGCTAGCCGAGCGTATTTCCACAAAAGACAGTGCATATAAAAATCACTTTCTGGCCTCCATGCATCATGGTGATGAAATACAAAATAACCAACAATTTGCAGCGCAAATGGCCTGGGATGAGACAATGGCAGAAAGTATCGTACGCTATTTAGATGTACACCCTGACAAGCAGGTTATGCACATTGCCGGTAACTTCCATGTTGAAAATGGCCTGGGGATTGCGGCTGGCATTCTGCGCAGAGATGCTGATTTAAAGGTAGTGATAGTGACACCGGTCAGTGCTCAACGGGCGCTGGAGAAAGGCGTTGGCGACTACCGCCTGCAGGTTATACCACCCCCGCAAAAATTCGTAAAAAACGATAACAGGATAACTTATTTCAAGTCACTTTCAGTGCGTAATAATAACTTACAATGTATTCAGTAAGGGCATTATTCGTTGGACTTTATTCAAAAAACAGATTCTAGAATGATACCAAAAGCATTAAGTTTATGATCACTTTATTAATGCATTTGGGATAAAAACGTTGTTCAATAGATTGAATCAACATGACAAATTAATTAATGGAACGGGTCTATGTTATCGGTAGGGTGCGCTTCGCGCACCGCAAGCGGCGGAGATTGGGGCGCTCCCTACGGGCTGTTCTATCGCCAATATATTGCACAAGTCAGGCAATTAAATGCGATAATTTAGCCAATTTAGTATTTAAAGATTATGTACATAGAGTTAATTAGGTTAGTCGAGGATGGAATAATGTTAGGCATCAGGTAGAAGAGGTAAAAACACTCAGCCAAAGGGAGTGGGCAAATCTGCTCACTTAATTAATGCGTTTGGTATGAATGCTATTCACAAGGCAGCCCGTAAATTTATTAACGAAAATAAAATTTTTATGTTGAAAAGTTAGCGGTGAAAAAATTTTCAATACAGGCTCAGACAAGCACTGAGGACTGCGAATTCATAAATGAAAGGTATCTGCCGGCAATGTGCCACAGGTGATTATCTCTGAAATATTACAGCTGTTGGGAAAAGGGGGGGAGCCTCTGGAACGATTGGGTTGGCTAGAGGAGCTGCTTAACAGCGTTATTATTCGCTGAAAGCGTGTTGAGGGAGAATCGAGTGAATGATGCTCCTTCAACATTCGCTTATTGATTTAGCGGGAGAGGAAGTTAACAGTGTCATTCATAGATGCGTTTCTTTTTTGTTCTGATAACCGCAATATAGGCATGCCAGCTGGCAAAAGCAAGGACAGGCATAATCACGATAAAACCTACCGCAGAGGTTAAAAATCCCAGGAATACAAAAATAATCAGGATTAATCCCCATACTAGCATAGCATAAAAGTTATTTATTACTGCTCTGGTTGATGTGAAAATTGCGGTCATAATATCAACTTTACGTTCCAGCAATATTTGTGGCGTAAAGGCAGAAAGCACCATAACAGCTGCTAAGATTAATGCGCCTAATATAGTACCCAAACTTAAAAAAGCCAATAGTTCTTCAAATGTTGGATTAAGTGAATCAGGATAAAGCGCAAAAACTAGCGATGCAACGCGTAGCCAGGCTGTCATGATAAGCAGTATAATGACGGCAAATGCCCATGCGCCAACGGGATTGCGAAACATCGACTTAATACTATGAGAAAAAGAGGGCTTATGACCTTTTTCTAACTCCCAGGAGACATCATACAGCGCTGCGGCAAAGACGGGAGCAATCAAGGTAAAGGTAATGGTCATGCTTATATTGATAAGGTGGTTATCTGTTTCACTGTAAAGGTACATAATAGCAACAGGTATTAAACTGAAAATTAGGCCATAAACAAGACTAATTAACGGGGCGGCTATAAAATCTTTTGCACCCAGTGATAGCCAATGCAGAGGGGCAAAAATTTCAACTTTATTGCTTTCTATGGTGCGTGCATATTCATGGTTGTGGTCTTTATTAGTTGGACTTAACGGCATACTCTTCTCCTAGGGACAGCAGGTTGTATTCAGTTATTACTTGTATAGCACTATAATTTATTTTTGTAACGTTACGCATCACACTTTAAGTTTTATCAGGTCTAAAATTAATTAAAACATAGCTTTAGAAGAATATAGCTTTAGCTTATGCTTCTAAAGCTATGTTTTAAAGTAATACCAAAAATAAAACAGATCATTGTTTCTGAGTGATCTACTGACGCCTTATTCATTGATTTGTAAAAGAATAGACCAGTATGCTAGAAAGTATAAACAAGATTGGTGATACTGGCTTATTTTTATTCAGAATTAATGCTCGCCATCATTAATTTATTTTATTAGCGCTGTGTCGATGCATTCTTTCAATAAAATAAAAAACATCCTGTGGAGTGATGGTTTAATAAACAAAGCACTTTTTAATAACGTTTTATATTCAAGTAAGGGAGGGCACTATGAAGAATTTTAGAATCGAAAGCGACAGTCTGGGGGATATTGATGTTCCTGTGGACGCTATTTACGGACCACAAACCCAACGAGCAATAAACAACTTCCCGATCAGTGGACTAACCCTCCCCAAACGCTTTATTCAGGCATTGGCTTTACTCAAAAAATCAGCTGCACAGGCTAATTTAGAATTAGGTTTGCTCGACCAGAAGAGAGCCGAGGGTATTATCCACAGCGCAAACTTGATTGCCTCAGGCAAACATCTGGATCAGTTTCCTGTTGATGTATTTCAAACGGGCTCGGGTACCAGTACCAATATGAATATGAATGAGGTGATCGCGATGCTTGCGGGCAACACCGTCGATGCCAATGATCACGTTAATATGGGACAGAGCAGCAACGATGTTATTCCAAGTACTATCCATATTAGTGCCGCTATTGCTCTCAGTAATCACCTTTTACCTGCCTTAAAGCACTTGCATAAAACCATATCAAACAAAGCCGTTAGTGTAAGTGAACATATTAAAACCGGGCGTACTCATCTGATGGATGCTATGCCGATTAGTATGGGTCAGGAACTGTCCGGTTGGGCGGGGCAAATTGAGCAAGGCATAGAAGGACTGGAATCGGTGCGCAATCGCTTACATCGTTTAGCCCTGGGCGGCACTGCAGTGGGAACCGGCATAAATACTCATTCGGACTTTGCGCAAACTTTTTGCGCTGCGTTAACGAAAGATACTGGGCTTGAATTTGAGCCGAGTGATAATTTTTTTGCAAGTTTAGCCGGTCAAGATGTGGCTGTGGCATTGTCCGGGCAATTAAAAGTGGTTGCGGTGAGTTTAATGAAGATAGCCAATGATTTACGCTGGATGAACTCGGGCCCGTTAAGCGGCATCGGGGAAATTGAACTTGAAGCATTGCAGCCGGGGTCATCTATTATGCCGGGTAAGGTAAATCCGGTTATACCTGAAGCGGTCGCGATGGTATCTGCACAGGTGATAGGCAATGATGCAACGATAACTATTGCGGGACAATCGGGTAATTTTGAGCTTAACGTCATGTTGCCTGTGATTGCCTATAATCTTTTGGAAAGTGTAGAAATACTGGCGAATTCAGCGAGCTTGTTGGCTGATAAAGCGATCGCAGATTTTATTATCAAAACTGATAAGCTGCAACAGTCGTTGGCCCGCAATCCTATATTAGTGACCGCCCTTAACCCTATTATTGGTTATGCAAAAGCCGCTGAAATTGCCAAAAAGGCTTATCATAGTGGCCGAAATATTATTGACGTGGCAGAAGAGGAAACGGATCTCAGTCATGAGCAATTAATTAAAATTTTGGATCCTATTGCGCTAACCACAGGCGGTATTCGTACATAATTGAGTCGTTGCCGCTAAAGGATATGCTTGCTGTGTGACTTAATATTTTTGAGCAAAAAAGTTGTGTATTAAAAGTTCGTATCGCTTCAATTTCAGGGTTAATTTGTTGACCAGCACAGATTAGCCCGTAACACTTGATTCCCTGTGATAACTGTTGTAATTCTGCGCTTATTTTTTCCGTTTTTTTTGCGAAAAATGTCTCGTTATAGATAAAGACCACGTCAATATTTTCATTATTCTATTATTCTATTATTCTATTATTCTATTATTCTATTATTCCATTATTTTTTTGCACAAAATTAATTGGGTTTAATGCTTGTTCTAGAAATAAAATTTTATCCTGCAGATCTAATCATGATGACATGCATCCAATCTGAAAAAGACTATTATTAATGTAAGGTCAGCATAGTATCCACAACTATTGCATTCTCACCTATGGCATCCTGAGGATTCTCATTTGGGAAAATATATACAGCAAACCCAGTTTACAGCGCGGGACTTTGAACAATACCGAAAACGCTTGAATGAAAGCCTAAAGGCATTGAAAATGCTCTTAGCACAACCGGAATTTGGGCGAGGTGCTCCTTCTTTTGGTGCCGAGTTAGAACTTTATATTATCAATGAGCAAGGTGCCGCAAAACCGAACAATGCAGTACTACTTGGTTTGATGAATGATAAACAGCTAACATGGGAGCTGAACCGTTTTAATCTTGAATATAATTTTATGCCAGTGATGCAGGATAAAGCCCCCTTCACAAAAATAAAGAAACAGATGACTGATCTGCTTTCCTGCCTGACAGATTCTGCAAAAAACAGGCAGGCCCGAATATTGCCGATCGGTATTTTACCCACCCTGCAAGCTAAGGATCTCGGTCTTAAAGCATTAACAGGGTTACCTCGCTACCATATTCTGGCGAAAACCTTGAGATCTAAACGTGGTTCAGATTTTCATCTGCATATTCACGGTGAAGATGTTTTAGATCTTCATTGGCCGGATATCTCGCCAGAAGGTGCGGCAACCTCTTTTCAGTTCCACTACCGTGTTAATCCTGATGATTTCGCAGCTGCCTATAACGTAGCCCAGCTAACCATTCCTTTAGTGCTTGCTCTCTCGGCTAATTCCCCCTTTTTTTTAGGCCGAAAACTTTGGCAGGAAACGCGCATTGCATTGTTTAAACAGGCAACGGATTATCGTACTCAATACGCTGTAAATAAGCATTTTCCTGCGCGTGTATTTTATGGTCTTGGATGGGTTCGTAAAGATGTTTACGCGCTGTTTGCGGAAGCTGTTTGCCTGTTTGATCCTATTTTTCCAGTTTGTTCTCAAGAAAATCCCTTTGCACAGCTAAGGGCGGGCGAAGCGCCAGCATTGAGCGAATTAAGATTACACGTGGGCAGTATTTGGAATTGGAATCGTCCTATCTATGATCCATTTGATAATGGCCATTTACGCATTGAGTTACGTGCACTTCCTGCCGGACCTAGCCCCACAAATATGCTTGCAAGTGCTGCGCTGATAAGTGGTTTGATGCGTGGTTTACAAGAGCATGTAATAAAAATATTGCCAGAGTTTCCTTTTCATTATGCCGAAAAAAATTTTTATCGCGCAGCAAAATACGGTTTAAACGCTTGTTTATTTTGGCCAAATTTGAGAACTGGAAAGCTGCAGCAACGCCCGGTAATCAGCATACTCAAGGATCTTCTTCCTTTTGCACAAGATGGCCTATCTCAATTGGGAATAGAGGAAACTGAGATAAGACAGCAAATGGAGATTATTCACGCCGGAATGGAAAGTCGAATGAATGGGGCACAATGGCAAATTAATGTGTTCGATAAACTAATCCAAAGCGAAGATAGACAAACAGCCTTAGCACAATTAGTTGAGCTTTATTATAAACAATACCAAACGGGTAAAGCAGTCCATGAATGGAGTCAAAAAATTTGAGTAACTTATTATCGCAGACTTTATATTTAAATTATTTGGAGAACCCGAACCCGGATGATTTTGGCGTATCGGTTGAGAGTTTTTTACATTATTTGCAAAAAGCCACGGCCATTTTTCTGACCGGTCAAGACTCAAGTAAAACGCGTGCGGTATGCACCTTACTGCATGGTAATGAACCGTCGGGGACACAAGCTGTTTTCGATTATTTGAAAGCTAAAACAACGCCGAGGTTCGATACCTTATTTATTATTGGATCAGTACAAGCTGCTTCCTCCAAACCCTTTTTTTCTCAGCGGATGCAGGCCGGTAAACGTGATTTAAATCGCTGCTTTAAGGCACCTTATTATGATCAGCAGGGACAAATAGCGAAAGCCATTTTAGACTTATTAAAAGATGTTAAGCCAGAATGCCTGGTTGATATTCATAATACCTCGGGATCCGGCCCGTCATTTGGTGTTGCCATTACCGAAGATGCAAACCACATTGCCATCACCTCGTTATTTAGCAATGATCTGATTGTAACTGATTTACGATTAGGTGCTTTAATGGAACAAAGTGAAGAAAACATGATCACTGTGACCATCGAATGTGGTGGCGCACAGGATAGATCCTCACAGATCATTGCTCATGAAGGATTACACCGTTATTTGTCTGCCGAACGGGTAATGGCTGATATTAATGCTCAATACCCAATAAATATTTTTCACAATCCGATTCGATTAGAAACCAAAAACCAGGGTGAAGTGGCCTATGCTAATGAGCCTTATGATGCTGCCGTGATAACCTTGCCGGAGCAAGCCTATAAATTTAATTATGGCATGCTGACCACCGATGAGTTTATCGGTTATTTGAGTCCGAATGGTTTCGCGCAATTGACAGCCATCGATCATTTGGGAAATGAGCGTCTTGATGAGTTTTTTGAGACGCGAGAAGGCAAACTATTTTCCCGTCATTCCATTAAAGTCTTTATGATGACAACCAACCCCTTTATCGCCAAAACAGACTGTCTTTTTTACTTTATAGGGCATAGTTGATCGTATTTTATAGTGAATAGTTGAGTGTACTTTTTAGCCGGAGATAATCGGCTATGGCTGGCTATATCTGGATTTTTCTACTTGAAAATTTATACCCAGTTGTTATTTTGCAGGAAATAACATGTCCTCAGGGTGATCTAACCACTGAGGGTATTTTGTCATTATTTTGCTGAAGAGTGAGCTTTGGATATGGGTTTTCAGCCACCGTCGCAGGTTTGGATAGGGCGCTTGTAAGTACCACTGGCGATTCGTTCGAGAAAATTGGCGAATAAAGGGGAGAATAGCAATATCAGCTAAGCTTGGTTTTTCGCCCATAATATAAGCATGCTCAGTTAAGCGTTGTTCCAGTTCTGCAATAAATAATTCACATTTTTGGCGGTAGAATTTTTCATCAATATCATGGTAGCGGGCTGTCACTTTATATTTTTTCAGGTTATTTACAAACTCATTATCGTTTCTGCTTATCAAGTAAAGCATCTCTGATAAAGCCTCAGGCTGGTCGCTGTATAATAAGTTATCAGGATCATTTTTACCTAATGCCCAAGTCATAATATCCAAGCTTTCATCAATAACAGATTGATCATCAAATATTAATACCGGCACAGTTGCTTTTACCGAGGCGCTTAACATCTCAACAGGTTTATTCGTCATCACAATATCACGTAATAAAACAGTTTGTTGTGCGAGTATAATAGCCGTTCTTGCGCGCATGGCATAAGGACAGCGATGTAAAGAATATAATATTGGATATTGCATATTTCTCCCTTGGGGATGACCTGAGCCCACTTCAAAATAAACTGATCGTCATCGTCATCGGTCAATGGGAAAGTGAAGTAAAAAGCCAAGCATAAAATCAAACACAGTGTGGATTATAGTATCATAAGCTAGCGCGCTATTTTTACACTGATTTATATACTCTTTTTATGCTTAACTGTATTCTAGGTTACTTTTCTATGCATTTGTTTTTTGTTAGTGATTGTGAGCCACTAAGACGTATAATAACATTATTAAAATACAGTCTTTATATCGTTATTAGGAACACCCATGATCAAAGAACAACAGAATAACCCGTTACACGGCCTTAAATTAGAAGTGCTGCTGACAGAATTAGTTGAATTTTACGGTTGGGAGATACTGTCTACCGCTTTACGTTTTCATTGTTTTAAAACTAACCCGTCCATTGACGGTAGTCTCAAATTTCTGAGAAAGACTGAGTGGGCAAGAGTAAAATTAGAAGATTTTTATTTATACCGTTTTAAACGTATGCCTAAACCTGATCCGCAAGAGTATGAGTTAGCGCCTCGTGAGCGCGGTTTCGCACCGGGTCTTGTAGAACGTGATCCGATGATCTTGACGGTAGAATCAATAGAACTTTCCCAGGCTAAGGCTGCATCTAACTTTAAGGCTAAAACCGAGCAGCATGCTAAAGATAAAGTGTCTCATAAGCGTGAACACGGAACTGAGCGTAACAGTAACCATAAAGCAAATAAACCTGAGCCTTTATATGATCCCAGCAATCCTTGGGGAAAACTAAAATAAGATCCCTATTTTGGTTTTTGATAATGAGGTTTTACTTAAGTAAGCGATAAATTGCGGGTTGTGAATCCTCTTTTGATGGTTCAGGAAGTTGAGTTTTGAAGAGATAATCGTTTACCGGTTAAAAAAAAGCCCTGTTATTTAACAGGGCTGGTGGTTTTAAGCTCTGCGGTAGGGCAAGTACGCCGGTTCCCACATCCGTAATGCAAGCTCTTTAGTGATATCTTTATCACGCAGATGACACTCAGGATCCGTTTGCTGAATTTGCTCAAGTATTGCCTTAGCAACATGGAGAGAAACATCTCTCAGCTCACTAATTTTTGGAAATACGCAACCTGCATCAAGATCTTCTTGTGACACATAATCGGCTAATGCAAAAGAGGCAGTAGTAAACATATCCTTGGTGATTTTTTTCACTTCAGCAGTGATCGCTGCGAGCCCGACACCGGGGAAAATAAAGATGTTATTTCCCTGTCCGATGCGATAGATATTGTCCTTAAAATGCAGATCAGCAAAAGGACTGCCCGTTGCAACAATAGCTTGGCCATCGGACCACTTATAAATATCTTCCGGCACCGCTTCACAACAACTGGTTGGGTTAGAAAGCGGGAAGATCATAGGTCGTGCTGTATGATCTAACATTTTCTTAATATGATGCTCTTTAAATGCACCACCTACACCACTGCAGCCTAATAAAACGGTAACGGGAACATTATCGAGTAACTCAGTAAGATTGACCTTATTGCTATCTGCCAGTTGCCAATCTTTTGCTAACTCAACAGGTTTAGCAAAACGTTTTTTGTATTCATCTAAACCTTCTCTATCTGCAAACACCACACCGCGGGAATCAAGGATAAATATTCTATCGCGCGCCTCTTGGTGGGACAGACCTTCTTTAAGTAAACCCGCAAAAATTTGATCGGCAACACCAACACCACCTGCTCCTGCGCCGTAAACAGCATAAGTCTGATCTATTAATGTTTCACCTTTCATTTTTGTGGAGCCAATTATCCCGGCTAATACAACAGCACCCGTGCCTTGTACGTCATCATTAAATGATGGCAACTCATCTTCGTAATCAGATAAATTATCAAAGGCGTTAGATTTACTGAAATCTTCCCATTGCAAAACGGCTTTTGGAAAATGTAATTTCACCTGTTCAACAAAGGTTTTAATAAACGCTTTATAAGGTTCACCTGTTAAACGTTTTTTGGGAATCCCTAAATACATAGGATCAGCAAGTAAATCCTGATTATCTGTCCCTATGTCTAATGCGATTGGCATGCAATGATCCGGGTGAATACCGGCACCTAAGGTATAAAGTGATAATTTACCAATTGGTATGCCCATTCCTCCAACACCTTGATCGCCAATGCCAAGAATGCCCTGGCTATCTGTTACAACGATAATTTGGATATCTTTACCTGTAAATTCTCGTGCCATGCTGCCGACATCATGAATATTATCCGTTGTTAAATAAAGTCCTCTGGCTATTTGAAACCTATGGCTAAATTCTTGACAGGCTTTACCTACCGTCGGGGTATAGATAATAGGCGTCATCTCTTCAATATTACGTGAGATAAGGGCATAAAATAATGTTTCATTCCTATCCTGCAAGGCACGTAAATATTGGTATTTTTCAATATCCGTAGAGGAAGCGCTAAATCCCTGGTAAACCCGTTTCAGTTGATCTTCAAAGGTTTGTACGCGTGGTGGTAAAAGACCATTAAGATCAAAATCTTCACGCTCTTGATAAGTAAATGCCGTACTCTTATTGAGCGTCCTATTGTTGAGTAATTCGTTTCCAGTAAGGGAAACAGGTCTAAAAACGTTACCCTCAGAATCTTCCCATTTTAAATATTTACCTTTACCCATTACGCTCTCCATTATTATTATAGTATTCGAATACTGGCAGCTAAGATAAAGCATTCGAATGAACTGAACTATACCCCGTAATATCATTAATAAAAGTATTAATGAGCACGAGATAATTAAAATTTGTATCATTTACATCAGGAATTATTCGCTGTCATTTTTCACCATCAATAATTCTGCTTTTTTTGGTCAATATTTATGCTGTGTGTTAATTGGTCGCGCTTGTTATTTAATACTATATGCCTGTTTTTTGTCATCCAATGCCAATTGGCTTCATTACCTTGTGAGGGTGAAAGAGAAATATTGCGCGCCAGCAGACGGCAAAAGCGGTTCCGATCAAAAATACGACCTGTGGTGCATGCAGCCATAAAAGACTAAATAGGGCAGAAATGAGATGTTTGACAATAAATTAATTAAAGCAGGCTATATCGCTAAGTAAACTAAAGACATCAAAAAAATAGACGATGACTTGCTCTGAAGATAGTCAAATAGCGGGCATTATAATGATTTCAAATATGTCTTGAAGCACATGAATTATCTTAAGCCCGAATTTAAAAAATTACAGTATACCCATTAACGGGATTTAGAGATCAGATTGAATATTTACATATCTGGCCTAAAATAAAGCATTGTTGAATATTTATTTAATAAACAATAGGATAGGGTGATTTGCATGCGTAAAAAAACGCTTAAAAAGCGTATAATAGTATCAACCAACACATTTGGTGTTCAATAATTCAAGCTCTTTAAGCCCAAATTTTGATGGGATAATAAAGATGCTTGATTAGGTCGGATAATGTCAATTTCAGTAAAAAGACTGGGAAAATGAATATTCATTTTCCCAGTCTTTAGTGTATTTATACAGTTTTTTTAGCCCTAAATTACTCTTAAATCACAATTTTTTTGATATATAAAACGAATCGTAATTCTGATTAAACCACTCATAATTGATACTTTCGTATTGAATATATTAATAAAAGCTAACAGAAAATCCGCAACTTTATTTGTGACTCCTACCACCTTAGAAAATATAGATATTTTGATTAATCTGAGTAACTTACTCTTGTTTATTGGACTTAAAACTTTCACTTATTTCTTATTCAACTCAATAATTGTTTTAATACCTTTAGCTAAAATTTCCCCTGATAATTACTTTCATCTTTTTTACACATAACAGTGTATTAGTCTGTATTCACACTAATGTGCGGAGAAAAAATATTTATTTAAGATGTTTTTTGTTTTTTGTTTTTTGTTTTTTGTTTTTTGTTTTTTGTTTTTGTTTTTGTTTTTTGACTTTTACATGCAGAATTGGTACACATACATTATAGTGTGACTTATAAATGACAAACTCAAATATTTAACTATTTGCTATTAATAAATTAAGGTTTCCAACATGTAAATACAGTGATTTGTGAAGGTGGTTGATATGCTAAGTTCTGACTTTTATTGAAAAATTCATATGGGATTATGCTCAAATCACTAGTGCGTAGTGTGAGAAAATTAAGTTCATATAATTAATTTTTGATGCAATATATTGTTTTAAAATAAGATTATCAATAATAAATAGGTGCATACTTAACGGGGTTTGAATGTACTAGTGTCAACAGACCTAAGTTCGCATCATTATTTTCCAACTCAATACTTTGTTTTAAAAGAAAGTTCACAAGAAAAATAAGTGCTTTTATTTAAGCCCTAAGAAACTAGTGCTTTCAGACTTAAATACGAACATTCATTTTTACGATGAAGTGTGTGAGGTGATTTTTGTAACAAACTTAAAGGTACTAACACAGAGGCGCTGCGGGCTACACAGAGTAAAGACGCTTATATAAAGTCCGAAGACACTCGCGTTTTCTCACTGAAAAGACTGAGTTAACCTCAATTAAAAATAATGAAAATATAATACTTATTAATATCATGTAGTTAAGGTTTTATAGCATACAGTGCTGGTGGTTTTCGTAAAAAGTGGGACATCAGGTGTGCCGAGATAAATAGGTAAAAGATTAAAGGTTAAATTACTTAGTTCAGTTAAGGTTAGCGAATCCCCGAAACCTAGATTCGGAATGGAATGCTACCTTGTCTGAATGGACTAGAGAAAGTTTGTAGTTTTGACTCAATTAGGCTATTTCATAAGGGATTTTATAAGTGAATGCTGAATTTAAGGGAAATTTCAAAGATGCCCCAACTGTTCTGATTGTTGACGATGATCCAGATATCTGTTCATTGCTGTCCTATTTGATGAAACGGGAAGGGTATGTTGTACAAATTGTTCATGATGGTATGGCTGCTCTCGACCTAACACGTAACCGGGCACCCGATATTATACTAACTGATTTACGAATGCCCCGTATGGATGGCTTCGAGTTACTAAAGCAGGTAAAGCTGATCAAACAGGATCTACCCGTTGTGATACTCACCGCCTATGCTGGTATTAACGGGGCTGTCGAATCAATCAAGGCGGGGGCTGATGATTACTTACCCAAACCTTTTGATAACAGTAAAGTGGTGATGCTGGTTCACAGAATCCTTCTTCAGCATCACTGTTATAAAATTGATGAGCAGCCAATTGAGGGGGGTGTTCATGATATTGTTACTGTGATGGGACCCAGTGCTATTATTCACACCTTGGCCGCTCAGGTTAAGCTGGTCGCGCAATCCAATTTCAATGTTATTATTCAAGGTGCCACTGGCGTCGGTAAAGAGGTGGTGGCCCAAGCTATCCATGCTCAGAGTCCATACGCTTCGGGTCCCTTTGTGCCGGTGGATTGTGGCGCGATCCCGGAAATGCTATTGGAGAGTGAACTTTTTGGCCACGAAAAGGGCGCTTTTACGGGTGCGTACCGAGCAAAGCAAGGCAAGTTCGAAGCTGCTCGAGGTGGCACCTTGTTTCTGGATGAAATTGCCAATATGCCACTGACTTCTCAGGCTAAAATTCTGCGAGTTATGCAGGAAAAAATTATTTTTCCGGTAGGGTCAAACCAGCCTATTAAAATTGATGTGCGCCTTATAGTGGCTAGCCATGAAAATTTAGAAGCTAAGGTGGCTGATGGAACTTTTCGAGAAGACCTCTATTACCGATTCAATGAATTCACTATAAAAGTACCGCTGTTGTCTGAACGAAAGGAAGATCAGATTTATCTTGCTAAGCGATTTATGAACGAGACTAACCGAGAGCTTGGCAAAAACGTGACTCTTTCGATAGGCGCGATTAACAAAATGCAGACCTATGAATGGCGAGGAAATGTGCGCGAATTGCGTGCGGTGATCCGCCGTGCGGTTCTCTTGGCGCAAACCGAAATTAGGGAAGAGCATCTTGCCATTATAAATAAAAGCAGCAAGAGGAATGAATCTGGTCAGCTAAATGGTATCAATTTTACAACCGCATCTTCCCCACCTTTGAAGGAAATAGTTCGTGATTGCAGCGAGAGAGTAGAAAAGAAGACCTTAACGCAGGTACTGAGTCAAACCAATGGTAACAAGGCTGAAGCAGCACGTATCCTGAAAATAGATTATAAAACGCTACTTAACAAAGTAAAGTATTATGAATTATAAACAGTAAAGATATAAAGATGAAGAAAAAAAATAATTCAAAAAACAGTGAAATTAACGGCTTAAATGGAGCCTTGCATGAAGTGATGGAAGTCGATGTAGGTTACCTATTTTTAAGCGGCCCATGGCCCTCTATTACTTTTTTCATAAAGAGAAAACAACTATGGATACGCTACTGGGAGATATTTTATGACTGATCATGATAATTTAAACCTCCATGCGACCAATGGATCCGTTTTGAAACAGTCTGTGTCGGAGAAAATGGGAGACAATCTACAATACCAGCAGCTCTACGATATGCTGCTTAATGCCACTCCTTCCTCCGTATTATTGATTGACAGCAATTTCCGTATTACCTCGGCTAATCGTAATTTCCTCACTCGAAGTCAGCGCACTCTTTCAGCTACAATAGGTTGCCGGCTTAGGGAAGTCTTCCCGATAGTTATTCTAGAACGAATGGATATCAAGCAACAGATCCAAGAAGTGTTCAATACTCACAAAGCTTCCGTAGGACAACGTATGACCTATCGGGCCCCCGGCGTGCCGTTTAAAACTTATTATTATCGTATTTTGCCTATAGAATCCAGCGAGCAGTGTGAACAAGTCATGTTGCTGATGGAAGATATTACCGATCAGATCCGCCTCAGTGAAGATATGCGTCGTGTGGAAAGTCACCTCGGTAGCATTGTGGAAAGCGCTAGCGACTTGATGCTGTCTTTAGATACTGAAGGGCGTATCTTAACTTGGAACTCGGCGGCAGAAAAACTCTCAGGATTTACGTTTCTAAAGGTTCAAGGAAAGTTCTTTTTCGAGTTTTTCAAAGCCTCTGAGCATTTAGAAATCAAGACGTTTTTTATCAATATATGTATTAATGTTTGCTCCCTGAACGCCGAGTGGGAGTTGATCTCTAAGAAAGGTATTGAAATCTCCGTTGCCTGGATTTTCTCGCCAATGAAAGATGACGATGCCAAAACCGTAGGCATTGTTGCTGTCGGGCGGGATCTGACCGAACAACGCAAGTTAGAGGTCGAGTTGCGGCAGTCACAAAAACTAGCCGCACTCGGGGTAATGGCTGGCGGTATCGCCCACGAAATTCGTAACCCCCTTGCAGTTTGTTCCTCGGCGGCGCAATTTCTGATGGAAGAGGGGCTTCCACTTGAATTCAGAACCGAATGTGCGAAGAAAATCCAAGTCAGTCTTGAGAAGGCTTCCTGCATCATTGAAAATCTGTTGCGCTTTTCCAGACCTTCCTGTGAGCAAAATATGGTGCCGATGGATCTGGATACTGTGCTATGCGAAACGATTATGTTAATCGCAAACCAAGCCAAGGTATATAAAATTGAAATAGTCTATCTACCTATTGGAAAATGCAGTTTGGTGTCTGGAATATTTACTCTGCTACAGCAAGTCTTTATGAATTTTTTCCTGAATGCGATTAATGCGATGCCCGAGGGTGGTGAGCTAGGCATTATCCTGGAACAGCAAGGCGATGAAGCGCTAGTTTGTATCAGGGACACGGGGACAGGGATCTTGGAAGGCGCACTGGATAATATCTTCGATCCTTTTCATACTTCCTCCCCGGCAGGAAAAGGAGTTGGACTCGGACTCTCTCTCTGTTATTCGATTGTTAAACAACATAGGGGGAGTATTAGCGTGGATAGCATGGTGGGTAAGGGAAGCACTTTCACAGTATTGCTACCAATATTATGAAATCGTCATCACGGCTTACCATTGACTGCCTCATTGTAGATGATGAGCCCGGCATCGCTTGGGTTATGGAACATATATTGCGGAGTCAGGGTTACACTGTAGTCAGTGTCCAAACTGGCGATGAGGCATTGAATGCAGTGAAAGAACAGGATTTTAGATTGATTTTTATGGATGCTAAATTACCCGATATCGAAGGTTTAGTGCTGGCGCGTAAGTTGCGAAGTATTAAACTAGAAATGCCGATTATTATGGTCTCCGGTTATTATTATTCTGACGATCCTGCCATTATTCAGGCGATTGAAAGCAATCTTATTTTAAAGTTCATTGCCAAGCCATTTACTAATAGTCATATTATTGCCGCCTTAGAAGGTTTGCCAAATTTCAGATAAAATAATACGACAGTTATACCCACCAATATACCCAGAAGAATGATTTTAGATTCAAGTGATGATCTCATTTCGCATTTGAAGTAGGGTGGAAATTCCAGAGTATGGTGTCAACGCCATACATCCCCTCCCTAAACCCGTTGTTACTCATTCGTACATTTTTTATACTTTTGATAAATTCAGAATTAAAACATTAGCTTGGATTTTATTGTCGATGGTAATCACTGTTGGCATAGTTGATGCATCACAATAATAGTTAATGCAAGAGTTAATGTATTAATGAGTAACGGCTACCGAAACAGTCGAAGCGGGTTAATAAAAAGTTTTAAAAATGTGTACGTGTATAGAGAGAAGGTCACATAATATTTGTGACTGGTTATTTAAAATCATCCAAAAAAAGGAGTATTAAAATGGCTAATGTACAAAAATCAACCGATTCATCAGGCTTAGCAGAAGTGGTAGATCGTATTCTAGAGAAAGGAATTGTGATCGACGCATTCGTGAAAGTATCTTTAGTAGGTATTGAGCTACTATCAATAGAAGCGCGTGTTGTTATCGCTTCAGTTGAAACTTATCTGAAATATGCCGAAGCTATTGGTCTAACAGCGAGCGCTGCTACACCCGCATGATAGTAATATCGTGAGCTGCCTTTTTATCGATTAATCTTTTTTGAAAAGGCTTTATTTTAAGATTCATTTGGGGCTGAAGAATTCACTTCAGCCCTTTATGACTATTACGGCTATCATTGACGAGTCGTGAAAACCGGGAGATGCACGATGAATTTTTTAGAGAAGAGAGATCGCCCCCAAAACGAGTACATAGGTAGATTAGAACCTGAGGTTGCCGCGCTACTCGGTGACTTTCATCAAATGCGCATGGCAACGGGCAACCACAGTGCAGCCGAGCGAGTAGAGCGGGTCAACACTAACGCTAAAGCAATAAAAAAAATGCTCAAAGAGTTCAATCAAAGACGAATTAATATCAATCAAAGACGAATCGAGACGGCCAGTCAGGATACACAGCAACGGTTGACTTTTTCGAGCAATATGACACAAAAAGTCAGGGATTTGCTGGATCAGTTTTATACCTCGCAGCAGCAGATGGCGGAAATATCGGCTGCCAAACGAGCTGAGCTTATCGACACTAACGCCAAAGCGATAGAAGAAATGCTTAAAAGCTTCAATCAAAAACGGATTAATGTTAATCAAATACGAATCGAGACGGCCAGTCAGGATACACAGCAACGGTTGACTTTTGCGAGCAATATGACACAAAAAGTCAGAGATTTGCTGGATCAGTTTTATGCATCCCGGCAGCAGATGGCAGAAATATCGACTGCCAAACGAGCAGAGCTTGTCAGCGCTAACACGAAAGCGATAGAAGAGATGCTTAAAGAGTTCAATAAAACACGAATTAATATCAATCAAATACGAATTGAGATGGCCAGCCAGGATACACAGCAACGGTTGACTTTTGCGAGCGATATGACACAAAAAGTCAGGGATTTGCTGGATCAGTTTTATACATCCCGGCAGCAGATGGCAGAAATATCGGCTGCCGAACGAGCAGAGCTTGTCAGTGCTAACACTAAAGCGATAAAAAAGATGCTCAAAGAGTTTAAGAAAACACTCATTAATGTCAATCAGACACGAATTAAGACGGCCAGTCAGGATACACAGCAACGGTTGATTTTTGCTAACAATATGACACAAAAAGTCAGGGATTTGCTGGATCAGTTTTATACATCTCGGCAGCATATGGCAGAAATATCGGCTGCCGAACGAGCAGAGCTTGTCAGCGCTAATGCTAAAGCGATAGAAGAGATGCTAAAAGAGTTCAGGCAAACACTCATTAATAATCAGACCCGAATTGAGATAGCCAGTCAGGATACACAGGAACGGTTGATTTTAGCTGGCAATATGATGGAAGAAGTCGTTGCGCCAAAGATCAAAGCAGGACTGTTAAAGGCTGAGACGGTAACTTCAGAAACCACAATCGATGATCAAGTAAAAAAGCCAGTGGCTAATAATAATCAGTCAGAAGCTAAAACTACCCTAAACAGCAATACTAAAAAGACTAGAAAGGCTAGAAAGAGTAGAAAATATAGTGCCAATGGAGACCATGAATAAAGAGTGTTTATCTAGGCAGAGTAATGCCTGCTTATAGATTATAAAAATAATAATAGCGAGTATAAAGATATGAGCATCAACAATCTGAATATATCGACCATTAAAATTGAGCAGCCTGAGAATGATAATATTTATCCTGAGGCTAGTGCAGAGTTCGTTCAAACACCTTATATCCAAGAGGTAACGGAACGCGCTCTGCTCTACTTAGATGCGGGGTATCCCGTCCATTTTGCTGGTCCAGCAGGGACGGGAAAGACCACTCTGGCATTCCATATCGCGGCACTGCGGAAACGGCCGGTTACCTTGATTCATGGCAATCATGAATTTGGCAGTTCTGACTTAATCGGTAAGGAGTCTGGTTATCGCAGACATCGATTGGTGGATAATTATGTCCACTCGGTGATGAAAGAGGAGGAAGAATTGAAGAGCCTATGGGTCGATAACCGTCTGACTACTTGTTGTCGTAACGGTGATACCCTAGTCTATGATGAATTTAACCGTTCGACACCGGAAGCTAATAACGTACTGCTGAGTATTCTGGAAGAGGGGATATTGAACCTCCCGAGCTTGCGTAGTATGGGGGATGGCTATCTCGAAGTTCATCCGAGTTTTCGGGCGATTTTCACCTCAAATCCGCAAGAGTACGCAGGCACTCATGCCACTCAGGATGCGCTAGTTGATCGCATGATCACTATTATGCTGAATTACCCCGATAGAGACACTGAAGTGCGCGTTGCTGTGGCAAAATCGGGTATTAGCAATGAAGAGGCCGGATTTATCGTCGATATTGTTAATGAATTTCGTGAGTTAAGTAATCATAAATCATTATCGAGTGGCCAGAAATCGATGCCGACGGTTCGTGCATCGATTGCCATTTCTCGCGTTTTGATCCAGAAGGGGGAACATGCCTTTCGCGACAATGTGTTCTTTCATCGTGTCTGCCATGATGTTCTGTGCATGTATATCCAGAAAATATCTCCTTCTAACCGATCTTTTTTGGATAAACAGCTGGAAGTGCTAATTGGTAAATTCTGTCCTGCCGCTAAGAGCGCGTTAGTGCCTAAAGTTGTAAAATAAACACAATAAAAAAGGTGATGTACCATGATTTTTTCGAAGAAAAAAAATGCTCTTAGGGGGCTTGCCGATATCCGTACTCTAAGTGGATGTGGTACATCTGGGCAAGAAGCTTATCAGATGTACCTAAAGCGCGGGGTATTGGAGATGGAAAAACTCCGACGCCAAAAAGAAAAAAATAGTGCGCTTGAACGAGTAAGAAATATTAATTACCGTTTGATGGCTATTGATGCTGACATCGATTTTCTGTGCCAGAGCCTGAAAGTGATAGAAGAGCGTACAAATAAGGAGAACTCAATTTCCAATGAGTCAGTTACTTATAAGAAAGGATTTAAACTCCGTTATTAAAGTAAACTTCATGTTTTTTAAGCAATTTAAGATTTCTGTCTTACACTCTATTCACTGCATATTTATAACGTATTTCTGACTGAGTTGTCGACGGGATTAGATAATGCGTTTTGAAAAGGGAGACTAAAATGACAATTAAAATTAACTGCATATCCTGCGGACATCAATTTGATCTAAGCGATTCCTACCAATATTATGAGGGGCCTGTTAAGTGCTGGGTTTGTGGTGAACTCCTTGATATAAAACTTGAGGACGGGCAGATAAAGCGTGTTCGTTCATTAAAGTTGAAAGAAATAACTGAAAAACATGAAATCACCATCAAAAGCAAAAATAAAGGCCAAGTGCAGTTGAAGGAACTAACAGAAAAACATGAAATCACTGAATAACTAAAAAGTACTCAGGGTAGTATTTTTTCACGAACTGACTAAGATCTTCTGGTTCTATATAAAATCGGGCTATGTTCATGGATTGAAGGGATCTGAACAATAGGAAATTGTTTGGCAGGAGTATGATCAGAGCCTGTATGTTATCTGAATACATTAGGTGACTTGATCCTTTGATTCAATGTAGGAGCCATATACATTAGTAGTTCATGTACTAAGTTGTGCTGTAAGCCTATTTTTCGTATTTAATTTTATGATGATTATTGGTTTTATGGAGATTCACCGTAGCATTTCTGGTTTTTATTAAAAATTTTTAATGGTGTAAATGGGGAAATAATAGGTTGATTTTACAATAGTGATTAATTACTTCGTGATCATTAAAGGCGTTTTTTACGTTTAATGATTATTCAGTTATGATTGTGGTTGTTTATCAATGTGTACGCAGTATTAATATACTGTATTATTTCCTTAAGGAGACCCCATTATGACGAGCCGTAAAAGCTGTTTCTATTATGTGCATGATCCTATGTGCAGTTGGTGTTGGGCACACCTGCCTGAGTGGCAAAAATTAGAGGCGCATCTCTCGAAGTTATTACCCGTTCAATATGTTTTAGGAGGGCTGGCAGCCGACAGTAACGTGCCTATGCCCATCGAGCAGCAGCAGGCCATTTGTGGTTATTGGAAGAAAATTAACCATCTCATCGGAACAGAGTTTAACTTCGATTTTTGGTCGACAAATATTCCCAGACGTTCGACCTATCCTGCTTGCCGCGCCGTATTAGCTGCGAGTTGGCAAAATGCGATGGAGGCGATGAATGTTGCCTTGCAAAAAGCGTATTATTTAAGGTCAATGAATCCGTCTAATATTGATACACATCTTATTTTAGCGAAAGAACTGGGCTTGAATATTAAGCAGTTCAGTGATGATTTAAGCTCGGAAAAATTAGAGAGTGAATTTAAGCAACAGTTAGCATTCGCACGAAGTCTACCTATTCAGGGTTTCCCTTCAATGGTTTTGCTGCACCAAGGTGATTATTATCCCATCGCCCTAGATTATAAGGATCATGCTGGCGCGATAGCGCAAGTCAATGAGATATTGGCAAACTAAACAAGTTATTTACTTATTAGGTGATCTGTTTTTCCAATGCAATTTTAGATCCTTATTACTGATGCGAATTGGTATTAGGATCTTATATGAGTGTCAGTTAGAGAGAGGAGGATAATCAGGATCAAAACAAAGGAAAAGGTATCGAGCATTTATGCCTTAGACCTGTCACTTTGTAATCACAGAAGCTTAATTTTTAACAGGAGCGATTATTACCCCTCTCTGCGATGATGTGATGTTAATTGCTGATACAATAAATCTTTTAATGTCGCCCTCTCTAGTTTGAGTTGATGCGTATGCTGATCATCTGTTGGCGTCCCTAACAATTCCAGTTGGCGAATTTTATAATCCAGCTCGTGATATTGCTGTGATTTTTGCTTAAATAACGGATCGTGGTGGGTCAACTGTACAATGTCTCTTTTTAACTCTGGAAAGTCGATAATCATTGCATGGTTCTCATTTAACATATTGATTTATCCTTACAAAAAATAATGAATTTAATACAGCATAGCACCACCTATCTCAGACTTTCCCGGTTTGCATTGTTTTGTTGATCTGTGTAACAAAATATTTATGCCGGGAAAAACTATTCAAGGTTTTTTATTTACTATTTAAGGGATTGTTGTTTTTCTTCCATGACTGTTTCTTCCAACTCTTGATGTTTGTGTATTAAACCAAAATCAGTAAGTACCGCATAAGCACTTGGAATAATAAAGAGTACCAGCAAGGTCGAGGCAAAAATACCAAAGACAATCGAAATTACAATGGGTTTAACAACTTGTGCCTGTAAACTGGTTTCCAGCAATAGGGGTAATAAACCTGCGGCGGTTGTCAGAGAGGTTAAAAAGACAGCCCGGAACCGGTCGCGACTGGCTTTCACAACGGATTCATAAATGTTTTCACCGATATCAATATGGTGGCGGATATTATTTATGCCGGGAAAACTATTCAGGTTTTTTTATTGTTTCTTCCAACTCTTGATGTTTGTGTACTAAACCAAAATCAGCAAGCACCGCATAAGCACTTGGAATAATAAAGAGTACCAGCAAGGTCGAGGCAAAAATACCAAAGACAATCGAAATTACAATGGGTTTAACAACTTGTGCCTGTAAACTGGTTTCCAGCAATAGGGGTAATAAACCTGCGGCGGTGGTTAGAGAGGTTAAAAAAACAGCCCGGAACCGGTCGCGACTGGCTTTCACAACGGATTCATAAATGTTTTCACCAATATCAATATGGTGGCGGATATATTGGACCAATAAAATGGAATCGTTAACTACAATACCGGCGAGTGAAACAAACCCTAATATAGAAGGCATTGAGAGGTTATGCCCGGTTAACCAATGTCCCCAAAAAACGCCAATTAATGCCAATGGAATCGCCAACATGACCACGAAGGGCTCCAGATAGCTTCTAAATTGAAAGCTTAAAATGGCAAACAAACCAAACAGGCCAATAGAAAAACCTTTTATAAACGAATTCGCCGTTTTAGTCGACTCTTTGCTGGCACCTTCGAGATTCACACCTAAACCCGGATATTTCAGTTGCAGTTCAGGAATAAAGACACTTTGTACTTTATTCATTATTTCTGAGCCATTGGCTTTGCTATTGTCCACGTCGGCCATGACGGTGATTGTTCTCTGGCTGTCAATTCGTTGAATTCTCACAAAGGAACGTTCATAGTCAAAGGTTGCAACTGCGTTAAGGGGTAAATATTTACCGTCTGCAAGCATAATGGGGAAATTACGCAGTGCTTGTATATTTGCTGCCTGGTCTTTATTTAAGCGAACTTGAATTTTAATATTTTCCGAGCCAGCCTGAATTTCATCTGCTGTTTGCCCAAAATAAGCCGCGCGCAGTTGATCGGCAATTGTTTTACCGTCTAACCCGTAATTTTCAGCTCCATCTTTAAGTTTAATTAGAATTTCTTCTTTACCCGGACGCATGTCATCCAGAATGTTGTTAACCCCGGAAAATTGATGTAAATAGGTTTGCAGTTCCACCGATGCTGTTTTAAGTGTCTTTAAATCATTATGTTGCAGCCGTAATTCAATATCACGACCTGCCGGTCCCATGGCAGGTTGTTTAAATACAATGGAGATGGGATCAGCCAGTTCTGCAGTATTTAAACGCCAGTCTTTAATAAACTCCTCAATTAATGAATGACGAATTTCCGCCGAGAGCAAGTCCAAGCGTACCGTTGCCAGATGTGGGCCTTTTTCACCCGCATCGGCATTAACATTATATTGTGCGGTGATATCCCGGACTAATGGAGAAGGTTCATTTTTTTCTTGTGTATACTGATTACCGACTAATTTTGCGGCACTGATAATATGCTCAACGGTTTGTTGAGTCTGCTCCAGGGTTGAGCCGGGCGGTAAAATAATACGTGCTTCGGCAATATCGCCATCTAACGCTGGAAAGGGGACAAATTTTACTATCCCGCCAGCAAGTAAAGCGACCGATATTAGCAACACACCAAAAGTTAACCCTAAGCTTGCGTAGCGCCACTTAACAACAAGGGTCACCAGTTTGACCAAAGAGTGAGTGCGAAAGTGTTCGAATTTTTCTAAGAATACCCGCTTAAATTTAAGCGGCGGTTGGTCATTTATACTGGCATTAAGGGAATGCCTCAGGTGGTTAGGTAGAATCAAAAAGGCTTCAATCAAACTGATCGTTAAGACAATGATTAGCACCAGAGGGACTGCCGAGAGTACTTGTCCCATTTGTCCGTCTAACCAAAGCAGACTGCCAAAAATAAAAATAGTGGTTAAAAAGGATGAAATAACACCAGGTGTTACTTTCATAACCCCTTTGATCACCGCCTGATCGACCGAAAAGCCTCTTTCAACATGGGCCGCCACGGATTCTGCGATTACAATGGCATCATCCATCATAATGCCTATTGCCATTAATAAACCGACCAGCGTCATAACATTAATCGAGATGCCAAACAGACTCATAACAAACAGTCCGCCCATAAAAGCGACAGGTAATCCGGCTGAGACCCAAAAAGAATAACGAAATGAGAAAAATAACCACATTGAAAAGAACACCAGAATAATACCCTGCAAGCCATTTTTTAATAACATGCTAAGGCGATCCTGCAGTAAAGATGAAAAATCGTTGGTCAGGGTCAGCGTGACACCTTCGGGTGCGATTAATTGTTCATGTTCAACAAAAGCTTGTACTCTTGCTTTAATACGCAGCGCATCATCGGCTTTGTTTTTTTGGACCTTAAGCATGGCGGAAGGTTTGCCATTAAAAAGGGTATAAGCCTCTTTAAGTTCAAAAAGATCGGTTATCGTGGCGACATCATTCAGGCGAACAATACTCCCTTCGGTGTTGGCCGAAATAATGATTTTACCGAGTGCTGCCGGTGTTAATTTACGTTCATCAAAACGAAGTAATAAATTTTTAGCAGGCAGTTCGAGCGTGCCTACCGGCATCTTAATATTTTGCCGACCGATTTTATTGGCTATTTCTGCAACCGTCAGATTTAAACGGCGCATATCCGTTTCGTTCAATTCAACGCGAATTTGGTGGGCTGAGAATCCGGTCAATGTCACCAAGCTGACGTCTGCATCAACTTTCAAGCGATGTTTAACGTTTTCGGCATACGCTTTTAAGTCGGGCAAACTCAGATCCGCGGAAATGGCAATATCAATAACTGGCTCTGCCCAATCTAATTCTTTAACAGTCGGGGCTTCAATCTGACTTGGGAAATCTTGAATCGCATTAATTTCAGTTTGAATATCCACCAAACTTCGACCAATATCAATCTCTCCACCCAGTTTAATCCTGAGCGATGCGCTGCCTTCCTGAGCATCACATATTGTTTCTTCAATATTACTTAAACCGTCAATGGCATCTTCCATACGCAGGCAGATACTTTCTTCAACCTCTGCCGGGGACGCGCCGGGATAAATAACTGTGGCAATAATATAAGGGGGCGTAAATTCAGGAAAGGTTTCACGTTTCAGGGAGTTCAGGCTGCTTAACCCTAATACAAAAAAACTGAGCATAATAAGATTTGCAAGGGTTGGATGACGCGCGAAAAAACGGATCACTTGACACTCTCTTTTTGTATTCTGGCTGTATTTGAATCAATACTGTCGGATTCTTTTATTTTTAGACTCATTCCGGCAATAGCCGGAATAAGGTCATTTAAAATTAATTGGTCGAGGGCATTTATTTCACCGGAAATGGCAACACCCTGTGCATTCCGAAATAGGATGGTAATCGGTTTTATTTGAAGTTTATTCTGCTTATCCATCAGATAAATATGATCACCATGTAATGCTTTTTCCGGTATGACAAAATGCGGTGATGAAAATCCCTGCACTTTAGCAGTGACAAACATACCTTTAGTAAGTGTATTACTTAAATCTAACTGTTTAATATTCTGTTTCACTTCTAAATAAAAACCGAGCGTCGCCTGATCTGGATTTATTTTTTCAGCAATACGGGTTAATTTTGCAGGCCAGTGTTGAGTGCTTTCGCCAATCAATAGCTCTATACTTGCGTTAAAATTTAATTTTGCAATGGAGGCTAACGGATCGTCTAAAGGGGCTGGAATGCTCTTCCGCAGGGTGTTTGCATCCTGCAGTGACAGTTCAGCTTTGATCTCCATTATACCAGGTTGGTAGGCTTCAAATAATACCGCACCGATCAACACCGCTTGTGCTTGTTCGATATTAACGTCGGCAATTCTTGCATCAAAAGGTAAGGTGAAATGTGTCTTTTCCAACTGCCGATGGGTATCTGCTAATAAAGCTTGATTGACGCTGATTTGCGCTTTAATAACTTTTTTATCGTCGGGTAATAATGCCAGTCTGCTGGTTAATTCCTGCACTAGACTGCGCTGTGCCAATAATAATTTTTGTTCATTTTCCAGATCTGAATTGGAAATTAGTTTTTTTTGTTTGAGTAATGATTTTCGTTGGTATTCCTGAGCCGTCAAAGTCAGTTTTTGTTGTTCAATATTAAGACTGGCATTGATATTCTGCTCTTCCTGATCAATCCGGCCTAATTGTACTTTTGATGAATTTAGATTGGCTTCCGCCTGCGCTATTTTTAATTGATATTCCAGAGGATCAATTTTCAGTACTAAGGTGCCTTTTGGAATAAGACGACCGCTTTCAAGATCTGGATGGCGATAAATTATTTTACCCTTCACTTCTGCAATGCCCTGCCAAGTATGCTTTGGTGCCACTCGGCCATAGCCTATAATCTGTGGCGCGCTATTTTTTTTGGATAATACCATGACATCAACTAAACGTGCTTTGTCATAATTTTCTTGTAACTCTGGGGACGGTTTTAAGGCGATTGCAGCAAATAACACCACAGCCCCTAAAATGATGCCTGGGAATGCAAAGCGTTTTTTATTGCTGGTCATTTAAATCGTCCTTGTTGTTGGTTTTTTTGGTAATTATACCCTGGTGTAAAAGTTGGTTATTCTGCTCTGCAAGATGCTCCATAAACTCAGGGGTGATAGAAATATCCATGGCTGATTTAAATAAATCGGGAATCAAAAAAGGAAATATCATCATGCTGAAAAAGGATAAATGCGCACACTTAGGATCAACATTGTTCTCTAAAATTCCGTTATCTTTTAAACGCGAAAACAGATTTAAATTTTTCGGCTGTAAAATATCTTTAAGGATATTCTTTAACTCTTGATTGACGTCTGTCGGCGGCATTGAAGCAATTCGGTATACTAATTTGGGAAAATCCGGATTTTGGCTCATTATCCGGTAGTAGGTCTGCATGACAATATAGGGGGGGGCATCGTTGAGCTGACTATCAACGGCATTAAACTTAGCCAGCAAAGGTGCGGAGGTTTCCTTAAGCATCGCGTTAAACAGGCCTAACTTTGATTTAAAATAATAGCGGATCAGACCGGGATCTAAATTTTCCTGCGCGGCAATCGCACGAATTGATACTTTATCATAGTCATTAGCCACAAACAGTTTGCATGCCACTGTCATTAATTTAGCGCGATTATTTGTTTTAGCGGCAGGTCTACCAACTTGATTTTTCACCATCCAATATCGCCTTACTACATTAATTCTTCAATAGAAGAATATAATAAACTGATCAGCCCACAAAAGTGTAGATAAACAATTCCCCGATTATTCTACATTTGCAGAATTTAAGCTTGGTTTACATTACAATACGTTACCTATACCTAAGTCAGTTCAAGATGCAAATTCAGCACTTTCCCTGAATGCCAGAAAAAAACGCAATATCTTGCTGAATTTCTGCACCTTGAAGCCGTTTGGATATCAATTCAGTCAGAAAATCTGTTTTAGCGGCAGGTCTACCGACTTGATTTTTCACCATCCAATATCGCCTTACTACATTAATTCTTCAATAGAAGAATATAATAAACTGATCAGCCCACAAAAGTGTAGATAAACAATTCCCCGATTATTCTGCATTTGCAGAATTTAAGCTTTGTTTACATTACAATACGTTACCTATACCTAGTCAGTTCAAGATGCAAATTCAGCACTTTCCCTGAATGCCAGAAAAAAACGCAACATTTTGCTGAATTTCTGCACCTTGAAGCCATTTGGATTTAAGCTTAGTCAGAAAAACCATCATAAATAAAAAGATGTTTGCTTTGATTGAAAGTCTCCTCGGTACATTCAGCAAAAGCAATGGCCAATGCATAATTTTCAAGACGAAACTTCTTAGTTTTAGCTATCTCATACTCATTCATAATGATATTCATTGCTAACTGCGTCCACTCGGGCTCGGTAGGCCCAATGCTGACTTCCGGTGGATCGTAAAATGTAATCATCCAGTCTTGCAGTTGCTGGGATGATATTTTGCCTTCACCCCAATTGCTCAGTAGGGTAATCAGTTGTGTTTTAGTAATCTCTGGATTGTTCATAAAACCTGTTCGTTGGCTGGGTAGATGGGTGATAAGAATAACTAATTTTCGCCATTATGTCAGCAGTTCTGATTATTCAAGGTTCCAGGAACGCAAAATTTGATATTTAACCCCCTCTATTGTGCTTTGGGAATGAAATAGATGGAGAGTCTTAGGCGTTAATAAAAGCGGTTGAATATCCACTGAGGTTGACATGTTTTCGGGTAAATATTTGGCTTTTCGTGCCAGTGTAATATGGGGCGTGAAAGGATTTTCATCTTTATACAATTTGAATTGAGTTGATAGTGCTGAGCAGTTTTTAGCGAGTTTTAATAAGGCCGGATCATCAATTTGACCCGTCAGGCAGAGTATTTTTGGTTTTGCCCAATGGTCTAATTTATCAAGACTCAGGTTGAACTTGGGCTTATCCATCAGAGAAATCTGCTCCTCAAGTTGCTGCTGAGTTTTATCGTCGATAAGCCCTAAAAATAGTAAAGTCATGTGTAAATTTGCTGCAGGGACTAATCTGACTGCTGAATCGAAATTTGCCTGTAGTTTCGATAGCTGCTGAGTCTGTTGTTTGTCTAATGCTATGCCCAGAAAGAGTCTTTTTGTCATTTCACCCACTCAATTAAATAGTTAGTCTGCTTATTGCTCATTTATTATTTGAATCGAAGTTTTGAATAAGATGATCGAATTCAAGTTAATCATAAGCCCCTTTGAGTTACCACTTATACTGCATTTTATATGAATACTAATGCACTATTTTCGCATGCTTTATATTTTAATATATTGAAAATAATAAGTTTTTTTATGGCTTGCATTGTAAATCTCTCTATAAATGTAAATGCTTCACCTTTTTAATATAAAAAGTTAATTTATATTAAATTATATGTATCATTTGTCTGTTTTTTATGCTTGTGATGGTCTAATCTTTGGCGATCAAAAAATTTATATCTTTACTAGATAAGAAAGCAGACCTTAAGAGACTGTTATGTTTCTGCGTAATGGGTGGAGCGCTGAAATTAAAGATGTAATTGCCACTCACATCATATCATTCAGGAGAAGGCAGATGGCTTCAGTATCGAGTTACAGTGTTCTATTTTATGGTGGCCCGGATGGTTATCAAACAAACCGAGCTCAGATTCAGTTGAATGATGCAGCAGGGAAAACCGTTGCTTGGGTTCGATTCAACGATCCAGGTATGTTCTTTGAAGCTGATTCGAACTCTGGGGGAATTATTAAGATGCACCTTCCTTCCTCCATGTTCGAAAATGTTATCGATGTTCTCCGTAACGAGAAACCTATTAACGTCTATTTTGTCCAAGGACGTGGTTTTTTGGGGACGTCAAGTGAACCTGTTGGGGAAAATGAGTAGAATCTAACAAATAAGGATAGGTCGTGTGAGCAATCGACTTATCCTATTGTTGGTAAATGACTTTTTCTGGCCGCATAATCTCAGCGGTTTCTATCTGCCATCTATTCTTTTAACACTGGTTTATACTTTCATCGAGCTGTGCTTGTTGCTCGCTTTATTGAAAACGAGCAACTGTGCTGCAATCTAATTTAATCATAGGTCCCCCTTTGAGTTTCCACTTCTATTACACCTTACATGAATACTTGATATTTCAACTGATTAAAAAATAAAAAGTTGATTTTTTATGGTTTGAAATAATAGAGATCTCTATAAATTAAAGTGCGTTATTTCTCCAATATAAAAAGTAAATTTACAATTAGATATGTATGCTATCTAACTGTCTTTTATGCTTGTTATGGTACAATTGTTGCCGATAAATGAAATTTTAAATCTTTATTAGTAAGAATACAGGCTAATACAGTGTTATGTGCGTGTTGAGCAGCTTCCATTAATATAGTTCAAAGGTTTTTCCATGAGCGACAAGTATAGTATCGATAACCCACTTACCCTTACCGTCGGCAATGAACAGTTAATTATTCGGCGTCGCTATGAAGTAATTAGTATTATTAATGATTTTTTCATAGCGCTCTGGTTCTTGTCGGGGAGTGTGGTTTTTCTTTATCCGTCGTTGGAAAAAGTAGCTATCTGGCTTTTTATCATTGGCAGCGCTCAGTTTTTGATCCGACCAACAATACGTCTCTTAGCCCACCTTCATATACAACGAGCGCCAGATAGCCGTTGAGGACTGTAACAATGAAAGTCACTATTTGAATTTTACATTTGTGTTGCACCTGCATGACATGCCTGGTATTGATCTCTGCTACTTATCGTAAATATTTAAAATGGGGGAACAAGGAATTTAATCTCGTTGTTGGTGAAAGATTTTTTCCTGGCCGCATAATCGCAGCGGTTTCCATCTGCAATTTCTTGTATTAACACTGCTTTATACTTTCATTGAATTTTGCTTGTTACTCGTTTTATTGAAAACAAGCGACTGTGCCGCAATCTAAATTAACCATAACCCCCTTTGAATTTCCACTTCTATTGCACTTTATATCAACACTTGATGCTCTATTTTTACATATTTGATATTTCAACTATCAATGACTTTGAGTTGCTTTGATGCTTGTATTTATTGCTTAAGCAAAAAGTTATTTTCAGATAAAAGACGGAAATAAAAGCTGGAGCAGACAAACCTTTTTACAAATAAACCAAACCAATGCGGTTACGAAAATTTCCGACCATTTTTCTTGTCTGAGAAATTACTTTAGCAAAGGAAATCATGGAGCGAATTGAACACCAGTTCATGCTTATGAGCGCGCTAAGCTCTGCGTGCCCTTAACAATTAACATGGCCACTCAAGATGACTGGTATAAAAAATAGGGGCATCGTTAGCTCATCTAACCTGTAGTGCTTTCGCTTTTGTCATTGTTTATTGTACCCAAAAAAAAACGCAGCGTAAGCTGCGTTTTTGGGTCGTTAACAGAACGAGTCGGGTTAATTTAAGTTCATTTCTTGTTCTTTTTCTTCATCCGTTTCGTAATCCGTTTCAGGTTCAGTCAGGTCGGGCTTTTCATGTAAATCTGCTTTTAATTGACCTTTGCGGTGCTTTAATACTGTCTCTAATTTTTTAGCAGCACTTGCAATAGCAGGGTACATGACATAATCGTTACCTTTAGCGGCAATGCTAGTTCCTTCATAATTGGTGCTAATTTCAACATCAAACTCACCATGCTCTTTGGAAATGATGATATCTAGCGAGATAAGCGTGGGGAAATGGGTCGCTATTTTAGCGAATTTTTCTTCTAAGTGTTCTTTGATGCTATCAGTAACATCAACATGGTGACCAGAAATATTTATTTTCATAGATTGTCCTTAACAAAATTTACTTGCCAAATTTATCGCGTATTACATTTATATATTTACATAAATAAACTCGTTGTACAAATGTAAGCTTACATAATTAGACATACAACAAGTGGATTTTTTACCCGTGTTTATGTCAATAATATGTGCACTGTCAATATAAATACTTTAAACGATAATAGCTGGACACCTTATAATAGCTGGAGATCCATCTCATTGACTAAATATTAATCCACTTCTCTATTTTATTCAGGCACTTTTTTGAATGATTAGGATCTCATTATAACGCGATTTCGTGTAACACAACTTTCTCTGGTTGATACGCTTTACTTTATGAATAACATCCTTGTTATTCACTTTTTCGAAGCCAGTTGAATCTGTTCAAATTTATTCCCTAAAATTTGTTATTGTATTTCCCGTTGCGTAAGTCGTGCTTCTTATGCTTGTTTTACAATGTATTCACTTAAGTGTGTTTTTTGGTATGATAAGTCATTCAAAAGGGCTAAATACGGCTGGCTATTTCGCAGTGTATATTTAGCTTCTTTTAGCCCATTATATAAGAGGTGTTCTGTGTTACGAACTCAGATAGAATGCAAAATAAATCCATTTGATGCTTGGTAAAGGCCCATCCTATATGAATGTCGTAAGAAAAAATTCACCAAAAAACTGGGTAATGAGTACCCTTATTATTATTCTGCTTGGGTTGGGATCCACCAACACCATAGACAGTATTGCAGAAAACAAACTCGAGGCCTCGTTTAGCAATGCATTAACGACCTTTGCTGTTGTCCGTGGCATTAACGCTGTCATATCAGTTGTTCAGGGAACCGAAGTTGCCATTGAGCCCGGAGGAGTCGGGGTTATATTGACACCCGGTGAAATATTGGATCCTGCAAACGACTTAATAGAACGATTTTCCTGGATTGTATTGGCGGCAAGTACATCCTTAGGCGCTCAAATTGTTTTATTAAAAATAGGCACGACTGTGCTGGCCAATTATTTGGTTATTTTATCAGGCAGTATTCTGCTAATCAGTATATGGACCTCTATTTTAGCCAATAGTAGTTGGAGAAATCTCCTGATTAAGTCCGCTATTTTGGTGATCTTTATAAGATTTTTAATACCTATAGTCACGCTTGCAACTGAGGTTGTATACAGCTCAATCCTAAGCCCTACTTATATTAACTCACAGGAAGTGCTTGAAAATGTGGAGAATGATGTTCAGGAATTGCAGGCACGAGACAGTTCATCGGTGTCTGATGAATCTGAAGAAGGGATTTTAAGCTCTATTAGACGTTTTTATGAACGCACAACCAATAGTATGAATATATCCGCCCGATATAAAGAGTATGATCAAAAGATAGCGGGTGCGAGTAAACATATTATTAATCTGATCGTTGTGTTTATCTTCCAAACACTGGTGTTTCCTCTGATTTTCCTTTGGCTCGCAATTAGACTTTTTAGTCTGCTAATCAATAGCAACTTCTGGCTTCAACCAACATATAACAATTAGGGACAATGGGCTGCTTCTTATTAATAAGGGTTAACTGTCTTGGAGTATTTCTAAATTAAGAGCATTGACCTATTTGTAAAATTTCTATGGCTTGTGAACAGATTTTTCATCTGCTAATTAACAGTGATTTCTGGCTTCAACCTGCATCTAACCATCACAGAGAGGGTTAACGCCGGCCCTTCTAATAAGGGTTGATTTTCTTGGAGTATTTCTAAATGAACAGTATTGATCTATTTGTAAAAAACTGGGGCAGTAAAAGCGTTATGGTGCCAATAAAGGATCATGATATTAAAGAGCTGGAATCAAAACTAAATATTTTTGTACCTGACTCATATAAATATTTGATATCTACATATGGTTTAGTTCACACTCCAAATGTACTCACTAAAATTTGCGATTTAAGTTCTGAACTTTCTGAAGTACAAGATTTCTTAAGCCTGGAAGATATATTTTCTCTATCAAAGCTATATGAGATGACGGGTATGCCAAAGGGGCATATTTTGTTTGCGTCTGATTGTAAGGGCAATATGTTCTGTTTTAAACTGACGGATTGTGCGCGTCAGAAAACAGATGTACCCGTATGGTTTTTTGACCATGATTTGTGTACCGTTAATAAAGTATCTCAGTCTTTCATTGGATGGCTGGAGGAATTTAATGCACTTTAAAACAGCCAAGAAACCCTTCAAAAGGGAAATATAGCGGGCTTCTCTTGGTGATCTTCGCCATTATTTTTTCGCCAGTTATTAATGTGTTTAGGCTGTAGAATAATTTTTTTATAAATCCATGAAAACCTGCGCTTTTTGACCTATTGTTTTAAAAGGAAAGAAAACTTCTGGAAAATATTTTTCTCTTAAATGGAAAAATTCTACAGCCTCGTTATATACACAAGGGTAATCATGGATAACGTGGAAATTACAAAATCTCAAGAGATTCTTCTTCAAATAACAAAAATTGTTGAAACCGAGTGCGCTCATGATGCAAATGCATTATTAGCAGAAGGATTTGTTTTAATGGGTGTAAGCAATAGCGTTTTTGAAGACAGTGAAAATCGTTTTGTTTATTCCGTTGGTTTTCCAAAACCAATTGTGGAACTGAGTCATTGGGCTAGTGCTAATTTTTAAAAAAAGCTAATTGAGGACAGCCAAAACTTTTAATAGAAACCTTTTAATGGCACACCAATTCACACCTGCTTTAAAACCCATTTTGTATGCACATGACTAGCGGCAGGCATGACAAAGTTACGTTCTTCATTAATTTCACTTGTCGATACTCCCTATTAACAATGCTCTTCCCTTTGTGGTCGCCGAGTATGGTCGCCGAGCATTTTTGTATGGTGACAGACAAATTTTGCGGATCGCCGTCAATGGATGATTGATCAGCTTAATGGAAAAGCACTGTTACCTGCATGGCATATGTTGATTTAAATCCTGTGTGCGCGAAAATGACGAACAATAAAAAGATGGGCTGTCCAGCTTTCTGTCAACACTTATATCAAATCAACAAGTTACTAAATCGCCATTTATTGTGTTATTTTTTTAACTTTAAATTGATTTTTTTAGGCGTTTTATATAAGGAAGGCAGCTGTAATTTTATGAAGAGTGAGTTATTTCCAAACTTTTTGATGGTTAAATACTCAGTAATTACTATTTTAATGTAAGACTTGTTTTCTATTGTATGCAGGTATATTATTTTAATATGATTGTTTTTTTATATTTTTAAAGCAGATAATCTAGGTAGATTAAGTGGGGCCCAATGAACAGATGGTATGACAAACGACCCCGTTTGGGAAAAAGATTGGATGAGTTTAAAGAAATGGATCAGAAAATTAGAGAGCCTATTTTAAACGAGATTATCGGTTTGGTGAAAAAAAACAAACCAAAACTTCTTAATTCAGACTTTCGTTTTGACTCTTTTCGATTACGCTGGTATGAGCATGATCCTCATCTTTGGTTGGTGTTTAACATCTTACAATTAGCCGACGTCGCTATTTTAGAATTAGTCGAATATTATCTCGAAAACAGACGTCTAGTGAGGTAATTAACTAAGTAAGTTCTTGGAGAAAAACCCTGCCATTATTGGCGACAACTAGTATAAAAAACACTTCAAAGTAGCATTAAAACCTTCTAGTATCCCTACACATTAATTTTTAAAGTTTGCCTATCAGTTGTTTCTTGTGGACGGGATTCAGTTGTCGCGGTTTTTGCTAAAAAAAGGCAGCAAAAACAGCACTAATAACCAATGTATTAAAGATGAGATCTTGCATTGCGCAGGAAAATTAACACTAGCAAGCTTGTAAATAATCACGCGGTTAATGCAATAATCGCCGAGCGAGATAATCAACGATGACATTGAGCCCTGCAGTGAAAACCAATAATAATAAGGCTGCGCTAAAGCGAATTTCAGCAAAATTACTGTCAACATAAAATCCTAACGTCATTACCCCAATCATGCCCAAAATAGCTGTTTCACGGATAATTACTTCAAAACGATAAAACAATAGGCCCATAAAATGGGGGTATAGGGCAGGAAGAACCAGATAACTGTATTGATCAATCCTGGGCTTATAAGTCAGTGGCACTGTCACGCTATCAGCCTGACGCGCCATTAAAAAGACCATAAGGCCACTATTGTGCAATGCTAAAGCGATAATAGCGGGTAACATGGAAGGCCCTAATAGCATCATAAGCACAAAGGCCAATAAATATTCTGGCAGTGAACGTAATATTAAATTCACGGCCCGCATGATTAATATGACAACTTTTGGCATCATCAGCCGGGTATTAAAAGGTAATAAAACCAGGGTCAGCAAATAGGTTAATCCTAATGCACAAAAAGCCAAGACTAAGGTTGCAATCATTCCGGGAAAAACCTGCTGGCTGATTAAGTTATAAGCCCAGTCAAAGACCTTCGGCAAAATATCAGGATTAAACCAGCTTAAGAAGGGTTGCCCCTGCAGCATAGGTGGTAAAATATCAACACTGATAAAGCGCCAAATAAGTTGACCGTCAATGGCCGGAATAGGCGGTAAAAAATAGACGGCGAGTGGTAAATACAACCACAAAAAAATCGGTTTAGCCCAAAAGCGTATAGTGCCAATTAACAGCACGAATAGGATTAATAATGCACCACCTTGTTCATAATGCCCTTGGCGAAACGCCGATTCTAAATAAAAACCTAAGGTAGGCATACCAATAAAACCGAGCACAGCACTACTGCGCAGCGCACACTCGAAACGGTAACGAATATAATCGACAATCTGTGGATACATATGCATCCAGCGGCCATAAATAAATGCCGAAAGTTTATCTGTGCCCTTTGGCAGAGAAAATAATGTGTGTTTTGGTGCTTGCTGTAAAATATCTGAAAATATTCGGGCAAACGTGGCGGCATAAGGAAGGGCAATAGCTAAAATACCCGTAATGGCCGATAAACCGAATATTTGTAAAAATATTAGCGCCCAAAATATCTCATGGATAGCACGAATAAACGCACAGATTGCCGCAATCAAAGGATGCTGATACCACAATGCTAATGGAAATCCCAATAGCAATCCGAGCGTTATCCCAAGTAGAGCAAAACTGATGGTTTGCCACAGAGCTTCAAGTAAATACTCTGTCGCGAAAAAATCGGGATGAATAAAACCCAGTCCCATACGTCCAAGTTCAATCCAAGGTTCGAGCGCAATCACTTCGGTATCAGCAAAAAACCAACATACTGATACCATCAGTAAAAGCAATAGCGTTATTTTTTGCCAGTGTCCTACAAAAGAGAATCCACTAACGGTGATGATTTTAGGCATAATAGAAAGGGTGGTGACTGAATAGGGAAAAGTGGGTTATAAAAAAGTTGTTTTTTAGTATTAATATCTTCATATCACTGCATTTTTGACAGTATCTGCCAATGTATAATGCTGAGATAAATGAGCCAGCGTTAATTGATTGGCTTTCTCATCTAAGGCGACTTTACCATCGCTAATCACAATAATGCGCTCAAAGTGTGCTAACGCTAATTCGGCATCATGCAACACACAAATAACACTCGGATGCGCTTGCTTAATTAAATTTAACAGTCGTAAGCCCATTAATGGATCTAGTGCAGAAAAAGGTTCATCGCCCATAAATACTGGCTGCCGCTGAAATAACGCTCTGGCGATAGCAACACGCTGACGTTGACCGCCAGACAACTCGCTGACTTTCTGGTGCAATGGCGCAGTTAACTCAAGCTGCTGGCAAATAGCGCTAATGTGTTGTTGCGGCTTGTTAAACGGCCATAACAAATTAGTCAAATTATACCAGCTAGAATAGCGCGCTAGCCCACCAATAAACACGTTATGATAAATCGACAAGTTATCGACCAGTCCTTTGGCTTGAGAACATAAACAGGTTTGTGCGGACAGTTGTTGATATAGGTGATGTAACAGCGTGGTTTTACCCACGCCGGAAGGACCTAAAATAGCCACATGTTCATTTTTGTTAAATAATAAATTAATTTTAGGTAAAACAATCTGTTGGTTATAACCTAAATCAATATCAACCAACGACAACATTAATCAATCATTCCAATTTTTTTAGCAACACGCTCAATCGGTTCATAATCGCTATTTTTGGCTGGAACAAAGGATGTACGCGGAAAACTGGCTAATAAATCCTTATCGGTCATCCCAATTAATGCTTTAGTCAGCTTCTCTTTAAAGCCTGCACCAAAATCACTGTCTACGCCCGAACGTACTGTCCATTGATAATCTGGATAGGTAGGGCTTTCCCAAATGACTTTCACCTTGCTGGTATCAACCTCACCTTTTTCAACAGCGGTGTCCCACACTTTATAATTTACCGCGCCTACTTGATAAACACCTGCTTCAACTTGGCTGATGGTACGGCTATGATCACCAGAGAAACCGATGCGTTTAAAAATTTGATCGACGGGTTTACCTAAATTTTGCTCAATAAAAAACTGCGGCATCAAACGGCCTGACGTTGAACCCTTAGAGCCAAAGGTAAAAGTATAATTATCAAGTACCGGAAAATCATCAGACAATTTTATGTCGACAGAATGATGTGCAATCAAATAACTCTTAAAAGATTGATCCTCAAACCCTTGCGCAATGGCCTCAGAACCGGGTACCAAACCACGCGCTTGCACACCGGATAAACCACCAAACCAAGCAAGTTGTACCTGGTTATTACGAAACGCCGTGATCGCAGCAGAATAAGATTTTACCGGAATATACTTGACTTCAACGTCCAATTGCTTAGATAAATAATCGGCTACTTTTTCAAAACGTGTACGAAGATTGCTTTCATCGGCATCGGGAATAGCTGTAAAAGTAAAAGTGGTACTTAATGCACAGGTCGAAAATAAACTTAAAAGACCGGCCGATAATAAATGTGTTAGTTTCATCTCAATCCTAGGGGGAGGGTAGTTAATCCGGGCATTTTAACTTTACCTGATAATCGATGCAACGCTTCATTGTGGTCACTTTGTGGAAACAGCTCTGAATAGCAATAAGGATATCCATTCACAGCTTGCTGATAATGCTGCATTAATGTAGCCATCGCATTAATGTAGCCACTGCATAATAGGTTATCTTATCAAGTGTTATCGTCCCGCAGGTGCTGTTTTAATATTTTAGCGTGTATTACCGTGCCGATTCTTTTTCAACTGAAATCGGTTTGATAATTTTCAAGTATATTGGTTATACCAAGTGGGCTATTGCCTTTCCTGGCAATTAAACCCTTTAATATATTCGCTTATGCGCTAATTTATCCTACAATGGTGCTTGTTTTTTTATTGGGTGTTTTACAGTTATTATGTCAATTAGAATTGCTATTAATGGTTATGGACGAATAGGGCGCAGTGTAGTGCGTGCATTATATGAAAATAACCGTCAAGATGAAATGAAAGTCGTGGTCATTAATGAACTTGCTGAGCCGTCAGCGATCGCACATTTAACCCAGTATGACTCAACCCACGGACGTTTCCCCTTTCCCGTTAATTTACAGAATAACCTTCTAAAAATTAAAAATGATGATATTCATTTGGTGCGTTTTTCTGAACTTGCTGATTTACCATGGCATGAACACGATATAGATATAGTCTTAGATTGTACCGGTATTTACGGCTCTAGAGCCGATGCCGATGCGCATATAGCTGCCGGGGCTAAAAAAGTGATTTTTTCTCATCCAGCAGATCCAGATGTAGATGCAACGGTTGTTTACGGTATAAACCATCAACAACTCACCGGTGACGAAACGTTTATTTCGGGTGCTTCCTGTACCACTAACTGCATGGTGCCGGTGATAGATACTCTAGATAAACACTTTGCTATTAAATGTGGGACTATTACGACTATTCATTCTGCCATGAATGATCAGCCGGTGATCGATGCCTACCATTCAGATCTGCGACGTACCCGCGCCGCCAGTCAGTCTATTATTCCCGTTGATACTAAATTAGCCGCAGGAATAGAACGTATTCTGCCTAAATTTGCCAATAAATTTGAGGCGATTGCAGTGCGCGTTCCAACCATTAACGTGACCGCAATGGATCTCAGTATTACCGTCAGTAAAGATGTCACTATTCAGGAGATTAACGATTGTCTGCTAAAGGCCTCTGAGACCAACTTAAAAGATATTTTGGGTTACACCGAAGCGCCGCTGGTTTCAATTGACTTTAATCACGATCCTCGCTCTTGTATTATTGATGGAACCCAAACCCGGGTCAGTGATGGGAATTTAGTTAAACTATTAGTCTGGTGTGATAACGAATGGGGATTTGCTAATCGTTTGTTAGATACCAGTTTTTATCTTGCTAATTTGGCAGAACAAAAAAGACTACAATCTACAGAGACAGTCAAATCACTTGAAGATACAGGCATCAGTAACGAAATAAAGGATGAACTTCAGGATAGAAGGAAAATCATCTAGTTATTCCAAATCAAAAAGTGGTAATACTTGAAAAGGGAATAACCGTTTTCATTATGTGACCCTTGTACCAGTATTCAGGCGCACCGCTGCATCTTCAATCTGTGATCATAAACAATATAAGAAGGATGCTTATTAATGACAAAAAACATTTTGGTGGTGGGGGCCTCGGGTTATGTGGGTAGTCAACTCGTCCCGGCGCTTGCGCAGACAGGTTATAACGTCACAGCGACAGCGCGGGATCCCGCGGTACTTGCAAAACGGAGTTGGAGCCGACTCGATAATATTAAAATAGTGACATTAGATTTAACCCTTAATACAGATTTATCCCTTATTCTGCAGGATATTGATATTGTTTTTTATCTTGTGCATAGCATGGGCTATGGCCCGAATTTTGTTGATATTGAACTTGATAACGCTAAAAATTTCAGTGCACAGTTAAAAGCCAGTGATGTTAAACAGCTTATCTATTTAGGCTCTCTGCAACCTGCTTCCAGCGATTCCAAGCATTTTGTTTCACGTAAAAAAACCGGTGATATTTTAAGAGAAAGCAATGTTATCGTCACTGAATTAAGAGCTGGCATTATTGTAGGTGCGGGCTCTGCAGTATTTGAAGTGATGCGTGATGTGGTTTATCACCTGCCTGTTATGATCATGCCAAAGTGCATAAATTCTCACAACTCACCTATTGCCTTACAAAATCTGCTCTATTACCTGCTGGCGTTACTCAAACTTCCTGCCGTCACGCATAAAATTTTTGATGTTGCAGGCCCGGAGTTAATTACCTATCAAAAACAGCTACAAATAATTGCCAATTTGATGGGTAAAAAAGTACATATTATCCCCCTGTCAATGTTAACAACTAAGGTTGCTGCCCTCGGGTTTAAAGTTATCACCTCGGTGCCGACCAATATTGCCAAAGCATTGGTGGAGGGAATGTGCTATGACTTAACGGCCGACGGATCCGAACTCCAGTCTCTTATTCCACAAGCATTACTTTCTTATGAACAAGCCGTGGCTGAAAGCTTAGCCAATGAACAAGATATTATTAATAGTGACCTATGGGGATTTGATCCCGATGCGCTTTCTTATTGGCAACCAGGTTATGCTTATTATCCAAAGCAAGCGGGTCATTGTTTTAAAACCGATGTCAGTGCTGAATGCCTTTGGCAGCAGATTCAATTAATCGGTACGCAGGAAGGTTATTTTTATGCAAATTATTTATGGCGAATCAGAGAAGGGATAGATCACCTTGCTGGTGGGAATTCCTTAACGCGTTATCGTAGCCATCCTGATAAAATAGCATTAGGTGATAGAATTGACTCCTGGAAAGTTATTGGCATTAAAGAGAATAAATTTTTGTCTTTATTAATGGGCATGAAAGCACCAGGATTGGGTCGACTTGAATTTAATATTGTGGATAAAGGGGCATATCGGGAGTTAGATATACGTGCCTGGTGGCATCCGGCAGGTTTTTTAGGCTTATTATATTGGTTTGCACTGATGCCCGCACACTTATTTATTTTCAAGGGAATGACAAAAGCTATAGTGAAAAAATGCAAAACTAAAATGTAATCTTATTGATAGCAATGGTTTGCTTAAATCACCATTTTACGCAAAAAATAAAAGGTTGCCCCTAACCGATAGGATGATGACCTATAATGATTTGTCATCAGCAACCATTTTCCGCGTCAAACAAATTCGTCATTATATTTTTCGTCGTTCCACTTAAAAATTTTCATTGTATTTTACTGTTTAAAACGATGTTTAAAACGATGCTTTAACAATTTATAACACCTATTTATCGCTATACTCAAAGGGTGATCCATTAATTTATTGAGGTGGGGAATGTTTTTAAAGAAGCCAACAATATGATGACGTTGAGTATTAAACGATTAACTATTGCTGTTTTTGCCATCACTCTTTTCGCTTGTATGCCGGTACTCTCTCGAAGCCGCGACGGGTATAAAGAAGTTGGGAAAGCTTCTTTTTATGCCAATAAGTTTCAAGGCAGACTGACCGCTAGCGGTGCTGTTTTTGATCAAAATGCGAAAACAGCAGCGCACAAAAAATTATCTTTTGGGTCAAAAGTGAAAGTAACTAATTTAACAAATGGCAAAAGTATTATGGTGATCATCAATGACAGAGGCCCTTTTGTAAAAGGGCGTATTATTGACCTGTTACGCTCCGCATTCAGTCTTATTGGTTCTCTCGACTCAGGCGTGATTAAAGTGCGAATTGAAGTGGTTCGCTAGTTCTTTCTGTTGGTGATTTGTGTTATCTAGATTGATTGCTTAATCCTTGTAAAAGATTTTCATTTAAGAATCCCTCTTTGCTTAGATTAAAGGCAATAAATCCCTTGGGATCTATTTTTGTTTGCAGTTGGTATTTAATATCATCACCTGAATGTTGACTTAGAGAGGTTAATAATTTAAACAGATCAAATAGTGAAACAGCTGTTTGTATTTTGATGGGCGTTTCACTGTATCCCTTTAATGTAGGGATTTGACTGGACACACCGGATAAAATCTTTTTATCATTAATATCCAGGCGTAAAATGATGCCTTCAATTTCTAAATCTTGAGGATTCGGATTTAAGACTAATAAGTGCACATTAAAACGAGGGGATAACCCCGCCGCCGTTGTTGGCTCTATATTAATTAAACTCACTTCCAGATCTTGTAATTGTTGTATTTGAGTACATCCACTTAATCCAACAACACATAATATTGCAATAAACTTCCAAAGAGACATATCAGCCATTCCATTAATAATAAATAATAAATAATAATAGCAAAATAATATAGATTGTATTTTTTGAAATAAAAATAAGTTCAGAAAATATTAACCAACATTTATGTTTTTTTAAATTCGATTCCAGAACAACAGCCAGAAATCCTTGCCTATGATGATACTCTGGTCATTGTTTGTCTACTGTGCAAAGTGTCTAATGCGGATCAGGCAATGCAGCAGGAAGAAGCCTCGGCCATAGAAAGTTCCTTATGTAAGCTGTTATCTATTGATATTCATTCCTAAGTACGCAAAGGGGTGCAAAATGCGTTAGCTTTATACTCTTAATGGTCCAGTCAATTTATCTGATTCCGATGACTAAAAATTAATATTTTAACTTTATCCTAAATTTTAGGCGTAACAAATCTGCTCCCATTCAGAAAAAAGCGTAACGGAAAGCGCTATCATGCTTCGCCTTAAGTTAAATGGCGACCTGAAAGCTAAGTGTAAAACCAAAGCGCATGGCGGATGATTTGTGCAGAGTAACGATAACCGGCGTAAATATTTTAATTTTTCATCAGCAGATTATCTGCATAATTTGAAACGGGTCTGTTAAGTTCACAGTACCAGCAGAATATGCAGTGAGCATTCATGATACCAACCAAATCAAGATGTAGCACAACCACACGCTATGATTATTTATAGTAGTAAGGTAAAATAAGTTGAGAAAGTGAAAGCCTACTAAAAAGGTCACATACACGTGGTGCTTATGTCTTTTTAAAAATATTTACGGTAATACAGACAATGTATGAGGAAATATTAAGGTTGAGTGCATAACCCGTTTTTTATTTAAGCTCACCGTAGTATCTCAGACGGATTTCTATACCGCGCGTTATACCCAAGCCCTCTTTTAGGGCTACTATTTAAACAATATAAGGAACCAACAATACATGTCGGATTTAAAAAACCAAGACGTTAACCCGAACAGTGAACAAAACCAGCTTAAAGCCTTACTCGATCAGCCTATTGAAGATTTACCACTAATGTCTCTGTACCGCATCAGATACCTAGCTACTGAGCTTTCTATGAAGGATGTAGTAGCACTCGCTCAACAGTTTATTGATAAACGTCAACAAGCAAAGTAATGCAATAGCAACAAACTTCCCATGGATAGCGGGGGGATTGTCAACCTATAGAACTGAATCGATTAAATCCAGTCAAATACCCTTTAATCTAAATTTTAGACGTAACAAGGCAAATAGCTGGGCACCCATCTAATCGATTAAATATTAATTCGCTTCTATGTTTTATTCAGGCACTGTTTTGAATGATTAGGAGCTCATTAAGATGCAATCTTGTGCAATACAGATATCCTTAATGAGAGTGTAAAAAGATTGTGGTACGCCTATTATTTATTGTATTTCCCGTTGTGTGCGTTGTGCTTTTTTATGCGGCAAGGATAAGCTCAGCGGACAAAGCTTTGAACATTGTAGATAATGAATGGTCGAATCCCGCCCATTCTTAACCTCCATCTTTAACCTTCATTTTTAATATTGATACCTGCGCTTATGCCATTATGTCTAATCACTATCATCTAGTTTTGCATATTAATGAATTAGAAAAAAGAGAATTCATCGATAAAGAAGTTTGCCTGCGTTTACCCTCTGGGCTGGTTAAAGCTATTCTTATTTTTCCCTTAAAATAAGTGGGAGGGCGCTTTAAATCGCAGGCACTATCAGATGAAAATACTTTAATTACCTGCATAGCTTAGGTTGATTTAAACTCAATACGCGCCAAAATGATCAGGCTCGCAGGTACTAAACCACAATTACTAAGCCACAATGACTTCATGCATTAGGACTGATATTCATGAGTCTTCACCTTCAATTATAACCATTGTAATTAATGGATACCCACAATTGGTTTAGGAAAACCGTGCTTCTATGTGCATATCAACAATCCGTATCGAAATGATTGCCTTGAAACACACCGTGATTTTTATCGCTGTCATGTAAGCGACATCTATTTGTCATATCAGGCCGATATGATTCGCTCCAGATTATTAATAATTTTATGAGCGCTGTATTAGTGTTCTTATTTTTCTTTTGGAGAAATTGCATATGCTTAAACATTTTGCCTTAACAGCCCTTGGCGCATTCGCTCTGATGTCAGCAACGGTACATGCCACATCGATTGAGCCTGCTTCGGTATTGAAAGTTGGTTTGTGGGGAGATCAATTCTATAGCGACGATATGGCGCTTAAAGAAAAGAGAGCCAAGCAAACGGTTGATTCTATGAATGCCCATGATTTGGGTTTCACCCTGTTTACAGGTGATACCAAAAACGGACACTCGAAATGTACAGACGACGCCATTGGTGCAAACATTGTAGATACCTTTAATTCATTAAAAGCACCGACACTTTACAGCGTTGGCGATAATGAATGGACAGATTGTCACCGTACAAGCAATGGTGGCTACAATCCGTTGGAACGTTTGTCTTACCTGCGCAATGTGTTCTTCAAGACAGAGACAACCCAAGGTACACATCCAATTGCGGTTAAAAGACAAGCGGTTGATGGCCAGCCATATAGCGAAAACAGCCGTTTCACGATGAACAATGTTGAATTTGTCGCGTTGGCTGTACCAGGAAGTAACAATAATCTGATTGGCAAAGAAAAACATTGCATCAAAAAATCCAAACGTACTGAAGTGGAGTGTAATGCGGCGACAAATGAATACGAAGCCCGTAATGCTAAAAATATTGAATGGCTTAAAGCGTCTTTCAAAGAAGCGCGTGATCATAAATATGCAGGTATTGCCATCGTTATTCAGGCGGATATCTTTTTCCCATTCGAGCTTTCTGATGGCGGTTATAAAGATGACTTCCTGCCAAGCCTGAACGAGAAAAATGGCTTCAGCGATTTTTATCATACATTGCAGGCTGAAACGCACAATTTTGGCGGTCAGGTCTTATTGGTACATGGCGACTCTCACTACTATAAAGTAGATAAGCCTATGTACGAAGATGACGGACGTCTGACGGCAAACTTCACACGGGTGCAAGTGTTTGGCGCAGAAGACAACAGCTGGATTGAAATGACGGTAGATCCAAAAAGCGAAGACGTTTTCTCCTTCGCACCGGTTATTCTCCAATAACAGTCGATACAAAGTGATACTCAATCAAGGAACCGTCACAACAATTTTCATGATGGTTCCCTGACAATGCACATATCCCCTCTACTTATTCTCACTATCCGATGCTTTACGCAGCACTAAATCCAGCTATGGCCGACAAGCAGTCTTGTTAAATAAGCAAACAGATATTAGGAACGGTGACGTAATAGCGGGCCTCTTTGCGATTTATATCTGTTCCTATGTCACCTATGCCATCATGAGTAATCACTTGCATATTGGGTTATAAAAAGAGATATCATGATTGTAATTACCTATACTCAACCTTGCCGGTTTGCTATATTAAAAGATTTAGTTCCTCTGGTGTTACAGTCGATATTACTTGCTAAATCCTAAAATGATTTTATACAAAGAGTGTGCATCATCACTACCACAAAGCTCACGTATAGAGTGCATTGCTAAAGTAGGAAGTCCAACATCAAGTGTATCAATCCCAAGTCTTGTCGCAGTTAATGGACCGATAGTTGAACCACATCCCATATCACTTCTTGTTACAAACTCTTGATACGGCTCATTTACAGCGTTAGCCACATTCATAAATCTTGAAATAGTTGTAGAGTTTGAAGCATATCGCTGGTTTGCATTTATCTTTATAACAGTGCCTTTATTGATGTGTGGAGCATGATTAGCATCGTGTTTGTATGGAAAGTTTGGATGGATTGCATGTGCGTTATCAGCAGATATTAAAATCGAACCTCTTATCATCTGCATATAGTCCTCATAATCGTTATACATTCTTCTAAGCGTATTTTCTAAAAAGCTCCCACTTGCACCACTGGTTGACTCACTTCCAACTTCTTCATGGTCACTGGCAATAAACATCATAGGTTTATCATCATCTACATTGCATATACTTAGCAGTCCAACATAACAGCTAAGAAGGTTGTCTAATCTTGCACTCGCTATAAAGTCGTCATTTAAACCTACATATGAAGCATTCGCTGTGTCATAAAAACTAAGTTCATTTGCATAAAGCGCTTTAACATCTTGAATCCCCAACTTCTCAAGCTGCAATTTTAAGAACTCATCAAACTCGAAATCATCATTTGTTGTAAGGATAGGTGAGATATCTGTCTGCTTATTTACCGTTCTCTCTTTATTAGCATTCTCATCCAAATGAATTGCAAGTGATGGGATAATCGCAATAGCCTTTTTAACATTAATCAAAACATGTTGAATAACATTTTTAGAGTCAAGATAAGAAACACGCCCTGCAAGTGAGAGATCTCTGTCAAACCAAGGATTTAGTAAAAGACCTCCATAAGGCTCAACGCCAAATTTCACAACGCCATGCTCTTTAGTAACGGGTTTTGGCTTTAGTTTTATATTGGGTGAATCTGTATGAGCACCCACTATTGTGTAGTTTTTATCTTTAGGATATGTAAAAGCGATAACAGAAGAATCGTTGCGCATTACAAAATACTTCTTACCCTCTTTGAGCTTCCATTTTTGGCGTTCATCAAGCTTTATAAATCCAGCATTCTCTAACATCATACTCATATTTAAAGTGGCATGAAAAGGTGTAGGAGACGCATCTAAAAATCCTAAAAGCTCTTCGTTAAAATTTTGTTTATTCATATTTTAATCCTTCAAAAGTGTAAGTAATAATTTAACGCTACATTCTTTGCGAAGTCAAAGATGACTCCATTTTAAATCAATTTAAGCTTTCGTATGGGCTCACTTTTAGCCTGATATTTGGATATTATTTTGCTTATTTACGCCCTAGTCCTTGTTAATAGGGCTTTGGTGCAGGATTTTTTATTCGTAGTTTTTTAAAAAAGGTCATTTCCAGTCTGCTTATAAAGCCCCTTATCCAGTATTCACCTGAATGTTTATCACTAATTCAGGTGAATTAGCATCTGCTCTAATCCACTACGGCGCGTTTGCGAGTTATCTTTCTGAGGCGTAAAGGGGCACAACGCGCCCTCAGAGCTTTTACTCTATTTATCTGTTGAGACTACCCCATTTATGCTCACTTCCCCAATAGTGAGCGTAATGGCAAAAGGCAAAGTCCTGATCCCTAACGCTTCATAAAAAGAATGAAAAAAAGAGGCAAATAAGGAGAATATGAGGTGAGCATATTTTAGATATTACAAAAAAGGATGTTTATTCGACTATCCTCTATCTTCTTTTTTATAAGGCAAGTGAATGTTGCTTGAGTATAACGGCCTGTTTATAAAAGCGGCCAATAAACAACCAATTGCAAGATTTCAGGAGTGGCCAACAATAGTCTTACGAAATTGCAAAGACCCGTAGTTTATTACCTAAACTTATATGGGTGATCCCAAAAAAGAAGTTATTGAGGGTTGGCTGCATTTTAAAAAATGAGTATCGCAGGCAATTTATGGTGAAGAGGATTAATGATGAAGAGGGTATTATTTTGAACATTGGTGACCCAAATACTCCCCCACTACGTACATACTACTAACAGATAATTACTAGGAATAGAAATGGCTTATACAATAGATACCCTTGGTGAAACTGAAACCAACATAGAACTGTTAAAGGTACTGGTGGAGAATAGTTTCGACTCAATCCTAATCACTGACGCGACAACTGAAGGAGAGGTTATATACGCAAACAACGCGTTTAAAAAACTTACTGGTTATGAACCATCCGAGGTCATCGGAAAAACCCCCCGAATTCTTCAAGGTGTGGGTACTGATGAAAAAGTTATCGATCGTCTCACCGCAGCGTTGAAATCCGGTACAGAATTTGAAGGAAAGGCCATCAATTACAAAAAAGATGGAACTCCTTTTATTATGTTTTGGAGAGTGCTGCCAATCAAGGTCGATAATAAGATCGAAGCCTGGGTTGCTATCCAAAGAGAAAGCTCTTTCATTTAACATCTTAATAACTAATTTTAAGGCTCTTATTTATCAAGGGCCTTAGTACCTTGCTGGCACCTATCATTAGCAATATTGGGCATCTCTGCCACATGTCATCATCTCTAAGTCCGATGCCTTCACCGCTCCTTACTCAGCACTTTGACGCGGTTTGCCCGTTAACTATGCTGCACGACATTCTTCCGGGAATAATGTTGTAAACCACTCTTTATTTCCCGGCGGTTCAGTGGCAAAAAATTGCCCTGACAGTGACATTAACCGCCTTTTTGAGCATAGTATTTCTATTTTATAAATTCAATTTTGGTAACACCTTGGTTGTGCACTAAAAATAGAAGACTTAAAATTATGTATCTGAAACATAAGTTCATTATAAACAAAAGTAATATTCAGAGCTGGTTTGCACAACAGTGGAACGCACTTGCCCTTTACCTAAAATTTTGTGAAAACGGGTGAGTATATGAGAGAAATATCTGACTTTCGTCGCTTCATTAAGATGAAAAAGAAGTAAATATGAAGTTATCAACTCAAGTAGATTTTGAATCTAATGAAAAATGAGGTTTATTCTACTTATCCTCTATCCTCGAGAGCATTTTGGATAGCGTCATCATCACGTATTCAGCGGCTTGACCCGAAGCACTGCAATTTTAAGTCGTTGTTAACGAGCATTAATTAAAATTACTGCAGAAGATCATATTGACATGTAAAATGGCAAAACACTCCCTCTATGCAGAAACCAGACCATTGAAAATCAAACACATTATTGCCAGCGTTAGCCTGTTGTTGTTAAGTGCCTGCAGCTCGACCGGACTTTTCCTGTTGAACTCTGCACTGAGGCTAAATTCCGAGCATAGCGTCAGCAAGGATGTCGCATTCGGTCAAGACGAGTGGCAGAAGTTAGATATCTACACGCCCAACAGGAGCGCACAACAAGCTAAGCCAGTATTGGTTTTTTTCTATGGCGGGAGTTGGGATTCCGGCTCAAAAGAAATGTATTTCTTTGTAGCCGATGCCTTTACTCGACTCGGCTATGTGGTCATTATTCCCGACTATGCAAAATATCCTGCAGCACGTTTCCCGGCGTTTATGGAAGATGGTGCAGCCGCCATTGCTTGGACCAAACAAAACGTTGCCAACTATGGAGGGGATCCACAAAAAATATTTATCGCAGGACATTCTGCCGGTGCGCATCTCGGTGGCCTATTACTGACTGACGAACGTTACCTGAAGAAGCACGGGCTCAGTCCGCTGGACGTGCAGGGTTTCTCAGGTTTGGCTGGGCCATATAACTTTACCCCTACTCGTCCTAGCCTGATGGAAGTTTTTGGCCCACCTGAGAACTACCCTAATATGCAGGTAATGAATTTTGTTAATGGCGATGAGCCACCGATGCTGCTCTTGCATGGCGCCAAAGATGACATAGTTGGTGTTCGTAACCAGGAGCTCTTGATCGAAAAATTATCCGCCGTGGGCAACCTGTCAACAGGGGTTTTGTATCCTGGACTAACTCATACCAGTATTCTAACCAGCCTGACTTGGCCACTAAAAAAGAACAGTAGCACCCTCGACGATATGGATAAGTTCTTTAAAAGTTTACTCTGACTTCTTTTATGCCTTTAGGCATCAGTCAGAGCGGTCGCCTTACTGGAGAATATACTGGGGCCGAGGGGCAAGTCTTTCATTTTGCAGTTTGTTAATAATTAGTATCTATTCTAGGTCGTAATGGGGGCGTTTGCGACTTAGTTTTCTATGGCGCTTAGGGGCATATATGGACGCCCCGTTTATTGCAATTTTAATGAAGATTACAGTCTGCTGTCATACATCCGACGTCTCAGTAGGTTATCAATAACCTGCGCCATGATGTAATCCGAGTCCTGTCTTCTAATCACAAAGTCGACATTTACATGCCAAGCCCCAAAGCAGGTTTTTACAGGAACGGTTGACCGTTTTTCATCAAGCATTGCAAACTTAAACTAGGGTGTATATTTTACTTATCTACTTATCTACTTATCTACTTATCTACTTTTTTACTCGTTAATTATGCACTTTTAAATGCACAACTTGCTTTAAATTCATCGTTTGTAGTAACAATAACCCATGCTATTCGCGTCAATTTATTTGCAAGCGCAACAGTCGCTTTAGTTTTACCACTGCGTAGTGCAAGCGCGTTGAACCAGCGACTTAATGCATCTGTTCTTTCTGGTGTATAATCTGACTTTCGTAGCTTCATTAAGATAAAAATAAAGTAAATATAAATATAAATATATAAAGTAAAGTAGATTTTAGATCTAATGACAAATGACGTTTATTCTACCTATCTTCTATCCTCTATTCTCTCCTCTTAACCTTTCTCGCCACCTATTGATAACAGTCTTCACCATCAATAACTCCTCCTCGGTTAACCCTGTTCCCGCTTGCCATCGGCTTATCAATGTTGGCATTGAATAAAGGCGGCTCCAACGCAGACAAACCTCTTCATCGGTTAACTTACTGTTTTATATATTATTAACATGCAAAACTAGATGCCTTTTATTTTAATTACGGGGATTAGACATAAGTGCTAAGCACAGGTGTCGATAGTAAAAGTAGAGGTAAGTATTGGAGGCGTTCGACCATCCATTGTCTGCGATGCTCAAAGCTTTGCCCACTGAATTTATCCTTGCCGCATAAAAAAGCACGACGTACACAACGGGAAATACAATGACAAATTTTTAGGGAATAAATTTGAACAGCTTCAGCTGGCGTCGAAGAAGTGAATAACAGGGATGTTATTCATAAAGTAAAGCGTATTAAACAAAGAAATCGGTGTTGCACGAGATTACGTCATAATGAGCGCCTAATCATTCAAAAACAGTTTCTGAATAAAATATAGAGAGGGTTAATATTTAGTCAATTAAATGGGTGTCCAGCTATTACCGTTTTAAAAAATAGGTGATTTTATAATGAGTGCCTTCTGGTATTCTTATTTAGATAAAGTCAATTTTTCAGCTTTAAATTAACTTATACATCAATTAGTTAGCACTCGATTAGCAAAAATTAACATTTATTTAACAAGATCAACATTTTCTCAAAAAAAACTTGACTACAATGGGAACTAAACTTAATTTAGCGATCCGCTATGATATTTATTTAAAATAGTCTTCGCATAAAATGCAGATCTATTTCGCCTAAAGACAATATAATAGCTAAGAACACAAACAGATCTTTATTGCGCTCTCATATGCAATGGATTGGCAACGTATTATCACTATAAGGAAATAGTAAATGAAAAATAAAACGTTAAAAAAAGGACATGTTTTTTCCGGGGGATTGCTGGCACTTTCTATGCTGGGGTCTATATCGGTCGCATCAGCGGCTAATGGATTTGTTGAAGATTTTTCCGGAGGTAATCTTCCGTCTCATCTTGAAGCTGTCGGTGGCGTTGGAACGTGGTATTCACAAGGCACGAGATGTTGTTCTGGTCAAGTGGGGGGGGCAGTGTTTGAAGATGGTCATGTAAGATTTCAAGGGCGAGACACCCGCGGGGATTATTCGGGTGGTTTACGATCGTATTTACGCACTATTGAAACGGACTACAGTTCGGTCAGTTTTGTTGCAGAAGTAACAGTCACCATTCCCGAAGTTCCAAGGAGTGGCAGAAACATCGTATTCTTTGGACTCGGTCCTGTTTTGCCTGTCGATAAATATGGTGGCCCCGGAACAGAGGCAGGCAGCGGTATCAGTATCGGGACCCTGCCTACTAATTTTGCACCCCAATTTCAGGTTTGGAATGGGGTAAAGCCAGAGACCAAAGCAGATGTTGCTTGTGGTGGGAATGGCACACACCGTATGCGACTAGAGTGGAATGCTGAGACGAAAACGGCTGTTACCTCCATAGATCAGGATTATTCTGGTGGCACCTTCAGCGCCGACTGTACGCTTCCCCCAATCACGTCATTCGCCGATCAGCCTAATGGGAGCGGAAGGATCTTTATCGGAGGAGACTGGGATGCCATCTTCGATGATCTTGAAGTGACAATCGCCCATATATCGCCGTTTAAATCCCATGCTGCAATAGCTGGTGGTGCGATAAATATCGCCGCAAGCTCCACAGTAAATGGTGATCTCGCTGCACAAGCGGCCGTTGTTATCGGTGCTAATTCTGTAGTTCACAACATCTATGCTGGTGCTGCTGTGACCACAGGTGCTCTGTCTACCGTTGAAAACATCTTTTCAGGTGCTGCTGCGGGTATAGGGGCTAACGCTGAAGCCCAAAACATCCATGCTGGAGCCGCCATTACCCTAGGCGCCAGTGGTCAGGTCCAGGCGGTCTATGCTGGCGCAGCCATCACCCTGGGCGCGGGCGCTTCGACGAATGGCGTTTTAAATGACGATGCTAACGGGGATCAATATGCTGACGCGGAAGATATACATAACTCTGGAAATATGGCAAAAGTGATAGCTGAAATAACAAAGACACAGTCCGCTTTATCTGCCCTCAAGCCATCCTCTGCTAATGGACCATTATATACTACCATGGGAACACGCACGTTAGCGCCTGGCGTATGGGAAGGCAGTGCGGTGAGTATAGCTGCAAGCTCAACCATTACCTTTGATGCGGATGAGTATACTGATAATAAGGACCACGTTTGGGTTATTAACCTAAGTGAGGCGCTGACGGTTGGTGCTTCGACACATTTTGAGATAATTGGTTTGGGTAACGGCGATACCGCTTCCATCATCTGGAATGTCGGCGCTGCGGTCACTCTCGGTGCGGGCACCTCTTTTCGTGGTACCGCATTTGTAGGGGGAGCCGTTAACGCGGCGACTTCATCCGTTAGTTGTGGTCACTTGTATGCTACGGGCGCCATTAGTATAGGTAGCATTGGTGTCGATAGTGCAGGTAGTCCAATCACTTGCGAAAATTCTGATGCCGTCTTCACTTATCTGGAGACACTTGATTAATTAGCCGTAATTACGCAGTGTAATACGTGCAATTTATCAGGGTAAATGGTCGGCTGTTATAGTCCGACCATTTTTTTGACCAATAAAAGTAATAAACAATAAAGCCATTAAATAGTTACTGGCGCGCAGTACCTGAATAGGTTTGTACTTTAGACAATTTAAGACCTGTCAGAAATTTTTACACACCCGCAGCAGCTCCATCACTACCACTGTGCCCATCAAATTTGCAACAGCTATCCCTGATGTTTCATCATAGAGCCTTAGCAGCCGGCTTCTTCTGCTAATATGATCCAGACCGAGATCTATTGAGGAGTCTCCTTCTGTCACTAGAAAACTTAGATTCATACTGGTCACAGCCAAGGCCATACCGTTTTCACTGTGATTGCCCAAGGGCCAAGCATCTGCAGTAAAATAATAACCATTACGCCTAAATTCCGCAGAGTTGCGAGATTTATATGATGTGGAATCATATAAATCTCTCTCATCCTCGTAAGAAAAATTGGCGGCTCTATCTCCTGCAAGGTAATAACCACTAAACACCCCTCCAGGAAAAAGAGGACCAGAAAATGTTTCAAGGGTCTTGCCGGGATTGTCAAAAAGGCAGTAAGAACTTGCGCCGGGATGATATGTCACTGCGCATAGGCGCTAGTCTGGTCTTCCAGTCTATTTATTAATGCCGCATCATACCAAATGCATTAAGTTTATGAGCACTTGCTTCAAAGGAAAAATTGACGCCCGCAAAGCCGTCAGGATGAATTTTAATAGTAAATATGATCACTTAATTAATGCGTTTGGTATTAGCTGTATGTGCAGATAGGATGCTAGCAGTTATAATGGTTGCTTGTAATACTTTTGACATAATTCATTACTCCAATTGAATTAACGTAGCGCGCACCCAATTTGGCGTTATTGTCTACGGAACCTAGTATTAATAAACCGATGAGTAATGGTTCACTTATCTTTAGCTGTCGCTGTATAGCTGACTGATAAAATCATCAAAAGTATTTCAAATGAGTTGACTTTAGGAGTGTAGTAAAGAAAGTTTTTTGTGCTCCGATTTCGATAAAACCTTATCAGAATTTGTTATTTTCCTTCGTAAATCTCCATATTCTATATCGGCTTCTACCCAATTGGCAGGGTCCGGCCTGCCTTGTCTCTGCCGCTCGTTTCATACAAAAGCATTTATTGTAAAATTGAAAAGTAGGCAGCAAGTTGAGTACTACTGACCTTTTCCATTAAGGTAAAAAAATATTATCGATAATAACAGGGTATTCAATACTGGAAATTATTTTGACCCTGCCACCGCGCTGCTTGCAAGTTTTAATGTCAACGTTAAAAACCCGCTTTACTCTTTGATCCCAAGTCCTCGACTGGCGTTTTCCCCAAAAGCGAGCGTCGTGCTTCCCAAGTGAATTTAGCCACTTATTTTTGTTTTGTAACTCACTTGGGGGTGTTTGCGACTTAGTTTTCTATGGCGCTTCGGGGCGAAAGCGCCTTGGCCGTAAAATCTATCTAATTAAAAGATGGATAGGTTTTTACGCTCGCTTTATCTCAATAGCGAGCCAAATCAAAGTTCCTTACCAGTAAAGCCGATTTGAATGATGAAGCACTGCTTGAACTATTTCGCCCTCATAGCGATGAAAAAAGAGGCGAATGTGGAAAACATGAGGTAAGCATATTTTAGATATTACGAAAAAAGATGCTTATTCTGCCTATACTTCTTACTATCAACACAAATTTAATGCCTACCTGCAAACGCAGCGACGGAGAAGAGGGGCGTTGTTGGGATTTTAAACTAAAGATTGCCTTTTCAGTAACGATGAATTTAGAAGGCAATTGCGTTTGGGATCCTGACTCGATAGTGTTTATGAAAAGCATGCTTGCTGGTGAAAGTTATTTTAATTTCAGTAAACTAGAAGGAGCTCTTATGTCAAAATCACTTCTAATTATTTTATTTGTCACGTCTTTCATATCAACAGGTATGGCGATTCAGCCGGCCGCAACGGTTGAACTTAAGTACTCGCTGGAATTTATATTGAAGACTATTCTCGATTATAAAAATTTAAATTACCGACCCGAGATTCCGCTGCCGGAGCTAGTGGTCGCGAGTAAAACCAGTCTGAAACAATTTCAGGATGACGTTGAGCCACAATGGCAGATGCGCCCGGATATCATTATCAACACCTTTGTCGCAAAGCTTAATAAAATATACTTGCTGGATGAAAAAGCCTATTACGACAATTTCGAGCGCTGCATGGATGACTCTCTGGCGCACGAACTGACCCACTACATTCAGGTGAAATACCGAGGGAGCCTTGATAACGAGAGTCTTGAGTGGGACGCTGTTAATACACAGAACTGGTTTCGAGAAAAGTACTGTTTCTAATTGATACAATATTTTAGCCCAGCTGCGTGTCGCCGATAAGTATTGAGAGATGCTCCAAAACAAAGATCGAAGAAAAAAATCTTAACATTCTGCTTTTTTTGTTTTTAATCGAAACTGCGGTTTTGTTTACTAACTCTCTTGAAGGATAGTTATTTTTCTGAGACGCTTAGAGACACAAAGCGAGATAGAATCTTTACTATATTTCTCTAATCAGACGACTTCATTTATGCTTGAGTTCAGAAGCATTTGTGGCATTAAAAGTAGGTGGCGGGCCAAATATCCATTGCAACGACTTGTTAGGCGTCAACTGCCCCACGCTCAATCGCCAGATTCTGGGGATGCAACCGGCACCAGGATTTCATTGCGACGAAGGAACCAAGGCATGAACGGTGGGTTGTACCGTGCCCAAATCGGTTCGCCTACCGGAGTCAAGCGACTATTTTCTATCCAATTCTGTAATTTTTCCAAATTGCGAAGGTAATTCTTTTCGCTCCAAAAACCTGAATAACGTACCACAGCAATGAGACGTGCCGGAACCTCGCGAATAGACACGTTTGGATCCTTCGGCTCAGGAGTCGTTTCCAACTCGAATGACGCTGGCATCATGAAACTGACAACCCATTTTTCATCTTGCTTCTGCTGGCCTACCGGCGATGTCATCTCAATTTTCTGGCTCGATGGCTCTTGTCCAACAGGCGATGTCATCGCCACTTTTTGTTGCTGTGTGTTGTTGCCAGAAATATACTTGAACAGGCGGCCAAATGCTTCGCTACCAGCATCTTCAAACGCTCCATCTACTGTGGTTTCAGCGATAATATGGGACTCGTACTCGCGAAGTTCGAACCCGTCTTCTTCGCGAAGTACATTGTATTTTGCTTCCTCAACAGCCATAGCATTTCCCGCCAATAGTAACGTGGTAATTGTGACCCAACTGATAAGAGCTATCCGCAACATTATTAAGATTTCCTTTTTAGACTCAGCCATTCTAGACCTAAACCAAAGCTAATCGCCTTTTCCTGCACTGCAGCCAAATATGAAGGCATCACTTTTCAAGCCCAACAGTGTATTAGTCTGTAGTCTTACTAATACATATTTAATTTTTTTTATTGTTAAAGATTAGACCAGAACAAGTATAAAATAGGGACTCTGTCTGATTCTAAAATTATTATTCTCAATAATTTTCTCAGGCGGTCTATCGTCAAAGCGACTCAGCGAATAAAAGTTCCATGCTCGCTTTAATTTAACCACATGCAAGTTTTAGTCAGAGCCGATACACCAAACCGTCAAAGAATTGCTGACTTTATCAGCATAGCCACAATGCCCAGTGCTAAAACCCCAGCAAGCCAAATGCCAACAAACCAGGCTAGTTTTTTACATTTTTTCCAAGCCATTAGTGATAGCCATCCTCAGGTTTTACTTTGCCGCGGAACACCCAATATGCATAAGCGGTATAGATTAAAATAAGTGGCACTAAAACCATCACCCCCACCAGTGTGAATCTTAAACTTGAATCAGGCGCTGCTGCTTCAACGATTGTTAGATTTGGCGGTACAATATTAGGGTAAAAACTAACAAGAATACCGATGAAACTGAGGACAAATAGCCCGAGTGAGGCGAGAAATGGTTGCGCTTCTTTGTCTTGTTTCAATCCCATAAATAGCAACCAAGTACACAGCCCGACTAAAGCTGGAACAAATACACTAAAAATGCTGCCTGGCAGTGTAAACCAACGTTGGAAATAAGCGGGGTCTTGAAAGGGTGTGAGGATACTGACAACACCTATAAAACCTAGGGTAGCAATGCCTAACCATTTTGCATAACCCCGCATTCTAGTTTGTAGTTCACCTTCTGTTTTCATAATTAACCAGGTGGAGCCCAGTAAGCCGTAGCCAATGACAACTGCACAGCCGGTTAATAATGAGAACGGGGTTAGCCAATCCCACCAGCCTCCAGCGTAGGCGCGGTTTGCCACTTTAATACCCTGCACCAACGCCCCGAGCGAAATACCTTGAGTAAAGGCTGCTATAACCGAGCCTGCGAAGAAGGCAAAGTCCCAAACAGGCTTCCAACGAACGGTTCGCCAGCGATATTCAAAAGCAACGCCTCTGAAAATGAGTGCTAACAGCATCAGTATAATAGGCATGTACAAGGCTGGCATAATAATGGCATAGGCTAGAGGGAAAACGGCCAATAAACCACCGCCTCCCATTACTAGCCAAGTTTCATTACCATCCCAAACGGGGGCAATGGTATTCATCATAACGGACTTGTCTTGCTCTGATTTAGCTGATGGAAACAAAATACCGATGCCCAGATCAAAGCCATCTAAAATGACATAGCTGAGTACGGCGAAGGCGATAATCATCGCCAAGATAAACGATAATTCAAATTCCACGATTGTCTCCTTGCGCACCTGACTTAAGGTTTGCGTCAGTTGTTGCAATAAATTGATTTTGTGCGGTCCGGATAGGGCCCTTATTTATCTCAAGACCTGACGTAGCTGTCGGTTTATTCATCAGTCTTAATATATAGTAAGTACCTGCACCAAAGACAAAGAAATAAACGATGATAAATGAGATTAGCGATACCGCAACCGCAGGCGCATCAATTGGTGCAAGACTGTCGGTTGTACGCAATAGTCCGTAAACAGTGAAAGGTTGACGGCCTACTTCAGTAGTAACCCAACCTGCCAGTACGGCAACAAATCCCATGGGTCCCATAACAATTGCGGCCCGCTTTAACAAATCGTCATTATAAAGCTTGCCGCGAATGCGTCGCCATAAGCTCCATACGCCCAGTCCTAACATGGCAAAGCCTAGCGAAATCATAATACGGAAGCTCCAGAATATCACCGCAACAGGTGGTTCGTCTTCATCAGGAATAGTATCTAAACCTGCAAGCGGGGCGTTTAAGTCATGCTTTAAGATCAAGCTAGAGAGTTTGGGTATCTGAATCGCGTAATCAATCCTTTTTTCTTCTGGGTTAGGGATGCCAAATAAGATCAGCGGTGCACCCTCTGGATGGCTGTCATAGTGTCCTTCCATCGCCATTACTTTGGCTGGTTGATACTCTAAAGTGTTTAAACCGTGAAAGTCTCCTACAACAATTTGTAAGGGGGCGACAACAATTAACATCCACATCGCCATTGAAAACATACGACGTGCAGCCGCATCAGCCTTGTTTCTTAGCAGGTGTAATGCACCGACAGCACCAACGACTAGCGCGGTTGTGAGATAGGCTGCCAATACCATGTGTACTAAACGGTATGGAAACGAAGGGTTGAAGACAATCTGCCACCAGTCTTCTGGAATAAATTGCCCTACGTCATTAATGCTATAGCCAGCAGGCGTTTGCATCCACGAGTTGACTGATAAAATCCAAGTGGCTGACATTAAAGTACCAAAGGCGACCATACAAACTGCGAACATGTGTAGTCTATTACCCACACGCTCACGTCCAAATAAAGCGATGCCTAAAAATCCGGCCTCTAAGAAGAAGGCAGAGAGTATTTCATAGGCCATAAGTGGCCCGAGTATTGGTCCAGTTTTGTCTGCAAAAACCGACCAGTTAGTACCAAATTGATACGACATCACAATACCGGAAACTACGCCCATTCCAAAGGCAACCGCGAAAATTTTCTTCCAGTAGTTAAACAAAAAAAGGTAGGTTTGATCATGTGTTTTTAGCCACAAGCCATTCAATACGGCTAAATAACTGGCTACTCCGATCGAAAAGGCTGGGAATATAATATGAAAGGAGACGGTGAATGCAAACTGCATTCTAGCAAGCGTCTCCGCAGTGAAGCTTTCCAACATAACTATAGCTCTCATATAAATTTGATTTAAAATTATGTTAAACTTATGTGGCAATAAAATAAATATTGAAACAAAAGTAACATTAGAAATATAACTCTTAGATGAAAATAAGGTTTATTCTGCTTATCCCCATAGATTTAGTCATTGATGATCTTGAAGCATTCTATGCACCGCAATCACTATCTATTCTTATACTGAGTTGGGCAATAAGCTCTGCCGACTTCAGGCGACCTAAGTTTTGTATGCTTAGTTCTTCGACCGCTCACCCTGCTACGCCACAATTTGAAACTACTTGATTTCATCTTCTGACGCATAAATGTTATTACCGCTTGCTCATTCAGACCAAACAGATGTTCAATCGCTTCAAAGGGGGTTCTATCTTCCCAAGCCATTTCGATAACTCTAGACTCTTCACTCTTACTAAATAGCATTATCAAGTTCCAATTTGTGACATTTAGACCAACTAATACGTGAGAAAACAATTTAAGGTTCAGTTAAGCAGTATATTTTTACCTGAGGGCTTTCTAATTGGGGTAAATTCAGTAAAAGGTAATTAAGTGATCACAATATAAAAGCGGCACAATGTCATCACTGTTGATTTAAATTACGATAAGACGTTACCTCTGCTGCTTAAAGCTTCTGCTACGCTGAACTGAGCATGTGGTACATAGTGGTCGCACTAAAGTCACCAAAATGATTTTCGCCTGCTTATCAAAGAGTGTGTTATGTACATATAAGTCGTAAAGGGGGCGTTTGTGACTTAGTTTTCTATGCCGCTTCGGGGCACATAGCGCTTTATTTTTTTGTTCCTTAATGTCAATTTGAACAACCAACATTAGCTTATACACCCGTTTTTGGGTCGTGGGTATAGGGGGTAATATTAATATTTAATTGATTAGAGTATGATTTTTTAACGTGATGATTTAAACGAATATAAGGTATCAGTGTCCAGCTTTTTTGTGCTAAGCGTATCCAAAAAGGCGCGCTGTTCAATGAGCAGCATCCAGAGTCTTTTTATTGTGGCGGTGCTTAAGGCTATACTGACTATCCATTTGTAGATCAAGCGTAATGGTTTACAAGTCAGTCTTACTGACTAAATAACTAAACCACGTACTAAAAAAAGCCACCTGACTAGCGATAGTTAGGTGGCTTTTTTTATGCATAAATTTTAATTAGTTACCAAAATGCCCGTTTGATCATCACGAAAGGTTTGTCGTAGCTCTTATTGTGTGTTCATCACAAAGGGGCCGTAACCTGCGACTGGTTCGCCGATTGGCACTTCGCTTAGCAGTAGCAGTTTGACGGGCGCATTTGCATCGGAAGCCGTAGGATAGGTTAGCTCAATGGTATCGGTAGCAGGGGCAGATCCACAAGAATGGCACATAGCTTAAGTAAATATTGTCTAATAATATTGTCTAATAACATTGCCTGAATAGCATATTTTGTAAGAATATGCTGTTAAGTATAATATTGAATATTATCAAAAACCGTTTTATCATCTAATACTTTAGATAAAATCATTATGCCCTCTAAAGAGGCTAATAAATGAATAGCTTTAGCTTTGGCACTTGCTGCTGTCATGTCTTTTTCTTCAATATATCTTTGTTGTAACCAGTTTATATTCAATTCAAAAAAACGTTTAATTTCACTTTTTACTTGCTCTGGTAAGGCGTCTAACTGTGCGCCTAATAAACCACATAAGCACATTTGGTTATCTTTTTCCAATGCGGCTTTGAACATATTAATATAGAGGTTAATTGCACTACTCTCTTGTTGCTTTGCTTTCTCATCATTTAGTGATGCTAAAAACACATCGGTATACTGATGCGCTAATTCTGCAGCTAAATCAGCTTTGGTACGAAAATAGTAATGCACACTTGAGCTTTTAATGCCTATTTCATCGGCAAGCTCTCTAAAGCTAAAATTACCGTAGCCGCCAGACCTTACTTTGTTTTCTGCTAATGTGAGTATTTGAGATTTTTTATTCATAAATAAATGCTATGTGAGAGGTTAAGTAAATAATGAAGTTATTGAGTAGCTTTAATACCCGTATTAGCTATATAACCAGACAATGTTACTGCTGATGTTAGTTACTCAATAATCTCAGGCATTATCAATGACTAAGTCATTTTATTCAAATACTTAATAATTTCGCTAAATTGATACCACTAAGATGCTTGTTCGTTTTTAGTGACTTTTAAACAAGACTTCTTTTTTCAATAAACTAATCGCTGTATCAGCAGCGTTAATCGCGCCTTCAAGGTAACCAGCGTCTTCCTCAGAAAACTCACTACCTGCCAAATATAAGTTTAATGACGATAACTCCTGAGAAAATCGCTTTATATAAAAATCAGGATGCGCCGGTGGCTCTGCTCTGTCTTTATCTGTGGCAACATGGACATCGTTGCCCCAACTTTTTAAATAACACTGTTCATAGTGCTGGGCTGCTTCGCCAAACAATGATTTAAGCTGATTAATGCACTGGGCTTTTAAATGTTCAATAGAGAAACTTTTTATGTCTTGGGATGAAAGTCCGATAAAACCAAATAATGCAAAACCCTGCTGATCTGTGGCTGAGGCATCATGAATTTCTATCATAGGTCCAACGCGACTAAATGCTTGTCCTGCCAAGCCATTGTCTCGCCAAAAAGGTTTATTATAAGTCGCTATAAACTTTGTTTGGTTTGCCATCCAAGTGGGTACAGCCACTAACGCTTTTGTTAACGCTTCACTCGCCCAATGAGCAGGCGTTAAGTATTCATGGATAAGTCTGGGTGGTAAGGCCAACATTAAATTGTCGGTTTCGTGAATAACGACCGAAGCATCTTTTGTATTTTTCACTGTTACTTGCCAAGTATCATTGACCTTTATTAAACTATCCACTTGACAACTAAGCTGATAGTTACGTTTTGATAACTTAGCTTGTAAAGCCAAAATGAGTTTATATAAACCTCCTTCTAAACGATGCAATAAAGGCCCTTGACCATTTTTAATGATTTTAGGTGCTATATTCCTATGTTCATGATAAACAACCGCACCGGCAATATGTTGATGAAATAAATTTTGCTCCAAATTAGCCGCTAATGCTTTCATACGATAATGATGCGGAAATATCCATGTTGGGCCAAGATCATGAAATAACGATTCGTCATTATTTCCCTTAGGCTTTTCACTATGAATGCGCCCACCAAAAACATCTTTCGCTTCAAAAAGCACATAGGGAATATTTAACTGCTCTAACTGAAACGCGGTGTACAAACCAGCTAATCCACCACCAACAATAATTACGCGTTTTTTATTCATTAACACCTCAAACCTACCTACTGATAGATAAATATTAACTGGCGTTCAATTTAATAGCAAGTTATTTTACAACACGCTAGAAGCTACATTTAGCTACAAGTTAACATTTGACAATTGATATAAAAACAATCAAGCTAGCTAACTACCTATCAATAGATAGATAAAAACTAAGTAAGTTGATGGTAAATAAAATAATGCTTATTTAAATAAACTCATTAATTGGAAATAAAAATGAAAATATATGATGTTGAAGGTTTTCCTAATCCACTTCGTGTTCGAATGGCTTTAGCTGAAAAAAATGCGCTAGACCAGGTTACTTTTGTTCCTGTTGATGTGATGAACGCTGAGCATAGAAGTGATGCTTTCTTAGTAAAAAATCCAGCTGCTGGTGTTCCAGTACTCGAATTAGATGATGGAACCTATATTTCTGAATGTTCAGCTATTATTGAATATATCGATCATACATTTGCGGGCATTTCATTAACAGGAACGTCTGCTAAAGAGCGTGCTGTTATTAGCATGATGCAACGCAGAGCTGAATTCATGGTACTTGATGCTGCCGCTACTTATTTTCATCATGCGACTGATGGTTTAGGACCTGATCTTGAAATAGACCAAAATAAAGCATGGGGCAATAAACAAGCTAAAAATGTACTGGCCGGTTTTAAATATTTTAATACCGTATTAGGTAACGCGCCTTATGTTGCCGGTGACGTATTTACAATGGCTGATATTACCTTATTCGCAGGCCTTGTTTTTGCTGATTTTGGTAAACTAACCGTGCCAAGTCAATACACAAATTTACTTGCATGGCGTGCAAAGATTCAAGACCGACCAAGCCTTAAATAAAACTATATTGCGAGTTGTTTAACCACATTAATGGCATTAACGACTCGCTCCCTTTTGCTTTTTTTAACTAGGATTTACTTATGGGAATTTTTGATGATTTTAATCAAAGAGTAGTTGTTCATAGTGCCTCATTAGACTGGTTAGCCTCACCTATGCCGGGCGTTGAAAGAAGACCTCTAGATAGAGTGGGTGGCGAGGTTGCTAGAGCAACCTCCATAGTACGATACGCAAAAGGCAGTAAATTTTCTCCTCATGTTCATACCGGTGGCGAAGAGTTTGTTGTCCTTGACGGTGTATTTCAAGATGAAAGTGGAGATTTCCCTATAGGCTCGTATGTTCGAAATCCACCACAATCTAGTCATAAGCCACGCTCTGATAACGGCTGTATTATTTTTGTAAAATTGTGGCAATTTCAACCTGAAGATAGAACGCATGTTCGCCTACAGATGAATAAAATGTCAGCGGTTCCTTCGCAAACAGTTGGCGTCTCTATTACCCCGTTATACAAAGACGAACATGAAGAAGTGTCGGTTTATTATTTTGAACCCAATACAAAAATGAGTTTATCGGTTCCTGATGGTGCAGAGGTATTGGTATTAGCGGGGGAATTACAAGCACAAAATGATTTACTGCAAAAGCATAGCTGGATGCGTTTACCTTTAGGCGACACATTAGCAGTAACGGCAAAAAGTAATGGCGCAAAAGTTTGGGTTAAAACAGGAAATTTATCTGATGTAAGCAACCAGATAAAACGGGTTCAAGCGGCAAGCTAATTTTGTTAAACAAAGAATAAACAGGGAGTAAATAAAGGGACATGCGATCCCTTTCGTTGAGTTTTACTAAATTTTTTTTATCGTTTAAATAAAGCGTACCATTAAAAAGTATATATCAAATAATTTTTGGTTAATGAATTTGTATCTATTGATTGATCTTTCATGTGTATATTCTGTAATGTTCAGCTTTCGTATCTAAAAAGTCTATTAAGCGCTCTTTTATATCTGGCAGATTCAACCTTGAAGTGTATAACCACTGAGCAGCTATAGCTACCATATGTTCAGCTATTAATTTGGCTGGCGTTTTATAATTTAGTTTCTTCCTTAACCGATTATTGTCTATTTAAATACTGCTTTCTACAGAGCGTGATATTGGCTTTTAATTGACTTTAGTATGATATTTATTTTAACGTGATGATTTTAAATAATATAAAGTATGGGTGTCCTGCCTTTTTTCGCAAAGTCACTTAACGAATACATTATTGATCGAGGAAAATAAAATTTCACCTGACATTTATCTACTCTAAATAAAATAGAGTGCATTGCAGCTATATATACCTTAGAGAATATAAACGATTTTTATCTAAAATAAGGTGTCCAGTTAAATTAAATCATTGAAGGGATTTAACACCAATATTTAGGGGATATATTTATATTTTTCTAACACGCTTGGGGGCGTTAGCTAGTTATCTTTCTGAGGCGCAAAGGGGCACAGACCGAGTTAGGAGATAATTTTACCGTTAATGTAAATTCAAGATTAAAGACCTGGCACGAATGGTATTTATATCATGGTATAATACCGTTTTATGGTCGCTAAACTAATAACGCCATACCTTACAACTCTAAATTCTTCGGTTATATGTCATGAAAAAACTTCTCATTATTGGTTATGTTTGGCCAGAGCCTAACTCTTCTGCAGCAGGTAGTCGTATGATGCAGTTAATTAACTCTTTTCAAATGCAACACTATCAAATTACTTTTGCCAGCCCCGCACAACAAACGGAGCACATGGCTGATTTAAATGCTCTGAATATCGCAGTTGAAAATATCAATCTTAATTGCACCAGTTTCAACGATTTTATTGTCAAATTAGCACCAGATGCGGTGATGTTTGATCGCTTTATGATGGAAGAGCAATTTGGTTGGCGAGTCAGTGAGCATTGTCCGCAAGCATTACGTATTCTAGATACCGAAGATCTATTTTGTTTGCGTCATGCACGGCATCAAGCGTATAAAGAAAAGCGCAGTATCATCGACGAAAACCTACTAACTAGCGATTTAGCCAAACGCGAAGTTGCAGCCATATTTCGTTCAGACATCAGCTTAATGATTTCAAGCATCGAGGTTGAGTTATTACAGCGACTATTTAAAGTCGATGCCAAATTATTGCACTATTGCCCATTCATGCTCAATGAAGCGCAATTAACACAAGTAAACCCTCATTATCAACAACGACAAGACTTTATGGTTATTGGTAATTTTAGGCATGCCCCTAATTGGGACGCCGTATTGTGGCTAAAGCAACAAATATGGCCACTTATCCGTAAACAGTTACCTAACGTAGTACTGAATATTTATGGTGCGTATCCCCCGCCGAAGGCGACTGACTTACATGATGAAAAATCAGGGTTTTTAGTCAAAGGTTGGGTAGATGATGCTGTACTTGCTATGCAAAGCGCAAAGGTGTGTTTAGCACCATTACGTTTTGGTGCAGGCATGAAGGGAAAACTGGCCGAAGCGATGTATTGTGCAACCCCGTCAGTAACAACAGATGTTGGCGCTGAAAGCATGCAAACTGAACTACCCTGGGCGGGCGCAATAGCGAATGACCCACAAGCGATTGCAAATGCTGCGGTAAAATTGTACCAAGATGAAAGTATTTGGCAAACGGTGAGTGATTTAGGCCCTAAAAATGCAAAAGTTATGTACCAACAAGAAAGTATCAATAGCGCATTGTCACAGTGTATTAGTCAACTAACCGATACGTTAACTTCGCACAGACAAGCCAACTTTATTGGTAGCATGCTTAATCATCATCATCATAAAAGTACGCAGTACATGTCTCAATGGATTGACGTTAAAACGCAGCTGAAAGTTATTGTTGAAGGGGCTGATGAGCAGTAATGTAAATAAATGGGGTGTTCAAAAATCTGTGTCATTTCAGTAAAATAAACTAAAAAGGAATGACACATGACTAATAAATTTAACTTTAACGATGCAGTTAAAGAGCTTCCAGCAGGTAAAAACCTTAATGGTAAAGATGGTGTACTCACATCTATCATCAAACAGTTAACTAAAGCAGCACTTCAAGCTGAAATAGAACAACACCTCATTAATGATCAACACCCTAATCGTCAAAATGGCTCTGCAAGAAATCTATGGTGCCAGGTCTTTAATTTTCACTTTTAATAAATTGCAAGTTGAATTTCTAAGGCGCTTTGCTAGACAGCTTTATTTCTAGGGTGCCTGACAAATTAAATGTAGCCACTACACTGTTACCTCTGCTGCTAAAACAGAAGACTAATTCCATTCATTAATTTGTCATGTCGATTCAATCTATTTAACAGAGTGTTTATACCAAACGTATTAATAAAGTGATCAGATTTACTCTTCAAATTCATCCTACGGCTTTTTTAGCGTAAATTTGGCCTTTGAAGCAAGTGATCATAAACTTAATGCTTTTGGTATTATTCAAACTAAACTGGCAGTCACTGGAATATAGATATTTACCTGCAGACGACAATTATTATTAATCCTCATTACTCTAAAAAAATCACCACAACAATTTAATTGTTTTTTGTTACCCGCGAAGTGACAAAGGAGATAATAAGTGCGGCCGAACATAAAAGTGAAAATTCTGTGTGTCAAGTGTAAAAAAATAATAAACGAGAGCTGGTTCATGTTATTCTAACTTTTTTATTTCCTTTTATCCCAGAGAAGATTATGGATTCGTCCTCCACAACAAAATTAAGTTTTTTACTGATCGTTATTCTGGGTGGTATCACCTCCCTTACTCCTTTTGCTATTGATATGTACCTGCCAGCAATGCCGAGTATTGCAAAAGAGTTTGGGGTAAGTGCAGGTGCCATTCAAATTACCTTGACCTCTTTTATTGCCGGATTTGCAGTTGGCCAGCTATTTCATGGTCCTTTATCAGATAGTTTTGGTCGTAAGCCTGTGTTGCTGCTTGGTACCTTTTTCTTCGCGCTTGCCGCTGTTATTAGTGCAGCGAGCGACAGTATTGACGCGCTTATGTGGGCACGTGCTGCGCAAGGTTTTTCAGGTGCTGCTGGTGCTGTTGTTGTTCAAGCTATTGTTAGAGATATGTTTGCCAAGGAAGATTTTGCTCGCACTATGTCATTTATTATATTAGTGATGACTATTGCTCCCTTATTAGCGCCACTTGCTGGTGGTTATCTGGCCGTCTGGTTTGGTTGGCGCTCTATCTTTTGGTTATTAGCCCTGATTGCATTTGTTATGATTATCGCTGCCAGCTTAGTTATTCCTGAAACCTTAAAAGCTGAAAATAGACAACCTTTTCGCCTGCGCACTACAATGCGCCATTTTTTTACCCTCTTTACCCGATCCAAAGCCTTTGGATTGATTTTTACCGGGGCTTTTTCATTTGCTGGTATGTTTGCATTTTTAACGGCTGGCTCTTTCATATACATAGAAATATATGGTGTGAGCATCACTAATGTTGGTTATTTATTTGGCTTAAATATACTTTTAATGATGGTGATGACGACATTAAACGGAAAATATGTAAAAAGATTAGGATCGCATTATCTGCTTCGTTTGGGGTTAACTATTCAACTAATCGCAAGCCTGCTCTTAGTGTTAGCGCAGTTATTAGATTTAGGTTTATGGGGAGTTGTTGTACCTGTTATGTTATTTTTCAGCACTATTTCAATGGTGGGCAGTAATAGTATCGCGTTATTATTAAACGAATATCCGGAAATAGCGGGTACGGTATCTTCGTTGGCGGGCTCCCTCAAATTTGGTGCGGGTGCCTTGGTCGCTGCTGCTGTCTCTATGTTACCTAGTGGCAGTGTTTGGCCGATGATATTAATGATGGTGTTATGCAGTTTGCTGTCAATGACATTTTATACTTACTGTGCAAAGAGGTAAAATTAAAGCCGTGAGCAATGAGTTAAAAGCCAGACTGCGATGCTCGATATTATGACATTAGTGAAAGCTGACTTTCCTTTTGATTATCCCAATATTCATATTTGTGGGGATACTTGTGTTGGCTGCCCGAAAAATTAATTGAATTAGTTGAAACGAAGATCATGCACTGGAAGTCGGTACTTGAGCGCGGAGAAATACCCCATTTTAGAGAGATGTCTGCCTTTGCAAAATGATGCGAAAATGTGCGCAGAGGGCTTGTGCGCAATGCTCCGCTTTTTTGCCCCCCCCGGTAAGTTCAATTTACAATAAATCCTAAAGCAGCCTGTTATTTTATCACTCCGCGTTTAATAAGCGCTGCCCGTAATACCTCAATGCGATCACGGTTAACGCCAAAATCAGAATATCCAATACGTGAAGCTGAATAGACTGCGATAAGACCTTCGCTTACCCTCAGCTGTAATTTTAGATCATCAACAAATCCAAATACTGCACTTCGACATTCAACATCTAAAAAATCATCTGTTTGTTGAATAATGTTGCTGCGGGGGAGCGCCATAATGACCTCTATTACAATAGGCCATGCTTTTTCAGCTGAGGTTGTTAGTTGAAAGGGCAAAATGAAATGATTTTTATCGGTTGCATCACTTGAAACACAATTTGGTGACGTGGGGCAAGGTTCGATATTTCCGGTAGCATGGCTGCTCTGCGGCGTGCAGGCACTGAGTGTTAAAAGGGAAGCGCTCAACAAGGCAAGGGCGGCTGCTTTCATATTTTTATTGTCCTTATAGATAGAGGTAAAGATTGTTGTAAATTATTATTTCGTTTTACTGTTGCTTTTAAGTTTAGTCTTGGAAATAGAAAAATTTGCTCTTTATTTTTAAAATCAACCATCTGGACACACTGGTGATGGATTATCTGGTAATTGCAATTATACTTTTTTCCACAGCAGTTAAAACGTTTGTTCTATCTATTAAAATCAAAAGATGTGGCTATTTTTTTGTTGCATCTTAGCAGGGGTAAATTATGTCTCATATAGTGGTAATCGGTGCAGGGACGGGGGGCCACTTTTGTGGCTATTCCACAAATTCCGCCCAGAAATGTGACCTGGTTTAAAAAAGGAAAGTGGGTACATTTTGCCAAAATTGCCTTTGAAAAATACTTTATGATGAAAATCAAAAATACATGCTTAAATTACTGTGTATTACCAAGTTGAAATAGAAAGATAAAAGGTTTTTTGCAAAGTATGGGGCTGTATTGGTAAACCTTACTTTAAAATCAGGTTTACTCTCTTGGGCCCTAATAAAATTGTTTGGCTGCAAAGAAATAAAGTGCACCTTAATCCTATTTATTCATTTTAACTTCAATATTGATCTCCGTATTATGCATGACAATAGGTTACAATTAGCCTACAAATTGCTTCAAAAATTCACACTTTTATCTGAATACGGGTAAAAGAAACAGATATCTCCCTTTGCAGTACTTTTTTTTAGTGATATTCAGTCGTATTCAATAAGGTAAGAAGTGAAAGGTAATGATAAATAGAGGAATTGTTAGTATGAAAATAATAAAACCATTTTTATTGTCGACTGTAGTGGCCGCATCATTGACATTGTATGGCTGCGCAAACTCTCCAACAGGTAGAACGCAAATTTTACTCTTTTCGGGTACAGAGATGTCACAGCTGGGCGCGCAGTCGTTCGAAGAGATAAAAAAACAGGAAAAGATCAGTACGGATAAAAAAACAAATGTCTATGTACAGTGTGTGACTAGCGCAATTACCGCTCGTTTAGCACCTCAATCTGATTTTACACAATGGGAGGTTGTTGTTTTTGATAGTGAACAGATCAATGCCTTTGCACTGCCAGGCGGTAAAATAGGTGTTTATAGCGGTTTACTCAAAGTGGCGGTTAATCAAGATCAATTAGCAACGGTGATTGGCCATGAAATTGGTCATGTGATGGCAAATCATAGCAACGAACGACTTTCTAGAAGTCAGTTAGCCAATACGGGATTACAACTTTCTAATCTTGCTCTGGGGGGAGCTGAATATCAAAATATAGCAATGGCGGGGCTTGGTTTAGGTGTACAGTATGGGATCTTAATGCCCTATGGGCGTGCGCAGGAGTCTGAGTCTGACACGCTAGGATTAAAGCTGATGGCTGAAGCTGGGTTTGATCCGCAACAAAGTGTTAATTTGTGGGTCAATATGGCCAAGGCTTCCGGTGGAAATCAGCCACCTGAGTTATTATCCACCCACCCGTCAAACTCAACGCGTATTAAAAACTTAAAGGCGCAGGTAGCGGCTTTACCTGCAAGTAATGTAAAAGGTCAGAATTGTAAATTGTAACTGAAAAGAAGGGGGGTGGTTTTCAGATAAGAAAACCACACCCTTATTTACGCTAACAATCTCGGCAGCTTAATTTCATTTATTTATTTCATATCTTGTTCGATCAACCAAATCCTGAACGCTTTTTTATCCGCTTTACTGGCTGAATTATAAACCTTTATTAGTTGCTCTATTGGCGCGCTATTTGAATAATCAGAAGATTCACCCTGAGCTGTAATTGCTAAGTTATCTGCTGTTGATGATGAAATGATGCCCTCATCTTTATTGTATTTTGCAATTAACTTTTCGATATCATGATAGGGAAGAAAACCTTCACCGGAAAGGATATCTGCATCCTTTATCATCACGCTGTTGTTTTGATTTGTTACACGCCAAGTGATGCCTGTTTCTAGTGCTTTTTTAGCTTGTTCATAACTGTTAAATATCTCGACAGCTGCGATCGTTGTATTATTATCTGCTTGTATATTGAAAATGTAGGGTTTACTGGTTAGCATCCCGTCTTTAGGAAAACTATTCGAATATCTGACGACTATTTGATGCTGACCCTTTGGCAAGGTAAAATCCGAAGTGTCTAAAATTTGATTACTGTATTTTTGACCATCAACAGCTAAAATTTCTACATTTCTTTCCGCCGTTAATGTTGCGGCATAACTAGATGACATTACACAAAATGTAATTAATACGACTAAAAATCTCATTTAAGTTCCTTTTTTAAAACACCAGCTTAATAAATACCCTTTCAATAGCAATAAGGATAATTTACAATTTAAGCGTTAAATCTAGCACTAACACATCATTATTTATAGGAAAATTTACAATTTAAGGGCTAAACCATGACACTAGCACATGGTTATTTATAGGAATATTTTACTTATGAATAGTTGTCTAGGGATGTTTGTCTTTTGACACTATTGCTCTTGAGGATCTCTTTTACTCCCGGCAAGCACGAGGGCGTGTGATAATTAACTCTATAAAAGACATTGTTGATTATAAATAAGTGGTCTCAGCATTTTTATTACTGTCTCTTGCCGTTTAACTTTGCCCTATATTGAACGTCATGCTAATGTTGTGTTGATGTTGTATCTATAAAACATTTAGCTTTCCTTTTTATTCCTAGTTTAATGGAAACAGCAACTGCTAATCCTCGCTAAGCTACCTACTGTAAGAGATATTTCCGTGTTAAAGACGTTAAAACCTTTCCCCTTATTGTTATTAAGTGGTTTTTTAATCATGCTTGGAAATGGATTAAGTAATATTCTATTACCTGTTCGTATGCAGCATGATGGTGTTGATATCAGTAATATTGGTATTGTTTTATCAATGTATTCCGTCGGTTTTTTATTTGGTGCAATCTACTGCCGCCAGTTATTACAACGTGTTGGCCATATTCAAACTTTTGCAATTTGCGGTAGTTTGACCGCCGTCGCCATTTTATTATCAGGGCTCTATAGTGACCCCTTAGTACTTGGTGCAATGCGTATCATTACCGGTTTTTGTATTGCTTGTACTAATGCAACACTCGATAGTTGGTTAGGCCATAGCGCCACAGAAAAAAACCGCGGAAGAATACTCGCAGTTAACCAGATTATCATTATGAGCGCATTATTTTCCGGTCAATTTTTATTAAACTTAGCCCCCGTTGAAAGTACCACTTTATTTATTCTGGCAGGTATTCTCTTCAGTTTTTCAATCACCCCTATTGTTATCGGCAGACACAAAGGGCCTTTTATTGAAGATAGCCAGGGCATGTCATTTTTCACTATTATCAAACTCTCCCCCTTAGGTGTTGTATCTTGCTTTTTTTGTGGTGTTTTATACTCCGGCCTATTAAATATGTTACCCATATTTGCCAGTAATAATGGTATTGAGGGTTTTGATTTATCTGTTTTTATGGGAGCCGCCATTGCGGGAGCGATAATTTTACAATTTCCAATCGCGTATTTATCGGATCATTTTGACCGAAGAAAAGTGATGTTTGGTATGGTGGCGACCTTTATTGTATTTAGTATATTGATACCCTTTTTAATTTATTTAGAATGGTTCAAACTGACCTTAATGGCGCTCGCAATAACAACGGGACTTGCTGCCTGTCTTTATCCTATGAGTATTTCTGAAGCCTTTGATAAAGTAATTAAAGAACAGATATTAGCTGCAATGGGATCATTATTAGCAATCTATGCACTGGGCAGTATTTTAGGCCCCTACAGCGCTGCGATCGCAATGGAATCATTAGGCAATAATGCATTATTTGGATTTACCGTTGTTGCTGCATTTTTGTTGCTTATTTTCATCAGTATTCGTATGAAAAAATCTGAAGCTTTAGCAATTGATGATCAAGAAAGCTTTGTTATGCAGACACCAAGCGGGGCGGTTTCGGTATTGGATCCGCGTACTGTTTACACTCAATCCGAATTATCAACAAATGCAGGTGTACAAATTGCAGTTAATCTGGCCTATGAAAACCCCGCTATTGCGCTCAATATGGTTAAAGCGTTAGCACGACGGGATATTAAAAATGCCAGCCGCTTGGTCGCTGGATTAAGTCAAATAAAAGCCGTTAATATTGGTAAATTATATTCTGCTATCGTCCGTATAGCACCCTACAGGAGTATTCGAACTGCTCAAATATTGATCGATGCTGCGCCGGAAAGAGCGGAACAGCTTGTTGATTGGATTATTATGCAGGATGACGATGATATGTGTAAAATTATCGTTGCCATTGCCGCTATGATGCCGGATAACGGCATTAATATTCTGCAATATGCAGCCCAAAAAATGGTTGGCAAATATCCTCTGGCGATACTGGCGATGACCGAAGAATATATTAACATACTGTCCAGCTCGTTGGATGAGATGAGACCGGTCGACAGGGTTGCAACAGATCCGCAGCAAACGGCAACAGAGCTCTATAACCGAATGCAGGATGTGTCTCCTGAACAGTCGGCTGACATAGCGATCACCATCTCTGAAGCTTTACCCGACGCTTCTTTCGATGTGGCAGAAGCTTACCTTCATAATTTATTGTTGAGTGAAGAACATCCATTTAAAAACAAAGAATCTATTCAAAAAATCCAAACTGCGATTAATTTATATATGAAAGAAGTCGCTAAAAATATACCGGAACATGCTGTTGAGGTCGCTAATACCTTTATCGAGATTGTGCCGGATGTTGCCTCAAGTGTTGTTGAAATTATACAAGATGCTGAGCAGTACTCCGACAGTTATCTCACCCAGACAATTACAGATAAACCGGTAGAAAGCCAGATTAACGAAGCGCTTCAAAAAGCGGTGGAGCTACAAAACGTAGACGATACCTAAAAATAACTACTGCGGTTTTACTTTAAAAAAATACAGCAGATACAATCTTAGCGGGTGAATATGGATATTAATTTGTTAATTGCGATGTTATTGATTTTTTGTGGCTCTTTTATTCAAAGTGCAACAGGCTTCGGCCTCGCGGTGGTCGCGGCACCTATCTTAATTCATCTGTCTCCTGAATTTATTCCCGGCCCGATTATTATAGTGGGGCTTTTCTTAGGTATTATTAACAGCCTAAGATACCGTGCTAACATTTCATTTGCAGGGCTTAAACATGGCATTATGGGGCGTATTCCAGGTACTATCGCAGGTGCCGTGTTACTTTTTTATATCAACGTTGCAGAGCTTTCATTATTATTAGGAATAATTGTCTTAATGGCTGTTGTGATTAGCTTACTGCCGATTAAATTAGAGCCGACTCCCCGTAGATTAATGATTGCAGGTTTTTTATCGGGTCTTTTTGGCACAAGCTCTAGCATTGGTGGGCCGCCGATGGCTTTATTATTACAACATCAACAAGCCCATTTAATACGGGCTAATATGGCCGCATTTTTTGTGGCGGGCGGGATCATGTCATTATTTGTGCAAATCCCTATTGGTTTTATGACCCTGCATCACCTTTATATATCTCTACCCTTACTACCTGCCGGTTATTTAGGTTATCGCGCCGCACATCATTTTATTGATCGTTTTTCACAACAAATTGTACGCCGAATGTCACTTGTCTTATGTACAATTTCGGGCTCTGGGGCCCTATTCTCAGGGGTCATATCCATTTGGGGAACGTGACTATATATTGATAGCTGCTTTTTTCTTTGTTTATTCAACCACCTTCACTACTATTAAGAAGTCCTATATGCCCGCCAGTTTATGTTTAATTATTGCTACGTTCTTCTCCGGAGGCATTTCCATTTGGGGAACGTAATATGTATTAATAGCTGTTTTTGTTCTCTTTGTTTATTCAACCACCTTTACTACTGTTAAGAAGCTCCATATGCCGGCCAGTTTATGTTTAATTATTGCTACGTTCTTCTCAGGGGTCATATCCATTTGGGGAACGTGACTATGTATTAATAGCTGTTTTTGTTCTCTTTGTTTATTCAACCACCTTTACTACTGTTAAGAAGCTCCATATGCCGGCCAGTTTATGTTTAATTATTGCTACGTTATTCTCCGGAGGCATTTCCATTTGGGGAACGTAATATGTATTAATAGCTGTTTTTGTTCTCTTTGTTTATTCAACCACCTTTACTACTGTTAAGAAGCTCCATATGCCGGCCAGTTTATGTTTAATTATTGCTACGTTCTTCTCAGGGGTCATATCCATTTGGGGAACGTGACTATGTATTAATAGCTGTTTTTGTTCTCTTTGTTTATTCAATCACCTTTACTACTGTTAAGAAGCTCCATATGCCGGCCAGTTTATGTTTAATTATTGCTACATTTTTGTGGGGAAGTTCATTTGTGGCATTAAAATATGCCATTGAATTTTATGATCCGACTTTTGTTATTTTTTTAAGAATGTTAATTACATTAATTACTTGTACTTTTTTTTGGCGTTGGATAAAACGTTTCAGCTATCGAAAGGGAGACTGGAAATTTTTGATCTCTATGTCACTGGCGGAGCCCTGTTTATATTTTTTATTTGAGGGTATTGCGCTGCAAAATACCTCTGCATCACAAGCGGGGGTATTAGTCTCATGTTTACCTATTTTAATTGCGATACTTGCATTTTATATTTTAAGAGAACAATTATCTAAAGCGATTCTGGCAGGTTTTACCTTGTGCATTTCGGGTAGTATTTTATTAACTATTATGTCCCCCAGCTCAGCACATGCAAGTAATCCATTACTGGGTAATTTTGTAGAGTTTTTAGCCATGATCTGTGCTGCCTATTATTCCGTCAGTATTAAATATCTTTCAGGGCGTTATTCACCTTTTGCGTTGATTGCACTACAGGGATTAAGTGGGACACTGTTTTTTGCACCCTTTTTGCTGTTTAATGATCTGCCTGTTACACATAATAGTAATGCACTCCTTAATATTCTTTACTTGGGGACAGTGGTCACCTTTGGGGCCTATGGTTTATACAATTATGCATTGACAAGAGTGTCAGTATTAACGGCGGCTTCTTTTTCTAACTTAATACCCATATTTTCGCTAATGTTATCTGCAATAATATTGGGTGAGAGATTAAATAGTGCTCAATGGCTGAGTATCGCTATTGTATTCTTAGGCATTATCATTAGTCAGAAACATAAATCCGTTACGCCGGCGAGTGCTGAAATCCAAAGTATATAAGGTTTTCTGTGAATCTACTCTTCGTAACCTATCAAGCTCTTTTAATTTTTAATCAGAATAGCTTGATAGGTCTATCTGTTTTTTATACTATTCGAAGCGCTTAATGCTGGCAATGATTCTATACTCTACAAGTCTTATCTTACCTATAAAGGAATAAAATATGCGTTTATTAATTTATATCATCCTTGGATTTTTATTGATGCCCTTGGCCAATGCAAGCGGAGAATACGTTAGCTATCAAGTTGCCGGTAAATCCTATCAAGGTTATTTTGTTAATCCATCCCCAAATGCCCCCCTTATATTACTGATCCATGATTGGGATGGTTTGACCGATTACGAAGTCAAACGTGCTGAAATGTTGGCGGACTTAGGCTATGCGGTCTTTGCAGCGGATCTATTTGGTGAAGGGATAAGACCAACAGAGGTGAAAGATAAAAAACAACACACGGGTGAATTATATAAAGATAGAGCGAAAATGCGTGCATTGATGAAAGGCGCCTACGAGTCTGCTGTTGCTAAAGGTGCGCTTGCTAATAATACCGTCGTGATGGGTTATTGTTTTGGCGGGGCAGCAGTATTGGAATTAGCGCGTTCAGGGTTCGATGTTAAAGGTTTTGTCACTTTTCATGGTGGATTGCAAACACCGGAAGGTCAAGATTACAAAAAGACTAAAGGCAAATTATTAATATTACATGGCAGTGCGGATACGGCTATTCCGATGGAACAATTTGCCTCACTTACTCAGCAATTAGAAGAAAGTGGCATCGAGCATGAAATGACCACATACAGTGGAGCACCTCACGCTTTTACGGTTTTTGGCACTGAATCTTACCGTGAAGATGCCGATAATAAATCGTGGAAAAGATTTATTGAGTTTCTTGATGACACGCTTAAATAATTTTACGGTTTTTGACTCTGAGTCTTACCGTGAAGATGCCGATAATAAATCGTAGAAAAATTTATTGATGATAGATTCAAATAATTTATTAATTTGGACATGATGAGTTTGAGGATAAAGCAAAGATAGGGTTAAAAAAACAGCCAACAAAAAAAAGAGGTTAGGTCTACAAAGCCCTAACCTCTTTTTACTGGCATCAATAAGTTTTATGATATTTCAATTTTGTGAACTTCGTGACCAGCTGGTTTTGCTTTTGGGGCTGTAAGTTTCAATAAACCATTTACTAGTTCGGCTTTTATTTCTTCTTCTTTAATATTTTTTCCCACATTAATACTGCGGCTAAAGAAACCACTTCTTATTTCTTTTTTGATAACATTATCTACTTCAGATTCTTTTTCTTCATGCACCTTAGCTTCAATGGTCAATAAACCATCCTGCAGCTGGACATTGATATCTTCTTTATCTACACCGGGTAGCTCAGCGACGAAGACGTATTGATCATCTTTTTCAATAATATCTACGCGAGGTTCAAAATAACCCTCTTTGCCTTTTAGTTTGTTTAAGGCAAAAAAATCGTCGAAAACATGTTCTGGGCTTAACCATTGGCTTCTTGGTACTATGTTCATAATTTCCTCCTCAAAAAATAGTGCTAACATCCCGAGAAAATTATTTTCTCGATTAAAGTATAGAATAGATGCCGGAAAAAAAACCTGACAAGCTAAATAAAAAATTATCTTTATTTGAACAAAAATTTAAAATAAAAAATATTTTTATTTTAAATTAAAACAATGAGATAGCGTTATTACAGGTCTGGCGTTATTTTAAAATAGCCATTAAATTAAGGGAGTTTTAAATAGAGAATAGGGGGAATGATTGCTGTTAATAGTTTATTGCTAAGAGATAAGACAGAGACGCTTAGTGCCTCTGTCTTATTTTATTATATTGTTATCTTGTCTTATCTTTGCTTTTTATTTTTGTTCTTTTCTCTGCGAATGGCCGCAGGTGTATTTTTTGCTCTTTGGATCTCAAGCATTTTATTGCGCTCTTGCGTTGCTTTGTAACGACTTTTTTTCAGCGGTTTGTCACTAGATTGCTCATAATAGCCGGGCAGGGAGCTATCAATCTCATAACCCGGATACACAATGCGTTCAAACTTACGGCCAATTAGCGTTTCGATATTATCTAAAAATTGCTCATCTTTCGGGCTGACTAATGATACCGCTGTACCACTTTTACCTGCCCGCGCTGTACGGCCAATACGATGAATATAATCTTCAGCTAAAAATGGAAGATGGAAGTTGACCACGTAGGGTAAATCAGGAATATCAAGGCCACGTGCTGCCACATCTGTCGCCACTAACACACGGACACTGCCTTCAGTAAACTTTTGGATCGCTTGATTACGTGCGCCTTGGGTTTTATCTCCATGGCAAACGGCCGTTTTGATTCCGTCTAGCTGTAACTCTTTTGCTAACAGATTGGCGCTTTCTTTGGTGCCCGCAAAGACCAACACTTGTTTCCAGTTTTTAACCCCAATCAGCTCAGATAAGAGTTCATTCTTACGGGTTTCAGATACCCAATAAACCTGTTGTTTTACCTTACCAGCAGTTGAGTTCTGCGGTGAGATCTCTAATGTTTTTGGGGTGGTTAATATCTGTTTTGCTAATGTTTTAACTTTATTTGAAAAAGTGGCGGAAAACATTAAAGTCTGGTGTTTTTGTTTAATCGCTTCCATCAATTTTTGTATGTCAGTTAAGAAACCCAGGTCTAACATACGATCAGCTTCATCAAGCGTAAGATACTTAACATGGGAAAGATCGACATTTCGTAAGGTTAAGTGTTCAAGCAGACGACCCGGTGTTGCGACTAATACATCAACGCCGACTTTAAGCATTTTGGTTTGTGAGTCCATACTGCGGCCACCCGAAACAACACCGGATGTTAGCGGTAAAAACTGACTGTATTCCTTTACATTCGCTGCAACTTGGGCTGCTAATTCACGCGTAGGTGTCAGTATTAAGGCTTTAATTGTTGTATTTGTTGTTGGCTTTTCATTCGCATTTTTTGCTAATATATCCAGAATAGGCAGGGTAAAAGCCGCTGTTTTACCTGTCCCTGTTTGTGCACTTGCAAGCAGATCCGACCCGCTACGGATAATCGGAATTGCCTGCTGCTGAATCGGGGTTAAATTTTTATATCCGCAAGCTTTGACAGCTTTTAATAACTCGGCAGATAAACCTATTGCATCAACACTCATGAGATCACCATTTTTATATTTTTTTTGAAAGTTTAATTGGGCGCGAGTATAACAGTTACAAAAAAAATGGACTTAATAATATGAAATATTTTCTTAGCATTTTTTATGTAGCTTTCAGGATCTCTTTATCGTTATACTCTTGATCAAAACTACCCCGTCAGGCTCTGCAGCATAACGATTATTCGCGACTTAATGCGCTGTTGACTATCCTAAATAACAGGCGCTGGCAGAATCAACTAATTAGAGTCTTTTTCTGCGTCAGCTTACTACTTTCTTAGGAGAAAAATATGTTCTTGCAACCATCTGAAATTAGTTTTAAGTTACCTGGCTGGATAGACCTTTTTTCTCAACGCTATGTTTCAAGTACCGATCTAAATATACGCATGGCTTTTGTTATTTCAGCCGCGAAAAAGAATGTTGAGCAAGGGAGCGGGGGACCTTTTGCTGCAGCTGTCTTTGAGATCGAAACAGGCAAACTGGTTTCCCTTGGTGTTAACTTAGTGACAACACAGGGTTTGTCTATTCTGCATGCGGAAATAGTCGCGCTAGTCGCTGCTCAAAGGAAGCTTCGCACCTATGATCTCGCCATTACCCGGCATGAATTAGTCACCAGCGCGGAGCCCTGTGCAATGTGCCTAGGCGCTATTTCATGGTCAGGAGTGTGCCATGTTGCAACAGCCGCGACAGATCAAGACGTAAGCGCTATTGGCTTTGATGAAGGCCCGAAACCAAACAATTGGATTAAATCCTTAAAGGCCAGAGGAATAAAGGTGAGTACAAATATTCAACGAGAATTTTCCTGCTCAGTTTTACAGTTATATATTATAAATAATGGCTGTATTTATAATTCAGGGAAAAGTTAATAAGTGCATTCAATCGTTCGTACTGACCTCGCGACTCATTTTTTCATGATCTGAAACCTGATCAATATTTAGAGTATTCCAGAGCCTGACCGATAATCCATTAATGATTCACAGTGTCAGAATAGTTGCAATAAAAGTGATTGAAGCTTCTGGTAATGACAATCGACTTTATCAGAAGCCCTTGTGAGACAAGCACCTTGTTATTTTTGCCAATTTCATCCCTATGTAAAATATTGACCTGGATAGTTCGCACCCACAAACGGCTAAATGCTCGGCATATTTTAGTTTTTTATGTCGGGATATAGTTTTCCAGTCTCTGCAACTATTGATTGTCCGCCGGGAATTTAACACCCGTTAAACGGCGAATTTCGGTAATAACAGCTGAGGTTATTTTAGAGCGTTCAACGCTTTGTAAATCCATTTTTCCCTGTTTAATTTGTTGGGCAAAAAAACTGGCTTCGTAGCTCATGCTGTTTTCGTGCTGATCCTGCGTTAAATCGGTGACAATGTCAGTTATTAAAGTGACCTCTGTACATTCAGAGACCTGTTTAATCAATAAATTACCTTGTTCACCTTGTATTTCGCTTAGTAAGTCTGAACGACTTATTTTTGAATGGTCAATAGTGACCGAAAAATCGCCATAGTTTAGCAGAACAGCGCCACAACCATCTACGCCGGAATTGAGTAAAACCGCATCGGCTTGAATATGCTGCGGTTTACCAAACAGGGCAATAGTAAAAGCCACGCAGTAATAACCAATATCCATAATTGAGCCGTTAGAAAAATACGGGTTAAAGGTATTTGGATTTTCACCATTGAGATATTTTTGGTAACGGGAGGAATATTGGCAGTAATTAATATGCGCTTTACGTAATTTACCGATTTTAGAGAGATTATTTTTTATTTGTGCAAAATTTGGCAAATAAGCTGTCTTATAGGCTTCAAACAAAATAACATTGTTTGCAGTCGCCGCTTGATAAAGTGCATCAACCTCCTGGATATTGGACGCTAAGGGTTTTTCACAAATAACATGTTTACCCTTTTCCAACATCAATAAAGCATGTTCAAAGTGTAAAGCATTCGGGCTGGCAATATAAACCGCATCAATATCGTCACATTGACTTAATGCCTGCAGGTCATCAAAGCACTGTTGCACGTTAAATTTACCGGCAAAGTTTTGTGCTGTCTTTAAGGTGCGGGAATAAACGGCTGTTAAGTTCAGGTCATTATTAACTAATGTCCCGTTAATAAACTTTTCAGTTATCCAGTTGCTACCGATAACGGCAAAATTAATCATGTTATCATCCTAATAGAGGGTCATTAAGCTCAATATAACGCAAAAGATCAGCAGGCCATAATGATGATATAAATAACACAACTAAAAAGATAATTATGAAAACAACGACACCGCCAGTTAGTCAACAGCTTGCAAATGAAGTTAATCTTCCACTTATGCAAGTTAACGCCTTTATTACACTCTATGACGATGGTAATACCGTGCCTTTTATTGCCCGTTATCGCAAAGAGGTAACCCAAGGCCTGGATGATATTCAACTGCGCCTGCTGGAGACGCGCTTAATTTATTTGCGTGAATTAGATATTCGTCGTCAGAGTATTCTGAAAGCCATTGTTGCATTGGGGAAATTAACCCCGGATTTAAACCTTAAAATTAAGCAGTGTAATAATAAAAGTACACTTGAAGATCTTTATCTGCCCTATAAGAGTAAACGCGTCAGTAAAGGCGAATTAGCGATTGAAGCGGGTCTTGAACCCCTTGCGGATAAATTGTGGATGCAGGCTGATGGTGATGCAAATATTCTAGGCAAGCAGTATATTAACCCAAAAAAAGGGGTTTCTGATATTGAAAGCGTCTTAGAGGGTGCCCTCTCTATTTGCATGGAACGCATTGTTAACGATCCGCAATTGCTTGGAAAACTGCGTCATTATCTCTCGGCCAATGCCGCTTTTGAATGCAAAGTAGCGAAGGGTAAAGAAGAGCAAGCGGTTAAATATAAAGACTATTTTGATTATCAGGAACCTCTGCATAAAATTCCTGCACACCGATTTTTAGCCATCCTGCGTGGTAAAAAAGAGGGGCTGCTTAAACTTGATCTAAATGCCGATCCCAAACAGGATAAAAAAACCAAATCATCCTATTGTGAAAGTTTAATCGCCCATCATTTAGGTTTTTCCTGGTTGCAGTTGCCGGCCAATAATTGGCGCAAAAAAGTGATTCAAAAAGCCTGGAAGGGCAAATTAGCCGGGCAGTTGGAAACGCAGTTAATCACACGCTTAAAAGATGATGCCCATGAAAATGCCATGGATAATTTTGCGTCTAATTTAAAAGCGCTGTTAATGGCCGCGCCCGCAGGGCCCAAAGTGACCTTAGGGTTAGATCCTGGCTTGCGCACAGGCTGCAAATTAGCCGTCGTTGATAGTACCGGTAAGCTACTGGCTTATCAGACTATCTACCCGCATCAACCGGTTAATAAAACCCAACAGGCAGCACAGGAAATGCTTAAATTAATTAAAGAATTTAAGGTAGAACTGATCGCCATTGGCAATGGTACGGCATCGCGGGAATCCGATGATTTTATCCGCGATACCTTAGCGCAGCAGAATCTGGAGGTAAGCACGGTTATCGTCAGTGAAGCCGGCGCATCGGTTTATTCGGCCTCAGAGCTTGCATCTCTCGAGTTTCCTGATATCGATGTTTCGATTAGAGGAGCGGTTTCCATTGCCCGGCGATTGCAGGATCCTTTAGCTGAGCTGGTTAAAATAGATGCCAAAGCGATCGGTGTAGGCTTATATCAGCACGACGTTAACCAAAGCAGTTTAAGCCAGCGTTTGGGCAGTGTGGTCGAAGATTGTGTTAATTCCGTGGGAGTCGATTTAAACAGTGCCTCTGTCTCTTTACTTGCACGTGTGGCTGGATTGAATCAAACGATTGCTAAAAATATCGTCAGTTATCGTGACCTGAATGGTGCCTTTAAGTCGCGCCAAGCGCTGCAAAAAGTCTCGCGCTTAGGCGATAAAGCTTATCAGCAAAGTGCCGGGTTTTTACGGATAAATAATGCGCTTAATCCCCTTGATAATTCTGCCGTTCATCCTGAAGCTTATAATCTGGTCAAACGTATTGCGGCGCAGGAAGGGGTTAAAGTGCAGCAGTTATTAAATAATTCAGATTTGTTAAATTCGCTTGATGCACAGAACTATGCCGATCAGACCTTTGGTGTTATCAGTGTCCGAGAAATTGTTAAAGAGCTTGCCAAGCCTAAACGCGATCCCAGACCGGATTTTCAGCGGGTCGATTTTGCAAAAAACATTAATAAAATTTCGGATTTACAGGAAGGTATGCTGCTGCAGGGGGTTATTTCTAATGTGACCAATTTTGGCGCATTTGTTGATATAGGCGTCCATCAGGATGGACTCGTGCATATCTCCCAACTTGCCGATAATTTTGTCAGTGATCCCTTCGCCATTGTGAAAGTCGGGCAGTTGGTTAATGTCCGGGTTGTTGAGATTGACGTACAAAGAAAACGCATTGCACTGAGCATGCGCCTTGCAGTTAAAGCCTGATAAAACAGATGAATTATAAGATTAAAATGAGTCGCCGTTTACAACAAATCGACGCTATGATAAGTCAATCTTACCAGCATATTTGGGATTGCTGTTGTGATCACGGTTTTCTCGGGTTAAGCCTGTTAAAGCGGCAGGCCGCCGATACGGTGCACTTTGTGGATATTGTGCCGGCGTTACTGAGACAATTAGAATCAGACTTAAAAATCCATTATGGGCAGGTGCAAAACAGAAGCCGATGGAATGTGCACTGCAGCGATGTTATAAATTTACCCCTGACGAGCGTCTCTGAAAACCCGGAGAGTGATAAACACTTAATTATTATTGCAGGTGTTGGGGGAGAGCTGAGCATTGAGCTAATGACGGCTATTTTAAGCCAGTTTTCAAATTACCCGTTAGAGTTTATTTTGTGCCCCGTTCATCATAATTATAAAGTGCGTGAATTTTTAATCAGCAGGCAGTTAGGTTTGATCGCTGAAAGTCTGATTATTGAAAATAAACGCGGTTATGAAATATTGCACGTAGCCTTAAATGTGACTGAGCCTATTACTAGGGTGGGTTCAAAAATGTGGGATTTTTCACAGAAAGAGCATATTGATTATCTGCAGAAGAGCATTAAACATTACCAGCGCATTGCCAAAAATCCCCAGCAGGATGTGCAGGCGATTATTACTCAGTATCAAAGCTTACGCACACCTATTGATTCTGCGTATTGACCGTTATTCAGGCAGTACCGTTAAATGATATCAAAAGTTCCTTCTAACCCGAAGCTTCTATTGATACTATCATCGGCCAAATTACCCCAGAGTCTTATTATGCGCTTGTTAAAAACCACCATTCACCCAGATATCGCTTCATTAAATAAAAGTACATTTTTGCGTAATGCCGCCCGGGCAATTGTATTAAAAGGTGATATGATTTTAATGCTTTATACCGCCCGTTACCACGATTACACCCTGCCTGGTGGGGGTGTTGATAAAGAGGAAGGCTTGGTTGAAGGATTAGTACGCGAGCTGCAGGAGGAAACTGGGGCACAAAATATACGTGGAATACAAGCGTTTGGTTTATACGAAGAATTCCGCCCCTGGCATAAAGACGGTTTTGAAATCATGCACATGAAATCATATTGTTATATTTGTGATATTGATACAAAATTAGGTGTAACAAATTATGAAGATTATGAAATAAGAAACGGCATGAAGCCGGTTTGGTTAAATATTTATGATGCAATAAAACATAACCAACAAACGCTATTAAACAGTGATAAAAAAGGATTATCTGTCGAGCGTGAAACCTTTTTATTACAATTAATTGCCGCTGAGTTACTGGCAGAAAAACAGCAGGTTAACGCGAATTAACCCGCTGCAAATAAGAAGTAATTAAGATTTTTCGCTGTTGTTTTCAGGGAATTCAGGTAAAGATCTGCCATCGTTATTTGGATAAACGATAAACTCGCCGTGATATTTCACTTTAGATTTATAATCGGTTATTTTATGTAAAAGCAGATCCTGTGCGAACGCAAGATCAATAATCTTGGGAAGAGTACCTCGGATATATAAAGAGATCGGCTTGATTAACGTTCCTTGCTCATCAAAACAATCGAGCAGTTGCTGTGCACAAACGATTAATGACTCTTTGCCGCCACTGTGTCGGTTAAGTCTTTCCCCAACCGGTAAATCAGTTGTCACCAACCATTGATCTTCTTCAAGCCCGGCGAAAAGTTTTTCCAGTTGGCTTTTATTGACGGGGCGAACCTCTTTTTGCTCATCCATCACTTCGCTGTAACACTTTTCTAAATAAGTAAACTGTCGTTTTAGTCCTGCGTTTTTGCCAAGACTGCGCGCTTGTCTTTGCCAAACCTGCAAAGTAGGGGCAACAATAGCGTCAAAACGTTTCTTTTTCATGGCAGTTGTAATCCAAGCGCCTAAATAATGTGCTTCACTCAGCGGGTTATGGGGTGTTCTACCAGAATCATGAGAATCAGATAATTCAGTTAAAGCGGTGGTAATCAGTTTGTAAATTTCAGTGGAGAATTGAATCATATGATTCCTTATTGGTTTATCTATTCGAATGAAGTTTTAAAGCATTATATAGTCAAATGGATCACAAATATAATATTCAATTTTTTAATGAAAAGGGATAAATATTAGCGATAGCTTTGAGTGAATAATATTCTCACCATCGGGGGTAACCTTATGTGCTTATTTCCCCCGATTAAGCTCAACCATTAATGTGGCTGAGTTCACGACTTGTGCTTAAATGCAGCTTCATGCCTGTTTTTTGTTTTTTTATGTTAATAATCATGATGTAATCGGTAAGAAATCCGAACATTTTATTGCGCTAATAGTCTGTGATTTACCGTGCTGCTTTTGGCTAACCTGCTGCTAATGACAGGAGGGAGGATAGTGAAGTTCAGCATGATAGAGACTTATATCTATACTGGATGCATCTCCCTTTTCTCGTCCACCGTTAGCTTTTATTTAAGAATAAGGTAATTTATGACTGATAAGCCCTCTCAGACCGGCTTTGGGCAACAACTTCGTAAGCAAATTGATTTTCTCTATAATGGAGCGAGCACAAGGGCGCGCAATTTTCGTTGGGGGTTACTCGCCTTTGATGGTATGACTATCCTTTATTTCGTCGTAGGCTCATTTTTTCCGAGTCTGCATAGTCAGTATCTGCTGGAGCAGGGCATTGGTATTATCTATCTGCTCGAATTTTGTGCCCGCCTGTCTATCAGCAAAAAACGACTTCGAGATATCTTTCATCCGGTGGGATTGGCTGATTTGATAGTCATTGCCTCATTGCTGGTTCCCTCGCTGTTGGGTAATTTAAGTTTTCTGCGCGTCTTACGCTCACTGCGATTACTGCGCTCTTACCGCATGCTTAAAAATCTGCGTGGGCAATCAACTTTTGTTCGTTTACATGAAGATATCATTTTCAGCATCGTTAACCTGTTGGTATTTATTTTTGTCATTACCGCGATCGTCTATGTCAGTCAGGTAGGCGTCAACCCTGACATAAAAAGTTATGTCGATGCCTTGTATTTTACTATCTCGACGTTAACAACAACCGGTTTTGGTGACATCACGCTAATCGGTACCAGCGGGCATCTTCTGGCGGTGCTGATCATGATTTTCGGTATTTCTCTGTTCTTGCGCCTGATTCAAACTATTTTCCGGCCTGAGAAAATACCCTATGAATGTCCTACCTGCGGGCTAAATCGTCACGATATTGATGCTGTCCATTGCAAACATTGCGGGCAGGTGTTACGCATCACCACTGAAGGCAGTAATTAGTTATTATATTAATCTCTTATCTTCACCTATTATTGCGAACACTCCTTACCATTCATAACCTGTTGGCCTTCAACGAGCCAAGCGGTAATGAGTTTGCCGTATGGTCTGAAGTGTGTGCATAATCGCCTAACCCTTCATTTTCCTCTGCCAAGGATGATAAATAACTTCTTCGATTCAAATAATAAGTGCATAACTTGAATAGGTAGAAAAAACGGTCAGCTGACTATATGCTAATCGCTTTTTCTCCGGCAAGAGATGCAACAATGAAAACATATAACCAACTGACCTACGAACAACGATGCCAGATTTATGCCTTAAAGAAAACAGGTTTGAGTCAAAATAAAATAGCAAAGCAACTAAGTGTTAGCCAATCAACGATTAGCAGGGAGTTGTCCCGTAATACAGGTAAGCGTGGTTATCGTATTCAGCAAGCTCAAATATCATCAGATAAGCGTCGATTAGCCGCTTGTAAAGCCATTAAAATGACAACAAGTCTCATTGAGTTAATTGACTCCAGAATTAAAGAAAAATGGAGTCCAGAGCAGATATCAGGCAGGCTTAGAGAGCAACAAAGCATCAATATTAGCCATGAAACCATTTATCAGCATGTTTGGTCAGATAAAAAAAGTGGCGGTAACTTATTCAAAAAATTACGTAGGAAAGGAAAAATTTACCAAACACGCAATAAAGATAAGCAAGCAGGTAGAGGGTTTATAAAGAACCGCATAAGTATTGATGAGCGCCCACAAGTTGTTGATGATAAAAGCAGAATGGGTGATTGGGAAATCGACCTGGTTATTGGCAAAGGACACAGTGGCGCGTTGGTCACTATTGTAGAGCGGAAAACTAGCTTTACGGTGTCGACACGTGTAGATGACAAATCAGCGAAAACAGTCACAGCAGCGACCATTGCTTTGTTAAAACCGTTTGAAGATTCCGTGATAACGATCACTGCGGATAATGGTAAAGAATTTGCTTATCATGAAGAAATGACTGAGAGTTTGAAATGTGATGTGTATTTTGCAGATCCTTATTGTTCGTGGCAACGAGGATTGAATGAAAACACCAATGGTCTATTACGACAATATTGGCCGAAATCAACAGACTTCAAAAAAGTATCGCAATCAGAAGTTCAAGATGTAATAGTCAAACTCAATGATAGACCAAGAAAAAAAATAAATTACAAAACGCCAGCCAAATTAATGGCTGAACATAGAGTGGCTATAGCCGCTTAGTGGTTATGCACTTCAAAGTTGAATCTGCCCTTTACTGAATTCCAGCGTTTACTATAAGAATAAAAAACAAGCTAAAATGCTCAGTGCATTGCTTAATCTTTGCAGATAAGTGTATGTAGCGTAATTTCAGGCAGGCAGTTTATGCGTACATTCACGATAGAAGTTCCCGAGCCTACCGATGTATAACCTTGCAATTTATGATAGTGCCATGCCCCTTTGCCCACAAAACGCGGACAGTCAGAGTCTAGTATAAGAGGAATGCCACCCGGTAAACATATTTGCCCACCATGAGTGTGCCCGGACAAAAGCAAATCAAAGCCCACTTCTGCTGCCTGCTTATAGACGGCGGGGGTATGAGACAAAAGGATACCGGGTATGCTCTCAGTCATGCCGTTTGCCGCTTTAGGAATATCGTCAGCACAAAAGTAATGCGCATCATCAATACCAGCAAGAAACAGCGTCCCTTGCCCGCGTTTAATCAGTGTATTTTCATTGACCAGCACTTGAATTCCCATCTCCTCTAAGGCAGGCACCATTGTTATACTGTCATGGTTGCCCAATACAGCGTAGACAGGTTTTTTTAGTTGTGCTCTCAATCGCGCCATGGCAGCCATTGCCTTATCTATCTCCCCGTATGTGCGTGCACGGTAATCCCCGGTCATAACACAGATATCATAATTTACCTCTCTCACTCGCTCCATCAATGCCATTGTTGCTTGAGCATCCATATCAAGATGCATGTCGCTAAGATGAAGAAGAGTGAAATCTTGAAGCTCTGGATGCAGATGCTCGAGTTTAATACTGTTATGGCGAAGCTGAATATTTATGGCATTGCGCTGCCCTTTTTGATGCATCAAGCATAGGCGCAGGGTATTTTTGATAATTGAATGTGCGGAGTAGAAATTCTCAATATGAAAAAAATTACGACCCCATCCAAAGACTTGCGCGGTGTGTGCCTCTTCGCTTGCAACTCGCTGTTTGCTAACTGTGGCACCAAGTCGCTTTTCTAGCGCTGCCAATATATTGTTACTCATATGGATAAAGTTCCTTTTTCTGCGAGTTAAGCGATCATCAATAAATAGCCACCACTGAAGTATAAATTAGGTGTTTTATTAAATATATTGTAGCGAATCGCCAAAACTTAGAGTCATGGGCTTTGCACTGTAAAGTGTGCTTAAGTTAAGGTCATGACAGAGTAAACCATAGGTTGCTGTTTCAATCTTGGGCGAGGTGAAATCATCATTAAAAGCGCTGACCTTGTTGGCTGAAAGCCAAGGCAATAGGATCAATAGACATAACAACATATTGAATACATAGAATTTTTTTGACGGATCACCCAGAAAAAAATTGGCTATTCAGCCTTTGTACAGGAATTTATCCATAAAGCGATTAGAATCGCTTAAAATTAGAGGTAGGGCATCATACATAGATAGCTCGTTCGTTCCATCAGAATAAAGCCAACATCATAATAAACCATCTAAGGTTGTTGTTGCGATTGCCAGACAGGCCAACAAAGAAGATAGCTGTACCGGCAGATTCTATCGCTGCCATCGATGGCGCTGCCCCTTCAGGACTGTTAAAACTGCAAAATCATCAATAGTGTCTTCTTTCATTTTTAAGCTCTTCAGCCTAAAGTTAAGGATGTAATGTGCTTAAACTCCTTTCTTGCAAATCTTATAGATAGCGGGTGCTACGGCAATTCCTGAGCATGCGTTATAAAACGGAGTATATCTGCTGGTTCGAGCGTTTTGTTAAAAACACAATCTGTAGAGCAAACCAATATTCGTAACCAATATAAGCAGGTCCCACTTATTTATAATAAAGGTAACTCTATGAATAAGTGGGACGGTTAAATGATAAGTCGCAGCATGCGGACTCGATACAGTTGTTGTGGTTTTTGTTAAAAAAAGCACCAACCTACGCACCAGTATTTGAGGTCAGCCAAAATAATATGGAGATAATCATGCTATGAATGCTCATGAGTTTGTATCGCTGAAAGCGCGATCAAAAGAAGCATGGATAAAGATGGAGCGCTGGCGATTAGCCTATCGCTCTGATCATAAGTCCATTGGTAATCGTGCGAATTATCTAAAATGGGGAACCGTTATAAGTGGTGTTTTAACCGGTGCCTCATCACTCTCATTTCTTGGCGAAGACCCAACTAAATATATAACCGGCATCGCGGGATTTATGACTGGCGTGCTTGCTGTTATGGATAAAGTATTTCAATGGGAGTCCAACGCCAATGAAGCGTGGAGAAGTTCCAAGTTGTTAGAAGATTTACAGTCAGATTTATACCAGTATTTATGGTCTGTTAGCGCTAGCAAGCTAATAGAGAGTCCGGAAAGTTATCTTGCAAAAATAAATAACAAGTTAATTTCATACACTTCATTACCCTGTACAGATCCAGATCAATTTTTAGAAGCAGCGGAAGAAGCATCAAAACGGTTTAATTTTGAGAACATGGTAATGATAGATCACGCAGTGCCCGATGAACCCGATGACGATGACCCACTTCCAGAGGAAGTTGATGGCATTGATGGTTTTCAACCCGTTATCGATGGAGGAGATTTCTAATGCAGTACACAATAAAAAGCAATGTGATTAGAAATATCGATGGGAAAATAAAATATAAGCAATTCAATGAGAAAGGTAAAATGCACTTTCATCTTGGAGTATGGGTTGATGCACCAGAGAGAGAGCTAGATGAAATTGAGTTTGTTGAATATGCGCTGCATCCAACGTTTAAAAAACAAAATAGGCGCTCCCTGAACAGGCTAAATAACTTCTCTATCACTTTTTGGACATGGGGCATATTCAATATTAAAGTCGCAATACACCTGCATTCAGGAGAGATTATAAATATGGATTATTATCTTGAATATACTCTGCCTTCCGAAAAAAGTGAGTATGTGCAAGTCTAAATGGCTAACAAAACCTCCAGTGGACACGGGAAAGTCTCGCCTGATCCCATCTTGTTTTAGGTACTATACCCATGATACCTCAAGATGCAAAGTCAGCAAGAAAAATTGTGCCGAGATGCCAGGCATAAAATTGAAGTCTAGTTATTCTACAGAGAGATTTTATAACAACGCAGATTGGTACAATTTTCCTTGCCCTACGGGGCGCAAGTTCGAAAACCAGCGCTGCGTTGCACCAATCGGAAAGGGAATAACCATTACCTCATGTTGCGTCTTGCTCTGGTCTCCGAGCTTGCGCCTGACAAAGCATCTTGAAGTAACATGGGTATATATTGGAATGTTAAATATATTATGACAAAAGAGGCAGAGGGAGTTGAAGCTGAAAATAAGGAGGAGCAACGCATTTTTTCCCGCAATGCCTGACACCTGGCGGGATCTGTTATCGAGCATTATTCTGAAATAATTATTCCCAAATAAATTGATATAGGCCAGCTTTTATTATGCTCTGAAAATTATTCAAAATTAGTTTTGTCAATCAATATGACCTGCTGGAAAAAGTCACTAAAAGTGTGACAGCGCTAACATTGGTTGCTACATGAATTCATGGTCGAGTTTTTTCACGCTGCCTTTTGTATATCTGCAGGTAAATATTTGTTTTTTTCTATCAACAATAACCTTAATTTTCGTTTTCATTCTGACTATTAATATTGTATAAGTGCTTAAAATAAATAATATTACAACACCTTTCTGTGTGACGATTTTAGGTGCGTGTTTTTTTCTACTGAGAGTCACACAAGAAAAATCAACAACTTGTGAGTTCGATCCTGCGTTTATTCCTTCTCAATTTATACGCCTTACTGGATAATATTGGTGGAAGAATTCAAGGTAGAAACAAAGCGTATTTCTTATGGGACGCAATCAGGCTCTTCATTCATTTCACTTGTTCATTCTCCCTATTTTTACTGTATTTCTTATTGTGTTCACCGTGCATTTTGTGTGAAGACTATCCATATATCGGGAAACGTTTTGTGCACCAGCCTCAATGGATGATTGATCGTATTTGTCAACTCAATGATATTTATCTATTAATGTGTGCGCTTATTCGATTATGTTCAATCCCAATAGCTAAAATAAAAGGTATTTATTCTCCTATACTGAGCAAATGCCTTAAGCTTCCTATTTTCTAAACTTTTATGATAAGGATCTATTAATGAAATCATTTATAACAAAGTTCATTAATTTTATTGAAACGGATATTTGGCGGATTCGGGCTAACCAGCTCTCAGGAATGAAATTGTTTGGCCTTCGTCAACTTCGTATTATCCTTTTGGCTATTCGTGGTTTTGCTGAAGATAAATGCATGCTGCGCGCCTCTGCCCTAACTTTTTTCTCTTTATTATCTATGGTCCCGGTTGCAGCGATGGCTTTTGGCATTGCCAAAGGGTTTGGCTTTGATAAAAAATTAGAAACATTATTATTTGATAACCTGCAGGGTCAGGAAGAGGTCGTTGAGAAACTGATCGGATTTTCTCAGGCGATGCTTGAAAATACCCAAGGCGGTATTATTGCCGGGATTGGTACTGTCGTATTATTTTGGGCCGTCATTAAAGTATTAGGTCAGATAGAAGAATCGTTTAATGAGATATGGGGGATTAAAAAAAGTCGAAGTTTTGCAAGAAAGTTTAGCGATTATGTCTCTATTATGTTGATTTGCCCTGTTTTATTAATTATATCTAGCAGTACCACCGTTATTATTAGTAGTCAGGTTACACTTCTGGTGGAAAAAATATCCTTTCTCGGGCCGATTGTTCCGCTTATTATTACTAGTCTTAAAATTCTGCCTTATGCTGTTATTTGGACGGTATTTACTTTTATTTATATTTTTATTCCTAATACCAAAGTAAATTTTAAGGCCGGCCTTTTAGGGGGAATTATTGCAGGGACTACCTATCAGATTGTTCAATGGATTTATATAACGTTTCAGGTGGGCGTCTTAAAATATGGTGCCATTTATGGGAGCTTTGCGGCCTTACCGCTGTTTTTAGTGTGGCTGCAGATGAGTTGGCTGATTGTCCTTCTAGGCGCAGAGGTTTCCTTTGCTGAACAAAATGTGGAAACCTATGAATTTGAACCGGATTGTCTAAAAGCCAGCCATTCATTTAAGCGATTAATTTCCTTATACATTGTTCTATTAAGTGTTAAAAATTTTTGTAAGGGAGAAAAACCCTGGCACGCCGATCAAATATCACATTTTGTGGAATTACCGATTCGGCTTGTACGTCAAATCCTTTTTGAATTAACTGAAGCAGGTCTGTTGGTTGAGGTCAAATTAAATGATGCTAATACCTTGTTTTACCAACCGGCACGCGATCCGGAATTCCTTACGATTTTTCATGTTCTGGAAGTATTAGATCAACATGGTATTGATGCTGTTCCAATTATAAATTCCAAGGAATTAAATAAACTAAAAGAAACTTTTGATAAATTTAAGACCGCTATTGAAAATTCCCCATCTAATATTGCCTTAAAGGATATTTAAGATAGGGGGCAAAAGCAGGCAGCCATAAATTTTTCCGTCTGGTAAAAAATGCAGTAAAAAGCGACCCAAGGCTGTTGGTATTACAGCAAACTGCTTCGCACAATTGAACCCGTTTTGGGTGATATTCTGGTGAATAAAAGAATGAATCAATTCACGCTTTGCGGGTAAGATCAAGTGAATGCGAAGTGCAGAGACTATTCAACTGGGCAACTTCATTTTACTCCTTGTGCAGTCACTCCTTTAGTCGCTCGTATTTTCCGAAGGGATTTCATTCTTTGCCACTTTTGGGCATTTAGTTTTTTATAAATCCAAAGGCAGCCAAGATCAAAACCAAAGTAGAACACACTGATGCCACTGGGGGGATTAGCACTGGTGATAAAAGATATTTTAGAAAACCAAGTGTCGGGCCATACCCAGCAAGCGTAATAGGTACCTAGAAGCTCTAAATATACAATCATGAAAAACATAATGAGGAAAAATAATTTGTTAGCTATTTTTTTCTTTAGAAAAAAGATTACAAATAACATGCATAAAAAGCCGAGTATATCCTGTGCTAAGGCCAGCCAAAGGCTTGAATAAATGATCATTGCACAATAAAGAATGGATGTAATAAGCTCTTTCTTTCCTTGAATAACCTTCTCTTTATTAATGTAAAAAACGGCAGCGTAGATCAAGCTATGTCCTAAGGGGACATAAAGAGGAATATTCTCTAATCGATACTCGTACATACCCAGCAGAACTGCAAAAAACATTTCACCTAAAAAAGCCAGACCTATGCCATAAATCATCAAGGTCTTTATTTTCTTAGCTACTTTTTTATAAACCCAAAAAAAGCACAAAAAAACAAGACCGTTAGTTAGCCATTGGCTGTATTCGATCACCTCTGCCACGGGTTTACTATCTAAAAATAAGCCAATCCACAGCACCAGAAAAACAGGAAAATAAATAGAAGAATATTGCAGTTTTGATGTCATATTATAAATACATATATAGGAGAAAAAGGAACGTTAACATTATGATATTAAGGCTTAATTAAATCGTGACAGTGAATTTTTTTTTATGTTTTATTCTATTCCGTCTGGTAATCAGAATATCTGCTGCATGCCGGTCAAGAGATTTTATCGAATATGATGGCGCTTTTTAATGTATCTAATGCGCTTGAAAGCAGTATATTTGACGAGCTAATAAATACCAAGTAACCAGTTGCAATGAACTGCTATAATACGGAAGATACTCATCAAATATATGCCGATAGCGGTTTATGTCACTGTATTACCGTTAGGGTCACTCAACATAGTATTTTAACGATTGATGTTATTCCATGATTTGACTAATGTGGAAGGCCATAGATATAGCCGAATTTCACTGTATTTCTCGTAAACTGTCTTTTAAAGTTGAGCAACATGCGTTCTGTTTCGTCCCCATTCTTTGGACTCATAAAGTGCTTGATCAGCTAATTCAAGTAATATATCAAAATTTGTTTGGGTGTTTTTACGCGTGACGACTAAGCCGATACTTACGGTGATTTTTATATGGTCTATTGTTTGCTTTTCAATTTTTTTCCTTAATCTTTCGGCTAATTTATAGGCATTTTCTTCATCAATATTGGGTAATAGTAATGCAAATTCTTCACCTCCCATTCTTGCCACTATATCAGTTACTCTTCGTTCTTGAGTCAGTATATTAGCCAGGCATATTAAAACCTTATCTCCAGCGGGATGGCCGTATGTATCATTAACACGTTTAAAAAAATCAATATCAATAAACAATAATGCAAATGTTGATAAGTTTCTGGCAGCTTGATGAGTGACTTTTTGGGCCTGTACTTGCAGTTCGCGCCTGTTCAATAAACCGGTCAGGGGATCTGTTGTTGCCAGACGAAATAACTCTTGAGACTGTTTTTCAAGCTTTTCATTCGCTTTTAACAGCTCACTGTGAAGCTTATCTCGATTTTCACAGACGTAAAGTGACCAGTAAGATATATCTTCTGACCCCAGCTTTATATTCACTACAACGGGTATTGTTTCTCCGTTTTTCCCAATCCACGTTATTTGGATTTCTTGTGCGCATGATTGATGCATTAATAGTGGATAAACATAACTATCAATAAAAATATTAGATGCTTTGGTAACAAATTTGGATAGGGGGTTATCAATCAGACTTTTATCAGACTGGTCACTTAAATCACAAATATAATTATTGCAATAAAGAATTTTTCTAGCTTTATTTACAATAAGATGACCAGAAAAAAAATCGTTTAAATTTGGAACTGCGTTTTTTTTCATTCGGCTATCGTCCAATAAAACGAAGAATTATCGGGATAATATCTTGGTGATTTGTCATATGTAAACAATGGCCTTCTGCATTAATAATGGCAAGTTCATTATGAGCAATTTTTTCAGCCATGTAATATCCAATATTGATGCCGGCCAATGAATCGGACGCACTTTGTAGTATTAGCACAGGGCAGGTTATATTTTTTAAAATGTGTCGATGATCTGAAAAAAATGTGGCTTTAGCAAACGTCTTTGCCACTAAGGGATCTGTACTGCAGAAACTGCCTGACAATTCACCAATGAGCTCAGGTGATTGTGAATTTCCCATAATAAGGGGGGCCAAATAATTTGCCCAGCCAATATAATTTTTATCCATCAGTTCAATGAGATCTTCCAAGTCACTTCTTTCAAATCCTCCCTCATAATCGGGGGGGATATTTAGAAAGCAGGGCGATGGACAAACCATCACAAGATGCTTAATTAATTCGGGTCTTTTTATAGCAGCAATTGAAGCAATAATAGAACTCACCGAGTGCGCAATAATGGTAACGTCCTTTAAATTCAATGCTTCAATAATATCAACAATATCTTTTGCATAACCTTCTAATGTAGAATATTTTTCCTTGGAATAATCAGTTAATAAAGAATTTCCAGAGCCGACATAATCAAATAATATAATTTTATAGTGGCTTTCTAATTCAGGTAACATATATTGCCACATATTCTGATCGCAGCCAAATCCATGTGCCAACATTAAAATAGGAGCATTTTTCTTGCCTATTATTTTGACATTATTTCTTAATATTACACTGCTCATTTCAGGTTACATACTCCCAGAATTTTTATTATTATTGAATTTTTCATATAAAAATATACATGATTATTACAGTTTATTATAGCGTTATATGCAGGGAAAGATAACGCGCTGATTAGCAGTGTTATTCTTATAAGCAGCGATAGAGAATCCTTAAGATCACGAGCTTTATTAACTCCCTTTGTCAAGACTTCCTATTATCACAGCCTTTTTCGTTGTGTTCTCCATGCCTTTCCCGTTGTGTTTGCCATACATTTTATTTGTCAGCTCAGTAATATTTTCACCTGTTCGATTATATTCAGTCCCCGCAGCTAAAATAAAAGTCATGTGGTTTTGCATGGCAATGAAGTCGAAATAGCGGCTTGCTCAGATGAACATATCTGCAAGCGCAGGTATCAGCTTTATTTAGTTTATTGCTCTCAAAATGGGTGCTAACCCGCGATGCTGAAATTAATATGGAACAGAAAGTAATCGCTAAATGGCGATCGTTTAATTGATATTTTTTTGGTTTATTCACCCTGCATGCTAAGTACTATTACATAAATTCCCCTGCATTTTTGAGCCTTTTACTCAATAAAATGCGCTTTAACATCAGAAAAATTTCGGGTAGGTACTTAGTTAACGCTATTCAAATTTTTCTCCTAGAATGATGTGAAGGGCACTTCAAGTCGCGGGCTTTGCTCGATGAGAAGGCATGCGTATGTTGATTTTATATTAATCAGATATTGCTCTGATTAGTTAAAGCAAAATAGGTAGTGCGGCTTTTTGTGGATAGTAAAAGAGTTATCAGTCAGTGCGCTTAGAATCACAATGATTATCAATAGGGGGATATTATGAATAAAGCACAAGTTTTTAGAGAGACAGTGATACAACCCGTTTTGGCTAGATTGGGGGAGGAAAACTTAGCGGCGGAAGAGCTTCTTTTAGGAACCGCTGTTCAAGAAAGCTTAAATTTTATGTATAGAAGGCAAGTTGGAGAAGGGCCTGCTAAAGGATATTTTCAGATGGAACCGTCTACACATAATGATATTTGGGATAACTATTTAAAATATCGTCAAGCGTTAGCAAACGATATTCTGTCTTTTCTTTCGAATGTTAATGCAAATAAGATTGATGAGCTGGAAACTAATGATAAATATGCGACCGCTATGGCGCGGGTTCATTATATGAGAGTTTCTGCACCCTTACCTAAAGCGGGTGATATTGCGGCACAAGCAAGATACTGGAAGCAGTACTATAACACGCCATTGGGTAAGGGAGTGCCACATGAATATATTGAAAAATGGAATAAATATGTTATTGGTACTACACCTTGAGTGCAAGAAGATTTGACATGCTAAATATTAAGTTTAATAAAATAATTTACCTCCTTTTTATGTTGTTGGGGTTTTTATTTATTAGTGCATGTAACGCGACAAGTCCAAGTGTGGTGACTTCAATAACAAACAACAACGCCTATTACCATTTAAAGTATTCACTGACTAAAGAAAACATCACTTATATTGATTCATTTACAGGTGAACAATTTATAATTAATGGTGGCCAGTTTGAAATTAGGCTTAAAAAATCCGAATTTCCAATTAGCTCTCCGAATTGTAAATCTGATCTGATACTTAGAATGCCATGGACAAATCCTGAGATCGTTAATAGTTATATATTCATTGCAGAAAAGTATGAAGTCTTTCATTATATTCAAAATTTGACTAAATCATCACAACCTAATGCTGTTGATATTTATGTGGAATTAAACCCATATGTTGAATTAAAGGAAGGGGAATTTAGCCTGACTCAGTGCAATATATATTTTAGGCAATCCAAGGGCCAATATATTTCAAAAATTGGCAATTTAAAATAATAAAAACATAACGGTACTAAAAGAAATAAAAAGACAGCCATTATAAAATTGACTGTTTTTTGAACTTATCTAAATCCATTTTTTTGTTTTTAGTCCGGTGGGTGGGTTGTGCCATCGCCTTTAAAAAGCCAAATCAGTTTTATTGATACGCCTTACTATCGCTGTAAAATAAAGTAAGAAAATAAAGTAAGAAGACACTCCATAAAGTTGCGGTAAAGAAAGGGATCAATAAATTCACGCTTCACAGACAAGTGCGCAGTGGCAGATGCACAGCCTGACACGATATAGAGAAGTTAAAAAATATTAGATAAGGCAAGGACGAAGCACTCATCCCCCACTTTATAAATCCTCAATAAACCGGTTTATCACTCAATTTAACCAATCTGTTATTAAAAAAAAATTAACTAATTGAATATCAATAAAATATAAATTAATGTTGCTTGTCTTTTACACTTCGGGGCTGGAAATGAAAAATTATACCGCCTCGTCATAGATCTTTAACTATAAAAGTGAGAAGTTTTTATGAATAACACTGCCAAACCAATTAAAACGCGAGAACTCCATAATCATCATTTTGATTCTACAATTTGGAATGAGCTTAATTTTAGAGACGATGATATTGTTATTTCAACCTACGCTAAATCAGGAACAACCTGGGTACAACAGATTATCTCTCAGCTTTTGTTCAACGGCGAAGAAGGACTGGAAGTGGCAGAAATGTCCCCATGGCTTGATCTGCGAGTGCCGCCTAAAGAGGTAAAACTGCCGATGGTCGAGGCACAGACTCATCGACGGTTTTTAAAAACGCATCTACCTGTTGATGCATTGACCTTTTCTGAAAAGGCTAAGTACATTTATATCGGCCGCGACGGGCGCGATGTTTTATGGAGCATGTTCAACCATCACTCGACTGCTAATCAGGCCTGGTATGAAGCTTTAAATGACACTCCCGGTAGAGTCGGACCCGCAATTGAAAAGCCATCGGGTTCAATAACTGAGTATTACCATCATTGGCTCGATCAAGATGGGCACCCTTGGTGGTCATTTTGGGAAAATATCCGATCTTGGTGGGCAATCAGAAATCTACCGAATGTCTATTTTTTGCATTTCGAAAATCTTAAAAACGATATGCCCGGAGAGATTCGCCGCTTAGCAGAATTCCTTGGAACCCCGATTGATGAAGACAAATGGGAGTCTATACTGCGCCATTGCAGTTTTGAATATATGAAAAAAAATGCCGCAAAAAGCGTCCCCCTTGGTGGTGCTTTTTGGAATGGCGGTGCACAAACCTTTATTCATAAAGGGACGAATGGTCGTTGGCGCGATGTCCTAAGCGCAGAGGATTCTTACAAATACGAGCATCGAGCAGCACAAGAACTCGATTCTAAATGTGCTTCTTGGCTCGCTACGGGTGAAATTTCACAGGGCTGAATCAATTGCATCGATGGATAAGACCAAAAGAGCTGAAAAAATGATCACTTGCGGGTTAAAATCATCCCTAACTGCGTTGTGATTTTTATTCAGAAGATACTGTCTTCACCTTTTGTAGTCAGCTAAAGCTATTCAAAATCGTTCCATACGATTGTGTGAAATGAGAATAACGATCGAATGCAACTTTAGTGTTGATTTTTCCTTCGCAATCATTGACCACTTCATTAATTCTTTTGGTATAACCAGGTTACATAAAGGTCTTTTGTGGATATTACTGCTTTGTAACGCGCTCAATAAATCAATATACTGTTCCACTGTAATTTCTGTTTTAATGGCAGAAATACAGAAAAATGCCGCTTTCCCGCAGGATTTATATTTCATTTTTTTCGTCACGTTTTGAACCACTGTTTAAATCTGCTATTCTAGTAACGTTATGAAATCATTGGCAGTGTCGGTGTTTCTTGTGGGAAGGTGGAATTATTCCGTCTAAAAAATATTATATTTTTATTGGGAAATGAAGTATGGGTTACTGGTATTTGGCAATTGCTATTGTAGCTGAGGTAATGGCAACATTAGCACTTAAAGCATCAAATGGTTTTTCTGATTTAACCTTCAGTGCTGTTTGTGTTATTGGTTATGCAGTTGCATTTTATTTCTTATCCTTAGTGCTTAAAACGGTACCCGTTGGTATCGCTTATGCTATCTGGGCAGGCATGGGAATAGTATTAATTGCATCAATAAGTGCTGTGGTCTATAAACAACTGCCTGATCTTGCGGCGGTGATAGGAATGTTGTTAATTTTGGTGGGTGTCATGGTTATTAATGTGTTTTCAAAAACAGTGAGCCATTAGAAGTCGAGCGGTAAGTGTGTGGGTCACGGCTTAACCCAATTGTTGGACAAGACCTGGCATTTATCGCTGTTATTTAACGAGAATAAAAAACCACGACTAAATTAATAGCGTGGTTTTTGTTTTTTATCAGACTGAAAATTAAGCAAAAACTTTTTGCAGTGGTGGCACTATTTGTTTTTTACGACTTAGTACACCCTCTAACCAAACTTTACCGTCGGTCGTTGCCTGACCAAAAGCCTGCTCGGTTAAATTTTCATTATCACTGACCACTAAAAGCTCTGAGCCTTCTTTCATGATATCGGTCAGCAATAATAAAACACTGTGACGCCCACCTTCGGCTTTTAATGCCGCAATATCGGCAGCAAGCTCGGCTTTAATATCATCAAAAACACTTAAGTCGATAACTTCTAATTGGCCAATGCCAATCTTGTTACCATTCATATTAAAGTCTTTAAAATCACGCTTAACTAACTCACGTATCGGCGTACCTTCAACAGCCGATTTTACCTTGAACATATCCATACCAAGGTCTTTAAAATCTTCAATACCGGCAATTTCAGCTAACGCTTCAACACATTTAATATCAGCAGTGGTACAAGTAGGAGATTTAAAAATAACAGTGTCACTTAAAATAGCGCACATCATCGCGCCTGCTATATTTTTAGGGATTTCTACATTATAAAAATCATACATCATTTTAATGATGGTATTAGTACAGCCGACAGGACGAACCCAAATTTCAAGTGGCGTCGTTGTGGTTAAGTCACCTAATTTATGGTGATCAATAATACCTAAAATAGTGGCATCATTAATATCATCTGGGGCAAGTTCAATATCGCTGTGATCAACAATATAAACACCTTCACCTGCATAACTGGTTTTAAGCATTGGCTGTTCAAAACCAAACTTATCTAAAATAAATAATGTTTCTGGGGTTAATTGACCTAAACGTGCGGGAACTGTGTCCTCACCTAAAGTGGTTTTTAAATATGATAATGCGATGGCTGAACAGATCGAGTCTGAGTCAGGGATCTTGTGACCGACAACATAATTTGGCATAAAAGTAATCTCCTTAAATTTGGCGCTATCTTAGCAAACTATGTTTTGTTTAGATATATAGTAAAAGTCTGGTCAAGAATAAATTATAAGGAGTTGTGAACTTTCTAACCCTTGTTAATGCTTTGAGCCGTTAGACAATAAAAAATCTGGAACATATAGGGTCACAGCTCATAACAAAAAGTAAAAAAACACAAAGTTAAATTATCTTATATTTCTTTCTAACTAATATATGAACCGCGATATAAAAGGCATGAGTCAGCAGGATTTTGCAAGCTTATGCGCATTAACTTTATCCGCCAGTAAATCCTGTTTGCAATAGGCTAGAATTAAGCTTAAGCAAAGGTTAAAAGCACACTGTCAAATTCATTTTGATAAACAGCAGAAAGTGTGTTGTTTTTCCCTGCTAAATAAATAACAAAAAAGGGCATCTTCTTTACTCTCTTTGCATCTTATATAAAACAATTTATATAAAAAAAGAGGATAAAGATTGATGAATTTTGCTTTTCCAATACCTTGATATGAAAAAGGGGGACGTGATGTTTGAAATTTTCACTCAATTTGCCGATTGGCTTACCTATCAACAACTGTCTTTATCGTCCGGGACAAAGCTTGCTGATGCGGTGCATTTTTTTATTGAAGATACGTCTAAGATCATGGTGTTACTAATCGTTATGATTTATGTCATTGCCTTGTTAAGAGCCTCTCTCAATGTGGAAAAAGTACGCTCTTATCTGGCTGGGAAAAGAAGACTCTTTGGCTATTTTTTAGGCAGTGTTTTTGGTGCTATTACCCCCTTTTGTTCATGCTCCAGTATTCCTGTTTTTCTTGGATTCACCAGCGCGGGGATCCCGTTAGGTATTACAATGGCATTTTTGATCACGTCCCCTTTAATTAACGAAATAGCCATTTTGTTACTGGTTAGTTTGTTAGGTTGGAAATTTACCCTGCTGTATATCGCGGTAGGGATGGTGATCGGTATGTTAAGCGGGTGGTTTCTTGATGTAATCGGGGCTGAACGTTGGCTGCAACCTTTTGCCGCCAAAGCGATGAAAAATAGTCAAGGAAAACCAACCCCCTCACAAGGTGAGGCAGCTGTTAAAATGACACTTTCAGACCGACATGCTTTTGCTAAAGGTGAAATGCTAGAAATCGTTGCCAGAGTTTGGAAGTGGGTATTTATTGGTGTGGGTATTGGTGCTGCTCTGCATGGCTTTGTGCCCGATGGTTGGATTGAAGCCCACCTTGGTCAAGGGCAATGGTGGTCTGTACCTGCCTCTGTGCTGGTGGGTATTCCACTTTACTCTAATGCCACGGGGGTAATTCCCATTATGGAAAGCCTGATCAAAAATGGTTTACCTATTGGCACTACTCTCGCTTTTTGTATGAGTACCGTCGCGGCAAGCGTGCCGGAATTTGTGATGTTAAAGCAAGTGATGCAATGGCGCTTACTGAGTTTACTTTTTGCATTGCTGTTAACAGCATTTACCCTTATAGGTTGGATATTTAATCTATCAATATGGAATTTCTAGGAGAAATAATAATGAAAAAATTTAAAGTATTAGGATCTGGTTGCACTAAGTGCATTAATACCGCTAAATTAATTGAAAAAATAGCGAAAGACAATGAAATTGAAGTGTTTGTTGAGAAAGTAACTGATTTAGAAACGATAATGAATTACGGTGTAATGTCCACACCTGGGGTTGTGATGGATGAAAAGGTTGTCCATAGTGGCGGTGTCCCTACTACAGAATCAATAAAAAAATGGTTTGATTTATAAAAAATATTGCCCCAAGCCTTTGATATTTATCGTTTAAGTTTTTAATCTGAAAGCATTCTGAGTAGGCAATAAGAGTGATGCATCACCATTCGATGCCTACGACGATCGCCGCGCAGAACGCCTGCAGATAAACCTGCAAGCCTGCACTTGTTGACAAAGTGCACCCAAAAAAATCAACATCTCCTCGTTAATAGTTAACTAAAATCGTTCATTTTCAACTCTCTATAGAAATCTCATTTTACTTGTTAAGTCACAGATGGCTTACAGAGGTTGCATTCACATTTTATTAACATTAGAGTTAACTAGGCTTATCGGTTTTATTGTATGGTTAATAATTGTTCGCAAATATTAACTGTAATACAAAGCTAAACAGGGAATGTTAGCTAGCTAGATCACTCCCCCCCGATCTATTTTTTAAATAAGGCAATGTAATATGCTAAAACGTATCGTTTATGGCGTATGTGGTGCAGCTATTGTAGGATTATGTGTATTTAGTATATACGCTTGGTACCCTGCAATAGATCCCGTCATACCTGCTCAAACAGACTATTCTCCAGAGATTATCGAACAAGGTAGAGTCCTTGCCGCAGCAGGTTATTGCAGCACTTGTCACACGCCATCAGGTGGAACGCCTTATGCAGGTAACTATGAAATGCACACCGACTTTGGCACCATTTATTCGAGTAACATCACCCCAGATGTCGAAACCGGTATTGGTAACTGGTCAGAAGCCGCTTTTAGCCGAGCGATGCGCATTGGTGTGAGTCGTGATGGACATCATTTATTACCTGCGTTCCCTTATGAACACTTTAATAAAATGACCGACGCGGATATTAACGCCATTTATGCTTATATCATGACGTCTGTACCGGCCGTTAACCAAGTCAAAAAAGATAACGATATTCCGTTTCCGCTCAATATCCGCTGGTTTCAAGCGGGTTGGAAACTTCTGTTTGCTGACACTCAACCTTTTGAAGTCAACAGCGAAAAATCAGCCGAGTGGAACCGTGGCGCTTATTTAGCTGAAGGTGTTGCTCACTGTGGCGCATGTCATACTCCACGTAATGCACTTGGCGGTGAAAAATATGACCAAATGTATCAAGGTGCTGCCATTGATGGTTGGATTGCACCCTCATTAACCTCTACCAGCACGTCACCACTCCCTTGGCGTTCGCAAGATTTCTACGAATACCTCAGCACAGGTAATTCGCTTTACCATGGTAGTGCCGCAGGTCCAATGGCACCGGTTATGCACGATGGTTTATCCGCTCTGCCAGACAGTGATCTTAGAGACATTAGCAATTATTTTGCCGATCTTGATCGCACTACCAAAATGGATGAATCACAATCTAATAAGATTTTACAAGCTGCAATAGACGCACAACATCAACAACCAGATCAACGGATCGATGAAGGTGCGCGTTTGTATGCCACTGCTTGCCAAGCATGTCATTACAGCAGCGACCAATTAGTCAAAGGCCGGCTATTGATTACCATAGGCTCAGCGACTCATCTTGATAAGCCAACGAACCTGATTAACGTCATACTGGACGGTGTTAGTAGCGATCAAGGAATCAGCGGCGTGGTAATGCCAGGATTCCGTGATGCACTTAGCGATCAAGACATTAGCGCAATAGCAGCTTATTTGCGTCAAACTGCAGGGGAAAACATCTGGCCTAAATTACAACAACAAGTGGGCGAGATCCGTAATCAACCCCGATTTGAGCAATAACTTCACTGGAGAAGTGCCAATGGCAAAATTTATTTTAAACGGCGAGCCGATGACTGCCGACGTAGAGAGCGATACTCCTCTACTGTGGGTCATTCGTGACGAACTCAACATGACGGGTACCAAATTTGGTTGCGGTATTGGAACCTGTGGAGCCTGTACTGTCCATGTGGGCGGACGTGCAACACGTTCATGTATTACTCCCATTTCGATAGTAGAAGGGGCTGAAATTACTACCATTGAAGGTTTGTCAGAAAAAGGCGACCATCCATTACAAATTTCATGGATAAACTTGCAGGTGCCACAATGTGGTTACTGCCAGTCGGGTCAAATTATGCAAGCTGCTGCATTATTAAAAGACATTCCTAAACCGACGGATAAAGATATTGACGCTGTGATGGCTGGGAACTTATGTCGTTGTATGACTTACGTGCGTATCCGTAGTGCTATTCATGAAGCGGCAAATGCCATTGAAGGAGAGCAATCATGAGCAGACTTCCTAAACGTGGTTCACAGGGTATAACCCGACGCGGCTTTTTAATTGGTATGACAGCGGTTGGTGTCAGCTTTGGTTTCCCTCGTCACTTGATGGCGGCAATGGATCCTGCCAGCCCTAACGGTAAAGTATTACCGAGCGAAGGTGATATTTACGAGCCTTCATTGTGGTACTCAATCGATACCGCCGGCAAAATTAAAGTCAACATTATGCGCTCAGAAATGGGCCAACATGTCGGTACCGCTATTGCGCGTATTCTTGCTGATGAACTAGAAGCCTCTTGGGACGACATTGAAATTATTCATGTTGACAGTGACCCACGCTGGGGTTACATGGTTACCGGTGGCAGTTGGTCTATTTCACAAAGCTGGCCGGTATATCGTCAAGCTGGAGCTGCTGGTCGCACCGCCTTCATCGAAGCCGCGGCCAAAAAATGGGGCATTAAAGCACAAGATTGTGAAGCTAAAAACGGTAAAATCATATCCAGTAAAGGTGAGTTATCGTACGGTGAATTAGTTACCTTGGGCTTAACCCGTCAGTTTACGGAAGAAGAACTGAAACAACTGCCGCTGAAGCCAAATGCCGATCTTACACTTGTTGGTCAACCGGTGACCTCTCTTGATATCGCCAACAAGACCAACGGTAAAACAATATATGGTATCGACGCTAAAGTTGATGGCATGGTATACGCCAATCCTATTTTACCGCCCACCCGTTATGGCTCTAAAGTCGTGACATTTGATGATTCAGCTGCGAAAGCAATTAAAGGTTATCAGAAAACGATTGTATTAGAGGATGCGAGTGGCAGTGTCCCAGGTTGGTTAATGGTTATCGCCAGCAGCTTTCATGCGGCTCAAAAAGCCTCGAAATTAGTGAAAGTGACATGGGATGTGGGTGAAACGGCAACAGTGTCTGAAGCCGATATTATTGAACACGGCAGAAAATTACTTGGCGATAACACCAAAGGCAGTATTTTAGATACTGGTAATGTTGACACTGCACCCGTATTTGCGAGTGCCAGCAGCAGCATTGCACAAGAATATATCACCAGCACAGTATTACATGCGCAAATGGAACCTGTTAATGCCTTGGTCTTTAAAAATCCAGACGGCGTATGGGAAATCCATTCAGGTACTCAGTGGCAGTCACTTATCCTACCTGTATTAGCCATCGCATTAGGTGAAGACGAAGCTAACATTGTTATGCGTAGCTACATGTTAGGTGGCGGCTTTGGCCGTAGGCTCAATGGCGATTACACCGTTCCAGCGGCGTTGACTTCTAAAGCCTTAGGCGGAAAACCGGTTAAAATGGTGATGACGCGTCCACAAGACATGCTCTTTGATAGCGCGCGCTCAGCTTCAGTTCAACAACTAAAAATGGCTTTTGATGATAAAAAAGCGGTTTCTGCGATGGAACATCATGCCACTGCCGGTTGGCCAACCCAAGTATTAGCCCCTTTCTTTATGCCAAAAGGGGTGAATGGCGAACCCTATGATCCGTTTTCAATTTCAGGGGCAGACCATTGGTATAGCGTTGGCGCCCAAAAAGTCCGCGCTGTGTCCAATGATCTCGCCATCGCCACCTTCAGGCCGGGTTGGTTACGTTCAGTAGGGCCAGGCTGGACCAATTGGGCCGTTGAAAGCTTTATGGACGAAGCAGCGCATCACGCGGGCAAAGATGCAGTGCAATTCCGTTTAGACATGCTGATTGCCGAAGGCCGAAATGCCGGTAGCACACCCGTTGCCGAAGGTGGTGCAGCGCGTCAGGCCGCGGTACTGAAAAAAGCCGCTGAGATGATTGGTTGGGGCACACCACAAGCCAAAGATACCGGGCTTGGAATTGCATCAACATTTGGCCAAGAACGTGATATGCCAACATGGGTATCGTGCGCGGTACAAGTTCATGTCGACAAAACCAACGGTATTGTCAATGTGCAAAAACTGGTTATCGCCATCGATGCCGGTATTATTGTTGATCCAAACGGCGCAGAAGCGCAATGTCAGGGCGCGGCACTGTGGGGATTGTCCATGGCGTTATTTGAAGGCACCGAACTACTTAATGGTCAGTATAAAGACTCAAACTTCGATACTTATACTCCGCTGCGTTTAAGTCAAGCGCCGGAAATTAAGATTGAGTTTATTGACAGTAAAATGCCACCGTCCGGATTAGGTGAACCAGCCGTTACTCCGGTTGCTCCAGCGATTGCTAATGCCATCTATCAAGCCGTGGGCGTGCGGTTACGCAAAATCCCAATGAAACCAAGTGACTTAAAAAGTGCTTTGGCAAAAGCCTAATTCAACGCGTACTATAAAAAGCCCGATTTTTCGGGTTTTTTTATGTCAGTTTTTTATCTTCAGTATTTGATCTTAAACTGTTATACCAAGCTAAATAAATTGACTTCTGTGTTGTAATTTTTGCAAAAGGAACAAGCAGTTACGTCAACTCCCGCCTAGAATTAAATCATTTATTCTGCTAAAAATTAAGATTACCTGCTTAATCAGACTCGAATTATATTCAGTTACTTGTCCTGATTAAGCTATTTTAGTCATTGTGATGGTCGCTTTTACATAGGCAGGGTTATTGATTATTTAACTGCAGTTGCTGCCATTGTAGAAGGTCATTTCGTGTGTCTATATCGTTAATCGCATTTGGTAAGTCCAAACAAGTTAACTGCTTGTTTTTTACTAATTGTTGCAGTACAGGTTTGGCACCTTGATCACCCTTAAGCTGTGTTAAAGCTGAAAATTGATCACTAGTGAATATCGCGGGTACACCTAACTGAGCCTGATATGATGCACATACATTGCTTTGTTGTATTACCCAAAGATCAGCTAATTTCATATAGTCTGTATAAGTCACGCCGATATGGTCACCCAGGGCTAATAATAAGCCACTAGCATGAGTCGAAATAGCCGCTTCAACACCGACTTTAACGGACGTTGATAAACCATTGTCACTTTTATCATTGGTAATATAAGTGGTAGATATTGGTAGTAATTGACTTAATTCACTATGGTGAGAACCTAATACGACAACAACATTGTTTGCTATGTTATTTGCGGTTAAATAGTCTGCTAAATAGTTTAACTTATCTAAACTATGCAGTAATAAGGGTTGATTAACTAAGACACCATCAGCATTCAAATCTACAATCGGTTGTGCCAATTTAATCCCGTTAAATCGACTACTTTTACCTGCAGCGAGCAGGACTAAGGTTAATGTTTTCTGTGTGGCATCATTAACATTATGCTTAAGCTCTTTTATTATTGTATTCACAGAACCCCACGCTATTTTTTCATTTGCATTCATTAATTTGTAAAATGACGCTTTTAGTTAATGCAGTTAGTGTGCTCAATGAATTCGCTTATAAAAGACAGCATGGCACTCGGCTAAGATACTTAATGCAATAGACTCAGGAAGTTCGCCCCCTATGTCAAATCCGGCTGGGGCTGAAAAGAAGCCCTTAAAATCATCCAAGTTAATGTTTGCTTTACTAAAAACCTGATCACGACGATGGCGGGGACCAAGCAACGCGATATAAGCTTGGTGACTTTGACTAATTAGTTTTAATGCTAATGCATCCAAGGTTAAATTGTGTTGCATAACGACGACACCATCAATATTTAACAAAATATCATTTTCTAATTGAGAGAGTGGTTGTTTAATTATATTGGCTTTAGGAAAGTGATGTTGATGCGCATAACTAGATCGTTCATCAAACACCGTTACTTTCCAGCCTAATTGTATCGCCATCATTGTCAAAGGTTGAGCATCTAACCCCCCACCAAAAATAGCGAGATGGAAACGTGTTCTACAAGGTATCTGAAGTATTGTTATATCAGAAGACTCTTTAGCTTTGTTGTAAGTACTTTTACTAAAGTCATAGTCAGTTTTATTCAGGATTGGAACAACGCTGGCTGAGATAGACGCTGCTTGAGTACCTGATTTAACTAATGGTAAGTGATATTCACAATTTTCCGATTTTAATTGCTCCATTAATGTCTGTAAATGCAGATAGTTATTGTCAGCAGTTACTGGTATTAATAATAAATCGACAATACCGCCACAACCAAGTTGATAGCTTGCATCTGATTCGTCAGTGGCATCATAAGTGATATTAATGGCTTGATCTTGTTGAATAGCACGTTGTGCATGACGCAGCAAATCACCTTCTAAACAGCCACCACTAACCAGTCCTATGCTTTTTCCTAATGCATGAAATAACATCATTGCACCGGTTTTCCGATAAGAAGAGCCTTGAATTTTAGTGATGACTGCCAGTACCCATTTATCATTTGGATACATGTTCCACTGAGAAAGTAAATCTTCAATATGATGTGACATTAAATTCCTATTTTAATAAACCTAACGAATAGGCGTTATGTTTAATTAGCGCTGTTTTAATTTCAGCCTTTTTATTTTAAAAAAGGCCATTAGGTACTTTTCTAATAATTATTAAAGCAGTCTGATTGAATAAATATAGAAAGTAAGTTTGCGGTTTTAAAACGTTTATATCAAGGTTATTTCTATTTAAAAAGAGTATTTAAGGAATAGCTTTTAAATGTTATGGAAGAAGTTAAAAAATGGATAGCGTATTTAGTTTCATTATCTTTAATTATCAAGCCATAATTTGTACTATGAGTTTTATCTCTAATCTAACCCAACAAAATCAAGGTAGCAGGCACTGAAACAGTAGTGAAAGAAGCGTTCAGGTAAGTACTTATAGAGATGTTCTGCTCGTTCTAAGTGAAATTAACGAAGTCTTCACCGAAATTCATTACAACACCTATGAGGTTAGTGTTAAAGGTTACATCAGAGAGCATTCCTGTAGTGAAATCTAGGTCACTGATAATTAGGGTGACGGTGTCGGATGGATAGGGGCTATATACCATCATAGTTTTTTATTGAGCGAATATAGAAAGTAAAGTCACCATAGTCGTAGAACTGATTGTTAAAAAAATTACCTTCTTCGCCGGTACCAACGATAGAGTTATTTAGGTCAGTTAAAGATCATTATCAAGAGACATAATCAAGACACCCATCTATATTACGATATTTAAGCAACATCAAAAAAAACAACTTTATTACGGCCTCTTTTTTTTGCCTCATACATCGCCTTATCAGCGCACTCCATTAACATAGTTTGGCTTTTTGCATCCAGAGGATAAATTGCCACTCCAATACTTGAAGAAATATGAAGGACACCATTATTTGTTATTACAAAAGGCTCTTCTAAACTATTTAGTATTTTATTAGCTACCTCCTTGGCATTCTCATAAATTTCAGGGAGTACAACTACAAACTCATCCCCTCCTAGTCGTCCAACTGTGTCTGTAGCGCGCAAACAATATTGAATACGTTTGGATACTTCTGTTAATAACCAATCACCGACTTGATGTCCATGGCTATCATTTATGCTTTTAAATCCATCTAAATCAATAAAAAGAATAGCCAGATTTTTTTGAGTGCGTTTAGAAAAGGCTATCGCTTGCTTTAATCTATCATTGAGCAAACGACGATTAGGAAGGTGCGTTAAATGATCATATGAGGCCTCTTTATCAAGGCGCATTTGAATTTTTTTTTGTTCAGTAATATCATAATTGACGCCAACCATTCGGATTGGCTTGCCTATTTCGTCAAATGTCGTTTTTGATACCGCTTTAATATAATGAACTGAGCTATCTGGCCACAGAACTCGAAACTCAGGACAATATTCTCGTTCATGTCTAAGGGCCGCCTGTATTTCACCGTCAATATGCATCCGGTCATCTATGTGTACTCTAGAAATCCACGCTTCATACAAATCTTCAAAATCTGACTTTTGTAAACCATATAATTTATACATGACGGAGTCCCAAGTCAGAATGTTTTTTTCAACATCCCAATCCCAAATCCCTACAATTCCCGCTGAAGCGGCTGCTTTTAGTCGATCAATTAATATTTCTAATTCCGCTTTCGCCTGCATAGATTTTTTCCCGGTGATTGTAATGTTCAGCATTACAATTAGCAAAAGTACCGATACAAATATGCCTGATATGCCAACTAATTTAGCTAGGTTATTTTCAACACTCTTTTCAAAAACAGAGGTACTATAAAAGGGAATGGTCCAATTTCGGCCTGGAAATTCAATCGTCTTAACAACGTAAAAAGCAGGTTTAGATTCTTTTTTATAAGCACTAGGCAAATAGGCCCCAATTCTATCGGGAGCGTAAAGTAGATTATTTGCATTTTCTGAATGTCCATCATATATTGAAAAGTTTATGCGACGAATTTCATCACCTAAGAGAATGCCATTAATCAGATTATCAATACGAAATGGGCTATATACATATCCGATAAGTTCTTTTTGACGCTGAGAAATATTTTCAATAGGAGCACCATTGCGATATAAAGGGAGATAGATGAGAAATCCATTCTGTAAATCATCGCCATTTTCCTGAACCAGTTTAACTTTAGCTGAATATGCGATATCACCATTGTCGCGGGCAATGTCCATGGCGGTATGGCGAGCCTCCTCTGAGTACATATCATATCCAAACGCTCGCTGATTTCTGGCCGTGAAGGGCTCAAGATAGAGAATGCTACTGTATTTATCACGAGATCCTTCTGGAAAGACACTGAAATCATTGAAACCTTCTAGTCGTACCATATTAACAAATGTGTCTTTTTCTTCTGGTTTCAACATGACGGCATAGCCAATACCTTGAATACCAGTCAAATATTTTTCAACGTGTAAATTACTTATATAATGATGAAATTCGAGGCGATTAACGTGATCACTTGATTTAAATAACCCTACACCGCCACGTAATACTTGCTCATATTCCTGCATACGCTGTTCGATGGAGCGAATAGTTTGGGCCACCTCAAATTTAAATAGCTCTTGGATATGGAGTTGATTAGATTTGGTCGTGATCGACCAAGCAATAAAGGTAATACAGAGACTTAATGAAAATATAAGCCAAGAGGGTAACGTACTGTGGATAAACTTAAAAAATTCGGTTTTAACACTACGCTTCATCTGCAACCATTCTCCTGAAAGTCAATTTACCGACCATTAAAGCTTTCACTATTTTTTCCACAATGTGCACGATGAACTCCTTAACCCTTGGTGGAGTAAGACTTAAAAGCATTCGTAAACTTAGAAAATATTAGTTCAATTTGGTGATTAACGCATATTAATAGGCGTTATTGTCTGACCGAATTTTTACTCAAGTTATTGCTTTTTCGCTGATTGATTATATTGAATTACTGGATTGGACGAGCAGAATGAGATGATAAGTGTAGGCACTTAGCCACAATTACTTTATGTATTGGGAATTGATAATGAAATCGGGTGTGAATTAGCGAGTAGTTTTGGTGAAAATTATTATAGTGCGGTGGGGCCTTAAAAAATTAGCCCCTTTAACTGCTTAACATGCTTCTGCTCGCTACCCTAATAAATCACTTAAATACTGGTGATTAGAGCTGATATTTATGCGTCCTTATATTAAATTATAAACATTGTCATTAATGGATATCCGCAATTGTTGCTTTAAATTCAGCCAATCTAACCATTTAACCTGCTTTTCAATAATATTTGCTGGCCACCTTAATAAATCACTTAAATACCGCTTATTAGGACTGATATTTATGCGTCTTTGTTTTGGTAAGATACACTGCGCTTAATTCGTCAAGACACCCAAATATTTATGCGTCTTTATATTAAATGATAGCCAGTGTCATTAATGGATGTCCGCAATTTTTTAATTTAATTAAATTAATGCAAACAAAGGGGCCATATTTCTAGATTCTTTGTTTTGGTAAGATACACTGCGCTTAATTCGTCAAGACACCCAAATATTTATGCGTCTTTATATTAAATGATAGCCAGTGTCATTAATGGATGTCCGCAATTTTTTAATTTAATTAAATTAATGCAAACAAAGGGGCCATATTTCTAGATTCTTTGTTTTGGTAAGATACACTGCGCTTAATTCGTCAAGACACCCAATAATGAGGTGTTATAAAATAGGTATACTCAATGAGCTCAGCGTTAAAAGAACAAAAAGAAACTATCTTACAATACTTAGAGACAACACATTACATCGAGTCTAATGCACCAAAAGCAGAAGAGAAGCGAGAAGCTAAGTATAAGATTGGTAAAGCATGCAACAAAGCAAGAGAGATCCTTTGCAGTGATGACGCTTTTCTTGATTGGGTATGGTCAAACGTTATCGCTGAATGTTCAACGGATATTGAAGAGGTGACGCCTAATACACTGATTTCTTGGCGTCTGTTGCCTAAATTTGGCACATTAGAGCAATGTGAAATAGTTGGTTTCACCCATATTTCTAAGCTATTGCTCGATAAAAATGCAGCAATGAAAGCGGAAGTGTTAGATATTATTGCCAATAATGATCCTGAAACGGCTAATAAATTAATCAAAATGGTACTTAAGCCAGCCATTGATTTTACGCCAATTGTTGCTAACAAAAAGAATCTGTCTGATACCGTTAATAAGGCTGATAAGTTATCAAAAGATGCACTAGTAGCTTTAGTTAAAGCCATGCATCAAAAAATGATAAGTAATAAATAACTAAATGTTAGCCCGTAATATTTCTCAGTTAACCGGGCGTTAATATGTATTGCAGAATTTATTTCTCATTCGGTTTAGGGCACCAAGCGCCTCAGTTTTTTATTCTCTATGAGCAGTTGATGAGAGCAAGAGTAGTATTATAAAACTGTTCAAAAATAGCAGTTTAATAACCTAGTCACATTGCAATGCTGGATTCACGCATTGAATAATGCATTGAAGAACGGAAGGAACGAACGGCCATGAAAAGTCTTGTTTTGATTGGAGGGGGGCATGCACACATGATAACCCTGAGTAAATTAGATACCTTTATATCTAAAGGGTATCAGGTAACCGTCATTCAACCAGCTGACTATCACTACTATAGTGGCATGGGACCTGGAATGCTGGGTGGTACATACGAGCCTGATGATATCCGTTTTGCGACTAAAATACTGGTTGAAAGTAAGGGCGGCAGATTTGTCAAAGCACATGCTAGCCGAATCGACCCCGAAAAACGAGTTGTGCATCTGCAGGAAAGTGATGAGAAGATTAAATATGATGTTCTCTCTTGTAATGCGGGATCTTATGTCCCGAAAAATATTGTTGAAGGGGATAGCGATAACGTTTTTACGGCGAAGCCTATTGAAGAACTAAGCCGAGCCAAAGAGACTATTCTTAAGAAGTTAAGGGATGGCCCTATTTCAATAGCTGTTCTTGGCGGGGGACCTGCTGCCATTGAGATAGCTGGGAATATTCATCAATTATGTAAACAAAAAGCATTACACCAACCGCATATACGGCTTTTTAGTGGGCATGGATTAATGTCCAAAGTGTCCCCTAGAGTACGAAAGCTTCTCCGTAAGTTGCTGGTTCGTAAAGGCATTGAAATAATAGAAAAAGGTTATGTTGAAAAAGTTGCCAATGGCAAGATTACCCTAGAAAATGATACGACCTATACTGCTGATATTATCTTTCCGGCGATAGGTGTTAAGCCGTCGACAATTTTTTCCCGATCAGGCCTGGATATTGGTCCTGAGGGCGGTTTAAAAGTGAATTCATTTTTACAATCGACCAGTCACACCCCTATTTTTGGAGGCGGTGATTGTATCTATTATGCTGATCAACCACTTAATAAAGTGGGTGTTTATGCAGTGCGTCAAAACTTAGTTTTATATCATAATTTAATGGCTGCACTTGAGGAAAGACCGTTAGAAATTTTTTCGCCTGGTGGTGATTACCTGTTGATTTATAATCTTGGAGATGGCGAAGGGGTGTTCTCCAAATGGTTCCTTACATTCTCAGGTAAAATGGCTTTTATGATTAAAGATCACATCGACAGAAAATTTATAAAACTATTCCAAGTTTTGTAATAAGTTAACAGCTTACTCTCGGCATATTATAAAAATAAAATAAGTGAAATAAGCATCATGAAAAAAGTCAGTTTTATTAATATTGAAGACGAGGGTATAGACTTAATATTATCATTTGCAGTCTATGATTCAGAGCCATCGGCGATCGAGAGTCTGATCCTGATGAGGACGCCAAGATATGAGCTTCTATTGGATGATCATGAGCGAGGCGTTGCCGTTTCATTCAAAAATCATGAACAAAGCTCTCTTCTAAAAAGCGTGGTGTTAGGAACTGATATTGTTGAAATTTTTAATCAAGAGAATAAATATATTCTGGATATGAGGCATGTAGATAAAGACGAGTTAAATGAATTAGAAAAAATATTGAAGAAAATGAATTTTGATAATCGATTCACTATAGTCAGACCCTCGTAAGTTAGCCTCTTAGGCGCAAAGGGGCAGATTGCGACTTAGTACTTTTGCTCTTTTTCAGTCTCTTTTTAAACTTTAAAATGGTAAAAGAAAAGATGTGATCCCATTGCTTTTACCATTGTTTTTTAAAAAAGAGCGCTTATTTACGTTTATGACAGCGCAGATGAAAAGTGATTTCAGAGGCCTTCATCGCTTTACTGTGCAACTGCTGACTGGCCGGCTCAACTTCATTCGAGATTTTATTCGGTATTGCGGGCTCACCGTCGGTGTTATTAGCGAGTGAGTCAGCAACGACCGTCACACCTAATGAGCGGGACAGAAAAAGAAACCCATCCTGTAGCGCACGGTTAACAAAGTTGACAGACCCATCGGTAAAATGGGGTGCTATTTTAAATTTATCGATTGTTAACTGTTCAAACAGCCTAAACAGTGGACGATCTGCACCAAATTTATCAACGGTCAGTGCCATGCCCATCTTACTGATATTGAGAATATTTTCATAAACGGTTGGGTTATCACTTTTAAAAGTCACTTCATCGATTTCAAACTCCAGCCATTCTATTGAACACTTCGTTTCCAGCAGAATAGTCTGTAGATCTCCAATCAAACTAAATTGTGATAATTGCACTTCCGTTAAATTAATGGCAATACGTCCGAAATTAATTGCCGCTTTCTGCCAGATTACCGCCTGCAGTGCGGCTTTACGGATCATAATAAGACCTATCTGCACCGCTAAACCGTAATGTTCAGCCAGGCTTATAAAGCTGTCCGAATGTAGCACGCCACGCTGCGGGTGATTCCAGCATAACAGCGCTTCCAGCGCGACAATTTGCCGTTTACTCAGATCGTACTGAGGCAGGTAGTACAGCTCAAACTGATCCTGCGCCACTGCTTGTGTTAATGCTTCTTTAAATTTAACCTGCTGCCGTGAATATTGGGTCAACTTTTTAGTATAAAAATAATAGGTCGTGGTCTGAGCTGACAGCTTGCCGCTTTTTAAAGAGGGTGCTGTAGCGGTAACAGAATCACTTTCTTTTGTGGTGTTAATATGGGATTTACCACGCTGCATCGCTTTTTCCGCGTTGCCTAATAGCGTGTCTATATCAGTGCCATCGTCAGGATAGAGGGCAATCCCGATTGTCGCAGAGAGATGCGCAGATGAATGGTCAATGTCAAAGTATCGCTCAAATTGCGCGGTTATATTTTGCGCGACATCAGCCACATCCTGTTCATTAAGCAACTCATCAATAATAATAACAAACTCATCACCACCAAAACGCGCAACCGTATCTTTTTCAGAAACACAGCTTTTAAGACGTTCTGCAATCTGTTGTAGAGCCATGTCTCCCGCATTATGCCCATGCTGTTTATTAATTGCCTTAAAGCCATTAATATCCACTAACAGCACCGCCATCATCCGCTGATTAAAGCTTGCCCGGGCTATTACTTGTTCCAATCGGTTAAACAGCGCAATACGGTTAAATACCCCGGTCAGCGGATCATGTTTTGATAAAAACTGTATTTTGGGCTCAACTCTTGTACTTTGCTTTAAATCGATAAAGGAACTGATACGGCAGAGTGTCCCTTTTTCTTCGAGCTCAATAACATACATTTCTGACCAGCAATAATGATGTTCGCCATTTTTTGTGCGATATGACATATCTCCCTGCCAGCTTTTATCTTTTTGTAATGCAGTCTCTATCTTCTCATATTGACTGCTTTCAAGTATGCTGACATGTGATTGCAGCAGCTCCTCTTTTGAATAACCGGTCGTATCGCAACTGGCCTTATTAGCCTCAACAATATAGCCATTTTCATCGCTGATAATAATGCATTCCAGCGTATGAGTGAATATATTGGCGGCAAGTTTGAGTTTTTCATCGGCGCGTTTACGGTCGGTGATGTCAATTACCGCGGCAAGACAGTCTGTTTCGGTAATGCCGAGATTGGCTTCAATATTCAGCCAACGCTTATGCTTGCCAATCTGTGCTAAGACCTCAAAGGATTGTATGCCATCACCCGCAAATGCTTTTGCCAGACAACGGTTGAATTTATCACGATCTTGGGGTGTTAAGTAGTTTGAAAACTGTTTTCCTACCAAGTTAGCGCGTTCAATATCCAATAGGCTCGCCCCGCGTAAATTAACCTGATTGACAACGCCCTTCAGATTGAAAGAAAAATAGGCAATAGGTGCAAATTCAAATAACTCGGTATAGCGATAATATAATTTTTCGGTTATCCGTGCTTGCTTTAACTCCTCATTCTGCATTTCCAGCTCAATCTGATGAACCTGCAATTCGTGTATCATCTTTTTGGCTGCATAGTCGCTAGGAATAGTTTGTTTGATTTCTGTTTGTGTTTTCAGTTGTGCTTCCGCGCGCTGGCGTAACGTTTTGCTGGATAGCTTGGTTGACTTTGCAGGTGTCTTCATGGGTTGGACCTCGTCTTGCGTAATTCTGACTCAAGCAGTTTGGCTTCACTAATATTGGTGAAGGTTATCACCACACCGTCAATGACATTTTCTTGGGTACGATAAGGCATGATCCGGACTTTGAACCAGCGTTCATTGTTAGCCGCTATCTCTTTTTCTACGAAGGCCAGCGTTTTTAACACCTTCTTAGCATCTTTTTGCAGATCTTTATAATCCAGATCCGTGACAATGTCGAACAGTGGTCGGCCCTTATCACCTTCAATCAGCTTGAATACATGAGTGGCATGGTTGGTGAAGCGCCGTATATGCAGTCCGTTATCCAGAAAAATGGTAGCAATTTCTGTACTGTTAAGCAGGTTCTCCATGTCATTGTTGACCCATGACAAATCATCAACGTTGGATTGCAGTTCGGTGTTGACGGTTTGCAACTCTTCATTCATTGACTGCATCTCCTCTTTAGAGGTGGTCAATTCTTCATTGGTGGATTGCAACTCCTCATTCGTTGATTGCAACTCCTCATTGGCAGACTTTAGTTCCTCATGAGTGGATTGCATTTGTTCGCGGAGGGATTTTATTTCATCATGCGCCAGTTGTAGTTCGGCCTGACTTTCTTGCTCCGCTGCCCCCTGTTTTTTGCGTCGCCGCCTGGTCGGCGTCACAACTTCAGTAAACACCACCATTATTAAGCCAAGCAAATCTTTTGGCTTAATAATCGCTTGTACCGTCAAATTGACACTGTGTGTATCTACTGTGATATTTTCAATCGTCACTGGCTCTACCTGCATCTGTGCTTTCTTGATAGCGAGCTCAAGCTGATGTTGTAGTTCTTCACGTGCCATTACGTGAATGTTCCAGTTGGCTTTGCCCGCAGCAGGCTCTAAATATTTTCCGGTACGACCATTGATGTAGATAATGTCGCCTGCCGCATTGACTAACACCGCTGCTGGCGAATAGTTTTGCAACAGAATTTGATCTGCCTGCGTTTGTAGATTGCTAATATTTTTGGTCATCTTACGGGTTCCCTCATGTTCATTTTCTGCCAGGGGCATAATCGGAAATATCTTAGTAGGAAAGTCGACTTCCGTGTGCTGTCCAGGCCTGTCAATGCGCGTGTAAATCCGTGTGTTTTCTTTGATTTCTGAGAACAATGAGGTGGCATTACCAATCGTTTCGGAATTGCCCAGAATCAAAAGCCCATGAGAAGTTAATGTGTAGTGGAACAGTGGCAGTAACTTTTTTTGTAATTCCGGTGCAAGATAAATCAGAAGATTACGACAGGTGAGAATATCTAATCGAGTGAAAGGGGGATCCATAATGATATTCTGTGGTGCGAAGATCACCATGTCACGAATGTTCTTGTTTATGCGGTAACCACTGCCATCTTTAATGAAATAACGATCCAATTGCTGTGCGGACATGTCAGCCTCAATGCCTGCCGGATAATAGCCTTTCCTTGCAATATTGATGGCATCCTGATTAAGATCGGTCGCAAAAATTTGTAATTTGAAATGCCCTTTGGGCTTAATTTCATCCAATACATCCATTACCGTCATTGCGAGAGAGTAAGCCTCCTCACCAGATGAGCAAGCGGTTACCCATGCCCGCAGTTCTTTACCTTCAGGATAATTAGCTAATAGTGCTGGCAGTGAGGTTGACTTGAGCTGCGCCCAAACGTCTTTATCACGAAAGAAATTGGTTACCCCAATTAACAGCTCCTTGAATAACAGGTCTTGTTCTTGCGAATTATCACGTAGATAACGGGCATAGAGCGAGATGGTTTCAAGCTGATGCAGACCCATACGCCGTTTAATACGACGATCTATGGTATTTGTCTTGTACAGTGAGAAGTCGTTTCCACTGCGTTCACGCAGTATCATAATGATCTGCGCTAGTGCGCTTGTTGACTTGCGTTTCACTATCGGTTCAAGTTTGTTTGGAACACCCCGTCGGCTATGTTCGAGAAACGCTATAATCCGTTCCGGTAGTTCTTCAGCAGGGGCTGTGATGTCAGCTAGCCCGGCATTAATAGCACTTTGAGGCATTGAATCAAATTTAGCTGACTCAGGCGACTGTACCAGAGACAGTCCGGCATTTTCTTTGATGGCGCGTAAACCAAGCGTGCCATCGGATCCCATGCCTGACAAAATAACACCCACAGCGCGTTCATGCTGATCAGCGGCCAAAGATTGAAAGAATGAATCAATGGGTAACCGGATCGTGTGCTTAACCACCGGTTCTAACAGAAATAATACCCCGTGAAGAACTGATAAATCTTTGTCAGGTGGGATCACATACACACAGTTGGGCTTTACCTTCATATTGTTGCAAGCTTGTTTTACTTTCATCGTCGTGTCGCGCTGCAACAGCTCAGGCATGATCCCTTTGTGAGTGGGGTCAAGGTGCTGGATAACAACAAATGCGATATTACAAGGCGTTAGCACATGAGAGAAAAATTCTTCCAATGCTTCAAAGCCGCCAGCAGAAGCCCCTATGCCGACAATAACGGGGGTATTAATCACTGCCAATCTACAGCAATCCAGGGAGATTTAGACAATGCTTTGCTTTGTTTTTTCATAGGGTATATTGCTTAATAATTTATCAAATAATTGCAGAAAAGATTGTATCGTATTGAACTGGTTCTGGACAACTTTTTATCAAATCCTTCGTTCTCCTGCTATGGTGTTAATCTGACTTTAGCTTATATTATAGAGCGTTACGCGCCATCTGAATGCGATTGAAACCACAAAATAGTCATGTGATGACGCTGTTGATTGCTTTTTTATCTTTTAGCGAACAACAGCAACCTATTATGCTCGCTTTTCCCGTTTTCCCGTTTGCTAGCATCGTCGTTTCCAAGTGAATTTGGCCACTTTTTGTAAGGCACTATTTTTTTAAGGTATTGTTTTTTGTAATGTACTATTTTTTGTAATGTACTACGGGGGCAAAAAGCGACTTAGCGCTTTTGCTTTATTAATCTGTTTATACTGCCCAATTTACGGTCGCTTTCTCCCAATAACGATCGTAAATGTATCGGTTCTCTCGAGCTGGCCTTCAAGCGGGCTAGGGAATAAATGGCTAACACATTTAGCTATTTTTGCTTGAAAAAACCACCAAATTGGGAAAGCGTTTTTACGCTCAAAAAATCTTCATTAAAAACAAAATTATTAACCTACTATCTTAAAATTAATCTCTATTAATTGACTATTTATTTTAAGTATTTTGTATCGATTTAATAATGAAACGCTCATATACATAAGAAAAAATAACTATTTACCATAAACAATATTTTGTAAATGCTTCTGCTGGTGAGGGTTATTTTGAAATTTTAACATATAATAAAATGAACACCTGACTTCACCAAGGGGAGTGCTGGCAACTTCAGTTAGACCGTCTGAGGATATAGAAAAACGATTGAGTTTTGTAGTGTCTAAAACAGTTAGCACTAACGCATTTTATATTAGAGAAATGATTGAATCTGCGCCTAATAAGATTGAAGACTTTTACCTTGCAGAGCAAATCGTTATTGATGTCGCTCAAGGGAATAGAAAATCGATAACTCGAATGAACAGCAGTAGCTACTTGACTTGGAAGGTTTAAGTCTCAGCAGTGCTATTCGAATTTCAATGCATTTTAGAAAAACAGAAGAGATCGAAAGTCCAATAGAATTAGGAAAGTCATTAAAATACTTTTACTGGTATGAGAGTTGGTGTAGAGGGTGTGAATTTTTAAATATCCTGTTCCTTTGAGGCTCTCCCAACACACTGTTTAAATGTAAGAGGGTTAAATAAATGAGTAAGGACGTAGAATACGACAGTAAACTTAATGATAGAAAACGCCATCAGGCAGACCTTACTCTTTCCAACAATGCGCTTGCCATTGCCAACAAGGATCTTGCCTTTCAAAATGAAGAGAAGGATAAACGGGCAGCAGAGCTTGCCATTGCCAACGAAGAAAAAAGTAAACGGGCAGCAGAGCTTGCCATTGCTAACAAAGAGCTTGCCTTTCAAAATAAAGAGAAGGATAAACGGGCAGCAGAGCTTGCCATTGCTAACAAAGAGCTTGCCTTTCAAAATAAAGAGAAGGATAAACGGGCAGCAGAGCTTGCCTTTCAAAATAAAGAGAAGGATAAACGGGCAGCAGAGCTTGCCATTGCTAACAAAGAGCTTGCCTTTCAAAATAAAGAGAAAGATAAACGGGCAGCAGAGCTGGCCATTGCCAACAAGGAGCTTGCCATTGCCAACGAAGAGAAAGGCAAACTGACAGAAAAACTCAATGACCTCGCCTTCTATGACACGCTTACCGGCTTGCCCAACAGACGTATTTTGATAGACAGGCTACATCACGCGTTAGCTTCCAATGTGCGTGAAGGCTGTGATAGTGCGGTGATGTTTGTTGATTTGGATCATTTCAAGGATATCAACGATACCCTCGGCCATGGATTCGGTGATTTACTGCTGATCCAGATAGCGCAGCGTCTGGCGTCTTGCCTACGCAAAGGTGATACGGTGGCGCGTCTGGGAGGGGACGAGTTTGTGTTGATTCTGGAAAATCTGGACAAAAAAACCATTGAAGCCGCAGCAAAGGCGAATGCCATTGCCGATAAAATTTTGGCTGCGCTTAATAAGCCCTACCAGCTTGACATGCACAAATGCTACAGCACTGTCAGTATCGGAGCTGTCTTTTTTGACCATCAGGGTAATACGGCAGAAGATCTGCTGAAACAAGCCGACATTGCTATGTATCAGGCCAAACAAGCCGGCGGCAATCAGATCAGGTTCTTTAACCCGGAAATGCAGGAAATTATTAATGTGCGCATCACCCTCGAAAATGAACTGCGCCTTGCCATTGAAAAATCGCAATTTCATTTGTATTACCAAATTCAGATGGACAGTGCCAACCGAGTATTGGGAGCCGAGGCATTGATCCGCTGGATGCACCCTGAACGTGGACTAGTGTTACCTGCTACCTTTATTCCTTTAGCGGAAGAAACCGGCTTAATTCTACCTATTGGGAAATGGGTTATCGAGACGGCTTGTGCGCAGATAAAAGTATGGCAGAAAGAGCCCCTGACCCGCAACTTAACACTGTCAGTCAATGTGAGTGCCAAACAATTCCGGCAGAAGAATTTTGTGGAAAAAGTGCAGTCAGCTGTAGAGCGATATGCTGTTCCCGGAAATTTACTTAAGCTGGAATTGACCGAAAGCCTGTTGCAATACGATATCGAAGTCACCATTGCCATGATGAAGGCATTAAATAAGATTGGTGTTCAGTTTTCCCTGGATGACTTCGGCACAGGTTATTCATCCTTACAATACCTTAAGCGGCTGCCCCTCGATCAGTTCAAGATAGACCAATCGTTCGTGCGTGATATTGCGACAGATAATAACGATAAAGCGATAGTAAAAGCGATTGTTGCTATGGCACAGATTCTGGATATAGACGTTATTGCCGAGGGAGTGGAAACTGAAGAGCAACGACAATTACTCTTAGGCAAAGGATGCGTCTTTTTCCAAGGGTATTTATTCAGCAAACCAATACCAATTGATGAATTTGAGGCGTTAATTTGTCGTTTAACTGACACCTGATTTTAAACAGTGACCGCCATGCGAAAGCGCAAATTTACAGAATTTATTGAGCATGTAGGACGTAACCTAATTACCCCCACTTGACAGAAAAGCTATCTGTAAGAAGTGTTTCTTAAACTTATCAGGGGTCGATTATAGAGACCCTTTTTTGTTTTGTAAGTAAAGGGGGCAAAAGCGACTTATCTTTTTAAGGTTAAAGGGGGGCAAGTGAGATGACTCTTTACTCGATTGTCGAACTGTCATTTAATTTATCTGGTACGGTGGGAAGGTCAGTTGAATAGCTAAAAACAATTTTTTCTAATATTGCCTTGGTATAAAACGAGGGGATAAGCTAATAGCACAGAGCGGCACTGTATATAACGGTCGCTCTGTGCTATTTACTAACATTAAAGACCCGATAAAGATTTCCAGGTTTTTTTACCGATTAAAGTCTCCCCTTGGTACAAAGCAATTAAATCGCCTTCCCGATGCCTTTTCGCTTTCAATACGACTCCGTCCCATACGTCAGTTTCAAGCCGGTCGCCAACCGCTATTTGCTGATGATATAATTTTGAAATATCATCCTGCTCTGCCAGTGCCTCGGATTCTGTGGCAAAAAAGCACGGCAGATTTAGGCCTTCATGTTCGAACAGAGAGATACTGAATCCATTATCAGTAGGCGTCGCATGGACAAAGAACTCACCTTTGCGAACTGCAATTTCCATATCAACCGATCCTTCATTCGCATCTAAAAGATGATTGAACATAACTTGAATTTCCATTTTGTCATTCCTTTTATATTGATTTTTTACGTATATAAAAAGACCATTTCGTGCAATTAAACACTGCATGAAACGGGAGGTTGGATTTCAATTTAAACACTAGTTTATGACAGAAATATTAAATTACCGGGTATATTTTAAATTAGCATATCGTGAATTGCTTAAGCTTGCAGTTTATTTTTGATAACATTTACGTATACAAAAAGACCCTCTAAAAAGTGTCATAGTCGCAAAACCAAGGGGAGTACCGGCAGAGATAGTCCCGAGAAAGACCGAGGTACTTGAGTAGGGCGATCACATAGAGCATCACCAGAACAAAAATGTTAAATATCAGGCATCTTTAAACCAGTGTTGTGTGCTATTGGCAAAATAAACTAAAGACAGCATGACCGGTACTTCGACCAGTACACCGACAACCGTTGCCAATGCTGCGCCGGAGTGCAAACCAAACAAAGAGATTGCCACTGCGACCGCCAGTTCAAAAAAGTTTGATGTGCCAATCAGCGCTGCCGGGGCGGCAATGTCATAGGGTAGCTTAATCGCTTTAGCGGCCGTATAAGCAATAGCAAAAATGCCATAGCTTTGAATCGTTAAGGGAATGGCTATCAGTAAAATGGTTTGCGGCTGCATCAAAATCGTTTGCGCCTGAAAGCCGAACAGTAGAATGACGGTGCCTAATAAACCAACTATCGACCAGGGTTTAGTTTTCGCAAGAAAGGTCGTGACTCCCTCTCTGCTGTGTTTGTGGTGAAGATAATGGCGCGTGCTGACCCCTGCGAGCAAAGGTAGCAGCACATAGAGGAGAACGGACAGTAACAAGGTTTCCCAAGGTACGGTAATATCGGTTACCCCTAACAGAAAAGCGCTGATTGGCGCAAAGGCGAAGATCATAATAATGTCATTAACTGAAACCTGCACCAGAGTATAATTTGCATCACCTTTGGTGAGCTGACTCCAGACAAAGACCATGGCGGTGCAGGGAGCGACGCCCAGCAGGATCATCCCTGCTATATACTGATTAGCATCCTGCGGATCAACCCAACCCGCAAAAAAAACTTTGAAAAATAACCATGCCAATACCGCCATAGTAAAAGGTTTGATAAACCAGTTAATGATAAGGGTAAGCACTAACCCTTTGGGTTTTTTGCCAACATCCTTTATTGAGCTGAAATCAATCTGCACCATCATCGGATAGATCATCACCCAGATTAAAAGCGCAACGACTAAATTGACATGTGCCCATTCCAGCCTGGCAATCTGCAAAAATGCCCCCGGAACTAAACTGCCGAAAAACACACCAACAACGATACAAATACCAACCCAAAGAGATAAATAACGTTCAAAAATACCCATTTAAAAGTCCTTCTTTGTCTGAAATAGTCTGTTTTATTATAGGCTGTTTTTGGCAAAACTCGTTTTACCCAATCGCCCGAAGCCGGATTCATTTGGTAGAATACCCACAGCCTATGCAGATGGGCATTTTCTGTTAGTGGAAAACATAAAAAAGTTGCCGGAAGGCTGGTGGTTGAATTAATTCGCGGGTGAAAGGGTTGATATGATTAACGGCAACAATGACTCACTTACTACCATAAATGAGTCATTATTTTAATTTTTTCACCGCTTTAGGAAAAATCATTCTGAGCTGTGTATTCATCAGACATTCAATTAGACATTCTGCAGGCAACGATCTGCCATTTGATAACCTAATTTTACCATTTCTGCGGAACGTTCAAATTCCAGGGTACCGCAAGCATCTCTTGATATTTCAATAATATGATCAGCAGGATAAGCCGCTAATTTTTGACGTGCAATAGTACTTTGCATGGCATCAATAGCCAATTCTGCAATATTGTATATTTTCCAATCAATGCCTTTTTCCTGTTGCATTTTTTTACTTGGGGAAAAATGTTTCGTTATCGCGTCTAAGTTTACCGGGATGCCCAAGCCGTTGTGAGGTTTTTCTGCTAATTTATGTTGTTGATGATGAATGGGTCCGCCAAGATTTACTGCAATAGTTAAATCCGTATGGTCGCTAAAAGTGGGGGCAATAGGGACTGGGTTTAAAACGCCACCATCAATGAGGTCAACCCCGTTACGGACAACAGGGGTAAAAAACAAAGGCATTGCCATAGATGCGCGCAGTGCTTGAAACAAGGATCCTTTGTTTATCCAAATCTCTTTTTCATTTCTAATGTCCGATGCAACGGCAGTATAGGTGATAGGCAAATCTTCTATCTTATAATCACCAAAAAGCTCGATTAAAACATTCATTATTTTATCGCCACGTGCTTCATGGTTCCAATTAATATAAAATAATTTCAATTTGTAGAGCGTTGTAATACTCGCGGCCCATGCTTCAAATTCATCCAATTTTCCCGCTGCATACATACCGCCTACCAATGCACCAACCGAACTACCGGAGATTGATTTTATTTCGTAACCATGGGTTAATAACCAGCGTATTACGCCAATGTGCGCCATTCCCCTCGCGCCTCCACTGCCAAGTACGAGAGAAACTGTTTTTTTCTTTATTTTTGTCATGGTGAGCCTTACATATTAAGTGTTAATCTTTGTGGTTCGAAGCAGATACTGTTTAACGCAATATTTTGTTAGACTGGGAAGATCAACGTTCACTTTTATCTGGTTAATGTATTTTCGAATCTAGAATAGTCAAGCTGAGTTATATGTTACTAATAACAATCCGGGTTGCCAACTGCAGAGCTTGCTCTGTCACGAAGATAGATGTTGGCCACCTAAGGGGTTAGACTATCACTTTAAAATTGTAACCTAAAAAACAGATAGAATAGATAAATATGACTGATAAAAATGAAATTATTTCGGCTACCCAAGATTGGGTTAGCCAGCTGGTTGTGAAATACAATATTTGCCCCTTTGCCAGACGTGAAGTTGAACGGGGCTCTATACGTTATTGTCAGGCAGAGGATGCCCAGTGCGAGGCCGTATTACAGACTTTATTGGATGAATGCCGCCTTTTAGACGGTAATAAAGAGTTAGAGACAACCCTGTTAATTTTGCCCAGTGGTTATGAGGGGTTTTATGGTTTTTTAGATTTGGTGGATTTGGCCAATGATCTGCTTGTAGTGGAAGGTTATGAAGGTGTTTATCAATTAGCGCATTTTCACCCTGATTATTGTTTTGCCGATGAAGTGCAAAATGCACCATCAAATTATACTAATCGTTCCCCCTATCCAACTCTACATCTTATTCGCGAAAGCAGTATGGAGATTGCGATAGCCAATCATCCCGATGTTGATAGTATTCCGCAGCGTAATATTGAATTTGCGAATAAAAAGGGCAATGCCTTTTTTGCGGATTTATTGGCCGGTTGTTCAATTAAAAAATAATTTTTCCGAGTATAAAACAAGCAACTCGAAGGTTAAAAAGACAGTGCAGCTTTATTGGTGCAGGAGATTATTATTTTCGCGATTGGAAAAAGCACAATCTCCCCGAAAAGCATCGACAAACTGTCTTTATCCTTATAAATTAGCCCCAATTTATAAAGATAAACGACTTGAAGAAGCTGAAGGGGCATTTGAACCGAGCATTTTTAAGTTACTTGCTTATATTTATCTCTATTTTTTACAAAAGCATTCACACAAGGATTTTTTATGGCTCAGCAAGCCTATCAACTACTGCGCATTATTATCATCGACAGTTTCTGGAAGGGGCAGGTTAATGAGCTTAATTTAACCGGCCATACACAGCTTGAAGGCACCAATGGCGCGGGTAAAACATCACTGATGCGTTTATTGCCGCTTTTTTATGGTATGCGGCCAAGTGATATTGTCAGTAAAGTTGATCAAGCACACAATTTCGCTGATTATTACCTGCCACGTGATTCGAGTATGCTGGTTTATGAATACCAACGTCCCTTTAGTCAAACTTGTATGGTCATCGCGAGCAGTGATGGACGTGGAGTGCATTTTAAATTTATTGACGGCGCTTATAACAGTGAATATTTTATTGCTGAGAATAACAAACCTTACCCTGTTAGTGATGTTGATAAATTCTATCGTAATGCCGGTTGCGATCGTTCTATTTTTTTAGGGGTGGATAAATACCGTCAGGTTATTCAAAACCTGCGCAGCGGGCGTAAGTTAAAAGAGGTGTATTTACTCCAAAAGCGTTATTCCTTTAGTGACCAGCCTTGCCCGCATATTGATAAAGTTATTAACGGCACGATTGAAAAGAACCTTGATTTTGATGCGGTTAAACGCATGCTGGTGGCCATTGCAAGCGATCATCTGGCGCGTAATAGTGTCGATGAAAAAGAGCAGATTAGCCTTAAAAAGGAAGAAATCAGCCATTGGCTTGCCGATATTCAGGCTGGGCGGGCAATCCAAAAAGTCGCGCATAAAATAACCCTCTGGCAAAATGATTTTAGCAGTTTAGAAAGCCTGCTGCTTAAACTGCAGCACTTGCATTTTGAAATTGTGAGTCATCAAACTCGTATTGAAAGTCTGCAGAAAGAGCGCGCAGAAACAAAAGCTGATAAACGCCAATTATTAATTTCATTAGAAAAACAACTGCAGGAATCGGTGGATCGTTTAAACGGTGAATTATTTACCCTTAAGGCCAAAATTCAAGCGGATCAAAGTCATATTGATTTGCTCGACGAAGACAAATTAATTTTTGATCAGGATGATGCCCCCAGTTACCACCTGCATGCAGAACAAGCCCCGCAGATTCAAAACGAATTAAATGAAGTGAATGCGATTATTGAAGCATTTGAGGGTAATATTAATAAAATACAGCAAAAATTTGATCGCTTAATCCAAAATAGAAAATTAGAGAATGTGACTGATATTGCCGGGAATAAAGATAAAACAGCCAATATTAAAGAGACCGCAGCGCTGCAGTTAACCGTTATATCTGACGTGTATCAGCAGCAATGTAATGAGTTGAATGAGCAATTAAATCAGCAAAACTTAAACTTAAAAATCGGACAAGAGCGTATTGAAAGTGCACTTGAAAATGCGAAATTTCAATTAAATCAAGCTATTATTGAGCCTGAGTTATTGACTGATATTGAAAATAATCAGGTGTTATTAAATGCTGCGCAGGAAAAACAGACTCAACGCTTTAAAGAGCAGTCCAGTTTACAAAGTGAATTAACGCAGTTTGATAAACTGCGTGAAAAGCAAAGTGATAAACATCAACAGGAAAACCGTTATTTAGAACAGTTACGCAGTGAATGCGCGGAAGTTGAGTTACAACTTATTCCTAAAGCAGGCTCATTACATCATTATTTAAATAACGAGCCGCTGGCAGGGGACTGGAAGCAAAGCATCGGACGTTTATTAAGCAGTGCGCAGCTGGGTCGTTGTGATCTTGACCCTGAATGGGTTGGCGGGGAATTAAACTTCTATGGTTTAAAGTTAGATTTACAGCAGATCCAGCACAACGACTCGCTATTTTTGAATGAAACACAATTGCGTGAAAAGCGTGACGCGCTTGAAACAACCTACCAGACGCAAAGTGACAAGATCAAACAGATTGACGAGCAACTTGCTCAACTGAGTAAACAGATTGAAAACCAGCAGCTTAAAATGACCCGAGCGGCGCAGGGCTTAAAACAAAATGAATTAAATCTGCAGCAACTCAACGTCCAGCATCAAAATCTTGCGGTCAAAAAACAACGCGCGATTAAAGCCCATATTGACAGCGTTAATGAGCAGATTAATTCACTCGAAAAACAGAAAAAAGTGAATGATAAAAAACAACAGGCATTTTCAGAGCAGCAGCAAGGGCAGAAAAGTGAACTAAGTACGCAGATGTTGGAAAAGCGGCTGGTGGTTGAAAGTGATAGAGATGTGCAACTGGATCTCTTAAGTGAAGCGTTGCTGGCATTAGAGTCTGGCCATAAAGCACGCATAAAAGCGCTCCAAAAACAGAATGATACTGATTTAGATAAACTTGATCCCGATGGTGAAGTGGATAAGCGCAGTCGGGAAAGAAAAAATCTTATTCGGTCACTTGAAAGATGTGCTGTTTTTGAGCAAAAAGCGCGCAGCTATTTTCAGTTTATGAATGAGCGCTATAGCCAACGTGATAGCCTGGCTGAGCATAATCAAAATAGAAAGATTACAAAACGTAATACTGAACAATCAATCGAAGAGCTTCAGATTAATCTGGGTAAGCAGATCAGTGATACAAAGCTTTTTATCAAAAAGCTCAATATGCAAAGTCATGCTAGCGAGGATTTGTTAGTGTTACTTAATGAGAGCCATCGTGATTGTGAACAAAGCGGTATTAATGCGACTTTTGCAGAGCATCAACCGTCCAACCAGGCTGATCTCAGTATTAGTTTTTGTAATGATTGCCTCGAACAATTCAAAAGCATCCACAAACGTCTTAGTGAACAACTTAATAAATTTAATGACCGTTTCAAAAAAGATCATTCCGCCAGTGAGTTATATGAAAACTGGCAAAAATTAGTGGCCGATAATGATCATTATCAGGGTGCTGAATTATTATTTAAATATCGCAGTCCGATTGCTGACCTATTAAGCAGTGCTGAGCAAAAACAAAAAAGCACTTATCAATTAGTTACTGTCAATGCCAATATGATCAATGAGTTCTATCAACATATAGAAAACTTTGGTCAGCGTATTAAACAGATTGGCAAAAAATTATCCAATAATGTTACTGCACTGACACATTTTGAAGCACTGGCTGAGATCAATGTCACCACCGTAATGAAACAGGAAGAGTTAGATTATTGGGGGCCGTTACAGGTTTTTGCGAAAGCATTTGAATTATACCGGGATCAATTAAGAGAAGGAGTCGGAGAAATACCCGATGAACTGGTACAGGCAATGCAAAGATTATCGGCCTACTTACCCAGTGAAGGTTTTGTCTTAGCTCATAATAATCTGTTTGATATTGAATTTACGATCACCGAAAAAGGTCATGTAAAGCATGCCCGTAACGCCAAACAACTTAAAAAAGTAAGTTCGACGGGACTTTCTTATCTGGCCATGTTGTCATTATTTGCAGGTCTTTTGGGTATGTTGCGCGGCAGTGGTGAAAACCGGTCGCAAATAATCTTACCCGTTGACGAGCTTGGAGAGTTAGCGGCTGAAAATGTTGATTTGTTACTGCAGATGTTTAATGACAATAATATTAGTATGTTATCCGCATCGCCTTCGACAGACCGGCATATTCTTTCACTCTACCAACGCCACTATAAATTAAAAGATAATAAAATTTTCCATGCCGATATTCCAGCATCACGTTTAGATGAATTGTTAGCGAAACGGGCAAGTGCGCAAAACCGTCTCGACAGTGGCGTTATCAAAGAGTTTGATGAAAGTCTTGGCAAAGAAAAGTTAGTGCAACAGGTAAGTACAGTCAACAATGAGTCTGATGCAAGTCTTGCCAAAGAAAAAGCTGCACAGGAGTTAAGCTAATGTTTAAACAAACGGTGCAAAAATTATTAACTGGGGCGGTTATTTGTGAAACCGCTTATCCGGAAGAGTTTGAATATTTGAAAGCGGGCAGTAATAGTGGACGGGTAAATGATTTTTTAGCAAATTTAGACAGAAACTTGACCTGCTTAGAAAGTGCAGAAGCTTATTATTGTACCTTTACCCAAGTTGATCAGTCTAACAGTGTTGAACTGACCGCACTTTTTACTGAGATGCGCGCCACCTTTAGGCCTCTGGTTGAATTTTTAGACTTGTTATTAACCGCTTCTCATGCGGATTTGCCGGTGCGTGCAAAATCTGTGGTTAATATTAATACCCTGTTTGATCCCTTTGAGCACGATCAGACCCTGCGTGATCAGTTACGCCGTTTAACCTCTATTAAACCTTTTAAAACCAATAAAGTTGAAACCCGTGAGCAGTTGGTGACGGTTTTTCAAAAACTGGAAGAGATGCATTATTTGGTGCGCAAAAACCCCGGCAGCAGTCGTTATTATGCCACTGCAAAATTTGACCTTATTTATATTTTAATTGAATTTTTAAATGATTCGGAAAAGGTTGAATTACCCGAAGAGGCACAGAGTCAGCAAGAGGAGTTACTCTTTTAATGGCGGGTTATGATGCAGGGCAGGTTGCCGAGTTATTACGTAAAATTGGTTCACACGACGAGTTACTGGCAAATGCTTATGTCTATGGATCGGTGGTCACTGATCAAGCCGAACAACGCACTATCAATCTGTTACATAAGGCGGGTCTGTTAAGACCGGACGACGAGCCCGGTGAATTTCGCCTGACCACAGACTTTAAACGTATGCTCAATCGTTTAATGCGTAAACAAAGCAGTTACCGTCAACTAACGGACATGGGTAAAGTCATTGAAGCATTGGATGAAACGGTTTATGACTTTCAACAAGCTGTGCAGGCAAAACAGAGTGACGATGCGGAATTTTATCTTGATCAACTGGATGATCTGCTCTATGAAACCAAAGATGGTTTAAATACTAACCTTGAAAATATGCATTATGCGATTGTCAGTCAGTTTGGTTTTGTCAGTACGCTGACCAATAAAATAAGACAAAATGAACGTTATTTGAACCATGCACAAAATTTATTGACTGAGCTGCAGCAGATCGATCCCGAATCTTGTTATGAGTGGATTAACTGGCCTTGTCCAAATGACTTTGCCCGTAAAATAACCGGTTTTATTTACTGGTTTAACCAAACATTACCGCGTTTACGTTTTATTATCGATAATATGCGTTTAAGTCTGTTTCGTTTGCGTCGGGATGAAAAACAGGCAAGTCAGTTGCGTAATATGGCACGTTATTTACGTCAGCACCCGGAATTTGAACTTAAGGAGCAACTGTTTGAAGAACCTGGTTTCCCTGAATCATTAAAATTTGCGCCAGCAATGAACTTGTGCAGTTATGTTGATCCCCATAATACGGCAATAGAAACGCCATTAATGAATCTGGTGCAATCATTACGCAAACAAAATAACCAACCCGTGAATAAACAACGAGAAAGCGCTACGGTGGTTATTAGCAGTATTGAAAAGCTTGTTTATGAAAGTGATTTTTTTGAAGAGCAAAGCGATTCTTTATTTGAGCAGGCAATAGAGACTGAGCAGCCGGTCTCCGCTATTGCCTTTTGGCAAAAATACCAACTGGATTGGGTAAGACAAAACCAACATATTCATCCTAAGGCCTGGATTGAGTTGGTCTTTAGTTGTTATTGTAAATTAACCAATGACCAACAGGCCGCGCTGGATATCAAAATGATAGGCTCTGCCGATGTAGGGGTGCCGGATAATTATACGTATAATGATCTGGAGATTATTTTGCGTTAAAAAGTAAAGGCTCGAAAACTTATAGCTTGAAGGCTTGAAGGCTTGAAGGCTCGAAGCTCGACTTTCGAAGCTCGCAGCTCAAAGGCTCGGCAGGACTGGATATTTAATATTCTGTTTTATTTTTAACTCACACAACAAGTTAAGAGAAAAATTGCTCACTTCATCGTAGGTTGTTGTATGAGTTATTTTATATGGGGATAATGAAAAATTTATTTATTATAATTTTATTTATGCTGCCGTTAATTGCGGGTGCTAATACGCTTCTTCCTCTCGCCGATCAGGTTGTGGTAGAGAAGTCTAAGCGTAAAATGTATTTGATTAAGCAGGGGGTCGTCTATCGGGAATACCCAATAGCTCTGGGCTATCGTCCGATTGGTCATAAGGGCAAGGAAGGTGATAAAAGAACGCCGGAGGGAAGGTATATTATTGATTATAGAAATCCTGAAAGTCGCTTTTATTTGTCTCTGCATATTAATTATCCCAGTGAAAAGGATCTGCAGTCAGCTGCAGATAATAATGTCAGCCCCGGAGGCGAAATATTTATACATGGACAGCCAAATAACACCAAACATCATCCGTCTAAATTTAGAGGTCGCGATTGGACCGATGGTTGCATTGCTATTACCAACCAGGACATAAAACAATTTTGGACTTTGGTAAAAGACGGTACGCCAATCGAAATCAGGCCATAAAAGAAAACTCTTTTGGTTTTTTCTGTCATCAAAAATGCATAAAATAGAAAATAACTGTGGCTCATGGCTCAATATGACTGGATAGAGCCATCGTTGATTTTGTGTCCTAAAATAAGAACAAAGTTAACCGCTATCAGAGAGGTATAATGGATTTTAATAAGCACAGACCTTTTCACATTAAATTTTATATGCTGGTCATTTTATCCAGTTCGATGCTTTTTGGTTGCGCAACTTATAATATGGATGGTCACATTTTTTCCACCATGAACGGGGCGCTTGATTATCAAAAAATGATGTATAAGGAACAAATCGAGGAGGTAAAAACCAGTCAATATTTTGGTGGATCAATATTTATTAATGTGCCATCGGATTTTCTTTTAACACAGCCTCCTTTTGTAACGGGAGAGCCGGATTCGGCATTACAGCACTATTTTTTAAGCCTGTATAAACAAGATTTTAAAGCTGTAAAATATGCAATCGAAAAATCAAACATGTTTAATAGTGTTAAGGTTGGTCAAGTCGATTCTTATCTGAATTATTCAACAAAGTACGGTTATCGATATTTGGCGGTGAGTAATGGTGATGGCTCCTGGACAATTAATGATTTATACCTTGGTGCAAATAGAGTCGCCCGATTTCCAAAAAACTTTTCTCGAAGAATTGATCTGTTAGAGAATATTATTATAGAATTTGAAACGGAAAAAAGTTCTGAACAGCTTTTTTCAGAGTATATTCCGATCAATGAAACTTTCTTTTTCGATGAAAAAACTGGAAAAGGTAGTCTCTCGGTGAATGGGCAAGGCATTAAAACAAGACATTGGATGTTGAAAAAAATAGCTGACTTTACCGGTGCAAAGAAAGTACATTCAGGGGCAGATGAATATTTACCTGCCCAATTATTTACCGTTTTAGATGAACAGATTCAAGATGGTTTATTCACTATTAAATTTGATACGAATGTACCATCTTATCATTAAAATTTTTACTTGCCCGCCCTATAGCCTTCCTGCTGACAGGCTGGCTTTCATTTCCCGTTCTGTGCAGCGCTGTTTTAAGTATTTATCGCTTGGTAATATGTTGCTTAGCTTTTACACTGCAGCAATTTCGACAATAATGAGGTTTTTATGCAGCTAGTGTTAATCAATAAACAACGATACCGTCGCCATTTAAATATTGTCATCGCTGCCTGTATTACAACGTTAGTAATAGGCAGTTTAGGCGTCGCACAACTGCTGATCTTGTTATTTCCAGATCCATCGGGTTCTCATTTTTATTGGAATTTGCTGGGGGTAATAGCAACTTGTTTATTATTAGTCACGCTATTATTGAAATTTAAAACGCATGATTTTATGACCGAAGTGACTTATGTTTGGGACTTAAAGCAGTCCTTGAATAAAATAACCCGCGCGATGAGAAAATTGAAAATGGCAGCAAACCAAGGTAACGAAAATGCAATGAACGCACTGCAATATAGTTATGATGGCTCGCGTCAATTATGGTTATTAGATGATAATGTTCTGACCTTAGAAAGTTTAGATGATAGTCAAAAAGAGCTGGACCAATTGGCTATTAAGTATGATTTCCTGCTGGATGCTAAAAACTACCGCAGTGAGCTGCTAAAATCATTGTAATGATAGCTTATGAAAAAAACAGTGAGAGCGAGGTTTGGAAGTAGCGCCAGGCAGCAGGGTGTTTTTTTGCTGGTGGTCTGATGACTATTTTGATCGGTATTTCGCACTTTTCATGATCACAAGCCAAACCGCATTATAAAAAATGACGGTAAAAACAAATCATTGTAAATATATTTACAATGATTTGTCTCCCATACTCTCTGTTTTAATATAAAATAGTTAAATAATTTTCTGCTAAATCAATATCGTGGTGTGTCATGTCTAATAAATTCTATCAACAAATCAATCAACAAATCGAACAAGTCAAAAATGATGGCCTTTATAAATCAGAGCGAATTATTACATCAGCTCAACAAGCCTTAGTATCAATAGCAAGTGGTGAGCAGGTGCTTAATTTTTGTGCCAATAACTATCTTGGTTTAGCAAACCATCCTGAGTTGATTGCAGCTGCTAAAAAAGGGCTGGATCAACAAGGTTTTGGTATGGCCTCCGTACGTTTTATTTGCGGTACTCAAGACAAGCATAAAGCTTTGGAAGCCAAGCTCTCTGGCTTTTTAGGCATGGAAGATACGATTCTTTATACTTCCTGTTTTGACGCTAATACCGGTTTATTTGAAACTATTTTGAATGCCGATGATGCCATTATTTCAGATGCGTTAAATCATGCTTCTATTATAGATGGTGTACGTTTATGCAAAGCTAAACGTTTCCGTTATGCAAATAATAATATGGCTGAATTAGAAGAGCAGTTAATCGCCGCAGAAAAAGCCGGTGCGCGCAATACATTGATTGTGACCGATGGTGTCTTTTCAATGGATGGGGTAGTCGCCAATTTACCAGCCATTTGTGATTTGGCTGATAAATATGATGCATTGGTGATGGTTGATGATTCTCATGCTGTTGGTTTTATGGGTGCCAATGGTCGTGGTACCCATGAATATCATAATGTAATGGGGCGTATTGATATTATTACCGGCACCTTAGGTAAAGCTATGGGGGGCGCATCCGGTGGTTATACAGCGGGCAAAAAAGAAGTGATTGATTGGTTACGCCAACGCTCGCGTCCTTATCTTTTTTCAAACTCGCTTGCCCCTGCGATTGTTGCAGCTTCCATTGAGGTGCTCGACTTATTGGCTAAAAGTCACGCGCTGCGTGAAAAACTTTGGGAAAACTCTGCGCACTTTCGTCGCCGCATGACTGAAGCGGGTTTTACCATGGGTGGCAGTGACCATGCTATTATTCCTATTATGTTGGGGGATGCAAAAATAGCCGCCGAGTTTGCGGAAAGAGCCCTGTTGAAAAAAGTTTATGTGGTGGCTTTCTCGTTTCCTGTTGTACCAAAAGATCAGGCACGTATCCGTACGCAAATGTCTGCCGCACATACAACTAAGCAGCTTGATTATGCGATTGATGTCTTTATTGAAGTTGGTAAAGAGATGGGCTTAATTTAATTGGAGAGCAAAATGAAAATAAAAGCGCTAGCAAAATTAAAACCAGAAGTGGGCATTTGGATGACCACAGTCGATAAGCCTGAGCCCGGGCATAATGATTTGTTGATTAAAATCCATAAAACAGCCATTTGTGGTACCGATATCCATATTTATAACTGGGATGAATGGTCACAAAATACGATTCCTGTTCCAATGGTTGTCGGCCATGAATATGTCGGTGAAGTAGTTGGAATGGGCCAGGAGGTTCGCGGATTTAGCGTTGGTGACAGGGTATCGGGCGAAGGCCATATTACCTGCGGACATTGTCGTAACTGCCGGGCAGGGCGGACGCATCTTTGCCGTAATACTATTGGTGTGGGGGTTAATCGCACGGGTGCATTTGCAGAGTATTTAGTTATTCCGGCTTTTAATGCCTTTAAAATACCCGCAGGTATTTCCGATGATTTAGCATCTATCTTTGACCCCTTTGGTAATGCAGTGCACAGCGCTTTATCCTTTGATGTTGTTGGTGAAGACGTGCTTATTACCGGTGCCGGCCCTATTGGTATTATGGCGGCTGCAGTTGCGAAACATGCTGGTGCGCGTTATGTGGTGATAACGGATATTAATGAATATCGATTAGATCTGGCCAGAAAAATGGGCGTGACCCGCGCGGTTAATGTCGCCCAGCAAAAACTCGAAGATGTTATAGCACAACTGGGCATGACGGAAGGTTTTGATGTTGGACTCGAGATGTCCGGTGCGCCCGTCGCCTTTAATAGTATGCTTAAAAATATGAGCCACGGCGGTAAGATTGCACTGTTAGGTATTCCACCTTCTGATATGTCCATTGATTGGAATATGGTTATTTTTAAAGGGCTGGTTATTAAAGGAATTTATGGCCGGGAGATGTTTGAAACCTGGTATAAAATGGCCAGTTTAATACAATCCGGTTTAGATTTGGATCCCATTATAACTCATACTTTCCCCGTGGATAAATTCCAGGAGGGCTTTGATATGATGCGTTCGGGTAAATCGGGAAAAGTCATACTGGACTGGTCTATTTAGTGGTAGCTGACGAGAGCCGTTTACAATATGGAAAGTGATGAATAAACAACTTTTTGATTATTGTCAACGCCTGCTAAAGAAACACGATCAGGGGGGAGCGGTTAAATTAACCCCTTTTGCACGTACTTTGCACCTTGAATACGGATTTGGTGACATTGACCGTGCTTATTTGTATTTTAGCTATGATCAACGGCTCACTCTTATTCAGGATATAAAAAAACTCTTAGCACTGGATGTGCTGTCGCAGGAGTATCAAGCAAAATCCCGGCAGGATAATGCACAAACCAAGCGTAATGAAAAAGACAACAGTTATGCCGTTGGGCGGGATTTTGTGCTTATTAACAGTCTGGAGAGTTTTCAATTTAACGGGAAAGTTTATCCCGCGATGCCCTTCACATCATTAGGCTTATACGTAAAAGCGCAGGAGATTAAATCAATACAGCATAAGCAAATTGTGTTTGTTGAAAATTTAGAAATAATGGCTAATCTGCCGGCACTGAATCTGCCGGAACAACTGGATAACCCGTTATGGATTTACCGTGGTGACATTCAGGAAAAACAACACACAGGGACGGCCTATGCGTTCTTTAAAGGTTTTAATAATGATCAGCACGAATTAATCTGCTTCAGTGATTTAGATCCGGCAGGCATTCAAATTGCCCTGACCTGTGATGCACAATATTGGTTAACGCCTAATAACAGTGCGGTGATTGAATTTTCAAGGGCTAAGGATGTTGAAAAAGAGTGGTATAAACAGAATGCCGCGATTCAATATCTGAAAAACATTAAAAAGCTACCCGCTAAATGCCAAACGGCTTTTGATCTCATGCTGAATAATCGTAAAACCCTTAAACAAGAACATATGCTCGCCCATCAAATTCCGCTTGGGCTTTATAAGTTATGAAAAATGATAAAAAGGAAAATAAAATGAACCAAGCCTTTGACGGTTTTGTAAAAGAACTTTGCAGCGCCAATGTTAACTTAAACGAACCAGTTTTTTTCGCAAAAAGTGCTGTTTTTTTAGAGCAGGAATTGACACGTTATCTAAAGATAGAAGGTCAACATAAGCACTCGTTACGTTTTTTAATCTTATCGGCAAAAAAATTAAAAAACAGTGAAACCGATAATAAATTTTGGAATGCTTTATTAGCCTTTAACCGCTTAATTGAAGGGGCTATTGAATCTCAATGCACGTCACAAAAAAGTGATCATTGGCTTAGATTTATCAATATTATTGAAAACCTCCAAGGTTATAAAGGCAGTCAAATCTTTACCACAACCAATATCAAACAAAAAAGAAAACTGCGTTTGTATTTTGCTTATATGCTGACCTGGGAACATATACGCTATATTGCAGGATATGAGGATGATTACTCACCAAGCGGTGATATTTTAGATGCTTTTTCACCGTTAGAAGAAGAGGGTGAGCATTGTCATGACGATGCTCATACTCATTGCCATGATCATGAGCATTAAGACTATTGGCCATACCCTAAATTATTTTTATAAATGAGATTTATATATGTTAATTAACAAAAATTCAGTCGTTGAATTCCATTACACATTAAGAGATACAGATAAAGAACTTGAAAACAGTTATGGCGGTGAGCCATTAATTTATTTACATGGTTTTAAGGGGTTATTTGAAACACTGGAAAATGCCCTGGTCGGTAAAACAGTCGGCGACAAATTAGAGGTGACATTAACACCTGAGCAAAGTTATGGTCAACGTAGAGAAGGCGCTTTACAACGCATCCCCATTAAACATCTGCAGGGGGCAAAAGTCTGGAAGCCGGGTATGACAGCGGTTGTTGAATCAAATCAGGGGCGTGAGCAGGTGACCATAGTAAAAGTGGGGCGTTTTAATGCCGATTGTGATTTAAATCATCCTCTTGCGGGTAAAACTTTAACCTTTGCGATTGAAGTCGTTGCGCTGCGTGAGGCCACAGAGGAAGAAATAACGCATGGCCATGTGCATAATAAAGGCGGATGCGGCCACTAATCATTAATTGATTTTTAAAAAGGCGCAGAGTGCGCCTTTACCCTTATATTTTTTATCTCTTCTTTTTCAGATTCCATTAATCAGCAATAATTGAGGTCAGCAGTAATTGATCAGCAGCAATTGCAGTTATTTATTAGTGATACTTTCATTAATTTTCTATTTTGAGGTCAGTTAATTTTATGTCAGGATCACAGCGGCATCAAATTGCAGGGTTAATTCTCACCCGCCGGCAACATGAAACGCCGCAAGGCGTGGAGTTGGAGCTGTGGCTTGCGACGAAAGAGGGGCCCTGCCGGGTGTTCTTACCTGCACAACGTTATGTGTTTCTTATTCACCAGCAACAGCTTGTTAAGGCGCAGGCACTATGGTCAGCGGTGCATTTGACCCCTAATGAAATTCGTCCTCTCTCTTTGACCTCTTTTAACGGATTATCGGTTAGCGCTATTTATTGCCTTAATAACAAAATGTTCAGACAACTTCAGGATATTTTAACCACTGCGTCCATTCCGATTTTTGAAGCCGATATTAAGGTCTGTGACCGTTATCTGATGGAGCGTTTTATCTATGGCACTGTCTCTGTGCAGGGGGAATGCCATTGGCAAGGGCATTACTGGCACTGCCGGGCCGCAAAAATTTCACCTGCCACAGTAACATCCAAGCTTAAACAGGTCTCATTGGATATTGAATGCAGCCCCTTGGGGGAACTTTATTCGGTTGGGCTTAGCTACGGCAATACTGACTCTGATAAGGGAAGCGCATTGTTGGACAGCGATTGCTGCGCAACGGTACTGATGATTGGGGAACATGAACCCTGTGATGATATTAATATTCAATGGGTTGCAAATGAACAAGCCTTATTGTGCGCATTAGAAGCTTGGTTTCAATGGCATGACCCGGATGCGGTTATTGGCTGGGCAGTTACAAACTTTGATCTGCGCCTATTAGTCAAACGGGCTGATGCACACAATATGCCCTTAAGACTTGGGCGAGACGGCTCAGCATTACGCTGGTTACCACACCGTCAAGCTCCAGATCAAGGCACGGTTATTTTAAATGGCAGAGTGGTCTTAGAGGGTATTGATCAACTTAAAAATGCGGGCTGGATGTTTGAAAGTTTTAGTCTGGAATTTGTCAGTCAAGCGATGTTATCTGCAGGAAAACTGCTTACTAATCCGCATAACTACAATCATAACAAGGGCTTGGAGATAAAACGTCAATTTGAGCAGGAGCCTGTCTCACTGGCGCGTTATAATCTGCAGGACTGTTTGCTGGTGGAACGCATATTTGCCAAGGCACAATTAACGGAATATGCAATACAACGTGCCCGATTAACCGGTTTAGCACTGGATCGCAGGGGCGCATCGGTTGCGGCCTTTACTAATCTTTACCTGCCGTTATTACATCGTAGTGGTTATATCGCACCTAATATTGGTGATATTGAAGCACAACATTCACCCGGTGGCTTTGTTATGGATTCAATACCGGGTCTTTATGATTGGGTATTAGTGCTGGATTTTAAATCATTATACCCCTCTATTATTCGCAGCTTTAAAATTGATCCGATGGGCATGATTGAAGGGCTTAAAGAAAATGAAAAAAATGCTATTCCTGGCTTTAGAGGGGCAAGATTTAGCCGTAATAAACACCATTTACCGGATATTCTGGACAAGCTCACCGCGGCAAGGGAGTCAGCTAAAAAAGAAAATAATCAACCCTTTCAACATGCGATTAAAATCATTATGAACAGTATGTATGGGGTACTAGGATCCGCGGGTTGCCGTTTTCACGATACCCGTCTAGCCAGTTCAATTACCCTGCGCGGCCATCAAATTATGCTGGAAACGCGCGATTTTATTGAACAACAGGGCGAGCAGGTGGTTTACGGGGATACTGATTCAACCTTTGTTTGGTTAAAGCACTGCACTAATGCCATTGATGCACAAGCGCGGGGAAAAGTGCTTGAAAAACGCATTAACCAATATTGGTCGAATAAACTGAACTTGGAATTCCAATTAGATTGTTTTCTGGAAATTGAATTTGAAACCTGTTTCAGGAAATTTTTTATGCCGACATTACGGGGATCTGAGACCGGCTCTAAAAAACGTTATGCTGGACTAAAAGTGACCAATGACGGTGAGTTAATGCTATTTAAAGGGTTAGAAACGGTGCGTTCGGATTGGACCGAACTTGCTCAGGATTTTCAGAAAAAGTTGTATGCTAAAGTGTTTGCCAATGAGCCGATAGATAGCTTGGTAATTGATACGGTTGAGTTGTTAAATAAGGGAGAGCTTGATCAGCAGTTAATTTATCACAAGCGCCTGGGGCGTCCTTTGAATGCGTATCTTAAAAATGTGCCTCCGCAGGTACGGGCTGCACGTTTGGCCGATCAGATTAATGCAAATTTAGGCCGTCCACTGCAATACCAGCGTTCAGGCCGGATTGCTTATCTGATCACTGTCAATGGACCCGAGCCTGCAGATTATCGGCAATCCTGCATTGATTATCAGCACTATATAGATAAGCAGCTTAAACCGATAGCGGAAGCTATTCTACCTTTGCTTAGCAAAAACTTTGATGACATGATCTCAGATCAAATGCGTTTGTTTTAATTCTATAATTTATTGTAATTCTATAATTTATTTTAATGCTATAAAAGGACAGTTAATAAAATGATGCCGCATTTCAGCGACATTAACGCATTTTTAACATAAGAAGAGGGTATTGTTCGAATAATGCGCTTTTTTAGTCCTTATGTTGTGTGTTATTTGTAGATCCTTACTCAACAATAAAATTGGTTGCATTCAACATGCTTTGTCTTTTAACATAGTTTCTCTTACAACATGGTTTCTCTTACAACATGGTTTCTCTTACAACATGGTTTGTATTATAAGAAACGCGATATATTTAAAATACTAAGCGAAAAATACTATGAATGAACTTGATTCCCAGAAAGTGCACTGCCCCTATTGTGGTGAAATAATAGAACTTGTGATCGACTGTTCGGTCGAACAACAAAATTATATAGAAGACTGCGAAGTCTGCTGTTGCCCAATTGGTGTGGATGTCAGCATAGATTATGAAGGGCAAGTATTGCTTAATGTTTCACATGAAAATGAATAAAAAATTTGCTGGTGGGACGCTTGCTGGGAGTCACTTAACGGTGAGAGTGGCCTTGCAACATGCGTAAATAAAAAGCATGTTGCGTCTTGTTAGTCGTATGGCAATACAAGCGTATTTTCTTTAATGCAGCAAACTATACAATTTACGACGGTATTCACTGACTAAAGCAGCATCATCTATGGTGGCGAGAATGTCTATCATGGCTTTTTTGGGCGACCCGTTATCGTAGTCTAAGTTGTTCACTAATAGTTTGTATAATAAAGCTAATGCTTCTCCATTACGGTTAGCATGGTTGTATTGAATGGCCAGTTGATATTCAATGGCCATTTTATCCTGTGCAGTTTCAAGTTGTTTTTCTAACGCAGTTATTTCAGGCGTTTGTGCTGATTGCTGCGCTAATTCTAATTGCGATATTAAACTATGGTAGATCATGTTTTGATGGGCCATAGGAATAATCTTCAAAATAGGTCTGGCATCTTCATGTTGGTCCATTGCAAGGTAAATCTGCGCTAATGCTAATTTGATATCATTATTATCAGGCGCCATTCTAGTGGCTTCAATGATCTTTTCTTTTGCTTCTACTAATTTCCCTTGTGCGAATAATGTTTGCCCCGCCTGCAGTAAAACCTGACTTTGGTCGGGAGTATGCTTATTTATAAAAGTACGTATAAATTCTTCACTTTGCTCTCCGGCAAAGCCATCTACCCCTTGCCCATCGATGAACATAAAGACACTGGGGACACTTTGCACGCCAAAGTGGTTGACTATCTGCTGTTCTTGATCGCAATTTATGCGCGCTAGTGTAAATGCCTGTTCATCTTCGGCATGTAATTTATCCAGTAAAGGTAATAAAGTATTACAAGGTTCGCTTTGCGGGGACCAGAAAACCACTAACACGGGGTTTACTTTTGAACCTTCGATAATAATTGATGGGAAAGTAGAGACGGTAATATCATGATTATTAGTATGCATTTTATCCTCAAAAGTTAGCTGCTATTTATTTTCAGGCTAGATTATCGTTTAAAAAGAGGAACGCAAGCACCAATCTCTTATTTTTGCTTTAAGAAGTTGAATCTATCCGCTTTATTGCTTGTTTTTAAGTGCATGCAAAAGTAACATTGATGAACTAATAAAGAGGAGCTTTAAGATGTTAACAGGCAGTATAGTCGCACTCGTGACACCCATGGATAAAACCGGTGAAATTGATTTCCTTACCTTAAAACAACTTGTAGAATTTCATATAAAATCTGGCACCGCTGCTATCGTCGCTGTTGGTACTTCTGGGGAATCAGCAACATTAGATGTTGATACCCACGCAAAAGTGGTGATAAAAGCGCTGGAGTTTGCAGATGGACGCATTCCCATTATTGCGGGAAATGGTGCAAATTCAACCTCAGAAGCTGTTTTGTTAAGTAAACGTTTTGCCGATAGCGGCATTATAGCGGGCCTTAACGTCACTCCCTATTACAACAAACCTACCCAAGAGGGCCTGTTTCAACACTTTAAAGCTATTGCGGAGTCCTGTGATTTACCGCAAATATTGTACAATGTCCCTGGTCGAACATCTGTTGATATGTTGCCGGAAACCGTTGCGCGTCTTTCTAAAATAAAAAATATTATTGGCATCAAAGAAGCCACGGGTGATTTAAATCGTCTTGCGGATATTAAAGCCTTAGTTGCTGATGATTTTGCTTTATACAGTGGTGATGATGCGACCGGATGTGATTTTCTTCTTCAGGGCGGACATGGTGTTATTTCTGTTACCACTAATATCGCGCCGGTTGAAATGGCTAAAATGTGTGAATATGCATTAAGCGGCCAGGCTGATTTAGCTAAAAAAATAGATAATCAGTTAGCGCCCGTGCATAAATATTTATTTATCGAATCTAATCCAATTCCGGTAAAATGGGCCTGTGCAGAAATGGGATTATTACCTTCTGCTGACTGTCGTTTGCCATTAATGATGTTAGATAAAAAATATCAGCCGATTGTCCGTAACGCCTTAATTGAAGCTAAACTAATTTCATGAGCAAATTCTATAAATCAGGCCGGGTAACAACAGCCGTTATTGTTGCTTTATCGTTAAGTGCTTGTGCGCGTTTTGATGCCAGAACACAAGCAAATGGTGATTTTGATTATGTTCAAACTCCTAGGGGTGAACACTACCAGACGGCCCATTTTACTCAGAATGAAGCAAGAGACATTTATGATATTCCAGCGTTAACTGAGCAGCAAAAACGCATTGGTTTTTTATCGTCAAATGTTGATATTCGTCCGCCAACTCAGTTAATCCCAGTGATTGATGGGGTAGTGCTTGAGGCAAATAATAGCGATAAAACAACGGTATTATTTAATGCATTCAACCACACTGAAAATATGAAAGACAAGGTTTGGACACTTCTTGAGTCATATATAGCCGCAAATAATATTGAAGTTGCTGCAAAAGACAGTAACCTTACACAAATAGAAACAGGCATGTTTCGCCACCAACAGGCTTATGGTAGTTTTTTATTTAGGACTAAAGTAGTAAGGGAATCCAGTTACCGGTTTACCTTGAATCAGCCACAGGGTGGACAGAATGCGGCTTTGACTGTTGAAGTCTTAAGTTATTCTGAAAAAAATGACAATGTGGATCTAAAAGTCAATTTAACGGCGAGAAGTAAAAAAAGTATTGAACTGCGTCTAGTGAATGATTTGTTAAAATATGCTTATCAATTAAAAGAAAGCAGTGAGCTACAAGTCGCTAACTCGCAACCACTCCCCATAAAACTCGGTTATGATGATAACAATCAAATGGTTTGGATTGTTGATGCTGACTTTATTGTTAGTTGGACTAAATTACCTGATTTGTTGGCATTGTTAAGATTTGAACAGGTTGATGCAGATAAGAATCTGGGTTATTACCTGGTTAAATTTAAAGCGCCTAATGCTAAATACTGGCCGGAAAATAACCTTAATTCATTCGAGCTTGATAATGCTGAATACTTTATTCAGTTGGGTGAATTGAACAGTGGCAGTACGTCGATAACCTGGTTAGATGCGGATAAAAAACCCTTAGCAGATGAAAAAGTAACAGAAATTTATTTTAGTATTACCTCGAAAATACGTGATGTTTTATTGTTAAATGAAAACCAAAGTAAAGCGTTATAGTTACCTCCCGGTAATAAAATAAACAGGAAAAACCATTAGATTATTTAGCTTTTGGTTTTTCTTTTTCTTTCTGTAATGCTTTCTCTTTTTTTTCTTTTATTGCGCGTAATATAGAGCCAGGCACTTTCATATTTGCCGTTTGTTTTAAGAGCAATAAGTTGGAAATTATTATGCCTAAAATAAAGATGATGATTAAAGCGACTGCCCAGCCCTTCATAATAATTTCCTTAAGAGAAAATCCGTTGCTTGTTGATAAATTATAGCTTAATGGATCTTTTTTTATATTTTCAAGTGCAGTTTTAACCGTTCAATATCCAAGGTGGGCCTATGTTCCACTTTCCAAACAGGTCTCAGTAAGTATAAATAGCAGGAAAAATCCCTGCTATTATTATTTTAGAATATTTCTAGTCAATTAAACCATACTGCCTGTCAAGAATTTCAATGATTTCAGCTTTTGGATTATCCGAAAGTGTTATTTTATGACCAATGATTTTTTCAGCAATGCTAATATAGGTTGCAGATATTTTCATTAATACTGCCGCTGGAAGGGCATTATTTTTAGCAAGATCACTTCTCTCCGCCATCCGGTCTTTGTTTAACAGAATATCCGGATCAGGGAAGTGATTTAATAATAACTGTCGGAAATCTTCTTTAGAGTTTTCTACAATATTCCCTTTTTGGTATTCTGCCGCATCCCAAATCCGCGATGAATCAGGTGTACCCACTTCATCCATATAGATGAGTTTCTCATTGCCCGCTTTATCCTTCACGTAACCAAATTCAAATTTAGTATCCACAAAAATCTGACCGATTTTAGCTAATTCATGACTTATAACGTTAAAGCCTTCTTTTAATAATTTCTCATAAAGAGCAATGTCTTGTGTTGTGGTAAAGTTAAAAGCAGCAAAGTTATCTTCTATATTTTGACGGGTAATATTGACATCATCCACGGCTGCTACGCCGGGAATCCCCTCAAGAATTCCTTTAGTTGAAGGTGTGGTCAGTAATTCGGGTAATTTTTGATCTTTTTTCAACCCATCTGCTATTTCAATACCACAGAATTCACGTTCCCCCTTTTCGTAAGCGCGCCACATTGAACCGGTGATATATTGACGGCAAATCGCTTCAATCATTACCGGTCGGGCTTTTTGTACTATCCAAACTAACGGATGGGGGATATCTAAGATATGACTATCAGCGAGTCCCTGATCCTTAAACAGTTTGAACCAATGGTTAGAAATAGCATTAAGGGCAGCCCCTTTTCCCGGTACGCCATTCATGCCACCTTCTGCGTGCCAAATGCAATCAAAAGCAGAGATACGATCACTAATAACCATAATAGCCAGTGGCGCATCGGCTGCAACATTATAACCTTTTTCTGCGATTAGACGGCGGCTATCGGATTCTGTTAACCAATAGACTGAGCGTACTTTACCACTGTGCACAGGTTGTGTGGAGCGAATGGGTAGATCATTATTAACAGCTAATACTTTGTCGGCAAGACTCATAAACAACTTCCTATATGAAAATTTAGATGAAACAAGAGTGCCTTGTCTCGGAATAGATTAGATGGATCATAATAGCAGAATAGATTTACCGGTGCATTTCAAAAATAGCAGTTAATAATACAAATAAATTTTTCTTTAATTTCATTTTTTGAAGCGCTGCTTGGGTAATGATTATCATTTACTGTTAGTGTTCAAGGTTTTTAATCCTTCAATAAAATGAAAATAACCATACTAAATAACTATATTAAATAAGAATGATAAATAACTATGCCAAATAACCATGCCAAATAATAAGCTTTATAAATGTAATAAGCTCAGTTTCAGACACCGCTTATTGGTTATTATGACTCTTTCCGGCTTAATTCAACTTTTAATTTTATCTGTTGCCGGTTTTATGTATTTAAAAGATTCTGAGGCACAGGATAGTGGTAATACCGCGTTAGGCATCGCAAAATTTTTAGCAACTACTCCGATGGTGCTTGATGCGCTGCAGAATCAAGATGTTGATTTAATCCGGCATGATATTGAGACAATGCGTAACTCAATCAATGCGGCATTTATTGTTGTTGGCGATATAAATGGTATTCGCTATTCTCATCCGGTTGCTGAAAGAATTGGTCAGAAGATGCAGGGAGGCGATAATGATGATGCGTTGATAGAAGGACTCTCCTATGTTTCTTATGCAAAAGGTTCTTTAGGTAATTCGGTCCGCGGGAAAACCCCTGTCTATGATCCCGCAGGGAATATTATCGGGGTTGTCTCGGTGGGCTATTTGGTCAGTACCATTGATGATAAAGCTTACCCTTTCCTGTTTTTTTGATAACCATGGCATTGCTGGTCGTGCTGGCTAATGCGGTTATTTCTAATTTTACCGCGCGGCGTTTTCAGCATGCGATTTTGGGATTTGAACCGGAGGAATTTGGACGGCTTTATATGGAACTGCAGGTAACCTTAAGTACCATCAAAGAAGGTATTATCAGTATCGATAAAAACAGTCACATCACCTCTATTAACCAGAGTGCTTGTCAGATATTAAATATTAAAACCGAACAGGTACTGCATGGACATCTAAAAACAGTGTTACCTGATTGTGATTTAGCGGATGTGTTGCTAACTCATCATGCCGAAAACGATGTTGATGCAATTCTTAATGGACAAGCGATTATTGCCAATCGGCAGTTGATTATTGTTGAGGGGGAGGTCGTTGGCGCGGTATCGAGCTTCCGGCTTAAGAATGAAATTACTGAACTGACCAAACAACTCTCACAAATTCGCGAATATGCAGATTTATTACGCTCACAAACCCATGAACATAGAAATAAACTGAATACCATTAGCGGCTTGATTCAACTCGGTAAAACAACGGAAGTATTGTGCTTAATCGGGCAGGAAAGCGAACGTTACCAATATCTTATTCAATTTTTGCGTGAAGCGATTCTTGAGCCGATTATTGCCGGTGTGTTATTGGGTAAAAGCGAAAGAGCGAAAGAGTGAGGGAATTAGGGTTAGTGCTCGATATCGACGACGGCTCGCGACTGCAGCAACTCAACGAACCTATGCGTCCTGAAGACCTGGTCACCATTTTAGGCAATTTTATCGATAATGCCTTTGATGCCTGTCTTTCTGATCGGTCGTTACATACAGAAGATAAAAAAGTGTCTATCAGTATCACCGATTTCGGGGAGGAAATTATTATCGAAGTTGAAGATAATGGTTGTGGTTTACCGGAACAGTTTAAGCATCGAGCGCTGCTGCAAAGAGGTGTATCGAGTAAACCGGGTCAGCATCGTGGAGTGGGTCTTTATTTAGTAAATCAACTTATTACTCAATATAAAGGTCAATTGATTATGGAAGACCAAGACAAAAAAGGCACACGGATGACCGCTTATATACCCAAAATACTGACAAAAGGACGGATAAATGTTAAATGATCAAAATGTGAAAGTGTTAATCATTGAAGATGATTTGGGTATAGCCGAAATTCATCGTCGTAATTTGATGAAAATAGAGGGGTTTGATGCGATCGGCATTGCAACGAGTAAAAATGAGGCGGAAACATTATTAGATGTTTTAGCCCCGGACTTGGTCTTACTGGATCTCTATCTCCCCGATGGAAATGGACTCGATATTTTAAGGTATCTTCGCCAGCAGGAGCATGCCTGCGATGTGATTTTAATTACAGCGGACAGAGAAGTTGAAACATTGCAGCAGGCGATGCGCGGTGGGGTGGTTGATTACCTGCTTAAACCCGTGGTCTTTTCGCGTCTGCAGGAAGCGCTGCATAAATATTTAAAACAAAAAAACAAGCTTGGCAGCATAGATGATTTAGATCAGAGTATGGTTGATTCAATGATTTTTAATGCCTTCACCGGCACCACTCAGGGAGGGCATCTGCCTAAAGGTATCGATAAAATGACGCTGGATAAAGTGCGGGTGTTGTTTGATCAACATGCACAGATAACAGCAGATAAATCGGGAGAGCTTATTGGAGCAAGCCGCACTACGGCAAGAAGGTATCTGGAGCACCTTATTAGCGCCGGTGAATTACAGGCGGATTTACACTACGGTACGGTCGGCAGACCGGAAAGGACTTATAAAAAAACACGTGGCTGAGAATACCCATTAAGCGCAACGAAATAAAGTAACGCTTAATGGGGTGTAGTAGCTACTTCTGAGGTTGAAGAGCGCTTTCTATTTCAGTGATGCTGCTCGGATCATCAATGGTCGAAGGCATAGTATATTGCTCACCGTCGGCAACTTGCTTAATAGTTCTGCGCAGGACCTTACCTGATCGTGTTTTAGGCAGACGATTTACCACAAGAACCCGTTTAAGGCTGGCAACCGCGCCAATGTCGTCACGTATTTTTTGTATCAGCTCCTTTTCAACATTACCGTCCACGGAATAATGACCATCTTTTAATACCACAAAGCCGATTGGCATTTGTCCTTTTAACTCATCATGTGCACCGATAACGGCACACTCGGCGACATCGGGATGGCCGCCCAGCACTTCTTCCATTTCGCCCGTGGATAACCGGTGTCCGGCGACATTAATCACATCATCAATACGGCCCATCACAAACAGATAACCGTCGTCATCGATATAACCGCCATCTCCAGAGACATAATAACCCGGAAACTGGGTTAAATATCCAGATTGAAAACGCTCATGATGGCGCCAAACCGTCGTTAAACAACCTGGCGGCAAAGGGCATTTAATAACTATGTAACCCTGAGTGTTAGGCGGTAAAGGCTCGCCGGCCTCATCTAAAATATCTACCTGAAAACCCGGGACCGGTTTAGTTGACGATCCTGGTTTCAATGGGAAAGTCTCTAGCCCCAGAGGATTGCCTGAAATTGCCCAGCCCGTTTCAGTCTGCCACCAGTGATCGATCACTGGAAGGTGAGTCTTGGACTGTACCCATTCCAGAGTCGGGGGATCTAAACGTTCTCCAGCCATAAAAATAGTGCGTAAGTCGGGCATTTTATACTGTTTAATTAACTCGCCTTCCGGATCTTCTTTTTTAATTGCCCGAAATGCGGTGGGAGCTGAAAACAAAATATTAACTTTGTATTCTTCACAAACCCGCCAAAAAGCGCCCGGATCAGGAGTTCTTACCGGTTTACCTTCATAGAGAATAGTGGTGCAGCCATGAATTAACGGGGCATAAACGATGTATGAATGACCCACCACCCAGCCGACGTCCGATGCTGCCCAATAAACATCACCTGGTTTTGCATCGTAAATGGTCGACATGCTGTATTTCAAGGCCACTGCATGACCGCCGTTTTCACGGACAACACCCTTAGGTTTTCCCGTTGTACCCGAGGTATAAAGTATATACAGGGGATCACGGCCACTGACGGGAACACAATCATGAGGGGCAGATATTGCAACCTGCTCGGCCCAGTCAATATCTCTGTTTTCGGTAAGTTCAGCCGGGTATTCGTCACGCTGCAGAACCACCACATTTTTAGGCTTAAAGCGGCTATCGGCCATCGCTTTATTGATCAACGGCATATACGGAATTATTTTTTTGACTTCAATCCCGCAGGATGCGGTCATAATCACTTTAGGTTCAGCATCTTCGATTCTGATCACCAGTTCATTCGGTGCAAACCCGCCGAATACGACGGAGTGAACCGCCCCTAAACGTGCGCATGCGAGCATTGCCATTACCGATTCTGCTATCATCGGCATATAAATAATGACTCTATCGCCCTTTACCACGCCAAGATCCGCGAGCATGCCGGCCGTACGAGCAACATGATCGGTTAATTCTTTGTAGGTATACTGCTGTTTTTTTCCACTGACAGGTGAGTCATAGATCAGTGCAGTTTGATCACCCCGGCCGTTTAGAACATGATAATCGAGTGCCAGATAGGCGGTATTCATCTGCCCATCAGCAAACCAGCTATCAATACCGTTTTCGTCTTTGCTTAATATTTTTTCCGGAAATTTAAACCACTCTATGGCTTTGGCCTGTTCCTGCCAAAAAGTCAGAGGATCATTCTTAGCGCGATTAAATTCATTTTGATATGCAGAAATCATCATATTTCCTTTTATTAATGCCTGTAAAATTAGTCTATAGAGTGGTTGCCGGAATACGTACCCAGCCTTCCATTAAGATACGTGCGCTGCGGCTCATAACAGCTTTATCGACCGACCATTGGCCATCTTGCAGGCTGGCTTGTGCACCGACCTTTAAGACACCCGAAGGATGACCGAAGGTAACCGACTGGCGCTCGCCACCCCCTGCTGCCAAATTGACTAAGGTGCCTGGTATCGCCGCGGCTGTACCGATAGCGACTGCCGCCGTACCCATCATTGCATGGTGAAGTTTCCCCATAGACAAAGCGCGCACATGCAAATCTATTCGCTCTTTATTAATAGATTTACCGCTAGAGGCAATATAATCCTGCGCCTTGCTAACAAAAGCAATTTTAGGCGTATGCTGCCGCGTGACTGCTTGATCAATATGCTCAATGAGTCCCATTTTTAGGGCCGCAAAAGCACGTATGGTTTCAAACATCTCAAGCGCCTTAGGATTCGAATTAATCGCTTCCTGCAGCTCAGTACCCTGATAACCCAGTTCCTTTGCATTCAAAAAAACAGTGGCAATACCTGCATTAATCATTGTTACTTTAAAATTACCAATACCTGGAACGTCCAACTGATCAACAATATTGCCCGTGGGAAACATTCTATTTTCAGCATCAGAAGGGTCGATAAATTCGACTTTAATTTCAGCGGCAGGGAAAGTGACACCATCAAGCTCAAAGTCACCCATTTCCTGTACCTCGCCATCACAAATAGGAATATGGGCGATAATGGTTTTACTGATATTTTCCTGCCAGATACGTACCACGGCAATCCCGTTAGCAGGAATGCGGCTGCTATCGACTAAACCTGCGTTGATAGCAAATGCGCCAACAGCTGCTGATAAATTGCCACAATTACCACTCCAGTCTATAAAGGCTTTATCAATGGCAACCTGACCAAAGAGATAATTCACATCGTGATCATTTTTTTCACTGCTGGAAAGAATAACCGTTTTACTGGTACTGGAGGTCGCGCCGCCCATCCCATCGGTTTGTTTACCGTAGGGATCTGGACTGCCGATAACACGCAGCAGTAAAGCATCACGTGCTTGCCCGGCAACTTGCGCCGCCTGGGGTAAATCCTGACAATTAAAAAAAACGCCTTTACTGGTTCCCCCGCGCATATAAGTAGCGGGGATCCTGAGTTGCGGCAGATAGTCAGCTGTTTTATCCGTCATGTTTAAACCTCTTCCTTTGATGACTCGATAAAATCTTGCGCAAAGCGCTGCAGAATACCGCCCGCTTCGTAAATTGATACCTCTTCTTCGGTATCTAATCGGCATTTGACCTCAACATTAATCGTTTCACCACTGGGGCGATTGATGATTAAGGTTAACAGGGCACCGGGTGTCGGCTTGCCAATTACATCAAAGGTTTCAGTGCCGTCAATGGCATAAGTATGGCGATTTTCAGCATTAATAAATTCAACTGGCAGAACCCCCATCCCCACAAGGTTAGTACGGTGGATACGTTCAAAACCTTCAGCAACAATGACTTCAACGCCGGCGAGTCGGACGCCTTTTGCTGCCCAGTCACGTGATGATCCCTGACCGTAATCTGCACCTGCGACAATGATCAACGGCTGTTTACGTGCCATATAAATTTCAATCGCTTCCCACATGCGCATTACATTGCCTTCGGGCTCAACGCGGGCAAGTGAGCCTTGCTGAATCTCGCCATCTTTTTTGACCATTTCATTAAACAGCTTAGGGTTGGCAAAGGTAGCTCGTTGTGCCGTTAAGTGATCGCCCCGATGGGTTGCATAGGAATTAAAGTCAACTTCCGGTAAGCCCATTTTATCAAGGTATGCCCCAGCTGCACTGTCTAACATAATGGCATTCGACGGGGATAAATGATCCGTTGTAATATTGTCACCAAGTACTGCCAAGGGACGCATATTTTTTAGTGTCCGTTCGCCGGCTAATGCACCTGACCAATAGGGAGGACGGCGGATATAAGTACTTTCCGGGCGCCAGTCATAAACGGGACTGATTTTTTCAAGTTCTTCGTCGTAATCAACTTTAATGTCAAACATTGGCTCATAAACGGCTTTAAATTGAGCAGGTTTTACACACTGGGTAATTATCTCATCAATTTCAGCATCGCTTGGCCAAATATCTTTAAGGGTGATCTTGTTGCCATCAGGATCAATGCCCAGCGCATCATTTTCAATATCAAAGCGAATGGTACCGGCAATGGCATAAGCCACAACTAACGGAGGTGATGCAATAAAAGCTTGTTTAGCGTAAGGGTGAATACGACCGTCAAAGTTACGGTTACCCGAGAGCACCGCCGTAGTATAAAGATCGCGCTCAATGACTTCTTCCTGAATTTTTGGATCCAATGCACCACTCATGCCGTTACAAGTTGTACAGGCAAAGCCGACAATGCCAAAACCAAGCTCTTCCAGTTCAGTTAATAAATTAGCTTCTTCAAGGTAAAGCTGAACGGTTTTTGAGCCTGGGGCCAGTGATGTTTTAACCCAAGGTTTACGGGTTAAACCCAGTTTGTTGGCATTTCTTGCAACTAATGCTGCTGCAATCACATTACGCGGGTTAGAGGTATTAGTGCAGCTGGTGATAGCGGCAATAATACAGGCGCCGTCTGGCATTTTGCCGGCTTCGTTTTCGACTACGCCGGAGATGCCTTTTGCGGCAAGATCGGCGGTTGAAACGCGTCGGTGCGGGTTTGATGGCCCGGCAATATTACGGCCTACAGCAGACAGATCAAAATCGATCACCCGTTCATATTCAGCATTAACTAAATCATCTGCCCACAGACCGGTTTGTTTGGCATAGTTTTCAACTAATTCAACTTGTTTTTCATCACGGCCGGTTAATTTTAAGTACTCAATGGTATTTTTATCGATATAAAACATGCCCGCCGAGGCACCAAATTCCGGGGTCATATTGGAGATAGTAGCACGATCGCCCAGGGTTAAATTGGCCGCGCCTTCACCATAGAATTCCAGGTAACAGGAGACCACTTTTTGATTACGTAAAAATTCGGTAATGGCCAATACAATATCGGTTGCGGTAATACCTTCCTGGCGTTTGCCAAAAAGATGCACCCCAACAATGTCCGGCATACGCATATAGGATGCGCGGCCTAACATCACACTTTCAGCTTCTAATCCGCCGACACCCAAGGCTAGTACGCCTAACGCATCAACATGCGGGGTATGGCTGTCTGTCCCCACTAAGGTATCAGGAAAGGCGACACCCTCGCGACTCTGAATAACCGGAGACATTTTTTCCAGATTGATTTGATGCATAATGCCGTTACCGGGCGGGATCACTTCCACATTTTCAAAGGCAGTTTTAGTCCAATTAATAAAATGAAAGCGATCATCATTACGTCTGTCTTCAATCTCTCGATTTAATTCAAAGGCGTCTTTTTCAAAGCCCGCATGTTCAACGGCCAGAGAGTGATCCACAATCAGTTGGGTTGGTACAACGGGATTAACTTTAGCGGGATCGCCACCTTTTAGTGCGATTGCATCGCGTAATCCGGCTAAATCAACTAACGCGGTTTGCCCCAAAATATCATGACAAACAACACGGGCAGGATACCAGGGAAAATCTAAATCCTGTTTACGCTCAATTAGTTGATTCAGTGAATCGACTAATTTATCAGGTGCACAGCGGCGTACTAAATTTTCAGCGAACACGCGTGAAGTATAAGGTAATTTTTCATAGGCACCTTTTTTGATATTGTTAACGGCTTCACGCGTATCAAAATAGTCTAAGCTTGTACCCGGTAAGGGTTTACGGTAATTATCATTCATAATTTATTCCTGCTTTACTGATTATGCTTCACGTTCAGCGATGGCGATGACCTTACGCGGTGCGCTACCGGTATAATCTGCACTTGGGCGAATAATACGGTTATTGGCACGTTGTTCCATCACATGTGCAGCCCAACCGGTTAAGCGTGAACAGACAAAAATTGGCGTAAACAGTTTAGTTGGAATACCCATGTAGTTATAGGTTGAAGCATGGAAGAAATCGGCATTACAAAATAATTTTTTGGTATCCCACATAAATTCTTCACAGGCAACCGAGATATCATATAAAGAAGTGTCACCATTTTCTTTTGCCAGTTTTTCTGACCATTTTTTAATAATAATGTTACGCGGATCAGAGGTTTTGTAGATAGCATGACCAAAGCCCATGATTTTTTCTTTGCGTTCCAGCATTAATCCCATTTTCTCTTTAGCATCTTCCGGTGAAGTGAATTTTTCAATCATATCCATGGCTGCTTCATTTGCACCGCCATGTAATGGACCACGCAGGGTACCAATGGCACCTGTGGTACAGGAGAACATATCTGATAACGTTGATGCACAAACACGCGCCGTAAAGGTAGAGGCATTAAACTCATGCTCTGCATATAAAATTAATGATACATCCATTACGCGCTGATGTTGTAACGAGGCTGTTTCACCCTTTAATAATTTCAGAAAGTGTCCGCCAAGTGTCGGCTGATCGGTCTGACAATCGATTTCAACACCATCGTGAGAATATCTGTACCAGTAGCACATGATCGCAGGAAATGCTGCCAGCAATCTGTTTGAAGCCCGCTTTTGCTCGGAAAAATCAGCCTCAGGTTCAAGATTGCCTAAAAAAGAACAACCTGTTCTCATCACATCCATCGGGTGTGAATTGGCAGGAATAAGCTTTAACACTTCCTTTAAAGCTTGCGGTAAATCACGCAGCGTATTGAGCTCTGTTTTATAACTATCAAGCTGTTGCTGCGTCGGTAATTCGCCATTAAATAACAAATAAGCAACTTCTTCAAAAGTAACATTCTCTGCAAGATCTGCAATATCGTAACCACAATAGGTTAAGCCACTACCGGATTGCCCAACAGTACATAATGTTGTTTCACCTGCGCTTTGTCCACGAAGACCTGCACCGCCCGCTTTTTTATTGCTCATATACTTTCCTTATATTTATTAAATTTTTAATTGAATTTATTGTCAAGATGACTCAACGTTACTTGTTTTTTTGATCGGCAAATAATTCGTCAAGTTTTTGCTCGTAATCGTGGTAGCCGAGGTATTTGTATAGCTCCATTCGTGTCTGCATCGTATCGACCACTGCTTTTTGATCACCATCGACAAGTATGGTTTTATAAACTGATTCAGCGGCTTTATTCATGGCTCTGAAAGCGGAAAGAGGATAGAGCACCATTGCGCAGCCCCATTCGCCGAGTTGTTTTTTATTCCATAATTCGGTTTCACCAAATTCTGTGATATTGGCAAGAATAGGCACATTCAAGGCTCTCGAAAATGCACGGTAGTGCGCTTCCGTTTTGATGGCTTCAGCAAAAATACCATCAGCGCCGGCTGCAACATAGGCTTGTGCGCGTGCAATGGCAGATTCTAAGCCTTCCTGGGCGAAGGAGTCGGTGCGTGCCATAATAAAAAAGTCGCTGTCGATACGTGCATCCACTGCAGCCTTGATGCGATCTGCCATTTCCTGTGTGGAAACAATCTCTTTATTAGGGCGGTGACCGCAACGTTTTTGGGACACTTGATCTTCAATATGTACAGCTGCCGCGCCGGCTTTTTCCATATCGCGAACAGTTTTAGCAATATTAAAAGCGCCTCCCCATCCGGTATCGATATCAACCAGTAAAGGTAAAGCAGATGCGGATGTAATACGCTGCACATCAGCAATAACATCGTTTAATGAGGTCATGCCCAAATCAGGTAAACCATAAGAAGCATTGGCGACACCTCCACCAGACAGATAAATGGCCTGATGACCAAGTTGCTCTGCCATCATGGCGCAGTAAGGATTGATGGTGCCAACTATCTGCAGCGGTTTATTATTGATAAGTGCTTGTCTGAATTTTTTACCTGGCGTCATTAGTTTTTTCCTTCTTCTATCAGTTGGTTTTCGATTAATTCCGGACTGCGTTTGACATGCCAGCGCATTAACATTTCAACAGCGGTTTATTATTGATAAGTGCTTGTCTGAATTTTTTACCTGGCGTCATTAGTTTTTTCCTTCTTCTATCAGTTGGTTTTCGATTAATTCCGGGCTGCGTTTGACATGCCAGCGCATTAACATTTCAGCAGCGGTTTATTATTGATAAGTGCTTGTCTGAATTTTTTACCTGGCGTCATTAGTTTTTTCCTTCTTCTATCAGTTGGTTTTCGATTAATTCCCGGCTGCGTTTGATATGCCGGCGCATTAACATTTCGGCAAGTTCAGCATCGCGTTCTTTGATTGCGGTGAGTATATGAAAATGTTCGTTAAGGGCGAGTGTCGGGCGTGACTGCGTACTGGGTGACTGGTAACGGTACATGCGCAGCAGGTGATATAACTCATTACATAATAAAGTGATCAGTTTGCTATTGCGGCTGGCTTTAATAATTTGGTAATGAAAATCAAAATCACCGTGTTGATGAAAATAGGAAGCCCCGTCCACCTGTTCAATATGCTCTTGATGCTGCTCTAATAACATTTCTAAACCTGCAATTTCCTGCTCGGTAATATGTTTGCAGGCAAGGTTGGCAGCCATTCCTTCCAGCGCTTCTCTTACCGCATAAATTTCAATTAATTTTTCCTGGCTTAAGGTGGCAACCCGGGTACCTACATGGGGAATTCGTTCAACTAAATTAAGCGCCTCAATACGCATCATTGCTTCACGAAGCGGACCGCGACTGACATTAAAAAAACGGGCAAGTTCCGTTTCTGATATTTTGCTTCCAGGGCTATATTCACCACTTACGATAGCTTCAATCAGCTGTTCAGTTAAGTTTTCTGATTTTGTTTGTTCTTTTATTTCTATGCTCTGATTCATCGCGTTGTCTACAATTTGTGAGGTAGAAGTCAATAATCCCTTTTTTTTAGCCTTAAATCAACATCATTGTCGACAATCAGGATTTTTTGATTGTTTCAATCTTAAATTTCCCACCAAGATCACAAATTTTACAGATAAAAAAACAGCGCATCTGCGCTGTTTTTTTATAGTCATTATTTTATGTTACTGGGTTAGCTAACTTAACGCGGTTATAAAATATGAAGATAACCTTCTGTTTAGTTATTCTCCTGCATTTTCATTGGGCGATTACGATATCTGTTAAAGGCCATTAACAGAAGCGGAGTGACAATCACTAATACTGCCGTCGCGGTGAAAGCCAGGGTGATTGGACGTTCCCATAAAAAGCTTAATTGACCGTCACTTAACATCAGGGATCGGCGCAGATTTTCTTCCATTAAGCCCCCTAAAATAAAGCCTAATAATAAAGGCGCCAGCGGGAAATTTGCCAGGCGCAGAAATATGGCAACAATCGCAACCGCAATCATAATAAAGACGTCCATGGTATTAAAGGAAACCAGATAGACACCCGTTATCGAAAAGAAGATAATCATCGGTAACAATACGGTTCTTGGCACGGCAAGCAATTTGGATATATATGGAATCAAAGGTAAATTTAACACCATTAAAACAATATTACCGACATACATGGAAATGATAACCGACCAGAAAATTTCAGGGTTGTCGATGTAAAGTCTTGGGCCTGGTTGTACACCGTATGAGATCAGTGCGCCTAACATAATCGCAGTAGTCCCCGATCCTGGAATACCCAGGGTTAAAAGTGGCACAAATGAACCGCTTGATGCTGCATTATTGGGAGATTCCGGCGCGACTAAACCACGCATACTGCCTTTACCAAACTCTTCACGTTTATCTTTGGGCGCAATATTTCGTTCCAAGCCGTAACTTAAAAATGCAGCAATAGTCGCGCCGGCACCGGGAAGTACGCCAACAAAAAAACCAAGAATAGAAGAGCGAATTGAAACAGGTGCTAATTCTTTAAATTCTTCTTTGGTCACTTTCATACTGCCAAGGTCTTTAATTGAGCTTTGCTCTTCTGTTGATTTATCCTCCGGTTTTAAAATACCCATCAGGGTTTCACCCAGTGCAAAGGTCGCCATCGCCAGTAATAAAAAACTAAAGCCATCCAATAAGTCAGTCAAGCCAAAGGTAAAACGCGGTACGCCTATCCCTTTGTCAATACCTACTGTGGCCAGTATTAACCCTAAAATAGTCATCATCCAGGCTTTAAGTACTTGTCCCTTACCGGCAAAAGCGGCAACCGCTGATAATCCGACCAGCATTAAGGCAAAATAATCCGTTGACTGAAAACTCAAGGAAACCTTGGCTAACGCGGGTGCTGCGATTAAGAGCATAATGGCTGATAAGGTGCCTCCGGTAAATGAAGCGTATGCCGCGAGTGCTAAGGCCTTACCGGCCTGACCTTTTTGGGCCATAGGGTAACCATCAAAGGCGGTGACTACGGTTGAAGAGCACCCCGGTGCGTTAATTAATATTGAAGAGGTTGAACCGCCAAAGACAGCACCATAATAAACACCTGCCATTAAAATCATGCCCGATGAAGGCTCTAAACCATAGGTAATAGGGATCATAAGGGCAATCGCTGAAATAGGACCCAGGCCAGGTAACATGCCGATAAAAGTGCCGACAAAACAGCCGATAACGACCATCATTAGGTTGGTTGGTAACATAACTGTATATAAGCCAGCTAAAATTCCATCGATCATAAAATTTCTCCTAAAGACTTAAGAACAGGTAACCCGGTTCAAGGTAAATGTCCAGACCCTTGGTTAACAACAGCCAAAAAGCAGTAACGAAGGGGAATGAAGCACCCAATAAAACTGATTTTCTGCGCTCGCCTAAAACCCAAAAACCGGCTAATAAAAATAAACTGGTTGCTAAGATAAAACCTACCCAGGTTAAACCAAAACCGTATGCCGTCATTAACAGGATAAAAGTAATTAATAACCGCCAATCAAAATCAAGCGTTGCGCCGCTTTTTTCATTGGGCTGTGCCGTCACAATTAATAACAGTGATAATAAAACACCAGCACTTGTTAACATCCATGGCAATGTGCGGGCAGTAAAGGGGGCATATTCATCACCAGGATAAGAGGGAATGAGGGTTGTCTGGTAACCGTAAGTTAGGCAAAAAATCAAAAAGATTAATCCACCTACGCGATCACGACATAATAGAGAAGCAGAATTTAACTTCATGGAATACTCCAGAGTCTGTAAAATGAGAAATAACCATCGAAGGCAATTATTAGTTGACGGTTATTGATAAAAAATGCGTTTAATTGAAGTTATCCAGCAAGGTATTTTTAATGGCATCAGCCAATACCCTGCGGGATAAACGCTTAGCAGATTATTTTAAGAATCCGAGTTCGCGCATCAGGTCGCCCATCTGTAATTCCTGCTCTTCTAAAAATGCGTAGAAGTCTTGATCATTTTTATAGTTATCAATCCAACCATTACGGTCACGAACGGTAGCCCATTGGTCAGTTTTATACATGGCGGTGAAGGTTTTATCCCATTCAGCCAGTTTTTCTTTACTTGCACCCGGGGCTGCAAAGAAACCGCGCCAGTTAGCAAAAACAGTATTATTACCCATTTCAGTCAAAGTGGGGACATTTGGCGCAGCCGCCAGACGTCCAGGTGCAGTGATCGCAAGAATACGAACCAGACCGCTTTTTGACATTTCTAATACTTCACCGAGGCCCGTTGACAAAAGAGGTGTTTCGCCAGAAAGTAGCCCTGCCATTGCTTTACCACCGGCATCATAGGCAATGTAACGTACTTCACGAGGGTTAAAACCTTCCCCTTTGAATACGGCTGCCGCGACGAGATGATCCATACTGCCGCGTGCAGATCCTCCGCCAATTTTTACGCTTTTAGGATCCTTTTTAAAATCGGCAACAACTTGTTGCCAGTCGGTATATTTTGAATCCGCAGCCACAACAATCGCGCCATAATCAGCAATTGTTGACGCCACAGGGGTTAAATCACGAAAAGAATTGGGGAAAATGCCCGTAAGAGAACGGATAACAATTGGCGTAGAGTTAACCATTAAAGTATCCTCCTGACGTTCTGCTGTTTCAATTAAATGTGCAATCGCCTTGCCGCCTCCGCCGCCAGAAAGGTTCTGGTAGGAGACCTGATCAACTAAGTCTTCTTTCATTAAGACATCACCGGTGCCACGCGCTGTCATGTCCCAACCTCCACCGGCCCCCCCGGGGATAATAAAGTGTATTTCAGCTAAGTCAGCGGCCAATGCCGCAGTTGATAGCGTGGCAATACTTGCAGCTATGATTGAATAGGAAAGACATTTTTTAATATTATTGAGCATAATAAATATTCCTTATTTTTTACTTAGAGTGTAATGACTGTAAGGGTTTATAACCTAGGGATTTTAAGATACAAAATTCAGCATCAGTGCATGGCCGGGTTATATAAAAATCAACAACTTAAATCAGATTAACTTCTCAAAAGGATTCAGGTTGCAAGGATATTAGTCTTTACGAAGGGGAGTGACTAGTAATAGCAAATAATGGAAATTTAATATTTTAAATCTATTTTGTTCATAATGTTCATGGGTGCTTAAGCGCTTATTTATATGCAATTAGCCGAATAATCATTAGCGGATAACAATCAGTAGAGTAACAAGGCGCAGAGGATAGTTTTTGTCGTAAGGAACTTTTTGTTATAAGGAAGAATGAATCGAGGTTAAATTAATAAAGAGAGCGCTTAAATTAAAAGAAATCTGTTGTGCATAACATAACAGGTTAAGATTTTCTGAGAAAATATTAACCTGTTTGAATCTATATTTATTGTAAAACGGGAACAGCTTCAATTGCCTACTAGGCTAATATGAACTTTTCAAAAACATGTGCAACACCGTCTTGATCGTTACTCAAGGTGATGTAATCAGCCACGGCTTTTACATCATCGGTTGCATTCGCCATGGCAATACCCAAACCGGCGTATTGAATCATTTCCAAATCATTACCCGCATCACCCACACAAATAACCTCTTCTTGGGTAAAACCAAGGTAAGCCGCAAGGGCTATGACACCATTTGCTTTGCCGCTTTTTTTGCTCATAAATTCATAAAAAAAGGGGGCGCTTTGTGCCATGCTGTATTTTTCCTGAAGACTATCCGGTAAGCGGTTAATGGCCGCCGTGAGCAGATCCGCTTCGTCAATCATCATGATTTTCAGCATTTCATGATCAGGTTCGAGTGTTGTAAAATCGCAGATATTAATTTTAATTTGATTGATGTCGGCTTCATGCTCAGTATATTTGCTGGTTTTAGGAGTGATTAATCCCTGTTTAGCAGAGTAAGCATGCGTATTAACACCTAATTTAACAGATAAATGATATAAGTCGCGCGCATCCTGACCTGTTAAAAATTCACTGCGAATAACTTCTCTAGATCCAGCATTCAGTGTTAATGATGCGTTACAGGTCAGTACATAATCATCAACAGTGGTTAAACTAAGGGCTTCTAATGCAGGTGACATTCCATCAATAGGTCTGCCTGAAGCCAGTACAACTTTAATTCCGATGTCCTTTGCTGCATTAATGGCTTTTCTTACTCTCTCTGTAATCTCTTTTTGGCTATTTAATAGGGTGCCATCCATATCTAATACAACAAGTTTATACATTAATAAGGTTCCAAACTATCTAAAATAGAAAATTAACGTTGCAGTCGCTTCTGCAATAAAAAGGATTATACAATAAATCGGCTATAAAGTAGGAATATCAATTATTAAAGACTCTATTTTTTAAATCATTAAATTATTTTCCTTGCGTGGCCAGCTAAGAGGGGCCGCACTACAATAACTTGATTTTCCGGTACCTTTTTATGAATAAGAGAGGTACGTTAGCTTGGCTAACATAGTTAAGGCTAAGCTGCTGAGCATGCATTTCATCAATTTTACCATTAACATTCTCGGTACTGGTCGCAAACGCAGGAATCATAGACAGATCTGCAAATGGTTAAGGTCTAATGGAGGTTTTTTATCTTTGCTGGTGGTTTGTGTGTTTTTTTCCACTAAATGGTCGTTATACACTTTTGTCAGTGATTTTTTTATTCGATTTTCTCAACGAGAAAATAATATTATTCATTATAACCAAAGATATATTCAGAATTTCGTAGACAATCAAACAGACCCAACCTACTATGAATATACAGTTACCATTTATAGAAAAGGGTAGATTATGGACAATGAATATTACTTCACTAAAAATAGTGATCAGTTAAAAGAAAATTTACTCAAGACAGTGGCGGAAGTTCGTCAGGCATTGGCCGACTTCTCGGCAGTTATTCTGCTGCAGGATAACGATAAACAGCGACAATCTGTGGTATTTTCTCTGATTGACCGTGCGGATGATCAGATAGAATTTATTGTAGACAGTTTTTTTGCGCAAAGCGCAATTCAAGAAACCTTACAATTTATTAAAAGTTTTGAACTGCAAAAGGGCTCGGAGCAAGATACTAAAAAATTAGCCGGGTTTATTCAAACCGCTTTACCTGTTGAGGTGCTGGATTTACATATCACTCGCATCAACAGTGCTAAGGACAGATGTAAAAAAATAATTACTTCTATAAAAGACAATGATGTCAGAAAACAGGCGGATAAACGTTTTTATTTTGTACATAGTGTCTGCGGGTTTTCGCATTTTGTGACTAATGAATTATACCGGCATTTAGTACATATTACTGAACCCGTCGACTCTATTTATTTTGGTCTGGAAAAGCATAATAAACAAAGCACTGTTTTTTTTCCAAAGGCAAAAGCAACGCTACGCAATAAAAGTGATCAAGATAAAGCTATCGTGCGCAAAAAACATAATTCATTACCTATCTTTTTAGCTAAAAACAGCGAATTATTAGCCTTAAACAAAAATGGCAAGAAGCAGGCAATAAGGTACAGTTATAAATGATAAGTTATATCAGATGGTTCCAGAAGCATATTAATTGCTTTACTGGCACCATCTGATACATAATAAAGGTCAAAATAACAAACAGACCCAACCTACAGCGCTTGGCACTCAACTAACAGCCATTTAACTTTAAATTACAAACAGACCCAATCTACAATTAAAAAATAACAATAGACGTAAAAGATAGCGAAAATAATATAATACAAACAATAAACAAATAAAATTTTGTTTGGTAAAAATGTTAAGTCATATTAAAAAGTGAAATCTATGTATAAAATTTTTTTAACAACATTAACAGTGATATTTTTAACTGTCAGCTGCATTGCTATAGCAGCCGATAATCAGGATCTTTATATAGGAAACTTTTCAAAAGGGAAACTGGATAACTGGGAAGTTAAAGAATTTTCGGGTAAAACCGACTATAAAATTGTTAATGACCGTAAAGATAGTAAAAAAAGGGTACTTAAAGCAATAAGTAATAGTACTGCCTCAGGTTTGTTTATGGAAAAACGCATTGATCTTCAAAAAACACCGTACCTGCATTGGTCCTGGAGAACCGAAAAATTATATTCTAATTTGGATGAAAGTAAAAAACAGGGCGATGATTTTGTGGCCCGTATTTATCTGATTATTGATGGCGGATTATTCTTTTGGAAAACCCGCGCCTTAAATTATGTTTGGTCATCTTCGTTTACACAAGGCGAAGCATGGCCGAATCCTTTTACTGCTAATGCAACCATGTTTGCGGTTGAATCAGGCACAAAGAATTTAGGTAAATGGTTACACTACAGTCGTAATGTCCGTGAAGATTTAAAAAAATTCGTTGGTAAAGAGGTACGTTATATAGATGGTATTGCACTGATGACTGATAGTGACAATGCAGGTCAGCAGGCAACGACTTATTATGGAGATATTTATTTTTCACCAAATCCGTAAATTATTTTGGCTATATTTGCTCCTTTTAAACTAAGCTAAAAATTAAAAAATTATAAGCAGTGGCGGTTCATTTCGAAACTGTTTTCACGCACATTTTACTCTCACAGGGAATAAAAAACTGTCAAGATACTGTTATGCAATATTTTTTTTATAATCATTAATAACTGATATTGATAACACTGAATATTAAAGACTAATATAGAGAACTTATATTACGACTTTCACTATCTTATCTATTTATTACAATACCTCTAATAACGGCAATAAATAATATTGTCACTAGAAGCTAATTAACAAGCGGTCTTATTTAATCAGTTTCAATTAGATTATTAGTTAAATTAACGACATAATAGACTATTAAGTTATCAGTCAGATAACCCATTTTGCGTCATACTGAGGAATATAAATGACCGAGAAAAAACCTAACAATCCCCTATATGGCCTTAAATTGGAATTGCTATTAACAGAAATTTCTGATCATTATGGTTGGGAATTATTAAGTGAAGGCATGTGTATTGATCGTTTTCAATATCATACGGGGATGAAATCGACAGCAAAATTTTTGCGTAATAATCAGTGGGCAAGAGAAAAAGTGGAGAACTTTTATCTCTATCAGTATAAAAACTTTCCATATCCAGATAACAAACAATTAGCTATTCCACCCCGTGATCGCCAAATCCCAAGCGATCAAAAAACCGACAAACCTGCAGACATTACCGAAGAGTCTATAGTACAGCTAGATAAAGCATCAAAATTAAGAATCTACAAAACTGTTAGTAGCACAATAAAGCAACACACTTCAGAACCTGCCTATGATCCGAGTAATCCTTGGGGAATAAAGTGAATTTTGTGAAAAATAAAACAATAAATCAATAAAATAGCACTATTCAATAAAGGATTTTGCGGTTAGAGAACAACAGGTTATTCTTAACTCGAGATCATTTTTTTATTAAAGGATATTATATGGACATCTTATTTGAATATATACTGAGAATTGAAGTTTTAATCTTAATCTTAGTATTGGTTATTCTAAAATCAACAATCATTTTTGTACCGCAAAACAGGGCTTACCTAATCGAACGTTTTGGTAAATACCAATCGACCCGGGAAGCCGGTTTAAATTTTATCCTCCCTTTCATTGATCGCATCGGATCAGACCGTTCGCTTAAAGAGCAGGCGATCGACGTGCCAAGTCAAAGTGCTATTACTAAAGACAATATTTCCTTAAGTGTTGATGGCGTTCTTTATTTTAGAGTCTTGGATCCCTATAAGGCGAGTTACGGAGTTGATGATTATTTATTCGCGGTCACTCAATTAGCACAAACAACCATGCGTTCAGAATTGGGGAAAATGGAGCTGGATAAAACATTCGAAGAACGTGATGTGCTTAATACTAATATTGTTGCAGCAATCAATGAAGCCGCTGGCCCCTGGGGTATTCAAGTTTTACGCTACGAAATCAAAGACATTGTGCCGCCACAAAGCATTATGGAAGCGATGGAAGCGCAAATGAAAGCCGAGCGTGTAAAGCGAGCGCAAATATTAGAGTCTGAAGGTGATAGACAGTCTGCGATTAACGTGGCAGAAGGTCAGAAACAATCGGTGGTGCTACAGGCAGAAGCCCAAAAAGAAGAGCAGATACTGCGTGCACAAGGTGAGGCCAATGCAATTATTGCAGTGGCAGAAGCGCAGGCAGAAGCCTTAATCAAGGTAGGTGAAGCCGCCAATACTGAGCAGGGACAAAAAGCGATTCAACTCGATTTAGCGACTAAAGCAATTGAAGCTAAGGCTGCTATTGCTAAAGAATCATCAGTGGTATTGCTACCCGATAGTGGTAATGATGCTGCCTCTATTGTCGCACAGGCGATGACCATCATTAATACGTTAAATAAAGGCTAATTATGGAATATTTTTTAGCGCATTTAGCACAAGTTTTTATCGTATCGGGGCTTATTTTATTAGCGATTGAAGTTCTGGTCTTGGGTTTTTCGACTTTTGTTTTCTTTTTTATTGGGGTCGGCGCCATTGCGACTGGTGCTCTAATAGCGCTAGGGATTATTCCAGCAACCTTTCTTAATTCATTATTGGTAACGGCTATCATATCCACTGTCGCGGCATTAATCAGTTGGAAGCCACTGAAAAAAATGCAAAATAAAGTTGGTTCAAAACATGTCAATAATGACATGATTGGACATCAATTTGTATTAACTGAAGATCTGCGGATCGGAAAAACGATTACTCATCGTTATTCCGGCATCAATTGGCAGGTTAAAGCAAAAGAGCCACTCTCTGCTGGAACCAACGTCAAAATAATAGAAATAGAAGTCGGTTTATTGACTGTTGAAGGAGTTGACTCACTAAGTACTCACAAGAAAGTTTTATGATCTTAAAGAGTACTTGGTAATAAAAACATTAACGGACTGAGTCTAATAGTACAGTCCGTTGATATTTTTTTTCTAAGCCGAATACATATAAACCTCCTCTCATTGTCTGGAGGCCCCAATAGTTGCAGAGAATTAAGCGCTTAATGAAATCACTCAACTATAAAAAACCTTAAATTCCTTATTTTTATTTACAGTCAAACGGTTAATTGCTGGGCTACAATCAATAAAGCAAAGAAATTTTGTCATTATATAATAGTGGGTTATTAAACAGGTCAATTCATGAAATCTAAATATCACATTGTTATCACAGTCACTTTTTTATTAGTGACACTTTCAGTCATTCTCTCCACCGTGAATTATTGGGTTTCTCTCAATTCAACAGAAGTGCAGCTCAGGGAACGTTCTTTACCATTAACCGTTGATAACATCTCGATGGAAATTCAAAAAAAAATTATCGGACCTCATATTATCTCGTCCATGATGGCCAATGACACTTTCCTGCAAGACTGGTTAATTAATAATGAAGGTGATGTTGATAAAATTTCAAAATATCTTGAAATGATTAAAAATAAAAACAAGTTGCTGGTCACCTTTCTTGTCTCCGGAAAAACTAAAAATTATTATACTGCCGAGGGTTTGTTAGAGCAGGTTGTTGAAGATAATCCAAATAATGCTTGGTATTTTAGCTTTATGGAAAAGCCTGACAAGAATGAAATTAACTTCGATTTCAATGACAATATTGATAATGAGATGATTATATTTATCAATCATAAAATTTATGATCAACAGTCTCATCTAATAGGCGCGACAGGTATTGGTTTAAAATTTTCTGATGTAAACGAGATGCTCAATAATTTTCGGCAAAAATATAATTTTAATGTTTATTTTTTAAATCAGGCGGGTAAAGTTATCCTTTACGAAAAAGGTGTTAACCCTCTAAGGGATATTAAAAATATTTCTGAACTAAACGTCCTGAGAGATTCTATTATTAGTAAAGAATCTAAACTGCTTGAATATACCAAGGAAAGTGAAGAGTATTTAATGAGTACCAAGTATATTCCTGAGCTGGACCTCTATTTAGTTGTGGAGGCAAAACGTTCAGAATTTTTATTGAATGTACAAAAAACATTCTATTTTAACTTGTTATGCTCACTACTTGGGACGATCCTGATAGCTTTTTTAATTTTAAAAACCGTCAATAAATATTATAAAGAGATGGAACATCTTGCTAAATATGATGCCTTAACCAATTTAAAAAACCGCCGCGCATTTAATGAAGAGCTGGAGCATTCTTTATTACTTTGCAAACGGCGGGCCAGTCATTTATCTCTGACCTTCTTTGATTTGGATGATTTTAAAAGTGTGAATGATACCTTTGGACATCAAACCGGAGACAAAGTACTTCAATATGTTGCCGATATTTTAAAAGATGATATCCGTCAGACGGATATCATAGGACGATGGGGCGGAGAAGAGTTTATTGTCGCTTTTATTGATACTGAGTTAGAAGACGCAAAGTTTATTACTGAAAAAATCAGAGCACATATTGAAAAAGATAGCTTTTTATCTCAATTAAAAAATATGAAAGTAACGGCCAGTTTTGGTCTTACAACTATCACCACTCAAGATACCCTGGACTCACTATTAGAGAGGGCAGATCAAGCCCTTTATAAAGCCAAAGAGAATGGGAAAAACCAAGTTTTTTGCCTTTAATGAAAAAGTCTTTTATTCCTGGTTTGGTTCACTTCAAACGAGGGGCTACAATCATCAATCAGGTGTTTATTTTAAAATAAACACTTGATTTTTTATTTATCTTCTATATATTAGGCATCAGCAAAAAAAGAAAGCCTTTGTTTACATTCTCCATTTCGTTGTTTTATTCATAATACACGCTCTGTAGTTTTTAAGTGCCAGTCTGTTTTACGCTATTCAAGCCTCTTGAAGGCAATTTTACATTCAAATTACAGGATATTATTATGTCTAATACAGTACAAGGAACCGTTAAGTGGTTCAACGAATCTAAAGGTTTTGGTTTTATTGAGCAAGCATCTGGTCCAGATGTATTCGCTCACTTTAGTGCTATTGCAAGCGAAGGTTTCAAAACTTTAGCTGAAGGCCAAAAAGTAGAATTCACTGTAACGCAAGGTCAAAAAGGCCCGCAAGCAGAAAATATCGTAGCGCTTTAATTTAGCTAAGATATTTTAGCTCTCATATAGAGCTAATTTAATATTAAAGAAATGGTAAACCTTTACGGGTTTGCCATTTTTTTTGTCCATTTTAAAGTGGCGACAAGATCCTGCTGTATTTGAACCAACAATCCACTCTCTTTCCCTTTTATTAATAAGTCTTTGTGTCATTGATGATCATAAATTTTGTTTTATTTATTTTGCTCTCAATTATATTTATTAAAACGTTATGTACACATAATATTAAAAAGGAATATTTTCTTTTAATTGCGCAGTTAGCGCCACTGCTTGGCTTACTTGATCCCTCTGAATAGTTATTATAATGGACGGCCACCAGCAGTCTCTCTTGCATTAGATGCCGTTCGTTCGAGTATTCTGTCTGAACCGCCACGCTGGCAGTTTTATATTTCACGCTGCAAACGGGGTCAGAACAACAAGCGCAGACCCTTGCATTGAACTCCTTTGTATTATTTCAGGTGTTCAATGCTCGAAATGAGTTTCGCTCTGGAAGAAAAGGCGCAAGTTATTGACAAACGTTTAGGTTCAAAAGGGCGTGGGAATTAAGCAAGTATTCAATATTCTCCCCCATAAAATAATTTAAAAAGCATTATTCCGGCAATATATTGGTCAGAATAACGCGATGCTTATCCTCTTTAAAAGTTGTCTTTTAAAGATAAAACCCAGATTGATAACATTAATTTGGTCTATTTTATTTTTATATCTACACACTTTCTTTATTTTTTATAAGGTGAATTTAGCATGTTAAAACGATGACTTAAGAGTCGGCCCGCAAACAATAAAAATAAAATAATTAACAACAATGAGGAGAAACTGCCGCCTTGGTAAACATAAACACTATCGTCATAAACTAGATCATAATCGCCGCTTTCTAATGGAAAATCGTAAAGCGCTTGATTATCATTCGAGCTGTAGGTCGCAACGATGCCATCATAACCCACTTGGTATAAATCAATTAATAGATCGTAGCTGTTCGTGTTATATCCGGACGCAAAGCTAGTAATGATCTCGTATTCATCTTGATCACTGTCACTGTGAATAATAAAATCATCCGTAGTGTAGTAATTGACCCAAGGGCCACCATTTTCACTTAAATATAATCGGGCATACACCATGCTGCTATCATAACCGTCATAACTGTAGATATCTGCGTCAAAAACGAGACTAAATGTTTGATAGTAACCATCAGAATCAAGATCATCATGCAGTCTGGTAGAGGCATTGTAGATAGTAAATTCTGGCGCATAAGATCGGTATAATAATAAGCTATCTTGAAATATTATTTGCTCATCCCGGCTTTTTCCCGTTGCTTTGCCTATTAGCTGGTCTGAAAAGACAGAGCTATAATTGGTGTTAATTATATTTAAGCGCATTTGATTGTTTATTGCCGCTGATAATACCCCATAAGAAACCGTTGATTGGGTTGTTTTTAGCTGATCTGCATTGACCGGACTCATTAAAAAAGCCCCTATAATAATCACTAAAGCAATAAAAAGAGCGTTAACGTTTAACGACTGGTCTTTAATGCTGATGATTGCTTTGCACTTTATTCTGTTGATTGCTTTGCACTTTATTCTGTTGATCGATTGACTAGTCATAGCTTACTCGTATTGATAGGGTTATTAATGACTATTAAACCCTATTGAATATGAACCTAAACTGAACAGTGAAAAAGTCATCTGGTTTTAAGCACATCCAAAATGGTCCTGAAGAAGGGTTCAGTTTATTAATGGACACTAATTGCTTTGATGAAAAAGAGGGGAAGAAAGAGGAATATGATTAACTTATTGAAAATAAGTGGACTATTTTTAGTTTGAGCTTGAAGCTGATCTATTTAATAACTTCAAATATCTTACAGATCTTGAACGACGAGATTAAACATAATGAATGACCTAATTAATAATATACTGCCATCCATTGAGCACTTCAAAGTTACAGGATATTGGATTGCTTTCTTTGCTGCTCTGCTTGAGACCACCCTCGCTGTTGGCCTGCTTTTCCCCGGATCATTAATTATTCTTTTCCTTGGTGCGCTTTCTGCCCGTGGTTATCTTGATTTGGGTGATCTAATCTGGTTTTCTGTTTTTGGCGCCATTATTGGCGACAATCTCAATTATTATCTTGGCAAAAAATATGGCACAAAATGGCTGAAAGAGGGTTTCTGGCTGCTCAAGGAAAACCATATTATAAAAGCACAACATTTTATGAACGCACAAGGTGCAAAAAGTGTTTTTTTGAGCCGCTTTATTCCAGGTGCCAAAGAGCTTGTTCCTTTTATTGCGGGGACTATAAGAATGAACAAAAGAACATTTATGTTTTGGAATGTTCTTGGTGGAATAGGCTGGGGATGCCAATGGGTTTTGGCTGGTTACCTTTTTGCACAATCCCTTAATCTCGCTGAATTGTGGCTCTCTCGGGCGGGACTGTTTTTTGCTTTTATGCTGATCTTTGCGGGCAGCCTCTACCTTTTTAAATACTTTATAATTAAGAAAGGCAAAAAATTTTGGCTAATTATCAACTCCCTTTTGCAATCGTTCAAAGAAGCCCTGTCAAACAATGAGCAGGTGATTTTATGGCGACAGAAACATCCGCGCAGCCTCGTTTTTATTCAAGCTAGGCTGGATAGAACCGCATTTTCTGGGTTAATGCTATCCCTATTAACCCTGGTATTTTTGTATGTTATTGCGCTGCTTGGTGGGATTGTGGAAGACCTCATAACATCTGATCCTATTGTTGCCGCAGACATTCGTATTGCAAATCTTTTCTTTGTGTTTCGCGATGAGACACTAACGGCGGTTTTTAGCTGGATAACCTTGCTGGGTAAAAGTCAGATAATCCTGGTCTTTATTACTGTCTTGGTTGTACTGCTTTGGTTATGGCGGAAAAAAGATTATATTTTTCCTCTTTTTATCGCCGTTATCGGCAGTGAGACATTTACTTTTTTGGGGAAACTGGCTTTCCATCGACCTCGACCGGAAATGGCGGTTTATGTGGAAAATTCTTTTTCTTTCCCCAGTGGACATGCAACGATAGCCGTCGCATTCTACGGGTTTTTGGGCTATCTTCTGATCCGTTTTACCCAAAGTTGGAATAAAAAGGTAAATATATTCTTTACCACAATAATCTTGATTATAGCGATTGGCTTTAGCCGGATATACCTTGGGGTTCATTATATAAGTGATGTCTGGAGCGGTTATCTGGTTGGCGCAATGTGGCTGATTATTGCCATCTCTTTTTCCGAATGGTTTAAACATAAAAACAGAAAGCAGGCCTCAGTTCCTCCCAATAAGCTCGTCCGCACGATTTCATTCGGGCTTATTTTAACCGCCATCTTATTCTATCTCGGATTTGCAGTAAGCTATCACCCTCCACTGGGAGAGATGCCACTAAATAACACCGCTATTGTATCAAAAAGTACAGACATCTTCGTCAATGAACAGCTGAAATACACTGAGACACTGATCGGTGAAAAACAGGAGCCTATAAACTTTATTTTCCTTGCCGAAAGTGATGATCAGCTGCTTAAGGCACTGCAGCAGGGGGGATGGATTTTAACCGATAAGGCCAATATCCGCTCATTTGGCAAAGTAGTTAATGCCTTGATATCGAAAACCACCTATCTATCCGCACCCCTTTCACCTTCTTTTTGGCATGCTAAAACACAGGATTTTAGTCTCTCTAAAATGGCCAGTGAACAATCCTTCGGTCATTCACAGCATATAAAGATATGGCGTACAAACTCATTATTGAAAACCGGAAATCATATTTACGTTGGCATGAGCAATACCCTTGATGGCCTTAGATGGGGTCTTATTCCTAAAATTTCGCCGGATTTAGACACTGCACGAGAGCGCTTATATCTGGACCTTAACAGGAAAGACATAATAAAGAATCAGCTGAAAATACAACTTGTAGCGCCACTAATAGGGAAAAATTTTATGGGCGATCAATTTTTTACCGACGGCAAGGCTTATATCATCGACTTTCAATAAAAATTTTAACAGTGTGGTTAGCAATAATTGCAATACTTTTTTAGGTGGAAATATCAGCAGGATTTAGCAATGCTATTGCAGGAGATAACGGTCCGTAGGATGACCACCAGCCGACCTATCAGTCACTAATAAGTTTTTTTACCTATTCAGATTATATTCGTACGGGCAGGAATGATTAAATTAGACACTATCTGGATAGCGGTCAGAATGCTAATATAAGCCTCATATTAATCAATTTTTTTCTTCTGGAGAAAGTATGTTTTATTGCCCTGTATGCGGTATAAAGTCACTTGAAACTATTTCATCTAAGAAATTTGTTTGTAATCAATGCCAGTTTACCTTTTATCAGAACACGGCGGCGGCTGTAATGGTCGCAATCTGTTGTCAAGATGAACTGCTTGTTGCAACAAGAGCCCGAAACCCGGGAATAGGCATGTGGGATCTTCCCGGTGGTTTTGTTGATCCGGATGAATCACTTGAAGGCGCTGTGGTGCGCGAGTTATATGAAGAATTGAACATGACTGTCACAGCCGCAAAATATATATTTTCCAACAGTAATACTTATTTGTATAAGAATATTGAATATAAAACTTGTGATGCTTTCTTTGTGGTTGAATTAGATGAAAAACCAAGGGTTCAAGCACAAGATGACGTTGCCGCTGTTGAATGGGTAAAATTGGCGGACATAGATATTACACGTTTTGCTTTTGAATCTACCAAAAAAGCAGTTTTAAAATTACGTGAATAATTTTCCCGCAAAAACCATAAAATAATTTTTATTCTTTGAAGTAAAAAAATGAAACAGTAAAATGTCTGATGCTAAAAATATTGTTATATTTGATTTTGAAACAACAGGTTTATCGCCAAAAATGGGTGATCGACCAATTGAAATAGGAGCAGTGCGGATCAAAAATGGTCTGTTAGTTGAGCGGTTTCAGGCATTAATGCACCCGGGCATAAGAATCAGTTCTTTTATTGAAAACTTTACCGGTATCAGTAATAAAATGCTGGCAGAAGCTAAGCCTTGTGCAGAGGTGATGGGGCGCTTTTGTGATTTTATCGGCTCTGATAATCTTGTTGCCCATAATGCCTCCTTTGATAAACGTTTTTTAGATGCTGAATTACACAGAATATCAAGGGGTTACTCCGGACAAATTAGTTGTTCAATGCTTTTAGCAAGAAGAGTTCTTCGAGATGCACCTAACCATAAACTGGGCACGTTAGTTGATTATTTAAATATTCAAACAGAAGGGGTCTATCACCGGGCTTTATTCGACTCAGAAATGACCGCTAATGTTTGGTTGGCCATGATTAATAAAATTCAGCAGCATTATAAAATGAAAACGATTCCCTTCGCATTAATGCAAAAGTTATGTAAAACCCCTGCTGCATTCGCGCATCGGACTATTTTAAATTGGAAATAATTTATCGAGCATGACAAATCCAACTGATTATAATTGAACTATAAATAATGAACTATAAAGGTGATTATCCTTGCTAATTAGAAGAATTAATCATTTTATTAATTCTTCTGGTATAATTTTAATTTATCTAGCGTAAAAAAGGCATTATTTCCAGCCAATTAACCACTCTTTACCCTCCTTCAGCGAGCGCCAATTAATTTCATATTCAGCATGGTTAATAACAGCCTGCATAACACAGCGTATTATTTTTTTATCCTCATTAAATTCAACTTCACTGACAAGAAAATGTTTTTCTTTATTCAATACGGTTATTTTTGTCCATTTACTATTGAGTAATGATTTGGGACTAACAGGATTGATATTTTCATTTATTCTTTGTCTGCTAACCATAATGTCAAATCCCTTTTTTGTTATTTTTAATTTACTGTCTGTACAGACGATACGGTCATATTATGTAAAAAGATCACCAATAAGGCTAACAGGTAATCAGAGTCTTAGTTAAAAACGTAACTATTGGGGATCAAAAACACGATTAAATATATCGGTTAATAATTTCACTTTATTCGCCTCTCTGGGCGATTTTTTTGCAACCAGTGATAAATTAAATGGATAGGTCAATTGGCTGGGTTGAATAATTCTTATTTCTCCGTGATTTAGCTCATGCTGAATATAACTTTGAGGCATAAATCCGATATAACAACCCGATAAAATCATCGCTTTTCGAGTATCAAATTGGTAAGACTTGGCCGCCAAATTTAATTTTTTAAGCTGCTCAATACCTAATGAATCGATATCAATACCGGGATGAATAGCGGGCACACTGGCGAGTTCCGCTGGACTGATTAACGTATCGACTTTATTAAAAAAAGGATGTTTTTTAGCGCAGCAAAGATACACAGCTTCACTCATCAGGTGCTGGTAATGCAGCCCTTCTATATGCTGGTAATCAGGGAACAAACCGATATGTGCTTTATCTTTTAACAATGATTTTTCAATATTAGAGATTGGCTCACCGTCTAAAACAAGGTGCAGGTTTGGAGAGTTTTTATGAATAAGTTGCACGACTTCAGCGAGTTTATTTTGTCTGGAACGGTTTAACTGGTCGTCGCACAAAATGACCAACTCACCATTTAGCTCTTTGCTTAAAGTGCCCACCAAGAGTGAGAAATCATTCAGCGATTCAAATAAATTTATCACTGCGCGGTAGATTGTTTGCCCGTCTTCCGTGAGCGAAAATCCACCTCGCCCCCGTAAACATAGTTTGAGCTTCATGCGCTCTTCTAAATTTGACATATGAATACTGATCGTCGAGCGGGTAATACCAAGGGCTGATTCCGCAGCCGAAAACCCCCCATGATCTACAACTGAAACAAAAATACGTAACAAGCGTAAATCATATTCAGCGAGCGGCTTAGGAATTATCGATGTTTTATTCAATGTTTTACTTTCCTCAAACTTATTGTTGAATGTTTTGTATTTAACATCAGTTGATATTGTTATTCAATAGACAAATATAAATCAAGTTAAAAAACCTGCATCTTGCTGAAGTTGCAGATTCAGGCATGTTAATAGTGTTTAGCATATGAAAATCAATTTGGAGATAACGATGCACGAGATACAAGATAGTCAATTAATCAAAACCTTTTCATATATTGATGGCAGCTGGCATAGCAGTGAATCTTATTTTAATGTTACCAATCCTGCTACGGATGAAGTCCTTGTTAAAGTATGTAATGCAGGGATTGTTGAAACTGAGCTTGCTGTAAAAGCGGCAAAAACTGCTTTAAAATCTTGGTCAGCAAAATCTGCTAATGAACGCGCATCGTTAATGCGTAACTGGTTCAATTTAATGATCCAACACCAGGATGATTTAGCGCGCATTCTAACGCTTGAGCAGGGTAAACCTTTTGTCGAAGCAAAAGGGGAAATCGCCTATGGTGCGGCTTTTGTTGATTGGTTTGCCGAAGAAGGAAAACGCGTTTACGGTGATGTTATTCCCGGACCATCGGGTGACAAGCGTGTCATCGTGGTTAAACAACCCGTTGGTGTCGTCGCCTCAATCACTCCTTGGAACTTTCCAAATGCAATGATTGCACGAAAAGCAGCAGCGGCGTTAGCGGCAGGTTGTACCTTCGTTGTTCGCCCCGCAACACAAACACCGCTGTCTGCACTTGCAATGGCAGAACTTGCTGAAAGAGCGGGTATTCCAGCGGGTGTCTTTAACGTGGTCGTCGGTGAAGATGCATCGGGCATGGGCAAAGTACTAACTCAGCACCCTGATATTGCTAAATTTACGTTCACCGGATCAACAAAAATCGGTAAACTATTAATTGGCCAATGTGCGACTACCGTAAAAAAAGTATCAATGGAATTGGGCGGTAATGCTCCCTTTATTGTCTTCGATGATGCAGATATCGATGCTGCTGTAGAAGGCGCAATAGCCTCTAAATATCGTAATGCAGGACAAACCTGTGTGTGCACCAACCGCATTTTTGTACAAAATAAGGTACTTGATTTATTCACTGAAAAATTTAGCGCTGCAGTGGCTAAATTATCATTAGGCAATGGTTTAACCGACGGCGTCAATATAGGTCCAATGATCTCAACTACCGCCGTTGATGGTGTGAATAAGCTGGTAGCTGACTCTGTTGCACAGGGCGCAAAGGTTCTCTTAGGCGGACAGCGAGATAGTGCCGGTGACAACTTCTATCAAGCAACTATTTTGACCAATGTAAGTAATGACATGCCGGTTGCACGCAACGAAATCTTTGGCCCTGTCTCGCCAATTATTGCCTTTGACGATGAAGATCAAGTGATTGCCATGGCAAATGATACTGAATATGGCCTAGCCGCTTATTTTTACTCCCGTGATATCGGTCGCGTTTGGCGCGTTGCAGAAGGCCTTGAATATGGCATGGTTGGCATTAATGAAGGTATTATCTCGAATGCAGCAGCTCCCTTTGGTGGCGTAAAAGAATCAGGCAGTGGCCGTGAAGGCTCTAAATATGGATTAGATGATTACTTAGAAATTAAGTATTTATGTATGGGCGGCTTAAATAAGTAGCGCTTAAATAAGCAACTTAACTAAGTTACCTAACTAAGTTACCTAACTAAGTAATCCTTTGTCCATTATCGCCGATTAAGCAATAAATAAAATATTAGGAATAAAATCATGTCAAATGAAACATTACAAAATAGAAAAACAAAAGTTATCGCACGCGGTCAGGGTAATACTTATCCGATTTATGTCGACCATGCAAAAAATGCTGAAATTTGGGATGTTGAAGGCAACCGCTATATTGATTTTGGTGCCGGTATTGCGGTCTGTAACACTGGCCACAGCCACCCTAAAGTTATCGCTGCCGTTAAACAGCAAGTGGATAAATTCAGCCATACCTGTGTGATGGTTAATCCCTATGAAGTAGCTGTCGAGCTGGCTGAAAAATTAACCAAGCTGGCACCAGGTAATTCCCCTAAAAAAGCCATTTTTGTAACTACAGGTGCGGAAGCGGTTGAAAACTGTGTGAAGATTGCCCGTGCCCATACGGGTCGTCGTGGCGTCATTGCATTTAATGGCGGTTTCCATGGCCGTACTAATTTGACCATGGCACTAACGGGTAAAGTTACCCCGTACAAAAACCTGTTCGGTCCATTCCCAGCAGATATCTTCCATGCCCCTTTCCCAATGGAGCACCATGATGTCTCAGTAAAAGATTCATTAAAAGCATTACAAAACTTATTCAAAGTGGATATTTGCCCAAGCGATGTTGCTGCTATTATTGTTGAGCCGGTACAAGGCGAGGGCGGATTTTACGCGGCGCCGACTGAATTTTTACAGGCATTACGTAAAATTTGTGACCAACATGGCATTGTCTTAATTGCCGATGAAATTCAGACTGGTTTTGGTCGTACGGGTAAAATGTTTGCCTTTGAACATGCGGGTGTTGAAGCTGACTTAATGACCATGGCAAAAGGGATTGCCGGTGGTTTTCCTCTTTCTGCGGTTGTGGGTAAAAGTGAGATCATGGATGCACCTTTACCGGGTGGTCTTGGCGGAACTTATGGCGGCTCGCCGGTTGCATGTGCGGCGGCATTAGCGGTACTGGAGGTGATGGAAGAAGAAAACCTTGTACAACGTTCAGTGCAAATTGGTGAACGCTTTAATCAACGTCTGAACCTGCTAAAAACGCAGCGCCCCGATCTTGTTTTAGATGTGAGAAACCAAGGCTCAATGATTGCAATTGAGTTTGTCAAAAATGGTGATCCGGAGCAACCCAATACCGAATTAACCCAAGCTATTATTGCTAATGCTGCTCAACACGGGTTAGTACTTTTAGCCTGTGGATTTTACGGCAATGTAGTCCGTTTTCTTCCTCCACTGACTATATCTGATGCCGTGGTTGAAGAAGGTTTAAATAACTTTACCGCGTTATTTGAAAGCCTAACAGCTGAGTCTGAAGAGAAGCGAAAAGTAGGTTAATTAGCCTATCTTCTTCACAAAACCCTGTTCGCACATGGATAGTTTGCGCGTGGATCGGGTTTTGTGCATGAGCATTTCAATGATACTTATCAAAAGCGCCATCATGTGTGTACAACCCGTTGTACGTACATGATGGCGCTTCGTCCACCGAAGTTATTATCCCCAAGGTTGGAGCACCGCTATAGATTTTCCTCAAAAAGTACTGTTCCGGGAAGATAACCAAGACCAGACATAGATAACCCTGAATACTAAAAAGAACGTCATAACATTCTAGGCTGTGAACAGGTTATTAATAAAATTTCCAATGCCCTGCTGTGTTAAGTCAAGCTGTAACATCGAAATAAACAACAGTAATCCAGATGTAATTAAAGATAAATTTTGTCTGTTGAGCTATTGAGATATCTGCCACGTAAAACATAAAACAGCAGTAGGGTGGGTAAACTACTCAGGATAAAGTCGAGTGACTAAATATTTAAGCGCCCATGTAAAGCTCATTTAATATTAAAAAAAAAGGGTAAACCTTTGCAGGTTTACCCTTTTTTAATTTAAGGTGAGTATTATGTTGCCATTAATCGTTTCTGTTTAAACCAAAACGACATAAAATCAGCCGTGATGCTTTGCTCTATCGCCATTGCACGGTCTGTCGGGCAAAAAATAGTAAATAAGACTTGAGTGTCTCCGATCTCTGACGTCGCTACTTGTATTTTAGGATCAGGTCCTGCAATATTTACATCTAAACGGCTTTCAATTATCTGATTATAACGTATGGCCACATCGTTAAAATCAGCACAATACTCATAAGCTTTTACATATAATTGATCTAAAAAAACAAATGGGTTTACTGTTGAATCGCGAGTAATAGTGAAATGATGCATCGCATAGCGCTTTAAAAAATTTAAATTTTTAATTGAAGAGGTGATTAACTTACTGTTGGGTAAATAAAGTGTTTTACCGGTATATTCATAGGCATCAATATCGACTTCTAATAAGGTTAGTTTAGCCCAGTCAGTTGAATGCACCTCGCCATAGTCCTCACCAACTTGTATCCAGTCACCAATGCGAAAGGGGCGGCTGGAAGTAATGTACACAAATCCAATAAAACACTGAATAAACTCTCTTGTTGCAATCACAATAGCGACGGTAAATGCAGCAATAGAAATGGCAAATTTTTGAAATTCAACAGCCCAAATATTAAAAACACCAATAAAAATAAATACCGTGACTGCATTGCCCAGCATATTTATTTTTAAGCGTTTATTTTGTTTTTCTTTTTTATTGATTAACTTTACAAGAAAAAATTTACTCAGCATAACAAATAAAATTAAACTGATGGTTAATACAATTTTATTCGTCATTAGCGTATGGAAAATGCTCGTTGCAGTTAAATTAACAAATGAGAATGTCTCAATCATTATTAGTAATACCTTTAAGTTGTCGAAATGTATAAGTGACGTTTATTTTTGCATTAATTAATTTTAGCTTTTAGGATAGTTCATTTAAGACAAATAAAATAACACTTGTATTATGTTCTTTTACGGCCGTATTCGAAATAATTGTAAAAATTGCCATAATACATTTTATTGTAAGACAAAAACACCTTTGTAAAAATAACCTAAGGGTAATCTGTTGATGTTGATGGTGCCTGCCCAGTGTCTGAGTAGTAACAAAAAATAAAAATTGCGCTCATAAGTGCTAAAGCAGCGTGATAGATAAAATTTATTATGCTGCAAAGTTAATCGTATTTTAAAGCCTGAACAAATGAGGGAAGGTGAGATAATACCAAATCTATTGATTTGATTTATAACATCCTGTTATTCACCACTGCGTGGCCAGCTAAAGCTTTTCAAAACAGCCCCCTATTATTTTGTATCATTAGAATAACTCGTTACTGCAATCAATGCCTTGCTTTCATCCCTTTTTCCACTGCCTAATAGATCATCTAATGGGTAGAATAGCTATAATGCGACAAAATATTTGTCGCATTATCTGGCTTAGAGAAAGCAACTCAAACCTTAATTTTTAAACTGCGCGCAAATAGCCTTCTTGAGTTTTTCTCTATCGTGGCGCCAATCTCTATTTGGCGAGGCCAAATCGGCTTTAAAGAAAAGCCATTCCGGTTCAATATCAAGGTAGGAACTGTCAACAATGACGACATCAATTTTTCGTCCCTGGCATGCTCTTTCACACCACTCAAGCTTCTGTTTTATTTTCATTCTTCCGGCAGAGCCACCTTCAGGCGAAAGATTTTCAACAAAAATCACTTTTGCATTCTGGTTATTGAGTATTGCACGACCAATTTCGGGCAATAATAACGGCGGCATAATACTGGTCAGAAAGCTACCCGGTCCAAGTACAATACAGTCGGCTTCAGCAATAGCCGAAATAGCTTCATGGGTTGCGGGAACCTCCGGATCGAGTTCCAGCCGCACCAACGGCTGATCCATCTGATCAACACTGGTTTCGCCGTGTATCCAATTCCCATCAACCGTTAATCCTTTCAAATCCGAAGGGTGTTCAGACATCGGTACAATATTAACTTGTACTTTTAACATAGTGCGGATCAGTTGAATTGCTTCCATTGGCCTGACCGATAAATTATCTAAAGCAGTGAGCATTAAATTGCCGAGATTGTGGCCATTCAGCTCGCCTTCACCCTTAAATCTATATTCGAACATGATTGATTCTGCCGTTGGCTCAGTGATCAGCTGATTTATGCAATTACGCGTATCACCCCAGGCGATTCCTCCCTGACAGTGACGAATTCTTCCCGTAGAACCGCCGTTATCTGTTGTCGTGACAATGCCGGTAGCATTAGCATCAATTCCCTTTAAAGCCGCTAATATTCGTCCTAAACCGTGGCCACCACCAAGTGCGACTATTTTTTTATCTTTATATTCATCCATAGCGATTTTTTCTTAAGAATCAGTCCGGTAAACTATCGTAAAATGTGAGCCGCGCATAATAATTATAATTAAGTATGAGCTATAGCCGTCGTTTTTAGTGATTATGACAGAAGTTTATTTTAAAATATGCATTGTAGTAACTTATTGAATATAAGATGAAATTATTTTTCAGGCAGTCGTCACCTTTCCCCATGCTTTCAGGTAAATTTCTTTTGCTATAAGGTAATGGCTATGGGGCTTACTTTAAACCACCACAGATCATCAATAATAATATAAAGTATGCCGAAATTTTCGTCCGTTTCATTTACTTCACGCATTCACTCTCCTGCTATTTTTTAAATCCTTATTGCGTACTTCCCTTAGTTTCTGCTTGTGCGCTGACCAATTTAGGCTTACCTAGATTTCGCTGTATTCCCCAGTAAGCCAGTTTTTCTACATAAATGTCAATGCTATGATCATTAATTCCTGCACGTCCATAGGTTGCAATAAGCCTGCTGCAGAGCCAAATCCATCTACTTAGCTGACATGGATTGGCAATCACCTGCAAGCCGGGATATGCAGCCAGCATCCCTTCTCCCTCTGGTGTACTTCGTGTGGCATCGGTGAGATAACGCAGATCGCCATAATGCCGATAATGCCGGAACCGCTCAAGGTAATCTGCAACTTGGTTGTTATAAGGGATTATCGGTAACCATCTAAGGAGAAGCGTTATGCCCTCTATTAAATAAGAGGGCGGTAATCTTGGCACCAGATCAGCGGCGTTAATGACCCGATAGACCGGCGTCCTGATACTCTGTCCAAACAGCATATTACCAACACGAGGCCCACCAAAAGTATAACAGGCTCCAACTGAATCATTTGATATACAGTAGGTTGCAACTACCGCAAGCGCTCCGCCCAAACTGTGTCCGGTAATATATAAAGGCATATTTTTCAGTTCGGGTTTATTAAGACTGAGCTCGATAACAGACTGCGCGGCCTTAAAGGCATTGTAGAAGCCTGAATGTACTTGATGACCTTCCTCTTTGGGGCCAATATTCATGGGATTGGCAGAGACATCGGATCTAATATCGGCCGCGTTTGTCACTTCGGTGCCCCTAAAGGCAAGAACCAACATCGGATCGCGGTCTTGAAGCGTTATTTTGGCCAAATATGCCTGAGTGTCCACAACCAAGGGTATTGATATATTATAGGTATCGACCAATTCAAAACCAATATCTTGAAGATCAGATTTCAACTCTTTTTTGAGCTGGTCGCGGTTTTCTGCGGCGAGCAACGCATTAAGTTTAGTCAGAATATTGCGCTCGTTCGTTTCTCTCGACAACACCTTCGCCAGTTCATCAAGCGGTGTCGGTTGCTCGAAGCGTATATAAGCAAGAGAAGACATGACGGCCATCAACCAGGCAGTACGGTCACTGTAGGCAGCACGCTTAATCGGTGGCTCGAGCAGGCTGTGATCCATAGTAAATTTGTGTGGCATGCTTATCTCCCTGGTAATTTTGTGAGGTTTTCTATCTATCAGCCTGAAAGAAAGCTTATAATAACTAATAAAGAAATGACCAATACCCGAATGTTACAATGCGGGGAGATGCTAAAAAGTCATTTATTGATTAACTGAATTTTATATCAAAACCAGTCTATTTTGAGTCTAGATGTATATGGTTTTTATTCAAGATTGCTTGCTTATCTTTATTGACAAGTGACCGATATATAAAGGTTTAATGCTATTTTTTGTGGACTGTCACCGATCTTGACGATCACTGTCAGGGTCGCTGAAAATACTTCGATTGAGCATTGCCCACCTTTGTTTGTCGATATTTAAGTTGAGCAAGCCGGATCTAATGCAATACCCACCAGCAGTCGGTCTTTGTATGTTTTAAAAGCCTAAGGGTGAATGAGGATAAATATTCTCATTATCCATAAGCCATAATCTGCTTTTATTAACTGCATTATATTTTTCACTTATTTCCGCCGCAGATAAATAACACTTTTCGGGTTATTTTTAGGCAACTGAAATTTATCTGATAAATTAAAAGATTACACATGATTTGAAAATGTTAAGGTGATGTCTGTCACTGATCATATTTTTTATCTTTATCACTTAAATTATTGATTGAATGAGATAAAAAAGATGTTTGTATGATGAATAAAAAGACGATAGACCGCTTTTTTAGTGCCTATTAATACCCCTAAACTGTTATATTTTGAATAAAATAGCAGTTACACTCGAATCAATAAATGAGAAGTCCAATGGCAAAAAAACCTAATTACTCGTTCGAAAAAAAACAGAAAGAAATTGCAAAAAAGAAGAAAAAAGAAGAAAAACGACTCAATAAACTGGCTAAGGGCCCTGAAGAGGATAACATCCCACTCACTGACAATGAAAATATTGTGATTGAGAGCAGTCACTAAAAAGCTGCAGCAAGTAAGTCACCGCATATAACAAAGTCAGGCTTTATAGTTTTTCATTACTTTTGAAAAGTAAACATTTAAAAAATTAAGCTAAAGCTGGCGGCGTTATACGGGGGGACAATGTCGATGTCGATCAAATCCCTAGGCATTAATTTTGATTAAAATATTATATTTTAAACCTTTAGTGGGTCAGCCTTTTACAAAGGCGAGAAACGATCAATAGATTATCCATACTGCTATGGTGCAAAACGGCAGTGCTTTTATCTGATTAACATTTTTTCACATATTGAGAAAAATCAATAATATTATCATTGTTAATAAACGGCACTCGATTTTCCGCAGAGAATGCCTTTAACCAATAGGATAAATATTCTTGGTTTGGAAATAGATAATCTTTATTGCCTTTTATCCTACGGGGGATTTGCCCGGTGAACAGGTTAAATCGTAAACAATCAATATTTTCTTTAATCATTCCATCTTCAAAGCAAAGCCTTTCCAGATGCCAAACCACTTCATTAATATGTGCCTGCACGCTTCTATCGCCGCGTTGATAAAAAGCACAGGTATTAACTAAACTATTATAAACATCAACACAGCTATCTACCTCAACAGTGTTGATCATTTTTTCATGCGCTATATAGCGAAAGGTTGATTTTAAATGCTTCTCGACAAGATTAAAAAATTCATATTGATCCCCTTTTTTACCCGCAGGAAAGGTCAGGCAATAACGGCTATGATAATCCATTACTAGCAGATATTTTTGACGCTTAACCGAAACACAATGCACTACCCATTGCCATTGAAAGTCATTATTTTTTTGTGCTTCAATATCTTTCGGAAAAAATGGGGTTTTAATAGATTCAGCAATCGTTTTATGGGGGGCGGGCTCTATGCAGGATATTTTTTCCCCTTTACGGGTTACGGTAAAAAACTCGGCTGCCGCTTTACTTAAATTAAACACTAACATTATATTTTTCCAATAATTTTAATTCTAAGTACAGTATCTCACAAATTGATGAATAATATTTTCCGAAAAACCGACCTCTATAACGCTTCAATATCTTCCGTTAAAAATCTTTAATTTATCAAAATACTAATTGAAAGATCAAAATTTCCGGCGCAGTTCATACAACACATTAAGCTTTATGCCATAATGCAAGCCACTGAAACATAAGCGATGAGTGGTTTTATTTTATACACAATAATACAATAAAAAAAGCAAAACTCTCTGAAACAGATATCATCAGCAAATTTATTCTGCCCAGCATTAAAAAGGCGGGCTGGGACGATATGCGCCAAATTCGTCAAGAGGTAAAACTGCGCGATGGCAAAGTCATTGTGCGCGGTCAAATCGGCATGCGCAAAACCGTAAAATCTGCTGATATTGTGCTTTATCATAAACCCAATATGCCCCTTGCCGTAATTGAAGCCAAAGCCAATAAACATGAAATAGGCAAAGGCATGCAGCAGGGGCTGGATTATGCCTGCCTGCTGGAAGTGCCCTTTATTTTTGCCTCTAACGGTGACGGTTTTATTTTTCATGACAAAACCAATCCTGCCCAGCTTGAAACTGAAATTAGTTTAGAAGCCTTTCCGACACCGGCACAGTTATGGGAAAAATATTGTCTTTACCGCGGTTTTACGGAAACGCAATTGCCCTTAATTACTCAGGACTATCATGATGACGGTGACGGCAAAACACCGCGTTATTACCAGTTGCAGGCAATTAATAAAACCATAGAAGCAGCTTCTCGCGGCCAAAAGCGCATGTTATTAGTAATGGCAACGGGCACCGGCAAAACCTATACCGCCTTTCAGATTATCTGGCGTTTATGGAAATCGCGGCAGAAAAAACGCATTCTCTTTTTAGCTGACAGAAATATACTGGTCGATCAAACCAAAAACAATGATTTTCAACCTTTCGGTCAGGCCCTAACCAAAGTCACTAAACGTACCGTTGATCCCGCCTATGAAATTCATCTGGCGTTATATCAGGCATTAACCGGACCGGAAGAAGATCAAAAAGCCTTTAAGCAGGTTGATCCCGATTTCTTTGATTTGATTATTATTGACGAATGCCACCGCGGCAGCGCAGCCGATGACAGTGCCTGGCGGGAAATTTTAGAATATTTCAGCGGTGCGATGCAGGTCGGGTTAACCGCGACGCCTAAAGAAACCGAGGCAGTTTCCAATATCGACTACTTCGGCGAGCCCGTTTACACCTACTCATTAAAAGAGGGGATAGAAGATGGTTTTCTCGCGTCCTATAAAGTAGTACGGGTAGATATTAATGTCGATCTGCAGGGCTGGCGGCCAACCAAAGGGCAAGTAGATAAAAACCATGAGCTGATTGAAGATCGCATTTATAACCAGAAAGACTTTGATCGTACTTTAGTCATAGATGAACGCACTCAGCTGGTTGCAGAAACCATTACCGCTTACCTGAAACGTACCGATCCTATGGCGAAAACCATTATCTTCTGCAACGACATTAATCATGCCGAGCGTATGCGCCGTGCCTTGGTTAATTTAAACCCCGAGCAGGTCGCTAAAAACGAAAAATATGTAATGAAAATTACCGGCGATGATGAAATCGGTAAAGCCCAGCTGGATAACTTTATTAATCCTAAAAAAGCTTATCCGGTCATTGCCACGACTTCCGAGCTGATGAGCACCGGCGTTGATGCCAAAACCTGCAAATTAATAGTGCTTGATCAGAACATTCAATCCATGACCAAATTTAAACAAATTATCGGGCGCGGCACCCGCATTGATGATCGTTATAACAAACTGTGGTTTACCATTTTAGATTTTAAAAAAGCCACCGAACTCTTTGCCGATGAAAACTTTGATGGTGAGCCGGTGCAGGTATTGCAGCGCACACCCGAAGATATAAATACGGGTGAAGGGGAGCTGGAAGAGCAACACGATGAAAATGAAAATACTGTTTCAGAAAATCTGCCTTCAGATTATGATGTGGGAAACACCGATCCTAACAACGATGATAATAGTGACTGGGGTGAAATAGAAAGTGGTGAAATAGGTAATGATGATAAAGAGAAACGTTTTATTAAATTCCATGTATCAGGTGTCACGGTTAAAAAAATGGCTGAACGTGTGCAGTATTACGACAGCGATGGCAAATTAGTCACCGAATCCTTTAAAGATTACACCCGCAAAACCATGTCCTCGCAATTCAGCTCATTAGATGAATTTGTTAAACGCTGGAATGAAGCGGATCGTAAAAAAACCGTAATCGATGAACTTGAACAGGCAGGGATTATTTGGGAAGCCTTAATTCAGGAAGTGGGTCTCGACCTTGATCCCTTTGATATGATCTGCCACGTGGTTTATGACCAGCCAGCCTTAACGCGCAAAGAGCGGGCAAACAAAGTTAAAAAACATAACTATTTTACTCAATATTCTGAGACAGCACAGACAGTATTGAATAATCTTCTCACCAAATATGCAGACGTTGGTGTGCAGGAAATTGAGAGTATGCAGGTTTTAAAAGTACAGCCCTTTACTCAGATTGGCAGCCTCAGCGAAATTATCAAAAAAGGTTTTGGTGGTAAACCGCAATATGAACAGGCCATTACGGAATTAGAAGAAATATTATACCGTTCTGCATAATTGCTCAGTATGGTTTTTATTTCCCCGTCATTCCCGAGTTGTCCTATCGGGAAGTGAATTGAACGGCAGTTCAGTGTCATGAACGGGCTAAGCTCTGCGTGCCCTTTACCAGTGCTCATTTCGTATAGAAGATACAACAGAAAATCTGTGCGCAGAGCGCACCCTACTAGTGCACATTTTGTATATCGGTAGGGTGCATTCCATGCACCGTAGGAAAGAAATCGATGCGCAGAGCGCATCCTACTATGCTAGATCCCCGAAAAAAACCTCGGGGATGACGGGAAATTTTGATACCTTCTTGGTAAGCCAATCAAGCTGCTTTCTGTAACTTAGTATTATTACCTATCAAAAAGATAAACAATCATTTAATTATATCAATAACATAAATTAATTTACCCGTGACTCAGTTATAATACAGACCGTTTTTCAATTAGTTACATTCTCTTTTGGTGGGTTTTTATGTCAGTCAGTTCAGTTATTAAATCAATTCAAGACATCATGCGTAAAGATGCCGGCGTCGATGGCGATGCGCAGCGTTTAGGGCAGATGTCCTGGTTACTTTTTTTAAAAGTATTTGATGCTCAGGAAGAAGAGTTAGAACTGGAATTAGAAAACTATAAAACCCCGATCCCCAAGCAATATCTGTGGCGAAGCTGGGCGCAGGATAATCAGGGCATCACAGGTGAAGAGCTGTTAAATTTTGTCAATGATGATCTTTTCCAAAGTTAAAAAAACAGCACGGCACCTATCGATCTTAATCCGCGCGGTTATGTGGTCAGAGAAGCTTTTAGTGATGCTTTTAACTATATGAAAAACGGCACATTACTGCGTCAGGTGATTAACAAACTTAATGAAATTGATTTTACCGATTCCAATGAACGCCATGTGTTTGGTGATATTTATGAGCAGATATTACGCGATCTGCAAAGCGCAGGTAATGCTGGCGAATTTTATACCCCGCGTGCATTAACCAAATTTATTGTTAAAGTCACTGACCCTAAACTTGGTGAAGCTATTCTTGATCCGGCTTGTGGCACGGGTGGTTTTCTGGCCTGCTCCTTTGACCATGTTAAAGGTAACTACGTTAAAAACTCAGTGGATCATCAAACGCTGCAGCAGCAGATTCATGGGGTTGAGAAAAAACAGCTGCCGCATTTATTATGCACCACCAATATGATGCTCCACGGTATTGAAGTGCCCGTGCAGGTAAAACACGGTAATACCTTAAGCAAACCGCTGTCCAGTTGGGATCAGGAATTTGACGTTATTGTTACTAACCCTCCCTTTGGCGGCACCGAAGAAGACGGCATTGAGAAAAATTTCCCCAGTGAATTACAAACCCGTGAAACTGCGGATCTTTTTTTACAGCTGATTATTGAGGTACTGGCATCCCCTAAGAACGGACAAGAGGGCGGTCGCGCCGCCGTGGTATTACCCGATGGCACTTTATTTGGTGAAGGGGTTAAAACCAAAATCAAAAAAATGCTCACGGAAGACTGTAATCTGCATACTATTATCCGTTTACCCAACGGGGTATTTAATCCTTATACCGGTATTAAAACCAATATTCTGTTTTTTACCAAAGGCACGCCCACTAAAGATATCTGGTTCTATGAGCACCCTTATCCAAAAGGGGTGAAAAACTATAATAAAACCAAGCCCATGAAGTTTGAAGAATTTCAAACTGAGCTTGATTGGTGGGGTAATGAAAAGGATGGTTTTGCTGCGCGTGTTGAAAATAATCAGGCGTGGAAAGTCTCTATTGATGAGGTTATTAAGCGTAACTTTAATCTCGATATTAAAAACCCTTATCAGGGTGAAGTGATTAATCATGATCCGAAGGAGCTGCTGGCCAACTACGAAACTCAGCAAAAAGAAATCGGTAACTTGCGCAATCAGCTAAAAAATATTCTCGGGTCGGCACTAAGCTCGGGAGTGAAATAGCTATGCAACAAAAAACCAGTCAGCAAAAGAATTCACTTAAAGACGAGAAGATTAAAAGCAGCAGTATTGAATCTTTAATTACAGATAATATAGAGACCTGGACATCAGCCGTTAAGAAAAAATCGGCAACAGGGCGAGGCTCAAATAAAAAAATAGAATTGTACGGTATTAAAAAACTGCGTGAACTGATTTTAGAATTGGCGGTGCGCGGTAAGTTAGTAGCACAGGATGCTAATGATGAACCAGCTTCGGTTTTACTTGAACGAATTGCAACAGAAAAAGCGCAACTAGTTGCTGATAATAAAATAAAAAATCAAAAAACCTTACCAGCTATTACTGATAAAGAAATGCCATTTAATTTACCGGGTGGGTGGGCGTTTGAAAGATTAGGTAATTTAACTTCTAGATTGGGTTCCGGTAGCACACCTAGAGGTGGAAAAAATGCATATGTTGATAAAGGAGTTATATTTTTACGTTCTCAAAATGTTTGGAATGATGGTTTAAAACTTGATGATACTGCATATATCTCGGATGAAACGCATCATAAAATGGAAAATACGCGTGTATTTCCAAATGATGTCTTATTAAATATCACAGGTGCATCACTTGGTCGTTCAACAATTTTTCCCAAAGCTTTAGTAACTGCAAATGTTAGTCAGCATGTGACAGTAATAAGGTTAATACATCCAAGTATTTGTCAGTACTTACACTTAGCAATCATGTCACCTTTAGTTCAAGAATTAGCTTGGGGACGTCAAGTAGGCATGGCAATAGAAGGGCTTAGTAAAAAAGTATTAGAGCAATTTGAATTTCCTGTCCCACCATTAGAAGAACAACACCGCATCGTTGCTAAAGTAGATGAACTAATGTTGTTATGCGATCTGTTTGAACAGAAAACTGAATCCAGTATTGATGCCCATAAAACCTTAGTGGAAGTATTATTAACTACTTTAACCGACAGCAAAAATTCCGACGAGTTAAATAAAAACTGGGCGCGGGTCAGTGAGTTTTTCGATATCCTTTTTACAACAGAGCACAGTATCGATCAGTTAAAGCAAACTATCCTGCAGCTGGCCGTGATGGGTAAACTGGTTGCACAGAATGAAAATGATGAACCCGCTTCAAAATTACTGGAACGTATCGCCGCCGAAAAAGAAACACTGATTAAAGATAAGAAAATAAAAAAACAAAAAGCATTACCGCCTATTACGGATGAAGAGAAACCTTTTTCTGTACCAAGTGGGTGGGAGTGGTGTCGGATTTATGATGCTTCATTATTTACAGAATATGGAACTTCAGAAAAAGCTTTTGAGGGTAATGATGGAGTTCCTGTTTTAAAAATGGGAGATATACAATCAGGTAAGGTTTATCACGGAGGCCAAAAAGTTGTCCCGTCAACTATAAAAGACCTACCTAATTTGTATTTGAAATATGGGGATATTCTTTATAACCGAACTAATAGTGCTGAACTTGTAGGTAAAACGGGTATGTTTGAAGGTGATGATGATATTTTTACATTTGCATCATATCTGATTCGTATTAGATGTGACTTTGAAAAAGTAGCTCCTCAATACCTTACATTATCAATGCAAACTCCCTTGTTCAAAAAAACTCAAATTGATCCGCATGTGAAGCAACAATGTGGGCAAGCTAATGTAAACGGTACCATTATGAAAAGTATGCTCATTTCCATACCATCGCTATCTGAGCAATATCGCATTGTAAATAAAGTAGAAGAACTAATGACACTTTGTGATCAACTAAAAACCCGCTTAAACGAATCCCAACAAAGCCAACTTCATCTAGCCGATGCACTTATTGAACAGGCGGTAAATTAAGATGAGCTTTGATAAACAACATGCCTTAACGGTTTTATCTTTTTGGCAGCAAACCGAGTTTTTTAATACACTTGATTTAAAAAAATTGCTGCCCGAAGGGGATGATGGTGCATTACAGTTTACTACCAAAGAATTACAAAATAATCCTTCCTGCCTACCCTGGTTTAACCGGGATAAAATCCACTTAGCGGGTGATAAGTACCATCCCGATAAGGCCTATTCTTATACACTTTATTTGGGATTGTTTAATCGCAGTGAATTTGCCGAGCAGGCCAATCTTTATTTTAAAAAAAGCGCTGGTCATTATCTTGCCGATAGCGATAATAATGAAGATTGGAATCAACGCCGGGATGATCAGGGTGTCACTTGTTGCGCCAAAATAAAGCTTAATTGTAATGCGGAGTTACAGCTTGATAGTTTAGAAATGTCGACAGCCCCCTGGGCCTTGGGTAAATTATTAAAGGGTCAAATTGATCAATTAAATAAAGATGATTTTGATGATGAGGTAAAGACCTTTACGGAAGAATTACATAAAATAGATGCATCCGCCCGTCATCTGAAAAAAGAAGCACAAACAAACACTGCATTTACAAATTTTGAACTGTTTGAAATATTAAAGTTACTTTCAAGCTGGGCGGGTTTTGAACCACAAAAAACACGCTTTGCATTAATTGTGCAATTAAAAACTGAGTCTAAAGGGCCTTATCCTGCCAAAAAATTACCCTTAACGGATCATACTGTCGCCCAATTTAAAGGCTTTTCTGAATTTGTAAAAAACACTCACATCAAAGCAGATAAAAGTGCAGAAACGGAAGTAACGGCAGGTGACAATGATATCCCTATATTAAATAGTTTTTTTATTGACGATATTACCAGAGCAATCTGTTTAATAAAAAAAGATAAGCTTGATTTAACCTCGCCTTTAAGCAAATTTTTAACAGTAAACCCCCGCTATAATGCAGATCTTTTGACCAAAGAGGGGGAGTCGCTTGTAAAACAAAAGTTAGCAATTAAAAACACCCCATTAGGACGATGGCCGGATAATAAAGCGCATACCATGAGTCTGATGCAGCAGTTTTCAATTAATACGATTGAAAAACACATTGGAGCGGGAGGATTATATTCAGTTAACGGCCCACCCGGCACGGGAAAAACAACCATGCTGCGTGACATTATTGCCGACAATATGGTTAAAAGGGCTAAAGTGCTTGCGGGGTTAAAACTCGCTAAATCTGCATTTTCTGCCACTAAAAAAATTAACGTGGCAGGTGAGATAGTTGAGGTTAAGGCGCTGATCCCTGAGTTAAGCGGCTATGAAATGCTGGTCGTGTCGAGCAATAATACCGCGGTTGAAAATATCACTAAAGAGTTACCGCAAGTAAAAGCCTTGGGTGATGACTTTCTTGAATTAGGTTATTTAAAACCGGTTGCGCAAAAAATAGCGGCACAAGTACTTGATAAAGAAAAACCTAAGCATTTATTAGCGTTATCTAAGTAAGATGATTGTTGGGGACTGGTTGCGGCAGCCCTTGGTAATGCAAGTAATCGTAATCGTTTTAGCAATAAATTGTTTTTTGAAAAAACGTCAAAAATGCAATGTGATGATATTTCCAGCCAATATTTAACCCTAGTCGATGCGATTAAAGCACTTGCTGATAATAGTGATGTAGACAAACAGTTCTCTATTGCACAGTCTGCTTTTATTAAAGCAGAAAAAGCCGTTGTTGGCGCATTATCTGATCTGCAGCTATTAGAAGAACTTGAGTCAAAAAAGCGCAAGCTTGCGGATATGCATATTGCACTTGCAAAACAGGAATTTTTATACAAAAAATGTTTATCAACTTTATCAAAATTGCAGCATGAATGCTTGCCCTGGTGGCATTATCGTATTTTAAAAGCATGCAAAATGCGTGACATTATCAAGACATATAAACCGAGGGTTGATAAACAAAAAAACCTGTTTGTGCAGTTAAAAAGTGACTATGATATTTTTTCGGCTAAATTAACCCAGGAAATAAAAGCGTGTGCGGTGATATGTAAAGTTCATTATGATGTTGTGTTCGCCCAAGCTGATATTAATTTAGACAGTTCAGAAATTCAGCGTAAAGCCTTTGGGCACAGTACTCAGTTAAATTTATTACGTTCGCAGTTATCTGCCTGTGCATTTGAACTTCATCAAGCCTGGTTGGTCGCCAGTTACAAAAGTGGTTTTTCTCAAACTATTAATAAATTACCCGGTCTTTTACAAAATAAAATAGCACTGCCGGCGGATGCAAAAATAATGTGGCAATGCCTGTTTATGGTATGTCCTGTTGTGTCATCTGCTTTTGCATCCGTTGCCAATCAATTTTCTAAACTTGGCCAAGGTGATATTGGCTGGTTATTTATTGATGAGTCAGGTCAGGCAACACCACCTCAAGCTATCGGTGCATTATTAAGAGCTAAACATGCCGTGGTGGTAGGCGATCCACTGCAAATCGAACCCGTATTTACAACTCCCCCTGATATTGTTGAATATTTAGGACGACGTTTATTAAAAGGTGATTGGCAGACTTGGTCACCGTCAGTGGTATCCGTACAAGAATTAGCGGATAGAGCGAATCCTTTTGGAACGAAAAAAATAGCAATAGGGAAATGGTTGGGTAGCCCGCTGCGTGTTCATCGGCGCTGCAGTGATCCGATGTTTTCTATTTCGAATCAAATCGCCTATAACAATAAAATGATGCATGGCTTAAATGATATAACAGAACAGGAACCCTTCGTCTGGGGACCAAGTGGTTGGTTCGATGTAAAAGGAAATGAAAAAAGCAAACATTATGTGCCGAAGCAGGCTGAGCATGTATTATCTATGTTGTATAAATTTGTTGAACGTTATAAAAAATTACCCGATTGTTATATTATTTCGCCTTTTAGTAATGTTAAATTTGAGGTTAACAGCTACCTTAATAAAAATTTCAATCATAAGAATATTCAACAAGCAGATTTTAATGCGTGGTTAGAAGGACGAGTGGGTACTGTTCATACCTTTCAAGGTAAAGAGGAGGAATTAGTTATTTTTATTTTAGGTGCTTCCGACAGTGCTGGTGCCGCTAACTGGGCAGCGGGCAAACCTAACTTATTAAATGTTGCAGTAACCAGAGCTAAAAAACGGGTTTATCTGATTGGTTGTTATAAAAGATGGTCGGCTTTACCTCATTTTGAAGATGCCTTTGGCCTGTTAAATGAAAGTATCATTGATTAATAAAAGTGACTTTCCATAAAAATAAGATGATAAATTATTATTATCCTGTTTAAATAATAAGTGAATGAGTTTTTATTTTTAAAAAATTATTCTGATCTGTTTTTATATTAAGTCATCAGAAATTTAAGAATATAAAAATAAAAAGCTAATATTAAGCCGCTTATTTAATAATTATTATCTTTTGTTTTTTTATTGGGGCAATCGCCTTAACTTTCCTACAGATTTTACGTGAGAGTCTTATTATTTTAATAAAATTACTCTTTAACCTACTGATAGCAAGGGCTGCAGGTCTTTTAATTAAAAAACGAATGAATGAAAATAGCTTAAAATGCTTAATAATTAGTCAATTTAACCCATAAATAGACGTGAAAATGGGTTTATGGGTTAAATTTATAAAATCAGTTCGTAGGCCGCGCACCGATTGCCACTGTATCAATTCGGGATAAGAATATGACAGCTTAAGATTGTCATCTTCGAGGTGTTTTAATCGAAGATCCAGATAAGGCTTATTCTAAAAAACTATTTTTAACTTTCCGGGATTCCAGCTAAAACACTGCTGGAATGACGAAATATAATTTTTTCCTTAGGCTCAGCTCAGTTAGGAATGATTTTAACCAGTGAGAATGATCACTTTTTAGTTCGTAGGGTGCGCTCCGCGCACCGATTGCTGCTGCATGAATTCGAGATAAGAATATGACAGCTTAAGATTGTCATCTTCGAGGTGTTTTAATCGAAGATCTCGATAAGCCTTATTAGAAAAAACTATTTTTAACTATCTGGGATTCCAGCTAAAACACTGCTGGAATGACGAAATATAATGTTTCCCTTAGGCTCAGCTCAGTTAGGAATAATTTTAACCAGTGAGAATGATCACCTTTTAGTTCGTAGGGTGCGCTCCGCGCACCGATTTCCGTAGTATGAATTCGGGATAAGAACATGACCGCTTAAGATTATCATCTTCGAGGTGTTTTAAGTGAATATCCAGATAAGGCTTATTAGAAAAAAGCTATTTTTAACTTTCTGGGATTCCAGCTAAAATACTGCTGGAATGACGAAATATAAGATTATTTACAAAGCTATCTCTAAAAGCTATCTCTAAAAACAATACCTAAAAATAATACCTAAAAAATAATACCTATAAAACAATACCTAAAAAACAATATCCTGACCAATTTTCTTGAGATTTCTTTTTTTGTTAAGGTCATAAACCCGCGTTGTTTCCGGACTTGAATGTCCTACCAGACCCTGAATATCTTCAATCGCATTGCCATCATTAATCAGCTCGGTAATATAGGTCCGTCTAAAATCATGGGGGCCGAATTTTTTAACCATCATCAATTTTTGTTTTGCCTGAAAAATATCAAAAATAGTTTGTGAGCAAATTCTTTGGTTTATAATTTTTCCCGATTTATGGGCTCTTAGGAATAAAAAATTATCATCACTTATTTGAAGTGATGCTTTATTTATCAACCCAAGCCAATCTGATATTGCCTCTTTCACTCTGTCACTAAACCAAATTTCTCTTTCTTTATTGCTTTTACCGACAACCGTAAGCTTTTTCTCTGTAAAATTTATTCTGTTTATTCTGATATTAATAAGCTCAGTTCTTCTTAATCCGCATCCTCGAAGAATAATAATAATGGCTTTATCCCTTACTCCTTTGGTTTTATTTAAGTCCTGATCACAGCTCTTAATAAGGTCCTTTATATTTTCAGCTGAAAGAAGCGTTCCTTCTTTTTTGATCCGCGAGCCTTTGGGCTTTTTAATTATATTGATCAGATGATGTCTTTCGGGAGACATGGTCTTTTTATTAAGTGCCGACAGACAAACCCCTTTTATAGCGGATAAGTATGATCCCACTGTGCCGGGCGCTAATCCTGTTTTGGTCAGGTTATCCAAAATATAAATAACAACATCCTGATCAAGCTGATGCCAGGGAAAATCTTCAATATTTTTATCAAAAATTCGTGCTATATTGCGTAAGTAGGAGCGTACGGTTGATTGACTGAGATCGGAAAGTGTTCTCATATAAGACTCTGCCGGTCCGATATAAAAAGTAGAGTGATTAGCATCACTGAGCATCTTTCTTTTATCGAAAAAAATATCTTCTGTTTGGCTGTCTATAAGTCCCGTTGAGGAGTCCATTAATTCAGTCATCCTTACTGCCTTTTGATTGTGTCCATAAAATTGCCATTACCCGTATTTATACGTAAAAACCCCTTAAAAATCAAGTTGTCAGTCTTTTAAAACCTGTATTTTAATAGACTGACAATTTAAAGGTGTATTTTTACTGTTTATTGTATAAAAAACACACAATAATTATGAATAAGTAAAGATTCAGTGCTGATTGTGATCGGCCAATATGACTGTTATAGGCAAGAGGAGGGCTTGAAAATAGAGAATATATTCATAAATAAGGGGAATTATAGCGCTGTGTGTTTCTTTAAATGGATAGGTTACCTTATAGGATTATTTCCATGCAGCACAGAGAGAATGAAAATGTTTAAAATTGATAAAAAACGAATAGAATCAAAAAGATAGGCGTGAAAATAACAATATGAATGAGCGATATATTGCCTTTAAAGAGCTTTTACCTTATTAAATCCCATATTTTGTTATTTTTACAGCATATAATTCCTAAGCTATTAGCAGGCACCAAGCCTGAAGGCTCAGTTCCCGAAACACATATTTAGATATTCAACGCTTAACCCGTTCATAATACTGAACTGGGATCGCGGTCAATACTGAAATTTAAGTTATTAATATGTTATGGCTGAAATACTGTGTTGATTATTAACACTCAATGAGTAAAGTGGAAGGGACACTTAAATAAAGATAAAAAATAATCGCACTATATGCTCTTTCTGTTGCTTTAAGCGGGTATTATCCTTGATAATATTATTCTATGCACGACAGAGAGCAGTGAAATCATTAAAAATTGGTAAAAAATCAACATAATCAATTGGATAGACATTTAAAAAGCAATTTGAATGACTGTTTATACTGTTTTTAAAACGGATATAGCTTATTATTCGAGCAGATATTGCTTTTTTGACAATATTAGAAGTCTACAGTATGAAATACCTAGCAGCAGTCCACAGGGTTACAAAAGAAGAAAGTTGTCGTTAGCCAACAGAAGCTAATCAGAAAATTAATAACAGAAAAATCACTTCTGTCTAACCAATATGTTCTGCTTAGTGGGTACTTCTCTGTTGAGATTGAAAAGTTGTCACCACAGACTTTTATGCGAAATAATAAAAAGTACCAGATATAAATTTAATTAAAATTATTGAAGTACTCGAATACTACTATAGGCACTAAATACCAATATATTTAATAATTAAAATATATAAAATATATTTTTAAAAACAACCAAGCTTAAAAATAAAAAGCTAAAAGCTAAAAGCTAAAAGCAGGGTACTTTAAAATATTTTTATGGTTCTATCGTAAATATTTATATCGGTAAACTAATTTACTATTATTTTTTTCTAAAAAACTAATAATTAAAGCGATAAATTTATATTAAATTATATCTAACATCTAACTAACATCTGATAGCTGATAGCTGACAGCTGACAACTGACAACTGATAGCTGATGTCGAGAGTTAGAGATAAACTGAAATATCTAATTCGTCAATCTGATCCGCAAGAAGATATTTTTTAGCATACTTTAAATAGACGCCTGAGCTTAAAAATAGTTTAAATATTGTAGGATCAATATGATTATCTTTAACCATAAAATCCATTATTTTTATTGATTGGCTGAGTGTTTTTCTCTTTTTATAGGGGCGATCCGATGCAGTGAGCGCTTCAAATATGTCTGCTACAACCAGCATACGCGCAGTTATTGGTAATTCTCCTGCAGCTATAGCACGGGGATAACCTGATCCATCCATTCTTTCATGATGTCCGCCTGCAATAAGAGGCACATTTTTCAGGTGATCAGGAAAGGGCAATTTAGATAACATCACAATAGAATGTGCCGAATGACCATTAATAATAAATCGGTCTTCAGCTGTTAATGTACCGCGTTTAATCGCAAGGTTATACAATTCTCCTTTATTGAAACGATATTCAGGTGTTTTCATATTAAACCCCCAATTATTACCTGGATCAGTTAATTCAGCCTGTTCCCGCTTAATGAGATGTTCTTTTTTATTGGCTAATAAGGGTTCTTGTACAGGTAATATCTGTTTTGGTTCGCTGTGCTGTTTTTTCTCTTGCAGGCTGATACCTAACTGATTATCTAAGGTACGCGACCAGGTGCGTTTTGCTATTTTATTTAACAGTATAATTTTTTCATCAGACATATATTCTCCACCAATATTACACTCAGCAACAAAGGAAAACTCTTGATCCAGTGTAGTGAGCAACTGATCTCGTTGTCCCGCCAAAATATTCTTATCTCCTCCTTCAGCCACTCCCTTCCAATAATCACTATGAGCATGTTCTTTGATTAGCTCGAAACGCATCCTTAGTTCATGGATGCGATCATAAATAGTTTCTAATTTAGTGGCTTTATCGATAACATATTCAGGTGTAATAATTTTACCGCAATCATGTAACCAGGAGGCTATATATAATTCTTCCCATTGATCCTGATTCAGGTTGAACTCTTTAAAATCATCCTGTTCCTCACAAGCAGCTTGGCATAACATGTTAGTTAATTCGGGTACGCGCGCACAATGACTTCCGGTATAGGGAGACTTTCTATCAATCGCGTTGGCAATAAGCTGAATAAAACTTTCTAGTAAGTTTTTTTGCTCGGAGAGTAATATTTGTCCTTCTAGTGCTAATGCGGAAAAGCACGCAATGGTTTGAATAAAATTTTGTGTTCGTTGTAAATTTAATTTATTAGTATTATTGATGACAGCTAAGACGCCCAGTAATTTACCAGCTCGGTTTAATAATGGCAGTAGTTGCCAAGTTATGGCTTCTTTTTCTGGAATGTTTTCTTTAATAAGCAGTTCAAGTTTTTTTGGTAAAGCAAGTGTGGTTGCTTTTATCTTCTGCTCGGCAATGAGTTTTAGAGTATCAGCTTCATTAAGAGAATATTTTTTTAATTTTTCATTCAGATTTTTATTTTGTAACTCATTAAGTGACTTAAACTCAGTAATAGCAATATTTAGCTGATTAGATTTATCCGTTAAAAAAATCATAGAGCCAACCGAATGACTTAATTTATTTGTTTCCATGATTATTTTTTGTAGTAGTTCCTGAAAGCTTTGTTTTCCTACCAGCGATGAAGATAAATCCTGAAAGTGGTTAATCGTTTCCTTCATGGTACTAGTCACGACCATCAATTCATTTATTTCTTTAATAACAGAGCCGGTTTTAAACGGTCTGGTAAAATTAAATTCTTTGATGTGCTGCAGCTCTACCGTTAGCTTACTGATTGCTGAGGTTAATTTTTTTGAGAATAACCAGACAACGGGCAATGTTAATAAAATAATGAGCAGGGTAATTAAGGCCAGGTCACTGCGTAACCGATATGCATCAACGAGTAATTCATCAACAGGAACCAGTTGCACTAAGGTTAGTGTATTATTTTTCTGTAGTCTTGATATTTTTCCTAACCATTGTTGGCCGGCATAGCTAAATTCTATATTACCTTTCTTATTTTTATACTGGCTAAACATATATTGCAGAACGGAGTGCTGCATTTCTGAAATTGATTTTAAACGGTCAAATTTTCCCTGCTTAGAGAGTAGTTCGAGGGGATCTTGATAGGCGATGACTTTCCCTTGCTGATCAATAATTATACGTTGTGAATTGGGGTATGAATCGAAGGAATTTAATAATTGAGATAAATCAGTCAATATATAGTCAGCACCGATAACAACATTATTCTGAATATCAAACTTTGCCATAGTCGTTCCCAACTCTTGGCGTTCATAAAATATATAGGGCTTAGTAATAATCATCTGCGATGATTTTTTAGCTTTTTTATACCAAGGGCGGGAAATTGTATTTAACTCATAATTAGGATCATTTTTTTTGGATATTAGCTGCAGTGCCTGATTATAAAAATAATGACTCACTTTACCGCTATCACCGACCGTCATAATATAACGGCTTTTCGCAGGTACATTAAAGTGATGGAAGGATTGTCCCGCTATGGTTTTAGTGAAGAGGAAAAAATCATTCTTCGGATAAGCAATAAAAAGAGTATTTATATGATTAGTGGCATCTAAACTTGCTTTTAACATGGGCAGAATTGATCCTATTTCTTTTGTATCAATGCCTTTAGCTAATGGAGTAGATGCCAGAATATTAAGAATGGTTATGACATGTTCAGATTCATGATATATTTTATTTTCAACCTGAATACTCGTCTGTGTAAAAATTCTTTTTCCTGAATTTAATATTGATTCAGTTAATTGTGTATAGCTATACCAGCCGATTAATAAACCACAAAGTAGAATTAATACAGAAAAAAGTGTGGTTATATAGAAGTGAAAAGAAAAAAGATTTTTTATTTTTTCTGTGGGCATTTATATAGTTCTCTCTAAAGTTCATAAATAAATTGGCGGGTAAATAGTGAAATAAACCCTAGCCATATTCTACTTCAATATGAGGAGAAAAATATTTTAATCTTGTCATAAATACATCACAAATCTATCATAAAAGACGCAATTATATCAAGGGGACAGGAAGTTTGTTAAAAAAGCAATGAATTAAAAAAAGCTTATAAAGGATTAAAACAGGCAATAATCTATCAATTTCTCTTATAAATAAGATAAAAATAGAGTCTATACCACAGAAATAAGTTATCAAATGTTTAAAAATAGAATATATTTTAATAAAAATTATATAGTGCAAAAATATCAAGGGATTGATACATTTTTCTTAAAAAAGAATAAGTGAAAATAAGGTAAGAAAAAGGGTAATAACAGATAATGTTATTACCCTTTTTTAATATAAATATTATTCTTTTAGTTATTTACAGCTGCACAGTAAATTAGCCGACAGTGCCATTAATAACTCTGGCCATGGGTCTCCCTTCTTCCATTTCCCATTGCACTCCATAGGGATCAATCCAATAGAAAAATGTTTGAGGATCAGGTGTTAATTTTTCAGGAGGTGTGTCCGATAACATTTTGACTCCTTCCTGATTTTTTAACCAGTCATACACTTCCAGAATATTATTTACTTCTAATGCCACATGCCTAATGCCACCTACATCATTTGTTTTATGGAAGCTTATTTTCTGGTTTCCTTTAGGGTATTCATAATACATTAACTCTAAATGAAATTGAGCATTAGGATGGATCAGAAAACGAACCATTACTTTTCCTTTGCCATCGGCAAAACCCGCATCTCTCGCAAAGTGCTCACAAGATTCCGGTGACAACCAAACACTCCACGCCTCTCTAAAACCTAAGGTTCTTTTATAAAATCGAGTTGCATCATCCATCATCGCTAAGTCTGAAACAATAATATTCAGATGTGAAAAACCAAGCACAAAATGAGCAGGATCCATATGTGATGCGCTATAAGATTCAGGATGTGCAACACCTCTGGGAATGGTATATTCCAGAACATCTTTTGCTAGCGACTCTTTTCTTGCTAAACCTTGGTATAACTCAACAATATGAAGAGAAAGTGCAAGACCACATGTGACCCCACCTGAAGTCATAAATTTGGATCTGGGGTTATGAATGTACTGCTCGCCATTACGTGTATCTAAAACGTTAAGGCCTAAACTGTACTTTTCACTTAACGCGTCCATTTGCTCAAAACGGGTATGATGAGTTGTCACATTCATATTTTTTAATTGTTTAGAAAGCACTAGGAGTAATGCGCCGGAACAAGTCCCTGCAACATAATCAGCTTCCTCAGATACTATAGAAATCCATTCTGTCAGGAAGGGTTGTTGCGCTTCTTTATCAAGTAAAGCGTCAATGCCTGGGCCGCCAATAATATATAAGGTATCAATTTTCGGGTGACAATCTAAAGTGTGATCTGCTGTTATTTTAAAGGAACTACTTTTTCCGCCTGTGGGTGTAACACCTGAATTACAGGTTATCGGTGCCTTATCTGCTGCCACAGTAAAAACATTAAACACCGATGAATTATCATCATTACGAGCTGCTGAAAAAATTTCAAAAGCACCAGCGAAATCTTGAATTTCGATCTGATCGTATATCAAAATAGCGATATTTTTACTTATGTTTTCATTTAATCGCGGACACAGAGGCGAGTTGACAGATTCTTGAAATCTTTGTTTAAATTCATTTGCTGATATTTTGGTGACAACTTCAATTTCGGGTACAGATTTATTAGTTGTAATATAGGTTTGCCCACAGGTATTATCTTTTTTTGTTTCAGTTGTTTTAACACCTATACGCATTTTTTCATATTTTGATTTTACTAAATCATTGGTCATTTCTATTGCCGCTAAAGGATCGAAGACAGGCAAAGGAATATTCTCTTGGGCTGAGCCCTCGGTTTTTTGGTATAAAAGCGCTCTGACAAAGTTTGCAACAGCATCTTTTGCGGTGACCAATTGGTAGTATGTTTTATCTAAAATAGCGTAATCACATGCATCTAAAGGGACTAATTTAATAGGAATGCCGGAATTAAAAGTAACTTGAGCAGCTTTCGGATCTAAAAAAATATTCCATTCAGCATAAGTATTTGAAGCGTATTCTGTTCCCTGATCCCAATATTTATTTGAATTATTTAGCGCGGCCACGTTGCCATCAACGTCAATAGCACCTCCCATAACAACAATACGTTCTATATTTTCAAGCGCAGGGAAAGGTTGCATTTCTATTAATTTTTGAATATTCGTTAAACCACCTAATGATAAAATAGTGATTTGGTTTTCTTGCTCGTTTAAGCAATCGTTGATAAATTCCCATGCATTACGTTGATCCTTTGTGCTCTCTGCCGCAGGTAGTTTATCTCTTAAACCACAAGCATCATCCATCATATCCCTAAAAGATTCTGGGAATTGGTGGTTATATTGCCCTGTTTTATCAGCTCCGGCACAAACACAGATATCAGGCTGATTGCCTAAAGTAACAAGTTGTAATGCTAATTCGACGCCTTGCTCTAAGTGAGTTTCGCCACAACCGGTAACCGTAATGCCCAAAATATTATAATTAGGATTTTTGATTAACAGCAAGATAGCTAGTACATCATCCCACCCCATATCAGTATCAATAATTAAGTTTTTTATTTGTCCTATTTTTCTCATTTTACGCTCCCTTTTATGATTTAACTGAGCAATATCAGCGATGTTAAAAATAGTTGAAGTGGAATTTATATATGTCAAAAATAACGTTTTTTGGGGTGCTATTGATCCAAATAATAAATGCAGAAAAAATTTATAAAGGTGCTAACTATTTATTGAAAGCCTTAATACTAGTATTTAACGCAAGCCATAAAAGACTAGTATCAAGGCTTTCAATAATCAAGCGGAGGTCGTTATTAAATTTATTGAGCTTCTTTTTTAGTATGGATAAAGTCATACTCTCCATAGACTTAAGTAGCTGCAGTAGTGAATCTAATAACCACAAGGTTGCCTTTATAAAAATTTCCCAGTGTTACATATAGGCTTTTGGATTGAAGTTGACGAGCAAGTTTAATAAATGCGCTTTTATTGATCGACAAATAGATATGAAACAGGCATTTTACAGGGCAATATTTATCAGTTTTACTGATTTACATATCTGTTCAATAAAACATAAAACAGCAGTAGGCTAATACCAAATGTATTAAAGATGTGATCTTGCATTGCGTAGGAAAAATTAATACTAACAAGGCATGAGTTGCAGGAGATAGTTATTCTCACTTCCAAACTCACAACGCAGTTAGGAATAATTTTAACCAGCAAGGCTGATCACTTATTTGATGCGTTTGGTATAAATACTACCTAAGATTATAAACTGAAAGAATAAGGTTATAAAAATTTTAAAATAGAATTTCATCGATATTTATTAAGCGCTTAGAATAATTAAAATAGCTTTTTCCCTGTTATTTTTTTACATTTATTTTAATGTTCAGCTCAAAATATTCCTTAAAAAGCACTTTTTTGGCTTTCTACAGAGGGCTTTTACCTTATGTATTGATGCTATAGAGCTTGAAGATACCGTAAATAATCACTGCTGATATGCCTAATAAGCTGTAAACAAATCAAAAATTGAGAACAATTTTTCTGTGGAAATTAACAATTATTTTAGTTTAAATAATTTTTTCACAGTATTTATAAAAAATACAGAAGGGTGTCAGGATTGAGATTGGCAACAAAACTGCCAAAAAAGTGATTGAAAATCCTAAAATAAATTATCACAAAGTCTCTCCTTATATTAATGGGCACAGAAAATAGAAGGAAAAATTAAAGTATTTTTCATATAATTTACACATGAATTTAATCAGTCAGTTATTAATAAAAGTTTAACCTATTGAATTAAAATAAAAAAATAAAAACTTACAGCATCGTTAGCATACAGATAGCAATTGATGACAGATAAGGCCAACTATTAAAATTAATTATGAGTATGTCAGTGGCAGCAGAAGATAACATATTCTTAGTGCCCTGCTGCTTATATCAGAGAGCAGATAAAAAACTTTTTTTGAATTATTATTGAATCAGATGAATTTTATTTTGTATAAATCTACAATAGGATAAATTATTTACTCAATAAAATTGAACAATATTTCAATTCTTTTCGAATATTGATAATCAGTATAAAGGGAAAGCATTTATTCAAAAAATTGATCTCAGAACGCCCAAAGAGAGTGGGTAAGTGTAAGGGCTCATATTTCACAATATAAAAATTAACAACAGGGACTTATCAAAATATAATTTTTCCTGTGATGGCTCTGTTTGATAAAATATATGCAGAAGATATAGCTGCAAAAAAGTTGTAAATCCCCCCAGCAAGGTGATTAAATGCGGACGCATAATTTTGATTGCAGTGTTATATTTACTAATAGGAAGAGAGACCCATGGCTAAAGAAATAGAGAGAAAATTTTTACTTGATCTAACTAAATTAGGTTCGCTTGATAGCGGAACTTTAATCAGACAAGGGTATATCACAACAATAGATAAAACTGTTGTACGCACTAGATTAGCTGGAGATAGAGCTTATCTTACGCTGAAAGGTAAAAACAAAGGGGTCACTCGTACTGAGTTTGAATATGAAATACCAGTCAATGATGCTCAGGAAATAATATCTGAGTTATGTAATGGACCGGTAGTAGAAAAGACAAGATATTTGATAGTTTATTCTGGTCACACTTGGGAAGTTGATATTTTTCACGGAGATAACGACGGCTTAGTGGTAGCCGAAATAGAGCTTGAAAGTGAGCAGGAAACATTTGAATTACCGCACTGGATAACCACTGAAGTGAGTGGCGATCCAAAGTACTATAATTCAAGTCTATTAGATAACCCCTTCAAGCATTGGAAATAGAATTTAACAAGCAGGTTGCTGAAGCCTAGCTGAAACACTTCAGCAACTGATCCGACGTTGTTAGACGGTAAAGAAAACGAGGAGAAATAAAATGATGTATGGATATCAAGATATGATGGGCTGGGGAGGTGGCATAGGCATGATTGCTTTTTGGATTCTTCTTATTATTGTCATCTTTGTACTAGCGAAACTATATAATACGTCTCAATCATCCGAAAGTATGGAAAAAGAAGAAAGCCCAATAGAGATAATCAAAAAAAGATACGCTAGCGGTAAAATAGATAAAGAGGAATTCGAGCAAAAGAAAAAAGATCTTGAAAAATAACCGCTAAGCTTTGCTGTCAGTTAATAAGACCAAAAGCATTAAATTTATGATTAATTGTGGTAAAGAAAAATAGATGCCCACAAAGCACTCTATGCGAAATTTTAAAAAAGTTCGATCCGCTATGGGGGCCGCGATATATGGCTACCACATAAAAAGGGGTGAGTCCTTTTCTGACCCTGATGGATATTGCCGCGTTAACCAGTGGCGGCCTTAAAGAAGTGTTTAAAAAATAAAAAACTAACTCATCAACCAACAACCAACATTTTTTAAACATAGAAGCAGGGCAGTGATAGTTAAATAATTAGTCACTAACTCGTTTGAAAATTTTGTGTTATAACAATGACTATTACTGAGCATTGCCTCTGTTGTATCTAAGCGAGTTTTTTAAGGGGTAGTGGGGTTATTGGCCTTTAAGCGGTTTGAATAAAATAATAAAAAGGAAACCAGTATGAATATCGAATTTTCAAATATTGAAGCCCGTGTTATCGGCTGCCTAATGGAGAAAGAGCTAACAACCCCTGACTTATACCCCCTTACTTTAAATAGTTTAACCAATGCATGTAACCAGAAAAGCAACCGCGATCCGGTAATGTTACTCTCGGAAGCGGAAGTGTTAGATGCTGTGGACGCTTTAATAGAAAAACGTTTAATAAACGATGAAAGTGGTTTTCATGGCCGTGTAACAAAGTACCGGCACCGTTTTTGTAACACCGAATTTGGCAATTTTCAATTTACTGGGCAAGAAAAAGGCATTATCTGCTGCATGCTATTAAGGGGGGCGCAAACGCCCGGAGAGCTAAGAACAAGATCCCATAGACTATGCCAGTTTATTGATGTAAAAGAGGTTGAGAATGTCCTTGATAAATTAGTCCAGGATTCACTGGTCGTTAAATTACCCCGTGAAGCTGGAAAGCGCGATAGCCGTTATATGCATCAATTTAGTGGTGAAGTTGATCTTGCTGAAGTTCCCCTTACAGTGGCGCCTGTATCAGAAGTTGTGCAGGGAGATGATCGCATTGAACAATTAGAAAAAGACTTATCTGCACTGAAGAATGAAGTGTCTGAATTAAGATATCTTATTGAGCAGAGACTATAAAATTAGTAGCTGGTGATTCGAACTATTGTGGCATCAGTACAAGTTTAACCAGCAATGTAAAAAGTGAAAGCGCCAAGAGGAAAAGTTATCTGTTATACCACACGCATTAATTAACTAACTAGATTTTCCCACTCCCTTTGGCAGAGTGTTTTAACTTTTTCTACTTCTACCTGATGCCTGACTTGTGCAATACATTGACTATAGAACAGCCCGTAAGGTGCGCCAATTGCGGTGCGCACCATAGCAATTCTATTAATTAAGTGATGAATAGAAAGTAGTTATATAACTTAACTATATAACTTAACTATATAATTTAACTATAGGGAAGAAAGATTTTCACTTAGTTTGATCAGATAATCTTTGCCATAAGGTCCATTTTCAATATCTCGCTCAAGAAAGTCAGGTAAATTTTTGACATATTCATCAGAGAAAAAGGCAATGCCGCAAGCAATACATGCCACGCTATCGGTATCTCCGCCAAGATTAACTGATTTATCAAGCACCTCGGTAAGAGAGTCAGACTGAGACAGCACGGTTAAAACAGCATCAATAGTTTCAATGGCATTACATTCTGTTCGGCTCGTTTTATCACGCTGAAAGATCTCGTTTGTTTGTTGGCAAACATAATCAAACAGCCCCTCTTTTTTGCCTAATTGATTAACAAAATAATAGACTGCCAAAGCAACGGCTTGTGAGGCTACAATGCCTTCATAAGAGTCATGAGTCACTGAAGCCTGAATTCTTGCTTTCTCAAGCATCTCGGTTTTATCTTTAATCAAACCTAAGGGGACCGAACGCATCGCTGAGCCATTTCTAATACTGTCGGCATAAATATTTTCAATAAACTCATTTGATGTTTCGGTATTCAGTAAAAAGTTATAGAATTCTTCAGAATAAGATTGGCGGGGATCGCGCTTAAATGCTTTTAAAAAATATTCCGCAACCAGATTTGCGTTCCATGGGCCTGACTCATTAACCATTAATTCAGCAATCGCTATCGACATCTGAGTATCATCGGTATAACAACCAGTGGATTTTTTATCTAAGCAGATCTGATGATACTTGGTAAGGCAGTGGTTTTCTTTAATATATTCATTCTCTGTAAACTCAAATCCTGCGCCGTAAGCATCGGCCATGGCAATCACTAATAACATTTACTTGTCCTTTCTTGTATAGGGATATGTGCTTTTCGTTATTACTTACGCCAATTCCACTTATTACATATTTAAGATAATAAAGAATCGCTGTTTTTCTTATTCCAGTATGCGGCGGTTAACCACCAAAAATTTAATTGAGCTGTTGCCATCGCATATATATTGCCGTTTTCTAAATTCAACTAAAGCCATTTTTTGCTGACCGCAGCATAAATAAATTCCTAATTTTTTAAATATGAACACAAAATCAGTATCTTAAAATACTTGATAAGTGCCTCTTATAATAAACAAACAGCTGTGCAATAGGTTATTATTCGGTTAAATTTTTATACCACACATTCATGCTCTCAATATTTCCGGAAATATTGGTGTTGTTTTTTAGCCTTCCGCCAAATTGGTAACCTGCCTTACTAAATGTAATATTCATTCCCGCAGACATAGCACGAGCTATTGTATAGGCCGTTTTGATTCCCTTGTTCTTCATGGCGTTTTCCATTTGAAGAAGAAGGCATTGAGCAAATCCCTTACCTCTGTATTCCGGGAGTGTGGCAAAGTCGGTCATTTCAGCGTTGCACGATTGTTTGTCCATTTCTGCCGATGATACAGCCACCAGTCGACCACTGGTTTCTATCCCAAAATAATCAATATTACTTTTCATGGTATTAATTATATAGGCAGGATCATCTATCGGAAAAGGGTAGGATTGAAATACAGTATTATAAAGATCAGCAATAGTGATTGCATCTGCTTTATTACAAATGCGTAGGGTAGTATCACCGCTCAAATGGCATTTGGATTTGGCCACTTGTTTTTCAAGCGCAGTTTTGAGAATTTTATTCATTTTCACAAGGTCAGGCTCTGCGGCACGTTCGACGTTGAGGTAGAATCCTAGAAATACAGCCGCTATTTTTCCGTCATAGAACCCAGGTATACGGGCTTCTTCCTTAAAACCTCTCGCTAAAAACAATGCAGAATGGCATTCGGGAACTTTGGCAAATATTTTTGAATAATTATTTTTTATGGCCAAATCAACTAGATTGCATGGCGTGGTTGAGGGGGCTTCAGGGGCTAATTTGATTAAATAGATGCGATCATTATAGCTGCCATGCTGAATCATACTTCCTTCAAATTTCTCAATAATATCTTTAGAATCCATTAATTTCGCTTCCTGACTCGTTTGGTCCCTCAGGGACAAGTGTCTTTGTTTGATCATAATCCGATAGAAGCTTATCGATACCTATCGGTTTGTATTCAGTCTTATTATCCGTAGAAAGATGCAGTACACAGGTTTCACTGTTGCGATCGCAACAAGACGCTTTTCTGCAATGCGCTTCTTCGACGGGAAAAAGATCGGAATAAAATTCCTGATCTCGTGGGACTTGCCGCATCAAGATAAAGTTGGTTTTGGCATTGACCACTAAATTCAATAAAAAGAAAGGCGACGAGTCACCTCTAATGAATGAGATTGTTGGAAAAAGACCGCAAAACCAGCAAATAAACGATTTATCTGAAAGTATAAGAAGAATAAAAGCCCTTTACCAAAAAACACCTTGATTTGAACGGAATGTTTTTTTATTGCGATCAAACCTGAACTGAGTTGGTTATTCTAATTTGTAACTATCCATATATTAGGTCTGATACTTAATCAGTTTTATTTTATTTACTGTCCAGTGAATAACTCAAACATCATATTTCGTAATAAATAACGGAAGTGATGCTGATAATCGTTATACATTTACTTTATCTTCTGATTAACCTAACACTTCACAAGCTTATCAACCACATAAAGTTTGTGGCTTGTCTATTATTAAACTCAAGGGATCACACAATTTGAGGATAATAACCATGGGCCAATTAGCATATTTACCGAATAGCACACAACTGACGAATAACTATTTATTTATAGAGCACAGCTTTCCGGAACTTTATCGTTTAAGCCAAGAGGTAGAAAAACACTATTCAACGGATCACTCCTGCTGTTTACTAAAAGCGCGCATGTTTGTTGAACTGTGGTGCCATGAAGTAGGAGCAAAACTAAATTTATATCCTCCCATCACTGGAGACTTAAATAGCAAAATAAAGCAAATTTCATATAGTCATAAAGTGCCGGGTTATATTCTTGATACACTGAATAAGTTGCGTATTGAAGGGAATAAAAGTGCTCATATTTTAAAACGTTATGATGGTTCATGGAGTTGTGAATACGCATTAAGTAAATACAAGTTAGATAACTTAATGAAAAGCTTATTAGAGATAACCCAATACCTTGCTTATAAATTAAATATGCAAAACGATTCTGAGCTTAATGTGTGGCAAGAACCCACTAAGTTAGCACTGCAAGAAGATATTTATGGATCACTCTTAGGTAATAAAGAAGCGACATATTCACTTGCTAAACATTATGCAATAAAAATGCAGCAAGCAACTGAACATAATCAAATATCAGGCAAAGAAAATAAAGCAAAAATGCAATTACTGCAACATGATTTAGCTTACTGGTTGGCTCGTGCGCATAAGCAGGATCACCAGGAAACCTGGTTACTTTATGCCGAAGTTTATAAAAATAAATTCCTGCCATTACCAGAAAATATAACCGTTGAAAGTTGTTTTAAAGAAGCTTTAAAAAATGATGATTCAGGTGAAGTCCCCTCTCAATATGCGGCATACCTGTTACAAAATTCTCAACATAAACGTGGTGTTAACTTCATACATCAAGCCGCTGAAAAAGCTAACCACGATGCCATTAAAGCGCTACAAACCTATTATTACGAAAAAGACCAAAAACAGTATTTAAAGTGGGTTGATGCAGGCATTAATGCCTACGTAAAACAGTCTTTTATCTTAGACTTCGCACATAAATTAGATGTTTGGGAAAAAGACAAAGAAAATCAACTCCTTCAAAAACAGGTTAAAACAGCACTCATTAATGCGCAATCACATCAGTCGGAGGGTCTAAAATACTTTCAAGGTTATTGTGATTATTATGGTTATTGGGGTAAAAATTCCAATCCAGAGCAAGGTTTAAATCTCATGGTTGATAGTCATGAGCAACTTCCTGCTTTCCTTCATTATGAAGATAAACTATTTAACCTGTTAAAAAATAAACCTGAGCATTCAGATCTTGCATTAGAGATTTCAAACAGAGCGCTATCTTGCACTAGTGGGACAAGCAAAGCGCAAATGCAGTTTGACCTTGCAATGTTAATTTGGCAAAAACTGCGAGCAGATCACCAAGTGAAATGTTCTCATTCACTAAAAGTACTGATCAGGGAATCAGCAAAAAGTGGCTGTGTTGATGCCCAGCAATTTATGAAATCCCCGAAAGGAAAAGCATTAATGCAGGATAACAGTGTTATATGCCAAAATAATGGCAAAAAATCAGTCGATAGGAAGAAATTACAACAAGCGAAAAAAAACGCGCGCAGAGCGAAACGCTAATAAATCACCTAACTATATGAAATATAAATCAAAAAATAAGCTATTAAAGCTAGTATCACAGGCACTCTTTGGGTACAGTGAAATATTACCTTTGTTGGAAAGTTGATATGAAGAAGATACTGCTGGCGATTACTGGTGCAAGCCCGCAGATGGTCACCGAAATGCTATATGCTTTTCATACTGAAGGTAAAACATTTCCTGAGGAAATGTACATTATTACAACCAGAATATGACATGCCGCCTATCAAGTTTGATAAGTCGCATATTTAGTTGATTGAAGATGACCAAGATGAGCCCGTTAATGATGCCAAAAGCATTGTGGATCAAACTTTTATGGCCGACTTTATCACCTGTAAAGTATTCGACTTAACGCAAAATAATAATCTTGCCATACATGCCTCTATTGCTGGTGGACAGACATCCTCCCCGGTCTAAAGGACAGGGATTACTGCTAGCGTTGGAAGAATGAATTTACTGGTCTTCTTAACGATATTAATGGTTATAAAGATGAATTTTATAGTGGGGTTGTTGAGGTGCTTTAACTTGAAAAAGTACACTCAAGTAGCGCTGGTCTATTACAGTTAGCTATAGAGAGCGAAAGACTTATTAACTTAGGTATTTCAGAAAAATTAAAATAATAAACCCGAATAAACGCATCAATGCTCGTCCCACAGGACTCGACAGTCAACAGTGCTATTAGGTTCAAGTTGTGTTGTGTTTTTTCCCCATTATCCTTATTCCCTTGTTCTACGCGGCCATGAAATTTTTCGGAGTATTAAATGACAACAAACACACAAATTGAGCGCTTATACTTTATTGGCGATATTCACGGGCAACAGGAAAAGTTAGCGCAGTTACTGGAATGTATCAATTTTGAGCCACATCAACCGGCTACGAATCATCAACTGGTTTTTATTGGCGACTTAATTGATAACGCACCAGGGTTTAGCGGGAATCATATTGCGCTGTTAAATCAGGTTAAAACACTGACGGATCAAAAACAGGCACATTGCATATTGGGTAATCACGAGTTTAATGCTGTCGGTTGGGCGCTTAAAAAGGCGGACGGCTCCTTTTTACGGCCGCATACAAAAAACAATTACCTGCAACACCAAGCTTTCTTGACGGCGGTGGGCGAGGATAGCCTTGAGCATCAGCAATGGATTAACTGGTTTAAGCAATTACCGTTATTTCTTGATTTTACAACGGTGCGCGCCATTCATGCTTGTTGGGATAATGATGCGATTAATGCCATTCAGCCTTACTTAAATAAAGATAACTCTTTAAAAGAGGCGCACTGGCATAATGCGTTTGATAAACAGCATGAGCTTTATGCATTGTGCGAAACCCTACTAAAAGGGCCTGAGCAGACCATGCCGGTGGGGCAGTTTTTTGTCGATAAAACAGGTAAAAAGCGGACTCAACAACGCATTGAGTGGTGGCATGACTATCATCTTCAAAAAAATGCTAAGCCTGTTTTAATCGGTCACTATACCTTAAACGGGTATCCTGCAAAAAAATCACAGTCGGTTGTTTGTGTTGATTACAATGCTGCAAAAGGAGATAACCCATTAGTGGCCTATGAAGTGTGTCTGTCTGCTGAAAGTGCAATAAATTTTGGGGATGAGTGCAATTTTCATTATATTAATAAAGCCAGTTATGCGAATGCTATTTAATCACAGTTATTTAACGATAAGAGGCGCAATAATAAAACGATGATAGAGATTAAAATGGAGTAAGAATATGCTGAGTAAATTTGAGCAAGTCCCTACAGACAGTGAGACAAAAATTTTATATCAGCACCAAGCTAAACTGGGCGACTATGATGTGCTATATCAAATCTGGCACTGGGATGGCATTAAAGCTGAAAGCATTATATTTGCCAGTGAAGATGTTTCTACATTAGATGATGATAAACTTAAAAGAGAGATCAGCCAATCCCGGCTATTAAAAGAAAACTCAAGCATCACATTAAAGCGCAATGAATCAGGCTTTACCTTTGTAAATTTTAATTTTGAAACAGATGAATAGCGCATTAATTGATTAGCGCTATATGATAACGGCGCTTTAACGAATTAATTTTTGATATGAATAAAGCACTTTTTTCTCAAGCATGTTAATAAAAAATAAACTTAATAAGTGAATTTAAATTATCGTTTAAATTCTGCTTCTGCAAAATAATTTAATTGTTATTAAAAGTCGCCATTAGTAAAGACTGTTAAATTCAAACTGGCTGAATTACCTCTATGGGCTATTACACTAAAAAACAATTCAGTTCTAAAAAATTCTTATAAACCTGCTGGCTATGCTCCACTGTATTAAGAACATTTTTCAAACCTGTTTAACCTTAATATTTAAGATTATTCCAATTAATAAAAAGCTAAAAATTAAAATCTAAAAATATTGCGTAAGGTATATAGGAACAGCTTTTTGATTTGGAAAGAAGGGCGAAGAGCTTATGGAATATAACTCTAAGCATTTTAAGATTTCTTATTAGGCTAATAACACAATTAGAAATTAGGAATAGTTACTTAAGCGATAGGAACTTAAAAAAAAAGCTAATGTAAAATACAAATCGAGTTAAAAGTTAAAAGTTAAATTTTTAAAGCGATATTATTTTGTGCTGATCTTAAGCCTAATCTTATCTCTGCGGTTAAAAAGACACTTGAACTAGATATTGTGACGGCTTAAAAATAAAAAACTTTATGAAATAAAAAATACTGTCAATAAAATAGACGTAACGCTACCACTTTAAAAAATTTCTTTGTTGATTCTATAAGGAGAGTTATTGGCTGCAATTATTGAATAGATAGATAACTTTTAATTTTTTTATTTAAGAGAAAAAAGCTGGTGGCTGATAGCAATCTTAATAATTTTGTAGAATGGAATGCTACCTCTATAGAATTTAAAGTCCTGCAATAGATAACGAAGGCCTTCGCGAAATAGGACCCTGACGAATAGCCAATTTGAATATTATTTAGTTATTTCTTTTAATTTTTAACATCAGTCTTTATAGATAATAGAATAGTTAGAATGTTTAATAAATTGAATTTTATCTAAATAGATTGAACCCCACATCAATAATCTCAATTTAACTTGTGCTTATTGATATCTAAATATTTACAATTACCTTTGAGCTTAAATGAACGATTAGCGCCACATTCATTGATAAAGCTGGTGGCCATTCAATGGAAGGAATACGTATACTAAGTGGTGACATCTTAATTTTGACGCGCATGTGGCCATCAAAAATCAAAATATCAATGTGGAGAATTTATTTGTTATATATTGAATATAACAGAGCGCCTTTTACTTTCAGAAAATAGACATATAGGCACAGGCTTATTAAATTTAAGCAGTGAAGAAAATCAGCAATGGGATTTATTCAATCCTCCACAGGGAAATGAACCTTTAATGAATGTACTCGATAAAATAAACCAGCATTTTAGCACTTATGGTGCCTTTTGTAGCACAAGGCATAGATGAACAATGGTCAATGGTCAATGCGCAGTGAATTATTAACCCCGCAATATACAACAAACTGGCACCATATCCCGCATATTTCTTGTTAGAGTACTTCTAAAAAATTTTGGATATTGAGCTACAGGAAAATAACCTCTGACTCAACGATCAAAACCAACCATGATTATTTGATAAATTCACTCTCCCTTTGAGTGCCCTCAAATACCCTCTATCACGCGGTGTACAAGAGATAGCTATCCATTTTTTCCCACTTGGGTGTAGAAGCCGATTATGCCGTTTTCATGCGATAATTGACCATCTCTTTAGGATGTTTAAGGTCATGAAAACGTATAAATAGGTTTTTCAGTGTGGATATTATAAGTTCCGTTTTCTTAATTCGGGCCATATTAAAGCAATAAAAGGGGAGTTTGACATGTTTACACTCCTTGCAATATAGCTTTTTTTATACACAGATATAATCCACATTAGGAGTTTTGCCACTTTTACTGCACATTATATGAATATTTTATACATAATTTTCACATTCTTAATGCATTAACTTGTTGAAAATAAAAAGTTAATTTTTTATGGTTTGCATTTATAGAGATCTCTATCAATGTAAATGCCTCAATTTACAATCATGCGTTGGGTCTATCTAACTGTTTTATAAGTTGGTTATTATATAATCATTATCTACAAATGAAATGTTAACAGTGTATTAGTGAGAATGCAGACTAATACACTGTTAGGCATCAACGGAGTATTTGAGTATTGTATTTCATGTTAAAAAAGTAAGCGTCCCAATTAATAGTTAAGTATTTAAAACCCTTAAGGGCTCTTACTATTCAGATTCATATTCTTTCTGTTCGAGCAAAGAAAGTAGAGTGGCCCTTCAAATTTGGTTAGATCACGCAAGCCAAATACCCTTTTGGGTTAATTTTTTAATGGCAAGTCAAAACAAAATAGTATCAATGCTTGGGTTGAAAAATATTGGTCACTTAGGTGACCTAGACGCTAATAAATTAATTAATGAATGTCAAGTTGGTGATGGAGTTGGAATATTCACTTTACTTTTTTTAAGTGATAGTGAAATCATATTAGGCGACTCGGATAAACATTTAGATGTAAAAGTTTCCGTGTATACTCAGACAGACAAAGCTCATTTAGTTTCAATTTAGACCGTAGTGCATGTTCATGATTTTCTTGGTAAATTATATATGTTGTTCGTGGAGCCAATACATAAATTAATTGTGCCGTCGTCTATTAAACGAGCGGAGGGCTCTGATTCCTAACTAATAAGGATAGGTCGTGTGAACAACGCGAACCACAAATTAATCAAGCCCGGGCGTTTATCTCTGCTCTTAATAGTAAATATTTAAATTGGGGAGCGAGGCACTTGAACTCGTTGTTGGTGATTTTTTCTGGCCGAATGTTACCGAAATCGCAATAAACATTCTCAACAATTTATTGATTTAAAATGTTTTTTTACATATGGAAAAATCTGGCAAGTTAAACGAAAAAAAGCAGCAGGGTGGTTAAACTACCCAAACATTTCGTGCATTAATGAAACCTATGAAACAGAATTAGATTTGAGTCAATTATTACATAATTTAGATGGAGTTAAGCCGGTATTAGTTATATCAAAAAATATCAGGAAAAAATTCACTTAAATTTATCAAAGCCATATAACCTATTTTTTCTCACTCTATTATCAGTAAAGGCACCAGTCCAATTCTATTGAATATAATTGATTATCTTTGTCGTATAGTATAAATATCAAGCCGGACTTGGACGGATACCATTATGGAAAACTTGGAATAGTTTTTCAACTAACTCAGTTGTACCTGCAAAAGCCTGACATTAAAAAATCGCATTGTTACTTTATCTTCATTAGAGTGAAACAGAACACATGTAAATAGGGCACTTACAAATACTTTTATTATTTTCTCTTTGTAAAATGTTCGTAATATATTATGGAAATACAACGGCATAATGTTGTTGTATTGTTTCCGTATGACTTCAATAGTAACTACGTTACAGGATGCAAATTTGAACCCGTACGATAAGAAAAGATTGATTAAACAAAATTAGTAAATGTATCAGGCATTTTCTGGTGCGTGTAAATAAGATTTTTCCTTCAGACTCATTTCGATTATTCATTCGCTAAGCACGTTAATCATTAAAGTCGTGAATTAAAATAGGACATCAGATGATCTTGTTTTTAACTGCAGGCTGATAGCTAATGACTACAAACTTATCTTGGGTTTTATCATTAACTTTTCTTCAGATTTCACCTGAGAGCCCATATATTTCAATAAAACACTCTATAGCCTAACCATATCAAGGGTTTTATTGTTTTTTCATGGCATATGAAGGTATAAACATAAAATAACAAACAGACTTAAACTGCTAATAATTAATAACTTTATCAAATTAATCAGTAAGTTAACGGCTCTAACCAGCGCATATTAATAACAGTACATTATACATTTTATGTTAAATAGGATTATGTTAAATAAATCAGAATAAGGCCCTTATTCTGATTTCTACGCGGAATCTCCATGATGATATGGTTATTCAAGTATACTTTAATATACCATTCTATTTAACATAATATACATTATGCGCATTAATAGTTATTGTGGCGGATAGGTATAAGTCTGCTGTAGAACCTTTTAATATGAGATATTCATTAACCCTTATATCTACATGCTTATTATTAGCCTCTCATTTAAAGTCACCTTCTGAATAAGATAAAGTAATTCGATAACTCTATAGATCACAACCTATGTGATTTTATAAATATTATTATTCAATAGGCTCTGTCTCTCGGTTAAATCTAAACTTGTTGTGTTAGTCATCATTTAATACGGCTAACTTATCCCTTCATTATTTTATCGATTCATCAGCATATAGTTATATACTGCCACCTAAAATCAACTCTTTTTGTAGCTGTTACTGCCGTATATTTTAATCGGTAAACCAGCATTTTAATCTAAATTTATTTTTAAAGGTTCTTATTATCTGAGCTATTGTCAGTTAATCTTATTTTTGTCATGTAATTTTAAATGATATAGCTTTAAATGGCACAGTTAACTGACTTCAGTTGTTATTACTTGGCCGTTCATAACCTAACTGACTAAGGTTATTTAAATTTCAACTCGCTATCTAATACCAAATCCATTAATTTTCAGTTCATATTTATTAGTATTATCAAAAACTTAATTTAACCAGTATCTGTCTATATCTGCATTTACAAGTAATGGAGCTAGCTAATTAATTTAAATTTTACTTAAGTTCAATATATCAGTATCTTACAGGTGGTTTTTTGTATTTAAACTGCATTTATAACCAGTTTTTTTGCTGGTTACGTGAAAATAAGCTGTTTTACTCTTTCTAATAAAATCTTGTAAGTAACAAGCCCCCTTTTATTATTGGCTGATTTTAGTGATAAAAATAACGGTGTTTACTACGATCAACATCACTATTGCAGATGCAAATATTTTTTCTCAATAACTGCAAATTATTCGTTATCCCATTTATAAAAAACATCAACAGCTTGATTTAAGCCATTTGATGCTTCAATAAAAAAGCGTTCAAATAATTCGTAACGAATTGAAAATATTGTAAAACTATCAAATACGCCAACTCCATAACTGAGCTCCAAATTTGGGGCAATATAGCCACTCACCCCCACAGTCTGTCCATCACCTTCACCACTTGAAGTAAGGGATAAATCACTTATACCAACTTTATTACCGAAATCCCCCATTACTTCAGACGTTTGCCCTGCCCCAAAATTAATAAGCATATTAGTAAATTGATTATCTTCCTGGCTGTTAAGACTGTTTGTTATTGATTTTCCTCGTGTTATATAGGCTAAAGCATCCTGCTGAGACATACTGGGGTCAGAGAAGATAACAAGTTCAAGTTTATCCGGTGTACCGCTTACTCGCACACCCGCTATAACATCATCTTCTATTTTATTTGGATCACGAATAGCTTCAATTGAAATATAGGGAGATTCAGGAATTCCCTGGAATATTATTCTGCTATTTTGTAATACTAATTGTTGACCTAATGCGCGATAACTACCATCCACAAGCTTTAAGTCACCATGTACGGTGAAATCTTTATTTAATCGTTTCCTCATTAATAAAGCACCGGTTACTAATGTATCCAAACCAAAAGCTTCAATTTTTAGTTTTTCTCCAAGATCTAGGGTTAAATTCATCATTATCGGCAAGTCAGTTGCATTAGGTTTCTGTTTGATATCAACAACCACAATATCTTTTGAGGTTGAAACAGCTCCTGCTGGTAACTCTTTTACGGTTATTTTTCCTTGATCAACAACAACATCCCCGGTTAAATTAATATTTTGATCAAATGTCAATTCCAAATTTGGACTCACCAGTAGATATATTTTAGAATAATCATTTATAACCATCTGATTTCCATATAAATTAACTTTACCCTTAAACTTATCTTGCCAGTCAAACTCACCGCTAATGTATGACTTGCCCTTTTCTATATCCTCCTTTGTTATGGTTTTATTTTTATGCAGTGGCGAGGTTACAAACTTAAGCGATGTATCAACAAGACTGACTGTTTTATTGATAAATTTGAATATCTTGTTGTTGTCTTTGCTTGCGGGATCTCGGCCATTAGTATCAAAATAACCTTCTAAGGTGGCAGATTGGTTATTGATTTTAATTAGAGTGTTTAAATCATGTAATTGGATTGGAGCCCCTACCGCTTTGATTGAGGTATCTTTTACATGAATTTCACCATTAACAAGCGGATTTTTAATGGCACCGTTTACGCTTAAATTTGCGTTTAACATGCCAGATAATTTTTCAATCTCGGGTATAAGTACGCTGAAAGGCGTAAAATTTAACACATTAAAGTCGACACTCGCTTCTATATTCGGGTTATTGGTATTATTTTTTAATTGACCTTTTAGCTGCGCATCGAGTAAATTTTTTGATGATAGATTGGCTGAGAAATCTATTTTTTTCTGGTCGGAAAGGACATTTATAACAAAGGTATCAACCGGATACTCAACAATATTTTTATCATCGGTTGCAAGGTGCAGTTTTATTTTCATATCGGTAGAATAGATTTTTATATCACCGGCTGGCTTATCATTTCCTTGCCAACTTATATCGGCATTCGCCGAAACTGCACCATCAAAGCTTATTTTTTCAGGTAATATTTCATCAAGGCCAGCCAGAAGATAGGAGTCTATCTGTAATATAATATTATTATTTTTACCTATATTTAATTTTTTCAGGCATAACTTACCATTATTTTTGATGCTGTTGCTCGAAGCCGTCCAGCAATGTGCCGTCAGTTGCACATCTTGTTTTTCAATAACGACATCAAAGGGAGTATCAAGTGTCAATTTTTGTTTGTGAAAATTTAAAACAGCCGCACTTACTGCTGTTAACCATTTATCGCCACTCTGTTTTAATTGTATCCGCATATCACTGGAGAGAATGTCACTGACTACCTCAAGGTCAATCTGATGATTTTCACCTTGCGCACTGTGGCCAGTATTTTTGACGTTAATATCAATACTCTCAATAAGCTGGTCGGCAACATCTATTTTTTTGGCCTGTACAACGAGTGTGGCTTTGGGCTGTTGTTTTGAGAGCAGAAGTTGCCCATTAAGCTTTAATGAGTTGAGGGAGGATGTTTCATAGTGGAGCGCATCCGCTTGTAAATCAGAGCTGATTTTAATGGCGTCCATCGGGCCCTGAATGTTAACTCTCCCCTTGATAACACCGCTGCTGTTAAGTAACGCATGGCTTAGATCTTTAATATTAATGGCGACAGTTAAATCATTTTTTTGTGCTAGTTTTCCATTGATAATAATTTGGTTGTCAGCATTATGCAGGTCAACATTTTTTAACATTAATCCTTCTTTATCGTTGCCATTAATAGCACCATTAATAGCAAAGGGACGGTTTAAAAATTGACCTGTAATAGCCATTTCTGGAATAGAGACTAACCAGCCTGGCGCTTTATTTTCGTTTAACTCAATAGCAACATATTGTTTTAATTTTCCGTTAAATTGGCCTGTGTATTCTGTTTTGAATTGTTTTAAATCAATATCTTCAATATCTAATTGCCCCTGCCAGGTGATTTTTTTTGACCAGTCGAGAGCACCGGTTAATTTTAATAATCCGTTAAGAGTATTTATTTTCAAATTATTTACATTTAAATTTTGTAAATCCCCTGCCGCCTTTAAATCGACTTTTCCTCCGGGCATATTTTCTAATTCATAATCAGCTTGTAATCTGAGTTGATAATCATTTAATTTTCCCTGGCTGCTGAACTGCCCTTTTGGTGAAAAATACGAAGATTTCCCATCAAAAGGCCAACCTGATTTTTGCCAATCAAGGCTTATACTGTAAGGTAAATTATCGGCTAATAAATTTACATCTAATTTCATTTGGGCTGTTATTTTATCGGTAAGCTGTAAATCTGTTTTTAAATTAGAAAAGTCGCCACTGCTTTTTAAGATAAAATGCTGCCCGTTGAGGAGAGAGTTCGGCTGTAGGTATTTAAGATCTTTAATGCTGCCAGTTAATTGAACCGCTAATGGATATTTACCGGTAAAATTTACTTCTCCAATTAATTCCAGATCCGCATTCGGCATATCAAGGCTGAATTGATCTACTTCTAATTTATTGTAAAAAAATCTTAATACTGACTGCACCGAGTTTATCGAAACGATAGGTTGCTTGTCACCTTGGGTTAATTTAAAGTCTGAAATTTGGATGTTTTTAATATCTAAATTAAAAAAGGATGATATCTCTGGTAAATTTTGTTCACTTACCAATGCCGGCAATGAGTTTAATGCGATTGAATTGCTTGTTTCTGTTGCTGCCACTGTTTTATCGGGTATTATTTCATCTTTACTGCTGGGTAAATCAATCACCAGCCCCTCTGTGATTGAATTGAAAACGGTAATATTATCTTTAAAACCTTGTGCCTGGATTTCCCAACGTTTGCTGGCAACAGATAATCTGTCAGGCAGTATAAAAGAGCTATTGTTTAAAATAAGAGATTGAATATCTATTGAGATTGGCAATTGCAGCGAGGTAAAAGGATTATCCGCCAGTGCTTTAATTTCAGCTTCTGTCGGCGGCGTCACTTTGTCTAAATCTAAAACAATAACCATATCATCGGTATGTAGCTTTTCGACACAAATTTTTGTAAAAGCACATGACCAATCAAATGCGTATTCTAATTTAGAAAAAGAAATTGAAAAAGAATCAGATTTCCAACTGATATTAGAATAATGGGGATTCAAAAAAAAACTACCTGAATCAATTGTGACTGCAAGACGCGGTTCAAATTTGGTTGCCAGTTTAATAGCAAGATTAGTACCAGAATGTGTCAATAAAATTGACGTTACACTGGCGACAGTAAATATAATTAATAACAATAAAGTTAAAAAAGTTTTTCTACATATCAGCTCTATTTTTAACTTCATACTCATAATTCAGGTCCAATCATAAAGTGCAGCATCCATTTATTAAGCGTTGTATCGGCATTGTTCACGGGCGCTGCCGCATAAAATCTAACTGGGCCGATCGGAGATGACCAAATAATACCAAGACCAGCACCAACGGAAATCGGCTCACTGAAGGTAGAGGTAGCAGTTCCGGCATCAATAAAGGTCGCCACCTTCCAATTATTGGCCACTGGGAAACGATATTCTAAACTTTGCACGGCGAGATATTTTCCTCCGATTAAATATCCATCATTATCTTCTGGGGAGATACTCTCGTAACTGTAACCGCGAATACTTTGATCACCCCCGGCAAAAAACCGCATGGAAGCTGGCACGTTATAGATAGAATCAGTATAAAGCGCGCCCACTTCCGTGGTGCTGAAAAATTGCTGCTTATTATAGCTACGCAAAAATTTTGCTTTTCCATAAATTTTAAATAAATTAGAACTTGAAAATAAACTTTTATGGGCCACAGCGATTTCGTATTGCTGGGTATCTCCCCAAGTTGGATGAAGACCACCACGTAATCTGATGCGGCTAAAACTGACTCCCGGCATAATTAATTCAGCAGAAAAATCGTCCTGCCCCTGCTCTCCGGTCTCATTATGATATTTAACAAATACATTGCGTAACCAATTATTTTCTAAACGTTTATAGCGACCGACACTAAATAAATATTGTTGGGTATTGGTATCATTGTCATCAACAAATTTATAGCCTGTTTTAATCGAGTAATAATGGTAAAGAGGATCACTAATAGGAATGTTATAGGCTAAGGAGGCTTCTTGCCGAGGTACGGAGGCGACAACATTACCCACTATGCTATGGCCATATTGATTTACCCAGGGTCTTGTCCAGCGGAACTTACCCCGAATACCTTCATCTGTACTAACCCCAATACCTGCATTAAAGGAGTCTTTAGGGCGCATTTTGGCAAGCACTAAAAGTGGAATCTCGCGTCCCTGCTTTTTTTTAATTTCGGGTACAATGGAGATGTTTTTAAAATAACCCGTTCTATTTGTTTCCGTATTAAATTTCATTAAGGTTTGAGAATCGTAGGGATCGCCAGCTTTAAAGTTTTGTAATGAAGAGATAAGTTTTTTGGCGGGTAAATCTTCTGGAGAAAAAAACAATTCACCAAACTGGTAGCGAATACCGGTATCAAACCGAATGTTAACAGTGGCACTGTTATTTTTGGAAATAACATCAACGGATGCCTGGGAAAATTTCGCATCAAAATAACCATGTTGTTGAGCCATATTTTTAAGTTGGTTTTTCCCTTGCTCATATTTGCCATGGTGGAGAATATCATTTTTTTTAAGCGGAAAATTTTTAACTATTTTTAAGAAGTCGGGATCTGAGCTTCCCTCACCGAGCAGTTTTAAATTTAACGCAGTAATACGGGTGGCCATTCCAAGGTTAACGAGCAGTGTGACGGTCTGTTTTCCTGCTTCGCCTGTAACATTAATGTCCAGCTTCATTTGATAATAGCCTAAAGCAGTCACTGCTTGCCGGGTTGAACTTTGTACTTGTTGTAAATAACTTTGGCTATTAGCATTCTGAGGTTGTGACAATCCTTTCAAAAAAACAACGATGTTTTCTTTTACATCCTTATTATCGATTCCTTTTATTGAAAATATAACATCTGCATAGAGACTACTATGCACAAGCAGCGCTAACAGGAAAAATAAAGTTTTAGAAATTTTCATACAATTAATAATATTTCTTCCAATGCATACCGAAGGGTATTTTTGATAAAAAAGACAGAAAAAAGTGCATACTCTACAGTCTTAATAGGTTTGCAATATTAGTCTTTTTGCCCAATAGGCACCCTACTTGCGTACTGATTAATGCATTTAAGATTGTGGCAGAAAAATACAATAAGGACAGTTAAAAACACCGCTGTTATAAAAAATAACGGTGTTTTTATATTTAATAGCACTAATAAGTCATTATGCTTCTTGTAGTGCTTTAATGCGACTTTCTAAGGGCGGGTGAGACATAAATAATCCGCCGCTGGATTTTCCTGAAATACCAAATGCCATCATATTACCCTCCAAATGAGGCTCAGAACTTTTTTGTAAACGCTGTAATGCAGCGATCATTTTGTTTTTCCCTACTAATCTAGCGGCACCAGAATCTGCACTAAATTCTCGTTGGCGGGAGTAGTACATTACGATCGTACTTGCCAGTACGCCAAAGATCATTTCTAAAATAAACACAATAATATAATAAGAAAACCCACGCCCCTCAGATTCAGAATTATTATTGTTTAGCGCACTGTCAATAATATTCCCTAAAACACGGGCAATAAAGATAACAAAGGTATTTACCACGCCTTGAAGTAGCGTCATTGTTACCATATCACCGCTGGCAATATGACTCACTTCATGGGCTAAAACAGCTTCTGCTTCATCGCGTGTCATAGATTGCAATAAACCAGAGCTAACGGCAACTAAGGCTTTGTTTTTATTCATACCGGTGGCAAAAGCATTCATATCCGGCGCATCATAAATGGCCACTTCAGGACAGCGAATTCCAGCCTTTTTAGCTTGCGCTGCAACGGTATTAACAAGCCAGTTTTCAGTTTCATTATTGGGTTGTGTAATGACCACTGCACCAGTACTGCGTTTTGCTATCCACTTTGACATAGCTAAAGAGATAAATGATCCTCCAAAACCGAAAACAGCGGCCAATAGGAGTAGACCTCCGAGACTGCGTGAATCTAATCCCGTAAACCTAAAAACCAAACTCAGTACAATACCTAAGACCAGCATAACAGCTAAGTTTGTTAGTAAAAATAAAGCGATACGTTTCATAAAAACCTCAAGATGGATAAATCAATAAAGACATAATATGGCTATAATTTGGTTTTTCAATAGGTGATTAAAAATAAATATTAAAATCAAACTAATAACGGTTTGCTTGATGAGTCAAAATAATTTATCGTTGTTGATTACATAACTCAAAAGGAAAATAAAATGGCTCTAGCAAGTGCTCGTCATATATTAGTAAGTTCTGAAGAAAGCTGTCTCGATATTAAACAACAAATTGAAGCGGGTACTGATTTCGCTGATCTTGCTAAAAAACACTCTTCATGTCCATCGGGTGCTCAAGGCGGCGCGTTAGGAGAATTTGGACCAGGTATGATGGTGCCAGAATTTGATGCGGTGGTATTTAGTGCAGACGTAGGTTCTGTTCAGGGTCCCGTTAAAACTCAGTTCGGTTACCACTTATTAGAAGTTACAAGTCGTCAAGACTAGTATTTCTTATTATTTGTTAGTTAACAAATAATAAGATCTGCTCATTATAAAAAAGCCTTTTATGTACTTATAAAAGGCTTTTTTGTAGGTGCTTCTTTATCAAAAAGTTAAAGCATTGCGGAATCAAGTGCAGATAGATTTTGTTTTGCAGAACGGCCAACAAATTCTTTGGTGCGTTGATGTTGCGGGTTTTCAAATATCTGTTTTGGCGTGCCCTGCTCGACGATATTACCGCCTTCCATAAAGATAACTCTATTAGCAACCTCTCGCGCAAACTGCATCTCATGGGTAACAATGATCATGGTCTGTTTTTGCACTGCTAATTGCTTCATTACCGCTAACACTTCATCAACCCATTCAGGATCCAGCGACGAGGTTGGTTCATCAAACAGAATAACTTCCCCTTTTGCAGCCATTGCACGCGCAATGCCAACTCGTTGTTGCTGACCACCTGATAATTGCGATGGATATTGGTTGATTTTTTCGCTAAGCCCCACTTGTCGTAAAATAGTTTCAGCATGTTTTAAAGCAGCTGATTTTGGCTCTTTCCAAACGGTGATCAAACTTTCTGCAACATTTTGTAGTGCGGTTTTATTGGAAAATAAAGAGTAGTTTTGAAATACAAAGCTACTCTTTTTTCGCAGATTGGTGATTTGTGTTGCTGTCGCGGTTGCACTGTCGACTTTTACTCCCGCTATCTCAATCATCCCTGATGTAGGGATTTCCAGATAATTTAAACAGCGTAATAATGTTGATTTCCCAGTACCAGATGGACCGATAATGACCACGATTTCGCCATGTTCAACTTCGAAATCAATCCCATTTAATACTATGTTATCAGCAAATTTTTTGCTTAGATTTTGTACTCTAATCATTAGTAAGCTCTACTCATACGAATTTCAAGATAATGCTGCAGACGCGAAAATAATTCAATAACAGCCCAGTAAATAAGCGCAACGGCTAAATAACTTTCAAAGTATTTAAAGCTTGATGAGGCTTCCATTTGCGCTTTAGCCATTATTTCCGCCACTCCCAGCGTAAATGCCAAGGAAGTACTTTTGATCATATCAATGAAATAATTCATTAAAGAAGGCGTTGCGACCCGAGCGGCTTGCGGTAATATTATTCTGCGCATTGCTTGTAATCTTGTCATACCAATACTTAAACAAGCTTCCATCTGACTTTTATCTACACCCATAATGGCGGCACGAATACTTTCAGCCATATAGGCTGAAAAATGTAATGTTAAACCAATGATAGCTGCGCTAAAGGCATCTACGCCTGCAAATATAGGCATCACTTGGGGTAAACCGTAATACAATAAAAAAAGTTGTACTAACAGAGGCGTACCACGAAAAAACGAGATAAAGACACTCGCCAGGTTGTGCAATAAGGGTATCTTAAATACGCGCACTACCGCTAAAATAACAGCGAGTATGATTGCAAAGCAAAAACCCAACAGGGCCATTTCCATGGTGACGCTAAGGTATTTAAGTAAGATAGGTAATAGTTCAAGAATATATTGAACATCTAATGACATTTGCATAGAAAATGGCTCGTGTGGAGATTAAAAAATATGCAGGTACTGATACTCTCAGTACCTGAGGTAATGATGAGGTTTATTGGGTTACGTCTGAACCTAACCATTTAACAGAAATTTTCGCTAATGTGCCGTCATTTTTCATACTTAATAATGCCGCGTTCACTTTATCTCTGATAGCTAACTGTTCAGGTTTGTTTAGAAATGGCATTGCGTTTTCTATCTTTTCAAAGGGTTGTCCTGCAAGCTTTAAAGGTAAACCCGATTTTTTGATTAAAGCCGCAGAGCCAACACGATCCATAATAAAAGCATCAGTCCGCCCTATAACAACATCCTGTACGAAACCTGTATCATAAGTAATAATATCGATTTCTTGTTTAGGATCCAGAGCGCGTAATGTCTCTTCAAAATTACTGCCTAAATTCACTGCTACTTTTTTACCTTTAAGATCAGCAACTGAATTTATATCTTCACGACCCTTTTTAGTAACAATTTGAACGCCATCAACTACATACGGAGTTGTAAAGGCATACTGCTCTAAACGTGCAGGCGTAATCGTTATTTGGTTAGAAATAGTATCAATATGGCCAGCTTCAAGCATTCCGAACAAGCCTGAAAAACTTGATAAAACAAACTTCACGTCATAATCAGCACGTAATGCAATTTCATTCCAGAGATCAACTTCAAAACCTTGTAATACGTCTTTTTCTGAAAAAGTGAAAGGGACATAATTACCTGACATGCCTACTTTGACTGTTTCTTTCGCAAATGCGGGAACGGTAATAAGACTGGATACTGCAACTGCTGCTGCAATAATTAATTTAATAGGGTGTTTCATGATAATTCCTTCTTGTTAAACATAACTACTTATTAAGCCTGATTATAACTGATATCTATCTGAGGAATGCATAACGAATGTTCATATGTTATGTTTTTGTTGAATGACTGGTTAACTCTTACCCACTTTATATAAAAAACAATTTTTCATCGTTTATTTACTGTTCAATGTGATATACGAATTTTACATAAATAGTAGGTTGGGTCTGTTTGACGGGTGATTAATCAGGCCGTAGATTGGGTCTGTTTGTTAAAAACTTAAAATATTATTTATGGCATTTATCCACCAGCCATAAATAATATTTTGTAGTTTATAAAAAGTGTTTGTTTTTATTTCAATAAAATCGAGCGAAACCGCCCTGGTTTTTGTCAATACAAAAGAAAGTGCGACTCAAATCATCTCATTAGTTGCGAAATTAAAATAAACATAAGAAGAGAGATCCTGTTCGTTTATATTGTGTAAATAAGGAATTTCTGCGATCATAGGCGCGTTAATCTTATGTTTTAACATTTCTATATTTAAGGTATAAAAAGGCATGTTCTTTTCGACTTGATTGGCTATCCACCCCACTACCTTTAATCCATCATTAAGAATACTTTCATAGGTTAAAATCGCATGATTTAAACACCCCAATTTCATACCCACTACCAATATAACTGATAATTTTTGTGTTGCTACCCAATCTGATAGCGTTTCATCCGCACTTAATGGTAAACGCCATCCACCAGCCCCTTCAACAATAATTAAATCACTCTCCAAGGACTTTAATCTTTCCAAACCTTGAGAAATATAAGACTGTTCAATGGGTTTATTTTCTAATTGTGCAGCGATATGTGGCGCGATAGCCGGTGTAAACGCAATTGGATTAACCCATTTATAAGCAACTTCCAGATTACAGGTCTTTTGCAGAAGCTGCGCATCATGATTACGTAATCCGTATGGAGTTTGCTCACATCCTGCCGCGATAGGCTTGTAGGCTAAGGTACGAAGTTTTTGTTTATTAGCAGCTTGTAACAAAGCTTGACAACAAACTGTTTTACCCACATCAGTATCTGTTCCGGTTACAAAATAAATATCAGGTGTTAAAAAAGGTTGCATATTATTTGATCACTTTTGAGTAATTAACTTGCTGGAAAGAAGATATAAAGTTTATGCGGTTTTACAATTAGCGTTTATATTATTTAGATCGCCTTTATACAATAAACTTGATACGCAACAATGTAGTAATTATGTTAACAACGCTAACGTTCATATTATTTAACCGCTTTTATATAACAAACTTGATACGCAACAATGTAGTAATTATGTTAACAACGCTAACCTTTATATTATTTAACCACTTTTATATAACAAACTTGATATGCAACAATGTAGTAATTATGTTAACAACGCTAACGTTCATATTATTTAACCGCTTTTATATAACAAACTTGATAAGAAAGAGGTAATAAACCAGATCTGGTCTTATCTTTGGCATAACCCAATTCAAGTTTATTGATTAAAGAGCGCCCTTGTGATTTATGCAGGTGATGTCCATGTACCTGATTAGCCCCTATCCCCTTTAGATCACGCATCAGATCGAGCACATTTTTATAATAAAGAGTAATAGTTTCGGTTTTAATGGTCACTTTAGTGAAACCCACTTTTTCTAACATATCTTGAATATTTGCCAGGGTTAAAAAGGTATTAGTATGCGGATAGTGATCAAGCGTTAACCAGGCATCACTTAACTCTTTTAATGATCCTGCTAATAGAGTTGAAAAATTTAATTCCCCACCTGAAACTAAGATACGTTTTAATTGGATCAGCATCTGACTAAGATCACTACTCCACTGAACAGCCAAGTTTGAAAATATAGTGGAGAATTGATTATCAGAAAAAGGTATAAAGTCCATATCCCCCTGTATACAGCACAGAGACAAATCACGATTATGTTGTAAAAAGTTAAGCATACCGCTCGATAGATCAAAGCAAATAATTGATTTAATCTTCTGTTCATTAATTAACTTTTCACTAAAGTAGCCGGTTCCACAGCCAAGATCCAAACAAGTGCCCGGCTCCCTGTTTTCTAATGAACAGGTTTCTAATGAAGATAATGAAGTAAAAAGCTTATTACCAATATCACGTTGTAACTGTGCAAATTGATCATAATGTGATGCCGCTTTAGAAAAAGAGTTAGCGACTGCGATTTTATCTATTGTAAATTTCACACTATTTGTCATGAAGCGCTCTATATATTCCATTCACTGTTAAGGAGTTAACTACCAGTATTTTATTTATATTGAACTTCATACTATTTGTCATTAAGCACCCGGTATATTGCATTAACTAACTGCACAACATCATTCTCTTCGTGATTTACTGTTAATGTAATTCTTAACCGGGCGGTACCGACAGCCACAGTAGGAGGACGAATAGCCGTCGTCCAAAATCCAAGGGTTTTTAATTTATCCGCTATCTGCAGCGTTTTAACACTGTCTCCAATAATAATAGGCTGAATAGCCGTCTGCGAGTCTGTCAGGCTGATACCCAAGTTTGTTGCTGTCTTTCTAAAGGTGGTTATTAACACCTGCAATTTATCACGCCGCCAATCCTGTGTTTCTGCCATTTTTGCAGCTTGAGTAATGGTATAAGCCATCGCAGGAGGCAGGCCGGTGCTGTAAATATAGGGTTTAGAAAAATTGTTAATATAATTTATCAACTCTTTACTGCCCGCAACAAAAGCGCCGCCAACGCCTAACGCTTTACCGAACGTTGCCATATATATTTGTAGATTCTTATTAGCAATACCACAAGCCTCCACGCTGCCTTTACCATTTTCACCTACTACCCCTAAACCGTGGGCATCATCAATCATTAACCAGGCATCATATTTTTTAGCCGTTGCATGTAAAGTATTAACCGGGGCGGTATCACCGTCCATGCTAAAGACGCCTTCACTGATAATTAACTTATTGCCATCAAGCGTACTGCTCTTATTGCTAATACTTAACAAACTTTCCAGATGATCCACATTATTGTGCTTAAAACGTCGCATTGTACAATCAGATAAAAGCGCAGCTTCCATTAAGGAGGCGTGATTAAGCTTATCCTGAAATAACAGATCCGGTTTTTTCAGAAGCAGTTTGATAATCGCCTGATTAGCCGAATAACCGGAGCTAAACAGGGCGACGGATTCAACTCCTAACCATAATTTCAGCTGATCACACAGTGCCTGATGTGTCTGGTTAAACCCGGTCACCAGATAAGAGCCGCCACTTCCTATACCGTAAAGCTCAGCCCCCTTCTGCCAGGCTTTGATAAGCTTTGGATCCGCCGCCATCCCTAAATAATCATTGCTTGAAAAATTTAAGTAGGTTTTATCGGCAACATGAAGCAAACGGCCCTGTGCACCCGACATACTGGTTGAGCAGCGATACAACCCCTGTCGATGGCGCTCAGCTAGTTGCTCAGTAATAAAATCAAATGCCATGGTTTATGCTTTACTGGTAGCGTCAAAAAACAGCTCATCTTTTTCATTAAAACGTACGATCGCGGCATCCACCTTTTTTTCAGCTTCAGAGGGAGAGAAATTAATCGCTTCTTTGTTTATTCCCAATTTTTCAAATAAACGCGTATCTGAATTTTCATCGGGATTTGCAGTGGTTAATAATTTGCAACCGTAAAAAATTGAATTGGCACCAGCCATAAAGCATAACGCTTGGGTTTGTTCATTCATATCGTCACGGCCGGCAGATAAGCGCACGTGAGACTTGGGCATTAAGAGTCGTGCGATAGCAATGGTTTTAATAAAAGTAAAATCATCAAGGTCATCGGCATTTTCAAGTGGTGTGCCTTTGACCTTCACTAATTTATTAATGGGCACACTTTCAGGTTGCTGAGGCAGATTGGCAAGTTGTACCAATAAACCGGAGCGGTCTGAGCCAGCTTCCCCTAAACCAACAATGCCACCGCTGCAGACTTTCATACCGGAATTACGCACATTCTCCAGCGTATCAAGGCGATCCTGATAAGTCCGGGTAGTGATGATTTTGTCATAATATTCAGGTGAGGTATCTAAGTTATGATTGTAATAATCTAAACCCGCATTCGAAAGCTGTTCAGCTTGATTATTATCTAACATCCCTAGCGTCATACATGACTCAAGGCCTAATGCTCTCACCTCTTTGATCATGTCCAGCAAGTAAGGCATATCTCTTTGTTTAGGGTTCTTCCATGCAGCGCCCATACAAAAACGGGTTGAGCCCGTTGCTTTTGCCTCTTTAGCGGCCTTAACTACTTTGGCAACTTCAATTAACTGTTCTTTTGCAAGCCCGGTATTATAACGTGCACTTTGCGGGCAATATTTACAGTCTTCAGGACAAGCCCCGGTTTTAATCGACAATAGAGTACTCACCTGCACTTCGTTTAAAGGGAAGTTTGCCCGGTGCGTCGTTTGCGCTTGAAAAACCAGATCCATAAACGGCATTTCAAACAGTTGATCAACTTCTGCAACCGTCCAGTTTTGGCGAATTTCTGTGTTATTTATCATTTAGTTCCCTCTATTACCGTTAAAATAATTAGTTAGTTAAATTCTATGCGTCATTTGAGCTTGAGAAAGCAGTTGTCTATAAACGGCAATAAAAACAGTTGATCAATTTCTGAAACCGTTCTATTTGAGCGAATTATCGTGGTATTTATCATCTAGTTCCCTCTATTATCTTTAATTGCCCTTAAATTGTTTGGTTAGTTTAATGTGGAAAGATACACTGTCAACTTTTACGAGATTATATCTTTACATCTGACTAATAAGTGACCGTTATGAGCCTTGACCTGCAATATGATAATAAACATTTATGGCATCCCTATACCTCAATGATTAATCCACTGCCCTGTTACGCGGTTGTTTCGGCAGATAAATGCTTATTGACCCTGGATAATGGCAAGCAATTAATTGATGGTATGTCATCCTGGTGGGCCTGTTTATTTGGTTATAATGTGCCGGAATTAAACACTGCCGCAAAACAGCAAATTGATAAAATGTCGCACGTTATGTTTGGCGGCTTAACCCATCAACCTGCTATTGATCTAGCTAAAAAATTAGTGGCAATTACCCCCGCAGGATTGGAGAAAGTTTTTTTATCGGATTCGGGCAGCGTCAGTGTCGAAGTGGCTTTGAAAATGGCCTTGCAATATTGGCACGCATTAGAAAAACCTAAAAGCCAATTTTTAACTGTGCGCAATGGTTATCATGGTGATACTTTTGGCGCAATGAGTGTGACTGACCCCGAAGGCTCTATGCATGAGCTTTATCATGACTTTTTAGCCAAACAGTTATTTGCCCCTCAACCAGGGATTGCCTTTGACCAGCCTTGGGATGCTACTGCACTTGATGAAATCACCCTGCTGGTTGAAAATAATCAAGCCAATATTGCGGCTATTATTCTCGAACCTATAGTGCAGGGCGCGGGTGGGATGTATTTTTACCACAGTGAGTATTTAAAAGGCGTTCGGGCGCTGTGTGATAAATATGAGCTGTTATTGATTGCCGATGAAATTGCAACGGGTTTTGGCCGTACCGGTAAACTCTTTGCCTGTGAACATGCCGATATCAGTCCCGATATTATCTGTGTCGGTAAAGCCATTACCGGCGGTTATATGAGTTTAGCGGCGACTTTAGCCACTTCCGAAATAGCCGAAACCATCAGCCGCGGTAAAGCCGGAGTATTTATGCACGGGCCGACCTTTATGGGCAATCCGCTTGCCTGTGCCGTGGCCAATGCAAATATTGAGAAACTCTTAGCCTTCGACTGGCAAACAACCGTATTAAACATTGAGACAAGCTTAAAGCATTATCTGGCTCCCTGCATCGAACTTGAGCAGGTGAAGTCTGTTCGTGTGCTGGGTGCAATCGGGGTTGTAGAACTTAAAAAAGCAGTCGATGTCGCCATAGTGCAGAAAAAATTTGTAGAGCTTGGAGTGTGGATACGGCCCTTTGGCAAGCTTATTTATATTATGCCCCCCTATATTATTACCCCAGAGCAGTTACAACTATTGTGCCACGCCATTTACAGCATTATTAATGAAGAAGCAGTTGAGCTGTAAAAAACGACTTCCCGTATTTTTAAAGCAGAAGATTAAGCAGGTGATCAGTAAAAATGAGGAGTAATTAACTGATTATTAATAAATTCTGTTTTTATCATTCGTTAAAAGTATCATAAAAACTGCTGTATTATTTAAGGATAGGCTTGTATCTAAGCCTAGCCTAGGTAATATATGCTCCTATTATTTTTAACGTTAAATCACTGCCAATGGTGATTATGGAGCACTAATTCTGATGTCAAAAACAGCGATTGTTGAAATATTCAACAGTAAATTCCCGATCGGTACAGAAGTAACAGTTCAAGGCTGGATTCGTACTCGTCGCGATTCAAAAGCCGGTATTTCTTTTTTAGCTATTTATGATGGTTCATGTTTTGACCCTATTCAGGCTGTTGTTCCTGCCGCATTAGAAAATTACAGCGATGAAGTGCTCAATTTGACCGCAGGTTGTTCTGTGCAAGTCACGGGCGAGTTAGTTGAAAGCCCGGGGAAAGGTCAACAATTTGAAATTCAGGCAACGCAGGTTGAGGTATTAGGTTTTGTTCAAGATCCAGATACCTATCCAATGTCGGCAAAACGTCATAGCATTGAATATATGCGCGAGCATGCACATCTGCGCGCACGTACTAATATGTTTGGTGCGGTAACACGGGTTCGTAACTGCCTGTCACATGCGATGCACAACTTCTTTTATGAAAAAGGTTTTAACTGGATAAGTACCCCCATCATTACCGGTAGTGATGCTGAAGGCGCTGGCGAAATGTTCCGCGTCAGCACGCTGGATTTAGAAAATTTGCCGAGAAATGACACGGGTGCGATTGATTATAAAAAAGACTTTTTTGGTAAAGAAACGTTCTTAACGGTATCGGGTCAGCTAAATGCAGAAACCTATGCCTGCGCCTTAAGCAAGGTATACACTTTTGGTCCAACTTTCCGGGCAGAAAATTCCCATACAACACGCCATCTGGCGGAGTTTTGGATGGTTGAACCTGAAATTGCCTTTGCAGATTTAGCCGATGCAGCACAACTCGCTGAAGATATGCTTAAATATGTCTTTAATGCCGTATTAACTGAACGTGCCGATGACATGGCTTTCTTTGCACAACGTGTCGATAAAGAAGCTATTACGCGTTTAGAAAAAATAGTCAGTTCAGAATTCGTGCGCATGGATTACACCGATGCGATTGAAATACTGCAAAACTGCGGTAAAGAATTTGAATTCCCCGTTGCATGGGGTGTCGATTTACAATCTGAGCATGAACGTTACCTTGCTGAAGTACATGTTGGTGCACCGGTTATTTTACAAAACTATCCGAAAGACATTAAAGCCTTCTACATGAAATTAAATGCAGATGGTAAAACTGTTGCTGCAATGGATGTCTTAGCACCCGGGATTGGTGAAATCATTGGTGGCAGTCAGCGTGAAGAAGACTTAGTCGCGCTGGATAAACGTTTTGACGAAATGGGCATCAACAAAGAAGATTATAGCTGGTATCGAGATCTGCGTAAATACGGCACTGTGCCACATGCAGGTTTTGGTCTGGGTTTTGAACGCTTAGTGTCCTATGTGACCGGGGTGCAAAATATTCGTGATGTGATCGCCTTCCCGCGTGCACCGGGCAGTGCAGATTTCTAAACTTAGCTCTTTATTTATAATAAAAAAAGCCAGCATTAATTGCTGGCTTTTTTTTGCTTAATTTATTTAATATAATAATAAGCTAACTGTTTTTAGAAATGCGAGATCAGCCCACTATCGACAGGCGATATTGCCTATTTAAAAGTACAGCCCCAATATGAAGAAATCAATTGATCGGATTTCCAGAGTGAATGCATAAAACACTTTATAAATAGATTTTTTGAGAGGCTAAAATGAAAAGTTAGCTAGATAGCTCACTGTTTATAGTTATTTTAAATGACTTATTATTTTTTTCTAAAAACAGTAAACCAAGATGACAATTGAACCGTATATATATGAGAAGATAAAAAACTAAACGGAGTAATTCATGTTTTCAATATTTAAATCCGACCCCAAAAAAAAATTAAATAAACTTCTCTCTATAAAGTTAGAAGAAGCTATGCAGGCACAAAGAAAGGGTGACATAAAAAAGTATTCTGAGCTAAGTGCCGAGGCTGAGAAAATAGACAAACAGATTTTGCAAATAGAAGCACAAAGCACACAAGCATAATCAGGTTGTAGAATTTCTTTATTTTTATAAATTTATAAAAATAACCGGTTATTCTACAACTTTTCTAGGACGTTTATTCGGCTTTTTTAGCCGCTTCGATTGCTTGTTGTACTTTCAACCTGTGGCTAGCTTCCCAGTCACCCAGCGTCATACGACTTTCTAACTTCACTTTTGCTTTCGCTGCCTGGTATGTTGCCAGCGCTTTATATTTTGGAATAACAACGATACCTTCGATATCTGCCACTATTATATCTCCGGGGCAAACTTTTACCCCGCCACAAGTAATAGGTTTATCTAATTCGAAATACTGCTGCTTCTTGCCTGGAACAGGAAATACACCTTTCGCATAAACAGGGAAGCCCATTGCGGTTATTTCACCTAAATCACGAATTACACCGTCAATAACAAAGCCTTTAATACCGCGCTTTTTAGCGATCGCACAGACATTACCACCAGCAACAGCATTTTTACTGTCTACACCGTCAACAACCACGATTGAGCCTTCAGGCGCTTCATATATTGCACTGTGAAGCATTAGGTGATCGCCAGAGGACAATTGAACCGTATAAGCCGGTCCTGATATCGGTTTCATATCCTGAAAAAGAGGATGTATCGATATATCAATAAATTGATCCCGACCTAATACATTTCCGTAGTCCGTTGTTGCTAGTGTTGAAAAGTCCTGTTCCATTTTGATCCCTTAATTAGATTGATTACCTGATTTTTGCGGTTTTGATTGATAGAAATTAACAGCGAGCACATTCTAATCAAGCTCTCAAAATGACCGCACTGCTTAGAAAGCTAATTTTTTGCCAGATGTTTTAAGAGTGCTTTTCCTGCCTCCTTCACTCTTAATACACGTATAAATCTTCAAGGCAAAGCCCGTTCTTAGCAAGCCATGTTGAGTAATTAGAGTTGAGCAATTGAAAAAATAAACGGCAAAATACCAACAACAGTATCATCCGATTGGCTTACCCTGTTATATTTATGGGACTAACTGTGATTGATGTTACATTGCAAAGTTACATTGCATATTTTCTATTGCGGATTCAACATAGCTTGAGAGTGAAACTAGGTGATAGTCGTTGATTTTATAACTCCCCGGAAAATTGAGGGAGCTAACCGTTTTAGTCCTTTAAAATATCATTAAGATCGGTTAAATCTTTTACTGCTTAAAGATAAAGTTATAGGTAACCGGTACTACCGTGCTTATTGATGGTAAATTCGCCACTGTACGCAGCATCTCTATTCCCTCTGCGAGTCCATAGTCATTAGCACTAAGAATAAAAGGTTTTAGAGAAGTAACCAGCAACCTTTCGCCAAGTAACTTGAACATCGCTTGTTATCTCACGAGAAACCCCGTGAAGAGAAAGATTAAATTTAATGGATTCAATATAAGTATCACCCACATTTAATTCTGAAAGTTTATCTACATTAACAGAGCCTCTAATTTTTGCTTCCATAAAATCAGATGTTTCAAATAGTATTGCTTTCATTCTTTCATTACGGATATCTACATTTGTTTCAACACTGCTAAGATCAATATTTACCATCACTTCGCCAGCATCATTAATTGAACCATTAATTTTACTGAAGCTGTGAACCTCACCAACTGTTGATTTCTTAACCGAAACAAAGTTAAGATTTTATTCGGTTTCCTGTAGTTCCCATTGTGCAAATGCACTCGGTAATAAACATACCAATAGTAATGCTATTATCGAAACACCTTTCATAAATCAGTCTCCAATTAAATTTTATTTAACCTGCAAAATAAACCCAACAAATGCCATCGCCCTAAGAAATGATATAATTTCTCATTTTTGGCCGATCTGCGCCGCAAAGACTAATTTATATCACGACTTAATTTTAAATGTCATTTTATTTTTTAAATGCTAAAAACATGAAAAAAATCAGTTACACATTGTGTTAAGAATGTCAGGTAATCTCAGGTATAGAAGAATGATAAGATGCTATTGCATTATCAAACTGTCCAGACTGTTATTATTTACAACGCAACTATTTACAACGCAACAATAGCTTGGCCACTTTAACTGCTGCGGAACTGGCCTTTTTGATCGTCTTCGCTACCTGGTTAATTCTTTTGCTAACATCATCAATGGACTCTTTTGCATCAATTGCATTTTTTGTCACTAGATTCAATTGATCAATGGCAGCCGTTAGCTCAGGCGTATTTTCCAGTAGCGTTTTATAGGCTAATTCTGATGCTTGAATATTTAGCTTATCCCGTTCTCTACGCACATCTCTCTGCTCATCACCTTCAAGCAAAGGCCAAAGATCGTTTAGAGCATTAATTGCTTTGTTTAATTCAGACAACTCAGACATAATTGTTCTCCTAATAATTTATTTTTTTGAGTTTTCAGCTGGATTATTGACAGATAATACCTTTCTCATCATCTGATATTATCTTTGTTTCACAGCTCTTCATAAGTTCTTCCAGATCGTCCAAACTCCTATGAACAGTTTTTATATTTTTAATAGATTTAGCTATATTTTGGCTGCTAAAACGATTTTTTTTCAATTCCTCCGTCAATACACTATGCGCTTCCATGACAGATAATATTGCTTGTTGTGCTTGAACTACCGTCGCCGTTGTCGATTCCATCGCGATATATTTCTCATAAATTTCATCCAGCATTTTTTTCTTTTTCGCAAATGAAAGCTCGTCGGTCTGTGTATTATAATCAGAAAAATATCCAGCCAACTCATTTCCCTTCATTGTATATAAACGCCCTTCTATTACGCCCATCAGTAACTGATCATTTATTATATTTCCTATTATTTGCACACTAGAATCTGCTGCTATTATAATTTCCTTAAGTGCTTCCCCCCTTTTGTACTCAACGTAATAACGAGAAATTTCTGTAATAACCCGGCTTATCTTTCCACTATTTTCATCGCTTATTAAATCGCTTTCGGTTTCTTTGAATGACTTATATTGCTCATTCATTCCCTTAAGCGATGTTGACAATTTCACGCCAGCCAATGCCAATTCTTCACGCGAACCCGCATTAGCTAAATCGGATAAAGAAGCGGCATAGCCTCCAAGTGCATTATTAGCTTTGTATAGTGCGAAGTTTTTTTTGTCCGAATCCCGAATAATAATTTGTTTAATCGGATCCATATCTGATGTGACATATTTCTTATTTGATTGAGCCATCGCAACCAGTTTGTCATTAACATTGGCTTTATTATAATCACTTATTACTGTGTCGATTTTACTGGTTACATCAGCAGCAGCAATGCCAAAAGCATCAATATTACCCGTTGGTGTCGATGTACAACCTGACAAAATAAGGACTGCGAAAGATACCATTGGAACTATTCTCATGTAATTTCTCCTTTGTGTTTAAATACAACAGATTGACTCTCTGCGTTTATTGAATCTAACAAGGTTATATACAGACAACGAGGTGTAGGGAATTATTTGCTGCACAAAGTCGACAGAGATGAATTTACTTTGGCAGGATAAATCAGTGTTGCTCTTTTTTTTAAAATAAGTTTCATTACATTTCACTCTGGCGTAACACCACAAACGAAACACCCTCACCGCGTTTTTCAGAAACTCATTCTGACCGGGTGTGGTGTAGACAACCTTTTCCTACTTGCATCATATGACATGCGTAAAAGGTTCTCTGTATCCTTTAACAGTAGATGGAATATAGAAAAATTGTATTATTTTATCTTCAGTATCTGTTAATAATTTGACACCTGCTTGCTGATCTTTTTATATTGATTATTTTTTACCATTCACTCAAAATATTTAACGTTTTTTAGGCGATATATTGTTCAACCCATTTATTTAACACAGGTAATACTGACTCTGTTAAAAGAAAATAAATCGATAAGCCAAATGATTTTTTAATACCTGACGTAAATATTAACTATGCTACCGCCTAGGGAAAGGCAACAATAAAAAACGAAGAAAATATAAATGGTTTGTACGAAAATATCTGCTGAAATGAAGGTCTATGGGGAAACACAGCCCGTTGCTATAGCCTATGCTTTAGTTATCGTTAAGGTGAATTCTATACACTGCAAGCAGTGAAAATAAGTGCGCGGAGCACAACCTACGAGCTTAGTTTTTTATTTCAGAAGTTTAAAAATTAGATCACCAAATCTAGCCTTTTCAGACTTTCTTGTTGTGTCCTTAGGTAATCCACCACTTTCACTTGAAAAGAGACTTCCGAATAAAATTGCTTAAGCAGATTAATAGATGGGATGTCAGTACGCTCCATCAACGGGACTGCGCGGCCAGTGGCAACCACATAAGCATGCACATCGCGATGACGCGCCAACATTGGTTCAATAATATCTTTATACAAAGCATTTGCCAGCAAGGTGGCATAACCTTTATTACGATGTTTATGGACAGTAACGAAATGAATAACCCCTAAATCCTGATATGTAATACTTTGATGATGAACAATTTTATCAGGAGAGGCTTCGTAATTTTCAAGGAGACCATAACCAACCAACTGATCATCGGCATAAAGTTTAATGATTTCGGCCTGAATACCATAGCGCAGTTCATCATGTTTAGTTAACCAGTCAAACATGTACCACATCTTCATGTTGTCATTACCTAAGGCAAGTAACTCATGGGCACAGGTTTTAACATTGCAGTGCTCAAATCTAAGCATCAACAACCTCTTTGAATTTTTGTAAGCCAGTTAAGCTAATTAAGCTAATTAAGCTAATTAAGCTAATTAAGCCGAGGTATAATAAAAGATATTTTTGAGCAGATGACACAGAACATCCTTGTACACAATAAGAGAGGAGATATTCGCATAGTATGTCCAAGCTTGTCACTCTTTATTCTTTTCATTTTAAACAACACATTTCAGTACTGCCTGCATCAATAGCACTAAGGGTTTATCCACCAGCAAATAAGTTGATATTATTTTTGTCTTCAGTAAAGACCGTCGCAGCTATATCGCGTTCGAGTGCAGTCGTTTTTATTTGAGCACGCCAGATTTAACAGCAAGCGGTTGATTTTGAAAAATGGCCATTGCCGTCGTCATAAACTTAAAACCCAACCCCAGATAAAACCCCTCTTTACCCGGTTTCGCATACATGATTATCTTGCTATGCCCGCTGGATGCATCGATAAGTTTATTCACAAGTTGCTTACCCAAGCCCCTACCTTGATATTCAGGATGGATAACAATATCACAAATGTAAGCGCAATCTGCACCATCCGCTAACGCTCTACCAGCACCAATGAGTTTTCCAGAATCCATAACAATAAACTTGAACAAGCTGCTATTAAATACAAGTTCTAAATGTTTTGCTGACTTTTGACCAAGAGGCGCGATACGAAAAAGTTCGGATAATTCATTCCAATCTATTTCATTAAAATTGCTAGACCATGTAAATTCCACTGTAACTCCCTGAAAAAATAACGCCCTTATTAAGAAGCAATAATATAGTGGGCTAAAATATTGAGCGGAGCAAAAAAACCAAGGGTATTTTTTCCCGCTTGAACAACTTATTGTGCATTTTCACGCTGACAGTTCCAGCATATCTCAAAAGAAGGATCATTTTTCTCAGAACAATTTTTACAAATCCAATCATTTTTTTCACTACTGCTCTGCGATGATGTTGCGATTTCCAGCGCACGATCAAAATCTGAATTGTTATAAACCCAAACTTCAGGCCAGGAATCGAGGGGAGATATTTCCCCCATCGCACCCTGTGCAAATTCATTTTTAAGAAATGTATTTATTTCTTGCGCCTCAATAAGATTTTTTACATTGTTCGCAAGAAAGTGACTTTCATTGGTATAAACCATCTTCATAATTGAATACTTAATCGTGGCCATAAGCGACGTCAGGTGTGTGTTGCAACAGTTGGGAATCCACTGGAACTGATTGTTATGTGCTTATCCCTATAAATACTGATACAAACGAATAAACTATAACCTTATAAAATACGGTATCACGATTAAAATAATACCCACAATAACTAACATTGCAACACTGGTCATAAAATAGGGAAAAACAATAAGCGCTAATCCTGCGCATAGGGGAACAATTGCTCTTTGCTTTTTACCATACATTAAAAATCCCATCCCAACGCTGCTAAACAAAATACTCCAAATAATTATTGATGAACTAGCCATTTAAAAAGTCCTACTTTTATTGAATGCGAGATTACTTCAAACACTGGCATGTAGGTTACTTTTGATTTTAGCAACCGACAGCCGTTATGCATTAGTGATTAGACTTATAGTGTGTTTACGACGAACAACAAGCGCTCGAATTTTGCTGAATGGGTGGGCATGGAACAGTGCCATAAGAACAAAAAACACAACAATCACCTTTCTTAGGTTTAAGTAGCACGCCACAACTTTTGCATTCATAAAACCACTGACAAGCGTTAGTGGGCATTTTTTCAGTTTCTTGATGCCCGCACTTGGGGCATGTAATAATAGAGTCTAAAATTATTTCCATCGCTAGATTTCCTCATTTTATGGTTTTGTAATATGGTTTGGAAAAGTTTCTAGTGCATCTTACATGGCTACAAAGCCCCACTTATTATATATGGAACAACAACAACATAAGTGAATTATTCTTTGACCCATTCCCATGCATCTTGTAAGCAACTTAATTCAAAATGCTTTTCACTTACACCGACTAATTTTCCAAAGGGACTGTCTGCCGCCACCAGCCATCCCAACACGTTACTTTCAGAAATTCAGAAACAATAGCGCGTTTATTAATATTTTTAAGGTGTTTGAATATCCACTTCAAGTCTTGATAGGCTACATCAACCCCAAAATTTATTTTTCCATCCAAAACAACTAAAATATTAATCTTGTCATATTCTTCAATCAGCTTATTAAATACCACTATCCATTGATTCTCTTGTTCAACATCTATTTTTCCAGAGACTTTGCTCCCAATCCTAGCGCCTTCACTTTCTGGTCATTTTCTGATCATCTTTCCTTCCTCTTTTATGGGAAGTTTTCGACTAAATGATAACTTACCGTAATACGTCAGATTTTACTGCCTTATTAGCGCGATAATTAAATTATTCAAATCTTTTGAGTTCCTTGGCTTTAATTATTTTTTTCTCGATTCAATGCTTTTTTGAAATCTAGTTAGTTCCTTGATCATCGTCTCACCCCAGCGCCCAGTCTCCGAGAGGGTCGTTGTATATAATTCACTCGTATAATCTTGTATTAATAAAAATCCGGCATCGAGGTCTTCACTATCACCGCCCCTCGATTCCAGGTAATGGCACCATGAAATCCTGGCATCCGTAATTAACTTCTCTAATTCTAATTGAGTCGTAACAAATCTAATATGACCTTCAGTGCCGCCAAATAAAGAATTGGCGGTTAAGCAACTTGCCGCGATCGCAATGAATACATAACCATACTGAGCTAAAGATTTAAACTCTGGGTTTGCAGTTGTGGCAAGCAAGGGAAGCAGTAATCCAATAGTACCGGATACCCAAGCCGCAAATCTTGATATACCTGATATCCAGGCTCTTGTCGTACGTCGGCGATAGTAGTATGTAACTTCAGCTGCGGCTAAATCATCGACGGCGCAAAAAAGTTGAGAAAGAGACTCTGCAGCATGTTGATCATCCCACAGTAATCCTTGTGTCGCTTCTCGGAATGTCTGCAATCTGACTGGATCTTCTGGTCTCATATTTTCACCTTTTTCGATTTACTGTCTGTATTAGCAGATCGCGCTAACGGGATTGTAGAATGACTATTACAGCTAATTTTCAGAAGTAAACGAGTTCCTATAACAAATTCTAAGCGCGTTTAGGACATGAGGCAATGCCTTTGCAATATTTTAAAAAACTTTAAAACTACAAAATGAGTTATTCAGCAGCCTATTGGTATTGTTATTATTTTTGCATTTTTCTGTTTGCAACTTTTTCTGTTTGCAACAATGATGACAACCGTTATGCGACCGGTTAAAGGACTTTAAAAAGGTTTTACTGTCTTCCCTTTAAAGCCTGCCCACCAGCCGGTAAGTTGGTACTGTTTGTTTTTAGCAAAAACCGCAACCACTGTACCAAGTGTGAGGGTAGCAACTTATTAAGCCTTTTCAACAATTAAGTGGGCTTATGCCAACCCAGACCTGTTGCTCAAACCTAATTGTTGGCAGCGTTATTTTTTCACCATCAATGATAAGTAATGGACTCAATAACTCAAACTTCTTAGGCATTGGATTCGGTAATTGAATGTCGATTGAAAACCTTGTCATTCCTGGTAACGTCTTATGTGGTGCGGCATAGGGAATTGTGTTTAACTTTTTAAAGCTGTCATGTTTATTGGCAAAAACAGACAACACATTTATCGCGATATTGTTATCAAGATCAATCACTTTAAAATCTGTCGACGTAAAATTTATATTATTCCATGCGCATCCTGAAAAACCGATATAAACGATATTTTTATGTTCTCCATCATTTGCCCAGGCTCTTATATGGACACTCTGATGGGGACTCCCGATAACGATGTCGAGTAAGGATACTGTTGGCACAAACCCTTTGGCATGAACGTAGCCTCCCTCAGCTGCGGGCCTGTAGTATGTAACAGCATTAGGTACGCAACCACTTAATGTAAGAACGAGAGATAAGAATAGAATAAAGGTGTTTATTTTCATTTCATTGCCCAACGAGGCTGTAGAATTTCTCCATTTTCAGAAAAAAAACACTTTCTCAAAATTTAATTTACTTTTAAAACAATAAGTTAAAAAAGTATAAATTTTCATAAATTTATAAAAAACGAGTTATTCTACAGCCTCAACGCCTTAATAACAGGCTAAGTTTGTTAGCACCTAGCAGCAAGCCGTAAGGTTAACTTCTTTGCAGAAATCTCTTTACAGCCAGAAGTGTTTTGTCCGCTCCATAGCGGTGAAAAATCATCAGCCCCTAGCTTTTCAAAATAACCTCGTAATTGTGTCATTTCAATGGAAGCGTAAGGAAAATCTGGCGCTAAAACATTTATATAACCCAATTCTTTGATCGCCCGGTTAACAATACCGCGAGCTGGTTTACCTGAAAAAACATTCGTAATAGCCGTATGCTGAGATTTGGAATGCTTTAGTGCTGAACGGTGTAATTGAGATGTTGTTGCTTCTGTACACAACAAATAAGTTGTACCGATTTGCACCGCGCCAGCGCCAAGCAATAAAGCGGCTTGCACACCTTTACTATCGGCTATACCACCCGCTGCGATGACGGGTACGCTTACTTTATTGACAATTTGAAGGACTAAAGCTGACATGCCTACCTGAGTAGAAACATCATCGGACAAGAACATTCCCCGATGCCCACCAGCTTCGAAACCTTGAGCAATTATTCCATCAACGCCTTTAGACTCTAACCACAATGCTTCTTCAATCGTTGTAGCAGAAGAAACGACTTTAGTTCCCCAGCTTTTTACACGAGCAAGCAATTCCTTATCGGGAAGACCAAAATGAAAACTAATAAATTCAGGGTGAAATGACTCAATGGCATCTGCTACATCATGATTAAAAGGTATTCGCGTTGCACTATTAGGCAGGCTTCCACACTCAACACCCAATTCTGTAAAATACGGCTTTAATTGAGCTTGCCATTTTGATTGCTTTTTTTGATCATAGTCAGGCATCTTATGGCAGAAGAAATTAAGGTTATAGGGTTTATCCGTTGCCGCTTTAATTAGCTTGATTTCGCTAACAACTTTATCAATACTCAGCATTCCACAGGGCAATGAACCTAACCCACCAGCCTGACAGACAGCAATAGTTAATCTACTATCTTGAACGCCTGCCATTGGTGACTGAATAAGTGGAAAATCAGTTTCAAATAAACCTTTAATGTTTTCTCTACGCATCAATCATTCCCTTAAGAGTTTGCTTACCGGCAACCGTCATATGACGATATTTAACGGCTTGTAAGGCAGTAATTTGACGTTCAAAACTAACCTCATCACGAATACCTACCCTATTACCATCAGGATCATAGATATTAATAACACTAACCTAATTATTGCGAATCCGATTTGATTGCTTTGTTATCTTTTGCTGTCAAAGTCTCTTTCATTTCACTTTCACGTGCTTTTGACAAAGCAGATGCAACTAAACCGGTGGGAATTGCAACCACACCTAAACCTATCGTTAGAATAAAAAACGTAAATAGCTTGCCACCTGCAGTGACAGGATACATGTCTCCATATCCTACGGTCGTTAGCGTTGTTACTGACCACCAAAGGCTATGAAACACCGATTTAAATTGTTCTGGTTGTGCAGCGTTCTCACAATAATAAATACCAACAGCTGACAAATAAAGCATTATTACCGCGACAAAACCGAATAAAATCAATTCTTCTTTCGCTATCACTAAGGCGTGATGGAATCTACTTATTGCCTGATTATATTTAAATAACTTGAGTATCCGCACAAGACGAAGAAGCCTAAATATCCTGATTGCACGAAGATCAAAACCAGAAGCAATGTAAAAAGGCAGGATTGCAAACAAATCCACTAATCCATAGAAACTAACTATAAATTTCAATTTTCTTGTCGATATTATAAGCCGCAATAGGTATTCAAGCGTAAAGAGACCCACTGTCACTATCTCGATAATATTGAGAATGTTTTTAATCTCTAACGAGAGATCCGGCAACGTATCTATTGAAAAGGTAATAAGTGAAACAACAATTAACGACTGAACAGTGAATGTAAAAACCTTACCCGAAAAATGCTCAGTACTATCTACCATTTTTCTTATATTTTCTTTATTAATCAACGCTGACTTCCTTAAAAAAAATAATGCCTCAAACACTGACGCGTAGACTGACGCTGTTTTACTACTTTTAGTTTTTAGCAAAAATCGCGATAACTGTATCGAGTCCGCATGAGGCAACTTGTTCCCTGCTAATTATCTACTTACACCGTATAATCAAACACAACCAGATCCTCAAGTATCGGTATAAGTAGTTTTTTCAATTCACCGTGATCAGGATGCGGTAGATAGTTATCTCTGCCGGCATCATCAACAAAGTTCATCAAGACTACGTGAGTGTAGTCCTTGTTCTTCCCCTCGGGACTATCATTTAGTCCCCATTCAACTGAATGCACACCTTCTACTTTTAAGGGCATTGACTCGAAACTCGCTTTGAGCTCATTAATTTCATTTATTTTTGCAGTAGCTTTAAACTTAATTAAAAGAATATGTCTGATCATTTTTTATTTACCTATGAACGTTGGAATCGAATGGTAGTTAACAGTGTATTAGTCTGCATTCTCACTAATACACATTTAAAATGCATTAAGAATATGAAACTTGTGCATCAAGTGTGCAATAAAAGTGAAAAAACTCCTTATATCAATTAAGACTGTATATAAAAACAGTTGTATTGTAAGTAGCGTAAATATGTCACATTCCCCTTTTCTTAAATCAATACGTAGCGAATTAAAAATGGGAAAAAAGATAAGACAACCAAATATTTTCGTTTCTAAAACACCAAACCAATGCGGCTACAAAAATTTTCGACCGTTTTTCTTGCCTGAGAAATTACTTTAGCAAAGGAAATCAGGGAGCGAATTGAATGCCAGTTCAGTCTTATGAGCGGGCTAATTTCTGCGTGACCTATTTTATTTTTCTGTTGAAAAAGAAAACATCATGAAGGTCAGATCTTTCATTTTGCACAGTCAAAGACTCGCAATGAGACTATCATCAAATCTTATCAATCAGGTAGTTACACGATGAAAGAGATTGGCGGCTATTTTAAAATACATTATTCATCAGTAAGTCGTATTGTAGCGGCAAGTAAAAAACAAGATAATAAAAAATAAAAGACCTCTCCCAGTGACCTTTACAATAGACGTTTCCGGCCCGTCAAGGTTGAATAAATCATCCCTACCTTAGGCACTCATAAGCCCTAAAAGGTACACGCTTACCGAAAAAGTGTGCTGCACTTTAAAATTAATTTGATCTGCCCTAAAAATCCCCACGCTCTCTTTCGACCAACAGCGAGACACATAAACGTTTCTTACCTGTATAAATGAATAGAAAATTAATGGGTTTGGTATAACATACCCTAGCGATAATATATTCAATAAATTTAGTGAGAAAGTATGTCCTTTACAATTGGGAGGTTAGCGCAGCTAGCGGGTGTCAATATTGAAACTATTCGCTTTTATGAACGCAGAGGTTTATTGATACAGCCGATAAAACCATTAACGGGTTATCGGCAATACGATGACCAAGCGCTCAGCCGCATTCGATTTATTAAACGTGCTCAGGAGGTTGGCTTTACCTTAAGTGAAATACAAAGCTTGCTTGATATTGAATCTAATAACTGCAATAAAGTACAACATTTAGCGATGGAAAAGCTGACCTTAACGCGACAAAAAATAACTGATCTGCAACATCTTGAAAAGTCACTTCAACATTTAGTCACACAATGTGAAATAACTCAGAATAAAACTCACTGCCCCATTGTGGACTCTTTCAATAACGCTTCTTCTTTAAATAAAAAATAACCTTTATTTCACGAACCCTATTGACTCCCTACTTGGGTACGGCATGTATAGTTAATCTATTATACAAGCAGAGAGTTAAGCAATGAACCAGGTACCAGCAGAACAAAAAACCAATGCTTTCATGCCATTATAGTCTGGATTTTTAGCCGCAATTGGCTCTGGTCTGTGTTGTGCAGGCCCCTTTTTCTTATTATCCCTTGGCCTCGGTGGCGCTTGGGTAAGTAACTTAACACTGCTTGAGCCTTATCGACCTCTCTTTATTGTTACCGTTATTATTGGTTTTTCTCTCGCTGGCTACCGTATTTACCGCCCTATTAATCATTGTAAAAAAGGGACTGCTTGTGCTGTTACTGCAAATCGATTTCGCCAACAGATTATATTTTGGTTCGCTGCACTGATAGCGGCTATTTCTATTACCAGTATTTACTGGCTCCCGCTTGTCTTATAGTTAAAAATTTACATTTAGGATTTAAAAATGAAAAAATATTTATAATATTAAGCCTGTTGAACATCACAAATATCACCTTAGCAGCAGAGAAGACGGTATCGCTTCATGTGCCGGCAATGACTTGCCCTATTTGCCCGTTTACCGTTGAAAAAGCGCTGAAGGGTGTTGATGGCGTAACAACAGTCAATGTTTCTTTCGATCAAAAAACAACAGCGACAGCATTAACAGCGGCAACTAAAAATGCAGGCTACCCGTCTACTGTGAAAAATTAAGCAAGGGTTATGGTTATGGCATAAAAAATACTGCACTTCCCTTGAACGGTTTCTAAAAAACAACAGATCGCGATCATAGTGAGTGCTTCAACAGCTTTTGCTTGTAGTAGAAATTTAACAAGATACCCATGTTAAAAATTTTGTTCATCAGTCAATCGTATCGTAGCGGCGAGTAAAAAAACAAGAGAATGCAAAATGAAAGACTTGAGCCCAGTGACATACAGTGATTATTTAATAAAATAAAAAAGTTAAAAACAGAAACTGAATAGTTAAATAAGAGCCTCAATCGCCTTTAAAAAAGCTACAAGGCGAAATACCGACCAATACAGATCCCACAATTTACTATAAATAAGTAGGCACGAGCTTGTTCAACAACCAGATAAGGTGTCAGCTGTGCGATACCTATCCTTATTTGTTATATTTTTATTTATTCTACTGTTAGTCCTTGTTTTTTAAATGAAATCGCATTCTCTAAAGTGAAATTTTTAGCGATCCATTTTGATGCAGTTCTTGGGCTGAATCCTGCTTTATTCCACTCAACAATTGTTTGAGGCGATTTGATCCCTGCTTGAATCCATTCTTTGGTATCCGTTGGAGTAAAACCATTACTACGTAGAGTGCTTGCATCATAAGCTTGCACACCAATACCTTTCCATGCGTTTGCCTCTTGGTATGGCATTACATCCCAAGGGCTATATGAAGCACAACCTGTTAGAGTTAGTATCCCTGTCAATACTGCGGCTGTTACAACTTTCTTCATTATCATCTCCTTTGTTTAATGATCTTTGTGATTGATCTACTTACTACTGCTAAAAATACCAACGCCCTGCTCTCTTGTGCTAAGACTAAAGCGTCCAGTACAATTGCTTGTTATAACTTAATTTAATTAAGCTCGTAATTTACAAACCTATTCCACTTATTAATAGCATCGTTAGCAGCCTGTTGATGTGTTTCCACTGCTTCATTTTGTTTATCAACAAAATTATTAATACAATGCTTATAACGTTGCACGTCGTCATTAAAGCTATCAATCTCCCATTGAGAATTAAATTGGAAAGGCTTTGATGGTTTTGAACAAAGTGGGCTTGGTGCAAACATATCAGCGAAAGCGGGAATAGAAAAAGCCAATACCAATACTACAAAACTGGACGATATTTTATTTTTTAGTGTCACTCTGGGCCCCATCGTGAATTATAACAGTGTATTAGCCTGCATTATCACGAATATATATTTAAAATCTTATTTCTTGATAATAATTATATGATAACAGACTTACAAAACAGTTAGATAGATCCAAATCATGCTTTTAAATTGATATTTTAAAATTTAACAATACTAATTTAACAAAACACCCATGTTAATTAAAAAAAACTAATTAACCAAAAAATTAAACAACCAAAGCTTTTCGTTTCTAAAACACAGGACTAATACGGCTACGAAAATTTCCATGTTACCACTTGCTAAATCAATCTCTTTAGCAAGTGGAAACATGGAGCGAATTGAACGGCAGTTCAGGCTTATAAGCGGGACAGGATCTGCCTGTCTCTGTATACGGCATTGTGAGTTATGCGCCAGCATAGTGTTACGAAAAAAATTCTCTTTACCTTATTTTTTTGCTGTTGAAAAGCATGATTCTCTGAAGGCTTATACATAAACGATGCGCTATTAACATCACCTCTCAGAGCGTGAGATCGCCGGAAAGGACAAAAGCTGGAAGCCTATCTCGTACAACCCGTCACGGCATAGTAAAAAAATTAATAAACGAATAAAGGTCAAATTATTATTGATTGAGATCTTTTAAGCTGACACTTTCGTATCGTTATTATACAAATAATCAATATTTAGGAAGTACACCATCAATTACAAACATTATAATAGTGACGATTTATCCCAAATGGATAACCGTTACCGCGCCCAGTTTATAAACAGCTTGTCCGGTTTTAAGAGCGTTAACCTTATTGGCACGCAGGATTCCAACGGACAAACTAATCTTGCGATATTTAGCTCAGTTGTACACTTAGGCGCGTCACCTGCATTGGTTGCTTTTGTTATGCGGCCGGATAACGGATCAAGACATACTCTTGATAACATTATCAGCACAGAGCATTACACTATAAATCAAGTATCAGCTCAATTTTATCAGGCAGCTCACCAAAGCTCTGCTTGCTATCCAAAAGAGGAAAGCGAATTTACCCGCTTAGACTTATCAGAAAGTTATATTAGCGATATTAATGCCCCCTTTGTTAAAGAAAGTCGCTTGAAGTATGCGGTTAAGTTAAAAGAAATCCTGCCAGTCTCGAGTAATAACACCCAGTTTATTATTGGGGAAATCACCCATGTCATTTGCGATGAGAGTGCTCTAAAAGACGATGGTTATATCGATATAGAAGCCTTAGAAACTGTGACTGTCTCCGGGTTAGACAGTTATCATATAAGCGTACGACTGGCTCGTTTAAGTTATGCAAAACCTGACAAGTCCTCAACTGAGATTTCATTAAATGGCTCAGAAAATGTTAGTGCTGACGCCAGGGGTAAAAGCTAAAATGAGAATATGGCAATGGCTGGGCTACCTAGGACTTATTCCCTTTGTGGCTTGCCTGTGGTTATTAGAAATATCTATTAACAGCTCTGCAAATAATTTATTGTTTAATCCGCAACAAGCTTTTCTTTTTTACAGTGCGATTATACTGAGTTTTCTAGCGGGGGCTTTATGGCGGAAAGACACACTAACCCCACATATCGCAACGCAAATTATCAGTAATTTTTTGTGTCTATATGCTTTTGTCTGTCTGTTTATGCCAATATTTTATGCCTTGATGTTTTTACCTATTGGCTATTTTAGTTTATTTTTCGTTGAATATGTTCTGTGCAATAACAAAGAGAAAGCCTATACAACGTCTTATTTTCTCATGAGATTAAGACTAACTGTGTTAGTCATTTTTTTGCATGCAGCGGCGCTTATGTTATGGTTTTAACAAAGAAAAAAAGTCAATATAAATGAGTTACACCTTCAAACAGCAGTGTCTATCGAGTCTGTTTGAAGGTGTGTTTTTCGCAAAAAATAACTGTTGTTAGTTGTCATCACCTGAGGAAGATATAAAGCCCACAATCGAAGTGAGCATGAGCTTTATAATATTAGTTAAAAAGGAATAATGCTGTTGGAATGGCTAACACTAAACTTAGAGCGGTACGAATAAACCAAATAATAACTAACTTAGGCACATTTAATGGGATTTTAGTCGAAAGAATACATGGAATTGACGCAGAGAAAAAGAGGATTGACGATATCGCAACAACCCCTGCCGAAAAGCGTGCAATAATATCCGCATCTTTCATTAATAATGCAGGTAAGAACATTTCAGCCAACCCCGATGCGCTAGCTTTAGAGAGTTCCATCGCATTATCTATACCAAATGCCCATGGAATTGGATAAAAAAAGTAACCAATCCAATTAAACAGCGGCGTGTATTTAGCCAATAATAAACCGATTAGACCGACTGACATAATTGAAGGTAAAATGCTGATTGTCATCAGTAAACCATCTTTAAAGTTAACTAATATACTTTTGCCAAGGGGTTGTGCTTTTTCGGCTACTTCCATGCCACTTTCAATTGCTTTGGACAGTCTATTGCCTGAATTGCAATTAGGCTCTCTAAATTTTGCATCGTTATTCATTGTTGATAACGGAGGAATACGTACAGTAATGGCTGTGATAATAAATGTAATTAATAGTGTTATCCAAAAATATAGATTCCAAAATTCCATCAAGTTTAATGTTTTTGCAACAATAATCATAAAGGTTGCTGAAACAGTTGAAAAACCTGTTGCTATTATTGCCGCTTCTCGTGCAGAGTAATGACCAGAAAGATATACTCGGTTGGTAATAAGCAAACCGATTGAATAACTGCCAACAAAAGAAGCAACAGCATCAATTGCAGAACGACCGGGTGTGCGCCAAATTGGTTGCATAATCTTTTGTAAAAGAATACCAATGCTTTCTAACAAACCGTAGCTTATTAAAAATGCTAGAAATACCGAACCAATGGGTACAATTAAACCGACAGAGATAACCAGTTTATTGAATAAAAAAGGTAGCATATCTGGGGTTTGCAGAAAAGTGGGGCCAGATTTTGTTATAGCCAGAGCAGCTGCGACAACCCCGAGCCATTTTAATAAAAGAAAAATTTTGTTAGTAAGACTGCTACGCCATTCATTGCTAATAATTGGATAAATTGCACCCGCGAGAATCATTATCATTGCATACCAGGCAGTTCCTGTTCCAAGCGTTGCTTTCAGCCATCCTACAATTTGGTCTAAAGGAATACTTTGCTTACCAGCAACCGTAATTGGAATAAAAAAGATAAATATACCAATACCACTTAAGCCAAATAACCTACTCCAAATAAAAAATTGTGATAGATTCGATTTTATCAATTGGTTCATCATATTCTCCATATAATGTAAAATTTTTGTTAACAATGCAGGGTGCATGGTTAACAATATGTTATACAATTACAATAAAATGTGTATACATTTAAGTGCGATCGACAAGTTATAATGAATGATTTGTGACTGATGTTAATTTTTCACTGCTGTATTTATCTATTCCCTCTCTATACCTAAGACTTTAGTCAACAAATCTAGAGAGAAATAAAATAATTGTATATACACAATAGTAAATTTTATATTAATAAAAAAATCAAGTTATCACTCAATATTTGCGAGGGTTTGTGCGATGGGAAAAGCGGATATTCAAAATTTTTATTATCTGCAAATTGGATTCTCCCCAAATCTAAAGCCTGTGATACGGCGAAAAAGTCGAGTAAGACAAATTGATCTTCGTCCTTTTATTGCAGAAAAACCAAGGATATTTTATCTACTATCATTGTTATTCATAATACATTCACTTATTTTTGCTTCATATAATAAGCCGTATTTGTTAGCCTTCATTATCGTGCAAATCTGATAGACAAACACAAAAGGAATTATCTTGAATAACATACATAAATGCACCATTGCAGGCTGCTTGGCTATTCTAATATGGAGTACAACGGTTGGGTTGGTGCGCAATGTGGCGGAACAATTAGGTCCTATTGGTGGTGCTGCAATGATTTATTCTGTGAGTGCTGTGTTTCTTTTGGTATTTCTTGGTGCGCCCCGCTTTAAAGTCTTCTCGTTAAAATACCTTCTGATCGGTGGAACACTGTTTGTCAGCTATGAAATTTGCTTATCGCTTGCCTTGGGAATGGCTAATAACCGCATTCAAGCAGTCGAAATGGGCGTCATTAATTATTTGTGGCCATCTTTAGTGGTATTACTCGCGGTGTTTACCAGTAAGAAGCCGGTTGATAAAAGACTTTATCCGGCGATAGCCCTGTCGTTTTTTGGTGTAGCTTGGACGGTGAGTGGTGATGGCGGGCTTTCGATTAGTCAATTGGCCGGTAATATAGCAACCAACCCTTTAAGTTACTCAATGGCGCTCGGTGGGGCTTTTATTTGGGCATTTTACTGCAATATCACTAAGCGACTGGCGAACGGAAGAAATGCTATTACCTGGTTCTTTATCGCCACCGCGATAGCTTTGTGGATCACCTATTTTATGAGTAATGAACCTGCCATCGCTTTTACATCAGGTGCGGCAGTTGATTTATTGATAACGGGCGTTGCGATGGGCAGCGGATATGCATTATGGAACATAGGTATTATTGGCGGCAATATGATGCTGCTGGCAACCCTGTCATATTTCACGCCTTTATTATCTACTTTCTTCTCCGCATTGATTTTGAATATTGAACTCACTGCAACGTTTTGGCAAGGCGTGGTAATGGTGACTATTGCCTCCTTACTTTGTTGGTGGTTTACCCGAGAAAAACCTTCTCCTGCAGTAGATGTTACCCGACCTATCAAGGTTGAATAAGTTGCCATATGTTGCCATATGTTGAACGTTGTCAAATTAACAAGCTTCTCATTCAGAATAGCCCGGTGTCAGACTCATTTTTGATAACGATTAGAAACCCGTTCAGCAAATGGAACACATTGATTAAACGGTAGGAATTGTCTTAGGTAATGATAATTTAAAAGCTAAAGAAGATAGAAAATGTAGTTTGTCCCGGCTTTATTTTTTATAATGACGATAACAGCCCTTAATTAAACTGACGCTATAGAATTAAAAATAATCTTACCGGTAGGCTTATTGCCCTATTTATTGGGGTAATAAGTTGAGGTCTTATCAGTATTGGTGAATTTTTTAATACGATTTAATGATAATATAAGAAAAAAAATAAAGGTCTATCCTATGTCAGAACACCATCACCATCACCCAGTAAGCGGTAAAAATCTTTTTATCACTATTGTGTTAAATATCATTATCACTCTCTCGCAAATAGTTGGCGGAATACTCTCAGGTTCGCTTGCACTGTTAAGTGATGCGATGCATAACCTGAGTGATGTGGTCGCTTTATTAATTGCCTATTGGGCAAATAAAATTTCATCAAAACCAAAAAACAATCAAAAGACGTTTGGCTATAAAAGGGCTGAGATCATAGCGGCACTTTTTAACGCATCGGCACTTTTTGGTATCGCACTTTTTCTTATCATAGAAGCTATCCATAAATTCTTAAATCCAGAGACCATAGATTCTATACTCGTTATTGCGTTAGGATTTTTAAGTATCGTTTTAAATGCCATCAGCGTACTTCTCATAAAAGATGATGCCAAGCACAACATGAATATGAAAGCTGCTTATGTTCACCTACTTACCGATGTGATGACATCGGTTGCAGTGGTTGTTGGCGGGCTATTGATGTACTATTTTAACTTGTTTTGGATAGATTCAATTATCACGGTTTTAATTGCAGGTTATCTTATAAAAGCATCTTATGCTTTGATTGTAGAGTCCATCTCAATATTAATGCAAAGTGTTCCAGACGACATCAATATAGATGAGCTAAAAATAGACATAGAAAAGTATGAACCCATTGATAATATTCACCATCTTCATATTTGGAAATTAGACGATCACGATATACATTTAGAGGCGCATATTGATTTCAATGAAAATTTAGCATTAAAAGAGGTAACAAAAATTTGCGATGAAATTTCTGATGCTATCAAAAAGAAATATCATATCACCCATATGACGATACAACCTGAATATGAAAAAAATGATAATAAAGAATTGATTTATTCTTAGGAGCAGAAGATAAAAAGACAGGCCGGGCTTCGAACTTTCGGGCTTCGAACTTTCGAGCTTCGAGCTTCGAGCTTTGAGCTTCGAGCTTTCGAGCTGCGAGCCTTCGAGCCTTCGAGCCTTCGAGCCTTCGGGCTTCGAGCTTTGAGCTTTGAGCTGCAGGCTTTCGAGCCTTCAAGCTGTGGGCTTCGTGCTTTAAAATAAGCAAAAAAAATGGCAAACCCGCAAAGGTTTGCCATTTTTTTAATCTTAAATCAGCTCTCTATGAGAGCTAAATATCACCGAAAATTAAAGTCCTACGATACTGTCTGCTTGCGGGCCCTTTGGACCTTGGCTTACAGTGAATTCTACTTTTTGGCCTTCAGCTAACGTTTTAAAACCTTCGCTTGCAATAGCACTAAAGTGAACAAATACATCTGGACCAGATGCTTGCTCGATAAAACCAAAACCTTTCGCTTCGTTGAACCATTTAACGGTTCCTTGTTCTTTATTAGACATAATAACAATATCCTGTAATTTTAATGTAGGGTGCCTTTAAAAGGCTTGAATAGCGTAAAAATAGACTGGAACTTAAAAACTACAGAGCGAGGTATTATCAATAAAACAACGGAACGGAGAATGTAAAAAAAAGCTTTATTTTTTGCTGATAGACACTTTATCGAATATAAAGTGAAAGTCAATAGTTGTTTAAAAAACAACCAAATAATCAAATAACCACCTGCAAATTACACAAAAAAAACATTCTCTAAATTATAAAAAGAGAATGCTCGTTTAAATCAACAGGCAAAGGACTTAAGTCTGTTTTACAATGTGCTCACTTAATTATTTTTTTACTGTTAATTAATCACAATACGCCAACACGTCAATTTATAGTTTTACATATAGTAACTTTACTTCTCCTGGGAGAAGGTTGTATTCCAGAAATGCCGGGACGTCTTTCATTCGGCGGCTGCGGGAAATATCTTTCACCTTATCAGATCCCATGATGCCGTAGACATTCGACTCTCGAACCCTATAACTACTATGACCATCGGGATTCGCCAGCATCATAATTTTTTCCTGCCCGTTACGGCTTTCTTTAGTAAAACCGATGACGTGTCGATCGTTCAACTGGAGCATTTCGATTCCATTATCTTCCTGAAGAACATCGTAACTCGCCTTGATTTTGTTGATTTTTGCAATGTCATCGGAAATATCGTAGCAAATAGGTTCCCACCAGGAGGGATTGGCTTGGACAACATCAATTTGCCGCTGAAATCCATATTCGAAGCCGATAGTAGTGGAAATACTGGAACAGATGTAAGCCCCCAATTCGTAGCGCAAAAGTGCCTGGTACTGATTGCCGCCGAATTGATCGGCGCTGCGGATCGTGTCATGATTTTCTGGAAAGGAGACCGACGAGGCATGACGACTGTATTCCCAGTTCTGCTCCAGAAACCACTGCTCTTTTAAATCCCACCATTTAAAGCTGTTGGTAATAAAATCGAAACCTGCCTCAGCAATATCAACGGACTGTTGTGATGAACAACCCAGGGTTTCTGCCAAAAATATTGCGTTAGGATATTTTTCTTTAATGCGTGGAATGAGGAAGTGCCACAATTCGCTCGGGACATGATAGGCCGCGTCGCAACGGAATCCTCGAATCCCCAGATCCAAATAAAACAGCATCATTTCTAGCCAGTAGTTCCAGAGATTATCGCGGTCGCTGGAATGGGCGTTGTTAATCTGGGCCAGATCTTTCCACTCGACCCAATTCTCACCATCCTGCGCACCGGGGTGTTTCAGTTGACCGTCAATATCACGCTCGTACCAGTCCGGATGTTCTTCGCTAAGAGGCGAATCAAAAGCGGTATGATTGATCACCAGATCCATCATGATCTTCATTCCACGTTGCTCGGCTTCTTTGCATACATTTTTCAGAAGCTTGTTGCCCTTCTCGACATGCGCTTCTGGGTTCTCGAAATCCATCTCTCCTGTGACGTAAAGCGGATGATAATGATAATAATTTTTTATCGAGTAATCTGATCCGGAAAAGCCGGGATAATTGATTGGATTAATATAGATCCAGTCAAAATTCATGGCTTGGATACGATCAAAATGTGTGATCCACATATTCATCGATCCAACAAGTTTTGGATATAAGTTATAAGCACGTATACCTTTTGTCATGATGCTTCCTTAGTAAGCTAATACGCGAAAGTGCAAACCAAATGTTACATTTTATTTAACCAACCACTATTAACAACAATAGACCACTTTTTAAATATGGTTATTGCGTTATATTATTCGCTCGCGGACATAAACAGGGGTTAAAATTTGTTATTGACAATAACAGTTTAAGAAGAATTTAATTGGAAACGGCACTGGTCAACAATACATTACGAAACAATGCCTTACCAGCTTAATCTGACAAGGCTATTCGACATTAAGCGGGCTCAGCAAATACTTCAACCATAGTACTCATAAAAAGCATAAAAATGACCCACCTCTGGGTCTCAATACCACTGATTAGCAGGCTAAATCATTTCCCCACCGATTTTCCTGCTTAGGGTATCAGTACAAATTTACCGACGTGCTTTTTCTCAAGAAACTCTTTTTGAGCTTCGGCAATCGAAGATAACGGAAAGGTCTTCGCTAACACGGGGTGAATTTCGCCCTGCTCTATGTAGCGCACAAGATCAGGGAAAACAGTTTTCTCCCAAGCGGTTGTACCTATTAGCGTGATGTCTTTCAGGTACATATCGCGCATATCAAGTTCAACAATAGGCCCTGCAATCGCGCCGGATGAGACAAACCGCCCACCTCGTTTTAATAGTTTGAGCATGGTCGGAAAACCACTTCCGCCCACATTATCAACCACAACATCGACAGATTGCTCCCCTAATTCCACAAGCAGATTAGCGCTTCTGCCTAACAGAATATCTGCGCCAAGCGGAGCTACTTTGTCATGCTTTTCCTCTCCCGCAATGGCGATAACCTTGGCTCCCCTGCGCTTTGCAAGCTGTACAGTAGCAGAGCCTACTCCACCTGATGCACCCGCTACCAAAACCGTTTCACCGGCTCTCAAATTGGCCCTGTTGAGCATATTCTCGGATGTACCATAGGCACAAGGAATAGTACCAAGTTCTGCATCGCTCCAGTTACAGACCACTGGGAACACTTCAGTTGCTCGAATTTTCACATATTCAGCAAAAGCACCATCAAAATCAGATCCCATCCAGATATTATCCAAAGAGCCAAAACCGTGTTCGCGAATACAGGGCCGGATAAGTACCCGTTTGTCCATAAGACCAGTATCGACATCGTCTGCCACATTCACCACCACCCCACAGCAATCTGTGCCTTGAATAAATGGAAAAGCCGTTTGCTTATTCCAGCCGCCGTCGGCCTTTGGCTGATCTTTCTCTGAGTTCGAGGTGTCGTTGGTAGAGCCGTGCACTGAAGAAGAATACCATCCCAGTCTGGTATTAATCTCAGTATTGTTAACGCCGGCGGCCAACACTTTAACCAGCACTTCTCCATTGCAGAGATCTGGAATTGGAACTTGTTTGCAGACCAATTGGTCATAACCGCCACTGCCTGTGGTGACTATGGCTGTCATTGAAGCTTTCATTGAACTAGGGGACATTATTCGGGTTCCTTCTATAATTACAGAGTTTCAGTTAGTTATAACAGATATTTTATTGAAAATAGCGGATGACAATATGCTTTCTGCGATTATTTTATTTTATTTCACACAAAGCTCATCTATCTGCATTTTTAGAGGCCACTGTATAGATACGCCATCATAACTACAGCATCATTTTCCCCTTTCACTATAGAAAAGCAACGCGCAAATGTATCCAATATAATATCAGTATGTCTGCACATTTATAACCAAATCGATTGACCAACTTTAAGCTGACATTATGACAGAGTGATTGATTTCACTTAACAGTAAGGAACATGTTATAGGTATTTTTAGTTCCCCCCCCCTTTGGTTACATTAAAAATCAAATAGTTACAATATTAATTTACCTGTTTCCATTATAACTATCAAATACATATACCTGATCTATTAGAAAAAAATTCAATTTAAAAACGATCATTCACTGACCGTCATCATAATGAGAAAACAGATCAAATTAACTAAAGACTTTCCAGTATATATTTATATTACGTTACAAAGCTGTTACAAACGCGTTACAAAATGTTACAAGATTGATCTGTTTATGTGATTTATCTCCTTAACTATTTGGGCATAGTTGGTTTATGATTTGGTTTTATAACTGACCTCGCTTTTATTGTTAAATAACGGCTCTTTGGTAAGTTCCAATCTGATCAGCAGTTCGGCTGTCAGATAATTTTAGTCAAGGGAATATCACATGAAAATTTCAAAACTATTTTTAAGTATTTCATTAGCATTGGGCCTAACAGCCGGTGCTCAAGCAGCTGAAATCGAAGTACTGCACTATTGGACTTCAGGGGGTGAAGCTAAATCTGTTGCCGAACTGAAAAAAATGTTAGAAGCAAAAGGACATGACTGGAAAGACTTCGCAGTGGCAGGTGGTGGTGGTGAAAGTGCCATGACAGTACTAAAAACACGTGTCGTTTCAGGTAACCCACCAGCAGCCGCACAAATCAAAGGGCCAAGTATTCAGGAATGGGGTGACGAAGGCGTATTAGCTAACCTTAGCGCTGTCGCTCAGGCCGAAGGCTGGGATGACTTGCTACCCGGTGTTGTGGCAGATGTTATGAAGTATGACGGTAAATATGTAGCCGTTCCCGTTAACGTACACCGTGTAAACTGGATGTGGGTAAACCCTGAAGTCTTTAAAAAAGCCGGTGCAAACGTACCAACAACCTGGAAGGAATTCTTTGTTGCTGCTGATAAAATTAAAGCCGCGGGCATGACGGCTGTTGCCCATGGTGGACAACCTTGGCAAGATGCAACCATGTTTGAATCTGTTGTGCTAGGTGTTGCGGGTGCTGAGTTTTATAAGCAGGCATTTGTTGAATTAGACCCTGAAGCTTTAAACAGCCCAACCATGATTGATGCACTGAAGACGTTCCATAAAATCAAGAACTATACCGATGCAGGATCGCCAGGACGTGACTGGAATCTGGCCACAGCCATGGTTATCAATGGTGAAGCCGGTATGCAGTTTATGGGAGACTGGGCAAAAGGTGAATTTACTGCCGCCGGTAAAGTACCGGGTAAAGACTATATCTGTACTGCTGCACCGGGTACATCTGGCGATTTCACCTTTAACATCGACAGTTTTGTGATGTTTAATCTGGAAGACAAAGAACAGCGTAAAGGTCAAAATGATCTGGCCAGCACTATCCTAAGCGTTCCTTTTCAGGAAGTCTTTAACCTTAATAAAGGATCAATTCCTGCGCGTTTGAATATGTCCATGGATAAGTTTGATGATTGTGCAAAACTGTCGGCAAAAGATTTTGTCAAAACAGCTAAAGCAAATACGTTAGTGCCAAGTATGGCGCACGGTATGTCAACCTTCTCTTCAACCCAAGGTGCTATCTACGACACTGTTACTGAGTTCTACAACTCAGATTCAATTAGCGCAGAAGAAGCAGCAGAAAAACTAGTAAAAGCAGTCGCAGCAGCTAAATACTAAATAAGGTCTGATCCTTTAGACCTGTTGGATCTCAGCGTATTTCAGCTGAGATCCGATTATTGTTTTTTGCTGTACAGGAGATTAATCTAGTGAAGAAAAAATCCAGCGCCCCGCGTCAATCCCTTGGGAACTTTTTACCAAAACTAGTAGTGGCGCCTACTTTTGTCGTTGCAGTTATTTTTATCTACGGTTTTATGTTTTTAAATGCGTGGTTATCCTTTAGCTCATCACGTCTGTTGCCAACCTATGATTGGGCCGGCACGATACAATACGAAAAACTATTCGCCAATGATCGCTGGTGGGTAGCCGCTGAAAACCTCATGCTGTTTGGTGGTTTGTTCATTGTTATCTGTTTACTGCTTGGATTATTTCTGGCCATTTTTTTGGATCAGAAAATTCGTGCTGAAGGTGCTATTCGCACTATCTATTTATACCCGATGGCACTTTCCTTTATTGTCACCGGTACTGCTTGGAAATGGATTTTGAATCCTGAACTGGGTGTTCAACGTTTGGTACGCGAAATGGGCTTTGAATCCTTCACCTTTGACTGGCTGGTCAATACCGAAATGGCGATTTATACCGTTGTTATCGCGGGAGTCTGGCAATCCTCTGGTTTTGTGATGGCACTCTGCCTCGCAGGTTTACGCGGAATCGATGATAATATTATCAAAGCCGCTAAAGTTGATGGTGCTTCAATGCCGCTCATTTACCGTAAAATAATCATTCCAGGACTGCGCCCGGTATTTTTTAGTGCATTGATTGTACTGACTCACATTGCTATCAAAAGCTTTGATTTGATTGTTGCCTTAACAGGGGGCGGCCCGGGTTTTGCAACCGACGTACCGGCTACCTTTATGTATACTTATTCCTTTACTCGCGGACAAATCGGGCTTGGGTCGGCAGCTTCGATGATGATGTTAATGGCAGTCGCAGCCATTATTGTGCCTTACCTGTATTCGGAACTAAGGGAGAAGAAAGATGAGCATTAATAGAGTATTGATTTATAGCATACTGAGCTTTGTCGCACTTATATATTTAATGCCACTGGTTGTTATGCTCATCACTTCGCTCAAGGATTTAGATGAAATTCGTTCAGGCACCCTACTATCTTTACCGCAGTCATTAAATTTTGATGCTTGGGGTAAAGCCTGGGGAACTGCCTGCACCGGCGTAAGCTGTGAAGGTTTAAAAGGTTACTTCTGGAACTCTGTGCTGATCGTCGTACCGGCGGTTGCAATTTCTACCGTATTAGGCGCGTTAAATGGTTATGTACTGACTAAATGGAAGTTCAAAGGCAGCGATCTATTTTTTGGTATGTTGTTAATCGGCACTATGATTCCGTTTCAAGTGATCCTGTTACCCATGGCGCGGACTCTGGGCTTCCTTGGGTTGTCGGGGACTACTTCCGGGTTAATTATGGTTCACGTCATTTATGGTCTGGCATTTACTACCCTGTTTTTCCGTAATTATTATATTAGTATTCCCAATGAATTGGTGAATGCGGCACGTATTGATGGTGCAGGTTTTTGGCTGATTTTCTGGCGGATTATTATACCGGTATCAATACCTATTATCGTCGTATCGGTAATCTGGCAATTCACTCAAATCTGGAACGACTTCTTGTTTGGCGTGGTTTACTCTTCGGGTGATTCGCAGCCGATTACGGTTGCACTGAATAATTTGGTCAATACCAGTACAGGTATTAAAGAATATAACGTTGATATGGCCGCGGCAATTATTGCTGCACTGCCCACCCTGCTGGTCTATGTAGTAGCCGGTAAGTATTTCGTTAAAGGTCTCACAGCGGGTGCTGTTAAAGGATAAGGAACACTATTATGCACGCTTTAAAAATACAAAATGTTGAAAAAACCTATGGCAAAGTGAATGTACTAAAGGGCATAGATATAGAAATAGAACCCGGTCAGTTTTTAATTTTAGTTGGGCCTTCGGGCTGTGGTAAATCGACCCTGTTAAATATGATTGCAGGTTTAGAAGAAGTAACTAAGGGTAACATTTTCATTGGTGATCGGGATGTCACGCATTTAGATCCAAAAGATCGTGATATTGCGATGGTATTTCAATCCTATGCGCTCTATCCGAATATGACGGTTCGCCAGAATATTTCCTTTGGTTTGGAAATACGCAAAACAGAAAAATCTGAGCAACAAGTCATTGTTGATAAAGTGTCGAAATTACTGCAAATCGAACCTTTGCTTGATCGCAAACCAAAGCAGCTATCGGGTGGACAACGCCAGCGTGTTGCCATGGGACGAGCCTTAGCCCGTGACCCTTCGATCTTCTTGTTTGATGAACCCTTATCAAATCTTGATGCTAAGTTACGTGTTGAGATGCGCAGTGAAATCAAAGAGTTGCATCAACGTGTTGGAACAACCATAGTATATGTGACTCATGATCAGATTGAAGCCATGACCTTAGGTGATGTGATCGCGGTAATGAAAGACGGTGAAATACAACAAATGGGATCACCACAGGAAATCTATGACAATCCACGCAATCAGTTTGTTGCCGGTTTTATGGGCAGCCCTTCAATGAACTTTATTCCTTGCCAGATTGAAAAAGTGAACGGTGTTATGCAGGTAGGATTGGAAAGTGCTGGCGCGCAGCATCAAATGATCATTAAACAAACTATCCCGGGGCTGGAGAGTTATGCAGGCAAAAAAGTGGTTCTTGGTATTCGCCCGGAACAAATCACTCAGCAGGGAGAAGATAAACTTGATAGCGCTATGCTTGATTGCGCCGTTGAAATTATTGAACCGACTGGGCCAGATACGCAGATTACAGCGCGCATCAATGGAGTAAGAACAATTTGCCGTATTCACCCAACTGCCGAATGTAGGTTAGATAAATTGATGCCGTTGATGCTGGATATGTCAAAAGTGGTATTTTTTGATCCCGATACGCAGATGCGTATTTACTAAAATAAAAAAGGCCGCTCTAGGTTATATACTCCATAGGGCGGCCTTATGTTATTTTAATTAAACGATTATTTAGATAACATTGCCCATTTACCAGCGAGAGTCGATACGAAATTTTTTTCAGTAGAAAATATGATAGGCGTCGTTGCAGAATTCACTTCCATAGCAATAATCATGTCTTCATTACCAGCACCTTTTCTAAACTCCAGGTAATCAGATGGCCCTGCATCATTTTCTATTGTAAGTGCAAGGGTACCGTTTATTAATGTATAAGTACCATTTTGCACCTCTTCATCATAAGCAGCTGTTAATGTCTGATTTGTTGCATGGAGAGTAAGGCTTGCAGTGAAGATCTCAATTGCTTGTGTCCCTGCAGTGTTAGTATCATTCATGACGTACCAAGTTTTACCTTGTATCTCATCTGCAGTAAAGCCAGTTGTGCTGTTTAAATCTGCCTTAGAGTAAACAAAAAGATCATTGTCAGCTGTCACCGACAGTACTAATTCTTTAGAAACATAGATATACTCATCACTAACACCGTCAATCATTACTTTATTATTGTCAATAGTGTAGTTAAAAGTATCATCGGTTTTATTTGTATCGTTATATGTTGATGTTCCTTTACCGTCAACAAGTGATATTTCCATAATACCTTCTATCGAAGAATAATATTGACTAAAACTGGTGCCATAGAATGTTTTACCATCTTCGATAAAATCGACAATGTTGGCAATACGAGCGTGATGGCTCGAGTTATCATCATTCAGTTCAACTTCTTTCAGATCATCATTCTCAGTGAAATTAGTATCAATATAAGAAACCGATTCGCCTGCATAGGCTCTTAAACCAGGCGCATCATCATCATCATTGTCATCATCTAATTTTTTGGCCAGGCCACGTGCCACTAGATGTGCTTTACCGTCCGTTGACTTGACATAATCACCGCTTACGTCTGCTTCGTCGAGTTGCAGCTCAGCGGCAAGCGCTGTTAATGTCATCACACTAATATTAGCAAGGGTTGTAAAAGGAGTCACCACGGTAGAATCCACTGTACTGCGCATTTCATAACTTTTTGCAACAAATCCTGCGCTATCACTGTCAGTCGTTTTACCTGCAATAATCTTCGCTATCACAGTATAACCTTTATATTTAGCTTCTATTTGTATTTTGCCATTGGCATCGGTCTCACCAATAAGTATTTCAGTGCCACCATCGGGTGAAAGAACATAAACTTCAGCAGCACTTAAATAACCATCAATAACGGTATAAGTGGTTGATCCTGTGTCAGTTGACCCTGAATCTGTACCATCAGATGAACCTCCACAACCGGTTAGAATGGAAGCAAGTGCAACAGCAAGAAGAGATTTTTTAAGCATGGTAATTTCCTATAGTCATTAATCATTAAAAACGCAAATGTGAATGAAAAAAAATTTAATTTTAAATGTAAATAAAAACAAACCAAAAATCAAGATGTTTTATGGAGCTGCTTTATTGCTTTTTTATTTATCCGGTTAAGTCAAAAATAAAACAAAAAAGAGTAATAAATAAAATATAAGTATTTTAAAAAATAGAGTAAATAAAAGAAATAGTTAAGAAAGAGAGGTAAAAGAGGGAGTGTTAACCAAAGACAATCTGATGATAAGTATTACTTAAATTTTTGGATAAAGATTGATTATTTTTGCTGAGCGACTTTACCGGGCAAACAAAAAAGTCACCGATCGTTTCCACGTTCAGTGCTTTATATGCCCTCAAAGTATCCGCTGAGATATTGCTTAATCGAACGGCATTGACCATATGGCGATTCAATTACGTTGAATCTATAATCTTAGCCGTCTATCCGTTCATAAATTGAGAATCCTGTACGCCATAATTTTACCTACTGCCAAAAGACCCATTTAAAAAATGATTCATAATGATGATTTTATCATTATGAATTCTGCGCTAATGTTAATTGTAATTAATCATATTCGATATGGTTACTATCATCATTCGATTCGCTATGACTACTATCATTATTCAATTCGCTATGGCTACTGTTGTCATTAGATTCGTTATAGCTACTGTCATCATTCAATTCATTATGGCTACTGTTATCATTAGATTCGCTATGGTGAGAGACACGAACTCCAGAGGAAAGATTATCGTCTGTATCATAATGCAGTTCAACTGTATCTAAATCATCACCATGTTGTTCATGGTTATCCCTGATATAAGTAACCGAATTACCTGCTAAGGTTTTTAAATGGTCAGCATCATCATGATCATTACTGCTATCATCATCTAATCGCGCGGCCAGGGTACGCGCCACTAAATGTGCTTTACCGTCCGGTGAATTAACATAATCCCCGCTTACGTCATCTTTCTCGAGTTCGAGCTCAAGAGCAAGATCTGTTAATGTCATCACATTAATATTAGCAAGCGTTGTAAAAGGGGTCACTACGGTAGAATCTGTTGTGCCGCGCATTTCATAACTTTTTGTAACAAAGGTTCCAGGGCTATCACTGTCAATCGTTTTGCCTGCAATGATCTTCGCTATCACAGTATAACCCTCATATTCAGTAGGAATCTGTATTTGACCATTAGTATTAGTCTCACCGATTAGCGTTTTTGTGCTGCCATCGAGTGAGAGAACATAAACTTCCGCGGCACTTAAATAACCATCAATAACGGTATAAATGGTTGATCCTGGATCAGTACTATCAGATGAGCCTCCACAACCGGTTAGAATGGTGGCGAGTGCAACGGCAAGAAGAGATTTTTTAATCATGATATTTTCTCGAATGGTTAATGAGTTGAAGACTAATATTAGTAAAAACACAGAATTAGTAAATGCTAATATATATGCAGAAGAATCAAAAATCAAGGCATCTTATGAAGCTGTTTTACTTATCCAGCCAAGTCAAAATAAAAGCAAAAAAACCAAGATAAAAAACAGGAGCCATTTTAAAAATAAAGTAAATAAAAGAAATAGTTAAGAAAGAGAAGTAAAAGAGGAAGTGTTAACCAGTGACAATCAGAGGATAAATCTTAATGAAATTTTTGGATAAAAGTTGACTATTTTTTGCTAATATGGTTTACAAGCTTTACAGTGCAAAAAAATTTAAGATTTGTTATGCACCCCTAAACTTACAATCTCTTCTTTCTGCGGTTGAATTGTCTTAGCATCTTCATTTCGCAAAATTTTAACATAATAAAAGTAATGCAGATCAATATCACCGGTAACAATATCATCGGTAAAATAGATACCATCAAAGGCAAAAAAGTTATAAAACTGACCGGGCAATATATTCAGCAGCATATTTACTAAAATAAAAAAAGCCACCCTAGGTTATATACTCCATAGGGCGGCCTTATGTTAGTTACAACAAAGTGTATTATTCAGCAACATCAGTCCATTTATGAACAATACTATCAGCGAATTTTTTATCGGCAGTCAGTAAGGCGGGTTTACCCAAATTATCCATAATAATAATCATGTCCTCGTTACCTACCATTTTGCTAAACGTAAGCGTCATTCCGTTCCCATCGGTAATTGAAGCTGGTAGATCAATAGAATATTTACCATTCGAGTCCACAGAGTATGGTGCATCTACCACTGGATCAGTATTTTTATGCGTGTTGATAGTGACTTTTCCTGTAATAGCAGAGAAGGTCAACGCTGCATTCATAATTTTCGGTTTTTTTGAGGTAGAGTCATCGGCAACATAATGCCAGGTTTGACCGTCTAATTCAGTTGCAGTAAACGCTGTTGTTTGCTGAACTTTTGGATCTGACTTAGACCAAACCAAAAGATCATACTCAGAGGTCACAGCTAACGCGAACTTATTAGCCATATAGATAAATTCATCCTCATCACTACCTTGGCCTTGGTTAATGATAATTTTATTTTCGTCTATTCTATAATCAGCCGTTCGTGAATTCTGTGGCACTAACCCAGAAACGTATTGATCTAATGTCACTGTGTTATCAGTAAGGGAAAATGATGCCCTTAAAATACCTTCGTCGTTAAACTGTGCTTGATTAAAGCTAGCAAGATAGCTGGGAGTTTGAATAAAATCGACAACGCCGGCAATACGATCGTGATGGCTCCAGTTACCATCATTGCTATTATCATCCAGTTCAACTTCGTCAAGATCATCATTATCAGTAAAATTAGTGTCAATATAAGAAACTGAATCGTTTGCATAGGTTTTTAAGCCATCAGCATCATCATGATCATTGCTGCTATCATCATCGAATTTTTTGGCCAGGCCGCGCGCCACAAAACGTGCTCTACCGTCCGGTGTGTTCATATAATCACCGCTTACGTCCGCTTCGTCGAGTTGCAGCTCAGCGGCAAGCGCTGTTAATGTCATCACATTAGTATTAGCAAGGGTTGTAAAAGGAGTCACAACGTTAGAATCTACTGTGCCGCGCATTTCATAACTTTTTGCAACAGGTATTCCAGGGTTATCAGCGTCAATCGTTTTGCCTGCAATGATCTTCGCTATCACCGTATAATCTTGATCTTGAGCCGGGATCGATATTTTACCATTGACACCCGTATCACCAATAAACTTTTCTGTGATGCCATCGGATAAAAGAATAGAAACTTCAGCATAGCTTAAATAACCATCAATAACGGTATAAGTAGTTGCTGTTCCATTTGTACCATCGGATGTTCCTATACCAGTTGTTCCTGTATCAGTACCACAACCGGTTAGAATCGAAGCAAGTGCAACGGCAAGAAGTGATTTTTTAAGCATGGTAATTCCCTTTAAGATTAATGATTGAAAATGCGACTATAAATAAAAAAAAGCTCAACAATTAAATCAATAAATCAACCAAAAATCAAAACTTTACGCGAATATTCTTTATTCTTTTTTCATTTACTGGGTTAAGTCGAAGATAAAAAATAAATAAAGCACATAAAATAAACAGTTAAGAAACGAAATTAAAATATAAGGTGTTAATCTGAGGATAATTCTTAAGGAAATTATAAGAGGGAAAATTGACTTTTTTTTTTGCTGATCGAGTTTACCAGGTAAAAAAAAACCACAAATAAATTTGTGGTTTTTTTTACAGGATAAAAATTTAAGATTCGTTATGCATCTCTAAACTTGCTATCTCTCCTCTGCTAATCAATCATATTCACTATGGTTAGTATCATCATTGGATTCGCTGTGGCTACTATCATCATTCGATTCATTATGACTACTGTCATTATTGGATTCGCTATGGTGAGAGACGCGAACTCCAGAGGAAAGCTTATCTTCAGTATCATAATGCAGTTCAACTGTGTCCAGATCATCTTGATGGTGGTTTTCACTGATATAAGTAACCGAATTACCTGCTAAGGTTTTTAAATGATCAGCATCATCATGATCATTGCTGCTATCATCATCTAATCGCGCGGCCAGAGTACGCGCCACTAAATGTGCTTTACCGTCCAGTGAATTGACATAATCCCCGCCTACGTCAGCTTCGTCGAGATCCAGATAAAGAGCAAGATCTGTTAATGTCATCACATTAATATTAGCAATAGTTGTAAAAGGGGTCACTACGGTAGAATCTGCTGTGCCGCGCATTTCATAACTTTTTGTAACAAAGGTTCCAGGGCTATCATTATCAATCGTCTTACCTGCAATGATCTTCGCTATCACAGTATAACCGTTATATTCAACAGGAATCTGTATTTGACCACTAGTATTCGTCTCACCAATGAGCGTTTCTGTGCTGCCATCGGGTGAAAGAACATAAACTTCCGCGGCACTTAAATAACCATCAATAACGGTATAAGTGGTTGATCCTGTCTCAGTTGACCCAGTATAAGTTGACCCTGTATCTGCTGACCCAGTATCAGTTGACTCTGTCTCAGTTGACTCAGTATCTGCTGACCCAGTATAAGTTGACTCTGTATCTGCTGACCCTGTGTCAGTTGACTCAGTATCTGTTGAACCAGTATAAGTTGACTTTGTATCTGTTGACCCTGTATAAGTTGAGCTTGTGTCAGTTGACCCTGTATAAGTTGAGCTTGTGTCAGTTGACCCTGTATAAGTTGAGCTTGTGTCAGTTGACCCTGTATCTGTTGACTCAGTATCTGTTGACCCAGTATAAGTTGAGCTTGTGTCTGTTGACCCTGTATCTGTTGACTCAGTAGTATCAGTAGATTCGCTATGACTACTGTCATCATTGGATTCGCTATGACTATCGACACGAACTCCAGATGAAAGATTATCTTCAGTATCATAATACAGTTCAACTGTGTCCAGATCATCACCATGCTGTTCGTGGTTATCCCTGATATAAGTAACCGAATTGCCTGCTAAGGTTTTTAAATGATCAGCATCATCATGATCATTGCTGCTATCATCATCTAATCGCGCGGCCAGAGTACGCGCCACTAAATGTGCTTTACCGTCCGGTGACTTGACATAATCTCCACCTACGTCAGCTTCCTCGAGTTCGAGCTCAAGAGCAAGATCTGTTAATGTCATCACGTTAATATTAGCAAGCGTTGTAAAAGGGGTCACTACGGTAGAATCTGCTGTGCCGCGCATTTCATAACTTTTTGTAACAGGTATTCCAGGGCTATCATTGTCAATCGTTTTACCTGCAATAATCTTCGCTATCACAGTATAACCTTCATATTCAGTAGGGATCTGTATTTTACCATTAATATCCGTCTCACCAATGAGCGTTTTTGTGCTGCCATCGGGTGAAAGAACATAAACTTCGGCGGCACTTAAATAACCATCAATAACGGTATAAGTAGTTGATCCTGTATCAGTACTATCAGATGAGCCTCCACAACCGGTTAGAATAGAAGCAAGCGCGACTACCAGAAGAGATTTTTTAAGCATGATGAATTCCTGTAATGGTTAATAGTTAAAAGTTAAAAGCACTAATATAAATGAGAGCTTAATAATTTAATCAGTAACTAAAGTGAGAATCAACTAGAAATAAACAGCTTTCTTGAATCTGCTATATTTCTTTTTAATTTACCCGGTAACATCAAAAATAGAAGATGAGCCATTAATAAACAGATAATTAAAAATAATAAATTTTGATAAAATTGAGAGGGGAAAATTGACTGACTTTTTGCTGTTCGGGTTTCTGGGCAAAAAAACCACAAACAAATTTGTGGTTTTTTAACAGAATAAAAATAAATTTAAGATTCGTTATACATCTCTAAACTTGCTATCTCTTCTTTCTGCTCTTGAATTATCTTCGCATCTTCATTGCGTAAACTTTCAACATAATCGAAGTAGTTTTTGTCTATGTCACCTGTCACATAGAGTCCATCAAAGACTGAACACTCGAAATCATCTGTATTAGGGTTTTGTTTACGAAGCGCATCCTTGAGATCTTCTAAGTCCTGGTAAATAAGCGCGTCAGTCCCGATACAATCGCTAATCTGCTCTACCGTGCGGTTATAAGCAATCAATTCACTGGCTGTTGGCATATCAATGCCGTAGACATTTGGATGGCAAACCTGTGGCGCGGCTGAAGCAAAATACACTTTTTTAGCACCGGCATCCCGCACCATTTCGACAATCTGTTCCGAGGTAGTACCACGTACTATCGAGTCATCCACTAATAAAACCGCTTTATCTTTAAACTCAGATGTAATTGGATTTAATTTACGGCGCACGGCATTGCGGCGCTGTGTTTGCCCCGGCATAATAAATGTTCTGCCAATATAACGATTTTTTACAAAACCCTGACGATAAGGCAATCCCATTTCCAAAGATATTTCCTGCGCAATATCATTCGATGTTTCTGGGATAGGTATCACAACATCAATCTTTACATCAGCCCATTCTCGTTTTATTTTTGCGCCTAATTTACGGCCCATTTCTAAACGCGCTTCATAAACAGAAATACCGCTTAAGGTGGAATCGGGACGCGCTAAATAAACATATTCAAAAATACAAGGTGTTAAGCGCGGGTTTTCAGCACATTGTTGGGTAAATAACTGCCGATCTTCGGTGATATAAACTGCTTCACCAGGTTCAACATCACGGATAACTTCAAAACCAATAGTATCAAGACCCACACTTTCTGAAGCCACAATATATTCTAAATTCCCTTCTTCTGTCTTACGAGAGCCTAATACTAATGGGCGGATACCATAAGGGTCGCGAAATGCGACCATGCCGTGGCCGATGATCAATGATACAACAGCGTACGCACCTTTAACGCTTTTATGAAGCTCTCCGACAGCTGTAAACACATCTTCTGGTGATAATTTATCACTTTCAACTTTATCAAGCTCGGCAGCAAAAACATTTAACAGCACTTCAGAATCAGACGTTGTATTGATATGACGGCGGGACTTAACTAATGAATCTCGTAAATTTTGGGCGTTGGTTAAATTCCCGTTATGTGCGAGGGAAATTCCCCAGGGGGAGTTGACATAAAACGGTTGAGCTTCTGCGGCACTGGAACTGCCCGCAGTCGGATAGCGTACATGACCTATACCAATATTACCTTTTAAACGCTGCATATGCTTAGAATCAAAAACATCTTTCACCATACCATTGGCTTTACGCTGTTTATAATTATCATTTGAAATAGTAACGATGCCGGCAGCATCCTGCCCACGGTGTTGTAGTACGGTCAATGCATCATAGATACTTTGATTAACGGGAGTTGCTCCAACTATACCAACGATTCCACACATAAATAATGCCTTAATTATTAGAAAAATAAGTTATATCAGTCATACCAAGTAACAGGTTATTTTATATAAATGATAGTGATTGTAAATTTTAAATGGGTGTAAATTAAACGCAGAGTCTGCATTTAATTGATTTCCTTAATATTATTCAAAAAACTAGAGGCATTTTCAATATGTTGAAAGAACCACTCGATAATTATTCCAAACTCAGGTGCCAACGTTGATTCTTTCCACCAGTCGCTCTGGTTTAAATTAGTAAATGAATCAATAAAAAACAGGAGTGCACTGATAATTAAAACACCACGAATAGCACCAAAAACAATACCAAGTAGTCTGTCTGTGCCGGACAACCCGGTAACAGCAACCAAGCGGTTAATAATGTAGTTAATTAAGGCACCCAGTAATAACACCGCAATAAATAAAATAGCGATCGCAACAGCGTTGCGAATTAATGGGTCTTCTAATTCTGTTAAATAGACGGCCACTTCAAGGTAAAAATTACTGGCAATGAAAAAAGCGCAGAACCAAGTCACTAAGGAGAGTGCTTCTTTAGTAAAACCCCGTAATAAACTGATAAAAGATGAAACAGCTATAATGCTAAGAATGGCGATATCAAACCAACTCATTGCGATCCTTTAAAATAAAATTGAAAACGGCGGCAGTTTACCAGAGAAGCGCGGCAATTACTGTAAATAATCTAAGGATTTATTGCTTTGAAGGGTAATATTTTACCTTGTAATTGGGTTACTTTTTTTAAACGAGGTAATTGCTCTTTTAGACGTTTCTGTGAAACGTCAGGTCCGACGAATACGCGGGTTAATACCCCATCAATGACCTCTTGAGGGACAGTATGAACTTGAAATCCTGCTAGTTGTAACTGCTTTAATAAGGTATTTATATTTTCTGCATTTTCAAAGGCACCTAACTGAATTATCCATGCAGATTCAGGAAACTGTTTTTTCTCTGTTTTTTCTACACTTTCTAGCGGCTTGTCAGAAAGAGTAACGGGTTTTGTGACTTCTTCAATTTCCCAATCATCATTTTTAGCGAGCTGCGTTTCCTGTTTTTTATTTTTCCCTTCGATAGGATCGATCGCGAGCTGATTTCTGTTGGTTGTTAAATTTGATTCCGTTTGAATAATATCAGGCTCACTGCCCGTGAAGGTGTGTTTTTTAGTCTCCGGTTGGATCGGGGTTGCTGTGAATTCATCTTGATAAGATATTTTTTCACCATCAATAATGGTTGGCAAAAAAATAACAACAGAGGCAACTAAAATAGTTACCCCTACTAAACGATTTTTAAACTGAGAAGCCACAGGTTATCCTTGTGAAAAATTTAAAAAATCAGAAACAGTATGGAATGAACCAAAGATAATAATTATATCAGATGAATCGACTTTATTACGTACTGTTTCATAAGCCAGATTAACATTTTCGAAACAAATAGGGGTCGTTAGCGCATTTTTTGATTTTTGATGGTTTTCTAACAGTGAGTCAGCGCTAAGACCTCGATAACAATCTAAAGAGACAAGATTACAAAAATCAATTTCTGTGTTTATTTGATCAAAAGTACCGGTAATATCTTTATCGGCTAACATACCGACAATGGCATGTACTTTACATTTTTCCGGTTTTTCCGCCTTTATTAGGCGTAACTGACTCGCAAGATAGCCTGCAGATTGCGGGTTATGAGCAACATCTAAATACACATCACAAACAGATGTTGTGCTGATTTTTTGCAAACGACCGGCTAAACTTGCATTTTCAATGGCATTTTTAAGCACAGCAGGATTTACTTTGACTTGCAGCGCTTCAATAACCGCCAGTGCAGTTGACGCATTTTGAACGGGTAATAACGGTAAACGAATATCCTTGAGCGTTTGTTTTCCTGACCAATTCCATTGCTTCCCGGTTACTTGATAGGAAAAATCTTTACCTGCGTATTTGATTTGGCAATTAAGATTTTGCGCATGAGCTTGTAAAGATAATGGTGGATCAAATTCACCGCAAATGACCGGCTTATTCGCACGAAAAACACCTGCTTTTTCAAAACCGATTTTTTCACGATCGCTGCCTAGCCAATCAATATGGTCTATATCTATTGTGGTTATCACGCTGGCATCGGATTCAACAACATTGGTGGCATCTAAACGCCCTCCCAACCCAACTTCCAGTAAGATATAATCACAGTGGGCTTGTTTTAATAAAGATAAACAACCCAATGTGGCATACTCAAAATAACTTAATGAAGTCTCTTTCCGTATTTTTTCTATTGCCGAAAAAGCGTCACAATGCGCTTGATCGGATAATTCCTGTTTATTGATACGTAAGCGCTCGGTGTATCTTTGGATATGCGGTGAACTGTAAACCCCCACTTTAAAACCCGCTTGCAGCAAAATTTCTTCTAGAAAAGCACAAGTTGTGCCCTTGCCATTTGTCCCCGCAACAGTGATCACTTGCGCATCAAAATTGATCACTTGCAGAGCCGAAGCGACCTTGGCAATACGCGACAGCCCTAAATCGATAGCGCTTGGGTGTAATATTTCAATATAGGCCAACCATTGTGGCAGTGTTTGAGGAAGTTTTTGAGGAATAACATTATGCATATTTTGCTCTGATTTATAGTTCTAAAAATAGCGGACCGCAGGGGGGGCGGGGTAAATCATACTGCGAGGGATAGTCAACTTCAACTAAATATAACCCGCCGGGTTTTGCTGTCGCCGCGGCTTTAGATCTGTCTTTATAAGCTAGTAACGTTTTTAGCCAGTCGACCGGTTGCTTACCACATCCTATCTCAATTAAGCTACCGGCAATATTTCTGACCATATGGTGTAAAAAAGCATTGGCTTTAATATCAATAATGATGAATTGGCTGCGCTGGCTAATGTTTAAATATTCAATGCATTTCACCGGGCTGCTCGCCTGACAATGTAACGCACGGAAAGAGGTGAAATCTTGCTCGCCAAGGAGCATCTGTCCAGCCAAATGCATTTTTTGCACATCTAAATCCATATGATAATGACTCAACCCGGTCCCTAAAATGCCCGGACGAAAGGCACCATTATAAATAATATAACGATAATGGCGTGCAGTTGCACTAAAACGGGCATGAAATGATGAATCTACCTGTTTAACCCAGCGTACTGCAATATCCTTGGGCAGATTAGCATTGACACCCAGTGTCCAAGCAACATCTTTACGAATGGCTTCGGTTTCAAAGTGAACCACCTGACCGGTGCTGTGCACACCTGAATCTGTTCGTCCTGCACAATGAACTCTGACCGTATGATTCGCTATTTTCGACAGCGATTGTTCTAGTTCCTGTTGTACCGAGATCACCTCTTTTTGGCGCTGCCAACCATAATAGGCAGCACCATCATATTCAATTCCCAGTGCAATTCGCATTAATCATCCATCCTAAAATTCAAATGGCATAGTATATACTATGTGTTTGTGCTTTTAAAAATGAATTGTATTTAACAAGGCTTAAATGCAGCTTCCTGCACGCGTTTTCGGTGATTTGACTAATGGCGCAGAACAGAGTATAAAAAATCACTCAATTAATGATATTCCATATTTTTCATTGCGCAGTGGAATGACTTTTAAAAGATCAACACTGTGCTCATCGGTAATTTGCAGAGCAGAATGTATGGAACGCTTATTATTAGCGATGATATCAATATAATAATTGCGCTGTTCATATCTAAAAAAAATGCTTAGGATCCCACCGTCTAAACCCCAAATACCATCAACTGTTTTATCATCGAATAAACTGCCTACCCGCAGATGGTGATCTGCGTTGAATTTTAAAATCAATGGCAAGTTTTGCTTTGACATAATAATCCATGAATGCGAAATAACTTCATCCGCTTCAAATTTTCTTTTACTCAGTTCCCACAGAATATAATCCCCTTCCGTGGAGATAAAAGAACGATCATCATCACTTAATCTGGCAAAGGACAATAAGCTGTTTTTCTGGCCTCTTTTTTCATAATTAAACAAGATGACTTTCCGTTCTAACTCGCTTAACAATGAGTACTGCGGCATAAATACTACTCCTTAAAATAGCTCAGTATGGATAACAGCGTTGAATTTTTTACAATTCAAATTTTATTACAAGATAAATCATATTTCAGCTAATGAAACGGCGTAGATCATTTAATTTGAGTAAAATCAAAAAAAAGGAGGGTGAAAATATGTTTTTTGAGGTTTGCTCACAAACTATAACTATCTATAAAATAATTTATAGTTTGTAAGCTAGGAGCTTTACCAAGAACTGCTCTCAATACAAGATAAAGCGCCTGAGTGTCAATGTAAATATCATTCACTATGTTAGCTAATCGCTACCAACGAAAAATGCCTTTATTTCTTCGCTTTAACAGCCCGTTTTTTAGTCTGTTCTTCAACCCATTTACCATCAATGTACTTTGCGGTCCAGCCAGTCGCTTTCTTGTCAATCTCAGTCATCACATACTGTTCTTTGTTTTTCCGACTGTAACGAACAACCGCTAAATTACCCTCTGGGTCTTTTTGCGGTGCTTCGGCCAAATAATAAAATTTTGGCGAAATACGATCTTTAAAACGCGCCAGTTCAGCGACCTTAGGCGCACGCGTTTCTCGAGAACGAGGAAACGTATTTGCCGCTAAGAAAATACCCGAGGCACCATCTCTGAGAATGAAATGCGCATCACTTTGCTCACACTCTAATTCCGGCAGATCAACAGGATCTTCTTTAGGCGGCGCAACTTCGCCACTGCGTAAAATTTTACGGGTATTTTTACACTCTTCATTAGTGCAGCCCATATATTTTCCAAAACGGCCATCTTTTAACTGCATATCACTGCCACACTTGTCACATTCAACAACGGGACCGTCATAACCTTTGATTTTGAATTCACCATATTCAACAAGATGACCATCGCACAGCGGGTTATTACCACAAACATGCAGTTTTCTTTTCTCATCAACCAGATAACTGTCCATGGCCATATCGCATTTAGGGCAACGTTGTTTAGCCATTAACGCAGCGGTCTCTAAATCTTCGCTTGATAGAAGATCAACAACCTCTTCACCATCCACTAAATTGATGGTTGTTTTACAGCGTTCTTTAGGCGGCAGAGCATATCCAGAACAGCCTAAAAAGACCCCCGTTGAAGCTGTTCTGATGCCCATTTCACGATCACAAGTAGGACAATGTATCTCCTTAATGATAACCGGTTCATTAAGGCGCATACCGCCTTCTTCAGGATCTCGTTCGGCTTTCTCTAACAGTGTGGTGAGATCCTGATAGAAATCATCTAATTGTTCAGTCCAATTAGCTTTCCCTTCTGCAATGGCATCAAGATTACGTTCCATTTGCGCGGTAAAATCATAACTCATTAACTCAACAAAATTTTCACTAAGACGATCGCTTACAATCTCCCCCATTTTAACCGCATAAAAACGCCGCTTATCGACTTTGACATAACCACGATCCTGAATGGTTGAAATAATACTGGCATAGGTCGATGGACGGCCAATACCTTGTTTCTCCAGCTCTTTAACTAAAGCCGCTTCTGTAAAACGTGCAGGGGGTTTAGTAAAGTGCTGCTTAGGATCCAACTCGACTAATTCCAGTACCTCACCAATGGCGAGCTCTGGGAACTGTACTTCATCCACCTGAGTTTTAGCCACAGGCTGCACCTTTGTCCAACCTGCAAAGCGCAGTGTACGCCCCTTGGCACGCAGCTGATAATCACCCGCCTGTACCACAAGCGTGGTTGCATCGTACAAAGCAGGGAGCATTTGACAGGCTAGAAACTGACGCCAAATAAGTTCATACAAACGTTGCGCATCACGGTCGACGCCAACCAGTAAGGCCGCTAATTGGCCGACATCGGACGGACGTATTGCTTCATGGGCTTCTTGCGCGCCCGATTTGCTGCTATAAACGACCGGTTCTGCCGGTAAATAATTTTTGCCAAATTCATCACTGATGAAGTCTCGCGCACTCCCCACTGCCTCTTTACTCAGGTTAGTCGAATCGGTACGCATATAGGTGATATAACCGGCTTCATAAAGACGTTGCGCCAGCATCATGGTCTTTTTAACACCAAAGCTTAAACGGGTGCTCGCAGCCTGTTGCAGGGTCGAAGTTATAAAAGGAGCACTTGGCTTACTGGTTGTTGGTTTATCTTCACGTGACAGTACTTTATATTCGGCTGATTTAAGATGATCGACCGCTTTAAGTGTTTCAGTTTCAGTCACAGGCTTAAAAAATTTACCGTTTTCTTTAAAGACTTCTAAACGCAAATCAGATTTGGTCTTATCCTGCACATCTGCATGTAAATCCCAGAACTCAACGGGGTTAAACACTTTAATTAAACGTTCACGTTCAACGACCAAACGCACTGCAACAGATTGAACCCTGCCAGCGGATAATCCCCGGGCAACCTTTTTCCAAAGTAACGGAGAAACCATAAAACCCACCACCCGATCTAAAAAACGGCGGGTTTGCTGAGCATTAACACCATCAATATTTAATTCGGTAGGATGCTCAAAAGCCTCCTGAATAGCAGTTTCAGTAATTTCATTAAAAACAACACGTTTATATTTCTGGTGTTCACCACCCAGCACTTCTCTTAAATGCCAGGCAATCGCTTCTCCCTCTCTATCCAAATCCGTTGCGAGATAGATAATGGGGGCATCAACAGCCAATTTTTGTAATTCTGCAACTACTTTTTCTTTGCCCGGTAAAATCTCATAATTTGCTTTCCAGTGATCATTAGGATCAACACCCATTCTAGCGACCAAGGCACTTTGTGTGCGTTTTGCTTTTTCTTTTTCTTTTTTAGCGGGAGTCATACCTGCCAAAGACTTAGTTCCTTTAGCCTCTATCTTTTTCTTCGCACTACCGCTGGTTGGAAGATCCCGAATATGACCTACGCTTGATTTTACAATAAAGTCTTTGCCCAGATATTTATTGATCGTTTTTGCTTTTGCCGGAGACTCCACAATAACAAGAAATTTGCTCATAATACTTACATACCTAAATAGTCATAATCGCGGAAAAGAAACTTAAATTTACATTCTTCTAATGAATTCCCTTTTTATATAAGCCAAACTTTAATCGAATAGCAACCTATATTTTAAAAAATGCACTATTTTGGACAAATAAGTTACTTTTATTCGAGTTCGCTTTTACATTCGTTTAAAAAAAACACTATTACTTAAATAATTTATTAGACTGCGTTTGAAATATTTTTAACAGACTATTTTCTAAAGCAATAACAGCAGCGTGTCCAAGTTTATCCGCAAATTTCTTACGCTGAGTGTACTTAATTTGAATGATGTGACGGCTGTCCAGCTGAGTTAACAAATAGTCATCACTGGTAGATATCTGATCAACTAAATTGCGTTCTATCGCCTGCAGCCCATACCAATGTTCACCAGTTGCCACTTTATCAATATCAATTTGACTGCGCTGTTGGCTAACAAATTGTTTAAATAGATCATGTGTTTCCTCTAATTCCTGCTTAAACTTATCACGCCCTGCCTGATCATTTTCCCCGAACATGGTTAATGTGCGTTTGTATTCACCTGCCGTTAATTGCTCAAATTCTATGTCGTGCTTTTTTAATACTTTATTAAAGTTTGGGATCTGGGCAATAACACCAATTGACCCTAAAATTGCAAAAGGGGCAGCGATGATTTTATTCGCAACACAGGCCATCATATA